>NZ_ACYY01000015.1 GCF_000176015.1 Rhodobacter ferrooxidans | reverse complement strand
ATCGACTTCTTTTATTCTTTCATCTGTTCTTAAATAGGTCCCGGGGGTCCGGGGGCAGCCGCCCCCGGCTACCTGCGCAATCCCGGCGTCAGCTCATCAGCACCAGCGCATGACGCTTGCGCCCGGCGGTCAGTTTCACCGGCTCGGCCAGGGCGCTGGCGTGCAGCACCATGCCGGGATCGAGCACCAACTCGTCATTCAGCCGCGCGCCACCTTCGGCGATCAGCCGTTTCGCGTCCTTGCCGGATTTCGCCAGACCGGAGCGCACGAACAGTTGCGCCACGCTGATGCCGTCGCCCATATCCTCGGCGTTCAGCAGGAGTGTCGGCAGATCGTCGCCCACCCCACCTTTTTCAAACACTTCCCGCGCGGTGGCTTCGGCGGCAAGCGTCGCCTCGGCGCCGTGGCACAGCGTCGTCACCGCATTGGCCAGCACGATCTTGGCGGCGTTGATCTCTGATCCCGCCAGCGCCCCAAGCCGCTCACATTCCTCCAGCGGCAGTTCGGTGTAAAGCTTCAGGAATCGCCCGACATCGGCATCGGTGGTGTTGCGCCAGAACTGCCAGAACTCGTAAGGGGACAGCATGTCGGCATTCAGCCAGACCGCGCCGCTTTGCGATTTGCCCATCTTCTTGCCGTCCGATGTCGTCAGCAACGGCGAGGTCAGCCCGTAAATCTGCGTATCCAGCACCCGGCGCGTCAGATCAATGCCGTTGACGATATTGCCCCACTGATCGCTGCCGCCCATCTGCACGAGGCAACCATAGCGGCGGTTGAGTTCAAGAAAATCATAGGCTTGCAGGATCATGTAGTTGAATTCAAGAAAGCTCAGGCTCTGCTCGCGGTCCAGTCGCGACTTGACGCTTTCGAACGCCAGCATCCGGTTGATCGAGAAATGCCGCCCGATGTCGCGCAGGAAATCGAGGTAGTTGAGCGCATCCAGCCATTCGGCATTGTTCACCATAAGCGCGTCCTGCGGCCCGTTGCCGAAGGTCACGTAATTGGCAAACACCGCGCGGATACCGGCGATATTCTCGTCGATCTGGGCGGGCGACAGCAGCGGCCGTTCGTCGGCGCGAAAACTGGGGTCGCCCACCTTGGTGGTGCCGCCGCCCATCAGCACGATCGGCTTGTGGCCGGTCTTTTGCAGCCAGCGCAGCATCATGATCTGGATCAGGCTGCCGACATGCAGCGATTTCGCCGTGGCATCGAACCCGATGTAGCCCGGTACCACGCCCTTCACCAGCGCGTCATCGAAGCCCTGATAATCCGTGCAATCGGCCAGAAAGCCACGGCTCATCATCACATGCAGGAAATCGGATTTCGGATGGTAGGTCATCGGGGTCTCGTGCTTTAACGGTGCAGACCCGCTATAACGGCGGGGACGGGCAAGGGAAAGGCCATGTTGCAGCGGCAGGCGATCTGGGCCCTGGGGGCGATGTCGGGCACCTCGTTGGATGGGGTCGATGCCGCTTTGGTGCTGACCGACGGGCATCGGATCTTCGAGTTTGGCGATACCGCCTACCGGCCCTACACGGCGGCGGAACAGGCGGTGATCCGGGCGGCGTTCGGCCTCTGGCCCGGCGATCCGGGGGTAGAGGCGGCAGCAGAGGTGGTGGAAACCGCGCATGCCGAGGTGCTGTCGCGCTTTGCCGGGGCCGAGATTGTCGGTTTTCACGGCCAGACCCTGGCGCATGACCCGCGCGGTCACGGCACGCATCAGGCCGGTTCGGGTGCTGTGCTGGCCGAGGTGCTGGGGCTGCCGGTGGTGTGGGATTTCCGCTCTGCCGATGTGCAGATGGGCGGGCAGGGCGCGCCGCTGGCACCGTTCTTCCACTTTGCCTGCGCCGAGTGGTTCGGTGCGCGCGAGCCTTTGGCGTTTCTGAACCTGGGTGGTGTCGGCAATCTGACCTGGATCGAGCCGGGGAAATCCTTGCCCGAAGAGCCGGGGGCCTGCCTTGCCTTCGATACCGGGCCGGCCAATGCGCCGGTGAATGACCTCATGCTGGCGCGGCGCGGTCTGGCTTGCGATGAAGCCGGGGCACTGGCGGCCATGGGTACGCCGGATCAGGCGATTCTCGACCAGTTTTTGCGGCACCAATATTTCTTCAAGATGCCGCCCAAATCCTTGGACCGAAACGCTTTTCACGATCTGTTGCCTGCGGTCGCACAGCTTTCCGATGCCGATGCCGCGGCCACCCTGACGGCGGCGGCGGCGTTGGCGGTGGCGCGGGGGGCCGAGCATTTCCCCTGCCCGGTGGCGCGGATTCTGGTGGCGGGCGGCGGGCGGCACAACGCCACGCTGATGCACATGCTGGCCGAAGCCTTGCCCTGCCGGGTGGAACCGGTCGAGGCGGTGGGGCTGAACGGCGACATGCTGGAGGCGCAGGCCTTCGCGCATCTGGCGGTGCGGGTGGCGCGCGGCCTGCCGACCTCGGGCCCGTCCACAACCGGCGTTGCCGCTGCGGTGGGCGGCGGCCAAATCAGCCGCCCGAACGCCTGAGGGCGGGCCAGCGCCTGCCGACCCTCCTCCCAATTTCATCTGTTCTCAAATATCCCGGGGGTCCGGGGGCAGCGCCCCCGGCTGTTGGTAGCGTCCCCGGCCTTCAGCCGCGCAGGATCGACCGCCCGGCGAATTCCGCCACCTCGCCCAGGGTTTCCTCGATGCGGATCAACTGGTTATACTTCGCCAGCCGGTCCGAGCGCGACAGCGAGCCGGTCTTGATCTGGCCGCAGTTGGTGGCCACCGCCAGATCGGCAATCGTCGAATCCTCGGTCTCGCCGGACCGGTGGCTCATCACGTTGGTATAACGCGCGCGGTGCGCCATATCGACCGCCGCCAGAGTTTCGGTCAGCGTGCCGATCTGGTTGACCTTCACCAGCATCGAGTTGGCGCAGCCCTTGGCGATGCCCTCGGCCAGCCGCAGCGGGTTGGTCACAAACAGATCGTCGCCCACCAGTTGCAGCTTGTTGCCCAGCGTCTCGGTCAGCAGCTTCCAGCCGGCCCAGTCATCCTCGGAACAGCCGTCCTCGATCGAGATGATCGGATAATCCGCCGCCAGCGCCGCCAGATAGGCGACGTTTTCTTCCGAGGTCAGGGTCTTGCCTTCACCCTTCATCACGTATTTGCCGTTCTTGTAATATTCCGTCGCCGCACAATCCATCGCCAGATAGATATCCTCACCGGGGCGATAGCCTGCGATCTCGATGGATTTCAGAATGATATCAAGTGCATCGCGGGTGGAGCTCAGGTTCGGGGCAAAGCCGCCCTCGTCGCCGATGCTGGTGGACAGCCCGGCCTTGGAAAGCTGTTTCTTCAGGGTGTGGAACACTTCCGATCCCATCCGCACCGCCTCGCGGATGTTGTCGGCGGCCACCGGCATGATCATGAATTCCTGGATGTCGATCGGGTTGTCGGCATGTTCGCCGCCGTTGATGATGTTCATCATCGGCACCGGCAGAACCCGGGCCGAGGTGCCGCCGACATAGCGGTAAAGCTCTTGCCCGGTCACTTGCGCCGCGGCCTTGGCCACCGCCAGGCTGATGCCCAGAATGGCATTGGCGCCCAGGCGGGATTTGTTGGGGGTGCCGTCCATCTCGATCATGGTGCGGTCGATGCCGACCTGTTCGGTGGCGTCAAATCCCACCAGCTCCTCGGCAAGCTCGCCGTTGACTGCCGCCACCGCCTCCAGCACGCCCTTGCCCATGTAGCGCGACGGGTCGCCATCGCGACGCTCGTGTGCTTCATGCGCGCCGGTCGAGGCGCCCGAGGGCACAGCGGCCCGGCCCATGGCGCCGCTTTCCAGCGTCACGTCCACTTCGATGGTGGGATTGCCGCGGCTGTCGAGTATCTCGCGGGCGTGGATGTCGATGATCGTGCTCATGGCAGAAGCCTCCTGAGGAATGTTGCCCCGCTTTACGCCGCGGCAGGGTTTTTGGAAAGGGCGCGTCGCTTGACCGCCCGCTCGCGTGCGAAAGTGTATAGTCCCGAGCCGATGATCAGTGCCGCCCCGGTCAGGGTGGCGGCATCCGGGCGTTCATTGAAAACCGTGGTGCCGATGATCAGCGCAAAGATCAGACGTGCGTAACGAAACGGCGTGATGACGGAAACTTCGCCCAGCCGCATCGCCTGGGTGATCGCCCAATAGGCGGCGATGCCGAAGGACAGCGCCCCCGCCATCAGGCCGGTTTGCCCAAGGCTCGGCACCACCGCGCCGCCCGACACCGCCAGCATGCCGCCCCCCAGCACGCCCACCGCGGCAAAGCCCCAGGCCGAGATCTGCATGGTGGAGATACGCGCAGGCACCCGCCGGGTGGCGAGATCCCGCACCGACAGGCCGATCACCGCCAGCACCGACCACAGCGAGGCCAGATCGAACCCCGCCAGCCCGGGGCGGATCACCAGCAGCACACCGCAAAAGCCCACCAGAATCGCTGACCAGCGCCGCCAGCCGACGGTTTCGCCAAGGAAAATCGCGGCGCCAAAGGTCACGGCCAGCGGCGTGGCCTGAAAGATCGCGGTGACGGTGGTCAAGGGGGTCAGCGCAATGCCGGTGATGAAGCCCAGCGTGCCGACCATCTCGCCGCCGTTGCGCCACAGCAGCGCCGGGTGCAACGCCGCGCGGTCAAAAAACCGCTGGCCCTGCGCTTTCGCGATCCCCGCGAACACCAGCGTGCCGACCACCGACAGCATCACCAGTATCTCGCCGGTCGGCAGGTCTGCCGCCGCCCATTTGACGAACATATCCTCCAGCGCGAAGCCCGCCATCGCGGCTGTCATCAGCAGGATGCCCCGCAGATTTTCCATGTATTTCAGGCCTTTCGCGGGCGTTCAGCCCTTTTTCGCGGGCACGGCATACAGTTCCAGCCGGTGCCCGATCAGCCGGTAGCCCAGCCGTTCGGCAATCCGCACCTGCAACGCCTCGATATCGGGATCGACGAATTCCAGCACCGCGCCCGAGTTCATGTCGATCAGGTGGTCGTGGTGGTCGCGCTCGGCGTCTTCATAGCGCGCGCGGCCATCGGCAAAATCAAGCCGCTCAAGTATACCCGATTCCTCGAACAGTTTCACCGTGCGATAGACCGTGGCGATCGAGATGCGGGGGTCCAGCTTGATGCAGCGGAAATACAGCTCTTCCACATCCGGGTGGTCTGCCGAGGCACCGATGACCTGCGCCACGATGCGGCGCTGATCGGTCATCCGCAGGCCCTTGGCTTCGCAACGGGCGATGATGTGGTCGGTCATGGCATGCTCCGGTCGGCGGTTTGGCGCCATTTATGCCATGGGCGGCGGTTGGGCCAGCGGTTTTCGTCGGCTTGACAGTCGGCGTGGCGGCAGAAAGGTTGCAGCCACAGCGAAGGGGCGGAAAATGGCGCGCAAGGACAGGCTCGACGGCTTCGGGGCCATCGGGCTGCTACTGATCACGGCGTTTTTCGCCTTCAACCAGGTGATCATCAAGATCACCAATGTGGGGTTGCAGCCGGTGTTCCTGGCGGGCCTGCGCTCGGTGCTGGCGGTGGTGTTCGTGCTGGGCTGGATGGCGCTTAAGGACAAGCCGGTGCGGATCGCCCCCGGCACGGCCCGGGCGGGGCTGGCCATCGGCGTGGTGTTCGCGGCCGAGTTTCTGTGCCTGTTCATGGCGCTCGATCTGACCACGGTCAGCCGCGCTGCGATCATCTTCTATTCGATGCCGGTCTGGCTGGCGCTGATGGCGCATTTCGGTCTGCCGGGCGAGCGGTTGAGCAAGCTGCGGCTGCTGGGGCTGGGGCTGGCCTTTGCCGGCACCGCCTGGGCCATTCTGGATCGCGGGCCGGGGCAGGGGCATGGCAGCCTTGCGGGCGATCTGTTCGCGCTGGGCGGCGCGCTGGGCTGGGCGGGCACCGCCTTCATTGCGCGCAGGCCGTCGATGACGCGGGTCGGGCCGGAGATGCAGCTTTTGTGGATGGTGGTGGTGTCGGGCCCGATCCTGCTGCTGGCATCGCCGCTGTTCGGGCCGCTTTTCCGCGACCTGCATCTTTTGCACCTGTGGTTGTTGCTGTTTCAGGCCGCGGTGGTGGTGGCGGGCGGCTTCATCTTCTGGCTGTGGCTGCTGTCGGTCTATCCCGCCTCGACCGTCGCCAGCTTTTCGTTTCTGACGCCGGTGTTCGGTCTTGGCCTGGGCTGGCTGTTGCTGGACGAGCCGATCAGCCTTGGCGTGCTGGGGGCGGCGTCGCTGGTGGCGGTGGGAATCATCCTGATCAATCGCCGCGGCTGAGGCGGCGCTGCCACAGCGGGTGGCAGGTCGTCGCCGCGACCGGCTGTGGGGCTGCTGCGCCGAGCCACAACCTGTGGCTGATTCTGGAAGTTCACACCGGTTCTGAAGGCCGGGCGGCAACCCTGCCGCTTGCTTGGGAAATTGGCGATAATCCGCCGATTCCCCCCCCCAAGTTGTCCCCCCGGAAATCCACAGGCGGGCGTTGAGCAGCAGACTCGCGGCCGGTTGCCGGACGGCGCATCCGCCGGGATGGTCAAGCCAAAAATCCGCCACCAAATGTAAAAAATTCGTTGAAACGCCGCGAGTATTACGACAGTTTGTAACGGTGACGCGGCGAGCCACTAGATATGGTGTTTGCCGGGAGGGACAACCAAACCGTCCAGATGCACCGGTGGAAGGTGCTGGTGGCAGGGCAACCGCGATGCTCCTGCCAAATGGGCTTGTGCGGAAATCCCGGCACGGGTGCGACAGTGAAATCAGTTCGGACAGGGCAAAAGCCCTACCGCTACAAAAGGGACGACGGGGCAGATGAAGATCGAGCGCAAGTTTACCAAGGTCGAAACCGGCGCCTATGGCGCGATGGATTTCAACACCACGGTGTCCGAGATCCGCAATCCCGATGGCACCATCGTGTTCCGCAACGAGGCCGTCGAGGTGCCGCAGGGCTGGAGCCAGGTCGCCTCGGACGTGCTGGCGCAGAAGTATTTCCGCAAGGCGGGCGTTCCGGCAGTGGCCAAACGGGTCAAGGAAAAGGGCGTGCCGGAATTCCTGTGGCGCTCGGTCCCCGATGACGCGGCCTTGGCCAAACTGCCGCAAGCCGAGCGGTTTGTTGGCGAAACCAGCGCCAAGCAGGTGTTCGACCGCATGGCCGGCGCCTGGTGCTACTGGGGCTGGAAGGGCGGCTATTTCACCACCGAAGCCGACGCCCGCGCCTATTATGACGAGATGCGCTACATGCTGGCCCGGCAGATGGCCGCGCCGAACTCGCCGCAATGGTTCAACACCGGGCTGCATTGGGCCTACGGCATCGACGGGCCAAGCCAGGGGCACTATTATGTCGATTACAAATCGGGCGAGCTGACCAAATCGGCCAGCGCCTACGAACACCCGCAGCCGCATGCCTGCTTCATCCAGTCGGTCAAGGACGATCTGGTGGGCGATGGCGGCATCATGGACCTGTGGGTGCGCGAAGCGCGGCTTTTCAAATACGGCTCGGGCACCGGCACCAACTTCTCCAGCCTGCGGGGCGAGGGCGAGCGGCTGTCGGGCGGCGGCAAATCCTCGGGCCTGATGGGGTTTTTGAAGATCGGTGACCGCGCGGCGGGGGCGATCAAGTCGGGTGGCACCACGCGGCGCGCCGCCAAGATGGTGATCTGCGATGTCGATCACCCCGATGTCGAGGCCTTCATCAACTGGAAGGTGATCGAGGAACAGAAGGTCGCCAGTCTGGTGGCCGGTTCCAAGATGCACGAGCAGAAGCTGAACGAGATTTTCACCGCCATCGGTGGCTGGGACGGCAGCATTGCCGACGCCACTGATCCTGCGAAGAACGAGGCGCTGAAAGCGGCGATCCGTGGCGCCAAGCGGGTGATGATCCCGGAAACCTACATCAACCGGGTGCTGCAATATGCCCGCCAAGGCTTTTCCAGCATCGAATTCCCGACCTATGACACCGATTGGGATTCGGAAGCCTATATCTCGGTCTCCGGCCAGAACTCCAACAACTCGGTGCGGGTGACCGACGCCTTCCTGCAAGCGGTGAAGGATGATGCCGACTGGGCGCTGATCCGCCGCACCGACGGCAAGGTGTCGAAAACCATCAAGGCCAAGGAGTTGTGGGACCAGATCGGTCACGCCGCCTGGGCCTGCGCCGACCCCGGCATCCAGTTCCACGATACCGTCAACGCCTGGCACACCTGCCCGGAAGATGGCGCCATTCGCGCATCGAACCCCTGTTCGGAATACATGTTCCTCGACGACACCGCCTGCAATCTGGCGTCGATGAACCTGCTGACCTTCTTTGCGAACGGCCAGTTCGATGCGGAAAGCTATATCCACGCCTGCCGGTTGTGGACGGTGACGCTGGAAATCTCGGTGATGATGGCGCAGTTCCCGTCCAAGGAAATCGCGCAGCTTTCCTATGATTTCCGCACCCTTGGCCTTGGCTATGCCAACATCGGCGGCCTCTTGATGAACATGGGGCTGGGCTACGATTCTGCCGAAGGCCGGGCGATGTGCGGCGCGCTGACGGCGCTGATGACCGGGGTTGCCTATGCCACCTCGGCCGAGATGGCGGGCGAGTTGGGGGCTTTCGCGGGCTATGCGCGCAACAGCGCCCACATGCTGCGGGTGATCCGCAACCACCGCACCGCCGCTTATGGCCGGACCTCGGGCTATGAGGCGCTGAACGTCGCCCCGGTGCCGCTGGATCAGGTGAATTGTCCCGACCAAACCCTTGTCACCCTTGCGAAATCCGCCTGGGACGAGGCGCTGGTGCTGGGCGAGAAACACGGCTTCCGCAACGCCCAGACCACGGTGATTGCCCCGACCGGCACCATCGGTCTGGTGATGGATTGCGACACCACCGGCATCGAGCCGGACTTCGCGCTGGTGAAGTTCAAGAAGCTGGCCGGTGGCGGCTATTTCAAGATCATCAACCAGTCGGTGCCCGCGGCGCTGGAAAAGCTGGGGTATGGTTCGGCGCAGATTGCCGAGATCATCGCCCATGCGGTCGGCCACGGCAGCATCGGCAATTGCCCCGGCATCAACACGACCTCGCTGGTCGGCCACGGTTTCGGCGCCCGCGAGCTGGAGAAGATCGAGGCGGCGCTGCCTTCCGCTTTCGACATTCGTTTCGTGTTCAACCAATGGACGCTGGGCGAGGATTTCTGCAAGAAAACCCTCGGCATCCCTGCCGAAAAGCTGGCCGATCCGACTTTCGACCTGCTGCGCCAACTCGGGTTCACCAAGGCGCAGATCGACGCCGCCAACGACCACGTTTGCGGCACCATGACGCTGGAAGCCGCGCCCTTCCTGAAGCCCGCGCACTACAGCGTGTTCGATTGCGCCAACCCCTGCGGCAAGACCGGCAAGCGGTATCTGTCGGTGGAAGCCCACATTCACATGATGGCGGCGGCGCAGTCGTTCATCTCGGGTGCGATTTCCAAGACCATCAACATGGCCAATTCGGCCAGTATCGGCGAGACGCTGGCGGCTTATGAACTGTCGTGGTCGCTGGGCATCAAGGCCAACGCTCTGTATCGCGACGGCTCCAAACTCAGCCAGCCGCTCGCATCGGCGCTGGTGGAAGACGACGACGAGGCCGCCGACATCCTGGCCAGCGGCAACATCCACGAAAAGGCGATGGTTCTGGCCGAAAAGATCGTCGAGAAGGTGATCGTCAAGGAAATCGTCCGCAGCCACCGCGAAAAACTGCCCGAGCGTCGCAAGGGCTACACGCAAAAGGCCATCGTCGGCGGCCACAAGGTCTATCTGCGCACCGGCGAATACCGCGACGGCACCCTGGGCGAGATTTTCATCGACATGCACAAGGAAGGTGCGGGCTTTCGCGCCATGATGAACAACTTTGCCATCGCGGTGTCGGTGGGGCTGCAATACGGCGTGCCGCTGGAGGAGTTTGTCGAGGCTTTCACCTTCACCAAGTTCGAACCGGCGGGCATGGTGCAGGGCAACGAGACCATCAAGAACGCCACCTCGATCCTGGATTACATCTTCCGCGAACTGGCGGTCAGCTATCTGGACCGCACCGATCTGGCCCATGTCAAACCGCAGGGCGCCAGCTTCGACGATCTGGGCGGCGGCAATGACGAGGGCAAGCGCAACATCGCGGAAGTGACCGAAACCGCCGCCTCGCGGTCGCTGGAGGTGCTGCGGCAGATTAGCTCCACCGGCTATCTGCGCAAGCGGTTGCCGCAGGAACTGGTGGTGCTGCAAGGCGGCATGGCGCAGGCGGCCGGCATGGATACGGTGGCGGCGCTGAACATGCTGATCCCCGAGGTCGGCGCGCGGGGCGCCACGGCGCTGTCGAGCGGCACCGTCACCATCGACGCCCGTCTGAAGGCGCGGATGCAGGGCTACGAGGGCGAAGCCTGCGGCGAATGTGGCAACTACACGCTGGTCAGGAACGGCACCTGCATGAAGTGCAACACCTGCGGCGGCACCAGCGGCTGTAGCTGAGACCGGTCGCGCCGCGGGCCGCCCCTGATCGGGCCGCCCGCGGCGGCTGCCCCGGCCCCAATCCGAAGGGCAAAGCCATGATCCCCGCCCCGCCGGCAAAGTTTCTGCGCGCGCTGTTTGATCGCGCGGTGGCGGTGGCCGACCCGATGCGCAGCCTGGCGCAGCACCTGCCGCCACGCCCCGCAGGTCGGGTGGTGGTGGTGGGGGCGGGCAAGGCCAGCGCGCGGATGGCCGAAGCGGTCGAGGCGGCCTGGGGCCCCTGCGACGGGCTGGTGATCACCCGCTATGGCCATGCGCGGCCCTGCAAGGGCATCGAAATTGCCTGCGCGGCGCATCCGGTGCCGGATGCCGCGGGGGCTGCTGCCACGGCGCGGCTGCTGGACCTGGTGCAGGGTCTGACGGCCGAGGACTTCGTGCTGGCGCTGATCTCGGGCGGCGCCTCGGCCTTGCTGGTGGCCCCGGCTGCGGGGGTGACGCTGGCCGACAAGCAGGCGGTGAACGCAGGCTTGCTGGCCTCTGGCGCGCCGATTGCCGCGATGAACACGGTGCGCAAGCACCTCAGCCGGGTCAAAGGCGGGCAACTGGCGGCGGCGGCCTGGCCTGCGCGGATGCTGGCGCTGCTGATCTCGGATGTGCCGGGGGATGACCCGGCCTTCATCGGATCCGGGCCGACGGTGGGCGAGGCATCGCGCCCCGCCGATGCGCTGGCCGTGCTGGAGCGCTGGCAGGTGCCGGTGCCCGCGACGGTGCGCGCGGCGCTGGCGCTTGGCTCGACGGTGGTTGCGCCGCAGGATGTGCGGCTGGACCGGGTGGAAAACGTCATCTGTGCCGCCCCGGCGCAGTCGCTGGCCGCCGCCGCCACGCTGGCGCGGGAAGCGGGCTGCGAGGTGCGGCTGCTGGGCGACGCGCTGGAGGGCGAGGCGCGCGAAGTGGCGGCCGGGCAGGCGGCACAGGCGTTGCGGCTGCAAGCGGCGCTGCGGCCCGGGGCTGCGCCGGTGCTGCTGCTGTCGGGCGGCGAGTTGACGGTAACGCGGCGCGGCAGCGGCATTGGCGGCCCCAATGCCGAATTCTGTCTGGCGCTGGCGATTGCGCTGAAGGGGGCTGCGGGCGTTCATGCGCTGGCCTGCGATACCGATGGCATCGACGGTGCCGCCGAAGTCGCCGGTGCCTGGATCGAGCCTGCGACGCTTGATCTGGCGCGGCAGGCCGGGCTTTCGCCCGCGGCCAGCCTTGCGGACAACGATTCCCACAGCTTCTTTGCCGCGATCCGCCAGCAGGTCGTGACCGGGCCGACCCTGACAAATGTCAACGATTTCCGCGCGATCCTGATCCTGCCGCCAAGCGGCTGACGGCCTGAATCCGTTCGCCTGGCGCGCCGCGCTGGCCGCCTTCGGGCTGCGGCATCGGCTTACTGTGCGGCGATATCCGTCAGCGCATCGGCCAGATGCGCCTCGTTCCAGACCAGATCGTTCAGGCCTTCGCTCGGGGTATAGTCGATCGGCGTGTGCAGCAGAATCTGGCGCACCGCCGCAACCGACCGGCTGTCGCAGGCGGCACGCAACTGCTCCAGCACCGGCGCCAGATTGTCCCAGTCCATGGCGATTTCGGTGGCGGTCATGATCCGGGGATGCGCCGTTGGCCGCGCATCCGTGCCGATCAGCAGCTCCTCATAAAGTTTCTCGCCTTCGCGCAACTTGGTGAAGGTGATGCGGATGGTCCCGGCGGCAGTGTCGCCCGCGCCATCCTCTGCCAGCACCGGTGTCAGGCCGCTGAGCCGGGCCATGCGTTTGGCCAGATCGACAATGCGCACCGGCTGGCCCATGTCCAGCACGAAGACATCGCCGCCCTGTGCCATCGCCCCGGCTTGCAGCACCAGTTGCGCGGCTTCGGGGATGGTCATGAAAAAGCGGGTGATCTCGGGGTGGGTGACAGTGATCGGACCGCCCTTGCTGATCTGGCTGTGAAACAGCGGAATGACCGAGCCGGAAGAGCCCAGAACATTGCCAAAGCGCACCATGCAGAACCGGGTGTGGGTCTGCTGGCGGGCCAGGGCCTGACAGACCAGTTCGGCCAGCCGCTTGGTTGCCCCCATCACGTTGGTCGGCCGCACCGCCTTGTCGGTCGAGACCAGAAGAAAGCTTTCCACCCCGGCGGCCACCGCGGCCTGCGCCATCGTCAAGGACCCGAACACGTTGTTGCGGATGCCTTCCAGCACGTTGAATTCCACCATCGGCACGTGTTTGTAGGCCGCCGCATGATAGACCGTCTGGACGCCGAACGCGGTCAGCACTGCGCACACCGCGGCCTGATCCTGCACCGACCCCAGCACCGGCATGATCCGCAGGTCCAGCTTTTCGTCCTTGGCGATCTGCCGCAACTCCTGGTCGATGGCGTAAAGCGCGAATTCCGAAAGCTCGAACAGCACCACGCAGCGCGGACCGACCCGGATGATCTGGCGGCACAGCTCCGACCCGATCGAGCCGCCGGCGCCGGTGATCATCACCACCTTGCCGCGGATATTGGCCCCCAGCAGTTCAGGGCGCACCGGCACCGGGTCGCGCCCCAGCAGGTCTTCGATCGCCACCTCGCGCAGTTCGCTGATCTTGGCTTGCCCCGAGACGATATCGCGGATGCCCGGGATGGTCTGCACATGCACCGGCAACGGCTCCAGCCGTTCCAGGATGCGCTTGCGTTCGGCCTGGCTGGCGCTGGGAATGGCCAGCAGCATGGTGCGGACATCGTATTTCTTCACCAGACCCGGCAGGGCCTGCGGCCCGAACACCCGGCACCCCTCGATCACGCCACCCTGCACATCAGGGTTGTCGTCGATCAACGCCACCGCCGCATATTCCGGCCCCTGCTTGAGCGACACCAGCAACTGTCGTCCTGATTGGCCGGCACCATAGATGATCACCGGCTTCTTGCTGACCATCTCGCTGCGGGCGTTCAGCGCGCGCATCACAAAGCGCACGCCGCCGACCGACAGGAAGGCCAATGCTGCATAGATCACCGGCACCGAGCGGGAGATGGGATAGCCGATGAACTGTGCCATCACGAAAAGCAGCACTGCTGAAGCCAGCACCCCGGCCGCCACGATGCGCAGTGCCTGAAACCCGATATAGCGGATCACCGCCCGGTAGAACCCAAGCACAATGAACAGCAGAATGGATGGCACCAGCACCAGCGCCAGCAACAGCCACACCTCCGGCGCGCGCAGAAACCCGTAGGTTTCCAGCCGCAGCAGCATGGCAAGAAAGAAGCTCATGGTAAGAAGGAAAACGTCCGCCGAGACCTGGACCAGGCGTTTGCGCGGGCGGCTCATGTGGAAGAGGTGATCAAGGATACCCAAAGCCATCCAACTGTCTTTCTGACGCTGCGACACATCGGTGTCGCATGGCGTCACACTCGATCTGCTGCCGCAGCGGCGCCAGATCATCGAAAAAAATCACACCGGCCCGAAAACCACGGCTGCTTATTCTATGCTTTTACACAATCGTCGCAATTTTTCCAGCCCCGGAAGGCATGCACAATTCGCCCGCGTACATATCAGCAACAAGACGCCACAACCTCAAGGTGCGTCGTGATGGATTGCGGGCGGTGGCGATGCTTCAGAAGGGGGCGTGGCAGGCGTGCTGCCACGGCAGGTGCCGCTGCGGGCCGTGTCGCGTTCGACCAGCGGCAGGATGTGTCAGACTTCGGCCAATGCCGGGGTGCAGGCCAGTTCCAGACCGCCCGCGTAGATCACCGCCGCCGTATCGAACTCCAGCACGAACAGCCGCTGTTCGCGCAGGGTGGTGGTGTAGATGTATTCGCCATCCACCAGATTTTCGGCGCGCACCAGGGCTTGATCGGCCCCCTTCAGCGCGCGGGCACGCCAGTCGCGGATCAGGATCGGCTGGTCGGGGGTGATCAACACATCGTCTTCCGGTTGCTCGATCCCCAGCGCCGAGGCCGAGATGCAGATCATCCGGGCGTCCTGCACCACGCGCACATGCACATCGCGCAGGGTGCGCGCACCATCGCGGGTGACAATGCGGTCGCCGGGGCAAAGGTATTCCACTGGCAGCACCCCCGCCAGCGTCAGCACCTTGGTGCCTGCGCTCAGGCCGGGAAGCTCCGGGCCGGGAAGGTCCGGGATCGGACGCATGTTGCAGGCTTCGCCCGCCGTGCGTCCCAGGGTCGAATTCGACATCTGGATACTCGCTCTTTGCTGCCTCGTTTTTTTGACCCACATTATGGCAAGATTACGTTAACGGCGAGCCTTTTTCGCGCCGCTTTTTTCGCTCGCATCCGGCGCGGGGCTTTGTTAGAAGGGCGCGGATTTTCAAGGCGGCACAGTCGGGCGGCAAGGGCCGGATCGACGGGGTCGTCTTGAACAGTTTGCGGGTGTGGCGAAATTGGCAGACGCACCAGATTTAGGTTCTGGCGCCGCGAGGCGTGGGGGTTCAAGTCCCTCCACCCGCACCAGAGGAACAGTGAAGGACGAAAACATGACGGTCACCCCGACCCTGAACGAAGGCCTGAAGCGCGGCTACACCATCACGGTGACGGCCGCCGAACTGGACGCAAAGGTCCAGGAAAAACTGATCGAGGCGCAGCCCGAGATCGAGATGAAGGGCTTCCGCAAGGGCAAGGTGCCGATGGCCATGCTGCGCAAGCAATACGGCGCGCGGATGATGGGCGATGCCATGCAGGACGCCATCGACAGCGCCATGAAGGCGCATTTCGAGGCCACCGGCGACCGCCCGGCGCTTCAGCCCGAGATCAAGATGGTCGGCGGCGACGAATGGCAGCAGGGCAAGGATGTCGTGGTCGAAGTGTCCTACGAGGCGCTGCCGGCGATTCCGGATGTGGACAGCTCCAAGATCACGCTGGACCGGCTGAACGTGAAGGCCGAGGCGGAAGCCATTGACGAAGCTTTGAAAAACCTGGCCGCGAGCGCGCAGAATTTCGAAGACAAGAAGAAGGGTTCCAAGGCCAAGGACGGCGATCAGGTGGTGATCGACTTCGCAGGCTCGGTCGATGGCGTGGCCTTTGAAGGCGGCACCGCCGAGGATTATCCGCTGGTGCTGGGCTCTGGCTCGTTCATTCCGGGTTTCGAGGAACAACTCACCGGCGCCAAGGCGGGCGACGAGGTTTCGGTGAAGGTCACCTTCCCGAAGGAATACGGTGCGGCGCATCTGGCCGGCAAGGACGCGGTGTTTGCCTGCACCGTGAAGGCCGTGAAGGCTGCCAAGCCGGCCGAGATCGACGACGAACTGGCCAAGAAATACGGCGCCGAGGATCTGGCCGCGCTGAAGGGTCAGATCGGCGAGCGGCTGGAGGCGGAATACAAGGGTGCTGCCCGCGCCATCATGAAGCGCAGCCTGCTGGACCAGCTGGACGCGCTGGTGTCGTTCGACCTGCCGGCCTCGCTGGTCGATGCCGAAGCCGCACAAATCGCGCATCAGCTGTGGCACGAGGAACACCCCGACGTGCACGACCACAACCACGGCGCCACCGAACCGAACGACGAGCACAAGGCTCTGGCGGTGCGCCGGGTGCGTCTGGGGCTGCTGCTGGCGGAAATCGGTCGCAAGGCCGAAGTGACGGTGACCGATGCCGAGATGACCCAGGCCGTTCTGGCGCAGGCCCGGCAGTATCCGGGGCAAGAGCGGCAGTTCTTCGAATTCGTGCAGAAGAACCCGCAGATGCAGCAGCAGTTGCGCGCGCCGATCTTCGAGGACAAGGTGGTCGATTTCATCGTGGCGGGCGCCGTGGTGACCGACAAGACCGTGACCAAGGAAGAGCTGACCAAGGCCATCGAGGCGCTGGACGAGATCTGACACCGGTTTCGGTTGGTCTGAACAAGGGGCCGCTGCCGGAAACGGTGGCGGCCCGCTGCATTGCGGGGCCGCGCGCCCCGCGCCGGAGGAACCATGCCCGATTTTCTGCCCGATCTGCCGGTGGAGGCGATCCTTGCCAGTCTGGCCCGCGCGCCGGGCAACGCCCTGAAATCCGGCAAGTTCGATGGCCCGGAATCCTCGCAGGCCTTGGTGGCCAATGCCTTTGGCTGGTTTCTGCACCGGCCCGAGGCGCTGCCGCCGCTGCCCGGCGTGCCCTCGAGCAGGGTGGAGCAGGTGAGTTTGCAGGCCGAGATGCGCTATCCGTGGAGCGGTGGGCGGCATCCGTGGCTGGATGTGGGGGTGATGACGCATACCACGCTGATCGGGGTGGTGGCCAAGCGGTATGAGCCGTTCCGCCCCGGCAAGCACAGCGATTTCGCCGAGATTCCGGCGCAGGCCGACTGGGGGCCGGGGATGGCGCGCTATCGCCAGTTGCAGCGCGATCTGCAGGCGGGGGCGGGGTTTGCCGCACTTGATGCGGTGCAACTGGTCAAGGCGGCTTACGGTCTGCGCACCCGGGCGGAAAAGGCGGCGCGGGGGGCGGTGCTGGTCTATCTTTACGCCGAGCCGCCCGCGTGGGCCTCGGGCAAGCCGGTCGATCCGGCGTTGATCGCGCGGCACAGGTTGGAGGTGGCGCGGTTCGGCAAGGCGGTGGCGGGGGATACGGTGGTGTTCGCAGGCTTGCGCTGGGGCGATCAGCTGGCGCAATGGGCGGGCGTGCCTGCGCTGGCCGCGCATGTGGCAGCGCTGCAAACCCGGTTCGGGCCATTGCAGCCCTGACAGCCGGTCACTTGCGGGCGTAATCGTCCTGATAGCGGATGATGTCATCCTCGCCCAGATAGGCGCCGGTCTGCACCTCGATCAGCACCATCGGCAGCTTGCCGGGGTTTTCCATCCGGTGATGCGCCCCCAGCGGGATATAGACCGACTGGTTTTCGCTGATCAGCCGCACCTGATCGTCGATGGTGATCTTGGCGGTGCCGGCCACCACGATCCAATGCTCGGACCGGTGCATGTGGCTTTGCAGCGACAGCGCGGCGCCGGGTTTGACCACGATGCGCTTGACCTGGAACCGCTCGCCCACAGCCAGGCTTTCAAACCAGCCCCAGGGCCGGTGATCCACTGCAAAGCTGGTGGCCTGCGCAGCACCGCGGGCTTTCAGCACTGCCACCGCCTCTTTCACCCGCTGGCTGTCGGATTTGCGCACGATCAGCACCGCATCGGGCATGGCGATGGCCACGATATCCTCGACGCCGATCGCCACCAGTTCCAGCCCTTCGGCCTCGGACCGCAGCAGCGTGTCGTGGCAGTCGATCGCCGTGGCATGGGCCGAGCAGACATTGCCCGCGCTGTCGGGGCCGGATTCCTGCCAGACCGCCTGCCAGCCGCCCAGGTCCGACCAGCCCGCACCATAGGGCATCACCACCAGATTGCTGGCCTTTTCCATGATCGCATAGTCGATGGAGATGTCGGGCACCCCGGCCCAGGCCTCGGGCAGCAGCCGGGTGAACCCCAGATCCGCCACCGCGCCCTGCACCGAACGCTGGACGGCGGCCAGCATGTCCGGGGCGTGCAGCCGGAAGGCCATTAGAATGGCTGGCACCGAAAACAGGAAGATCCCGGCATTCCACAGGAAATTCCCCGCCGCCAGCATCGCCGCCGCCCGCCCGGCGTCGGGCTTTTCGACAAACCGCGCCAGCGGTTGCGGCTCGGTCGCATCGGCCCGCGCGCCGGGGGCCAGCTCCAGCCAGCCATAGCCGGTTTCCGCCCGGACCGGCGCTATGCCGAAGGTCACCAGATCGCCCGCCCGCGCCCGGGGCAGGGCCGCCAGCACCGCCGCCCGGAACGCCGCCGCATCCGGCACCACATGGTCCGACGGGGCCACCAGCATCACCGCCTGCGGATCATGTGCCGCCAGCACCAGCGCCGCTGCCAGCACGGCAGGCGCGGTGTTGCGGCCCTCGGGTTCGATCACCACGGCACGCGGGGCCAGTTCGGTGGCGGCAAGCTGTTCGGTGACGACAAACCGGAACGGATCGCCGGTGATCACCAGCGGCGCGGCAAAGCCCTGGCCGGCAAACCGCCTGGCCGACGCCTGAAACAGGCTTTCGCTGCCGATCAGTTGGGCAAACTGCTTGGGATAGCTTTTGCGCGACAGCGGCCACAGCCGGGTTCCATTGCCGCCACACAGCAGAACCGGGGTGATGTCATCTGGCATCGGCATGGTCCGGGCAAAAGGGCAGAGGGTCGCAGGCAGAAACCGTTCCGTCGCGGTGCTGCGCGGTCTGCACCAAACCTACACGCGCAATGCGACATTCCGCAAGGCGCTTGCCGCAGGGGGGGCGCCCGGTATCACCGCGAGTGACCCGTCAGGTGCCGCAGAAGGTGCGATAGCGCCCGAAGCTTTCCGGCGCGGGTTGGGCATAGCCTTCCAGCCCGAGGCGGTCGGTGAAGGGATCGGTGATCACCGCCAGCAACGCCTCGAACGGGGCCATGTCGCCCGCTTCGGCGGCAGCAAGTGCCTGTTCCACCAGATGATTGCGCGGGATATAGGCCGGGTTCGCGGCTTGCATCCGCGCTGCGGCGTCCGGTGCCTGCCGCGCCTGCCAGCGGGTTTTCCAGGCCTCTGCCGCCGCGCCGGTCAGCGCCAGATGACCCCGCGCCAAGGCCCGGAAGGTGCCGGTCCAGTCCGCCCCCTGCGCCTGCATCAGTGCCAGCAGATCGTCGGCCAGCCGCTGGTCCGTGGCATCGGCCCCCGCCAGCCCCAGCTTGCCGCGCATCAACCCCAGCCAGTGCGCCCGGTAAAGCGGCGGCACCGCCTCCAGCGCCTCTGTCGCGCGCGCCACGGCGCTTTGCTCATCGGCCCCCAAGAGCGGCAGCAGGGCCTCGGCCAGCCGGGTCAGGTTCCAGATCAGGATGAAGGGCTGGTTGCCCCAGGAATAGCGGCCGGTCTGGTCGATCGAGCTGAAGACCGTATCGGGGTCGTAGGCCTCCATGAAGGCGCAGGGGCCATAGTCGATGGTCTCGCCCGACAGCGCCATGTTGTCGGTGTTCATCACCCCGTGCACGAAGCCCAGCGCCATCCATTGCGCGATCAATGCCGCCTGCCGCGCCGCCACGGCGTTGAAAAAGCTCAGGTAATCGGCGGCTGTCAGGTCGGGATAATGCCGCGCCATGGTATAGTCGGCCAACTGCCGCAGCTTGTCGGTCTCGCCCCGGGCGGCGAAGAACTGGAAAGTGCCGACGCGGATATGGCTGGCGGCGACCCGGGTCAGCACGGCGCCGGGCAGTTCCACCTGCCGCAGCACCGGCGCCCCGGTGGCCACCGCCGCCAGCGCCCGCGTTGTGGGCACCCCCAGCGCCTGCATCGCCTCGCCGATCAGATATTCGCGCAGCACCGGCCCCACCGCCGCCTTGCCATCCCCCCCGCGCGAGAATGGCGTGCGGCCAGAGCCTTTCAGCGCGATGTCGCGGCGCTGGCCATGGCGGTCGATCACCTCGCCCAGCAGCAGCGCGCGGCCGTCGCCAAGCTGTGGCGAGAAGCCACCGAACTGGTGGCCGGCATAAACCTGCGCGATCGGCTGGGCGCCGACGGGCAGCGCGTTGCCGGAAAACATCTCGGCGGTCAGCGTGGCGGGGTCCAGCCCGAGGTCCCGCGCCAGGGTTTCGTTCAGCCGCAGCAGGCGCGGCGCCGGGGCCCGGGCCGGGGCTTGGGCCACGTAGAACCCCGGCATGGTGGCGGCAAAGCTGTTGTCGAAGCGGAAGGCGGCGTCGGTCATTGCGGGCTTTCGTGTGCCTTGGCGGCATCCTGCGTGATATGGTGCAAACCGCAGCGGCGGCAAGGTTCGAGGTTGGCCGCAGGTCGGGCAATGCTGCCATGGGCCCGGTTTGCCAGACCGGAAAGGCAACAGCGCGCGTGCAGCGATTCGGTCGGGGCGCGGGTGTATGCCGCTACAGGATTTTTCGCAGATATTGTGGTTCGTTTCAGAATGAAACTCTATCCATGGGGGCAGGGCTGCGCGTTGCCCGCGAAGGTGGCGATGATGGCACTGCGGCCAGGCTGCGCAGACCTGGCTGATTCTGCTGTCAGGGTCGCGGCCGGGCGGAATGGCGCGCTGGGTGATTCTGCCCGCCTTTCGGCCTGCGGCACAGGAAAAACGCCGGTTCTTGGCCACGCCGCTTGCCGTTCCATGGCATCCTGCCGCAGGGTTTCGGCGCGGCCTTCGGCTGACCCCGCCGGAAAGTCGGAAACTTCCCGCCGCAGCGACGATTGTGGCGCGGGCCGAATTGAAATCGGCATCCAAAACCGCTAAGGGTCGATGCAATGTCGGGGGCGTGAAGAGGTCATGGTAATGCGAATTTGGCGAACTGTCGCCTTGGCCTTTCTGGCCCTGTCTGCCTGCGATACGGCTTTGACCGACTTCCCGGTGCGCAGCGAGAAAGCCCAGAAGGAGCTTTCCGAGCTGGGCACGAACGTCCATATCGTGCAACTGACCGCGGCGAACATTGCCCAGTTCGATATCCGCCGGCTTCCCAGCGCCGGACGCACCGACCTGCCCTCGGGCAACGGCTGGAACTACCGGGTGGGTGTTGGCGACATTCTTGATATTGTCGTCTGGGAGCATCCCGAGTTGACGATGCCGGCCGGCGAAGGCCGCAACCCGACCGAATCGGGGCTGCGGGTGCAGTCGGACGGCACCTTCTTTTACCCCTATGTCGGACAGATTGCCGCAAAGGGCCTGACGCCGGAAACCATTCGCGCCAATCTGAAACTGAAATTGGCCGAGTTCATTCCCGATCCGCAGATCGAAGTGCGGGTGGTGGGCTTCAATTCGCAAAGCGTGTCGGTCACCGGCGAGGTGGCGACGCCCAACCGCCAGCCGTTGAATGCACAGCAACTGACATTGCTGCAGGCGGTGGATGCAGCCGGCGGGCTGACCGAGGCCGCCAACCCGCGTGGCGTGACGATCCGGCGCGGGGATCGGGTGTTCAATGTCGATCTGCAGGCCTTCCTGGAACGCGGCGTCGGCAGCAACAACCCGACGCTGGTGAATGGCGATGTGGTCAACGTGCCGCGTGCCGCCCTGGCCGAGGCCTTCATGCTTGGACAGGTGGTCACGCCCTCGACGATCGACCTTACCCAAGAAGAGGTCAACCTCACTCAGGCGCTGACCCGGGTCGGCGGCCTGCAAGAGGGCAAGGCCGATGCCCGGGGGGTGTTCGTGTTCCGCGCCACTGATGGCGGCATCGTGGTCTATCAACTGGATGCCTCCAGCCCGGTCGCATTCCTGCTTGGCACCAAATTCTCGCTGTTGCCGCAGGATGTGGTTTATGTGACCACGGCACCGATCCAGAAATGGAACCAGGTGATCGACAGTGTCCTGCCATCGGTCACTGCGGTGCGGGCGACGCAAGTGGTTGCGGGGGGCTGAGGCGCGATGTTTTCCTCGGTCCTTGTGGTCTGCGTCGGCAATATCTGCCGCTCTCCGGCGGGTGAGCGGTTCTTGCGAGCGCGGTTGCCGGGGCTGACGATTTCTTCGGCCGGTATTGGTGCGCTTGTCGGACATGCCGCCGATCCGACGGCATCCGAAGCCGCGGCGGCGCGCGGTGTGTCGCTGGAGGGCCACGTGGCGCGCCAGTTCACGCCGGAACTGGGCGCCAGCCACGATCTGATCCTGGTGATGGAGCCGGGCCACCGGGCCGAGATCATCCGGTTGGCACCGCAGTTGTCGGGCAAGGTCATGCTGTTCGACCAGTGGACCGGCGCCAAGGGCATCGCAGACCCTTACCGGCTGTCGCGTGATTTCCATGACCGTGTGATCGACCAGATTGCCAGTGCCGCCGACGCATGGGCCGGCAAACTCGACAGGAAGACCAGATGAGCAAAGACCGCGCGGCCGTCGATGTCGTCAGCGACGAAATCGACATGGGCCAGATCGCCAGCCTGCTCTGGTTTGGCAAGTCACGGATAGTGCTGACAACCTTCCTTACCCTGGTGGCCGGGCTGATCTGGGTGATCATGTCGCCGCCGGTGTATCAGGCCGACGCCCTGTTGCAGATCGAATCCAAGAAAAGTGGCCTGTCGTTGCCAACGGGCATGCAAGATCTGCTGGGGGGCGAAGATCCGCGCACCTTGACGGAAATCGACATCCTGCGCTCGCGTCTGGTGCTGGGCAAGGTGGTGGACCAACTGGCGCTGGACGTTTCAGCCGCGCCGTTGCGCCTGCCGCTGATTGGCGAAACCATAAGCCGCCTCGATCTGCCGCATCCGTCGTGGTTGATCCCCGACCGCTTTGGCTGGAACACCGAGCGCATCGTCGTGGGCGAACTCGAAGTGCCCGACGACTGGATCGGAGAACCGATGATCGTCACGGCCACCGGCAACGATGGCTACACCGTCAGCTTGCCCGATGGCAGCGAGAGGACGGGGCAACTGCGCAAGCGGCTGGCCGACAACAGGCTTGGGCTTGCCCTGCGCATCGACGTGCTGGACGGTGCCGAGGGGCGCGGCTTCGAGGTGATGCGCCGGGCGCCGCAGGTGGCGGTAGAGGACCTGCGCAGCCAGTTTTCCGCGATGGAAACCGGCCGCCAATCGTCGGTGTTGCGGCTGATCCTGTCGGGCCATGACCCTGAGCAGGTCACCCGGGTGCTGGATGCGGTGGCGCAGACTTACCTTGCGCAAAACATCTCGCGCAGTTCCGCCGAGGCCGAACGCAGTCTGGCGTTCATTGACGAGCAACTGCCGCTGTCCGAACAGGCGGTTGCCGAAGCCCAGAACGCGTTGAACTCCTATCGGCAAAAACAACAGTCGGTCGATCTGACCTACGAAACCCAGGCGCTGCTGGAAACCGCCACCGAAATCGAGCGCAAGCTCAGCGAACTGGCCTTGCAGGAAGAAGAGCTGAAGCGCCAGTACACCATCAACCACCCGACCTATCAATCCTTGCTGGAAAACAAGGCGCAGTTGACCGACCAGCTGGCCAAGCTGCGCGACGAAAGCGGCAAGCTGCCTGAGACCCAGAAGGAAGTGTTCAACCTGACCCGCGATCTGGAAGTGGCGCAACAGGTCTATCTGCAACTGCTGAACCGGTCGCAGGAGTTGCAGGTCGTGCGTGCATCGAGCATCGGCAGCGTGCGTATTCTCGACTCGGCGCAGGCCGGGCTGAACCCGGTGTCGCCAAAGAAATCGCTGATCATGTCGTTGGCGATCATGATCGGGCTGATGATCGGCACGGGCTGGGTTCTGGGGCGGCATTTCCTGCGGCATGGCGTTCAGTCATCCGAAGAGCTGGAAAAGCTGGGTCTGGCGGTTTTTGCCACCATCGGCCATTCCCCCGATGCCGTGGGGCACCGCGACAGCAAGGGTTACCTGCCGATCCTGGCGGTTTCCAACCCGACGGATCTGGCGGTCGAGGCGTTCCGATCGCTGCGCACCTCGCTGCATTTCGGGATGCTGGATGCCAAGACCAATTCGGTGGTGATGACCTCGTCGGCCCCGGGTGCCGGCAAAAGTTTCAATTCGGTCAACCTGGCCGTGGTGGCGGCGCAAGCCGGGCAACGGGTCTGTCTGATCGACGCCGACCTGCGGCGCGGCTATCTGCGGCGCTATTTCCGTCTGGAACGCAACATTCCGGGTCTGGCCGAACTGCTGGCGGGCGACAAGACCCTGGCCGAGGTGTTGCACCGCGGCCCGGTGGACACGCTGGATTTCATGTCCTGCGGTCGCTATCCACCCAATCCGTCAGAACTGCTGATGCGCCCGACCTTTGAAAAGCTTCTGGAAACGCTGAACCAGACCTATGACCTTATTGTGCTGGACGCGCCGCCGACCCTGGCGGTGACGGACCCTGTGATCATGGCGCGCAGCGCCGGGGCCACCATCCTGGTGGTGCGCCACACCGAGACGGCGCTGGGCGAGGTTCAGGCGGTGCAGCGGGCGTTTGACACCGCGGGGGCCCGTATCACCGGCGCGCTGCTGAATGGCTACCGTGCCCAAAGCGGCGGACGGCCGGACTATCAGAACTACCGCTATGCCTATACGTCAGGCGAAAAGGACCACTAGGATCGGTGGGCCATTCGGCTGTGCCACCGCCTTGTGCGCAGCCGGAGGACGTTTTGCCTTTGGGTGCCGCATTTTCCCGAAGCGTCGCCAGAACCGACGCAGGACTTTGCCGGCAAAAGGCGTTCCGGAATTTTGGGTCGTTGCTCTAGTGCCCGGTCAGCCAGTTGCCCAAGCTGGCCAGGCGCGAGGCTTTGCCACTGCTGGCCTCGCGGCGGTCGGCGGCGTGCAGCAGGGCATACATGCCCGTCACTCCCAGCCAGCGCAGCGGTTCCGGCTCCCAGCGCCGCACCTGGCGGTTGACCCAGGGCAGGCGTGTCAGGTCGGTGTCGCGGTTCAAGGCCAGATCCGTCAGGGTGCGCCCGGCGAGGTTGGAGGTCGAGACGCCGACCCCGACATAGCCGCCGGCCCAGCCGATGCCGGTGGCCGGGTTGAAGCCGACCGAGGCGCACCAGTCGCGTGGCACGCCGAGGGTGCCACACCAGGCGTGGTCGATCCTGAAGGGGCGGGTATCGGGGAAATGCCGGTGCAGGATGGCGGTCAGGCGGCGGATGGTTTCGCGGTCGGGGGTGCCGTTCTGGTCGATAGCTGAGCCGAACTTGTAAGGCACGCCGCGGCCACCCACCACGATGCGCCCCTCGCGGGTGCGCTGGCAATAGCAATAGGCGTTGTTGAAATCGCCCATGATTTCATGGCCCTGCCAGCCGATCTTCGCCCAAACCTCCGCAGGCAGCGGCTCGGTCACGATCTGCGCCGAGTTCAGTGGCAGCCAGTCGCGCTTGTGTCCCGGCAGGGTGGCGGTGAAACCTTCGGTGGCGCGCAGGATGATCGGCGCGCGGATGCTGCCATGGGTGGTGGTGACAAGGCCGGGGGCGATGGTGGTGACGGCGGTGCCTTCGCATATCCGCACCCCCAGCCGCTCCACCGCCAGCGCCAGCCCGCGCACCAGTTTCGCCGGTTGGATGCGGGCCACGCCGCCGACCCGCATGGCACCCAGCAGGCCCGGCACGCTGATGCGGGCGCGGGCTTCGGCCTCGCTCAGCAGCGAAAGCCGGTCGGGGCCTTCGCCCCAACCTTGCCTATGCGCCACCTCGGCGCGGGCGCGGGCGAGTTGCGCGGGGTTGGTGGCCAGCATCAACTCGTCGGTGCGGCGGATGTCGGCGTCGATGCCGTGGGCCTTGGCCACCCGGATCACCTCGTCCACCGTGCCGCCCGTGGCGGTGACCATGGCGCGGACAGCTTGCGGCGTGCTGCTGGCGAGGTAGGTTGCGTGGTTCCAGGCGAAACCGCCGGTCAGCCAGCCGCCGTTGCGGCCCGAGGCGCCGAAGCCGGCGAACTCCTTTTCCACCACCAGCACATCAAGGCCTGGGTTGGCCTGTTTCAGGTAATAAGCGGTCCAGAGGCCAGTGTAGCCCGCGCCGATGATGCAGATATCGGCGCTGGCGTCGCCTTGCAGGGCGGGGCGGCGGGCGGGCAGGCCGCCGATATCGGCATACCAGAACGAGACTTGGCCGAGTGTGGCGGGGGGCATGGCGGGTCTTTCGGGGTGTCGGCCCAAGGCTGGCACGCGGTCAGCCGCGGCGCAACAGGTAGATGTCCATGATCCAGCCGTGCCGGGCGCGGGCCTCGGCGCGGGTTTGCAGGATTTGCGGGGTGATCTCGGCCAGCGGGCCGGTCAGGGTGATCTGCTCGGCCATGCCGACATAGGCGCCCCACCAGATCTGGATGCCTTCCGGGGCGAGGCTCTGGAACGCGCACTCGCCGTCCAGCATCACCACGCAGGTATCGACGCCTTGCGGAAAGCCCTCGTCGCGCAGGCGGCGGCCGGTGGTGATGGTGAAGGGGGCGCCGATTTCGTTCAGCGTCAGGGCATGGGCGGCGGTCAGCGCCTGGATCGAGGTGATGCCGGGGATGACCTCGATGTGGGGCGCGGGGGAAAGGCGGGCGGCGATGCGCAGGGTGCTGTCGTAAAGCGAGGGGTCGCCCCAGACCAGCAGCGCCACCTTGGTGGTGGGGCCTTGGTGCGCGGCGATGGCTTGCGTCCAGACCGCGGCGATGGCGTCGTGCCAGTCATCGACCCTTTGGCGGTAATCGGGGGTTGCGAGGTCGCGGGTCGGCAGGTCGAATTCGGCGATTGCGGTGGCGGGGTTGCTGATGACCTCGGCGCAGATCGTGCGGCGCAGGTCTGCCAGGTCTTCCTTGCCCTGCTTGCGCGGGATCAGGATCAGGTCGGCGGCGTTCAGCGCCTTGATGGCTTGCAGGGTCAGATGATCCGGGTTGCCGGTGCCGATGCCGATCAGGGTCAGGGTAAGCATGGCGGCTCCGGGTTTGTGGAGAAGCCGGGGGGCTGTCTGCCCCCCGGACCCCCCGAGGATATTTACGCAAAGGAGAAATGCAAACGCGGCCCCGGTGACAGGGCCGCGCTTTTGTCGATGAAGGTTGGATCAGGCGGCGTTCACCAGGCGCGGGGTGACCAGCGGCGAGCCGTTCAGGCCACGCAGGGTTTTCGCGGCGGCCAACACGGCCAGATCGACCAGCGGCTCGATCAGCACGACCAGCATGTAGGCGGCACCGAAGGTGGTGATGGCGGCGACGTTGGCGGCACCGAAGCCCGCGCCGTAAAGCGCCCAGAAGCCGACCCAGGCCACCACGCCGCCCTGATAGGCGGTGGAAAGTGCCAGGGCTTGGCCGTAGCTGAGGTCAACATAGGCGGTTTTCGGGGCGATGATCTTGGCGGCCAGAGCTTGCAGCGCGAACAGCGGCACCAAGAGGGTGGTGACGTTCATGCCGTATTGCGGCAGGTCGAACGGCGCGAAGAACATCCCCTGGATCAGCAGGCCAAGTGCCAGGCCGATGGCGGCAGGCGCGGCACCCAGCAGCAGGAACAGCGTCGAGCCGAGAATGAAGTGAACTTCCGACACGCCGACCGGGAAGTGCGGCATGATCTGGAAGAAGGTGAAGGTGGCGGCGGTGGCCATCGCGGCGCGGGCGGCCAGCGAGCCCAGGCCCTGCTCGCGCAGGCTGGTCCATGCCAGTTTGGCGGTATAGATCCCGGCAGTGGCGGCGGTGGCGGCGCCGAACAACAGCTTGGCGCCTGCAACGAGGCCCGGTTCGATATGCATGTGTCTCTCCTTGCCGTCACACCCGACGGCGGTTGTTTTTCGTCCTCTTGCAGGGCCGGTTTCCTGACTTGCGGGTCACGGCGACCTTCCGCCTTCCCAACCCCAAGGGGTCAGTGGCTGTTGAAAGGCCGCTCGCCGCATACAGTCGCGGGGGCGGTTGAGGCTTGGGGCGCCCTGTGTGGGTTCGCCCGTTCCCCATTCCCGATTGAGTCCGGGTGCTTTGCACCTGATGGACACCTTGCCAGTTCATTTGCCGCCAAAGCGGGGGCGGGGTCAAGTGTAAACCCGGCCTGTCAGGCGCGGCTTTCGACCTCGGGGGCCAGTGCGCCATAAAGGATCAGCGCCGGGGTCTGGCTTTGCGCGCCTTGCAGCAGGGTGGCAAGGGAATGGATGGTATGGCGTTCGAGGCTTTGCTCGGGGGTCGAGACCGCGTGGGCCAGCAGCGCCGGGGTGTCGGGCGGCATGCCGTGGGCGATGAGATTGCGGGCGAGGTCCGCGAAGGTGCGTTTGCCCATATAGACCACGGTGGTGGCGGCGGGGTCGGCCAGCGCCGCAAAGTTCAGCCCCTCGGGCAGCTCGCCGGTCACATCGGCGCCGGTGATGAACTGCACCCGGCGCGAGGTCAGGCGGCGGGTCAGCGGCAGGCCAGCAGCAGCGGCGGCGGCAGAGGCGGCGGTGACGCCGGGGATGATCTCGTAGCCGATCCCGGCGGCGGTCAGGGCGGTGATTTCCTCCTCCAGACGCCCGAAAATCCCGGCATCGCCGGATTTCAGCCGCACCACCCTGGCGCCGGTTTTCGCATAATCCACCAGCAGGCGGCTGACGTGATCCTGCTTGGGCGAGGGGCGACCGGCGCGTTTGCCGACCCCCACCAGATCGGCGCCGGGCCGTGCATGGGCCAGAATTGGCCCCGAGGACAGGTCGTCGAACAGCACCGCATCGGCGGCTTGCAGCCGGGCCACGGCCTTCAGCGTCAGCAGGTCCGGGTCGCCGGGGCCGGAGGAGACGAAGGATACAAAGCCGCTCATGTTGCTGGACCGATCAGGTGGAAATAGCTGCCGGTGGCATAGCCGCGATAGGAGCCGGTTTCCAGCACGGTTGTGCCGGTGGCGTCGGTGACCTGCGCCAAGGGGGCGTCGGGCTGGGTGACGATGGTGGAGTAATGGAACTCGTGGCCGCGCAGGGTGCTGCCGGTGGGCAGGCCGGGGATCGGGGCGTGAAGGGTGGCCAGGCGGTAGCCAAGGTGCATCTTGCGTTTTTCAAAGCTGCTGACGAGGCCCAGAAGCCCAGCCATTTCATGGGCTTGTCCCTGCGCGTCGATCAGCGCCGCGCCCATCGCCATGTAGCCGCCGCACTCGCCATGCACCGGGCGGGTTTGGGCGAAGGCTTGCAGGCCGGTGCGGAAATGGCTGGCCGCCGCCAAGGCACCGGCGTGCAGTTCCGGGTAGCCGCCGGGCAGCCAGCAGGCATCGGCGGTGGGGTCGGGTGCCTGATCGGCCAGCGGCGAGAACGGCAGAACCTCCGCCCCCTGCGCCCGCCAGTCGGTCCGCAGATGCGGGTAGATGAAGGAAAACGCCGCGTCCTGCGCCAAAGCGATGCGCTGGCCGGGTGGGGGGGTGCGGTGGGTGCTGGCGGGCGGCGCTTGCGTTGGACGGGCGGCGGCCAGCAGCGCGTCGAGGTCGATATGGGTCGTGATGAAAGCGCCCAAAGCCTCCAGCACGCCCACCAGATCGGGGTTTTCCTGCGCCTGCACCAGCCCCAGATGCCGCTCGGGCAGGCTGAGGGCGGCTTGCCGGGGCAGGGCGCCGAACACGGTGATGCCCGCTGCCGCCATGCCATGCCGCACCAGCGCCTCGTGCCGGGGCGAGGCGACCCGGTTCAGCACCACGCCCGCCACCGTCACCCCGGCCCGCATCGTGGCAAACCCCCGCGCCACCGCCGCCGCCGACTGCGCCTGACCCGAGACATCCAGCACCAGCACCACCGGCCAGCCAAGCAGCGCCGCCAGATCGGCACTCGCGCCGGTGCCGGTCTCGCCCGTCGCCGCCACGCCGTCAAAGAGGCCCATCGAGCCTTCGGCCAGCACCAGATCGGCCCCCTTTGCCGCCGCCAGCAACTGGCCAATCCGCCCCGCAGGCATCGCCCAGGTGTCCAGATTGACCGACACCCGCCCCGAGGCCGCCGTATGAAACGCCGGGTCGATATAGTCCGGCCCGCTCTTGAACGGCTGCACCACCAGCCCGCGCGCCCGCAGCGCCGCCAGCAGCCCCAGCGTCAGCGTGGTCTTGCCAATGCCCGAGGCAGGGGCGGAAATGATCAGGCCGGGCGGGATCATTTGGCCTCGGGAAAGCGCGGGGCGGTGCCGATGGGGCGATAGCGGCGGTCGTAATCGCCAGCGTAAAGGCGGCTTTCAGCGAAGTCCGAATCCCCCAGCGACGGGCCGACCAGGATCAGCGCCGTGCGCTCCATCTCGGCCCCGATGGCGGTCTGCAGCGTGCCAAGGGTGGCGCGCACGATGCGCTGATCGGGCCAGGAAGCGCGCCAGACCACCGCCACCGGGCAATCGGCGCCATAGTGCGGGGTCAGGTCCGCCACAACGTTTTCAAGCACATGCACCGACAGGTGGATCGCCAGCACCGCCCCGGTGGCCGCAAAGGCGGCAAGGTTCTCGCCCGGGGGCATCGCCGTCGCCCGCCCCGAGGTGCGGGTCAGGATCACCGATTGCGCCACGCCGGGCAGCGTCAGTTCGGCCCCCAAGGCGGCGGCGGCGGCGGCAAAGGACGGCACGCCGGGGGTCACGTCATAGGGGATGTTCAGCGCACGCAACCGGCGCAACTGCTCGCCCATCGCAGACCACACCGACAGGTCGCCCGAATGGAGCCGCGCCACATCCTGCCCCGCGGCATGGGCTGCGGCGATTTCGGCAATGATCTGGTCCAGCGACAAGGGCGCCGTGTTGACGATGCGCGCGGCGGGCGGGCAATGCGCCAGCAAGGCCTCGGGCACCAGCGAGCCTGCGTAAAGGCAGACCGGGCAGGCGGCGATCAGGTCGCGCCCGCGCAGGGTGATCAGGTCCGCCGCCCCCGGGCCCGCGCCAATGAAATGCACCGTCATTCGCCATTCCTTTCCGCAATCGCCGCCGTGGCCTGCCGGTCGCCCGACACCGCCCGCGGCCCGATCAGTCGCGCCCCTTTGCCAGCCGCCGCCAGCGCCGAAGCCTCGGCCACGCTGCCCGCACCATAACGCGCAGGCTGGCGCGGCACGCGGGTCAGCACCGGCTGATCCAGATCACCCAGCGCCACCGCCCGCAGTGGCAGGCCCAGTTCCACCGCAAGCGCCCGCAACGGCACCCCCAGCTTGTCCTCGGGCGCTGCGAGGGCCGCGAGGCCCGAGCCCCCCCGGCGGCAGCCAGCGCCGAGCGCAGCGAGGCCACCGTGGCGCGCGAGGTGAAACCGAAGCCCGCCACCCTCACCGCGTCACACTCCACTGCACCACCGGCCTTGCGGCCACCCAGCCGCGCATCCGGCCCAGCGGAGCGGCCCGCGACAACTCGATCCGCAACAGATCGCCGCCCTTTTCGGCGTGCCATGCCGCCAGCAAAGCCTCGGTCTCCAGCGTCACGCCGTTGACCACCAGCCGCGCGCCGGGCGCAAGCTGATCCCAAACCGCCGCCAGCAGTGCCGCATCCGCGCCGCCACCGATGAACACCGCATCCGGGGCGGGCAGGCCGGGCAGGGCGTCCTGCGAGGCCGCCTGCACCAGCACCAACCGATGCTCGACGCCGAACCTCAGGGCATTGGCGGCAATGTTGGCGCAGCGGTCAGCCCGCTGCTCCACCGCCACGGCCTTGCCCCCCGCCAGACACCATTCCACCGAGATCGAGCCGGACCCCGCCCCCAGATCCCACAGCAATTCCCCCGGACGCGGTGCCAAAGAGGCGAGGGTCAGCGCCCGCACCGGCGCCTTGGTGATCTGGCCGTCATGGGCAAAGCTGTCGTCGGCCAGGCCCGGCGTGCGCGGCAACCCGGTGCCGGAAGGCCGGATCGCCAGCGCCACCGGCGCGCGTACATCGGTCAGATCATAGCTGTCCGCGCGGGTCTGCCGGACACGTTCGTCCGGCCCGCCCAAAGCCTCCAGCACCCACAGCGTCGAGCCGCCAAAGCCTGCGCCGCACAGCCATGCCGCCAGTTCGCCCGCCGCCGCCCCGTCCCGCAGGGTGCAGATCACGCCCGCGCCATTCACCAACTCCGGCACCAGCCGCGCAAAGGGTGCTGCGTGCAACCCGATGCAGCGAGTCTCCTCCAGCTTCCAGCCCAGCCGGTTGGCGGCCAGCGCAAACACCGAAGGCGCGGGATGCGACAGCCATTCCCCCGCCGCCAGATGCGCCACCAACGACCCGCCCGCGCCATGCCAGAACGGGTCGCCCGAGGCCAGCACCACCACGGCCCGCCCGCGCAACGCCAGCACCGGGTCCACCGAGAACGGCACCGGCCATGCCTGCCCCCGGTCGCCCACCTGCGCCAGGCCAAGATGCCGCGGGCCGCCGAACACCACCTCGGCCCGGGCCAGCGCATCGCGGCTTGCATCCGACAAGCCCGCCAGTCCATCCTCGCCAATGCCGATCAGGGTCAACCAAGGCGAAACGGACTTACCCATGACACGCGTCCTTCTGTTGGGCGGCACCACCGAAGCCAGCAGCCTTGCCCGCGCGCTGGCACATCTGGGCACCAATGCGGTGTTCTCCTACGCCGGGCGCACGGCAGCACCAGTTGCCCAGCCCTTGCCCACCCGCATCGGCGGCTTTGGCGGGCCGGAGGGGCTGGCCGCCTGGCTGCGCGCCGAATCCATCAGCCATGTGATCGACGCCACCCACCCCTTTGCCGCCCAGATGAGCCGGAACGCCGTGCAAGCCTGCGCCGCCACCGGCACGCCGCTGCTGGCCTATCAGCGCAGCCCTTGGGTCGCCGGGCCGGGTGACGACTGGCGCGAGGTTGCCGGCATTGCCGAGGCGGTCGCCGCCTTGCCCGACGCCCCGGCGCGGGTGTTTCTGGCCATCGGCAAGCAGCACCTGACCGACTTTGCCGCCAAGCCGCAGCACCACTACCTGCTGCGACTGGTCGATGCGCCGCAAAGCCTGCCACTGCCCGATGCCGCGGCGCTGATCGCCCGCGGGCCGTTCACCCTGCACGATGACCTCGCGCTGCTGAAATCGCATGCCATCAGCCATATCGTCGCCAAGAACGCCGGTGGCAGCGGCGCGCGCGCCAAACTGGACGCCGCCCGGGCGCTGCACCTGCCGGTGATCCTGATCCGCCGCCCCGATCTGCCGGCACGGCAGGTGGCCGAGACGCTGGACGCGGTGCTGGCCTGGCTTCATGGCACCGACCTCGGGGTATAGACGTGGTCTGCCACGCGGCGGGTGGCGGAGTTGCCCAGCAAGACCACGGTGCGCATGTCGGCCATCTCCGGCGTGGCCTCGGCCAGCGTGACGGTCAGCAGCCGCTGTTCGGGGGTGGAAACCGCGCGGGCGAAGGTGATCAGGCGTTCGGGTTCACATTCTTCGCGCAGGATTTCCAGCACGCGGGCAAACTGATGCGGGCGGCTGGCCGAGCGCGGGTTGTAGAAGGCCATGGCGAAATCGGCCTGCGCCGCCAGCCGCAAGCGATGCTCCAGCACGGCGAAGGGCTTGAGGTTGTCGCTCAGGTTGATGCAGCAGAAATCATGCCCCAAGGGCGCCCCCGCCGCCGCCGCTGCCGCCAGCATCGCGGTGATGCCGGGCAGCACGCGGATATCAAGGCCCTGATATTGCGGCAGGGCTTCCAGCGCCTCGAACACCGCCGAGGCCATGGCAAACACCCCCGGATCGCCGGACGATACCACCACGACGCGGCGCCCCTCGGCGGCCATCTGCAAGGCATGGGACGCGCGGTCCAGTTCCACCCGGTTGTCGGAAGGGTGCAGGGTCAGTCCCGCACGCGGCGCGACGCGGGCAACATAGGGGGATATAGCCCACCACATCGGTCGCCTCGGCCAAGGCCTGAGAAACCTCGGGCGTCACCATGGCATCCGACCCCGGCCCGAGGCCCGCAATCACCAGCCAGCCGGTCATGGGGCCACCTCTGGCCCGAGTGCTTCAGGTCGGCGGCCATGGCCATGCACCAGCACGATGGCGAAATACGGGCAGTCCTCGCCTGCCACTTCCGCCAGCCGCCGCACCTTCTGCCCCGGCATGGTGCCGTTTTCCACCAGCCAGGCATCGGCCAGCCGCCCGGAGCGTTCCAGCGCGCGGCGCACCTTCGGCAGGTTGCGCCCGGTTTTCATCACCACCAGCGCCTCGGCCCGCGCCATGTGGTCCACCAGCGCCTCCTCGGGCAGGGTGCCCATCAGCACCGACAGCACATCGTCGCCCCAGGTGATCGGCGTGCCGGTGGCGTGCCAGCAGCCGGCCATGCCGGTGATGCCGGGCACCACCTGCACCTCGGTGCGGCCCTGCAGCCGGGTATAAAGGTGCATGAAACTGCCGTAGAAGAACGGATCGCCCTCGCACAGCACCACCACCTCGCCGGGCAGCGCCACCAGCCGGTCGGCCCAGCCGTCATAGAACCGCGCCAGCGCGTCGTTGTATTCCGGGCTGTCGAAGGGCAGTTCGGTGGTGACCGGGTATTCCATCGCATGTTCGACGGCTTGCGGCGCCAGCATCCCCTCGACGATCCGCCGCGCTTGCCCCGCCCGCCCGGCCTTGCGGAAATAGGCGATCTGGTCCGCCGCCCGGATCAGCCGATCCGAACGCACCGCCATCAGGTCGGGGTCGCCGGGGCCAAGGCCGGTGCAGATGACGCGGGCCATGGCTATTCCTTCCGGCTGGCAAGGGCGTTGACCGCCGCCACGGTGATGGCCGACCCACCCAGCCTGCCCTCGACGATCATTGACGGTGCCGGGGCATCCTGCATCAAGGCGGCCTTGGATTCGGCGGCCCCGACAAACCCCACCGGGCAGCCGATGATCGCCGCAGGCCGCGGGCAGGCCGGGTCTTGCAGCATGTTCAGCAGGTGGAACAGGGCCGTCGGCGCGTTGCCGATCGCCACCACCGCGCCTTGCAGATGCGGCCGCCACAGCTCCAGCGCCGCCGCCGACCGGGTGTTGCCCATCGCCTTGGCCATGTCCGGCACCCGCGGGTCTTGCAGCGTGCTGATGATCTGGTTGCCCGCAGGCAGCCGCGACCGGGTGATGCCTTCGGAGACCATCCGCACATCGCACAGGATCGGCGCCCCGGCCTCCAGCGCCGCCCGGGCGGCAATCGCCATGCCGGGGGTGAAGCGGACATGGGCCTCCAGCCCGACCATCCCCGCCGCATGGATCATCCGCACCACCACCACTTCCTCCTCGGGGGTGAAGCGCGCCAGATCGGCCTCGGCCCGGATCATGGCAAAGCTTTGCAGGTAGATGGCGGCGCCATCGGTTTCGTAGACATGCGGCATCACGGGGCCTCGAACAGGGTTTGCGGGCGCTCTAGCAGAGCCTTGGCGGAAAGGGCAGGGCCTGTGGCGCCATGGCGGAAACCGCCCGCTTCGGCCAGCAGCGTCACCGGGCCTTGCCCCGGATGGGCGCAGGCCTTGGCGCAGCCCGAGACATGCAGCATCTGCCCCGACGGCACATGCGCCGCCAGCGCCCGCGCGAGGGGCCTTGTGGGCTGCAAAGCCTGCGGGCAGCCCGGCGCGCCGGTGCAGGCAATCACCCGCAGCAGCGGGTCATGCGCGTCGGTGATCAGGCCGGGCAGGGCAGGCGTGCCCCGCAGCCCTTCAATCAGCAGCATCCGCCAAGGCGTGACCCGCAGCGGCCAGAGGCCCGCCAGCGCCGCAAGGGTTTCCGCCTGCATCTGGCCGAAGGCAAAGCCGACAAGCTGGCCCTGCGGAACGGTGCCCGGCGCAAACTGCGGGAGTTCCCCCGGCGGCAAAGCCTCGGCTTCCCGAAACACCCCCGGCAACACCGCCCCCCGCGCCAGGTGCGCCGCCATCCGGCCTCGGCTTTCGGAAATGCCACCACTTTCAACGAACCAGCGCGCCAGATGCAGGGCAGTCTCGGCGGCGGTTTCGGGTGTCACGTTGGCGCCGGTTGAAGCCCCATCCGCCCTCACCAGCAACCGCCCCTCCGCGCTACATTCCAGCCTTATATCCGCCGCCGTGCCGCGCAGCACCGGAGTGGCGCCGGTATCCACGGCAAAGCCGAACTTGCCGGGCAGGGCCGGGGCGTCCGGCGCCAACGCCTTTGCCAGCGCCTGCGCCAAGGCCTGCGTGCCATCCCCGGCGTCCCAGAAAGGCGTCACCACGATGTTGCGGCGGGTCTCGGCGGCAATGCTTTCGTCGAGCAACCCCAGCGCCCGCAACCCCTCGAGCAGCGGCCCATGGCTGGCCTCGGTCACACCGCGCAATTGCACATTGGCCCGCGCCGAAAGGTCGATCACCCCGTTGCCATGAGCGCGGGACAGCGCCGCAATCCCCGCCGCCTGCGCCGGTTCAAGCCGCCCGCCGCGGGGGCGCACCCGCACCACCAGCCCGTCGCCCGACGCCATCGGCCGCAACGCGCCGGGGCACCAGCCTTGGATCACCGGCGCGCTCATGCCCCCGCCTCCATCGCCGCGGCGATCGAGTTGCGCCGGGTGATCCACAGCCCGGCGTCGCGCAGGGCGGCAAACCGCGCCTGCATCGCCGCCAGCGCGCCGGGGTTTTCGGCTTCCATGAAATCCACCAGATCGGCCCGCCCCAGCGTGGCTTCGTGATAAAGATCAAACAGATGCGGCGGCACCGCGCGGGTCAGATGCGCGAAAGCCGCCAGATGGTCCAGCGTTGCCGCCAGTTCTGCCGCCCCACGGAAACCATGCCGCATCATGCCGTCGGCCCAGAGCGGATTGGCCGCCCGCGCCCGAACCACCCTTGCAATCTCCTCGGCCACGGTTCGGGCCTGCGGGGCGGATTTGCTGGTATCCAGATGGTAAAGCGCGGGTTCCGCCCCGCCCAGCCGCGCCACGGCAGCGGCAAAGCCGCCTTCATGGGCGGCATAGTCCGAGGCCAGCAGCAGATCGGTTTCCGCCAGATCCTGTACATGGGCAAAGCCGTCGGCGGTCCGCAGTCGCGCCTCCAAAGCCGCCCGCGCCGGGGTTGCCACGCCCTGCGCATCAATCGCCCATTCGCTGCCCTTCAACCAGGCCTCGCCCGCCGCCGCCCGGCCCTCGGCACTGTAATCCTCCAGCGATTCGCCCATGCCCAGCCCGTAAAGCCCCGGTTTCGGACCAAACACCCGGTTGATGCGCAGGGTATAGGGGTTGTCGTCGGCGGCTTCCTCGCGTTCCGCCAAAGCCGCCGCCCCGGCCTCGAACATCTGCGCCAGCCCCGGAAAGATGTCGCGGAACAGGCCGGAAACCCGCAGCGTCACGTCGATCCTTGGCCGCCCCAGCAAGGCCAGCGGTACGATTTCAAACCCCGACACCCGGTCCGACCCCGCATCCCAGACCGGCGCCAGCCCCGCCAGATGCAGCGCCATGGCAAATTCCTCGCCCGCCGTGCGCATCGACGCCGAGCCCCAAAGGTCGATCACCAGCCCGCGCGGCCAGTCGCCCTGATCCTGCAGATGCCGCCGCAGCAGCTCCTCGGCCAGCTTCACCCCCTGCGCATGCGCCCCGCGCGACGGCACCGCCCGCGGATCGACCGAATAGAGATTGCGCCCCGTGGGCAGCACGTCCGCCCGCCCGCGATAGGGCGAACCCGCCGGCCCCGCCGCCACCCGCTTGCCCGCCAAAGCCATGCTGAGGCCCTGCATTTCCCCGGCACCCTGACCATAGACATGCAACCCGTCGCCGAACTGGCTTTCCTTGATGTCGCAGACAAAGCGGTCGATGCGGGTGATCGCCTCGGCGGCACTGGCATTGGCGGGCAGGGCCAGATCGTCCTCCACCCCTGCCGCCTTCGCCTCATTGCGGATGTCGGCAATCAGACGGTCGCGGCGGCTGGGGTCAAGCCCATCGGCGGTGGAGTATTCGTCCAACAACCGCTCCAGCCGGTGCAGGCCTTCCGGCACCGCCGAGGCGGCCATGGCGGGCGGCAGATGCCCCAGCGTCACCGCCCCGATGCGCCGCTTGGCCTGCGCCGCCTCGCCGGGGTCGTTGACGATGAACGGGTAGATCACCGGCAAGGGGCCGCACAACACTTCCGGCCAGCAAACGTCTGACAACGCAACAGATTTCCCCGGCAGCCATTCCAGCGTGCCATGCGCGCCAATGTGAATCAGCGCATGGATGCCTTGCGCGCGCAGCCACAGGTAGAAGGCGACATAGGCATGGCGCGGCGTGCGCGACAGGTCGTGGTAGTCGCCGTCCCGGCTGGCCACCTCGCCGCGCTCGGGTTGCAGCGCCACCAGGGCGTTGCCCCGGCGCAGGGCGGCGAAATGGAAGGCGCCATCGCGGCAGGCAGGGTCGGTGGCAGGCGCACCCCAGGCGGCTTGCAGCGCCGCTTGCAGGGTTTCCGGCAGGGATTTCAGCGCAGCGAGATAGTCGGTCAGTGGCCAGCTTGATGTTTCAGTGAGAAGCAACTTACCCGCTTTATTGCAAGTGGTTACGGCATAATCCTCAGACTTCAGATGAAGCAGGATCGCCTCCAGCGAGGCCAGGGCATCCAGCCCCACGGCATGCGCCAGTTGATGCGCCTTGCCGGGATAGGTGGACAGCACCAGCGCCACCTGCCGCTGCGGCGCGGGCGTGCGGGCCAGGCGGTGCCAGCCCTCCACCCGGTCCAGAATGGTGGCAACCCGCCCGGCATCGGCGCGGTGGGCAAAGCGGGAAAACTGCAGGTCCGGGTCGCGCTTGCCGGGCGATTTGAAGCTGGCGACACCGGCGAAAATCCGGCCGTCCACCTCGGGCAGCACGACGTGCATCGCCAGATCGGCGGGTGACAAACCGCGATCCGCCGAGGCCCAGTCGCGCCTGCGGGCGGTTGACAGCGCCACCTGGAACACCGGGCAGCCGGGGCCATCCAGCGGGCTGCTGCCATCCGCGCCACGCCCCGAAAAAGCGGTAGCGTTGAGGATCGTCACTGGCGCGAGCGCAGCGAGCGCCCCTTTCAGCCATTCCCCGGCCCCCGCCGCCTTCAGCGAGGGCGCAAACAGCCCGATGGCGTTGAACCCCCGCGCCCGCAAGCCGTCGATCAGCGCATCCACCGGGCCGGTGTCGGCGGCGGTCAGATAGCTGCGGTAGAACACCACCGCTGCCGCCGGACCGTCGCCCGATGGCCCCGCAACCACGCCGCGCGCCGGATCATACCAGCCGCAATCGGTCACGGTCTTGTCGCCCGGCACCGGCCCGGCATACAGCCCCGCCGCCAGCGAAAGTTGCGCCAAAGCCGCCTGCGCCGCGACCGCCCCCCCGGCATCGCACAGCGCCGAAAGCCGCCGCAGGGTCGAAACCGGCAGGGTGGAAAGCTGATCCAGCCGCGCATCCTCGCGCCCGTCGGCAGGCAGCACCGCCAGCGCAATGCCCAGCCTGCGCGCCATATCCTGCACCTGCGCCAGCCCGTAAGCCCAATAACTTTCGCCGCCGATCAGCCGGATCAGGATGCCTTTCGCGCGGCAAAGCACTGATTCAGAATACGTATCCACCGAAAGCGGATGCCGCAGTGCCACCAGATTGGCCAACCGCAGGCTGGGAAGACTGTCGCGCCCGCGCTGCCAGCCCGCCGCAAAAGCCCCAAGGTCGCTGTCGGAAAACGACAGCACCACCAGATCGGCCGGGGTTTGCCCCAGGTCGAACGGCGTGTCGGTCTCCTCCAGCCCGTGGCTTTCGCGGTAGACGATGTGCAAGTTCAGCCCTCCAGCACAACCCGGATCGCGGAAATGTCGATGTCGGCCTGTTCAGCGATCACCACCAGCCGAGTTTGCCGCGCCTCGCTGCCCCAGGGCCGGTCGTATTGCACCCGCACCCGGGCGCCGACCGCCTGCACCAGCAGCCGCATCGGCTTGCCCGCCACCGCGACATAGCCCTTCACCCGCAAAATCTTCTGCTCCTGCGCCAGTCGCTGGATCGCCACCTGCAAGGCATCCACGTCAACAACCTCTGGCAATTCCATGACAACGCTCAGGAAATAGTCATGCTCATGGTCGTCGTGTCCGTCATGATGCGAGGGACGCGAAGCAATGTCATCCTCGGCCGCCGCGTTCAACCCCAGCACCAGCCGCGGGTCGATGATGCCATCGGTCATCGCCAGAATCGGCAGGCGGCGCGGGCTTTCCGCCTCGATCACCGCGCGGGCGGCGGCTACGCCGGCCTCGCCCGCGAGGTCAGCCTTGGACAGCAGCACGATATCGGCACAGGCGATCTGATCCTCGAACACCTCCGAAAGCGGGGTTTCATGGTCCAGACCGGGGTCGGCCAAACGCTGGGCATCCACCGCCGCCACGTCCGGCGCAAACCGTCCCGCCGCCACCGCCTCGGCATCGGCCAGCGCAATCACCCCGTCAACGGTGATCTGCGAGCGGATGGCGGGCCAGTCGAAGGCCTTCAGCAAGGGCTTCGGCAGCGCCAGACCAGAGGTTTCGATCAGGATGTGGTCGGGACGTGAAGGCAGCGCCATAAGCGCCTGAATTGTCGGGATGAACTCGTCCGCCACCGTGCAGCAGATGCAGCCGTTGGCAAGCTCCACAATGTTCTCGGCGGGGCAGTTGGCATCGGCGCAGGATTTAAGGATGTCGCCATCCACCCCCAGCGTGCCGAACTCGTTGACCAGCACCGCCAGCCGCTTGCCCTGCGGGTTGGCCATCAGGTGCCGGATCAGCGTAGTCTTGCCGGCACCAAGAAAGCCGGTGATCACCGTCACGGGGATTTTTGCAAGGTTGGTCATGGGCTTACTCCTGTGGCGGTATACGGGCGAGGCTTTGTTTGCGGAAAATTTCGGGGCGTTGCCGCCAGGGCACCAGCCCATCGGCGGCCTGCGCATAGGCGGCGGCACCCTCAAGAATGGCGGGGGCGTGCAACACGGGATCGAGGTTGCCATAGACATAGGACCACTTGCCCGCCGCCGAAAGCGCCACGGCGCAGCCATTCGAACAGGCCGACAGACACTCGACGCCGCGCAACTCCACCCCCTCGGGCAGGCCTTCCGCCTGCAATGCTGCCAGCAGCAGCGCACCGGGGCGCGGGGCGTCCTCTACGGGGTCGCCGCGGCGGCAGGTGGTGCAGACATGCAGAACGGCCCTTGGCATCGCGCAATCCGGCTGTGGCCGAACGGGGAAAGCGCCAGAGGCAACCATGGCTGCCACCCGGTCGCGGAACACCCCGTCCGCCCGTGAAACATCGGCGCTGGCAGGTCTCCCGGCTTGCAGAGCGGGTTTCCCCCCGGCCCCCGCCTTCCCAACCTTGCGGTCAGTGGCAACGGGGCCTCTCCGGTCACGGTCGCGGGGGCGGCTGCGCTTCGCGTTTCCGACCCGCATGGTCGCAAACCCTGTCGCATTCCCTCTTCGCCTGTCATACCACAGGCACCAGCGCCGCCTGTCCTGAGGCAGCTTGCCGCCCATGTCAAGGATGAGGAACGTCATATGCCAGACACCAGCGACACGCCCCCCGCCGCGATCAGCCTTGAGGCGCGTCACGCCAGCAAGATGGCCAAGAAAAAAGCCGCGCGCGACAAGATCATGGCGACTAAGGAGGGCGAAAAGGGCCTGGTGATCGTGCTGACCGGGGCGGGCAAGGGCAAGTCGTCCTCGGGCTTCGGGATGATTCTGCGCTGCATCGCGCATCAGATGCCCTGCGCCGTGGTGCAGTTCATCAAGGGCGCCTGGGACACCGGCGAGCGGCGGCTGATCGAGGCGCATTTCGCGGATCTGTGCCAGTTTCACGCCATGGGCGAGGGGTTTACCTGGGAAACCCAGGACCGCGCCCGCGATATCGCGGCGGCGCAGGCGGGGTGGGCGAAGGCCAAGGCGCTGATCCTGGACCCCACGATCCGCTTCGTGCTGCTGGACGAGATCAACATCGCCCTGCGCTATGACTATCTGGACGTGGCCGAGGTGGTGCGGTTCCTGCGCGAGGAGAAACCGCCGCTGACCCATGTGGTGCTGACCGGGCGCAATGCGCCCGAGGCGTTGATCGAACTGGCCGACCTTGCCACCGAGATGACGCTGCTGAAGCATCCGTTCCGATCGGGCATCAAGGCGCAGAAGGGGGTGGAGTTCTGATGCCCGGCGGCAAGGCGCTGATGATCCAGGGCGCCGGGTCGAATGTCGGAAAATCCTTGCTGGTGGCTGGGTTGTGCCGCGCAGCTAAGGTGCGTGGCTTGCAAGTGGCGCCGTTCAAGCCGCAGAACATGTCGAACAATGCCGCGGTGACGGCGGATGGTGGCGAGATCGGTCGGGCGCAGGCGTTGCAGGCTTTGGCCTGCGGGCTGGCGCCGCATACCGACATGAACCCGGTGCTGCTGAAGCCTGAATCCGAGATGGGCGCGCAGGTGGTGGTGCAGGGGCGGCGGTTGGCCACGGTGAAGGCGCGCGACTATGCGGCACTGAAGCCCAGCCTGATGGCGCCGGTGCTGGACAGTTTCGCGCGGCTGAAGGCGGGGGTGGATCTGGTGGTCGTTGAAGGCGCGGGGTCGCCTGCCGAGGTCAACCTGCGCGCCGGTGACATTGCCAACATGGGCTTTGCCCGCGCCGCCGATTGCCCGGTGATGCTGGTGGGCGACATCGACCGTGGCGGAGTGATCGCGCAGATGGTGGGCACCAAGGTAGTGCTGGACCCTTTGGATGCCGCGATGATTTCAGGCTTTCTGATCAACAAGTTCCGCGGAGATCCTCGTCTGTTTGATGAGGGCTATCGGCTGATCGCGGCGCAGACCGGCTGGCATGGTTTCGGCGTGCTGCCGTTCTTTGACGCCGCCTCGCGCCTGCCTGCCGAGGATGCGCTGGACCTGCCGAAGGGTGGTGGCAGCGGTGCTTTCAAGGTGGCCTGTCTGGCGCTGTCGCGGATTGCCAATTTCGACGATCTCGACCCGCTGGCGCAGGAACCGGGGGTCAGTTTGCGGATGATCGGCGCCGGGCAGGCGATTCCCGGCGATACCGATCTGGTGATCATTCCGGGCAGCAAATCCACTCGCGGCGATCTGGCCTACCTGCGGGCGCAGGGCTGGGACATTGATCTTGCAGCACACGTGCGGCGTGGCGGGCAGGTGCTGGGCATCTGTGGCGGCTACCAGATGCTGGGGCAGGTCATCCGCGACCCGCAAGGGCTGGAGGGTGCGCCGGGCGAAACCCCGGGCCTTGGCTTGCTGGAGGTGGAGACGCTGATGACGCCCGACAAGCGGCTGACCCGCACGCAAGCGGTGCATGCGGCCACGGGCACGGCGATGGAGGGTTATGAGATCCATATCGGTCGCACCGAAGGCCCGGCCCGTGCGCGGCCCTTTGCCCATGTCGCAGGTGCCCCTGAGGGGGCTTGCAGCCTTGATGGCCGGATCATCGGCAGCTATCTGCACGGCATGTTCGCGCAGGACGGCTTTCGCAGCGCCTTTCTGCGGCAGTTGGGGGCGCAGCCGTCTGGCCTGGCCTACAGTGCCGGGGTCGAGGCGACGCTGGACGCGCTGGCCGCCCATCTGGAGGCGCATCTGGACGTGCCGGGCCTGCTGGCCCTGGCGCGCTGAAACAAGGAAAACCGCGATGACCCGCATCCCCGTGACCATCCTCACCGGCTTTCTGGGCGCCGGGAAAACCACGCTGCTGAACAGGCTGATGGCGCAGCCCGGTTTTGGCGACACCGCGGTGATCGTCAACGAATTCGGCAGCGTTGATATCGACGGCGGGCTGGTGCAGGGCGGCGACGAGCGGGCCTTTGCGACCTCTACCGGCTGTCTGTGCTGCACGGTTTCGGGTGATGTGCGCCTGACCCTGCTGCGGCTGAAAGACGAGTCGGATCAGGGTGTTGGACCGCGCTTCTCACGCGTGGTGATCGAGACCACCGGGCTGGCAGACCCGGCGCCGGTGATGCAGGCCTTCATGGCCAACGACATCATGCTCGGGGCCTTCACGCTGAACGGCGTGGTGACGGTGGTCGATGCGGCCTCGGTTGCCGAGACGCTGGACCGCTTTCCCGAGGCGCTGCGGCAAGTCGGGGTGGCGGACCTGCTGGTGATCTCGAAAACCGATCTGGCAGAGCCTGCCGATCTGGCCGAGCGGCTGGCAGCACTGGCGCCGAATGCGCGGGTGATGCTGGCGGATGCCGTTGCGGTGGAGGATGTGTTCTCGCTGGCGGCCTTCGACCCTGCGGGCAAGCCGCCTGCGGTGCAGGATTGGCTGCGGTTCGTGCCGCATCACCATCACCATCCTCACAACGTCAATCGCCACGGCGATTCGATCTCGGCCTTCGGCTTCACCACCGACAAGCCGCTGGAGTCGCGGGTGATCGAAATGGCCATTGGTGCGATGCAGCACAGCTTCGGGCCGGACCTGTTGCGGCTGAAGGCCATCGTGCGGCTGACCGGGCAGGCTTCGCCCAGCGTCTATCACGTGGTGCAGCACCTGATGAGCCCGCCACGGTCGCTGGAGGCATGGCCCGAAGGGGTTTCCGACACCCGCGTGGTGGTGATCGCATCTGGGCCGGGGCGGGATCAACTGCCGGTCATGCTGATGGCGTTCCTGCCGGAGCTTCGGCAGATAGACGCCTGAAAACAATATCCTGAAGGCCGAAGCTAACCTTTCGCATCAAGCGCCAGCAGCGCCTTTGCCAGCCCTTCATCGCAGATCAGCCGGTTGACAAAGCCCGCCCGTAGCACCGCCCGTGTGGCGCGGGCTTTCTCGGCCCCCGCTGCCAGCAGGGTGACATCGGCGCGTTGCAGGTCGTCCAGCCCGATCGAGGGTGCCCGCAGGTTCAGGTCGGTATCGGCAAGCGAGCCATCGTCGCGGAAGAACTTGCCGGTGCTGTCGGCCACCGCCCCCGCCGCGCGCAGGGCCTGCACCTCGGCGGGGCTGAGGATGCCGCTGGTTTGCAGCAAGGCCTCGGGCGAACATTCACCGACGCTGATGATGGCGTATTGCGCGGCACGGGCCACCGCCAAAGCCTCGCGCACCAGCCGCTGACGCAGCACCACGGCACAATCGGCCTCGCTGTCGGTCAGGAAAGGTGCTGGCAGGAACATCGCGGTGCCGCCGGTCAGCGCGGCAAGGCGGGCGCAAACGTCGAACGGGCCGGTATCCGAGGTGCGGGTCATCGACCCCATCAGCGACACGAAACACAGGTTCGGGTTGTGCAGCCCGGTCAGCGCCTGCGCCATCGCGGCGACCGAACGTCCCCAGCCAAGGCCGATGGTCAGCGCCGCATCACCCCGGCCGATCCGCGCCAGGTAGGCCGCGGCCACGATGCCCACGGCGCGGCGGGCGTAACCGGCGTCAAGACCGCCACCCGGCATCGGTGCCACCTGCGCCTCGGTCAGCGCAAAGCGGTTGGTCAGGGTATCGGCCAGCGCCAGGGTGCCGGTGGTCTCATGCTCCAGACTGACCCGGATCAGGCCGCGTTCGCGCGCCTCGGCCAGCAGCCGCAGCACCTTGAACCGCGAGATGCCCAAGCGGCGGCTGACCTCTTCCTGGCTCATCTGGCCGACATGATACAGCCAGGCGGCCTGCACCAGATCGTCGGTTTCATCGCTGGGTTGCGGCATCGGGCGGGGGTTTTCCTGCAGGGGTCTTGGACGCGACTAAACGCTTGACGCGGCCTTGCGTCAACGGCCATAACAAATGTGCAGGCGTTGCACAGATATTGCGGCGCGGCATTGCAGGCGCAGCAATGTGCACCTTGGGGAGGGGCAATGGCCTATGTGATCGGCATCGACGGCGGCACCGAAAGCCTGCGGGCGCATGTGTTCGACCTTTCGGGGCGGTCGCGTGGCGTTGGCAAGGGGGCTTACCAGACCACTTTCCCGGAACCGGGCCGGGCCGAGCAGAACCCCGCCGACTGGTGGCATGCCGCAGGCGTTGCGGTGCGCGAGGCGATGGCGGCGGCGGGGGTCGGGCCGGATCAGATCAGTGCGATTGCTGCCGATACCACCTCTTGCACCGTGGTGGCGCTGGACGATGCGGGGCAACCGCTGCGCCCGGCGCTGCTGTGGATGGACGTGCGGGCGCATCACGAGGCGGCCGAGGTGGCGGGTTGCGGCGATCCGGCCTTGCGGCTGAACGGCAATGGCGCGGGGCCGGTGTCGCCGGAATGGATGCTGCCCAAGGCCTTGTGGCTGGCGCGGCACCAGTCGGATACATTCGCTGCGGCCCGCAAGATCGGGGAATATCAGGATTATCTGAACCTGCGCCTGACCGGGCGCTGGGTGGCCTCGCTGAACAATGTCACCATGCGCTGGCATTATCAGACCGATCACGGCGGCTGGCCGGACAGCATGCTGGCAAAGCTGGGGCTGACCGCGTTGCGGCAGAAATGGCCGACCGAGATCGTCGAGCCCGGCAAGGTCATCGGGCCTTTGACCGACCGCGCCGCCGCCCATCTGGGCCTGCTGCCCGGCACGCCGGTGGTGCAGGGCGGGGCGGATGCCTTCATCGGCATGATCGGGCTGGGGGTGACGCAGCCCGGGGAATTGGCGATGATCACCGGCTCGTCGCATCTGCATCTGGGGGTGGCGAGCCACGCGGTGCATGCCAAGGGGGTCTGGGGCACCTATATGGATTGCGTCTATCCGGGGCGGCCGATCATCGAGGGCGGGCAGACCTCCACCGGTTCGGTGATCGCCTGGTTCAAGCGCAACTTTGCGGACGCGACGCCGTTCGAGACCCTGAACGCGCAGGCCGAGGCGCTGCCGCCGGGGGCGGAAGGGCTGCTGGCGCTGGATCATTTTCAGGGCAACCGCACGCCTTATACCGACGCGCTTTCGCGGGGCGCCATCACCGGGCTGACGCTGAAACACACCCCGGCGCATGTCTATCGCGCGCTGGTGGAAAGCATCTGTTTCGGCACGCGGTTGATCGTCGAAAGCTTTGGTTCGGCTTTTCAGGCCAAACGCATCGTCGTGGCCGGGGGCGCCACGCGCTCGCCGTTCTGGTTGCAGGTGCATGCCGACACCCTGGGCCTGCCCTTGCAGCTGACCGAGGAGCACGAGGCCTGCGCCCTGGGCTCCGCCATCCTTGCCGCGACGGGGGCGGGGCATTTCCCCAGCATTGATGCGGGTTGCGCCGCCATGGTGCGCGTCACCAGCACCATCCAGCCCGACATGGCCCGCCATGCCGCCTACGCGCCGATCTACGCGCGCTACCTTGCCGCTTATGGCGCCCTTCAACCCTTGCGGGAAGCCGAATGACCCAGACCAACACTGCGCCGCTGGCCCGTTACCGCACCATGCGCCGCATCCGCAGCTTTGAAGAACGGGTGGGCGAGTTGTTCCTGCGCGGCGCCTCGGCAGGCTCGATGCTGCATCTCTCCATCGGCGAGGAGGCGGTGGTGGGTGTGACTGCGGCGATGACCGAAGGCGACAGTTTCACCACGCATCACCGCGGCCATGGCGTGTTCATCGGCCGCGGCGCCGATCCCGCGCGGATGATGGCCGAGATTGCCGGGAAGGAAGCCGGATATTGCCGCGGCAAGGGCGGCTCGATGCACATCGCTGACCGCGCCTTGGGGCATCTGGGGGCCAATGCCATCGTCGGCGGCGGCATCCCGCATATCGTGGGCGCCGGGCTGACCTACCGCAATCTCCGATCCGGGCAGGTGTCGGTGGCGTTCTTTGGCGACGGGGCGATGCAGCAGGGCATCCTCTATGAATCGATGAACATGGCCGCCCTCTGGCATCTGCCGGTGCTGTTTTGCTGCATCAACAATCAGTATGGCATGGGCACGCGGGTGGACCGCTCGGCCGGCAAGCTGGCGTTCTCGGAGCGGGCCGAGGCCTTCGGGCTGACCGGCGCGCGGGTCGATGGCACCAATGTGGAAGCCGTGCATCAGGTGGCCACTGCGCTGGTGGCGGGGGCGCGGGCCGGGCAACCGGGCTATATCGAGATCGACGCCTATCGGTTCTACGGCCATGCCCGCATGGACAAAAGCCCCTACCGCGACCCGGAAGAAGAAGCCGAAGGCCGGTTGCGCGACCCGGTGGTGACGGCGCGGGCGCGGCTGGCTGTCGCGGGGCTGGCCGACGAGGCCGACCTTGCCCGCATCGACGCCGAGGCCGCCACCGAAATGGATGCCGCCCTTGAATATGCGGTGGAAGCCGTGGCCCCGCCGCTGGCGTCGATGTTCGAGGATGTCTATGCCCCCGGCACCGCCCAGCCCCGGCCGCAGCGCGACCGGCTGGCGGCGATCCTGTCGGAAGGATCCCGCGCATGAGTGCCTTCGAGACCACCTACCGCGAGGCGATCCGTCAGGCCTTGCTGGACGCCATGCAGGCCGACCCCGACATCATCCTGATCGGTGAGGAGGTCGGGCTTTACGGCGGTGCCTACGGCGTGACCAAGGGGCTGATCGAGCTTTACGGCGCCGAACGGGTGATCGACGCGCCGATCTCGGAACCCGGCATTGTCGGCGTGGCGGTGGGGGCGGCGATGACCGGCCTGCGACCCGTGGCAGAGCTGATGTATGTCGATTTCGTCGGCCTGGTGATGGATCAGTTGGCCAATCAGGCCGCCAAAAGCCGCTACATGTTCGGCGGCCAGATCGGTGTGCCGATGGTCTTGCGCACCCAGGGCGGCACGGGTCGGTCGGCGGCGGCGCAGCACAGCCAAAGCCTGGAGGCCTGGATGCTGCATGTGCCCGGCCTGCGGCTGGTGATGCCCGCCACGGTGAACGACGCCTACCACCTGTTGCGTGAAGCCTTGCGCCAGCCCGACCCCGTGGTGGTGATCGAGCACAAGGGGCTTTACACCATGAAGGGGGTTCTTGATGTCGATACCCCCGATGGCGAATGGGGCCAGCCGGTGATCCGCCGCGCGGGGACCGATGTCACCATCCTCAGCTACTCGCGGATGCTGCACGAAAGCCTTGCCGCCGCCGAGGTGCTGGCGGGGCAGGGGGTGCAGGCGGATGTCATCGACCTGCGCTGCCTGAACCCCTTGGATGATACCATGATCTTCGAGTCCGTCCGCCGCACCGGTCGGGCGATGGTGGTGACAGAGGCGGCGCTGACCGGCTCGGTGGCGTCCGAAATCGCCGCGCGGATCGGTGAGGCCTGTTTTGACTGGCTGGAGGAACCGGTGCTGCGGATCGGCGGCGAGGATATCCCGATTCCGGTCTCGCCCGCCTTGGAACGCGGGGCCATCCCCTCGGCGGCGCTGATCGCCGAGGCCGGGTTGTGGCTGGTGAAACGCGAGGCTCCGGCATGGGCGCCGTGACCATCCTGACCCTGCCACGCCTGGGCGAAACCATGGAGGAGGCCCGCGTCACCGACTGGCTGAAGGCGCCGGGTCAGGCGTTCAAGCGCGGCGAGGTGCTGCTGGAGGTCGAGACCGACAAGACCGTGGTCGAGGTGCCCGCGCTGCAGGACGGCGTGTTGGTCGAGCAACTGGTGAAACCGGGCGAGATGGTGGCGCTGGACCAGCCGATTGCCGAGGTGCAGCTGCAGGGCAAGGCGGCGGCGGTGGTGACTGCGGCGCCGGTGGCGGTGGTGGTGGCGAAACCGGCGGCGGTAGCGGCGATGCCCAAGGGCGACCGGGTGGCCGCCAGTCCCAAGGCACGGGCGGCGGCGCGGCGGGCCGGGGTTGATCTGGCAGGTGTCGTGGGCAGCGGGCGGCGGGGAAGCATCCGCGCCGCAGATGTGACGGGTTCTGTGCCCGACGGTGTCGAGCGCGCCGGGCCTTTGGCGCTGCGGCGGTTTGCCGGGGCTTCGGTCCATCCGACCATCGTGCTGCTGCACGGGCTTTACGACGACGGCATGGGCTGGCGCGATCTGCCGCAGCGGCTGTCGCGCGCCGGGCATCCGGTGCTGGTGCCCGATCTGCCGGGGCATGGGGCGAGTGCTGCGGCCAGGGATCTGGAGCAGGCGACGGAAGCGTTGCTTGCGGGGTTGGCGCAGGCGCTGCCGGAAGGGCCGATGATTTTGGTTGGTCATTCGCTGGGGGCGGTGCTGGCGACCAAGCTGGCGCAGAAGCTGGGGCCAAGGGTGATTAGGCTGGTGCTGCTGTCGCCCGCGGGTCTTGGCGCGCGGATAAATGGCGATTTCCTTGACCTGATGGCGGCGGCGGAAACCCCTGCGGCTTTGGCGCGCGCTCTGGCCCTGCTGGGGGCGGGGCCGGTGTCGGACACCGCCTGGCAGGCCGAACTGGCGCGGCTGAAAGCTTCGCGCGCGGCCACGGCACCGCTGGCAAGGGCGCTGGCGGCGGGGGGGTGCAGCAGACCGATATCGCTCCGGCGCTGGCGCAGATCGCCGCCCCCATCGTGGCAGTGTTCGGGCTGGCCGACCGCATCCTCGACTGGCGCGATTGTGCCGCCCTGCCGGGGCGGGCGTCGATCCACCTGCTGCGCGACGCGGGCCACCTGCCGCAGGCGGCACAGCCGGGACTGGTGGCGCAACTGATCCTGAACGGGGGGGCTGGATGAAGTGAAAACCGGGGCGGCACCCGTATCGCGGCCCTTGCAAATGCAACGATCTCGCGTCAGCCTTCTGCTGTGCAGCCTGCGGCTTGTCCCCGATGCGGGCGGCGATGGCCCGTTAATGCATTGCATGAAGTATGGGCTCTACGGCGCTGTAATAAAAGACAATAATAACTGACAAATGAAAAGAAGTCTGGCAAAGACCATCCGAACCTGTAGTGTTGATGACAGAAATTCGACCCCAGAACCGGGGCACTTAGGGAGAGAGACCATGAAAACCAAACTGAAACTGACCGCCGCCCTGCTGGCCACCGGCTCGATGCTGGCCATGGCCGGGCCCAGCCTGGCCGCCGATGTCACCATCGCCACCGTGGTGAAGATCGCCGGTATCCAGTGGTTCAACCGGATGGAGGAAGGCGTCAAGAAATACGCCGCCGACACCGGCACCAAGGCCTTCCAGGTCGGCCCGGCGCAGGCCGATCCGCAGCAGCAGGCCGCGCTGATCGAGGACATGATCGCCCAGGGCGTCAATGCCCTCGCCGTTGTGCCGATGTCGCCCGAGGCGCTGGAGCCGGTGCTGAAACGCGCGATGGATGCGGGCATCACCGTGGTGACGCACGAGGCCGCAGCGCAGCAGAACACCACCTATGACCTCGAAGCCTTCGTCAACGAAGATTTCGGCGCCAACCTGATGGAGCAGATGGCGACCTGCATGGGTGGCGAGGGCGAATATGCGGTGTTCGTGGGCAGCCTGACCAGCCAGACCCACAACCAGTGGGTTGATGGCGCGATTGCCTATCAGAAGGCCAATTATCCGAAAATGACCTTGGTCGGTGACAAGAACGAAACCTTCGATGACCAGCAGAAAGCCTATGAAAAGGCTCAGGAAGTTCTGCGCGCCTTCCCGAATGTGAAGGGGTTGCAGGGCTCTGCCTCGACCGACGTGGCTGGCATCGGCCTTGCGGTCGAGGAACGCGGCATCGGCGACAAGACCTGCGTTTTCGGCACCTCGCTGCCGTCGATTGCCGGGCAGTATCTGGAAACCGGTGCGGTTGACGGCATCGGCTTCTGGGATCCGTCGGTGGCGGGCTATGCGATGAACAAGCTGGCGCAGATGGTGATGAACGGCGAGGCGGTGACCGATGGCATGGACCTCGGCCTGCCGGGCTATGAGAAGGTCAAGCTGGACGGCAAGGTGATCTATGGCCAGGCCTGGGTGAACGTGAACAAGGCCAACATGGCCGAATACCCGTTCTGAGATGCGACGCCGGGGGGCGGTCTTGCCCCCCGGTTTCTTTCCATGCCTCTGACCGAAGTGTGCCATGCCCGCAGCCGCTGACGCCCCCCTGATCGCCATGCGTGGCGTCACGAAAACCTATTCCGGCATCACCGCTTTGGAGGATGTCGGATTCAGCATCGCCGCCGGCGAGGCGGTCAGCCTTGCGGGTGAAAACGGTTCAGGCAAATCGACGTTGATCAAGATTCTGGCAGGGGTGGAACAGCGCGATTCGGGCGAGATCAGCTTTGGCGGCCAACCGCAGAACGGTCTGACGCCGCGCACGGCAGCCGCCGCAGGGGTCAAGGTGATCTTTCAGGATTTCTCTTTGTTTCCAAACCTTACGGTGGCGGAGAACATCGGCTTCAGCGCCGAATTGGGTGCCGGGCACCGGCTGGTGAACCGCGGCCGGGTGCGGGCCTTGGCCGAGGCGACCTTGCAGCGGCTGGGGGTGCAGATCGACCTTGACGCCCGCGTCGAAAGCCTGCCGGTGGCGCACAAGCAACTGGTGGCGATCTGCCGGGCCCTTGCCACCGAGGCCAGGCTGATCATCATGGACGAGCCGACCACGGCGCTGACCGGGCGTGAGGTGGCGACCCTTCTGGGCATCATCCGCCGCCTGAAGGCCGATGGCGTGGCGGTGCTGTTTGTCAGCCACAAGCTGGCCGAGGTGCTGGAGGTTTGCGAGCATGTGGTGGTGCTGCGCAATGGCCGCAAGGTGGCCGAGGGGCCCGCGGCCGAGTTCGATCAGGCCAAGCTGACCCGCCACATGACCGGCCGCGATGTGGCCGACGCGCCGCCCGAGGCCTTGCCGCCGGATGCGCCGCTGCTGATGGCGGTGCGCGGGCTTGCCAAGGCCGGGGCCTTTGCCGCGGTGGATTTCGACCTGCATGGCGGCGAGGTGCTGGGCATTTCGGGCCTGCTTGGAAGTGGTAGAACTTCGCTGGCCAAGGCGTTGTTCGGGCTGGTTATTCCAGATACTGGATCAGTGCGGGTCGATGGCCGCGACGTGGCTTTGGGCGACCCCTTGGCTGCCGCCCATGCCGGGATCGGCTATGTGCCCGAGGACCGGCTGACCGAAGGCCTGTTCCTGACCCAATCCATCCTGCGCAATGTCGGCATTGGTCGATTGGAGGCGCATGGCCGGGCGGCAGGCGTTCTGGACCTGGCTGGTCTGTGGGCCGATGCCACCGACTGGCTGAAGCGGCTGGCGGTCAAGGCGCCGCGGGTGACTGCCGAGGTGCGCAGCCTGTCCGGCGGCAACCAGCAGCGGGTGGTGCTGGCGCGCTGGCTTTCGCGCAGCCCGCGGGTGCTGGTGCTGAACGGCCCCAGCGTCGGCGTCGATGTGGGCTCAAAAGCGGAAATTCACGGCATCATCCGCGAGCTTTCGGCGCAGGGGCTGGGGGTGATCGTGATCTCGGACGACCTGCCGGAGCTTTTGACCACCTGCCACCGGATTCTGGTGATGAAAGACGGGCGGATCACCGACGAACTGGCGGGCGGCACCGCCGAAGCCGATCTGGCGCGCAGGCTGGCATCATGAAGCGCCTCGATTTCTCGCGCAACGAAACGCTGGTGGCGTTGGTGATCCTGGGCTTCTGCGCGCTGGCCACCATCTCTGACCCCAGTTTCCTGTCGATGCCGACGCTGACCGATCTTTTGCGCGGCGGCATCGTGCTGGGGATATTCGCCGTTGCCGCCATGGTGGTGCTGGTGTCGGGCGGCATCGACGTCAGCTTTACCGCCATCGCCGCCTTTGCGATGTATTCCACCACGCTGATCCTTGTGAGCCTGGCGCCCGGCCTGCCCTGGCCGCTGGCCTTTGCCCTGTCGGTGGGCATCGGGGCGGCTTTGGGGGCGATCAACGGCATCTTCATCGCATTTTTCGGCCTGCCGACGCTGATCGTCACCCTTGGCACACTGTCGATCTTCCGCGGCTTCCTGCTGACCTTCGTTGGCAGCAAGCTGATCTCGAACCTGCCGCAGTCGATGCGCGATTTCTCGAAACAGATGCTGTTTCGCGGCACCAATGCCGATGGCAGTTTCTTCTCCTTGCCGCTGGCGTTCCTGGCGCTGGTGGGGGTGGTGGTGCTGACATGGTTCATCCTGAACCGCACCCTGCTGGGCCGGTCGATCTTTGCCATCGGCGGCTCGGTCGAGTCGGCGCGGCGGATAGGGGTGAACGTGCGGGCGGTGCAGTTCTTCATCTATGTCTATGTCGGAGCACTTGCGGGGCTGGCGGGGATCATCCACGCCTCGATGGCGCGGGTGGCCAATCCGTTCGATCTGGTCGGGCTGGAGCTTTCGGTGATCGCCGCCGTGGTGCTGGGTGGGGCGCGGCTGACCGGCGGGGTCGGCACGCTGACCGGCACGCTGTTGGGGGTGACGCTGATCGTGCTGGTGCGCAACAGTCTGATCGTGATCGGGATTCCCTCGACCTGGCAATCGGTGGCGATCGGCGTGCTGATCCTGGTCGGCACCGGCTTGCCAGCCTGGCAGGCCAAGCGAGCGGCGGCGCGGGCTGGATGAGGGGTGAAGCATGAGCATTGCGGCAAGATTTGCAGGCACCGAGGCGCGGCTGGCGGTGATCGCGGTGGTGGTCTTCGTCGCCATGGCGCTGCTGTCGCCGGACCGGTTCCTGTCGGTGCAGAACCTGACCTCGATGGCGTTCCAGTTCCCCGAGTTCGCGATTCTGGCGCTGGCGACCACGGTGGCGATGCTGACCGGCGGGATTGATTTGTCGGTGGTGGGGATTGCCAACCTTTCCGCCATCATTGCCGCCACCATCCTGATCCAGATCGCCGGGCCTGCGGCTGTGGGGCCGGATGCGGTGCTGTGGCTGGCGGCCTCGATGGCGGCGGCTTTGGTGGTGGGGGCGGTGGCGGGGCTGTTCAACGGCATATTGATTGCGGTGCTGGGGCTGCCTGCGATTCTGGCCACGCTGGGGTCGGGGCTGATCTTCACCGGCATTGCGGTGGCGCTGACCGGTGGGTCGGCGATGATGGGCTTTCCGGCGGCGACGGCCTGGCTGGGGAATGGCTTGCTGTTCGGCGTGCCGGTGCCGTTGGTGCTGTTTGCCGTGCTGGCGCTGGGGATCGGGTTCCTGTTGACCCGCACCGGGTTCGGGCTGAAAATCCAGATGTTTGGCACCAACCCACTCGCGGCACGGTTCGCTGCGGTGAACGTGACCAGCGTCTTGATCCGGGTCTATGTGCTGTCGGGGATGCTGGCGGCGATTGCCGGCATGGTGATCATGAGCCGCGCCAACTCGGCCAAGGCGGATTATGGTTCCAGCTACATCCTGCTGGCGGTGCTGATCGCGGTTTTGGGCGGGGTGAACCCCTATGGCGGCTATGGCAAGATCATCGGCGTGGTGCTGGCGGTGCTGTCGATGCAGTTCCTGTCCAGCGGGTTGAACATGTTGCAGGTTTCCAACTTTGCCCGCGAATTGATCTGGGGCAGCCTGCTGATCTTCGTTATGATCGTCAACAGCAAGACCGGCTTCGGGATGCGGCGCGGCAAGCCCGCACCCGCGAGGCCAAGACCAGAGCAAAGCAGCGGGAGCGGCAGATGAAGAAGATCCTGAACAACCCGGTCGATTATGTGGACGAGATGCTGGAGGGGCTGATCGCGGCGCATCCGCATTTCTACCGGCTGCACGGCGATAGCGGCCGGGTGGTGGTGCGGGCGATGCCGGGGCATCGTGGCAAGGTCGGTCTGGTCACCGGCGGCGGTTCGGGGCATCTTCCGGTGTTCACCGGCTATGTCGGCGCCGGGCTGCTGGATGCCTGCGCCATTGGCGACGTCTTCGCCTCGCCCTCGGCCGAGCAGATGGCCGATGCCATCCGCTTTGCCGATCAGGGCGCCGGGGTGCTGCGGCTTTACGGCAATTATGGCGGCGACATCATGAATTTCGACATGGCCGGCGAGCTGGTCGAGTTCGAGGATATCACCTGCACCACGGTGGTGCTGGCCGATGATGTGGCCTCGGCCCCGTTGGCGGAACGGGAAAAGCGCCGGGGCGTGGCGGGGATGGTCTATGCCTTCAAGATCGCCGGGGCCGCGGCGGAATCGGGCCGCGATCTGGCGGCGGTGACCAAGGTGGCGCAGAAGGCGGCGGATGCTTGTCGCTCGATCGGTGCAGCGCTGTCGCCCTGCACGGTGCCGCAGGTCGGCAAGCCCACTTTCCACATCGCGGAAGACGAGATGGAGATGGGCATGGGCATCCACGGCGAGCCGGGCGTCTGGGTGGACAAGCTGCGCCCCGCCGATGCGATTGCCGGCGAGATGATGGACCGGCTGCTGGCCGACATGCCTTTGGCAAAGGGTGATCGGGTGTCGGTGATGGTGAACAGCCTTGGCGCCACGCCGCCCGAGGAGTTGTATATCCTGTATCGCATCGTCAAGGCGCGGCTGGAGGCTGCGGGGGCGACCATCGTGATGCCGCTGGTCGGGCGCTATGCCACCTCGATGGAGATGGCGGGGGTGTCGTTCACCCTGCTGAAGCTGGACCCGGAGTTGGAGGGCCTGCTGAAAGCCCCCTGCGAATGTGCGTTCTGGAGGGTGTGATGAGCATCGACCGTGCCGCTGTGGTGGCGGGCATCACCCGGCTGGCCGCCGCGATGGAGCGGGATTTCGATCTGTTGAACACCGCCGATGGGGCCTTGGGCGATGGTGACCTTGGGGTGACGATGACCCGCGGCATGCGGATGGTGGCCGAAGGGGCCGAAGCCTTGCCCGACGATCTGGGCAAGGCGCTGCTGGCCTGCGCGCAGGCGTTCACCAAGTCGTCGGGGTCGTCTTACGGCACCTTGATGGCGACCGGGCTGATGGCGATGGCCAAGGCGCTGAAGGGGCGGGAAAGCTGCGAGGCGGCGGAGTTTTCCGGGCTGGTGGCTTTGGCGCGCGATGCGATGCAGGCGCGCGGCAAGGCGGAACTGGGCGGCAAGACCGTGCTGGACAGTCTGAACGCGGTGGCCTTGGCAACGGCGGGGGTCAGCGACCCCGCAGCGGTGGCAACGGCGGCGGTGCAGGGCGCGCGGGCGGCGATGGAGGCGTTCCGCGACAAGCCTGCCACCGTGGGCCGGGCGCGGATCTTTGCCGAGAAAAGCCGCGGGCTGGACGATCCCGGCATGCTGGCGATGACCGAAGTGGTGGTGGCGCTGGCGGGGTAAGACCCGGCGCGTCCACTTGCCCGGCAACGGCGTGCTCAAGATCAGCCGTCGCCGCAGCGGGGGGCGATCAACCCGTTGCCGGCGCGGACTTCGCGGTTTTCCGACGGGCTTTCAGACCATCAGCGCCGAAACCTGCTGGCCAAGCGGGCTTTGCAGCACCCCCAGCACCGCCCCGGTCAGCGCCACCGCCCGCGCGCTCAGCCGCATGTCCTCGCCGCGCAGCAGGCTGTAGGTCAGCAGCGCTGCCCCCACCGGCAAGGCCACGATGATCAGCGTCGAGTTGACGGCATGGGTCGCCAGACGCATCTGGGTCGAGGGGCGGGCAACGGCCACTGGTTCGGGCAGCATTGGATACAGCGCCTCACGCACCCGCTGCAATTCGGCACTCTGCCGGCGGGGCAGGTCGGGCAGGTCATTGGCCACCACCATCGGCAAGGCCAACACGGCGGCCGTCCGTAATGCGGCCTTGCCACCAAGGTGGCGGCGGCTGGGCACCGCTTGCAGCAGCGCATCCAGCGCGTCGGGCGTCACCACGCCGGGCTTGTCGTGCCACAGCACCATTTCGGCCGGATAGCGGGTCACGATCCGCTCGACCAGCAGGCGGCACAGCCCGTCAAGTCGCTGCGCCAGCGCCGGGGCATCGGCCTCGGGCCGCGCCGGGCCGACCGACAGGGTCAGGCAGCACAGATAGCCGCACCCCGGGTTGTCGGCATGCGCCAGCACGATGCGCATGGCGTCAAGTTCAAAGACCGCCGTATCCTCGCAATCCCAGACCAGGCTGCGCGCCTGCGCCGGGCAGCGTTCCAGCGCGCTGTCCAACTCGCCGACGATTCGGGCGAAGTTCGGGATGGGGTGCTCTGCATACAAGAGCTGGGCAATCGTACTCTTCGGCATCGCACACATGGCATATCCTCCGACAAGAGCGCCCTTGAGCAATGCCCCCTGATTGTGCCGGGACTGCGAACAATTTGTGCAAAATTAACGGTAAATTATTCCGGTTGTGTCCGGTTTCCGCCGCAATGACAAAGGCCGCCCGAAGGCGGCCTTTGTTTCCGATCTGGTGTTTCCGAACCGGGCCGATGGCTCAGCAGGAATAATACATCTGGTATTCCACCGGGTGCGGCGTGTGTTCGAAGGCGTAAACCTCTTCCCACTTCAGCGCCACATAGCCGTCAAGCTGGTCCTTGGTGAACACGTCGCCGGCCAGCAGGTAATCCATGTCCTTCTCCAGCTCTTCCAGCGCCTCGCGCAGGGAACCGCAGACGGTCGGGATTTCGGCCAGTTCTTCCGGCGGCAGATCATAGAGATCCTTGTCCGAAGCCGGGCCCGGGTCGATCCTGTTCTTGATGCCGTCCAGACCGGCCATCATGAGTGCTGCAAACGCCAGATAGGGGTTGGCGGCCGGATCGGGGAAGCGGGCCTCGACGCGCTTGGCTTTCGGGCTTTCGGTCCACGGAATCCGCACGCAGCCAGAGCGGTTGCGCGCCGAATAGGCCCGCAACACCGGTGCTTCGAAGCCCGGGATCAGCCGCTTGTAGCTGTTGGTCGAGGGGTTGGTCAGCGCGTTCAGCGACTTTGCGTGCTTCAGGATGCCGCCGATGAAATACAGCGCCTCCTGGCTGAGGTCGGCGTATTTGTCGCCGGCAAACAACGGCTTGCCGTCTTTCCAGATCGACATGTTCACATGCATGCCCGAACCGTTGTCACCCTTCATGGGCTTGGGCATGAAGGTGACGGTCTTGCCATAGGCATGCGCCACGTTGTGGATCACATACTTGTATTTCTGGATGTTGTCGGCCTGCTCGGTCAGCCCGCCGAAGATCATGCCCAGTTCGTGCTGGCAGGTCGCCACTTCGTGGTGGTGCTTGTCAACCTTGATGCCCATGCGCTTCATGGTGGACAGCATCTCGCTGCGGATGTCCTGGGCTTCGTCCACCGGGTTGACCGGGAAATAGCCGCCCTTGTGACCGGCGCGGTGGCCGTAGTTGCCGCCCTCGGTGGCGGAATCGGTGTTCCAGGCGGCGGCTTCGGCGTCGATCTGGTAGGACACCTTGGCCGGCGTCACCGAATAGCGCACGTCATCGAACAGGAAGAACTCGGCTTCCGGGCCAAAGTAGGCCGCGTCACCGATGCCGGTCGATTTCAGATAGGCCTCGGCCTTCTGCGCGGTCTGGCGCGGGCAGCGCGAATAGGCCTCGCCGGTGTCGGGCTCGACCACGTTGCAATGCACGCACATGGTCTTTTCGGCATAGAACGGGTCGATATAGACCGAGCCTGCATCGGGCATCAGCTTCATGTCGGACTGGTCGATGGATTTCCAGCCGGCGATCGACGAGCCGTCGAACATGAAGCCTTCCTCGAAGAAGTCTTCATCCACCAGATCGGCCACCAGCGTCACATGCTGCATCTTGCCGCGCGGATCGGTGAACCGGATATCGACGTATTCGACATCCTCTTCCTTCATCAGTTTCAGAGCATGTGAAACCTTGCTCATCGGGACATTCCTTTTGCTTGAGGATTGCGGTTGCGGGCAGCTTGCCAGAGTGGGGCGGCCCGGATGTTTCAGATGGCGTCGTCGCCGGATTCGCCGGTGCGGATGCGGATGGCCTGTTCGACCGAGCTGACAAAGATCTTGCCGTCGCCGATCTTGTCGGTGCGCGCGGCAGAAACAATGGCTGCAATTGCCGCATCAACCATGTCGTCGGCCAGCACCACCTCGATCTTCACCTTGGGCAGGAAATCGACCACATATTCGGCGCCGCGGTAAAGTTCCGTGTGGCCCTTCTGGCGGCCAAAACCCTTGACCTCGGTCACCGACAGGCCCTGAATTCCGACTTCCTGCAGCGCCTCCTTGACCTCATCAAGCTTGAACGGCTTGATGATCGCCTCGATCTTTTTCATGGCAGCACCCCCGGAAATCGTGTTCCTTGGTGTCTGATCACTTCTGCCCGGCGGCGTCCATCGGTGCGCCGACAACTTGCCGCAGACGGGGCGGGAATCCGTGCGGTGTGATGAATTTTTGTGCAATACGCCGTTTCGGCGGGCGATTTGTGAAAAGGTGCTGCGGAAATGACCGAGTTGCTGACGGCAGCACAGATGCGGGCGCTGGAACGGGCGGCGATCGACTCTGGCCGGGTGACCGGGCTGGAGCTGATGGAGCGGGCAGGGCGTGGCGTGGTCGAGGCGATCTTCCACGAATGGCCAGAGTTGCGCGCCACCTCGCAGCGGGCGGTGGTGCTGTGCGGGCCGGGCAACAACGGCGGCGACGGTTTCGTGGTGGCGCGGTTGCTGAAAGACTGGGGCTGGCAGGTGGAGGTCTTGCTTTTCGGCGACCCGTCAAAGCTGCCACCGGATGCGCGGGCGAACCACGAGCGGTGGTGCGGCATGGGGCAGGTGACGGCGTTTCATGCCCGTGACTCATGGCAGGAGGTTCTGGACCGCTTCCCGCAAGCGCGGGACCAGATCCTGATCGACGCGCTGTTCGGCACGGGTCTTGCGCGACGGCTTGAAGATCCCGTTCGCAACCTGCTGCGCCATCTGGACGATACGCTGGACCTGTGCGTCGGCAGGTATGTCGCCGTGGATGTGCCGTCAGGGGTTTGTGCAGATTCGGGCAAGGGCCTGTCGGACTGGCTGCGCAAGGCCGATCTGACAGTGACATTCCACCGCGCCAAGGTCGGTCATTTCCTCGACTGGGCGCCCTATTACGCCGGTCGGTTGGTTGTCGTGGATATCGGATTGACCGGCGCAAAGGCTGGGCGTGGCAAGACGGTGCACCTTGTGCAAGACGGGCACCCGCTGCTGAACAAGAAGCATGGCTTTCACAAATACCACTACGGCCATGCGCTGCTGCTGGCGGGCGGGCCGGGGCGAGGTGGTGCCGCCCGGCTGGCCGCCCGCGGCGCGCTGCGCATCGGCGCCGGGCTGGTGACGCTGGGCTGTTTGCCCGAGGCGATGGCCGAGAATGCGGCAAGGCTGGATGCTGTGATGCTGCGGACGGTGGCCGATGCGGCGGCGTTGGAGGGCGTGCTGGAAGACAAGCGGATCAACGCGCTGTGTCTTGGCCCCGGTCTGGGGGTCAGCGATGAAACCCGGGCGCTGGCAGCGCAGGGGTTGAAGAGCGGCCGGGCGCTGGTGCTGGATGCCGACGCCCTGACGCTCATCGCGCGCGATGCGTCGCTCTTCGCTGGATTGCACGCGGGCTGCGTCCTGACCCCGCATGGCGGCGAATTTGCCCGGCTGTTCCCGGACATTGCCGCCCGGCTGGACGCCGTTGCCGAGACCGGCCCGGCCTATTCCAAGGTCGATGCCACCCGTGAGGCCGCGGCGCGGGCGGGTTGCGTGGTGCTGTTCAAAGGCCCCGACACGGTGATTGCCGCACCGGACGGGCGTTGTTCCATTCACTCTGCCGCCTATGACCGCGCCGCCCCCTGGCTGGCCACCGCAGGGGCGGGCGACGTGCTGGCGGGCTTCATCACCGGCCTTCTGGCCCGCGGCTTTGCACCGTTCGACGCCGCCTGCACCGCGGCCTTCCTGCATGTCGAATGTGCCCGCAGCTTCGGCCCCGGGCTGATCGCCGAAGACCTGCCGGACGAACTGCCGAAGGTGCTGCGCGGCCTTGGTCTGCTTGAGCCGGCAAAAACCGCCACGGCCTCGTTGTAGCGCGGGCGCTATTCCTGTATGCCGCCCGGCAACATCGAAATTGCCGGGGGCGGGAATGACCACCACACAGAACGGGCTGACCTATGCCGATGCGGGCGTCGATATCGACGCGGGCAATGCGCTGGTGGAGCGGATCAAACCGGCGGCCAAGCGCACGCAGCGGCCCGGCACCATGTCGGGTCTGGGCGGCTTTGGTGCGCTGTTCGATCTGAAGGCGGCGGGGTTCACCGACCCGGTGCTGGTGGCCGCCACCGACGGCGTCGGCACCAAGCTGCGCATCGCCATCGACACCGGCAATGTCGATAGCATCGGCATCGACCTGGTGGCTATGTGCGTCAACGATCTGGTCTGCCAGGGTGCCGAGCCGCTGTTTTTCCTGGATTATTTCGCCACCGGCAAGCTGGAGCTTGATCAGGCCACCCGCATCATCAACGGCATTGCCGCGGGCTGCGAGGCCTCGGGCTGCGCGCTGATCGGCGGCGAGACCGCGGAGATGCCGGGGATGTATCACCGCGGCGATTTCGATCTGGCGGGCTTTGCCGTGGGCGCGATGGAGCGCGGCGCCGATCTGCCTGCGGGCGTGGTGGCGGGCGATGTGCTGCTGGGCCTCGCGTCAAACGGCGTTCATTCCAACGGCTATTCCTTCGTGCGCAAGGTGGTGGAATTGTCGGGGCTGGGCTGGGACGCGGCCTCGCCGTTTGGCGACGGCACGCTGGGGGCGGCGCTGCTGGCCCCGACCCGGCTTTATGTGAAATCCGCACTGGCGGCGGTGCAAGCGGGCGGCGTGCATGCGCTGGCCCATATCACCGGCGGCGGGCTGACCGAAAACCCGCCGCGAGTGATTCCCGAAGGGCTGGCCTGCGAGATCGACCTGTCGGCCTGGACCCTGCCGCCGGTGTTCCGCTGGCTGGCCGAGACCGCCAGGATGACCGAAGCCGAGTTGCTGAAAACCTTCAACTGCGGCATCGGCATGATCGCCGTGGTGGCCGCCGACCGGGCCGAGGCGCTGACCGCGCTGCTGGCCGCGCAAGGCGAGACTGTGACCCGCATCGGTCAGGTGGTGCCGGGCGCAGGGGTGATCTACCGCGGAAAGCTGCTGTGAAACGCGTGGCCCTCCTGATCTCGGGGGGCGGGTCGAACATGCTGGCGCTGTGCCGCGACATGGTGGGCGACCACCCGGCGCGGCCGGTGCTGGTGGCCTCCAACGACCCCACGGCCGCCGGTCTGGCGCGGGCGGCGGCGTTGGGTATCGCCACCGCGGCGGTCGATCACCGCAGCTTCAACGGCGACCGCGCGGCGTTCGAGGCGGCGCTGCTGCAACCGATTCTGGCGGCGGAGCCCGACATCCTGTGCCTCGCCGGTTTCATGCGGGTGCTGACCCCGGCTTTCGTCGCGCGGTTCGAAGGAAGGATGCTGAACATCCACCCCTCGCTGCTGCCGAAATACCCCGGCCTGCATACCCATCAGCGGGCGCTGGACGCGGGCGATACGCAAGCGGGTTGTACCGTTCACGAGGTGACGCCCGTGCTCGACGCTGGCCCGATCCTCGGTCAGGCGCGCGTGCCGATCCTTCCCGGCGATACCGCAGACAGCCTTTCCGCCCGGGTGCTGGTGCAGGAACATCGGCTTTACCCCGCCGTGCTGCGCCGCTTTGCCGCAGGCGACCGCAGCCCGCTGTTCCTGACCTGATTTCACCTTTGCCCAAATATCCCCGCCGGAGGCTCTGACGGAGGGGCCGGGAGCCTCCGGCGGGGATATTTGAGAACAGATGAATGACAAGCGACGTTGGTTCTGCTGCAGGAATCCGGCGCGGGGCTTTCAATTCGCACCATGACTGCCTATAGCGGATGTGCGGGATGCCCCCGCGGCACATTGCAGCGCAGGACCGGCATGCAGACCATCACCACGACGACCGACCTTGCCGACTTCTGTGAAGCTGCAAAGCGCGAACCTTACGTCACCATCGACACCGAGTTTCTGCGCGAGCGGACCTATTGGTCCAAGCTTTGCCTGATCCAGATGGCCTTGCCGGGCAAGACCGGGCGGGCGGTGCTGGTCGATCCGATCGAAGGCCCCGAGATGTCGCTGGAGCCGCTTTATGATCTGTTCCGGCATCAGGCCACCGTCAAGGTGTTCCACGCCGCCCGGCAGGATCTGGAGATCTTTTTCGTCGAGGGCAACTCTTTCCCCGAGCCTTTGTTTGACACGCAAGTCGCGGCGATGGTCTGCGGCTATGGCGAACAGGTCGGCTACGAGACGCTGGTGAAGAAGATCGCCAAGGAAAACCTCGACAAGACCTCGCGCTTCACCGACTGGTCGCGCCGGCCGCTGTCCGAGGCGCAAAGCGATTATGCGCTGGCCGATGTGACGCATCTGCGGGTGGTTTACGAATCGCTGGCGGCGCAGATCGCCAAAAGCGGGCGGCAGAAATGGGTCGAGGAAGAGCTTTCGATCCTGACCGACCCCGCCACCTACACCACCCATCCCGAAGAGGCGTGGCAACGGGTGAAGACCCGCACCACATCCGGGCGGTTTCTGGCGGTGGTCAAGGAACTGGCGCGGTTTCGCGAGGACTATGCGCAGCGCAACAACGTGCCGCGCAGCCGGGTGCTGAAGGACGATGCACTGCTGGAACTGGCCTCGACCCGGCCGACCAACGCCGAGGAGCTGGGCCGCTCGCGCCTGTTGATGCGCGAGGGACGGCGCGGCGATATTGCCGACGGGATTCTGGCGGCGGTGAAGGCGGGGCTGGAGACGCGGCCCGAGGATTGCCCGAAACCCGACCTCAGCCGCGATCAATTGCAGGTCAATCCGGCACTGGCCGATCTGTTGCGGGTGCTTCTGAAGGCCAAGTCCGAAAGCCTTGGGGTGGCGGCGCGGCTGATCGCCAGTGCTGCCGATCTGGACGCCATCGCCGCGGGGGTGCGCGACCTGCCGACGCTGCATGGCTGGCGGCTGGAGGCTTTTGGCAATGATGCGCTGCGGCTGTGCCGGGGCGAGATTGCGCTGTCGGCCAAGGGCAACGAGGTGCGGGTGGTCACGCTGTGACGCCACCGCTGCGGCTGGTGGTCATGGGGGTTTCCGGCTGTGGCAAATCCAGCGTCGGGGCGGCGCTGGGGCAGCGGCTGGGGCTGGACTATCTGGATGGCGACGACCTGCATCCGGCGGCAAATATCGACAAGATGCGCCGAGGTGTTGCGCTGGACGATGCCGACCGTTGGCCCTGGTTGCAGGCGGTGGGGCAGGCGCTGGCCGCAGGGCCGCGGATTGTCGGCTGTTCGGCGCTGAAACGCCGTTACCGCGATCTGATCCGGTCCGAGGTGGGCGCACCGGTGATCTTCGTGCATCTGGCGGGCAGCAAGGCGCTGATTGCGGCGCGGATGGCGGCGCGGATGGCGGCACAGCCTGGACATTTCATGCCGTCAAGCCTGCTGGACAGCCAGTTCGCGGCGCTGGAGCCGCCGGGGGCCGACGAGGCGGCGGTGCAGATCAGCATTGATCAGCCGCTGGACCGGCTGGTGGCCGACATTGCAGCGCAGCTTAGCGGCGGCTGGCGCGGGCGTTCGACGCCCCCTGCACCGTGATCGTGCGGATCTTGGCCAGCTTGAAATCGGACAACTGATAAGCCGCCGTCACTTCGCGCGAGCGTTGGGTCGAGACGTCGGCCCGCGCAATCGGCGGCAACATGCGGAAGTCGAAAATCTGATTGCCATCTTCGCCCAGCGGCAGCGCCACCAGTTCGGCCTCCCACCAGCCTTGCGTCGGCGGCAGACCGGTGGCGCGCACGATCGCCCCGCCCTTCATCGGCTCGACCGTCATGCTCAGCACTTGCGCCACCAAGGGCCGCGCGTCCTGTTCCGGCCCCGGCAGCACCAGTGCCGTGGTCTCGGCCGGGGCCGATTTGCGGAACCAGTTGAACGGGTTCAGCTTGGTGCTGCAGGCCGAAACCAGCAGAAGCGCCATCAGGGCAGCCAAAAGCGGACGTCTCATGCGCAATTCCCTTGTTCTCTGCTGCTTGGGTAGCCGATGCCGCGGGCTTTGAAAAGCCGCCACCGCGCCCGGGCTGGACGTTTTGCCGCCAAACCCCTAGGTCAAAGGCATCAGATGGAGATTGCCATGGCCAGCGCCGCCTTCGAGGACATTGCCGAGACCTTCGAGTTTCTCGACGACTGGGAGGATCGCTATCGGCATGTGATCGAACTGGGCAAGGCAATGCCGCCATTGGACCCGGCGTTCAAGGTGCCGGCGACCAAGGTCGATGGCTGCGCCAGTCAGGTCTGGCTGCGGCCGGTGGTCAGCGGTCAGGGGCCGGCGGCGGTGTTCGATTTTCAGGGCGATTCGGATGCGATGATCGTGCGCGGGCTGATTGCCATTCTGCATGCGCTGTATGCCGGGTTGACGCTGGCGCAGGTGGGGCAGGTGGATGCCGGGTTCGAGCTGGGTCGGCTGGGGTTGAACGAGCATCTGTCGGCGCAACGCTCGAACGGGGTGCGGGCGATGGTCGAGCGGATACGGTCGGTGGCGGCGGTCTGAGGTGTTGGCGCCGGAGCCTCCGGCGGGGATATTTGCGCAAAGGTGAATGGTCAGAGCGGGGCGGTCGCTTGGGTCAGCCAGCGTTGTGCTGCGGCGGACAGGCGGGGGGCGAGTTTCGCGGCTGTCTCGGCGTGGTAGGCGTTCAGCCAGGTGCGTTCTCCCGGCGACAGCAGGTCGGGCAGGATCAGGCGGCGGTCGAGGGGGACGAAGGTCAGGGTCTCGAAGCTGAACTGGGCGCGGTCGTCGCCGCCGGGCAGGGGGGGCGCGTCCTGCACCACGATCAGGTTTTCCAGCCGGATGCCGAAGGCGCCCTCGCGGTAGTAGCCGGGTTCGTTGGACAGGATCATGCCGGGTTCGAACGGCACTTCCGACAGGCGGCTAAGGCGTTGCGGGCCTTCGTGCACCGACAGGAAGGCGCCGACGCCGTGGCCGGTGCCGTGGTCGAAATCCATGCCTTTCAGCCACAGGTTGTAGCGGGCGAAACCGTCCAGATCGCGCCCCGCCAGACCGCGCGGAAAGCGCAGGCGGCTGATGGCGATCATGCCTTGCAGCACGGCGGTGTAGGCCTCGCGCGCCTCCGGCCCCGGATCACCGATGGCGATGGTGCGGGTGATGTCGGTGGTGCCATCGACATATTGCGCGCCGGAATCCACCAGCAGCAGTTCGTTGTCGCCAATCGGGCGGTTGGAGCCATCGGTGACGCGGTAATGCATGATGGCACCATTGGGGCCAGAGCCGCAGATTGTGTCAAAGCTGATGTCGTGCAGCGCGTTGGTGGCGCGGCGGAAGCCCTCCAGCGCGCGCACCACGTCGATCTCGGTCAGGCTGCCTTTCGGGGTGGCATCGAGCCAGCACAGGAATTCCACCATCGCCGCACCGTCGCGCAGGTGGGCCGTGCGGGTGGCGGCAATCTCGGTCGGGTTCTTGCGGGCTTTCGGCAGACGGCAGGGGTCGTCGCCCCATTGGCTTTCCACCCCGGCCTCGTCCAGTTCCAGTTTCACCGCCAGCGGGGCGGTGCTGCGGTCCACCCGCACCGGACCTTGCAGGGTGCGCAGGGCGGGCACGAAGGCCGAAGGCGGGCGCAGGGTGATCTGCGGGCCAAGGTGGGCGCGGGTGGTGGCGTCGAACTTGGCGGGGTCCGCGAACAGGGTGACGCGGGCATCGTCATGCAGGATGGCAAAGCCGTGCAGCACCGGGTTGCGCGGCACATCGGCACCGCGGATGTTCAGCAGCCAGCACAGGCTGTCGGGCAGGGTGAGGACGGCGGCGCGCTGACCGGCCTCGCGCAGGGTTTCGGCAAGGCGGGCGCGTTTGGCGGTGCTGGCCTCGCCCGCCAGCTCAACCGGCTGCGGGAAGGCCAGACCCAGCGGCGGGCCGGGTTGATCCGGCCAGATTCGGTCGATGAAATTGCTGCAATCCTGGAGGGTTACGGCGCTGCCTTCAAGTGATGCCTCAAGTTTGGCGATCTCGTCGGCGGTGTGCAGCCAGGGGTCGTAGCCCAGCACGCCCGTGGCCAGATGCGCGCGCACCCAAGGGCCGGGTTGGGTTTCCGGCCAGGGCACCGGGGTGAAATGCGCAAGGTCGACCTGGCCCTTCACCTGCACCCGGTAGCGGCCGTCGATGAACACCCCCGCCACGTCCGGCAGCACGATGGCGAACCCCGCCGAGCCGGTGAAGCCGGTCAGCCACTGCAGGCGTTCATCGCGCGCCGCGACGTATTCGCCCTGATGCGCATCGGCGCGCGGCACCAGAAAGCCTGCCAGCCCTTCCAGCGCCAGCACCCGGCGCAAGCTGGCCAGCCGCGCGGGGCCTTGGGCGGGATTGGCGGTGGCGCTGAAGCTTTGGAACATCATCCGGCCTTTCGCAGGTTTTGGCTGCGGGCGCGTTTGCGCGGGTCGGATTCGAACAGGCCCGCCAGTTGCTCGGTCATCGCACCCGCCAGTTGCTCGACATCGGTGATGGTGACGGCGCGGTTGTAATAGCGGGTCACGTCATGGCCGATGCCGATGGCGATCAGCTCGACCTGACGGCGCTTTTCCACCATGGAAATCACGTCGCGCAGGTGTTTTTCCAGGCAGGAGGCGGGGTTGACCGACAGCGTGCTGTCATCGACCGGCGCGCCATCGGAAATCACCATCAGGATCTTGCGCGCCTCGCGCCGCCCGGTCAGGCGGCGATGCGCCCATTCCAGCGCCTCGCCGTCGATGTTTTCCTTCAGAAGCCCCTCTTTCATCATCAGCCCGAGGTTGTTGCGCGCCCGCCGCCACGGCGAATCGGCGCCCTTGTAGATGATGTGACGCAGATCATTCAGCCGGCCGGGCTGCTGCGGGCGGCCATTGGCCAGCCATTTCTCGCGGCTTTGCCCACCCTTCCAGGCGCGGGTGGTAAAGCCCAGAATTTCCACCTTGACCTGGCAGCGTTCCAGCGTGCGCGCCAGCACATCGGCGCAGATCGCGGCGATGGAAATCGGGCGGCCGCGCATGGAACCGGAGTTGTCCAGCAAGAGCGTCACGCAGGTGTCGCGGAATTCGGTATCCTTTTCGCGCTTGAACGACAAGGGCGTGGTGGGGTTGGCGACGACGCGGGCAAGGCGACCGGCGTCGAGGGTGCCTTCTTCCAGATCGAACTCCCAGCTGCGGTTCTGCTGCGCCTGCAGGCGGCGTTGCAGCTTGTTGGCAAGGCGGGAGACGGCGCCTTTCAGGGGTTCAAGCTGCTGGTCCAGATAGGCGCGCAGGCGTTCCAGTTCGGCGGGTTCGGCAAGGTCTTCGGCCTTGATTTCCTCATCGAATTCCGTGGCATAGACGGTGTAGTTCGGGTCGGCCTCGGAATAGGGCGCGGGCGGCGGCGGCTCCAGCGGCGCCTCGCCCTCGGGCAGTTCAGCCTCGTCGCCCTGCTCCATGTCGGCCTGTTCGTCGGTGCTGACCTGGGCCTGAGACGCGTCCTGGCTGTCTTCCTGGCTTTGCTCGGGGGCGGCGTCGGACTCGTCGCTGTCCTGTTCGTCGCCTGCAGAATCTGGCTGATCGGGATCGTCCTCGGCCTCGCTGTCGCTGTCCTCGGGGTCGTTCTGGTCGGGGTCGTCGCCCAACTGGTCGCCATAGCCGAGGTCGGAAATCACCTTGCGGGTCAGCCGGGCGAAGGCCGCCTGATCGGCCAGCACATGGTCAAGGTTTTCAAGGGCTTGCCCGGCCTGGCCTTCGATGAAATCGCGCCAGAGGTTCATCACGTTGGCGGCGGATTTCGGCATGTCGCGGCCGGTCGCCAGGTGCCGCACCAGGTAGCCCGCCGCCACCGACAGCGGCGCATCGGCGGCCTGGGTGATCTGGCCGTAACCCTTGCGGTCGGCCTCGTGGGCGATCTTGGCGTCGATATTGCCCGCGGTGCCGGGCATCAGCCGCGCACCGACCGCTTCGCAACGGGCGACCTCCATCGCGTCGTAAATCTCGCGCGCCATCGGGCCGGTGGGGGCATAGCGGGTGGCCACCGCGTCGTCGTGGTGGCGCAGGCGCAGGGCGAAGGCGTCGGCGGTGCCACGGGCCAGCAGCACCTCGTCGCGGGTCATGCGGCGGCTGACCTGCGGCAGGCGCATGCCCTCCTTGGTCAGGCCGGGCGGATCGACCGAATAGGCCACCGCCAGTTCGCTATCCCCCGCCATGGTACGGGTGGCCTCTGCGAGGGCCTTCTTGAACGGATCGGCGGGGTTGTCGGTGGGTTTGGTCATGGCATGGCCTGCTCACACCGCTCATCCGCCCGCACGGGCGTCTTCGCTGCATGTTGTCCAGCGAAGACCGACCGCAAGGAAGGGATGAGCGCGCCCGTCACTTCAACGCCATGCTGACCGCCGACTCCGGCAGTTCCTCGCCAAAGCAGCGCTGGTAGAACTCGGCCACGGTCTGGCGCTCCAGCTCGTCGCATTTGTTCAGGAAGGTGAGGCGGAAGGCATAGCCGACATTGCGGAAAATCTCGGCGTTCTGCGCCCAGGTGATCACGGTGCGGGGCGACATCACAGTGGACAGATCCCCGGCCATGAAGGCGGTGCGGGTCAGGTCGGCCACCGTCACCATCTGGCTGATGATCTTGCGGCCCTTGTCGGTGTTGTAATGCGCGGCCTTCGACAGAACGATGGCGGATTCCGCATCGTGGCTCAGGTAGTTCAGCGTGGCCACCAGGCTCCAGCGGTCCATCTGCGCCTGGTTGATCTGCTGCACGCCGTGGTAAAGCCCGGTGGTATCGCCCAGACCCACGGTGTTCGAGGTGGCGAACAGCCGGAAATACGGGTTCGGCGTGATGATCTCGTTCTGGTCCAGCAGCGTCAGCTTGCCGTCATGCTCCAGCACCCGCTGGATCACGAACATCACGTCGGGGCGACCGGCGTCGTATTCGTCGAACACAATGGCGACCGGGTTGCGCAAGGCCCAGGGCAGGATGCCCTCGTGGAATTCGGTCACCTGCTTGCCGTCGCGCAGCTTGATCGCGTCCTTGCCGATCAGGTCGATCCGGCTGATGTGGCTGTCAAGGTTCACCCGCACGCAGGGCCAGTTCAGCCGGGCCGCCACCTGTTCGATATGGGTGGATTTGCCGGTGCCGTGATAGCCCTGGATCATCACCCGGCGGTTATAGGCAAAGCCCGCAAGGATCGCTAGTGTGGTATCGGGGTCGAACTTGTAGGTCGGATCGACCAGCGGCACCCGGTCAGAGCGTTCGGCAAAGCCTTTCACCTTCATGTCGCTGTCGATGCCGAAGACCTCGCGCAGGTCGATCTCTTCGGTGGGTTTCGCGTTCTGGTCCAGCATTCGATCCGCCATGTTGTTCGGCACCCCTTGGGCGCGGCCTGCGGGTTTTGTGGAACATATCGCGGGGGGCTGCAAGGGAAAGGCTGTGGCTCACGAAACCGGGGGCGATATTCCCGTTTGCGTGAGGCGGGCAGGTAGGGGGCGGCAGCGGCCCCATGTTGTGCCATAACCGATAAGGATCAACCGGGAGGAACCCATGCACCGCCGCACCCTGCTTGCCTCTGCCGCAGCCCTGCTGGGGTTGGGGCTTTCAACCCGCGCCCCGCAGGCCGAGGGCACGTTCGAGATCACCCTGACCGAGGCCGAATGGCGGGCCCGGCTTTCGCCCGAGGCCTATGCCGTGCTGCGCGAGGAAGACACCGAGCGCGCCTTCACCAGCCCGCTGAATGACGAGCATCGCGCCGGCACCTTCCACTGCGCCGGTTGTGACCTGCCGCTCTATGCCTCGGACACCAAGTTCGACAGTGGCACCGGCTGGCCCAGCTTTTTCCAGCCGTTGGACAATGCCGTCGCCACCAAGGAGGACAACACGCTGTTCTCCACCCGCACCGAGGTGCATTGCCGCCGCTGTGGCGGCCACCTTGGCCATGTGTTCAACGATGGCCCGCAGCCCACCGGCCTGCGCTATTGCATGAACGGCGTGGCGCTGAGCTTCAAACCGGCCTGAGGGTCGCCCGCCGGATCAGTCGGCCGCCGCAGGGACAATGCAGGTCAGCTTCAGCCGCTTGCCGACCGTGGCAGTGGCGCAGAAAATACCTCCGGCGCAATTCCCGGACCCCTCGGCGGCGACAATGGGTCGGCCACCGTTGCCCAGGCACTGTTGGGCCGAATGTGGTGTGGCTGAGGCATTGGTCTGGGTAAGATCGCCGCCTTCCGGCATGGTTTGCTCAAGGGCAAGACCGTCCGCGCCGTCCGTGTCGGCCAATATCGGGGCAGCGCCGCACAGCGCCAGTGCCACCGCAAGAAATACGATGCGCAACATTGGAACCTCCCAAGGTCTTTACACAGCTTTCATCGTGATAAAACGGAGTATCCAGAATGTATCTTAAAATGACCGGAAAGTCACCGGGGCAATCGCTGCACCGTTGTCTGGATGCGCTGAAACAGGCTCATGCAAGGCCCGCTGCCGGTTTCGACAAGGTGAACGCGCGCGTCAGTCGCGGAAGAACCGGCTGTCCTTGATCTGGTCCCAGGCCCAGACCACCTCTTGCAGCCGCTCTTCATCGTCGCGGTTCCCGCCGTTCATGTCCGGATGAAGATCCTTGACCAGGCTCTTGTATTGCTTGCGAATTTCCGGCTTGGTCCAGGTATCGCGCGCATCCAGAATCTCCAAAGCCTTGCGCTCGGTCGAGGGCAGCTTGCGGGTGGCCTGGTTGATGGTCTTGCCGGGATTCTGCGTGGCGTTGCTGCCGAGGATTTCGATCGGATCATCCACCCCCAGCCGCGACCAGGCCCGGCCCTCGTCGGGGCGCTTGCCGAAGGGCTGGGTTTCGCGGCCCCAGACCCGGTCCTTGTCGAGGAATTTCTGGAAATCGTCGTCGCTGGTGCCCTGAAAGAAATTCCACTTCAGGTTGTATTCGCGGATGTGTTCCTTGCAGAACCAGAAGAACTCGTCCAGCAGGTCGGGCGATTTCGGGGCGCGGTAAACCCCCGCCTCCTTGCAGCCGGGAAACTCGCAGCCCCGGGTCGAGGTTTCGAACGCCCCGGACATGCCGCGACGCCCGGTCTTGCGGCGTTTCTTGTCGGACGACACGCGGATGTCGAATTCGAACGGGGGTTTGGTCATCTGGCTTGCCTTTCCGACTCGGAGGCGGGAGTTTACGGCATTGCGCGGGGGATTGAAGGGGGAAAGGGCGAAAATGACGATTGCCGAGGAAATACATCAGCGGCTGCAGGCGGCCTTTGCACCGGAAACCCTGCAAGTTCAAGATGATAGCGAAAAACACCGCGGCCATGGCGGCTGGAGCGAGGGCGGCGAAAGCCATTTCAGCGTGCTGATCCGCGCCCCGACGCTGGCGGCGATGCCGCGTCTGGCGCGCCACCGGGCGGTGAATGCGGCGCTGGGGGCCGACCTGATCGGCCGCATCCACGCGCTGGCGCTGGACGCGGGCTGAGGCGCGGGCTTGCCCTGGCCGCAGATCAGCGGGGTGTCACGGCCAATGAAAAATGCATTCCCTGCATAGGTTTTGTTTGCCGCCCCGCAGGCGCCGTGGCATCCTGAGGCGGTAATCCGCCCAGCCCCCGGAGCCGCGCCATGACGCCGTTCAACCCCGAGCTTGATCTGGAACTCGACCGCCTGCTGGAAGCGCCGCCCGGCAAGGTCTGGCGCTGCTGGACGGAACCGGCGCTGCTGGTGCAATGGTTCACGCCCCGGCCAGTGGTCACCCGCACCGCCATCATCGAAGTCACCCCCGGTGGGCGGTTTCACACCGTGATGGTGATGCCGGACGGCACCGAGGACGCCTCGGAAGGCTGCATCCTGCAAGCCATCCCGCAGCGCCGCCTGATCTTTACCGACACGCTGGAGGCCGGATACCGCCCGGCCCGCGGCCCGCATCTGGGCTTTACCGGCATCATCACCCTGAACGCCGAAGGCAACGGCACCCGCTACCATGCCCGCGTGCTGCACCGCGACGCCGCCACCTGCAAAACCCATGCCGACATGGGCTTTCACGACGGCTGGGGCGCCGCCACCACGCAACTGGACGACCTCGCCACCTTGCTTTAAGCCATTTCTCCTTTGGTCAAATATCCTCGGGGTGAGCCGCGCAGCGGCGAGGGGCAGACAGCCCCTTCTTTCTCTTGCAGCGGCCCGTCCCGGCACTAGGGTAGCCCGCAACAGGAGAACACCATGACCGAAACCGCCATCCGGCTTGCCGACTACCAGCCCTTCAGCCACCTGCTGCCCGAGGTCGATCTGACCTTCCGGCTTTCCCCCGATGCCACCCGTGTCAGTGCGCGCCTGCATTTCGCCCCCAACCCGGGCCGCGCAGGCCACCCCGACCTGCGGCTGGACGGCGAGGGGTTGCGGCTGCTGTCGATCAGCCTCGACGGCAAACAGCTTGACCTCACCCCCGACGCCCAGGGCCTGACCATCCCCGCCGCCCTGCTGCCAAACCGCCCTTTCACCCTGCAAACCGAAGTCGAGATCGCCCCCGCCGCCAACACGGCACTGGAGGGCCTTTACATCTCGAACGGCATGTATTGCACGCAATGCGAGGCCGAGGGCTTTCGCAAGATCACCTTCTACCCCGACCGCCCCGACGTGATGGCGCGCTTCAGCGTGCGGATCGAGGCCGACCTGCCGGTGAAGCTGTCGAACGGCAACCCGACGGCGCAGGGGCCGGGATGGGCCGAATGGCACGACCCCTGGCCGAAGCCTGCCTACCTGTTCGCGCTGGTGGCGGGCGATCTGCGGGCACATTCCGACAGCTTCACCACCATGTCGGGCCGCGAAGTGGCGCTGAACATCTGGGTGCGCCCCGGCGACGAGACCCGCTGCGGCTATGCCATGGGCGCGCTGCAACGCGCGATGCGCTGGGACGAAACCGCCTACGGGCGCGAATACGATCTCGATCTCTTCAACATCGTCGCGGTCGATGATTTCAACATGGGCGCGATGGAGAACAAGGGGCTGAACATTTTCAACAGCCGCTATGTGCTGGCCCTGCCCGAAACCGCCACCGACGACGACTTCGCCCGCATCGAGGCGATCATCGCGCATGAGTATTTCCACAACTGGACCGGCAACCGCATCACCTGCCGCGACTGGTTCCAGCTTTGCCTGAAGGAAGGCCTGACGGTGTTCCGCGACCAGCAGTTTTCCGGCGACATGCGCAGTCAGGCGGTCAAGCGCATCGAGGATGTCGCCCTGCTGCGCGCCCGGCAGTTCCGCGAGGACGGCGGGCCGCTGGCGCATCCGGTGCGCCCCGATACCTACGTCGAGATCAACAATTTCTACACCGCCACGGTCTATGAAAAGGGCGCCGAGGTGATCGGCATGCTGAAGCTGCTGGTGGGGGATGCCGATTATGCCCGGGCGCTGGACCTCTACTTCGCCCGCCACGACGGTCAGGCCGCCACCATCGAAGACTGGCTGAAGGTGTTCGAAGACACCACCGGCCGCGATCTGGCGCAATTCAAACGCTGGTATACCGAGGCCGGAACCCCGCGGCTGAAGGTGACGGACGACTGGCAAGAAGGCACCTATACCCTGCATCTGCAACAGGACCTGCCGCCCACCCCCGGCCAGCCCACCAAGGCGCCGAAGCTGATCCCGGTGGCGCTGGGTCTTTTGAACCCCAATGGCGACGAGGTGCTGCCAACAGTCGTGCTGGAACTGTCGCAAACCCGGCAAAGCTTCAGCTTCCCCGGCCTCGCCAGCCGCCCGGTGCCATCCTTGCTGCGCGGCTTTTCGGCGCCGGTTATTCTGGAACGCGAAACCCCCGCCGCCGAGCGTGCCCTGCTGCTGGCGCATGACACCGACCCGTTCAACAAATGGGAGGCGGGGCGGGCGCTGGCCAAGGACGCGCTGGCGCGGATGATCCTCGACGGCGCCGAGGCCAGCCGCGATTGGCTGGACGCGATGGCGCGGGTGGCGCAGGACGACAGCCTCGATCCGGCCTTCCGCGCCCTTGCCCTGCGGCTGCCGGGCGAGGATGACATGGCGCAGACCCTGCACGCCGCAGGCCATGTGCCCGACCCCGCAGCGATCCACGCCGCCCGCACCCGGATGACGCAGGCCCTGGCGCAAACCCTCGCCCCGAACCTGCACGCCCTGATCGCCCGCCACAGCACCCCCGGCCCCTACAGCAGCGACGCCGCCGCCGCCGGGCCGCGCGCCCTGCGGCTGGCCGCACTGGCGCTGCAAAGCCGCCTCGATGCCGGGGCGGCGGCCGCGGCGCTGGCAGCAGCGGCTGACAACATGACCGACCAGATCGGCGCGCTGTCCTGCCTGCTGGAGATCGGCAAGGGCCAGCCCGAACTGGACCGCTTTGCCGCCCGCTGGTCTGGCGACCGGCTGGTGATGGACAAGTGGTTCGGCCTGCAGATCGGCCTTGCCGCCCCGGATCAGGCGGCGGCAGTGACCGAGCGGCTGACCCGTCACCCGCTGTTCGACTGGAAGAACCCCAACCGCTTCCGCGCGGTGTTCGGGGCGCTGGCCGCCAATCACGCGGGCTTCCACCAAGCCTCGGGGGCGGCCTACCGGCTGACCGCCGACTGGCTGCTGAAGCTGGATGCGCTGAACCCGCAAAGTGCCGCGCGGATGTCCACCGCCTTCGAAACCTGGGCGCGCTATGACGCCGACCGCCAGGGCATGATCCGCGCCGAACTTTCGCGGATGCTCGCCACCCAAGGCCTCAGCCGCGATCTGGCGGAAATGGCGGGGCGGATGCTGGGGGCGGACTGATCCCATTCACCTTTGCTCAAATATCCCCGCCGGAGGCTCTGACGGTAAGACCGGGAGCCTCCGGCGGGGATATTTGCGCAGAGAAGAAATGCTCAGTTGCAGTAGCTTTGGCGGCCAACCCAGGCGGCCATGGCGGCGCGTTTGTCGGCCTTGCGGAACGGCATCCAGTCGCGGCCCAGCCCCTGACGGCCATTGCCGACCACCGCTTGATCGTTGCCCACCTGATCGGCCATGATCTTGACCGCACATTCCAGATTGGCCGCGCCGTCCTTCAGTGCCGCGGACGACTGTGCTTCGCAGCCGAAATGCCGGGCGGTGGCGGGCGATATCTGCATGACGCCGATATAGGCGCCGCCGCCGCCCGCCGCCTTCGGGTTCCACGAGCTTTCGTATTTCGCCACCGCCGAAAGCATCGCCACCCAGAAGGCGCGGCGTTCGGTCAGGTTGGCCTCGGGGTAGCCAGGGCACCATTGCCGAATGTCGGAGGGCTGGCTGGCGGCCAGCACGGTGTCGTGGGCGGCCACGGCCTGCATGGTGCTGACGGTCCATTCCGCGGCTTCGGGGCGGTGATCCCAGCCCATCACCGGCTGCGCCATCTCGGGTTTCACCGGCACGCAGGCCGCCAGGGCCAGCACCAAACCGCTTGTCAGCACCGCAATCCGCATCCAACCGCCATCCACAACGCCGCATCCTTGTGCGACCGACGGGTTTTGCCCGGCAAAACCGCATCCGGCAAGCCGTTGCACCGCCGATGGGCGAGATTCCGCGCGTGCGACCCTTGCCCCGCGCGGCCTAGCTGCCTAGAAACGGCGCATATCGCGAAGGATGCCGCCATGCTCGATCTGACCCATACCGCCCCGAAACCCAAGGTGATTGCCGGGGCCAAGCACGATTGGGAACTGGTGATCGGCATGGAGATTCATGCGCAGGTCTCGTCCAACGCCAAGCTGTTTTCCGGCGCCTCGACCGCCGTGGGGGCCGAGCCGAACTCCAACGTCGCCTTCGTCGATGCGGCGATGCCGGGGATGCTGCCGGTGATCAACGACTATTGCGTCGAACAGGCGGTGCGCACCGGGCTGGGGCTGAAGGCGCAGATCAACCTGGTCTCGGCCTTTGACCGCAAGAATTACTTCTACCCCGACCTGCCGCAGGGCTATCAGATTTCCCAGCTTTACCATCCCATCGTCGGCGCGGGTGAAGTGCTGGTGGAAATGGCCCCCGGCATCGCCCGTCTGGTGCGGATCGAGCGCATCCATCTGGAACAGGACGCCGGCAAAAGCATCCACGACATGGACCCCGCGATGTCCTTCGTCGATTTCAACCGCACCGGCGTGGCGCTGATGGAGATCGTCAGCCGCCCCGACATTCGTGGCCCCGAGGAAGCCGCGGCCTATGTGGTCAAGCTGCGGCAGATCTTGCGCTACCTTGGCACCTGCGACGGCGACATGCAGCACGGCAACCTGCGGGCCGATGTCAACGTCTCGGTCTGCCGCCCCGGCCAGTATGAGAAATATCAGGCGAGCCAGGATTTCAGCCATTTGGGCACCCGCTGCGAGATCAAGAACATGAACTCGATGCGCTTCATCCAGTTGGCGATTGATTACGAGGCCCGGCGCCAGATTGCCATTCTGGAGGATGGCGGGGTGATCAAGCAGGAGACCCGGCTTTACGACCCCGACCGCAACGAGACCCGCTCGATGCGCTCGAAGGAAGAGGCGCATGATTACCGCTATTTCCCCGACCCCGACCTGCTGCCCTTGCAGATCGAGCAGGCCTGGGTCGATGCGATTGCGGCCAGCATGCCGGAACTGCCGGACGCCAAGAAGGCGCGCTTCATCAATGACTTCGGGCTGACCGACTATGACGCCTCGGTGCTGACCGCCGATCTGGAATCGGCAGGGTATTTCGAGGCGGTGGCGCAGGGGCGCGACGGCAAGCAGGCGGCGAACTGGGTGATCAACGAGCTGTTCGGGCGGCTGAACAAGCAGGGTCTGGGCATTGCCGACAGCCCGGTTTCCTCGGCGCAACTGGGCGGGATTCTGGACCTGATTGCTGCTGGGGACATCTCGGGCAAGATGGCCAAGGATCTGTTCGAACTCGTGTGGACTGACGGTGGTGACCCTGCGGAAGTGGCCGCCGCACATGGCATGAAGCAGGTCACCGACACTGGCGCCATCGAGGCGGCGGTGGACGAGATCATCGCGGCCAACCCGGCGCAGGTGGAAAAGGCCCGGGCCAATCCGAAGCTGGCGGGCTGGTTCGTCGGGCAGGTGATCAAGGCCAGCGGTGGCAAGGCCAACCCGGTCGTGGTCAACGACCTGGTGATGCGCAAGCTGGGGCTTTAGATCAGCTTCGGGCGGCAAGCCGTTGGGATTGCAGGGGTTCTGCTGCCCCATCGGCCAAGCCTCGCCTGCCGCGAAATGACAGCTTTCCCGGCCCGTTCGGCCGGTCTATCCTGCCCCGGTTGCAAGCACAGGACCGCCATGAGCCTTTTCGAATACAAGATCCTTCCCGCCCCCCGCCGCGGCGAGAAATCGCGCGAGGCCAAGACCACGGTTGACCGCTTTGCCCTGACGCTCAGCCAGCAGATCAACGCGCTGGCCCGCGACGGCTGGGAATATCTGCGCGCCGACACGCTGCCGTGTGACGAGCGGTCCGGGCTGACCGGCACCGCCACGCATTTCCATGCGATGCTGGTGTTTCGGCGTAAGTTGCTGGACCTGCCTGCAGTGGTGGTGACGCCCATGGCGGTCGCGCCGTTGCCAACGGTGACGGTGGACGCGCCCAGCGGTGCCGCCCCCAGCCTTGGCCCGGCGCCGATCCGCTGATCAGCGGGCGGCTTTCAGTGCTTCGGGCAGGGCCTTGGCGAAGGCTTGCAGCGCCGCTTCGTCACCGGCGCTGACCCTTATGCAGCGATCCTGCGGGGCGGCAAACGGCATCCGCACGAAGATGTCGCGGGCGATCAGCTCGCGCAGCACCGCACGGGCGAAATCGCCGTCGCGGCCGCAGTCGATGGTGACGAAATTGGCGGCGGAGGGCAGGGGGTGCAGGCCGTTTTCGCGGGCGATGCGGCCAATCTCGGCCCTTGCCGCGATCACCTTGGCCCGGACCTGCGCCAGCCAGTCCTGATCGGCCAGTGCCGCCAAGGCGCCCGCCTGCACGATCCGCCCGACGCCGAAATGGTTGCGCACCTTGTCGAAGGCGGCGATCAGCCCCGCTGCCGCCACCGCATAGCCCACCCGCACCCCGGCCATGCCATAGCCTTTGGAGAAGGTGCGTAGCCGGATCACCCTTGGGTCATCGGCGGCGATGGCAGGCGAGGTTCCATCGGGCGCAAGGTCGATATAGGCCTCGTCCAGCAGCATCAGCGTGCCTGCGGGCAGGGCGTCGATCATCGCAAGGATGGTTTCGGCGGCGTGGTGGCTGCCCATCGGATTGTCGGGGTTGGCGAGGTAGATCAGCCTGGCGCCGGTGGCGCGGGCGGCATCGAGCAGCGCCTGCGGGTCGGTGCGGTCGTCGCGGTAGGGCAGTTTCTGCACCGTGCCGCCAAAGCCCGCGACGTGGAAATTGAAGGTGGGGTAGCTGCCGTTGGTGCTGACCACGGTATCACCCGGCGCGATGGTCAGGCGCGTGAGGTACCCCAGCAGCCCGTCAATGCCTTCGCCCACCACGATATTTTCCGCGCCCACGCCGTGATGTGCCGCCAGTGCCGCGCGCAGGTCGTGGTTTTCCGGGTCGCCATACATCCAGCTCTCGCTGGCCGCCTGCGCCATCGCCGCAATCGCGCGGGGCGAGGGGCCGAACAGGCTTTCATTGGCGCCCAGCCTTGCGGCAAAGCGTCGGCCGCGGGCGCGTTCCTGGGTTTCCGGGCCGACGAAGGGCACCGAGGCGGGCAGGCTGGCGACCAGCGGGGTATAGCGGGGGGTCTGGCTCATGCCCGCATCCAAGCGCGAAACCGGGCGGCGGGGCAAGGGGGCATTTCAGCCCTTCAGAAAGCGTTTGCGGGCTTCCTCGGCGATGGCCTGACGCATTTCCAGCTGGGCGAGTTCGGCCATGGCGGCCTTGCGCTCGGCAGGGTCGGTCAGGGTGGCGAGGTGTTGACGCTGTGCAAGCGCCTGTTTTTTCAGCACGATTTCCTCGGGCAGCACGCCAGCCTCGGCCATGATGCGAAAACCCACGGCATCGCCTGCGGAAACGAAGGGGGCCTCGGGATGCTCGGGCAGCGGCTTGCCTTCGCCGGCGAGGCCCTGCAACTGGCCACGCGCGCGGGCGGCCAGCATTTGCCGTTCGGCGAGTCGTTCAAGCCAGCCCATTTCGGCCTCCTGCGCGCAATCTATCACAGGGCGGGATGGCGGCAAAGAGTGGGGGGCTGTCTGCCCCCCACACCCCCCGAGGATATTTGCACAAAGGTGAAAGCCGATTGTGGTCTGGATGGACTCAGCCGATTTCAGCCAGCCGTTTCAGCGCGGCTTGCAGCTTGGCCGACTCCTCCTGCCCCTGTTCCAGCTTCTCGCGGGTTTCCTCGACCACCTCTTCCTTGGCCGAGGCGACGAAGGCCGGGTTGTTCAGCCGCCCGCGCAGGCCATTCAGGTCTTTCTCCAGCTTTTCCAAGGTCTTGGACAGCCGCGCCTTTTCCTCGGCAATGTCGATGATGCCGGCCAGCGGGATGGCAAAGGTGCCGCCCTCGACCGGGACCAGGATCGAGCCTTTGGGCGCGGCGGCGGCGGGGGTCAGGCTTTCCAGCCGCGCCAGCCGCTTGATCAGCGCCTCGTTGTTGGCCCAGGCCAGGCTGCCCGCGGCATCCAGATCAAGTTGCAGCATGTCCAGTTTCAGCCCGGCGGGGACGTGCATCTGGGCGCGGGCCGAGCGGACCTCTTCGATCAGGCTGATCACCCAGGACATCTCGCGCGTGGCCTCCGGCGTTACCAGATCGCTGCCGTAGGTCGGCCAGTCGGTATGCACCAGCATTTTCGGGCGGCTGCCGGTGGTTTGCCACAACTCCTCGGTCACGAAGGGCATGATCGGGTGCAGCAGGATCATGCATTGATCCAGCACCCAGCCCATGGTGGCGCGGGTCTCGGCTGCCTGATCGCCGTCGAACAGCGGCTTGGCAAATTCGACATACCAGTCGCAGACCTTGCCCCAGACGAAGGCATAAAGCGCCGCCGCCGCCTGGTCGAAGCGATAATCGGCCAGGGCTGCATCGACCTCGGCCCGCACCTTGGCGGTTTCGCCGATGATCCACTGGTTCACCGTCGCCTTGGCCTGCGGCGGCAGGGCGCGGGTCTGGTGGCCCTCCCACACGCCGTTCATTTCGGCAAAGCGGCAGGCATTCCAAAGCTTTGTGCCGAAGTTGCGGTAACCGGCGATGCGTTGGGTATCGAGCTTCAGCACGCCGCCAAGCGAGGCCATCGCGGCATTGGCAAAGCGCAGCGCGTCGGCGCCGTAGTCGTCGATGATCTCCAACGGGTCGATGACGTTGCCGAGGGATTTCGACATCTTCTTGCCCTTGGCGTCGCGCACCAGGCCATGCAGATAGACGGTGTGGAACGGGATCTGACCCACCACCGCAAGCTGCATCATCATCATCCGGGCGACCCAGAAGAACAGGATGTCCTGGCCGGTGACGAGGACCGAGGTGGGGAAGTATTTCTGCAGCTCGGGCGTGGGTTCGGGCCAGCCGAGGGTGCCGATGGGCCAGAGGCCGGAGGAGAACCAGGTGTCGAGGACGTCGGGGTCGCGGTAGAGGCCTACTCTTAGCGTAGTTCTTGGATCACCTTCCCATCCACTACCAACCATGCGCGGATGCTTGAGCCCTCTGCCCGAAGAATCCTTGATCGACGTGAAGGTCCGCTCGTCGATGAAAACAGAGACGTCAGCATTGGGATTGAGTGCTTCGTGGTGTTTCTGCGCCATTTCAATGGCCTGAGTCTCAGTCTCGGCGCAGAATTGGTTTTCATAAAGGTCAAACCACACCGGAATCTGATGCCCCCACCAAAGCTGGCGGCTGATGCACCACGGCTCGATATTCTCCAGCCAGTGATAATAGGTCTTCTCGCCGCTGGCCGGGATGATCTTCGTCGCCCCCGAGCGCACCGCCTCCAGCGCCGGTTCGACGATCCTGGCGGTATCGACGAACCACTGGTCGGTCAGCATCGGCTCGATCACCACTTTCGAGCGGTCGCCGAACGGCTGCATGATCGGTTTCGCCTCGACCACCGGTTCAAGGGTCAGGTGTTCGCTGCCGGTCTCCGGGTCGATGCTGCGCACCAGAACGCTGACGGCAAGACCGGCGGCGTTGATATCGGCCACCACCGCCTTGCGCGCCTCGAACCGGTCAAGGCCGCGGTATTTCTCGGGCACCAGGTTCAGGCTGTCGACCTCGGCTTCGGTAGTGGGCGAGCCTGCGGCAATCTCGCGGGCGCGCAGCACGGCCTCGGCATAAGGCGCGCCGTCGCTGCGCATCGCGGCCCTGGTGTCCATCAGCCGGTAGCAGGGGATGCCCGCGCGCCGCGCCACCGCGTAGTCGTTGAAATCATGCGCGCCGGTGATCTTCACCGCGCCCGAGCCGAAATTCGGGTCGGGGTATTCGTCGGTGATGATCGGGATCAGCCGGTCGCACAGCGGCAGATGCACCATCTTGCCGACGATCCCGGCATAGCGCGCGTCCGAGGGGTGCACCGCCACCGCGCCATCGCCCAGCATGGTTTCGGGCCGGGTGGTGGCAATGGCGATATAGTCGCGGGTCTCGCGCAGGGTCACGGTGCCGTCGGCGTCTTTTTCAACATATTCATAGGTTTCGCCCCCGGAAAGGCGGTATTTGAAATGCCACATGTGGCCCGCAACTTCGAGGTTCTCCACCTCCAGATCGGAGATTGCGGTCTCGAAATGCGGATCCCAGTTCACCAGCCGCTTGCCGCGGTAGATCAGGCCCTTGGCATACATATCGACGAACACCTTGATCACCGCATCGGGGAAATTGCCCGACATGGTGAAGGCGTTGCGCGACCAGTCGCAACTGGCGCCCAGCCGCTTGAGCTGGTTGATGATGGTGTCGCCGGATTGCTCCTTCCATTCCCAGACCTTGTCCAGAAACGCCTCGCGGCCCATCTCGCGGCGCGAGGGCTGCTGGCTGCGGGCCAGTTCCCGCTCCACCACCATCTGCGTAGCGATGCCGGCATGGTCCTGACCAGGCTGCCACAGGGTATCAAAGCCGCGCATCCGGTGCCAGCGCACCAGGATGTCCTGCAGGGTGTTGTTGAAGGCGTGGCCCATGTGCAGGCTGCCGGTGACGTTGGGCGGCGGGATCATGATGCAGAACGGCGCCGCCCCCGGCCTGGCGTTGGCCCCGGCCTTGAAGGCCCCGGCGCTTTCCCAGGCGGCATAAAGCCGAGCCTCGGCCTCGGCGGCGTTGAAGGTCTTTTCCATCGGCATGTGCGGCCCCTGCATCGGTTCTGGCGTTGCGTCTGCTCTATCGAAACACGCCGCAAAGGCCAAGCCTGACTCTACCCATTCTCCTTTGTCCAAATATCCCCGGGGGTCCGGGGGCAGGCAGCCCCCGGCCTTGGCACCTATACCGCCCGGTCAATCCTTGTGCTCAGATGCACCAGACTTTCCGACCCCTGCACCCCGGTCATGGCGCTGATCTGGTCCAGCGCCTGATCCAGCGCCTGCGTATTCGGCGCGGCGATCTGCAACAACAGATCGAACCTTCCTGCACAAGTGAAAACCCGCTCGACCTCGGGGATCGCCTTCAGCCGGGTCAGGATACCGGCCTGTGCCCGCGGCTCGATCGACAGCATCACCGTCGCCCGCAGCCGCCCCTGCCGCGCCGCCTCGCCCAGCTTGAGCGTGTAACCGGCGATCACCCCGGTGGTCTCCAGCCGCTCCAGCCGCGCCTGAATGGTCGATCGCGCAACCTTTAGTCGCCGCGCCAGCGTCGCCAACGACATACGGGCATCGGCCCCCAGAAGTGCAAGAATACCACGATCGGTATCGTCCATCAATTTCGCCCATCTTTTTCGTCATTATGCCGACGCCACACTACATTTCAACTGTTTTCATCGGTAAAAATGTGCCCCATATGCAGCTTCCACGTTTTCAGGAAAAGGGCGGCTCATACGCACCTGGCCTGGTTGAAAAACCGCGCAGGTGCCGCACTCCCGCTTTGCGGGACGCGTCTGCGTCTTGTTGGCTAAAGAAGGAATGCGCCGATGGGACTGTCGAAAACTATCTGGACCAATCCGTCCGAATACCTGCGTGTCGTCACTCCGGAAAACCCGGTGATGTTCTTCTCTCCGGCGGTGCTGCAGGCATCGGCCCGGCGATTCCTTGATGGATTCCCGGGGCTTGTGACCTATGCGGTCAAGTCGAACCCCGAAGAGGTGGTGATCGAGAACCTGTCGGCGGCGGGCATCCGCGGCTTTGACGTGGCCTCGCCCGCCGAGATGCGGATGATCCGCCGCCTGTGCCCGGATGCCGCGATGCATTACAACAACCCGGTGCGGGCGCGGTCGGAAATTGCCGTCGCCGTGGGTTTGGGCGTGAAATCCTATTCGGTGGACTCGGCCTCGGAACTGGCCAAGCTGATCGAGCTGGTTCCGGCGGAAAACTGCGAGATCACCGTGCGCTTCAAGCTGCCGGTGTCGGGGGCCGCCTACAACTTCGGTGCCAAGTTCGGCGCCACGGTGGAACTGGCGACCAGCCTGCTGAAGACCGTGGCGGCGGCGGGGTTCATTCCGTCGATCACCTTCCACCCCGGCACCCAATGCACCGACCCGCATGCCTGGGAGGCCTATATCCGCGCGGCAGCCCAGATCGCCGCCGATGCCGGTGTCACCATCGCCCGGCTGAACGTCGGCGGCGGCTTCCCCAACCACCGGCTGCACGGCGTGGTGCCGCAGCTTGACGCCACCTTCGAGCTGATCGACCGGGTGACCGGCGAGGCGTTCGGCGACGACCGTCCGCTGCTGGTCTGCGAGCCGGGCCGTGGCCTGTGTGGCGATGCCTTCACGCTGGCGACCCGGGTCAAGGCGCTGCGCGACGACGCGCATGTGTTCCTGAACGATGGCGTCTATGGCGCGCTGGCCGAACTGCCGTTGGTCGGCGTGATCGACCGTATCGCGGTGATTTCGCCCGAGGGCGCTCGGCGCGAGGGCACCGAAGTGCCGCGCATCGTTTTCGGCCCCACCTGCGATTCGGTGGACCGGCTGCCGGGCGACGTGCTGCTGGCCGACGATCTGGCCGAGGGCGACTATGTGGTGTTCCAGGGCATGGGCGCCTATTCCTGCGCCACCAACACCCGCTTCAACGGCTTTGGCGAGCTGACCATCGCCACGGTGCTGTCGCTGAAGCTGTGATCTGACCGAAGGCCCCCGGCGGGAAATCCCTGCCGGGGGCTTTTCTATGTTCCGTTGCTGGGGCAAGGTCGGGCAAAACGGAGTGCCCCATGCCGATCATCACCGTCGCCGCCCCGCAATTCGCCTGTAGCTGGGATCTGCCCGCCAACGCTGATCGTGCCGAGGCGATGGTGCGCCGCGCCGCCGGGCAGGGCGCGCAGGTGATCCTGCTGCAGGAGTTGTTCGCCACCCCGTATTTCTGCATCACCCAGCGCCCCGAATATTTCGCGCTGGCCCAGCCGTTCGAGGGCCACCCGCTGATTGCGCGGTTCGCCGCCCTGGCGAAGGAACTGGCTGTGGTGCTGCCGCTGTCGTTCTTCGAACGCGCAGGCCAGGTGCATTTCAACTCGGTGGCGATGATCGACGCTGATGGCCGCGTGCTGGGGCGCTATCGCAAAAGCCATATCCCGCAGGGGCCGGGCTATGAGGAGAAATACTATTTCTCGCCCGGCGATTCTGGTTACAAGGTCTGGACCACGGCTTACGGGCGCATCGGTGTGGGCATCTGCTGGGATCAGTGGTTCCCGGAATGTGCCCGCGCCATGGCGCTGCAGGGCGCCGAGATGCTGCTTTACCCCACCGCCATCGGCTCGGAACCGCCCAGCCCCGGCTATGACAGCCAGCCGCATTGGGAAATGGTGATGCGCGGCCATGCGGCGGCCAACATCCTGCCGGTGATCGCCGCCAACCGCATCGGCTCCGAGGTCGCACCCGAGGGCACCGCCGTCACGTTCTACGGCTCCAGCTTCATCGCTGACCCTGCCGGGCAGCTTCTGGCCAAGGCCAGCCGCGATGCCGAGGAGATTGTGCTGGCAAAGCTGGACCTTGACGCCATCGCCCGGCTGCGGGCGACCTGGGGGATTTTCCGCGACCGCCGCCCCGAGACTTATGCGGCGGTGGCAACGCTGGACGGCACCGCCTAGCGCAATTGGACATAACTCCAGACCAGCCCGATCAGCACCGGTTGATGGATCAGATAGACCGCAAGGCTGTGCTTGCCCGGCCAGGCCAGGGCGTTCAGCAGCGGCGAAGGCGTGGCGGGAAACTGTGCCAGCCAGGACCAGACGCCCCAGCGGGTGAACAGTTTGGCGGTGGCCAAACCCAGCAGAAACGGCCCGAACCACGGCACCAGCGGCTCAAGGTCCACGGTGTTGATGCCCATGGTCCGCATCCCCAGCCACCACAGCCAGGGCTGATCAAACAGCGGATTGCTGATGTAAAGATTGGCGGCGATCAGCGCCGCACCCGCCACCGCCGTGACCAGCGCGGGCAGCCGCAGGAAGGCCAGCCCCAGCAGGCTGGAGACCGTGATGCAATGCAGGATGCCGAAGAAGATGAAGCTGTCGCGCATGGCAAACCAGGTGCCCACAGTGATCAGCGCCGCCGCCCCGCCGACCCGCAAAAGCCGCTGCCAGAACTTGCCCCAGCGGATGCCCTGACCATGCGCCAGCCACAGGCTGACCCCGGCCAGAAACAGGAAACTGCCGGCCACGGTGCGGGCGTGATAGAAGAAAAAGCCGCTGACGGCAGTGCCGGGCGGCACCAGCCCGAACATCTGCAGATCCCAGGTGAAATGATAGGCCGCCATGCCCAGCAGCGCCAGCGTGCGCGCAAGGTCCAGCACCACCAGCCGCCCCATGCCTTGCCGCTGCATCCGCGCCTCCGTTCTGCCCTTGCCCCAACAACCCCGAATGAAGCCCGGGCGCAAGCCAAAGAAAAAGGGCAGCCGCGCGGGCTGCCCTGTTCTGCCGTGCGGGACGCCTTAGCGGTGGCGCACGTCCTGATAGTCGCGGCGCGGCGCGCCGATGTAAAGCTGCCGCGGGCGGCCGATCTTCTGGGTCGGGTCTGCGATCATTTCCTTCCACTGCGCGATCCAGCCCACAGTGCGCGACAGCGCGAAGATCGGCGTGAACATCGAGGTCGGGAAGCCCATCGCATCCAGAATAATGCCCGAATAGAAATCGACGTTCGGATAAAGCTTCCGCGACACGAAGAATTCGTCCTCCAGCGCGATCCGCTCCAGTTCCTTGGCGACCTGCAGCGTCGGGTTGTTCTCGATCCCCAGCAGCCCCAGCACCTCGTCGGCGCTTTCCTTCATCACCTTGGCGCGCGGGTCGAAGTTCTTGTAAACCCGGTGGCCAAAGCCCATCAGCCGGAAGCCCGAGTTCTTGTCCTTGGCCCTGGCGATGTATTCGGGGATGCGATCGACGGTGCCGATCTCGCGCAGCATTTCCAGACAGGCCTGGTTGGCACCGCCATGCGCCGGGCCCCACAGGCAAGCGATGCCCGCGGCGATGCAGGCAAACGGGTTGGCGCCCGACGAGCCCGCCAGACGCACCGTCGAGGTCGAGGCGTTCTGTTCGTGGTCGGCGTGCAGCATCATGATCCGGTCCAGCGCCTTGGACAGGATCGGGTTCACCACATACTCCTCGCAGGGCACGGCAAAGCACATGTGCAGGAAGTTCGAGGCGTAATCGAGGTTGTTGCGCGGATACTGGAACGGCTGGCCCACCGAATACTTGAAGGCCATCGCGGCGATGGTCGGCAGCTTGGCGATCAGCCGGATCGCCGCCACTTCGCGCTGCCAGGGGTCGTTGACGTCGGTTGAGTCGTGGTAGAACGCCGACATTGCACCGACCACGCCGACCATGGTGGCCATCGGGTGGCTGTCACGCCGGAAGCCGCGGAAGAAATAGTGCATCTGTTCATGCACCATGGTGTGCTTGGTGACGCGGGCCTCGAAATCGGCCATCTGCGCGGCGGTCGGCAGTTCGCCGTAAAGCAGCAGGAAGCAGACTTCCAGGTGATGCGAGTTTTCCGCAAGCTGGTCGATCGGGTAGCCGCGATACAGCAACTCGCCCTTGTCGCCGTCGATATAGGTGATGTCGCTTTCGCAGGCGGCGGTCGAGGTGAAACCGGGGTCGAAGGTGAACACGTCGCCTTCGGCATAAAGCTTGCGGATGTCCAGAACGTCCGGACCCAGCACCGGGTGCAGGATCGGCAGGTCGATCACCTTGTCATCGAAGGTCAGCCGCGCGGATTTTTTCGTCTCAGCCATCTGTCATCCCTCTGCATGTGGCGCGCGCTGCCCCATGCGGGCGGGCGGCGAGTGGTGGCGGCGGGCGGCTTGCGGCCTAGGCCGCAGCATCCGTCAGCCGCGCAATCGTCTCGTCCCGACCGATGACCAGCATCATGTCGTAGACGCTGGGTGTCACCGTGCGCCCGGCAAGGCCGGCGCGCAGCGGGGCGGCCATCTTGCCAAAGCCGATACCATGGCTGGCTGCGACCTCGGTCAGGATGGTCTCGAGTTCCTGTTTTTCCCAGATAGCAGTGTGCAATCGCGGCGTCAAATCTTTCAGTATACCACGGGATACCGTATCCAGCGCCTTTGCGGCGGCCTCATCGGCCACAATCGGCCGCGTGCTCAGGGCAAAGTGAGCCTTTTCAATCAGTTCCGGGAAGGTCTTCGCGCGGTCCTTCAGGCAATACAGCGCCCGGCCCAACCGGTCATTTTGTGCCACGGTCAGCGCCGGATGCCCGGCAGCCGCCAGATATGCCTGAATTTCATGCAGCAGCGCAGCATCATCGGCAGCGGCGATGTGCTGGCCGCACAGATTCTCCAGCTTCTTGAAATCCAGCCGGGCGGGCGCGCGACCGATTCCCTCCAGGTTGAACCATGCTTTCGCCTGCGCGTCGGTGAAGAACTCGTCGTCGCCATGTGCCCAGCCCAGCCGCGTGAGATAGTTGCGCATCCCCGCGGCGGGGTAGCCCATCGCCTGATATTCCTCGACCCCCACGGCGCCATGGCGTTTCGACAGCTTCTTGCCGTCCGGGCCGTGGATCAGCGGAATATGCGCCCAGACCGGGATATCCCAGCCCATCGCCTGATAGACCATGGTCTGCCGCGCGGCATTGTTCAGATGGTCGTCGCCGCGGATCACATGCGTGACACCCATGTCGTGATCGTCCACCACCACCGCCAGCATATAGGTCGGCGTGCCATCGGAGCGCAGGCAAACCATGTCGTCCAACTGGTCATTGCCGAAGGTGACGCTGCCCTGCACCGCATCGGTGATCACCGTCTCGCCACCGCGGGGCGCCTTCATGCGGATCACATAGGGCGCATCGGGATGGCTGGCCGGGTCGGCATCGCGCCAGGGGCTGTGGAACAGCGTGCTATGGCCCGCCGCCTTGGCCGAGGCGCGGAAGGTTTCGATTTCTTCCTGCGTGCAGAAGCACTTGTAGGCCGAACCTCGCGCCAGCATCTCGCGCGCCACCTCGGCATGGCGGTCGCGGCGGTCGAACTGGCTGACCACCTTGCCATCCCAGTCCAGCCCCAGCCAGGTCAGCCCGCGCAGGATGGCTTCGGTGGCTTCGGGGGTGGAGCGTTCGCGGTCGGTATCCTCGATCCTGAGCAGGAAAGTGCCGCCATGGCCACGGGCGAACAGCCAGTTGAACAGCGCCGTGCGCCCGCCGCCGATGTGCAGATAGCCGGTGGGCGAGGGGGCAAAGCGGGTGACAACCGGTTTGGAGTGCGGCGCGGACATGCGTCTTAACCTTTCGATAACCATGAGGCGGATAGGGTTGGCGCATCTGATAGGCGTTTGCAGGGTGGGAAACAAGGTGGGCAGGCTGGTGCCATGGGGGCTGCAGGCGGCAACGGCCGTGTTGCAGGCACTGGCCGAGGCGCGCGGCATCCTGTTCCCCTGGGTGGCGGTGTTTCTGGCCTTCGGCATCGGGCTGTGGTTCTCGCTGGGGTGGGAACCGGGGTTGCTGGTCTATGCTGGTGCCGCTGCCGTGGCGCTGCTGATGGCCGGTTTCTGGCGCTGGGGGCCGGAGCATGGCCACCCCTTCGCGGTGGCTGCGGGCTGCATCGCCCTTGGGTTTCTGGCCGCAGGCGCGCGGGCGCATCTGGTGGCCGCACCCGTGCTGGAGTTCCGCTACTATGGCCCGGTGCAGGGCCGCATCATCGAGATCGACCGCAGCCAAAGCGATTTCCTGCGGCTGACGCTGGATCAGGTGGTGCTGGACCGGGTGGCACCGGCCCGCACGCCGCAGAAGGTGCGGGTGTCGCTGCATGGCGCGCAGGGGTTCTTCGCCCCCGACCCCGGGCAGGTGGTGATGCTGACCGGCATGCTCGGCCCCCCCGAAGGCCCGGTGGAACCCGGCGGCTTTGATTTTCAGCGCATGGCCTGGTTTGATCGGCTGGGCGCCATCGGCTACACCGCCAGCCCGGTGTTGCTGCTGGAACGCCCCGCCGACGGCGAGCAGCGCATCAACCGCTGGCGCACAAGGCTTTCCAACGCCATCATGGCGGAAGTGCCGGGCGATGCCGGGGCGTTTTCCTCGGGGGTGATGACCGGCGACCGGTCCGGCCTGAGCCTGGAAGCGGTGGTCGATCTGCGCAAATCTAGCCTCGCGCATCTGCTGGCCATTTCCGGCATGAACATGGCGTTCCTGACGGCCTTCGTCTTTGCGCTGGTGCGTTATGGGCTGGCGCTGCTGCCGGTGCTGGCGCTGCGGCTGAACTCGAAAAAGCTGGCGGCGGTGGTGGCACTGGGTGTCGCCTGGGTCTACCTGCAACTGTCGGGGGCCAATGTCGCCACGGAACGGGCCTTCGTGACGGTGGTGGTGATGCTGGGGGCGGTGCTGTTCGACAGGCGGGCGCTTTCCCTGCGGTCAGTGGCGATCTCGGCGGTGGTGCTGCTGCTGTTGCAGCCGGAAAGCCTGCTGGAGCCGGGGTTCCAGATGTCGTTTGCCGCCACCACGGCGCTGGTGGCGGGCTTTGGCGCATTGGAGGGCGGGGTGCTGCATGGCCGGGTGCCGCGCTGGTTTTTGCCGGTGTTCACGCTGGTGCTGTCGTCCTTGCTGGCCGGGCTGGCGACGGCGCCTTACGGGGCGGCCACCTTCAACCGCATCGCCGATTACGGGTTCTTCGCCAACCTGCTGACCGTGCCGGTGATGGGGGCGGTGGTGATGCCCGCAGGAGCAATTGCGGCGCTGCTGGCGCCGATCGGGTTGCAGGATCTGCCGTTGTGGGTAATGGGGCGCGGGTCTGCGTGGATATTGTGGGTGTCGTTCTGGATCGCCGGGATGGAAGGCTCGGTGACGGCGGTACCGGTGCCGGGGCCTTGGGTCATCCCGCTGATCACGCTGGGCGGGTTGTGGCTGATCTTGTGGCGCGGCTGGCTGCGCGGGGCAGGGCTGGTGCCGATGGCGCTGGCGCTGGTGCTCTGGGCCGGGGTGCAACGGCCCGATGCCTTGATCAGCGCCGATGGCGGACTGGTCGGGCTGATGGGGCCGGAGGGGCGGGCGGTGTCCTCGCCGCGCGGCGCCGGTTTTGCCGCGAAAAGCTGGCTGGAGGATGATGGCGATCTGGCCGAACAGGTGGATGCCGCCGAACGGGCGGGGTTTTCTGGCGACAAGGGCGCGCGCAGCTTTGTGCTGGGGCCTTGGCGCGCCGTGGTGCTGAAGGGCAAAGCGGCCGCCGGAGCGGTGCCAGCGGCTTGTGCGGGTGCCGATCTGGTGGTGGTGGCAGCGGAAGTGGCGGCACCGGAGGGCTGTGAAGTCATTGATCAGACGCTGCTTTCCGCCTCGGGCGGGCTGGCGCTGTGGTTGACTGATGAAGGCAGCATCACGCTGCAACCGGCGTTCTCGGCCAAGCGGCTTTGGTCGCCGCAGGGCGGGCAGGTCGCCGCCCGCAGCCTGCCGCCACCCGGTCAGTAGCTGCGGATCAGCCCGACCAGACGGCCCTGCACCTTCACCAGATGGTCGGCATAGACCCGGGTTTCATAGGCCGGGTTGGCGGCTTCGAGTGCGATCATCGCGCCACGACGGCGGAACCGCTTCAGCGTCGCCTCGCTGTCCTCGACCAGCGCCACCACGATATCGCCGTTTTCGGCGGTGTTCTGCTCGCGGATCACCACGATGTCACCATCGTTGATCCCGGCCTCGATCATCGAATCGCCTTTGACTTCAAGCGCATAGTGGTTGCCCTTGCCCGACAGCATCGACCCCGGCACCGCCACATGATGCGAGACTTCGGAGATTGCCTCGATCGGCACCCCCGCCGCGATCCGCCCCATCACCGGCAGTTCAAAGGCATAGACCGCATCGACCGGCATCGCCCCGCGCGGCGGATCGACCTTGTCGCCCTGGATCACCTTGGGCGAAAAACCGGGCCGTTCCATCGCCTCGGGCAGCTTGATGATCTCCAGCGCCCGCGCCCGATGCGCCAGACGGCGGATGAAGCCGCGCTCCTCCAGCGCCGTGATCAGCCGGTGGATGCCGGATTTCGACCGCAGGTCCAGCGCATCCTTCATCTCGTCGAACGAGGGCGGCACGCCGTCGCGCTCGGTGCGGGTCTTGATGAAATCCAGAAGTTCCAGTTGCTTGCGCGTCAGCATCGGTTTCCTCGCCGGTTGGAGGGCCACATGTGTTAACACAATGTTCTGCCCGTGTTCCCGGTTTGTGTCAAGCCCGTTGCTAAACGGGAAGGTAATCGACCGCTGCTCCGGGCTGTTGCGCAACATCCCCCGCGGGCCGGATCAAAAGTGCGTCCGCTTCGGCCAGCACGCCCAGCAGCGCCGAGTCCTGCCGCGCGAAGGGGGTGATGCCGGGCAGGCCGGGGCCGGGGACCAACTTGGCCCGCATGTAGTGGGCGCGGGGGCCGGCCTCTGCCACCGCTTGTGTCAGGGTGGCGCGCAGCGGCTTCGGCTCGGGTGCCGGATCGCCCAGCAGCGCCCGGATCAGCGGCAGCAGAAAGAGATGCGCCCCCACCACCGCCGAGACCGGATTACCCGGCAAGCCCAGCATCGGCACGCCGCGCAACCGCCCTGCCATCAGCGGTTTTCCGGGCCGCATCGCGACCTTGTAGAACGCCCGTTCCAGCCCCAGATCGCCCGCCACCCGCGCCACCAGATCATGGTCCCCGACCGAGGCGCCACCGATGGTGACGATCAGATCGGCGCCCTGCGCCAGATCGAACACCGCCCGCAGGCTGGCCTCGGTGTCGCGGGCAATAGGCAAAAGCCGCACTTCGGCCCCGGCAGCCTCGGCCAGCGCCTTCAAGGCAAAGTTGTTGGAGGCGATGATCTGGTCCGGTCCCGGGTCTTCGCCGGGCATCACCAACTCGTCGCCAGTGGCGATCAGCGCCAGCACCGGGCGGCGGGTGGCCAGCACCGCGGGAATGTTCATCGCCGCCAGCAGCGCCAGATCATTGGGCCGCAGCAGGCGCGGGCCAAGGCTGTCGCCGCTGCGGAAATCCTGACCCTGCGGGCGGATATGCGGCCCGGTATCAAGGCTGTCGGCAAGGGTGATGCGGGAGCCTTCGCGCTGCACATCCTCTTGCAAGACGATCCGGGTTGCGCCTTCCGGCACCGGCGCGCCGGTGAAGATGCGCAAGGCCTGACCCGCAGCAATCGTGCCGGAAAACCCATGCCCGGCACCTGCTTCACCTATCACGGTAAAGCTGTCACCGGGTTTGGGCGTGCCACAAACCGCATAGCCATCCATCGCCGAGGCGGCAAACGGCGGCTGGTCGCGCCGCGCCACCGCTGGGGCACACATCCAGCGCCCGGCGGCCTGCAGCAGCGGCACGGATTCGGCGTCAAGCGGCGTGGCAAGGGCCAGAACCCGCGCCAGCGCCTCTTGAACCGAAATCACAGCTTCGCCTCGTAAAGCCCTGATTTGCCGCCATCTTTCAGGATCAGGCGGATGCCGTCGATCGCCATGGATTTCTCCACCGCCTTCAGCATGTCATAGACCGTCAGCGCCGCCACTGAAACAGCGGTCAGCGCCTCCATCTCGACCCCGGTCTGCCCGCCGGTCTTCACCGTGGCCTCGATCACCACCCCGGGCAAGGCCGGATCGGCGGTCAATTCCAGCGCCACCTTGGTCAGCGGCAGGGGGTGGCACAGCGGGATCAGATCGGCGGTTTTCTTGGCGGCCATGATGCCCGCCAGCCGCGCCACGCCCAGCACATCGCCCTTTTTCGCCCGGCCTTCGGTGATCAGCGCCAGCGTCTCGGCACTCATCCGCACCACGCCGCGCGCCACTGCCACCCGGTCGGTTACCGGCTTGCCCGAGACATCGACCATGTGCGCATGGCCTTCGGCGTCGAAATGGCTAAGGCCACTCATGCGCCGCCCTGTGCGGTCAGCGGGCGCGACAGGATGGCGCGGGTGGCCGCCGTCACATCGGCCTGCCGCATCAGGCTTTCGCCGATCAGGAAACAGCGCGCGCCGTAGCGGGCGAGGTCGGCCAGATCTTCCGGCGCATAAAGCCCGCTTTCCGACACGATCAGCCGGTCCTCCGGCACCTGCCGGGCCAGCACGCGGGTGGTGTCCAGCGTCACCTCGAAGGTGTGCAGATTGCGGTTGTTGATGCCGATCATGCCGGATTTCAGCGGCACGCAGCGTTCCAGTTCGGCCTGGTCATGCACCTCCAGCAGCACATCCATGCCCCAGGTGCGGGCGGCGTCTTCCAGTTCGGCGGCCTGCGCATCCGACACCGAGGCCAGGATGATCAGGATACAATCGGCGCCCAAGGCCCGCGATTCCGTGACCTGCCAGGGGTCGTAAAGGAAATCCTTGCGCAGGCAGGGCAGGCGGGTCGCGGCGCGGGCGGCCACCAGAAAGCTGTCATCGCCCTGAAACGACGGGGCGTCGGTCAGCACCGAAAGGCAGGTGGCGCCCCCGGCCTCGTAAGCCTTGGCCAGCGCCGGCGGATCGAAATCGGCGCGGATCAAGCCCTTGGACGGGCTGGCTTTCTTGATCTCGGCAATCAGGCCGTAACCGGTCGCCGATGCCTCGTGCAGGGCACGGGCGAAGCCACGCGGCGGCGTGGCGGCGCGGGCGGCGTCTTCGAGATCGGCCAGCGGGCGGGCGGCCTTGCGGCGGGCCACGTCTTCCAGCTTGTAGGCCTTGATGCGGTCAAGAATGGTGCTCATGGACCAGACCTAGCCAATCGCTGCGGTGAAGGGAAGGGTTTGCGGCGCGCTCATCCGCCGTTTCCGGCGTCTTCGCGGAACAGCGAGGCGCGACCGGCAGGGAGCAAGGAGCGCGCGGTCAAGGCGCGTTGGTCAGCGCCACCAGCCATTCGACCTTTTCCAGCGCCGCCCCGCTGTCGATCGATTCCCGCGCCATTTCCACGCCTTCCGGCAGGCTGGCGGCCCGGTCCGCCACCACCAGCGCCGCCGCGGCGTTCAGCAGCACCGCATCGCGGTAAGCCCCCGGCTCGCCCTCCAGCAGCCGCCGGAACGCCGCCCCGTTTTCGGCAGGCGAGCCACCCAAAATCGCCTCGAAGGCATGCACCGGCAGCCCGGCATCTTCGGGATGCACCACGAATTCGCGGATCATCCCACCCTCCAGCGCCGCCACCTGACTGGTGGTGGCAATGGAAAGCTCGTCGGTGCCGTCGCCGCCATGCACCAGCCAGGCCTTGTCCGACCCCAGCGCCCGCAAGACCTCGGCCATCGGACGGATCAGGCTGGCCGAAAACGCCCCCGTCAACTGCCGCTTCACCCCGGCGGGGTTGGTCAGCGGCCCCAGGATATTAAAAATCGTGCGGGTGCCCAATTCGGCCCGCACCGGCCCGACATGCCGCATCGCCGGATGGTGCATCGGTGCCATCATGAAGCCGATACCGGCCTGATCCAGACAGCTTTCCACCACCTCGGGCCCGATCATCACGTTCAGCCCCATCTCGGTCAGCGCATCCGCCGCACCCGATTTCGACGAAAGGTTGCGGTTGCCGTGCTTGGCCACCACCACGCCCGCGCCAGCCACCACAAAGGCCGTCGCGGTCGAGATGTTCAGCGTGCCCTTGCCGTCGCCGCCGGTGCCGACGATGTCCATCGCCCCCTCGGGCGCCCGCACCGGGTTGCAGCGCGCCCGCATCACCGAGGCTGCGGCGGCATATTCGTCCACCGTCTCGCCCCGCGTGCGCAAGGCCATCAAGAGGCCCCCCATCTGCGCCGGGGTCGCCTCGCCGGCAAACAGCGCATCGAACGCCACTTCGGCTTCGGCGCGGGTCAGGGCGCGGGTGGCGGCAATGCCGATCAGCGGTTTAAGCCGGTCGCTCATGCGGACACCGCGGCCTTCGCCCCGTCCAGAAAGTTGCGCAGCATCTGGTGACCGTGTTCCGAGGCGATGCTTTCGGGGTGGAACTGCACGCCTTCGATCGGCAGGTGTCGGTGGCGCAGGCCCATGATGGTGCCATCCTCCAGCCAGGCCGTCACCTCCAGACAGGCGGGCAGGCTGGCGCGTTCCACCACCAGGCTGTGATAGCGGGTGGCCAGGAACGGCGAGGGCAGGCCGCGGAACAGGCCCTGGCCTGCGTGGTGCATCACCCCCATCTTGCCATGCACGATCTCGTGGCAGCGCACCACCTTGCCGCCGAAGGCCTGCCCGATGGTCTGATGGCCAAGGCAGACCCCGAGCAGCGGTATCCCCGCCTCGGCCGCGGCCAGTGTCAGCGGCAGGCAGATGCCCGCCTGTTCCGGGTCGCAGGGGCCGGGCGACAGCACGATGGCTTCGGGCCGCAACGCCATCGCCGCCTGCACATCCAGCGCGTCGTTGCGCCGCACCTGCACGTCGGCCCCCAACTCGCCCAGGTAATGCACCAGATTATAGGTGAAACTGTCGTAGTTATCTATCAGAAGCAGCATATTGCCGGATCCCAGCACAAGGATGATCATAGGGGGTGAACCCTGCGATGCGTCGCGCTATACATGGGCAAAGCGGCAAGGGGCGTCAAGGAAAACCGCCGGAGGTCCGGCGCGGAAAACCGCCCGGAAGCGGCTGCGACCGGATGCAGGATAGGGGCGAGGGGCATGGCAGTGCGTGGGTTTTTGTCAGGGGTGATCTGGGGCAGCATCGTCGCCGCCGTGGGTTTGGGCGTGGTGTCGCAGATGGTGCCGATGCCGCAGGGCGGCGGCATCGCCGCAGCACCGGAACCGGTGGCAGCACCTGCGGCAGACCCTGCCATCGCCCCCGAAGCGATGCTCAAAGCCCCCACCGCCAACGCGCCGGATGCCATCGTCACGGCCCCCGCAGCCGAGCCTGCTGCCGAACCCGCAGCCGAGCCTGTTGCCGAACCCGCACTTGAACCTGCCACCGAACCCGCCGCCGAACCCCAAGCGCCCGCCGCTGCGGAACCCCCGGCCACCGCCCCGACGCCCGACGCCCCCGAAGGCGCCCTGACGCCACAGGCTACGCCGGAAACCACCGCTCCCGAAGCATCCGCTCCTGAGGCCACCGAACCCGCCCCGGCGCCCGCAGCCGAAGCGCC
>NZ_ACYY01000016.1 GCF_000176015.1 Rhodobacter ferrooxidans | reverse complement strand
GGCGACGGGCGGGGTGATCTGTTTCACCCCCGATACCCGCATTTCCACCCCTGATGGTTTCTGCCTGATCCAGCATCTGCGCCCCGGCATGCAGATCCTGACCAAGGACAACGGCCCGCAAGAGGTGTTGTGGGCCGGCCAGCGCCGGATGAGCGGCGCGCGGCTGCATGCCATGCCGCATCTGCGCCCGATCCGGTTCCGCACCGGGGCGCTGGGCGTCGGGCGGCCCGAAGACGAGTTGGTGGTGTCGCCGCAGCACCGGATGCTGGTGCAGGGGGCGGCGGCGCAGGCGTTGTTCAACGTCTCCGAAGTCCTGGTGACCGCCGAGGATCTGGTGAACGACCACTCGATCATGGTGGATCGGCAACTGCGTGAAGTCACCTATGTGCATATCCTGCTGGAGGCGCATCAGATCGTCTGGGCCAACGGGCTGGAGACCGAAAGCTTTCACCCCGCCAACACCGCGCTGGAAACCATCGAGCCGTCGCAGCGGGCGGCGCTGCTGGGGATGCTGCCGCATATTGCCCAAAACCCCTACAGCTATGGCGACCATGCCCGGCGCAACCTGACGGCCTCGGAAGCCGCGATATTGCGGCACGATCTGGCCGCCTGATGGCGTGTTGACTCTGCGGTTTGCCCCTGTATAAGCCGCCCCATGTCCCGGATGAGAATCCGGGGCTTTTCATTGGTGTTGGTGGCTTCCGCAAGGAATGACCTGTCGGATCGCAAGATCAGAGGACAACGCCCTTCGTGACGCTTTGAGGCCCCGAATATCGGACCAGCCGAAAGAGCACCCATAACTGAAGGAGATCAGCGGTGACCAAACGCACCTCTGCCAAGCATAAAATTGACCGCCGCATGGGCGAAAACATCTGGGGCCGTGCCAAGTCGCCGCTGAACAAGCGCGAATACGGCCCGGGCCAGCACGGCCAGCGCCGCAAGAACAAGCTTTCGGACTTCGGCACCCAGCTGCGCGCCAAGCAGAAACTGAAGGGCTATTACGGCGATCTGACGGAAAAGCAGTTCCGCAAGATCTTTGCCGAGGCCGAGCGTGTGAAGGGCGACACCGGCGAGATGCTGGTGGGTCTGCTGGAGCGCCGTCTGGATGCGGTGTGCTACCGCGCCAAGCTGGTGGCGACGATCTTCGCCGCGCGCCAGTTCGTGAACCACGGCCATGTCACGGTGAACGGGGTGCGCGTCAACATCGCCTCTTACCGCGTCAAGGAAGGCGACATCATCGAAGTGCGGCAGAAATCCAAGCAGCTTGCGCTGATCCTGGAGGCCTCGCAACTGACCGAGCGTGACATTCCGGACTATCTGGAGGTCGATCAGTCCAAGCTGACGGTGAAGTTCGTCCGCACTCCGGGCCTGGGCGACGTGCCCTATCCGGTGCAGATGGAACCGAACCTGGTGGTCGAATTCTACGCCAAGAACTGATCCCTGCCCCTTCGGCAGACTGCCCCTGTGGCAGACGGGGGCTCGCCGCAAGGCGGGCCTTTTGCATTTACCCGGACCGCGGAGCCCCTGATGTCGGACAAACCCTGGATCGAACGTTTCATTGAAAAAGGCCTGTTTTCCTCGCGTTGGCTGATGGCGCCGATGTATCTGGGGCTGGTGGTGGCGCTGGGCATGCTGGTCGTGGTGTTCGTGCAGGAACTGATCCACTATGTGCCGCTGACCCTGAGCATGGATGCCGACAAGGGCATCCTTGCGATCCTGTCGCTGATCGACCTGACGCTGGCGGCCAACCTGATGCTGATCGTGCTGTTTTCCGGCTACGAGAATTTCGTCTCGAAGCTGGATATCGACGACAATGAAGACAAGCCCGAATGGATGGGCAAGGTCGATTTCTCGGGGCTGAAGATGAAACTGATCGCCTCGATCGTGGCGATCTCGGGGATTCACCTGCTGAAGGTGTTCATGGAACTGGGCAAGGCGCCTGAAGGCCATGTGATCGACCAGGCGCAACTGATGTGGATGGTGATCCTGCATCTGACCTTCGTGGTGTCCGGCGTGCTGCTGGCGCTGATGGACTGGATGGCCGGCAAGACCGACAAGCATTAGGCTTTCGATGTTCGCGTGTCGGGCGGCAAAACCGGTATCCACTTTTGCCTGACACGCTGCCTGCGCCACTAACATCCCACTGGCCTTGGTGCGAGCCCGCCGCTAGAACCGGCGCGACAGTTTGGAGTGAATGATGAGCGACGCCATCCGCCCGCAGCCGGGCATCCTTGACATCGCTCTGTATCAGGGCGGCAAAAGCGCCATTTCCGGGGTGGCAAACGCGCTGAAGCTGTCGTCGAACGAGAACCCCTTTGGCCCATCCGACAAGGCCAAGGAGGCGTTTTTGCGCTCGGTGCATCAGATCCACCGCTATCCCTCGACCGACCATCTTGCCCTGCGCACGGCGATTGCCGAAGTGCACAAGCTGGACGCGGGCCGGGTGATCTGTGGCGCCGGGTCGGACGAGATCATCACCTTCCTGTGCCAGGCCTATGCCGGGCCGGGCGACGAAGTGCTGTTCACCGAGCACGGCTTTCTGATGTATCGCATTTCCGCCATGGCGGTTGGTGCGACCCCGGTCGAGGTGCCCGAGCGCGAGCGCACCACCGATGTCGATGCGCTGCTGGCGGCCTGCAATCACCGCACGCGGCTGGTGTTCATCGCCAACCCCAACAACCCGACCGGCACGATGATCAGCGCCGCCGATGTGGCGCGGCTGGCCGATGGTCTGCCCGATCAGGCAATTCTGGTGCTGGACGGGGCTTACGCCGAATATGTCGAAGGCTACGACGCCGGACTGGCGCTGATCGAGGCGCGCGGCAACGTGGTGATGACCCGCACGTTTTCCAAGATCTACGGGCTGGGCGGGTTGCGCATCGGCTGGGGCTACGGGCCGCAGCCGATCATCGACGTGCTGAACCGCATCCGCGGGCCGTTCAACCTGTCGAACACCGCGCTGGAAACCGCCGAGGCGGCAGTGCGCGATCAGGATTACGTCGCCAAGTGCCGCGCCGACAATGCCCGCCAGCGGGTCTGGCTGGCCGAGGCCTTGGCGGAGCTTGGTGTGCCCTCGGACATCTCGATGGCGAATTTCGTGCTGGCACGCTTTGCCGACCAGGCCGAGGCGCAGGCTTGCGACGACTATCTGCAAACCCAGGGGCTGCTGGTGCGGCAGGTGGCGGGCTACAAGTTGCCGCAGTGCCTGCGCATCACCGTCGGCGACGCCTCGGGCTGTCGGCGGGTGGCGCATGCGGTGGCGCAGTTCAAGGGTGTGCGGTGATGGCGATCTATCAACGGGTGGCGCTGATCGGGCTGGGGCTGATTGCCTCGTCGATGGCGCATGCGATGCGGGCGGGCGGGCTGGCAGATGAAATCGTCGGCACCGCGCGGTCTGCCGAAACCCGCGCCACGGCGCTGGAGATCGGCATCTGCGACCGGGTTTACGACACGGCGGCCGAGGCGGTGCAGGGCGCCGATCTGGTGGTGCTGGCGGTGCCGGTGGGGGCGATGGCCGCGATTGCTGCCGAGATTGCCCCGCATCTGGCAGCGGGGGCCACGGTGACGGATGTGGGTTCCGTCAAGCAGGCGGTGATTGCGGCGGTGGCACCGCATATTCCGGCGGGCGTGCATTTCATCCCCGGGCACCCCCTGGCGGGAACCGAACATTCCGGGCCGCGCTCGGGGTTTGCGTCACTGTTCCAGAACCGCTGGTGGCTGCTGACCCCCGCCGAGGGCACCGACCCCGCGGCCTTGGCGCGGCTGCTCAGCCTGTTGGTCGCGATGGGGGCCAATGTCGATGTGATGGACGCAGCCCACCATGATCTGGTGCTGGCCGTCACCAGTCACACGCCGCACCTGATTGCCTATACCATGGTCGGTGTGGCCGACGACCTGCGACGCGTCACCGACAGCGAAGTGATCCGCTATTCCGCCGCCGGTTTCCGCGATTTCACCCGGATTGCGGCCAGCGACCCGACGATGTGGCGCGACGTGTTCTTGAACAACAAGGAAGCGACGCTGGACATCCTGGGCCGCTTTACCGAGGAGCTGTTTGCCTTGCAGCGCGCGATCCGGCTGGGGGACGGCGAGCATCTGCACGCTTATTTCACCCGGACACGCGCGATCCGCCGTGGTATCATCGAAGCGGGGCAGGACACCGCCGCCGCCGATTTCGGGCGGTCGGCGCAGGTGCAGGCAGGCGTGAAGCCGGCAGGCGTGAATCCGGCGGGCGTGAATCCGGCGGGCGAGGAGCATTAGGCGGATGCGATGGGCGCGGCGATTGGCAACGGCATGGATGCTGCTGGCCTCTGGTGCCTTTGCCGACGCCCCCGACCATTCGCCTCGACCGCTGCCGCGCCCCGGTCTGGTGCAGCAGGTGACCGAAGCGCCCGGTGCCATTGCCCAGGCCAGTGCCGTGCCGCCGATGCTGCGGCCAAAACCGCGGCCTGCCGGGCTGGTGCCGGACATCACCCCTGAAGCCGTGGTGCAGGTTGCCGCGATGGTGCCACGGCCAAAGCCCCGGCCTGCGGGTTTGACGGCGCGGGCAACGGCACCCGAAGTCGTGGTGCAAGCGGCTGCCGTGCGCACCCAGCCTGGCAATGAAAGCCTGCGCACCCGGCGAGGTGCTGTCTGCGGCGATGCCGAGATTCGCGGCGAGGCCATCGCGCCGATCACCTCGCGGGTGCGGGGCTGCGGTGTGCCGGATGCGGTGCGGATCACCGCGGTCGCCGGTGTGCGGCTGAGCCAGGCCGCGACGATAGATTGCCCCACAGCGCGGGCGTTGAAGGCCTGGGTGCAGGACGGCCTGCAACCGCAGTTCCGCCGCAACCCGGTGGTGCAGTTGCAGGTGGCAGCCCATTACGCCTGCCGTCCGCGCAACAACAAGCGCGGTGCGAAGATCAGCGAGCATGGCCGCGGCCGGGCACTGGATATTTCCGGTCTGGTGCTGGCCGATGGCCGGGTGCTGACGGTGGCGGACAACTGGCGCGGCAGCAAACCGATCAAGGCCGCCTATCGCGCCGCCTGCGGGGTGTTTGGCACCACGCTGGGGCCGGGGTCGGATGGCTATCACGAGGATCACATGCATTTTGACACCGCGCGCTATCGCAGCGGGTCGTATTGCCGTTGAGGCAGACGCTGGTTTCCGTGAAGGAAGAGGGGGCTGTCTGCCCCCACGGCGTGCAGGCACGCCTTCCCCCGAGGATATTTTTGCAAAGGTGAATGGGCTTAGTTCAGCCGTGGGGCTGGACCGAGGGGCAGCGGGCCGAGGCTCATGCGGCCTTGCTGAAAGGCCAGCGGCAGCGCCAGGGTTTCGGGGTCGCCGGATTGGCTGGAAAGCAGGGTCAGGGCGCGCTCGATGGTGGGGGCAAGTTCCGGTTTGATCAGGCCGGAGGTTTGCGCCAGGGCAAAGGCGGTGCGCCAGTTGGTCAGCGTCAGGTTGATGCGGCCTTCGGCGCGGCCATTCGCGTCGGCTTGCACGCTGCCGCTGGCGGTGAGGGACAGGGTGCCCCAGCGGATCAGGCTCTGGCTGATGGTCAGGAGTGCCACGCCGGGGCGGGTGGTTTCGGCGTGGCGATCCAGCGGGGCGGTGAAGGCGGCGATGGCCTCAAGCTGCATGGTTTCGATCTGGGCGGGTAGGGGCGGCTGGCTTTGCAGGCGGGCCAGCAACGCCGGGTCGGGGGCGAAATTCGTCAGGTGCAGGTGCAGCGCGTAGGCGTTGGGCTGCGACGGATCGGGCGTTGTGGTCAGGTCAAGCTGGTCGGCGGCGAGGTGCCAGCCGAGGTTTGAAAGGGCATCCAGCGCCGTGCCGGAAAGTGTAATGGTGTCGAGCCGCAGATCGAGGCCGGGGGCGACGGAGGTGCTGGCTTGCAGCGCGTCCGAGGTCAGGGTGATGGTTTCGCCGGGTGCCGTGATCGTTTGGGTGGCGGGCAGGGTGGCGGTAAGTTGCCAGGGCCACCAGGCCGTGGTGGCAAGGCTTAGCGACGGCGCCTGCCAGCCGATGCCGGTGGCGGGGTTTGCAAGGTCAATGCCGGTGGCGGCAAGGTCGATGGTGCCGGGAAAGCCCTGCACGGTCAGGCTGTCACGCTGCGCCCGCATCCCTTGGGCTGCTTGCGATGCGAACCACTGCTCGGCGGCGGTTTGCAACGCCAAGGTGGCGGCGAACCACAGCCCGCTCCACGCCACTGCCAGCCCCAGCCCCCATGCCAACAGCCTGCGCATCGCCGCCCCTTTCCATTTCCCCGCCGCTTGTGTTTACAGGGCGCAGGCAAGGAGGGCCAGCGCGATGGGGTCGGAGCTTTGGGTGTTTGGCTATGGGTCGCTGATCTGGAACCCGGAGTTTCCGGTGGCGGAAACCCGGATTGCCAGGCTGCCGGGCTGGCACCGCAGTTTCTGCATGCGATCCATCCACCATCGTGGCACCGAGGCGGCACCAGGGCTGGTGCTGGCGCTGGACCGGGCTGCGGGGGCGCATTGCGACGGCGTGGCGTTTCGGGTGGCAAGTGGGGCCGAGGCGGACACGCTGGCGGGGTTGCGCGAGCGTGAGCTGATCTCGGCGGCCTATCTGGAAGAACGGCTTTGGGTGGATTTGCAGGGTGGCGGGCGGGTCGAGGCGCTGGCCTATGTGATCGACCCCGACCATGTGCAGTATTGCGGCGGGCTGGCGTTGCCGGAACAGGCGGCGATCATTGCGCAGGCTGTAGGCGGGCGCGGGCGCAACTGCGATTACCTTTTCAACACCGCCGATCATCTGGCGGCGCTGGGGATCGAGGATGCCGATCTGGCCTGGCTGGCGGCGGCGGTGCGGCAGTTGCAGGCGGCTGGCAATTGACGCGGCGGCTGCCGCATTGACCTTGGCAGAACGCGGCTTGCTGCCTATGGTTCGGCAAGCCAACAGCAAGGTTGCCGCCCCCCGATGCAGATGACCCCCGAGGCCGAGCCGCAGTTTACCCAGCCGATCCGGCAGCTTGTGCTGATGCTGCTGGTGGTGGCGGCGGTGCTGGTGGGGGCCGTGCTGGCCTATCCGGCGCTGGTCGGGGTATTTCGCGCCAAGCCGATGCTGAACGGCTTCATCGGGCTGGTGTTCCTGCTGGGCGTGCTGACCTGCTTCTGGCAAGTGGTGCAACTGCAACAATCGGTGCGCTGGATCAAGGGCTTCGTGCACAGCCATCCGGGGCAGGAAATGGCGCGGGCGCCGACCCTGCTGCTGCCGCTGGCCACCCTGCTGCGCAGCCGGGGCGCGCGGATGCAGATCTCGTCCTCCAGCAGCGGTTCCATTCTGGAATCGGTGGCGGCGCGGATCGACGAGGCGCGCGACATCACCCGCTATCTGGGCAACCTGCTGATTTTCCTTGGACTTCTCGGCACGTTCTACGGCCTTGCCACCACGGTGCCGGCGGTGGTTGACACCATCCGCACGCTGGCGCCGCAGGAAGGCCAGACCAGCACCGAGGTGTTCGGCAAGCTGATGACCGGGCTGGAGGGCCAGTTGGGCGGCATGGGCACGGCGTTCTCGTCGTCGTTGCTGGGCCTGGCGGGGTCGCTGGTGGTGGGGCTGCTGGAACTTTTCGCCAGCCATGGCCAGAACCGGTTTTACCGGCAGTTGGAGGAATGGCTGTCGTCGATCACCCGGCTGGGGATTGCCGGGGGCGATGGCGAAGGCGATCAGGGGGCGATTGCCGCGGTGCTGGAACAACTGGCCGGGCAGATGGAGGTGTTGCAGACGCTTTACACCCAGTCCGACATCAACCGCAGCCAGGTCGATGACCGGATTTCGGATCTGGGGGCGGCGGTGACGCGGCTGAACAGCACGCTGGCCGCCGAGTCCGGGCAGGCGGCGCTGCTGGGCCGGATTGCCGAGGGGCAGGACCGGCTGGTTGCGGCGCTGACCGGGGCGGAAGGTGGCGCACATTCCGATGCCGAAAGCCGGATGCGGCTGCGCTCGATCGACGTGCAGCTTTTGCGGATACTCGAGGAGATTTCGGCCGGGCGGCAGGAAACCACCGCCGATCTGCGCGCCGATCTGTCGGGGCTGACTGCGGCGATCCGGCAATTGTCGCGCGGCAGCGTGGGGCGCGGCTAGCATGGGCCTGTCGCGGCGCAACAGCAACCGCGGCGGCTCGGACGTGGTGTGGCCGGGCTTTGTCGATGCGATGACGGCACTGTTGATGGTGCTGATGTTCGTGCTGACCATCGTGCTGGTGGTGCAATCGGTGCTGCGCGACACCATCACCAGTCAGGACAAGCAATTGGATTCTTTGACCGCGCAGGTGGCGGGTCTGGCCGACGCTTTGGGGTTGGAGACGGCGCGGGCCGATGCCTTGCAGGCCGAGGTCGGGCGGCTGGGGCTGGACCTTGCGGCGGCGCAGGCGCTGGGGGTGCAGCAGGAAGGCCAGATTGCCACGCTGGCCGGGCTGGTTGCGACGCGCGAGGGCGAGTTGGCGTCGGCAACAGCACGGATCACGGATTTCGAGGCGCAGGTGGCCGGTCTGTTGGCCGAACGCGATGCGGCACAGACCCGGTTGACCGAACTGGCGGCGGCGCGGGCGGCGGATCAGACGGCGATGGCGGCGTTGCGGGAAAAGCTGCAAGGCGCGGATGCCGAACTGACGGCCATGACGCTGGCGCTGGAGGCGCAACGCCAGAAGGCCGAGGACACGCTGACCTTGCTTGCGGCGGCGGAAACCAAAGCGGCGCAGGATGCAGAAATCCTCAGCGGCAAAGAGGCCTTGCTGGCGACCGCGCGGGCGGCGCTGGCGACCGAGACCGAACGGTCGGCGGAAAGCGCGCGGCAGGTGGCTTTGCTCAATCAGCAGATTGCGGCGCTGCGTTCGCAGCTTGGCGAGTTGCAGGGGATGCTGGATGCCGCCGCGGCCAAGGATGTGGCGGCCAAGGTGCAACTCGAGGCGCTGGGCAGCCAGCTCAATTCGGCGCTGGCGCAGGTGGCATCGGAACAGCGCCGCCGCGCCGATCTGGAGGCCGCCGAGGCCGAACGGCTGCGGGCCGAGGCGCAGGATCTGGCGAAGTTCCGGTCGGAATTCTTTGGCGAGTTGAGCAAGGTTCTGGCGGGGCGGCAGGGCGTGCGGATCGTCGGCGACCGTTTCGTGTTCTCCAGCGAAGTGTTGTTCAATCCGGGCTCGGCCGATCTGGCACCGGAGGGCCGGGCGCAGATTGCCGGTGTGGTGGCGACGCTGAACGAGATTGCCGCACAAATTCCGCCGGGTATCGACTGGATCATCCGGGTGGATGGCCACACCGACAATGTGCCGCTGTCGGGGCAAGGCGAGTTTGCCGATAATTGGGAGTTGAGCCAGGCGCGGGCGTTGGCGGTGGTGCGCTACATGCAGGACAATCTCGGATTTTCGCCTGAACGGCTGGCGGCGACCGGCTTTGGCGAATACCAGCCGGTGGCAGTGGGCGATGCGCCGGAAACCCGGGCGCTGAACCGGCGGATCGAGTTGAAGCTGACCGAGCGGTAGTTTCAGGCCCGTGCTGCGGAACAATCGGAACAAAATCCTTGGAAGGATTTTGCCAAGAATTTTCGAAAATTCTTGGCTCTGGCGGATAGGGCGGGGCGTGACCTGAAGCAAAAGGCCCCCGCCGATGCAGGGGCCTTCTTTTCGATCATTGCCGACTTATTCCGCGGTCAGCAGCGGCGGTTTCGAGCGGGTCAGCGCCGGTTTCTTCGGCTCTTCCACCTTCAGCACGATGGCATCATCTACCACCTCGACCCGCACCACGCCGCCCTTGGTCAGCTTGCCGAACAACAATTCCTCGGCCAGCGGTTTCTTGATGTGTTCCTGGATCACCCGGCCCAAGGGACGCGCGCCCATCTTGTCGTCATAGCCCTTTTCGCCCAGCCAGGCTGCGGCTTCCGGGCTCAGTTCGATATGCACGCCACGGTCCAGCAGTTGCGCTTCAAGCTGCATCACGAACTTCTCGACCACTTGCAGGATCACCTCGCGGCCCAGCGGCGCGAAGTTGATCACCGCATCCAGCCGGTTGCGGAATTCCGGCGTGAAGGTGCGCTCGATCGCGGCAACATTGTCGCCCTGACGGCGGTCGCGGCCAAATCCGATGGCGGCTTTCGCCAGGTCCGCGGCCCCGGCGTTCGAGGTCATGATCAGCACGACGTTGCGGAAATCGACCGAGCGACCATTGTGGTCGGTCAGCTTGCCGTGGTCCATCACCTGCAGCAGGATGTTGTAGACATCCGGGTGGGCCTTTTCCATCTCGTCCAGCAGCAGCACGCAATGCGGATGCTGGTCAACGCCATCGGTCAGCATGCCGCCCTGATCAAAGCCGACATAGCCGGGCGGCGCGCCGATCAGGCGGGAAACCGCATGTTTCTCCATGTATTCCGACATGTCGAAACGCAAAAGTTCGACGCCCAGCGTGCTGGCCAGTTGCTTGGCCACTTCGGTCTTGCCCACACCGGTCGGCCCGGCGAACAGATAGTTGCCAATCGGCTTTTCCGGTTCGCGCAGACCGGCGCGGGCCAGTTTGATCGCCGAGGCCAGCGCCTCGATGGCCTTGTCCTGGCCGAACACCACGCGCTTGAGCGATTTTTCCAGATCGCGCAGCACTTCGCTGTCGTCCTTCGAGACGTTTTTCGGCGGGATGCGGGCGATCTTGGCCACCACGGCCTCGATCTCCTTCGGGCCGATGGTCTTGCGGCGTTTGGAATCGGCCAGCAGATGCTGCGCCGCCCCGGCCTCGTCGATCACGTCGATCGCCTTGTCGGGCAGTTTGCGGTCGTGGATGTAGCGGGCGGAAAGTTCCACCGCGGTGCGGATCGCATCATGGGTATAGCGCAGGTCGTGGTGTTCCTCGAAATACGGCTTCAACCCCATCAGGATCTTCACGGTGTCTTCGACCGAAGGCTCGTTGACGTCGATCTTCTGGAACCGGCGCGACAGGGCGCGGTCCTTGTCGAAATGCTGGCGGAATTCCTTGTAGGTCGTGCTGCCCATGCAGCGCAGCTTGCCGCCCTGCAACGCCGGTTTCAGCAGGTTCGAGGCGTCCATCGCCCCGCCCGAGGTGGCACCGGCGCCGATCACGGTATGGATCTCGTCGATGAACAGGATCGCGTCGGGGTGATCCTCCATCTCCTTGACCACGGCTTTCAGGCGTTCCTCGAAATCGCCGCGATAGCGGGTGCCGGCCAGCAGCGCCCCCATGTCCAGCGAATAGATCGTGGCGTGAGCCAGAATTTCCGGCGTCTCGCCGCGGGTGATCTTCAGCGCCAGACCTTCGGCAATCGCCGTTTTGCCCACGCCGGGGTCGCCCACCAAGAGCGGGTTGTTCTTGCGGCGGCGGCACAGCACCTGGATGCAGCGTTCCACTTCCGCCTCGCGGCCGATCAGCGGATCGACATCCCCTTTGATCGCCTTGACGTTCAGATCGACGCAATATTTGGAAAGTGCCGAATCCTTGGCATCGCCCGCCTCGGCCTTGGGGGTTTCCATATGCTCGTCGGCACCGGAAACCGGCCGGGGTTCGCCATAGCTGGGGTCTTTGGCGACGCCATGGGCGATGAAATTCACCGCATCATAGCGCGTCATGTCCTGTTCCTGCAGGAAATAGGCGGCATTGCTTTCGCGTTCGGCAAAGATCGCCACCAGCACGTTGGCGCCGGTCACTTCGGTGCGCCCCGAGGATTGCACATGGATCGCCGCACGCTGGATCACCCGCTGGAACGCTGCCGTCGGCACCGCTTCGGACCCTTCGACATCGGTCACCAGGGTCGAAAGATCATCGTCGATGAAATCCACCAAGGTCTTTTTCAGCACGTCCAGATCGACCGAGCACGCCTTCATCACGCGGGCGGCGTCGGGTTCTTCGATCAGCGCCAGCAGCAGATGCTCCAGCGTTGCGAGTTCGTGACGGCGGGCATTGGCAAGCGCCAGAGCGCCGTGGATGGCTTGCTCGAGTGTGGTCGAAAATGACGGCACGTTCTGGTGCTCCTGTCCTGCGGTGGCGGCGCGCGTGGGTTTGCCGCAACCTTTGCCTCATGTGGTTAAAGTTCGGTTTTATTTGCCGCGCTTCAAGTGTTATTTCCGCCGATTTGTCGTTTCTTCCGGTGCCGCCGCGAAAAGTGATGCCAAAGCCGGGTCGGGATCAGAATTTGTCCTTGCGGGCGCGGATCGCGGCGAAGATTTCAGCGTCGGTTGCATCGGCCATGCCGAGGGCGGCCCCAAGCAGCGGCGCGCGCAGGAACGGGTTGGTGGCAAGTTCGTCGGCAAGGGTCGAGGGCACGGTGGGAAGGTTTTGCGCGCGGGCCGCTGCAATCTGGCCAAGCCGCAATGTAAGCGCGGGCGTTGCCGGTTCAAGGGTCAGGGCGAAGCGGGCGTTGCTTTCGGCGTATTCATGGCCGGAACAGATCAGGGTTTCCGGCGGCAGGGCGGCAAGGCGCTTGAGACTTTGCCACATCTGCTGCGCCGAGCCTTCGAACAGCCGACCGCAGCCCATCGCCATCAAGGTGTCGCCGGTGAAGGCCAGACCGGATGCCGCGAAATGGTAGGCGACATGGCCGATGGTGTGGCCGGGCACCTCGATCATCTGGCCAACTTCGGCGCCGATGGTGAAGGTCAATCCGTCCGACAGTGCAAGGTCCAGCGGTGGCAACCGATGCGCGTCGGCGGCGTTGCCGATCACCATGGCACCGGTGGCAGCGCGCAGGGCCTGCACGCCTTCGATATGGTCGCCGTGGTGGTGGGTGATCAGGATGTCTGACAACTGCCAGCCGCGGCGGGCCAGTTCGGCCAGGATCGGGGTGGCATCGGGCACATCGACAACGGCCGTCTCGCCACTCGCGGCATCGTGGATCAGGAAGGCATAGTTGTCCTTGCGGCAGGGGATGGTGACCAGTTGAAGTGTCATGGTGTTTTGCCCCACATGCGGTATTCTGGCCGCCAGTTTCGCCCGGACAAGGCCCGCCCGCAATGCATCTTGATGTGCAGGATCTGCGCAATTTCTACTACCGCACCCAGCTTGGCCGGGTGGCGCAGCGCGCGATCCGCGAGCGGATGCTGGAGGTCTGGCCGGAGGCCAAGGGCCAGACCGTGGCGGGCTTCGGGTTTGCCGTGCCCCTGCTGCGGCCGTATCTGGAGGCGGCGCGGCGGGTGATCGGGCTGATGCCGGGGCCGCAGGGGGTGATGCCCTGGCCCGCCGGGATGGAAAACGTCTCGGTGCTGTGCGAGGAAACCCGCTGGCCGATCAGCACGGGCATGGTCGATCGGCTGGTGCTGCTGCACGGGCTCGAAACCTCGGAAAACCCGGGTGCTGTGCTGGAGGAAAGCTACCGCGTGCTGGGGCCGGGCGGGCGGGCGCTGTTCGTGGTGCCGAACCGGTCGGGCATGTGGGCACGCGCCGATGGCACGCCGTTCGGCTTTGGTCATCCGTATTCGCTGGGCCAGCTTGAGTCGCAGCTGAAATATTATGGCTTCACCCCGGAGCGCCACCTGTCGGCATTGTATTCGCCGCCATCGGAACGGCGGTTCTGGCTGGGCACCGCGGCGTTCTGGGAAAATGCCGGTCAGAAGTTCGCGCCGTGGCTGGCGGCGGGAGTTCTGATGGTCGAGGCCAGCAAGCAGATCCCGGCGCCGATGCGCGGTCTGGGGGCCATGGTGCGGCGGCCGCTGAAAGTGCTGGAGGGCGTCGGGCAGGGCGTCGGCCAGCCAGTGCCGGGCTTGCGCACCCGATTCTAGGCCGATCCGGCTGAATCGCCGTGCTGACAGTGCCTATTTTTCGGGCACGCCAAGATGTCGGGACGTCGCAGCCCCGTGCTAGCGCAAACAGCGCAAAACCGCCCGGAAATTGATGCCCGAAAGCGGCGGAAAATCGGCAGGTAACAGGTTGCGGGGTGCAATCGGCTCTGCTACATCGCACCCAAGTTTTAGACGCATGCCACCAAGTATGCGCCATTGGATGCCTTCGTGCCATCTTCTTCGGCGGCGAAGGCCAAGCATCGGAAGGGTTGACGTGTCCGAACCAGCTTCGATCTCCTCCGGCATCGCCGCGCGCTATGCGACCGCCGTTTTCGACCTTGCACGGGAAGAAAAAGCTCTGGTGGCATTGGAGGGTGACATCGACGCCCTGGCCGCAGCGCTTGCCGAAAGTGCCGACCTGCGCGGTCTGATCGCCTCGCCGCTGCTCAGCCGCGACGATCAGGGCCGGGCGATTGCCGCGATTGCCGCCAAGATGGGCGTGTCGGCGCTGACCGCCAACACGCTGGCGCTGCTGGCGCAGAAACGCCGCCTGTTCGTGCTGCCGCAACTGATTGCCGATGTGCGCGCCCGGATCGCCGCCGAAAAGGGCGAAGTGACCGCCGAGGTCACCACCGCCACCGCGCTGACCGCCGCACAGGCCGAGAAACTTTCCGCATCGCTGAAAGCGCGTGTGGGCAAGGATGTGAAACTGAAAACCGCTGTCGATGAATCCCTCATCGGTGGCCTTGTCGTCAAGCTGGGCTCGACCATGATCGACACCTCGATCAAGGCCAAGCTCGCGGCCCTCCAGAATTCAATGAAAGAGGTCGGATAAATGGGTATCCAAGCTGCTGAGATCTCTGCGATCCTCAAAGAGCAGATCAAGAATTTCGGCAAGGATGCCGAAGTTGCCGAAGTGGGCCGCGTGCTGAGCGTCGGCGACGGGATCGCCCGGGTTCACGGGCTGGACAATGTTCAGGCCGGCGAGATGGTCGAATTCCCCGGCGGCATCCGCGGCATGGCGCTGAACCTCGAAGTCGATAACGTCGGCATCGTGATCTTCGGTGACGACCGTTCGATCAAGGAAGGCGATACCGTCAAGCGCACCAAGTCCATCGTGGACGTGCCTGCAGGCAACGCGCTGCTGGGCCGCGTGGTCGATGGTCTGGGCAACCCGATCGACGGCAAGGGCCCGATTGCCGCCACCGAGCGTCGCGTCGCTGACGTGAAGGCCCCCGGCATCATCCCGCGCCAGTCGGTGCACGAGCCGATGGCCACCGGCCTGAAATCGGTGGACGCGATGATCCCGATCGGCCGTGGCCAGCGCGAGCTGATCATTGGTGACCGCCAGACCGGCAAGACCGCCATCGCGCTGGACACCATCCTGAACCAGAAGTCCTACAACGAGGCTGCCGGTTCGGACGAATCCAAGAAGCTTTACTGCATCTATGTCGCCATCGGCCAGAAACGCTCGACCGTGGCGCAGCTGGTGAAAAAGCTCGAAGCCACCGGCGCCATCGATTATACCATCGTCGTGGCCGCCACCGCCTCGGACCCGGCGCCGATGCAGTTCCTGGCGCCCTATGCCGCCACCGCGATTGCCGAGTTCTTCCGCGACAACGGCCGCCATGCGCTGATCATCTATGACGATCTTTCCAAGCAGGCCGTGGCCTACCGGCAGATGTCGTTGCTGCTGCGCCGCCCGCCGGGCCGCGAAGCCTATCCGGGCGACGTGTTCTACCTGCACTCGCGCCTGCTGGAGCGTTCGGCCAAGCTGAACAAGGACAACGGTTCCGGCTCGCTGACCGCTTTGCCGATCATCGAAACCCAGGGCGGCGACGTGTCGGCGTTCATTCCGACCAACGTGATCTCGATCACCGATGGCCAGATCTTCCTGGAAACCGAACTGTTCTACCAGGGCATCCGCCCGGCCGTGAACACCGGTCTGTCGGTGTCGCGCGTGGGTTCCAGCGCCCAAACCAACGCCATGAAATCGGTGGCCGGCCCGGTGAAGCTGGAACTGGCGCAATACCGCGAAATGGCGGCGTTCGCGCAGTTCGGCTCCGACCTTGACGCCTCGACCCAGGCGCTCTTGAACCGTGGCGCCCGCCTGACCGAGCTGATGAAGCAGCCGCAATACGCGCCGCTGTCGAACGCCGAGATCGTCTGCGTGATCTTCGCCGGCACCAAGGGCTATCTGGACAAGATCGCCGTCAAGGATGTGGGCCGGTTCGAGGAAGGTCTGCTGAAGCATCTGCGCACCAACGGCAAGGCGCTGCTGGAAGACATCACCAAGAACGACCGCAAGGTTGCCGGTGATCTTGACAAGGCGGTTCGGGCCCAGCTTGACGCGTTCGCGAAAGACTTCGCCTGAGGGCGCGGCACAGGAGTAGGTAGATGCCGAGCCTCAAGGATCTGAAAAACCGGATCGGAAGCGTGAAGAACACGCGGAAGATCACCAAGGCGATGCAGATGGTCGCGGCGGCGAAGTTGCGCCGCGCCCAGGATGCCGCCGTGGCCGCCCGGCCCTATGCCGAGCGGATGACGGGTGTGATGGCGGGTCTGGCGGCTTCGGTCGGCAAATCCGAAGGGGCGCCGCGGCTGTTGGCCGGGACCGGCACCGACAAGGTGCATCTGATGGTGGTGATGACCGCCGAACGCGGGCTGTGCGGTGGTTTCAACTCGACCATCGTGCGTCTGGCGCGTGCCAAGGCGCACGAGTTGCTGGCCGCGGGCAAGACCGTCAAGATCCTGACGGTCGGCAAGAAGGGTCGCGAACAGTTGCGCCGGGATTTCGGCCATCTGTTCATCGGCCATGTCGATCTGACCGAGGTCAAGCGCGTGGGCTACGTCAACGCGCTGGCCATCGCCAAGGACGTGCTGTCGCGGTTCGAGGCGGGCGAATACGATGTGGCGACGCTGTTCTTCAACCGCTTCCAGTCGGTGATCAGCCAGGTGCCGACGGCACAGCAGATCATCCCGGCGGTGTTCGAAGGGGCGGCGCAGGCCAGCACCGTTTACGACTACGAACCCTCGGAAGAAGAAATTCTGGCCGACCTGCTGCCGCGGGCCGTGGCCACCCAGATTTTCACCGCGCTGTTGGAAAACGCGGCTTCGGAACAGGGCGCGCGGATGTCCGCCATGGACAACGCCACCCGCAATGCCGGCGACATGATCAACCGTCTGACCATCCAGTACAACCGCAGCCGGCAAGCCGCGATCACCAAAGAGCTTATCGAAATCATCTCGGGCGCCGAGGCGCTCTGACCCGCACGGAGAACAACGACATGGCAATAGCGAAAGCAACCGGCAAGATCACCCAGGTGATCGGCGCTGTGGTGGACGTGCAGTTCGAGGGTGACCTTCCGGCCATCCTGAACGCACTGGAAACCCACAACAACGGCAAGCGGCTGATCCTGGAAGTGGCGCAGCACCTGGGCGAAAGCACCGTGCGCACCATCGCCATGGATGCGACCGAAGGCCTGGTGCGCGGCGAGCCGGTGGCCGATACAGGTGCTCCGATCTCGGTGCCGGTGGGCGATGCCACGCTGGGCCGCATCCTGAACGTCATCGGCGAGCCGGTGGACGAAAAGGGTCCGGTCAACGCCACGGAATACCGCGCCATCCACCAGCCCGCTCCGGCGTTCTCGGAGCAGGCGACGGAATCGCTGATCCTCGTCACCGGCATCAAGGTGATCGACCTGCTGGCGCCCTATTCCAAGGGCGGCAAGATCGGCCTGTTCGGCGGCGCCGGTGTGGGCAAGACCGTGCTGATCATGGAACTGATCAACAACATCGCCAAGGTGCACTCGGGCTATTCGGTGTTCGCCGGTGTGGGCGAGCGCACCCGTGAGGGCAACGACCTTTACCACGAGATGATCGAATCCGGGGTTATCAACATCGACAACCTGGCGGAATCGAAAGTGGCGCTGGTTTATGGCCAGATGAACGAACCGCCGGGCGCGCGTCTGCGGGTGGCGCTGTCGGGCCTGACGCTGGCCGAACAGTTCCGCGACCAGTCGGGCACCGACGTTTTGTTCTTCGTGGACAACATCTTCCGCTTTACCCAAGCCGGTTCCGAAGTGTCGGCGCTGCTGGGGCGTATCCCCTCCGCCGTGGGATATCAGCCGACGCTGGCCACCGACATGGGCGCACTGCAGGAACGCATCACCTCGACCAAAGCCGGTTCCATCACCTCGGTGCAGGCGATCTACGTTCCGGCCGACGACCTTACCGACCCGGCACCGGCCACCTCGTTTGCCCACCTCGATGCCACCACGGTTCTCAGCCGTGCGATCTCGGAACTCGGCATCTACCCGGCCGTGGACCCGCTGGACAGCACCTCGCGCATCCTTGACCCGGTTGTGGTCGGGGTGGAACACTACGAAACCGCCCGTGCGGTGCAGGGTGTGCTGCAACGCTACAAGTCGCTGCAGGACATCATCGCCATTCTGGGGATGGACGAGTTGTCGGAAGACGACAAGCTGACCGTGTCGCGCGCCCGCAAGATCCAGCGTTTCCTGAGCCAGCCGTTCGACGTGGCCAAGGTGTTCACCGGTTCCGATGGCAAACAGGTGCCGCTGGAAGAAACCATCAAGTCGTTCAAGGCGGTGGTTGCCGGCGAATACGACCATCTGCCGGAAGCGGCCTTCTACATGGTCGGCGGCATCCAGGAAGTGATCGAGAAAGCCCAGCGTCTGGCTGCGGCTGCGGCTTAAGGGGGCATCATGGCCAACACGCTGCAATTCGACCTCGTCAGCCCTGAACGCAGGCTTGCCTCGGTTCAGGCGACCGAGGTGCAGATTCCGGGGGCCGACGGTGATCTGACGGCGATGGAGGGGCATGCCCCCACCATCACCACCCTGCGCCCCGGCATCCTGAAGGCGATCAGCGCCGAGGGCACCAAGACCTATGCCGTGACCGGCGGCTTTGCCGAAATCTCGGCCAGCGGTGTGTCGGTTCTGGCCGAACGCGCCGTGCCGGTGGACGAAGTGACCACGGCGATGCTGGACGAGCTGATTGCCGAAGCCCGTGCTGCGGCCTCCAGTGCCGTGGCCGCCAACCGTGATTCGGCGGAAAAGCTGGTCAACGACTTCATGGTGCTGCGCACGGCGACCGGGCACTAAGCCCGTTTTGCGCGAAGAAGTGACAAGGGCCCCGGTCACCCCGGGGCCTTTTTCCTTGTCAGCCGTCCATTCTTCGGCAAAGTTAACGAAAATTCAAATGATTACCGTGTCAATGGACTTGCACTAACCTGTTGATCTGGCAAGGCTCGCGCCGGGTGATGCCAGAATGACCACCGTGACCCGCAGACCGAGGCTTGTTGCATGAAGCGCATTTCCACCGGCAATGTCGGCATCGTCCAGGGTAGCCGGGTGATGTTTTCCGATTTCGCCGATGGTGGCGTGATGTGGACCGGGCAGGGGCCGCGCGAAAGTCGGCACGTGGTGTCGTTCAAGGCCGAGTTTGCCGATATCCCGGCGGTGATGGTGGCGATCTCGATGTGGGATCTTGACCAGAAGACCAACTCGCGCGCCGATATTTCCGCCGAACACATTACCCTCAAGGGCTTTCATCTGGTGTTCCGCACCTGGGGCGATACCCGCGTCGCCCGCATCCGTGCCGACTGGACCGCGATCGGCGCGCTGCGCGACGAGGAAGACTGGCAGCTTTACTGACGGCTCAGCGGTTCTGATACATGCCTTCGTAGATCGGCACCAGGGTGTTGGTCTCGAACAGCGACGACACCGAAGTGCCGTTCCAGATGTTCAGAATGGCCTGGGCAAAGATCGGTGCTGTCGGCACGATGCGGATCTTCGGGCAGGATTTCACCGCCTCGGTCGGCTCGATCGAATCGGTGATCACCACGCTTTTCATCACTGAATTGGTGATCCGCTCCACCGCCGAACCCGACATCACCCCATGCGTGGTATAGGCATGCACCTCGGTGGCGCCGCTTTCCATCAGCACTTCGGCAGCCTTGCTCAGGGTTCCCGCCGTGTCGCACATGTCATCGACCATGATGCACTTCTTGCCCGCCACATTGCCGATCACCGTCATTTCCGAAATCTCGCCCGCCTTCTCACGGCGTTTGTCGACGATGGCCAGCGGCGCGACGATCCGTTTGGCCAGCTCGCGCGCTCGCGCCACGCCGCCGACATCCGGAGAGACGATCATCAGATCATCCTTGGCGCCCTTGAAGTGATGCTCGATATCCAGCGCGAAGATCGGGCTGGCGTAAAGGTTGTCCACCGGAATGTCGAAAAACCCCTGAATCTGCGCGGCATGCAGGTCCAGCGTCAGCACCCGGTCGATGCCCGCCTCGGTGATCAGGTTGGCCACCAGCTTGGCCGAGATCGGCGTGCGGGCCTTGGCGCGGCGGTCCTGGCGGGCATAGCCGAAGTAGGGAATCACCGCCGTGATACGGTCGGCCGAAGACCGGCGCAGCGCGTCTGCGATGATCAAAAGCTCCATCAGGTTGTCGTTGGCCGGGTTCGAGGTCGGCTGGATGATATACATGTCCTCGCCGCGGACGTTCTCGTAAACCTCGACGAAAATCTCCTGATCGTTGAAGCGTTCGACCCGCGCATCCACCAGATTGACCGACATCCCCCGATGCATCGACATCCGCCGGGCGATGGATTTGGCCAGCGTCAGGTTGGCGTTGCCGGAAATCAGTTTCGGCTCGGTGATGGCGGCCATGATGGGTTCCTTGCAGGGTCCGGGGGACGGATTCGAGGGTTGGCCACGGCTTACCACCCGGGCCGGGGTCTTGCAAACCGCCGAAACGGCGTTCAGCCCGGCAAAGCGCCCGCAAGGGCCGCCAGAAAGCCGTCCACGTCGGCGGTTGTGGTGGACCAGGAGGTGACCAGCCGTGCGGCCTCCATGCCCTCTGCGGCAGGCATCGGGTAATAGACCGCACCCGCCTGTTGCAGGGCGGCATGGCCACCGGCGGGCCATTGCGCGAAAATGATATTGGCATCAACGGGATGCAGCAGCGCCGCCCCCGGTTGTGCCAGAATACCCGCGGCCAGCCGGGCGGCCGCGGCGTTGGCTTGGGCTGCCAGTGTCAGCCAAAGGCCGCCGTCCAGATAGGCCTGCATCTGCGCCGCCAGATAGCGGCCTTTCGAGACCAGATGCCCGCCACGCTTGCGCCGCAACTCAAATTCCCAGGCGCGGGCGGGATCAAAGATCACCACGGCCTCGACCCCCAGCAGCCCGTTCTTGGTGCCACCCAGCGACAGCACGTCGATCCCGGCGCGCCAGGTCATCTCGGCCGGGCTGGCACCCGAGGCCACCAGCGCATTGGCAAACCGCGCGCCGTCCATGTGGCAGGGCAGGCCGTGGGCGCGGGCCAGGGCGGTCAGCGCCGCCACTTCGGCGGGGAAATAGACCGTGCCCGCCTCGGTCACATTGGTGATCGACAGCATGCCGCGCTGTACCCCGTGCACGCCGCCCGCCCCCGTGCGCTCCAGCACCGGGGCCAGGGTTTCCGGCGTCATCTTGCCATGCGCGCCCTCGACCAGCGCCAGTTTGGCGCCGTTGGTGAAAAATTCTGGCGCGCCGCACTCGTCTTCCTGAATGTGGGCATGGCGGTGGCAGAACACCGCACCCCAGGGCGGGCAATGGCTGGCCAGTGCCAGCGCATTTGCCGCCGTGCCGGTGGCCACCAGATAGACCGCGGCCTCGGGGGACTCGAACAGCGCGCGGATCTGGCCGCGCAGGTCGTCCATGCGCAAATCCTTGCCGTAAGGCATTGCAAAACCGTCATTTGCCGCCAGCAGCGCCGCCATCACCGGTGCGGGCACTGCAGAGGCATTGTCAGAGGCAAAGAACATCAGGGCCGCTCCTCGATGATATAATCTTCCCAATCCGCCTCGGGCACCTCGGTTTCCGAAACCGTCCAGCCCTGCACCGAGGCCCCGGCATCATGCACCGACTGCGGATCGCCCGAGACCAACGGGTGCCATTTGTAAAGCTTTCTACCCTGAAACAGCAGCCGGTACGCGCAGGTCCGCGGCATCCAGTAGGCGATTTTCGGCAGGGTTTTCGGGCTGATCTGCACACATTCCGGCACGAACTGGCGGCGGTTGGCGTAATTGGTGCAACGGCAGGTGTCGCCGTCCAGCAACCGGCAGGCGACGCGGGTGAAGGCCACCTCGCCGTTGTCCTCGAACTCGATCTTGTTCAGGCAGCACTTGCCGCAGCCATCGCACAGCGCCTCCCATTCGGCAGGGGTCATTTCCGTCAGCGGGACGGTTTCCCAGAACCGGGGGCGCAGGGCGTCTGTCATCGACCTAGACATCCGCCAGAATGGCGCGGGCGCGGTGGCAATCGGCGGTCATCTGGGTGATAAGGGCAGGCAGGCCGTCGAACTTCATCTCCGGGCGCAGGTAATCGACAAACGCGACCGACAGGTGCTGTCCGTAGATATCGCCATCGAAATCGAACAGATAGGTTTCGAGATTCGGCTGGTTCTCGCCAAACATCGGCCGCACCCCAAGGCTTGCGGCGCCATTGTAGCTGCCCGCCAGCGGCCCTGTCAGCACATCGACCTTGACGGCATAGACGCCGATGCGCGGCAGGTGCAACCCGTTGACCGACATGTTGGCGGTGGGAAAACCCAGCTCGCGGCCACGTTTGGCGCCGTGGATCACCTCGCCGTCGATGCGGTGCCAGTGGCCCAGCATGGCAGCGGCGTCGCGCGGGCGGCCTTCGGACAGCGCGGCGCGGATGGCCGAGGAGGACACTTCGGCCCCGTCCAGCGTGATCAGATCGGCGATGGTCACGGAAAAACCGTGTTTGTCGCCATGGGCTTGCAGGTCGGCGGCAGTGCCTGCGCGGCCCTTGCCAAAGCAGAAATCGCGGCCCACCACCACATGGCTGACCCCCAGTCCCTGCGCCAGCACGTCATGGGCGAAACCTTCGGGTGTGAACGCGGCCATCACCGCATCGAACGGCAGTTGGTAAAGCTGCTGCACCCCCAATTTGGCCAGCCGGTTGGCACGGGCCTCGGCGTTCATCAGCCGGAAGGCCGGGGCGTCGGGGGCAAAAAACTCGCGCGGATGCGGCTCGAAGGTCACGATGCCCAAGGGTGCTGCACCACGCGCCAGATCAATCACCGACCGATGGCCCAGGTGCACGCCGTCAAAGTTGCCCATGGCAACCGAGGCGCCGCGGTCGGCCTGCGCAAGCCCTTGCCAATGCTGGTGTATCCGCATCTTACCCCGGTGGACGGGGCCGGCCCGTCAGTCGAATTTGCGGCTGGGCGCCAGAACCAGCGCCTCGCCCTTCAAAACCACGGTATTACCGACTGCGCAGTGGGTTTCAAGGGTCACCCGGCGACGGGCGTGGTCGATGGCGGTCACTTTCACCTCGGCATGCACGGTATCGCCGGGGCGCACGGGGGCCATGAATTTCAGGCTCTGGCCCAGATAAACCGTGCCATGGCCGGGCAGTTGTTCACCGATCACCGCCGAAATCAGCCCGGCGGTCAGCATGCCATGGGCGATGCGGCCCTCGAAGATGGTGTCGCGGGCGTAATCGTCGTCCAGATGCACCGGGTTGCGGTCGGTCGAAACCTCGGCAAACAGTTCGATGTCGCGGTCGGTGATCAGCTTCCGCAGGCTGCGGGTCATGCCGATCTCAAGGTCTTCGATGCAGATCGTGCCGCGGGGCATATTGTCGAGCATCCTGCGAATCCCGTTAATGATGTTGCCTTGCAGCATAGCTTATGCTGCGGTGCAGCGCAATCTATTTGGTAATAAATAACCGCAGATGTGGCATTTCGCGCAATAATATTGCGGGATTTCAGCGCAGGTGGCCCATCGCGTGGGTCGGGTCCATCTGCTGCGCCGCCAGCCATTTGTCCAGCAAGCCCTTGTCAGGGTTGGCAGAATCGGCACCGAACTGGTCTGCCGCAAGGCCACCGGTGATGAACAGCGTGTCCATCCCCTCGGCCATACCGCCCTGCACATCGGTGCCGATGCCGTCGCCGATACACAGGATTGCAGCGTCCGAGACCTCCGGGCGCAGCATTGCCAGCCTGCGCCGGGCCAGATCGTAGATCGGCGGGTGCGGTTTGCCGAAATAAAAGCTGCTGCCGCCGATCTGGTCATAGGCCTGGGCGATGGCGCCGGCACAAAATAGCCGCTTGTCGCCCATATCGACCACAATATCCGGGTTGGCGCAGAGGAGTTTCAGCCCGCGGGTCTTGGCGTAAAGCAGGGTGGCGCGGTAGTCCTCGGGGGTCTCTGTCAGGTCGTCGAACAGGCCGGTGCAGACGATGCCCTCGGCCTTGGCCAGCGGCACCCGCTGGATCGGCGGCTGTGCGGCGAGGGTTTCCTGCAGATCGTCGGCAAAATCGGTGAAGAACGGCAGATCCTTCTCGGCGCCGATGTGAAAAACGCGGCGGCCCACCGCCCCGGTGATCAGCGCGTATTGCGCGGCATCGCCCGAGGATACCACCTCGTCATAGCAATCATCCGGCACGCCGATCTGCTGCAACTGTCTGACAACGCTGGGCTTTGGCCGCGGCGCATTGGTCAGCAGCAGCACAGCGCCACCCGTGCGGCGGAAGGCTTGCAAGGCCGCGACCGCTTCGGGAAAGGCGGTCTGGCCATTGTGCAGGCAGCCCCACAGATCGCAGAACACCGCGCGGTATTTGCCGGAAACCTCGGACAAGCGGGCGATGATCTGGGTCATTTGGGGCCTTTCGTGGCAGGCCGGGCAGCAGGGCCACCCGGCCCGCGGATCAGAGTTTCAGAGCCGGAATGATCTGCTTCTTGCGCGACATGATGCCGGGCAGCACCACGGTATCGCCGGTGACGGTGCAGCCGAACGAGGCTTCGGCCATCTGTTTCACCAGCGCATTCGGCACCAAGAGCGTGGCTTCTTCGCGCAGGATATCGACCACGAACAGCAGCACCTGATCGGCGCCATCCTCGGCGGCAACGCCGGGCATGCTGGCCATCATGCTGGCCTTGCGGTCCAGCACCACCTTGGGCGCGGTGGTTTCCAGCACCGAAACCCGCAACTGCTTGCCCGCAACCTCGTATTCCTTGCTGTCCATCCGCAAGAGTTCGGCATCCGAAAAGGCCGAGACATCGGACTTGGCGGCAAACAACTCGGCGGCGAAGGCCGGGATGTCGATGGCCAGTTCGGCGGCCAGCTTTTCGGCCACAGCACGGTCATGCGGGGTGGTGGTGGGGCTGCGGAATTGCAGCGTGTCCGACAGGATGCAGGACAGCATCGCACCCTTGATCTCGCGCGGGGCCTTGGCCAGATCGGCGCCAATCAGGTCGTGCAGAAGGGTGGCGGTGCAGGCCAGCGGCCGGATGGTGATCTCGATCGGCGAGCGGGTCTTGATGCCACCGACCAGCAGGTGATGGTCGATGATCGACAGGATGTTGGCGTCGTTGATATGCGCGGGCAGTTCGGCGGGGTTGTTGGTGTCAAGGATCGCCACGGTGTCGTTGGCATCCACATCCACCAGATGCGCCGGTTTGGCGAAACCCCAGTGTTTCAAAAGGAACGCCGCCTCGGTGTTCGGCTCGCCCAGCAGGCGCGGCTCGGCGGGGGTGTTGCGGATGTTGGTCAGATACCAGGCCCAGATGATGGGCGAGAAGGTGGCATCGGTGTCGGGGGCCTTGTGGCCGAAAACCTTGATCATTTGGCGTCCGTTCGGTGGCTGAAGTTGCCGCCTTATAGGCAAGCTGCGAGCGATTGTCACGCCTGCGCGCCGGACGGAAGCCAAAAATGCTGCATTGCGGCGACGGGGCTACAGCGGCAATTGTTCCAGCGTGAACCCGGCGCGCTCCAGCAGCGCCAGCACGCCGTCCTGGCCGGAAAGATGCAGCGCGCCAAAGGCGGCGACGGCGGGGCCAGCGGTCAGGGCATCCTCGATCACCGGCAGCCAGGCGCGGTTTCGGGCGGCCATCAGCACCTCTTCCATCTTGGCATATTCGGCATCGGCGCGTTCGGGCGTATAGCCGGGGGCGGTGCGGGTTTGCAGCCGCATCAGCTCCCACATCCGGCGGCTGTCACCGGCGAAATAGCTGTCGGCAAGCGTCACCGAATAATCAGCGGCCTGCGCTTCCAGCGGCAAGGCGGCGCGGATCATCGCCAGCTTTTCGTCCTCCGTCAGGCCGGCGAACAGGCCCAGCACGGTGTCATAGGGTTCCATCGCCCGCAGCGGCACACCTGCCTCTTTGGCGGCGGCCATCACCCGCTTGTCCAGCCCATTGGCGTTTTGCATCTGCGACATCGCACAGGGCGGCACCCCCAGCAGCATCGAGGCATACCAGGGCTGCAATTTCGCCGCCATGAACGAAGGGATGCCCCGCGCCAGCATCGCCCCCGAAAGCGCCTGCCATTCGGCGGGCTGCAACTGTTGCATCAGGCTGGGGCCTTCGGTCAGGAACATCACCGATGGGTCCTGCGCCATCGCCTGTTTCAGCGCCTTTTCCTCGTCCGGCCCGGCCTCCAGCAGCACGGTTTTGGCGGTGGCAATCAGCGGCGTCAGCCGGTCCATGGTGGCAGCGTGGCGCGGATCGTCCAGATGATAGGTGCCGATCAGATGCAGCACCTGATCGCCACGGGTGGCGCGCCAGAAATTGCCGGTGGCATGGGGCTGGCTGGCCAGCGCCGCATCCACCTGCCCCTGCAGCGACGGATCAAGCCCGGTCAGCAGGTTCTGCCCCACGCATTGCGCAAGGCCGGGGCTGGCAAGCAGCAGGGCGGTGGCGAGACTGGCAAACAGACGACGCATGGGCAACCTTTTCGGCGGGGCGGGTGGCGCAAACTGCCATGGCATTGCGACGCAACCAAGAAAAATGCGCCGCGCTTGGCGGTTGACAGCCGACGCATCGGTGCCTATCTACCCGTCGTTGGCACTCGCCTGTGGTGAGTGCCAATCAAATTCAACCTGGAACCTAGGGAGTGTTCACAGATGGCATTCACACCGCTGCATGACCGCGTATTGGTCCGCCGTATCGAAGGCGAAGAAAAAACCAAGGGCGGGCTGATCATCCCCGATACCGCCAAGGAAAAACCCATCGAAGGCGAAGTTGTCGCTGTTGGACCCGGTGGTTTCAATTCGACTGGCTCCCGCCTGCCGATGAGCGTCAAAGTCGGAGACCGCGTGCTCTTCGCAAAATGGGGCGGAACGGAAATTCCGTATGGCGGCGAAGAGCTGCTTTGCATCAAAGATGCCGAAATCATCGCAATTGTCGAGTGAGGTCACTTCGGGCGTTCGCTACAAGCTGAGCGCCCGCCTGTGAAGTCGCCAACAACCGAAATCAAGACAAACTGGAGCTGAACAATGGCTGCTAAGGACGTCAAATTCGATACCGATGCCCGCGACCGCATGCTGCGCGGCGTGAACATCCTCGCCGATGCCGTGAAGGTGACCCTGGGCCCGAAAGGCCGCAATGTGGTGATCGAGAAATCCTTCGGCGCACCGCGCATCACCAAGGACGGCGTGACCGTTGCCAAGGAAATCGAACTGGCCGACAAGTTCGAGAACATGGGCGCGCAGATGGTGAAGGAAGTCGCTTCCCGCACCAATGATGAGGCCGGCGACGGCACCACCACCGCCACCGTGCTGGCGCAAGCCATCATCAAGGACGGCCTGAAAGCCGTGGCCGCCGGCATGAACCCGATGGACCTGAAGCGCGGCATTGATCTGGCCACCGCCAAGGTCGTCGCGGCGATCAAGGCCGCCTCGCGTCCGGTTTCCGACAGCGCCGAAGTGGCGCAAGTCGGCACCATCTCGGCCAACGGCGAAGTTGAAATCGGCCGTCAGATCGCGGAAGCGATGCAGAAGGTCGGCAACGAGGGTGTGATCACCGTCGAAGAAAACAAGGGTCTGGAAACCGAGACCGAAGTCGTCGAAGGCATGCAGTTCGACCGCGGTTACCTGTCGCCCTATTTCGTCACCAACCCCGACAAGATGGTGGCCGATCTGGAAGACGTGCTGATCCTGCTGCACGAAAAGAAACTGTCGTCGCTGCAGCCGATGGTGCCGTTGCTGGAAGCCGTGATCCAGTCGCAAAAACCGCTGCTGATCATCTCGGAAGACGTGGAAGGCGAGGCTCTGGCCACGCTGGTCGTCAACAAGCTGCGCGGCGGGCTGAAGATCGCTGCCGTCAAGGCACCGGGCTTTGGTGACCGTCGCAAGGCGATGCTGCAGGATCTGGCCATTCTGACCGGCGGTCAGGTGATCTCGGACGATCTGGGCATGAAGCTGGAAAATGTCGGCATCGACATGCTGGGCCGTGCCAAGAAAGTCACCATCACCAAGGACAACACCACCATCGTCGATGGTCACGGCGACAAGGCCGAGATCAAGGCGCGCGTGGCGCAGATCCGTCAGCAGATCGAAGACACCACGTCGGACTATGACAAGGAAAAGCTGCAAGAGCGCGTGGCCAAACTGGCTGGCGGTGTTGCGGTGATCCGCGTCGGCGGCATGACCGAGATCGAAGTGAAAGAGCGCAAGGACCGCGTCGATGACGCGCTGAACGCCACTCGTGCTGCCGTGCAAGAAGGCATCGTGGTCGGCGGCGGCGTGGCGCTGATGCAGGCGGCTGGTTCGCTTGACGGCGTCACCGGTGCCAATGCCGACCAGAACGCCGGTATCGCCATCGTGCGCCGCGCGCTGGAAGCGCCGCTGCGCCAGATCGCGCAGAACGCCGGTGTTGACGGTGCCGTGGTTGCCGGCAAGGTCCGCGAGTCGAAAGACAAGACCTTCGGCTTCAACGCCCAGACCGAAGAATATGGCGACATGTTCAAGTTCGGCGTGATCGACCCGGCCAAGGTCGTGCGGATTGCGCTGGAAGATGCGGCCTCGGTCGCCTCGCTCTTGATCACCACCGAAGCCATGATCGCTGACCGGCCGGAGCCGAAAGGCAACGCAGGCGGCGGCATGGGCGGCATGGGCGGCATGGACGGCATGATGTAATCTGCCGATCCGGCGATTATCGGGAAAGGGCGTGCTGCGGTGCGCCCTTTTTCATTTTGCGGCTTTCACCTTTGTCCAAATATCCCCGCCGGAGGCTCCTGGCCCGACCGCAGGAGCCTCCGGCGGGGATATTTGAGCAAAGGTGAATGGAAAGACGTGTTTACAGAGGCTTGACCAGCCGGTGCAGCACATTGGCCAGCCCGTGGGCATCATCCACCCGGCTGAAACCGGTGGCGGCAAAGCCCTTGCGCTGCCAGAAAGCGCGGCCTTTGCGGTTCTTTTCCAGCACGCCAAGGAACAGGTGTGTTGCCCCTGCCGCGCGGGCCAGCGCCTCGATGTGATGCAGCAGGGCGGCGCCGAAACCGTGACCGCGGGCGGCGGGGGCAAGGATCATCAGCCCCAGATAGGCATCGCCGGGCGCCGGAAAGCCGAAGGACAGTTCCGCCACGCCGGCAAGCATATCGCCGTCGAATACCCCAAGCCGGTGCGATGCCGCGGGGTCGCAGCCGGGCGGGCAGGCGGTGAAGAAATCCTCCGTCACCTCCGGCCCCGGCGGTTTGCCTTCGGCCATCAGGTAATAGTCAGTCGCCGCCGCGAACAGGGTCTCGACGGCGCTGCGGTCGGCCTTTGGGTCAAGCCTGCGGATCAGCATAGGCAATCGCCAGCACCTCCAGTTCCACCGGCCCCGAGGGCTTGCGCCAGATCACCAGATCGCCGACCTCGGCCCCCAGCAGGGCGCGCGCCAGCGGCGATTGCGGCGCGATGCGGTTTTGCGTGGCATCCGCCTCGTCCTCGCCGGTGATCTGCCAGACTTGGCGGCTGCCATCAGCCAGCGCCACCTCGACCCGCGCGCCAAAGGCCACCTCGCCCGCGGGCTGGCTGGAGGGATCGACCGGAATGGCCGAGCGCAGCCGCGCCTCTAGATAGCGGATATCGCGTTCGGCGGCGGCCTCGGGCAGCTTGTCCAGCCGTTCGGGCCGGGCGCGCAGGGCCGCCAGCCGCGCCTGCGCCTCGGCCAACCGGGTTTGCAGCAGCGCCAGCCCGCGCGGGGTCACATAGTTCGGATGCGGGCTGATCGGCAGGTCGGGCAGCGGCTCCAGCCCGCCATCGCCTTCCTTGACGAAGGCGCGGCTCATCGGACCAGCCTTTCCAGCGGGTCATACAGCATCCCCGCCCCCCAGGCGGCGGCTGCCAGACTGTCGGGCTTGTGTCGCAGCCCCGCCAGTTCAGAGCGGGATACGAAACGGCGGCGGGCGACGATGCCCTCGGGGTCGCGCCAGTCGTCGGACAGCGTGCCGCCGGTAATAGTGCAGCGAAAGAACACCTCGACCTGATGAAAGCCGCTGTCGGGGTCGTGAAACTCGTTGACCAGCGCAGGCGCCCCAACCGCCACCGTCAGCCCGGTTTCCTCGAACACTTCGCGGATCAGATTGTCGGGCAGCGAAGTGCCGACCTGCACCCCACCCCCCGGCGCGCACCACAGATCGCAGTCACCGCCGGGCCAGGCGTTGACCACAAGCAGCCGGTCCTGCTGCAGGATCAGCGCGCGGGCGGCAAGGCGAAGTCCGGGGCGGTTCATCCGGCAAACCTGCGGCGCGGGCGGCGATTTGTCCATGCCCCTCGCAATGCCGCGCATGCCAGCCTATGTTGGCGCCATGTTGCGCGCGCTTTGCCTTCTGCTGATCCTTGCCACGCCGGTGCAGGCCGATTGCGTGGTGCTGTTGCACGGCTTGGCCCGAACCGAGAAATCCCTGCTGGCGATGCAGGCCGCCTTGCAGGCGCAAGGCCATGTGGTGATCAACGAGGGCTACCCCTCCACCGATGCGCCGGTCGCCACGCTGGCGGCCGAGCATGTCGGCCCGGCGGTGGCGCAATGTGGCGCCGCACGGGTGGATTTCGTGACGCACTCGATGGGCGGTATTCTGGTGCGCTACTGGCTCTTGGACCACGAGCCGGTGAACATGGGTCGGGTGGTGATGCTGGCGCCGCCCAACCACGGCTCGGAACTGGTGGATGCCTTCGGCAAGATCACCGTTTTCGAATGGCTGAATGGTCCGGCAGGTGAACAGCTTGGCACCAAGCCCGGCGCGCTGCCCCGCGCCCTGCCGATGCCGGATTTCGAACTGGGAGTGATCGCTGGCAACCGCTCGATGAACGCCGCATTTTCGGCTCTGCTGAAGGGGGCGGATGACGGCAAGGTGTCGGTGGCCAGCACGCGGCTGGCGGGGATGACCGACCATATCGTGCTGCCGGTGACCCACACCTACATGATGCTCAGCCCGATGGTGATCGCCCAGACCATCGAGTTTCTGGCCTATGGCAAGTTTCACCCCGACCTGAACATGCGCGCCGCCGTGGAGATCTCGCTGGGCCAACAGCCCTGACGCCGGTTTCTGTTCGGTTGACATACCCAGCCGCCAAAGCTGGGTGCCAAAGCCGGGCCGAGGGGCCTCGATGGCCCCGAGCCCGGCCCCCCCCCTGTCAGCCTTTGCTGCGCGAGATGCGGTTGACGTGGCCCATCTTGCGCCCCGGCCGGGCCTCGCGCTTGCCGTATAGATGGATCGCGGTGGCGCGGTCTTGTGCCAGTTCCGGCACCTTGTCCACATCGTCGCCGATCAGGTTTTCCATCACCACATCGGCATGCCGTCCGCCATCGCCCAAAGGCCAGCCGGCAATGGCGCGGATGTGCTGTTCGAACTGGTCCACCGCACAGCCGTTCTGGGTCCAGTGGCCGGAATTATGCACCCGCGGCGCGATCTCGTTGACGATCAGCCCCTGCGGTGTGACGAACAGCTCCACCCCCATCACGCCGACATAATCCAGCGCCGTCAGGATGCGGGCAGCAGCGAGAATGGCGTCGCTGCGCTGGCCGGGGGTCAGGCGGGCGGGCACGGTGGTGCTGTGCAGGATGCCGGCGCGATGCACGTTCTCGCCGGGGTCATAGCAGGCCACAGCGCCATCCAGCCCGCGGGCGGCGATCACCGACACCTCGTGGCTGAAGTCGATGAAGCCTTCCAGCACCGACGCCGCACCCTGCATCGCCGCCCATGCTGCGGGGGCATCGGTGGGGCTGGACAGTCGCGCCTGGCCCTTGCCGTCATAGCCCATGCGGGTGGTCTTCAGGATCGCCGGGCAGCCGATCCTCGCAATGGCCGCTTCAAGATCGGCCAGCGCATTCACCGGTGCGTGGGGGGCGCAGGTCAGCCGGAGGCTGCCGAGAAACGCCTTTTCCGCCAACCGGTCCTGGCTGATCGCCAGTGCCTCGCGGTTGGGGCGGATCGGGCGGTGCGACTCCAGGATATCCAGCGCCGCCGTCGGGATATTCTCGAATTCATAGGTGATGACATCGACGGCGGCGGCGAAATCGGCCAGGGCCGCCGCGTCGGAATAGGGCGCGCAGGTGATGGCATGGGCCACGTCGGCGGCAGGGCAATCGGCGGCAGGCTCGAAGATATGGGTTTTCAGGCCAAGACGGCTGGCCGCAACCGCCAGCATCCGGCCCAACTGGCCGCCGCCCAGTATGCCGATGGTGGCGCCGGGGCGCAGGGGTTCAGTCATCTTGCGGCTCGTCGGGGATCGAGGCGGTCAGGGCGTCGCGCCAGGCTTGCAGGCGTTGGGCCAGTGCGGCATCGGACAGCGCCAGAATTGCCGCGGCCATCAGGCCGGCATTGGCGGCTCCGGCAGCGCCGATGGCCATGGTGGCGACCGGATAGCCCTTGGGCATCTGCACGATGGAATAAAGGCTGTCGACGCCCGAAAGCGCCTTGGTCTGCACCGGCACGCCGATCACCGGCAGCCGGGTTTTCGACGCCATCATGCCCGGCAGATGCGCAGCCCCACCGGCGCCCGCGATGATCACCTTCAGCCCGCGATCGACCGCGGTCTTGCCATAGCCATACAGCCGGTCGGGTGTGCGATGGGCCGAGACGATGTTGGCCTTCCACGAAATGCCCAGCTCGTCCAGCACCGCCGCCGCTTCTTTCAGCGTCGGCCAGTCGGACTGGCTGCCCATGATGATTCCCACGTCAACAGCCATGCGCCGCCCCCCGGTTTGAGGCGCGCACTATAACCGCGGTGGTTTCGGGGGCAAGGGCGGGAGCCTCCGGCGGGGATATTTGAGAACAGATGAAATCAGGCGATGATGTCGGGGATCAGCCGGTCTTCGATCTTCACGATCTGATCCTTCAGCGCCAGTTTCTGCTTTTTCAGCCGCCGCAGGGTCAGCGGGTCGGGGCGGCCTGCGGTTTCCAGCACATGCACGGCTTCGTCCAGATCACGATGCTGGCGTTTCAGCACTTCCAGCCGGATGCGCTGCATTTCATCGTGATTGAGTTCCATGGGTGCGTTCATCGGGCGCCGATCGGGGAATGAGTCGTTAAGGCATTGGCCGGAAATATAGCGTTTTTTCACCCGCACGGGAATGTTTTTGCACAGCATTCCGCGGCGGGAAAGTGCTGCGGCCGGGCTTGCACCGATCCACGCTGCGCCCCATATCTGGGGAACGGATGCCCGCAGGCGGGGTCCGTGACGTGGTGTCGCTTGTGAGAGGGCATGTCTGATGACGAAACTGAGCTTTGGCGGGCATCCGCAGCTACTGGGCTTTGAACAGCTTGAACGGCTGGTCGAGCGCAGCGTGAAGGCCGCGGGTGGCGACGGCTATCCGCCGTTCAACATCGAGGCGGTGGCGGAAAATGCCTATCGCATCACGCTGGCGGTGGCGGGGTTCCGCGAGGATGATCTGGCGATCACCGTGGAAGACCGGCAGTTGGTGATCCGCGGGCGGCAGGCCGACGAGGCAGCCGAGCGGGTGTTCCTGCATCGCGGCATCGCGGCGCGGGCGTTCCAGCGGTCTTTCGTGCTGGCCGAGGGGGTCGAGGTGGCCGGGGCCAGCATGGAACACGGGCTGTTGCACGTCGATCTGAAACGCGAGGTGCCCGAACAGGTGGTGCAGGTGATCCGCATCGGCAGCGGCAAGGCCAATGGCAAGATCAGGCATGGAGGCGACAATGAACACGAAGTTTGACGCTTATCCCGAGGCGGGCAACCGCATCGTCTATGTGCGACCGATTCTGGTGGCCGACCTGCCCGAGGATATCCGCGAGCAGGCGGGCAATCTGCAAACGCTTTACGCCCTGCACAGCCCTGATGGCGCGCGGCTGGCGCTGGTGCGCGACCGCAAGCTGGCTTTCGCTTTGGCGCGGCAGAACGACCTGGCACCGGTCAACGTGCACTAAGCCCCTGCGACATTTCGGCCTTGGCTGATTTACGGCGGTGCGGCGCGGCGGAAAACGGTTCATCCTGCGTATCACGTTTGGCCTCCTGACGCTTGTGTGCGCGGGGATGGCACAACCTGTGAGAAATGGACCTTTGACATGGCTGCAACACCTTCCCCCCGTGCCTACAGCAAGGTGCAGATCGGGCTGCACTGGCTAATCGCGCTGCTGATCGGCCTGAACTACATTTTCAGCGAGTCGATCGAAGAGGCGTTCCGCGCCGTGATGTCGGGTGCGCCGGTGCCCGAGGGCGCGCCGGGGCTGCACGCGCCGATCGGCATCGCGGTGCTGGTGCTGACCCTGATCCGGCTGGTGGTGCGCCGGGTTCAAGGCGTGCCGCCGCCGCTGGTCAGTGACAAGCCGTTGATGGACAAGTTGGGCCAATGGGCGCACAGCGCGCTGTATGGGCTGGCAATTCTGGTGCCGCTGCTGGGCATGATGGCCTGGGGCGGCGGCATCGGCATCGCGGGCGGCGCGCATGGGCTGGCGGTCAATCTGCTGGTGGCGATTGCCTTCGTGCATGCCGCGGCGGCGATCTTCCATCAGTATGTGCTGCGTGACGGCATGCTGAACCGGATCACCCGCGGCAACTAAGGCTGCCGGGCGAACTCATGGCCGGACCTTGCGCGATGCGGGGTCCGGCTTTTCGCTGCGCGGCCGCAAGTGACATCTGCGTGAGGCGACTAAAGTCTTAGATTCATTGGACCTCTGACCGTATTGCGGGTGCAGCGGAACGGGTGGTATTTCGATCCGCAGGCGAACGGATCGCTGTATTGCAGGAATTGACGTCATGAACGGAAACGCAAAGCCCAGGGCCTACAGCCGGTCGCAGATCTTCCTGCACTGGATGATCGCGCTGCTGATCGGGGGAAACTATGTTCTGAGCGATGGCATCGAAGATGCCTTCGACGGCATGATGGAAGGCCAGCCGGTGACCGACTGGACCGCTTCGGCGCATGTCTGGATCGGGGTGGCGGTGCTGGCGCTGGTGCTGCTGCGGCTGGTGGTGCGGCTGGTGCAGGGCGCGCCGGAAGCGGCGGAAGGCAGCAACCGGCTGATGGATCGGGTGGCCGGCCTGGTGCATGTCGGGCTTTACGGGCTGATGATCGCGGTGCCGGCGCTGGGGGCCTATACCTGGTTTGGTGCCACCGAGGCCACGGCCGATCTGCACGTCATCACCATGAACGTGATGATGGCGGTGATCGGGTTGCATGCCGCGGCGGCGATTTTCCACCAGTTCGTGCTGAAGGACGGGCTGCTGCGCCGGATGACCCGCGCCAACTGAGCTGATTGCCGACAGAAAAGACCGGGCCTTGCTGCGCGCAGGGCCCGGTTTTGTTTGCGCCCGATCAGGCGGTGATCAGGCCCAGCGATTCCAGCGTCAGGATCACCTGATGTGCGCAGCTGTCCACCGCGGCATTCTGGGTTTCCACCACCAGTTCGGCTTTGGTCGGCGCCTCGTAAGGGTCTGAAATACCAGTGAATTCCTTGATCTTGCCTTCGCGAGCCAGCTTATAAAGCCCCTTGCGGTCGCGGCGCTCACATTCCTCGATGCTGGTCGCCACATGCACTTCGACAAAGGCACCATAAGCCTCGATCATCTCGCGCACGGCGCGGCGGGTGGCGGTGTAGGGCGCAATCGGCGCGCAAATCGCGATGCCGCCGTTCTTGGTGATCTCGGACGCCACATAGCCGATGCGCTTGATGTTGATGTCGCGGTGTTCCTTGGAGAAGCCGAGTTCCGACGACAGATGCTTGCGCACCACGTCGCCATCCAGAAGCGTCACCGGGCGGCCGCCCATCTCCATCAATTTGACCATCAGCGCGTTGGCGATGGTGGATTTGCCCGAGCCTGACAGGCCGGTGAAGAACACGGTAAATCCCTGTTTGGCCCGCGCAGGCGAGGTGCGGCGCAGTTCGGCCACCACGGCGGGAAAGCTGAACCATTCGGGAATATCCAGCCCCTCGCGCAGGCGGCGGCGCAGTTCGGTGCCGGAAATATCCAGCACGGTGCCACCCTCGGGCACCTCGTTCGCCGGATAATACTGCGCCTTTTCCTGCACATAGACCATGTGCTTGAAATCGACCATGGTCACGCCGATCTCTGCCTCGTGTTCCTTGAACAGGGTCTGCGCGTCATAGGGGCCGTAGAAATCCTGACCGGCCGAGTTCTTGCCCGGCCCGGCATGGTCGCGCCCGACGATGAAATGGGTGCAGCCGTGGTTGCGGCGGATCAGCCCGTGCCAGACCGCCTCGCGCGGGCCGGCCATGCGCATCGCCAGATTCAAGAGGCTCATGGTGGTGGTCGAGGACGGATATTGATCCAGCACCGCCTCGTAGCAGCGCACGCGGGTGAAATGATCGACATCGCCCGGCTTGGTCATGCCGACGACGGGGTGGATCAGCAGGTTGGCCTGCGCCTCGCGGGCGGCGCGGAAGGTCAGTTCCTGATGCGCGCGGTGCAGCGGGTTGCGGGTCTGGAACGCCACGACGCGGTGCCAGCCCACCTTGCGGAAATAGGCGCGCAGTTCGTTGGGCGTATCGCGGCGGGCCTTGAAATCGTAATGCACCGGCGGCTGGATGCCGGTGACCGGGCCGCCCAGATAGACGGCGCCTGCGTGGTTGTGCAGATAGTTCACCGCCGGGTGCGCCAGATCGTCGGCGCCAAACACCATCTCGGCCTCGCGCGCCTTGTTGGGCAGCCATTTGTCGGTGACCGACAGGATCGCCAGAATCACTCCCTCGGCATCCCGCAGGGCGATATCCTGACCGGGTTCGATGGTTTCAGCAAATTTTTCCGACACATCCAGGTTGATCGGAATCGGCCAAAGCATGCCATCGGCGGTGCGCATGGTCTCGATCACGCTGTTGGTGTCGGCCTCGGTCAGAAAGCCCTTCAGCGGGTAGAAGCCGCCGTTCATCAACAGTTCCAGATCGCAGACCTGGCGCGGCGTCAGATCCCAGGAGGGCAGGGTGCCGGCATCGACTTTCAGCTTCTGGGCGGATTCATACGAGACATAAAGCTCCGGGATCGGAGCGTGCGGCGACAGGGGCATGTGGATTGGCCTTTTCGACAAGACTGCTAAGGGGCTTGCTGCCCCGTTATTGCCCGCGGCCATAGCCCGGGAATGCGGCCAAATTCAAGCAAACTCGCCGGTCTGGCCCAGAAAAAGGCGGATGTGCTGCATCAGAGTCGCGGCGTGGACCGCTGTTCCGGCGCCATTGGTCCGGCTGGGAAAACCGCCCTAGGCTTCGCCGGCCAGAAAGCGTTCGGCATCCAGCGCCGCCATGCAGCCCATGCCGGCCGATGTTACCGCCTGGCGGTAAACATGGTCGGTCAGATCGCCCGCGGCAAATACCCCCGGGATCGAGGTCAGCGTGCTGCCCGGCACCACCTTGACGTAGCCGCCGTGGTGCAGCTCCAACTGGTCCTTCACCAGTTCCGAGGCGGGGGCATGGCCGATCGCCACAAAGAAGCCGTCGCAGGGAATATCGGTGGTCACACCGGTCTGCACGTTGCGGGCGCGCACCGCGGTGACGCCCAGCGGGGCCTCGTCGCCCAGCACCTCGGTCACATCATGGTTCCAAAGCACCGAGATTTTCGGATGCTTGAACAGCCGGTCCTGCATGATCTTTTCGGCGCGCAAGCTGTCGCGACGGTGGATCAGGGTCACATGCGCGGCGAAATTGGTCAGGAACAGCGCCTCTTCCACCGCCGTGTTGCCGCCGCCGATCACCACCACCTGCTTGCCGCGATAAAAGAAGCCGTCGCAGGTGGCGCAGGCCGAAACGCCGAAGCCCTTGAACTTCTCCTCCGACGGCAGCCCCAGCCAGCGCGCCTGCGCCCCGGTGGCCAGGATCACCGCATCGGCGGTAAAGGTGGTGCCGCTATCGGCATGGGCGGTGAACGGGCGGCGCGACAGATCGAGGCTGGTGATCAGGTCCGAGATCACCTCGGCCCCCATGGCGCGGGCGTGTGCCTCCATCTCCACCATCAGGTCGGGGCCCTGCACCTCGGTGCGGCCGGGCCAGTTTTCCACTTCGGTGGTGATGGTCAACTGGCCGCCGGGTTGCATGCCCTGCACCAGAACGGGGTTCAGCATGGCCCGGGCGGCATAAACCGCCGCCGTGTAGCCGGCAGGGCCAGAACCGATGATCAGAACCTTTGTGTGTCGCGTCTCGGCCATGCTGCCCCCCTGTCGTCTGTTGCCCGCACGGTATAGGCGTTGCGCCGCGCAAGGCAAAGCCCCTGCAAGGACGCGCCGTCACCGCGACTAAATCTTGCGCGTCGTTGAAATATTATTGCGCAGGAGGGGCGATAATCCTAATGTCCCGCCGATAAAGGGAGACGGACATGGCCGGATCGAAACTCGACCCCATTGATCGCCACATTCTGGCCGAGTTGCAGGCCGATGGCCGCATGACCAATGTCGAGCTGGCCAAGCGGGTGGGCATCTCGGCACCACCCTGTCTGCGCCGGGTCCGCACGCTGGAAGAGTCGGGCTTCATCACCGGCTATCACGCCGATATCGACGCCCGCGAATTGGGATTCGAGGTGCAGGTCTTTGCCATGGTGCGGCTGCAAAGCCAGGCCGAGGTGGACCTTTCGGCCTTTGAACAGCGCTGCCGCGACTGGCCCTTGGTGCGCGAGTGCCACATGCTGAACGGCGAGATCGACTTCATCCTGAAATGCGTGGCACCGGATCTTTCGACCTTTCAGAATTTCCTGACCGAAGGCCTGACCTCGGCGGCCAATGTGGCCTCGGTCAAGACGTCGCTGGTGATCCGCTGCGCCAAGGATCAACCGGGGGTGCCGTTCGATGTGCTGGAAGCCAGGCTGACCCGCTCGGCCTGACCCGGGCGGAAAATTTTTCCAAAAATTTTCGCAAAATCCTTCGAAGGATTTTGGCACCAGGCGGAAAGCCCGGTTTCAGCGGGCGGCGATGGCGCGCGGCTTTTGCGGGGTTGCGGCTTTCATGGCTTCGGGCTTGCGGCGGGCACCGCGTTGCCAGGGCATGGCGACCTGCGGCTCGGCAGCGGCGGCGAGAACCGATTTCAACCAGCGGCGTTCTTTTTTCATGATCGGCTCCTTCGCGTTCTGCTGTGCCTGTGGTGGTCCTTTTGACCTTGCAGCCACTATCGCTGCCCAATGCGGCAGGGTTTTGACCGATTGTTGCCGATGCGGAAATTTGCAGCCCCGGAATTGTGGCAAAGCGGCAAGGCAGATTTACCAACAAATTAAGCGAAATTGTTCGGCGGGCTTTGCGGCGGTTTGGCAAATGCGGCAACAGATGGGCAGGTTTCGCCCATAATCTGCCCAGATCACAGCCGGATCACCGAGATCAGGCGGCCATAATCCGCTTCGCCCGCATGGGTGGTGCGGCGGAACGAATAGAACCGTTCCGAATCACGGTAGGTGCAGGCGCCGGTCCATTCGGCATGGCCGATCCCCAGCGCATGCAGCCGCGCCAGGCTGTATCCCGGCAGATCGAACAGCGCCCGGTCATTGGCGCCGGTGGCAAAGAACCGGGCCGAGGCGGGGTCGTGATCCAGAAAACCTTGCACGAATTCCGGGCCAACCTCGTAGGCGGTCTGGCTGATGGTGGGGCCGATCACTGCCACGATGCGCTCGCGCTGCGCCCCCAGCGCCTGCATCGCCGCCACCGTCGCCTCCAGCACGCCATCGCGGCTGCCGCGCCAGCCGGCATGGGCGGCACCGATCACCCGCGCCTTGGTGTCGGCAAACAGCACCGGCTGGCAATCGGCGGTCAAAACGCCCAGCAAGATCCCCGGTGTTGCCGTTACCAGCGCGTCGGCGGTGGCGCGGGGCGCGTCGGCGGCAGGCGCGGCGGTCAGGGTCTGCACCGTCGCCGAATGAACCTGATGCAGTGTCACCAGCGCCTCGGGGTCCGCCCCCATGGCGCGGGCCACCCTTGCGCGGTTGATCGCCACCACCTCGGACAGGTCGGTGCTGCCGGGGCCGCAATTCAGCCCGCGGAATATGCCCGAGGATGCCCCGCCCTTGCGGGTGAAGAACCCGTGTCGCAGCGGCGCAAGCGCATCGGCAGTCAGTATTTCCAGCATCAATCAAATCCGGGCGGCGGCGGCGTGCCGGGCGCGTGAAGGGCAAGGGCTTTGAACAACGTTCCCATTTCTTCCGGGTCGGTCAAGCGGCGATGCGCGGCCAGATGGCTTTCCAGCGCGGCGCCGGTCAACTTTGTGGCGAGTTTCGCGGCGCGGGCGTCGATTCCCAGTCGTTTCAGCAGCTTTCCCTGATCGGTCAGGCCGCTGTGCGGGATGCCGGGCGGGCACAGCGCCTCGAAATCGACATGCGCGGTCAGGTCGGCTTGGCCGGGGTTGGCCAGCGGGTGCTCGGGCGCATGGCCGCGCAGCGCCTGCAAGGTGTCACCCTTCGAGCGCCAGCCGCCATAATCGACGATCAGCGCCGCGCCGCCAAAGTTGCCAAGGCGATGCGCGATCTGGTCCATGATGCCACGCGCCAGCGGGCAGACCTCGACCACCGTTCCCGGCGGGTCGTTGACGAAGGCCTTGCCGACCATCAGGGCGGGCACCGGGTCCGACAGGCCAAAGGCAAGGCTGCCGTCCTGCACCCCCACCATGCGCTGCCGCCAGCCGCTATCGTCGCGCTGGAACTGGTGGATCGGCAGGGCGTCGAAAAATTCATTCGCCAGCACGAACAGCGGCTGATCCGGCAGATCGGCCACCGTGGTGATCCAGGTGGCAGCCCTTGCGCCAAGGGTTTGCGCCTGCACCGCCCGCAAGGTGGGCGAGGCTTCCAGCAGCACCACCTGCGCCGCCGCATGAAACCCCGGCACGCCGCTTGTGGCGCGCAGGACATCGGCCATCAGCGTGCCACGGCCGGGGCCAAGCTCGGCCAGGGTAATGGGCGCGGGCGATCCCTGATCCAGCCAGGCTTGCGCCAGGCAAAGCCCCAAAAGCTCGCCAAACATCTGGCTGATTTCCGGGGCGGTGGTGAAATCGCCCGCCCGCCCGAACGGGTCGCGGGTGGAATAATAGCCGTGCTGCGGGTGCATCAGGCAGTCGGCCATGAAATCGGCCAGCGTGACCGGCCCGGTCGCCTGAACCCGCCGGATCAGCAGATCGGCCAGCGGTGTCATGCCGGGCGGGCGCGCAGGATGAACCACAGCCCCACCGCGATCATCGGCAAGGACAGCGCCTGCCCCATGGTCAGCCCGTAACCGCCCAACTGGAAAGCCAGCCCCAGCGGATTGGCATCGGTCACAAACTGCGCATCCGGCTGGCGCACGAATTCCACCGCAAACCGCGCCAGACCATAGCCTGCGAAGAACAGCCCAGCCACCGCCCCCGGCCAGCCCAGCCAGCCGCGCCGCAGCACCACCAGCAGCAAGACCACCCCAAGCAGCAACCCCTCCAGCCCCGCCTCGTAAAGCTGCGAGGGGTGGCGGGCACAGATGCCGACGACGCCTGCGCAGGTCTGCGCCGCCTCGCCGGGAAAAGCCACGCCCCAGGGCAGGCTGGTCGGGCGGCCCCACAGCTCGGCGTTGATGAAATTGGCCATGCGGCCCAGCATCAGGCCCGGCGGGCTGGCCACCGCCATCAGATCGGCCATCGACAGCATGGCAATACCCTCGCGCCGACAGAAGATCGCCGCGGCCACCGCCACGCCCAGAAAGCCGCCGTGGAACGACATCCCACCTTCCCAGACCCGCAGGATGTGGCTGGGATTGGCCAGATAATACCCCGGCTGATAGACCAGCACGAAGCCCAGCCGCCCGCCGATCACCACGCCCAGGATCACCCAGGTCAGCAACCGCTCCAGTTGTTCGGCACTCAACGGCGGCCCGCTCCGCCACAGCCCCGGACGCGCGATCAGCAGCGCCATGATCTTCCACGCGATCAACAGCCCGGCAATATAGGCCAGCGCATACCAGCGCAGCGCCAGCGTCATGCCAAAGAGATCAATCGAGAACACATCGGGCGAGATGTCGGGGAAGGGGATATAGGCCATGCGCGCTCCTGCTGGCGGTGTTGTCCGGTGCGGCTGCGGCGTTGTCAACCGCAGCGGCACCCGGCGCGGGCCTTGTCTTGGCGGGATCGGCGGACCATATAGTGGCCAAATCCATCAGGAGTCCGCCATGACCGCCCGCAAAAAGATACTCGACGACATCTCGCAACTGATGACCAATGCCATGGGTGTGGCCCAGGGTGCCAAGACCGAGGCCGAGACCGCGATGAAAGGCTTGATGGACCGCTGGCTGGCCGACCGCGATTTCGTCACGCGCGAGGAATTCGACGCGGTGCGCGCCATGGCGCAGAAGGCCCGCGAGGAAAATGTAGCCCTGGCCGCGCGGCTGGACGCGCTGGAAGCCAAGCCGCACAAGAAGGCCTGAGCGCGGTTTCCGACGGTTGGCGCTGCAGCCGTCGATTTGTGGCGGCAAGCCGATAGCATCAGACCAAAGGCCGTTTGCCTTCGCTTGGTGCACGGATAGAAGAGGGCAGCAGTGTCTTCGCAAGGTCGCCCGTGTCCGCCAGACTTTCCCACCCACGCCACTGGTCGCTGGCCCGGCAGTTTCTGTTGGCTGGCGGCTTTGTCATGCTGGTGGCGATGGTCATCGTCGGCAGCTGGGTCTCTGGGCGGATCGAGGAAAGCGTGGTGCACAACAGCGCCAACGCGACTGCGCAATACATGGAAAGCTTCATCTCGCCACTCAGCCAGGATCTGGAGCGGTCTGACACGCTGCCGCCCGGGGCCCTGCGGGCGCTGGACGAGATTTTCACCAACACGACGCTGGCCGAGCGGGTGATGGCCTTCAAGATCTGGAAGCCGGGCGGGTTGGTGGTTGAATCGTCCGACAAAAGCATTGTCGGCCAGAGGTTCCCGGAATCCGACCAACTGAAGGCCGCTTTTGCCGGCGAGGTTTCGGCCACCTTCGACAAGCTGAGCACGATCGAGGATGCCAATCCGGGTTCGCTGGGGATGCCGATGCTGGAGGTCTATAGCCCGATCCGTGAAGTGTGGTCGGGCAAGATCATCGGCGTGGCAGAATTCTATGAAACCGCGGCGGAGCTGAAAACCGAACTGGCCGACGTGCGCCGTCGCAGCTGGCTGACGGTGGCGCTGGTGATGCTGACCATCGGTGCCTTGCTTTACGGCATCGTGCTGAACGGCAGCCGTACCATTGAACGCCAGAGCAGCGCTTTGGGCGATCAGTTGACGGCGCTGGCGGAATTGTCGGAACGCAACACCGCACTGCGGTTGCGCATCCAGGGAGCGGCGGCACGGGCTTCAGCGATGAACGACACCTCGCTGCGCCAGATCGGTGCCGACCTGCATGACGGTCCGGCGCAATTGCTGGGCTTTGCCGCGCTGCGGCTGGACGACATTCGCCCTTCGGTGGCGGGGGATGCGGCACAGGCTGATCTGGACCAGATCGACCGGGCGGTGAAGGATGCGATCCGCGAAATCCGCTCGATCTCGCGCGGGCTGTCGCTGCCGGACATCGAGACGCGCAGCCCCGGCGAGGTGTTGCGCGGCGTGATCGACGCCCACAAGGCGCGCACCGGCACCGAAGTGCTGCTGGACTGTGACGAAGACAGTCTGCCGCTGCTGTCGCCTGCCGTGAAGATCTGCCTCTATCGTTTTGTGCAGGAAGGCCTCAACAACGCCTGGCGCTATGCCGACGGGCAGGGGCAAGAGGTGCGGCTGAGCTTTGCCCGCGGGCGGCTGAAGCTGGTGGTGGCCGACCGCGGACCCGGCTTTTCCGACACGCCGGAACCCAGCGAGGACGACCGCGGTCTGGGCCTTGTGGGCCTGCGCGACCGGGTGGAAAGCCTGGGTGGCACGCTGGAATTGCGTAACCGCAGCGATGGCGGCGGCGGTGCGGAAATGGTGATGATTCTGGAACTTGGGAGAACATGATGGGCAAGATCAGGGTGGTGATCGCTGACGATCACCCGCTTTACCGCGAAGGTGTGGCGCGCAGCTTGTCAGAGGATGCGGGCATCGACGTGGTGGGGCAGGCGCAGGACGCGCTGGGGGCTGCCGAATTGGCGGAGCGGATGACGCCGGACGTGGTGCTGCTGGACGTGTCGATGCCACATGGCGGCGGGCTGGCGGCGCTGCGGCAGATCATGGAACTGCCCAACCCGCCCAAGGTGGCGATGCTGACGGCATCGGAAGAAGATGACGTGGTGATGCAGGCACTGAAGGCCGGGGCGCTGGGGTATATCCTGAAAGGCGTGGGGTCGCGCGATCTGGTGGCGGTGGTCAAGGATCTGGCGCAGGGGCAGTCTTATGTCTCGCCCGCGCTGGCCGGGCGCATCCTGAACGCCATGCGCAGCGGTGCCGCTGCCAAAACCGCCAACCCGATCGACGACCTCTCGAAGCGCGAGGAAGACATCCTGCGGCTGGTGGCCGAGGGCAAAAGCAACAAGGAAGTCGGGCTGGTGCTGGATTTGCAGGAAAAGACCGTCAAGCACTACATGACGTCGATCCTGCAAAAGCTGCATGTGCGCAACCGGGTCGAAGCGGCGGTGTTCGCGCGCGAACATCTGCGCAAATAGGGCCATGCGGGCGGCGCGGTTTCGCGCATTTTCCAACCAAGGTTTTACAACCCTGACGATAGCCCGCATACTGAATCCATAGACCAACAGGCAGCAAGACCTGAGGCATCCACGGGAGGATCACATGAACAAACTGACAGCGATTGTCTGTATCGTTTCCTGGTCTGCGGCGCTGGCGTTCGGCTCGCTGGCACTGACGGAAAACTCGCAAGATTCAACGCTGAAGCTGATCGCGGCGGTGCTGGCGCTGGCCGGTCTGCTGGCCGGAATCGTGACCTGGCGCAGGTTGCCACGTGATCTGCAGTAGGGTTCAGGCGGCGATGGGGCGGCGAATCAGGCTGGCGGATTGCAGCACCAGGGGCCGCAATCCAGCACCGCCCGCGTCGATGATCTGAAACAATTGCCGCCGCATCCGCGGTTCCCAATTGTCGTTGATATGCAGCGCCACGCCTTCGATTGCCTTGGCCTCGGGCATGGAGTCGAAGAAGGTGGCGATCTGGTTGGCCATGTAGATCAGTTTGTCAGGCGACATCGGCGGCCTCTGCTGTGATGCGTTGGGGATGGGTGAAAACCTCGAACCGGTCAGGCCGGGCGAGGGCAATCAGAGTGATACCCGCCACTTCGGCCATGCTGACGGCAGCGGCTGTCGGGGCGGACACCGCGATCAGCACCGGCGCACCAAGGGCCGCGCATTTCTGCACGAGGTCGATGGAAACGCGGCTGGTCAGCACCACGGCCCCGGCGGGATGCGGCTGCCGCAGCGCCCCCACCAGCTTGTCCAGCGCATTGTGGCGGCCGACATCCTCGCGCGCGGCGATCATCCCGGCCTTTGGCGTCCAGAATCCGGCGGCATGCACGGCATGGGTGGCGTCGTGCAGCGGCTGATGTTTCACCAGATCGCTGGCGGCCTGCATCACCTGCGAGGGGGTCAATTGCAGGGTCGATTGCGGCACCGGGGCCGGGCTGCGGGTCGCTTCGGCCAGACTGTCGATACCGCACAGCCCGCAGCCGACCGGCCCCGCCATGCTGCGCCGCCGCTGGGTCAGCCGCGCCTCGGCCGGCCGGTGCAGCCAGATTTGCAGATCAATCCCGGCGTCGGTGTCCTGCACGGTGACGCTGTCAATCTCGGCCGGTTGCGCGATGCCTTCGGTGGCGGAAAAGCCGTAGGCAAAGTCTTGCAGATCGGCGGGCGTCGCCATCATCACCGCCTGCGTCGTGCCATTGTAGCTGATCGCCACCGCCACTTCTTCGGGAAGCGCGCGCAGACCCGGCGCTGCCTTGCCGAACGCCAGACGCGGCAGGTTGCGCGCGGTCTGCATGGCTATTCCGCCGCGGGCAGGATGCGGCGAGCCTTGGCGGCCTGTGCGGCATAGTCTTCCTGCCATTCCGACGGCCCGTTCGAGGCGCTGATCTGCACCGCCGTCACCTTGTATTCCGGGCAGTTGGTGGCCCAATCCGAATAATCGGTCGTAATGACATTGGCCTGCGTATCGGGGTGGTGGAACGTGGTGTAAACCACGCCGGGCGACACCCGGTCGGTCAGCGTTGCCCGCAGCGTCGTCTCGCCGGACCGCGAGGCCAGCCGCACCCAATCGCCCTGCTTGATGCCGCGAACTTCGGCGTCATGCGGGTGAATCTCCAACACATCCTCGGCATGCCAGACCACATTCTCGGTGCGCCGGGTCTGCGCGCCGACGTTATATTGCGACAGAATCCGCCCGGTGGTCAGCAAAAGCGGGAAACGCGGGCCGGTTTTCTCGTCGGTCGCCACATATTCGGTGTTGATGAAGTGCCCCTTGCCGCGCACGAAGCCGTCGATATGCATCAGCGGCGTGCCCAGCGGCGTCTTGGCGTTGCAGGGCCATTGCACCGAGCCGACCTGATCCAGCAGGTCATAGCTGACCCCGGCGAAAGTGGGGGTCAAGGCCGCGATTTCGTCCATGATCTGACTGGGATGGGTGTAGGTCCAGTTGGCACCGCAGGCATTGGCGAACATTTGCGTCACTTCCCAATCGGCAAAACCGTTGCGCGGCGCCATCACCTTGCGCACCCGATTGATGCGGCGTTCGGCATTTGTGAACGTTCCTTCCTTTTCCAGAAAGGTCGAGCCGGGAAAGAACACATGCGCGTAATTTGCGGTCTCGTTCAGGAACAGGTCGTGCACGATAACGCAGTCCATCGCCGCCAGACCGGCTGCAACATGCCGGGTGTCGGGGTCGGATTGCAGGATATCCTCGCCCTGGCAGTAAAGCCCCTTGAAGCTGCCATCCAAAGCAGCATCCAGCATGTTGGGAATCCGCAGGCCGGGCTCATTGTCCAGTGTCACGCCCCATGCGGCCTCGAAACTGGCGCGCACGGCGTCGTTCTTCACGTGACGATAGCCCGGAAGATCCTGCGGGAACGACCCCATGTCGCAAGACCCCTGCACGTTGTTCTGCCCGCGCAACGGGTTCACCCCCACACCCGGACGGCCGATATTGCCGGTCAACATCGCCAGATTGGCGATCCCGATCACAGTCGTCGAGCCTTGCGAATGTTCCGTCACGCCCAAGCCGTAGTAGATGGCAGCATTGCCACCCGCAGCATATAGCCTTGCCGCGGCACGGATTTCCGTCGCTGGCACGCCGGTCAGCGCCTCGATCGCCTCGGGCGCGTGATGCGGGGCGGCGATGAAATCGGCGTAGTCCTGAAACTCGTCCCAGTCGCAGCGGGTTTTTATGAACGCTTCGTCATAAAGCTTTTCGGTCACGATCACATGCGCGATGGCCGTTACCACGGCGACGTTGGTGCCGGGGCGAAGCGCCAGATGATGCGCCGCCTTGACATGCGGGCCATCGACCAGATCAATCCGCCGCGGGTCGATCACGATCAGTTTTGCGCCCTGCCGAAGCCGTTTCTTCAACCGGCTGGCGAAAACCGGGTGGCCATCGGTCGGGTTGGCGCCGATCACCATCACCACATCGGTCTGTTCGACGGAATCGAAATCCTGCGTGCCGGCCGAGGTGCCGAAGGTCTGGCCCAAGCCATATCCGGTGGGCGAATGGCAGACCCGCGCGCAGGTATCCGTATTATTGTTCATGAATACCGCACGGGTGAGTTTCTGCACCAGATACGTCTCTTCGTTGGTGCAGCGGCTGGAGGTCAGAACCCCCACCGATTGCCGCCCGTGCTGCGCCTGAATGGCTCGCATGCGACCCGCGGCAAATCGCATCGCCTCGTCCCAGGACACTTCACGCCACGGATCCGAGATCGCCTCGCGGATCATCGGTTTCAGAATCCGGTCCTTGTGCGCGGCATAGCCATAGGCAAACCGGCCCTTGACGCAGCTGTGCCCGCGGTTTGCCTTGCCGTCTTTCCACGGCACCATCCGCACCAGTTCGTCGCCGCGCATTTCGGCCTTGAAGCTGCAACCGACGCCGCAATAGGCGCAGGTTGTCACGACGGAACGCCCGGGCGTGCCGATGGCGATCACCGAGTTTTCCTGCAAGGTCGCGGTCGGGCAGGCCTGCACGCAGGCGCCACAGGACACGCAATCCGAGGTCAGGAACGTATCGCCCGTCATGCCCGCAACCACCCGGCTGTCAAAGCCACGGCCTTGAATTGTCAGCGCAAATGTGCCCTGCACCTCCTCGCAGGCCCGAACGCAGCGCGAGCAGACGATGCATTTCGCCGGGTCATAGGTGAAGTAGGGGTTGCTTTGATCCTTGGCCTGAAACAGCGGGTTGGCCTCGCCGTTGCTGCGCGGTTTGAAGTGGGTCTCGACCGCCTCGTAACGCACGTCGCGCAGACCGACGGCCCCCGCCATGTCCTGCAATTCGCAGTCGCCATTGGCGGCGCAGGTCAGGCAATCCAGCGGGTGATCGCTGATGTAAAGCTCCATCACGCCGCGCCGCAGGGTTTTCAGTTTGCCGGTCTGGGTATGCACTTTCAGCCCGGGCGCCACCGGCGTGGTGCAAGACGCCGGGGTGCCATTGCGACCCTCGATCTCGACCAGACACAGGCGGCAGGAACCAAAGGCATCCATACTGTCGGTGGCGCAGAGTTTGGGCACCGAAATGCCCAGTTCAGCGGCGGCGCGCATGATGCTGGTGCCTTCGGGCACGGTCACGTCGAAACCGTCGATGGTCAATGTGACCATTTGTTTGCTTTTTGCCGCAGGGGTGCCGAAATCGCGGTCCGGGAGGATGAAGTCCTTCATTCGGCGGCCTCCTTCAGCGGGGAAAAGTCGTCGGGAAAGTGGGTCAGGGCCGACATCACCGGATAGGGGGTAAAGCCCCCCAGCGCGCAAAGTGAACCAGCCTTCATGGTGTCGCACAGATCGGACAGCAGCGGGATCGCAGCCGTATCGCCTCGCCCGATCCGGTCCAGCGTTTCCATGCCGCGCACGGCGCCGATGCGGCAGGGGGTGCATTTGCCGCAGGATTCGATGGCGCAGAATTCCATGGCAAAGCGCGCCTGATGCAGCATGTCGGCGGTGTCGTCGAACACCACCAGCCCGGCATGGCCGACCAACCCGCCCTTGCCGGCATATTCCTCGTAGCAGAACGGAGTGTCGAACAGTTCGCGCGGGAAATAAGCGCCCAGCGGCCCGCCGACCTGCACCGCCTTGACCGGGCGGCCAGAGGCGGTTCCGCCAGCAATATCATCGACAATCTCGCCAAGCGTCAGTCCGAAGGCCACCTCGAACAGCCCGCCGAACCGCACGTTGCCGGCGATCTGCAGCGGGATGGTGCCACGCGAGCGGCCCAGCCCGAAATCACGGTAGTAACCGGCGCCTTTGTCCAGAATGATCGGCACCGAGGTCAGCGATATCACGTTGTTGACCACGGTGGGGCGGCCCAGAAAGCCGTGCAGCGCCGGCAGCGGCGGCTTGGCGCGCACCACGCCGCGCTTGCCCTCCAGCGAGTTCAACAGACTGGTCTCTTCGCCGCAGACATAGGCGCCGGCGCCGGTGCGGATTTCAATGTCGAAGGCCTTGCCCGAGCCGAGAACCGAAGCGCCCAGCAGCCCTTCTGCCCGCGCCAACACCACGGCTTCGGTCATCACCGCGATGGCGTCGGGGTATTCCGAACGAATATACACATATCCCTTCGTGGCCCCGACAGCGAGGCCTGCGATGGTCATGCCTTCGATCAGCAGGAAGGGGTCGCCCTCCATGATCATGCGGTCGGCAAAGGTGCCACTGTCGCCTTCGTCAGCGTTGCAGACGATGTATTTCTGCCCGGCCCCGGCCTCGGCCACGGTTTTCCACTTGATGCCGGTGGGAAAGCCCGCGCCGCCGCGACCGCGCAGCCCCGAGGCGGTAACCTCGGCCACGATATCCGCCGGGACCATCGCCAGTGCCCGGCGCAGACCGGCAAGGCCGCCATGGGCCTGAAACTCCGCCAAAGACAGCGGGTCGGTCACGCCGCAGCGGGCGAAGGTCAGCCTCGTCTGGCCCAGCATCCACGGCAGGTTCGCGGTCAGACCCAGCGCCTTCGGATGCGCGCCCCAACCGGAGTCGAACAGAGCGGCCACGTCCGCGATATCCACCGGGCCAAAGGCCATGCGCCCGGCGGCAGTTTCCACTTCGACCAGCGGCTCGAGCCAGACCATGCCGCGCGAACCGTTGCGGACAACGCTCACCGCAAGTCCGCGGCGCGCAGCTTCGGCCAGAACGGCATCCGCCACGGCATCGGCACCAACGGCGCGGGCGGCGGCATCGCGGGGGACGTAGATCTTCATGCCCGCACCTCGGCCACCAGCGCATCGAACCGCGCTTCATCGACCCGGCCCACCACCTTGCCATCCATCAAGGCGGCGGGGGCGCAGGCGCACAGGCCAAGGCAGAACACCGGCTCCAGCGTCACCGCGCCGTCACGGGTGGTTTCGTGCCATTCTATACCCAGCGATGTGCGGGCATGGGCGGCAAGTTTTTCCGCCCCCATCGCCTGACAGGCCTCGGCCCGGCATAGTTTCAGCACATGCCGACCGGCGGGGGCCGCGCGGAAATCGTGGTAGAAGCTCATCACCCCATGCACCTCGGCGCGCGACAGGTTCAGGTTCTTTGCGATCAGCGGCAGGGCTTCCTGCGGCACATGCCCGAAGGCCGCTTGCAGCGCGTGCAGGATCGGCAGCAGCGGCCCCTCCAGCCCCTGATGCGCCGCCAGAATCTCGGCGACCCGCGCGGCAATAGGGTCTTGGTCGTGCGCCATGGAAACCTCCGGTTGGTTGCCGAGGTTCTACGCAAGACGATAGCTAAATCAATAGTGATTAGCCGTGGGCCGATAGGAGAAACCTATCAATCGCCACCAACTTCCGAAACCCGCCGCGCCACCTCCAAAAGTGCCGCCAGCAAGGGCGTCGGCGGCTCGCGGTGGGCGGCGATCAGGCCGACCAGATGTTCGGCCTCCGGCGCGACGATGGGAATGGCGCGCAACCGACCCCCGGTGGCAAACAGATCGGCCAGCTTCTTGGGCAGGATCGACACCCAATGCCCCGACATCACATGCGCCATCAGCGTGATGGTCGAGTTCGATTCGACCGAAGGCTCCACCGCACCGCCCGCCTCGGCCAGATGCTGATTGATGATGCGGCGGTTCTGCATGTCGGCGGTCAAAAGGCACAACGGCAGGTCGGCCAGTTCGGCCCAGCTCACCTGATCACGCGCCGCCAGCGGCGAGGCGGGGGTGCAAAGCAGGCGGTAGAATTCGTGATACAGCGGCAGGCTGGTCACCCGGCCCAGCGGCTCGTTGTCCAGATAGGTGATGCCCGCGTCCAGTTCCAGCCGCTCGATCCCCGACAGGATTTCGGCAGAGGTCCGCGACAGCACGGTGACGCGAACGTTGGGATGGCGGTGCAGGAAGGGGGCGGTCAGGTCGGCCACCATCGGCAGCGCGGTGGGAATGACCCCCAGCCGCAGATTGCCCGAAAGCCCGGCCCGCACCATCCGCATCTCGTCGCGCAGCGCCCGGGCGTCGCCAACGATGCGATGCGCCCAGTCCAGCACCCGCAAGCCTTCCGGCGTCAGCCCCTGAAACCTTGATCCGCGGAACACCAGTTGCACGCCCAATTGATCCTCCAACTGCCGGATGGCAGAGGAAAGCGTCGGTTGCGCCACCCGGCAGGCCTCGGCGGCGCGGCCGAAATGCCGGGCCTTGGCCAGGGCAATGAACATTTCCAGCTTGTCGATCATGGCCCAAGCTTCGCAGGTTGCGGGAAATTCGGCAAGAAAGCCCGTGGGTCTTGTTCCGTGCCAGTGCAGGGGCTACATCCTTGGCCATGAGAATACGCAATCCCTTTGCAGTGCAGCCGCCGTGGGTGGCGGTGATCCGGCTTTCCGGTGCCATCGGTGCCGGCGGGCGCACCGGTGCTGGTCTTAGTGACGAGGCGTTGGCCCCGGTGATCGAGCGGGCGTTTTCGCGCGGCAAGCCGAAAGCCGTGGCGCTGGTGATCAATTCGCCCGGTGGCTCGGCGGTGCAGTCGAGCCTGATTGCCGCCCGCATCCGGCGACTTTCCAAGGAAAAGAAAGTGCCGGTGCACGCCTTTGTCGAGGATGTGGCGGCCTCGGGCGGCTATTGGCTGGCCTGCGCGGCGGATCACATCTGGGTCGATGACAGCTCGATCGTCGGCTCGATCGGGGTGATTTTCGCCAGCTTCGGTTTTCCCGAACTGATGAAGCGGCAGGGAGTCGAGCGGCGGGTGCATACCGCGGGCCGCTCGAAAAGCCTGGCCGACCCGTTCCTGCCGGAAAAACCCGAAGATGCGGCGCGGCTGCTGGCGCTGGCGGCGCCGATCCATCAGGCGTTCATTGCGCATGTGAAGGCGCGGCGTGGGGCGCGGCTGGCCGAGGCCGATCTCTTCAACGCCGATGTCTGGGTGGGGCAACAGGCGGTCGATCTGGGGTTGGCCGATGGCGTGGCGCATCTGGTGCCCAAGCTGAAGGCGCTTTACGGCGACAAGGTCGATCTGGTGCCCTACGGACGGCGGCGGTCGCTGTTCCAGCGGTTCGGCGCCCGCATGGTCGGCGACGCGCTGGCCGAGGTGGAAGAGCGCGCCCTGTGGTCGCGGTTCGGGCTTTAGATGCTGGTCAAGGTCATCCTGCTGTTTCTGGTGGCGATGGCGGTGCTGGCGCTGTTCGGGCGGCTGCGCTTTCCGGCGACGTTGAGGCGGCGCTTGGTCGGCAGACCGGCGAAATGCCCGAAATGCGGCCAATACATCATCGGCGCTGGCGGTTGCGATTGCGGCAAGCCGCGCGCGGGCAAGGAATAGACGATCTTGACCATGGACCTGATCTATGTGGCGCTTGGGCTGGTGATACTGGTCTTTGCGGGCGATGCGCTGGTGAAGGGGGCGGTCAACCTCAGCCTGCGGCTGGGGATTCCGGCGCTGGTGGTGGGGCTGACCGTGGTGGCCTTTGGCACCTCGGCACCCGAGATGCTGGTGTCGGTCAAGGCGGCAATGGCCGGGCAGCCCGGCATCGCGCTGGGCAACGTGGTGGGGTCGAACACCGTCAACGTGCTGCTGGTGCTGGGGATTCCGGCGCTGCTGGCCACCATCCATTCCAGTCGGCTTGAACTGCGGCGCAGCTATGCCATCATGGTGGCATCGGCGCTTTTGTTCATCGGGCTTTGCTTTCTGGGGCCGATCACCTGGTGGCACGCGCTGATCCTGCTGGTCGGGCTGGCGCTGATGCTGTGGGACAGTTTCCGCAGCACCGAGCAGACGCGGGTCGAGTCTGACGACGCCGATATCGAAGGTGCCGACCCCAACATGCCCTGGCCGCTGGTGATCGCCTGGCTGGCGGGCGGCCTGATCGGCCTGCCGGTCGGCGCGGATTTTCTGGTGGAAGGCTCGGTCAACATCGCCCGGGTGCTGGGGGTCAGCGAGACCGTGATCGGGCTGACGCTGGTGGCCATTGGCACCTCGTTGCCGGAACTGGCGACCAGCATCGCGGCGGCGCTGAAGGGGCAGGCCGATGTGGCGATGGGCAACGTCATCGGCTCGAACATCTTCAACCTGCTGGGCATCATCGGCGTGGCCGGTCTGGTGGGCGATCTGGCGGTGCCGGTGCAGATGCTGCGGCTGGACCTGTGGGTGATGCTGGCGGCGACGCTGCTGCTGGTGCCATTCGTGCTGATGAAACGCGATATCACCCGGGTTGTCGGGGCGGGGTTCATCGCGATCTATGCGGCCTATGCCGCCGTGCTGGTGCTGTGATGGCGCGGGCGCTGGTCACCGGTGGGGCAAAGCGGCTGGGCCGGGCGATGGCGCTGTATCTGGCCGGGCGCGGCTTTGATGTGGCGGTGCATTTCGCGGGGTCCGAGGACGATGCCGCCGCGGTGGTGGCGGAAATCTCCGCCCTTGGCCGCCGTGCCGTGGCCTTGCAGGCCGATCTGCTGATCGAGGCGGAAACCGCCGGGTTGATCGCGCGGGCAGCCGATGCCCTGAGCGGGCCGCTGAGCCTGCTGGTCAACAACGCCTCGATCTTCGAATATGACACCCTGGCGTCGGCCACCCGGGAAAGCTGGGACCGGCATATCGAAAGCAACCTGCGGGCGCCCTTCGTGCTGACCCAGGGCTTTGCCGCGCAGGCCCCCGCGCCGATTCCGGACGATCTGGGCGAGCCGGTGGCGCAGGCGCTGGTGGTCAACATGATCGACCAGCGGGTGCTGAAACTGACGCCGGAATTCATGACCTACACGCTGGCCAAGATGGGCCTTTGGGCGCTGACCCAGACCGCGGCGCAGGCCCTGGCGCCGCGGGTGCGGGTCAATGCCATCGGTCCGGGGCCGACCCTGCAAGGCGCGCGGCAGACCCCCGAACACTTTGCCCGCCAACGCGGCGCCACCGTTCTGGGGCGGGGTGCCAATGCGTCGGATATCACCGCGGCGCTGGGCTTTTTCCTCGATTCGCCTGCCGTTACCGGCCAGCTTCTGTGCATCGACGGCGGTCAGCATCTGGCGTGGAAAACCCCTGATATCCTTGGGGTTGAGTGACCCCTGCGAAAAGTTGTCCCATTTCCGCCAAGCCCTTCACGCAGGCGTTACAAATGTTCTGGGAAATCAACTAATTGCCATGTGAAAAGAAAAACCCCTATCCTTTTCAATGACTTGAAAAACAGCCTAAAAAATAGGCAACCCGAAGAACCGGGCCGAAAACAAGGAAAATTCCGGGCTTTCGGAAAGTTCTCCGCCAAGTTACCCACAGAAACGGTGGACTCCTTTGCTCTTGCCCTCGGCTTGCTATCATTGCAGCGAGGCAGAGGAATCGGTGACTCTGGAAAGGTGCTTTGTCGTGACGGCTGAAGACGTGGAAAATGGCAGCGGTGCCTCCGGTCAGGCGGTGATTCAGGCCTGCCTGAAAGGCCTTGATGGCAGCCCCGGTGTGTACCGGATGCTGAACTCGGCGTCGGAAGTGCTGTATGTCGGCAAGGCGCGCAATCTGCGGGCGCGGGTGTCGAATTATGCCCGCGCCTCGGGCCATTCTGGGCGGATTGCCCGGATGATTTCCGAAACCGCCAGCATGATGTTTCTGACCACCCGCACCGAGACCGAGGCGCTGCTGCTGGAGCAGAACCTGATCAAGCAGCTTAAACCGCGCTACAACGTGCTCTTGCGCGACGACAAGTCGTTTCCCGATATCGTCATCCCCAGCGGCCACCCCTTCCCGATGATCCGCAAGCATCGCGGCAAGCGGTCGGAACCCGGCAGCTATTTCGGCCCCTTCGCCAGTGCAGGTGCCGTGAACCGCACGCTGAACCAGTTGCAGCGGGTGTTCTTGCTGCGCACCTGCACCGATGCGGTGTTCGATGGCCGCACGCGGCCCTGCCTGCTTTACCAGATCAAGCGCTGTGCCGCCCCCTGCGTCGGCAAGGTCACGCCCGAGGATTATGCCACCCTGCTGGCCGATGCCACGAAGTTCCTGCAAGGCCGCTCCACCACGGTTCAGGCCAATCTGGCCCGCGCGATGGCCGAGGCGTCCGAGGCGATGGAGTTCGAGCGCGCTGCCGCCCTGCGCGACCGCATCAAGGCACTGACCCAGGTGCAATCGGCGCAGGGCATCAACCCGCGCGGTGTGGCCGAGGCCGATGTGATCGCGCTGCATCTGGAGGGCGGGCAGGCCTGCGTGCAGGTGTTCTTCATCCGCGCCAACCAAAGCTGGGGCAACCGCGATTTCTATCCGCGAACCGGGGCGGGGGCCGAGGCGCCCGAGATCATGGAGGCGTTCCTGGCGCAGTTCTACGACGACAAGGAGCCGCCGCGGCTGATCCTGCTGTCGCATCCCGTGGATAACCCCGATCTGGTGACGCAGCTTCTGTCGGATCGCGCCGGGCGCAAGGTGACGCTGGGGGTGCCGCAGCGCGGGGAAAAGGCCGAGCTGGTGGAAAACGCCGCCCGCAACGCCCGCGAAAGCCTGGCGCGCAAGGTGGCCGAGGGCGCCTCGCAGAACCGCCTGCTGGCCGGGCTGGCCGAGGCGTTTGATCTGGACGCGCCGCCGAAGCGGATCGAGGTTTACGACAACTCGCATATTCAGGGCAGCAATGCCGTGGGCGGCATGATCGTCGCCGGGGCCGAGGGGTTCCTTAAAAGCCAGTATCGCAAGTTCAACATCAAATCCGACGCCGGGGCGAATTCCGACGATTTCGGCATGATGAAAGAGGTGCTGACCCGCCGCTTTGAACGGTTGCTGAAGGAAGACCCGGATCGCAAATCCGACGCCTGGCCCGACCTTCTGCTGATCGACGGTGGTGCCGGGCAGGTGTCGGTGGTGGCCGAGATCATGGCGGGCCTCGGGGTCGATGACATCGCCATGGTCGGCGTGGCCAAGGGGGTGGACCGCGATGCCGGCAAGGAGGAATTCCACCGCCCCGGCCAGCGGCCCTTTGCGCTGCGGATGAACGACCCGGTGCTGTATTTCGTGCAACGCCTGCGTGACGAGGCGCACCGCTGGGCGATTGGTGCCCACCGGGCCAAGCGCGCCAAGGCGGTATCGGCCACACCGCTGGATGAAATTCCGGGCGTGGGCGCTGCACGCAAGAAGGCGCTGCTGGCGCATTTCGGCAGCGCCAAGGCGGTTTCGCGCGCCGGGATTTCCGACCTGATGGCGGTCACCGGCATTTCGGCGGCCATGGCGCAAACCATTTCGGACCATTTCAACGCCCGCGGCTGACCGCCCCCGCCGCCGCGATTGCCCGGGGTTGGCATTTGTGATAAACTTCAGGTTGAACTGAACGGCAGGCGACGCACTTCATATTGAAGTTCCCGCAAGACGCCGCCGCCTCGAACCAGAGGAGTTCCGCCATGACCCAAGCCAGAAAACCGGTGTATCATCAAGACCCCGGCGGGCACGATACCTGCGGGCCGGGCGGGTGCGGCGGCAGTCTCACCGTGCCCGGCAGTTTTGTGCTGCAGGCGAACAATGCGTTCAAATACATCCTGAACCTGCCGATTGCAGTCTGGGGCACGGATTTCGAGGCGGCGCTGGCTCAGGCCAAGCAGACCGGTGGCATCGTGATGGCCGATTTCAGCGCAACCAACTGCTGGCACTGCCAGCTTTTGCGCAAGACCGTGTTCGACACGCCGTATTTCACCTTCTGGGTGCAGATGAGATCGGCGGTCCGCCCGATCATCCTGTTCCGGCACGAGATTGCCAATTTCGGGCTGCCGGATGCGCTGTGCAAGAAATGCGATGTCGGCGTGCAGGGCGGCACCGGCTTCCCCTCCGTGATCGGGCTGAATGCCGATGGCAGCGAACGCGGGCGGCAGGTCGGCTTCGGCAACGATACCCTGATGTGGCAGTGGCTGGCGGGATTCGAGTCGGCGGCGGCGCTGGACCAGTCGCCCTGACCCGCAGCCCTTGCCGGGGCCGCACCTGTCAGTTCAGTTCGCGAAGGTGACGCAACCAAGCTGCAAGCTGTCCCAGGCATAGCCATTGACCCGGAATTGCGAGATCCGCCCCTCGTCGGTTCTTGCACAGACAAAGCTGCCCACCGGCAGCGTCATCAGCGGAATGGGGTCCGTGGTGAAGTCTGCCGCCGCGCAGCCGTCATAGCCGCGGTCTGATCCGTCACCAAGCGCCAGCAGCGCCCCATTCTGCGGCTCGATGAAGCGGGTGGCCGGGTCATAGACCCGATACCAGATATCCGTGCCGTCGCCGCCCATCACGCCGTTGTCCAGATTGGCCGTCCAGGTGGCGGGAATGTTCAGCGGCCCGGTCGCATGGATGCTGGGCGCGGCCCCTGTCAGGTTCGGCTCCACCCAGGCGCCGGTATAGACCGCCACGGACGAGGCCTTGTCGTTCATCAGAGGACCCAGCATCGGCATGTCTGCCGTCACATTGCGGCAGAACGGCTTCAGGTTCTGCTCGACGCACAGCCGCGCCCGACCGGCGCCGAACACCCGCACCGAGCTTATCTTGTCGGTGAACTGCGCGTTCAGCGTTGGCAGGATGCCGGCACCATAGCAGAACGAGGCCCCGCCGAAGTTCGGCTCGACGTAAAAGCAGGCCTGATCGCCCACGGGGGGGGCGCCCGGTGCCGGGGCCTGATCGCCCGCGGGTGGTTCGCTTGCTGGCGTGTCTGCCGGTGCCGCACCGCCAGCACAGGCAAAGGCAAAGCCCGGTCCGTCGGCATCACGGCTGATGCGAAGGCGACACTCTGGCCCACCGCCCGGCACGCCGGGGGCGGTGGTCAGGTAGTTCGAGGCCACCCAGCCCTCTGGCCCGTCATGGGTGATACGACACCAGCCGTTGCGCCGACATTCGCGGATATCGACCACTTCGCCGGGGGTCAGCGTGTCCAGAACGCGGAAACGAGTGCCCGAGCCTGACCGCACGTTCAGGTCGGTGATGGCCGCAGCAGGCTCTGCCGCTGCGGCGATGGTCGAGGCGAGCAGGCCAAGGCCCGAAAGGGAAAGGCGGAAAAAACGGCGGGACAGTCTCATTGCAGAACATTCCCTTTCTCGGTCCGGCTGCCGATTTGTGCCACGGCGCGACCTTCGGTGGAACCAATAATTTCCATGTGCCCCCCGCCGCGTCGGCCCTGTGGCAGACCAACACCGCATCGCCGCAGGCCGGCACCACGAAAGCATTTCCCCTTTCCCCCAACGGCTTTCCCCTGCTATCCATCGCCCATGCAGTGGAACATTCCGAACACTCTGACGGTTCTTCGCCTTCTCGCAGCACCAGGCGTGCCGATCATGTTTCTGTATTTCCACCGCCCCTGGGCCGACTGGTTCGCGCTGTCGCTGTTCATCAGCGCCGCCATCACCGACTATTTCGACGGCTATCTGGCGCGTCTGTGGAAGCAGGAATCCAAGTTCGGCACCATGCTGGACCCGATTGCCGACAAGGCGATGGTGGTGATCGCCCTGTTGATCATCACCGGCTATTCCGGGATGAACCCCTGGCTGATCCTGCCTGCCACGGTCATCCTGTTCCGCGAAGTCTTTGTCGGCGGCCTGCGCGAATTCCTCGGCTCCAAGGCCGGGCTGTTGAAGGTGACCAAACTGGCCAAGTGGAAGACCACGGCGCAGATGGTGGCCATCGCCGTGCTGTTCCTTGGCACCGGTCTGGAACATCTGGAAGGCATCGCGCGGCAGGGCATGACCCCCGAGCAATACGCCGATCTGGTGACCCAAGGACTGGCCGACCCGATCCGCTCTTGCGGCACCCGCGGCTGTTCGTCCTATGCCACGCTGGTTGGCCTGACCCTGATCTGGATCGCGGCGGTGCTGACCTTCCTCACCGGTTGGGAGTATTTCCGCAAATCCCTGCCCTACCTGCGGGACGACGCATGATCGACGTGCTGTATTTCGCCTGGCTGCGCGAACGCATCGGGGTGCCGCGCGAACAGGTGGAAACCAGCGCCGCCACGGTGGCCGATCTGGTGGCCGAACTGGTGGCCCGCGAAGAGCGTTACGCGCTGGCCTTTGCCGATCGCGCCAGCCTGCGGGTGGCGCTGGACCAGCAGCTTGCCGGTTTCGACGCCCCCCTGGCCGGCGTGCGCGAGGTCGCGTTCTTTCCACCGATGACTGGCGGCTGAGATGCGGCTTTCGGTGCAGCCCGAGGCTTTCGATCCGGGCGCCGAGGCGAACTGTTTTGCTGCCGGGGCAAGTGGCGCCGGGGCCATCGTCACCTTCACTGGTCTGGTGCGCAACAGTGCCGCGGGCGACCTGCTGGCGATGCAGATCGAGCATTACCCCGGCATGACCGAAACCGCGATTGCCGCGATGATGGATCAGGCGCAGGCGCGCTGGTCGCTGATCGACGCGTTGGTGATCCACCGCCATGGCCGCCTGTTGCCCGGCGATGTCATCATGATGGTCGCCACCGCTGCCGCCCACCGGGCCGAGGCCTTTGCGGCGGCGGAATTCCTGATGGACTACCTGAAATCCCGCGCGCCGTTCTGGAAATGCGAGATCACACCCGCGGGCGCGCATTGGGTGGCCGCGAAAGACAGCGACGAGGCAGCCCTGACCCGCTGGTAGTCAGCGCCCGAACTGCCCGGCCCAGGCGGGTTGCAAATCTCCCGGCATCGGCTCGGCCAGATACACCGCCCGCGCTATTGCCCGCGCCAGACAGCAGGCGGCGGCGTGGCCCAGCAGGAAGGTGTCGGCCAGCGGCTCGGCCAGCACCCGCGCCCCGGTGCTGGCGGCAAACACCAGATCGCCATCCATCGGCGTGTGCGACGGCACGATGGCCCGCGCCATGCCGTCATGCGCCGCCGTGGCCAGCCGCAACGCCTGCGCCTGGGTCAGCGCCGCATCGGTGGCAACGATGGCCAGCGTGGTGGCCGCCCCCATCCGCTTTCGGGGCTGCGGCTCGTCGTCGGGGGTAAACTGGAACGGCAGCCCCAGCCCGCCGAACTCGCCGCCCAACTCCCAGGGGGCGGCCCAGAACTGCGGCCCGTCGCCCACCGTCACCGACCCCAGCGCGTTCACCGCCACCAGCGCCCCCACCGTCACCCCGTTGGCCAGCACCGCCGAGGCCGACCCCAGCCCGCCCTTCCAAAGCCCGGTCAACGCCCCATACCCCGCCCCGGCGCTGCCCAGGGCAAACTCCACGGCCGCCGCCTGCAAGGCCGCACGCCCCAACGCCTTGTAAGGATTGTCACGCCACGCCTTGTCGCCGCCGTTCAACAAGTCGAACAAGATCGCCCCCGGCACGATCGGCACCCGCACCGGCCCCACCGCAAACCCCCGCCCCAGCGCCGCCAACCCATCCGCCACCCCCGAGGCCGCATCCAACCCAAACGCCGACCCGCCCGAAAGCACCAAGGCATCGACTTGCTGCACCAGCCGGTCCGGCGCCAGCAGATCGGTCTCGCGCGTCCCCGGCGCCCCACCCATCACCTGCACCGCCGCAGTAAACGGCGCCGCCCCCAGCAATACCGTCGCCCCCGACCGCAACCCCGCATCCTGCGCATTGCCCACCAGCAGCCCCGGCACATCGGTAATCAGGTTCCGCGCCCCAGCCCTCATTCTCAAACCCTTCATCTGTTCTCAAATATCCTCGGGGGGAGCCGCTGATGCCATCAGCGGCCGGGGGGCAGACAGCCCCCGCCTTGCCACCATGCCAGACGGCAAGGCCGGATGTCACGCCGTCCTGCCAGAATTGCCGCACCAGCGAGGGTATTTAAGCCCAGAAGAATCCGCCAGCACAGGCTTGCCAAGCGCCGATTTGCCGGGCATTTTGGCGGCAGGCCGTGGCGATGGCGTCGTCACAGGGAAACCGCTTCCCTCTGCTTGCAGGTGATCCTGCTGTCGTCCTGCACGCCGGGATCTTTCGGGGTCTCGCGGCACGCGCATACCCCCTTGATGAGGTCTGAAATGACGCTGGAACGCCCGGAACAGTATCGCTTTCACAATGGCACCAAGGCACTGCTGCCCTTTGCCCCCGAGGAATACGACGACCGCATCGCCGGTCTGCGCGACATCATGGAGCTGCACGGACTGGATGCCGTGGTGCTGACCTCGATGCACAACGTCGCCTACTATTCGGGGTTCCTGTATTGCAGCTTCGGGCGGCCCTATGCCTGCGTGGTGACCGCCACCGAATGTGTGACCATTTCGGCGGGCATCGACGCGGGTCAGCCCTGGCGCCGCAGCCATGGCGACAACATCACCTATACCGACTGGAAGCGCGACAACATGTGGCGGGCGGTGGCCTCGGTCACCGGCACCGGCAAGGCCATCGGCTGCGAGGCCGACCACCTGACGCTGGAACGCTCGGAAAAGCTGAACGCTTTTCTTGCCCCCAAACGCGGCATGGATATCGCCCCCGCCACCATGGCGCAGCGCATGATGAAATCACCCGCCGAGATCGCGCTGATCAAGCACGGCGCCAATGTGGCCGACGTCGGTGGCTATGCCATCCGCGAGGCGGTGCGCGAGGGGGTGACCGAACTGGAGGTCTCCATCGCCGGTCGCGACGCCATGGAGCGCGAGATTGCCAAACGCTTCCCCGATGCCGAATACCGCGACACCTGGGTGTGGTTCCAGTCGGGCATCAACACCGACGGCGCCCACAACCCGGTCACCAACCGCAAGTTGAAACGCGGCGATATCCTGTCGCTGAACTGCTTTCCAATGATCTCGGGCTACTACACAGCACTTGAACGCACCATGTTCGTGGGCGAGGTCGATCCGGCCAGTCTGCAAATCTGGCAGGCCAACATCGCCGCGCATGAATTCGGCATGAAACTGTTGCGGGCGGGCAGTTCCTGTTCCGCCATCACCGCCGAGATCAACGACTTCCTGGCCGAGCGGCAATTGCTGCAATACCGCACCTTCGGCTATGGCCACAGCTTCGGCGTGCTGTCGCATTTCTATGGCCGCGAGGCCGGGCTGGAACTGCGCGAGGATATCGACACCGTGCTGGAACCCGGCATGGTGATCTCGATGGAGCCGATGCTGACCATCCCCGAAGGCCAGCCCGGCGCCGGTGGCTACCGCGAGCATGACATCTTCGTGGTCACCGAGGACGGGCCGGAAGACATCACCCATTACCCCTATGGCCCGGAATTCAACGTCGTGGGGTAACCGCGAGACATCGCGGGCAGTGGTCATTTCCATGGCAAATTCCATGGAATCGCTGCTGCCCGAAAGCATGTTGGCGTCTGGAATGAACCTTTTCAGCATCATGCCAGCAAGGCACGCCGGTGCCGATCAGGATCGGATTCCGGCGTTTCTGCCTGTCCGCAGCATGAAACCCTTCCTTTGTTGCCACGGCGCCGCGCTTTTCTTTCCGGTCGGTGACACGGGGGCTTGACGCAGCGCAGCGGCTTTGCCCTTTGTTGCGCCACTCCGTTTACCTTCCAGCAGAGATTGCCGTGACACCCATGCTCAGCCGCCTGATTTCGCTTGCCTTTGTTCTGGTCCTTTCAGCCTGTGCCGCCGAACCGCCCAAACCCGTGGTGGTTCCGGGCTATGAAGCGGTGCAGGATGGGGAATTCTTCATTCAGGCGGTGGATCCGCAATATCTGCAAGGCTCTGTGCCACGCGCCGAGGTGGATTATGCGGCATCGGACCGTCCGGGGACCATCGTGGTCGATACCCATGCGCGCAGGCTTTACTATGTGCTCGAAGGCGGGCGGGCGATGCGTTACACCATCGCCGTTGGTCGCGCCGGGCTTGCCTTCCGCGGGGGCGGCTACATCGGGCGCAAGGAAGAGTGGCCGTCCTGGACGCCCACCGCCAACATGCTGCGCACTCAGGGTGACATGTATCGTGACTATGCCGGCGGCTTGCCGGGCGGGCTTTCAAACCCGCTGGGCGCGCGGGCGATGTATCTTTACCGCAATGGCCATGACACCTACTTCCGTATTCATGGCACCTCGGATGTCACCTCGATCGGGCGGGCGACCTCGGCGGGCTGCATCCGGCTGTTCAACCAGGATGCGATCGACCTTTACAACCGCGTCGGGCACGGCGCGCATGTGAAGGTGCGCAGCCTGGAGGAATCCTTGGCCATCGAAGGCCCGATGATGGATGACGACGGCGGCCATGCCGTGCCCTATGTGCCGGGTGCCACAGCGGCGGTTCCGACCGATACGGCCGAGGCCAACGGCTGAACGCGGGCAGCGGTTTCATTGCGCCACGGTTCCTCTGAAAACGCCGGTCTGACCCCGTGTCGGACCGGCGTTCTGCTGTTTGCAGCGCGGCGTCAGAAGTTGATGTGCTTCTTGAAATCGCCCACCAGCCGTTCCCAGATATCCAGACTGTCGCGGAAATTTTCGTCCGAAATGCCGCCGAAATCCAGATTGAAGTCCATTTCGATGAACGGGTCCATCTCGTTGTCAAGGTAGGCCTTGCCGTAGCGTTTGTCGCGGTTCCAGTCGTTCACCACCTGCAAGCTGCTGCCCTTGGTCAGATCGAAGCCCGAGGAAAACTGAATCGAGTCGCAGGCCTTGCCGTTGGTGCAGCCATAGAAATAGATCGAGAAATTCGACCCGCCGGACGAGGAATCGATCTTGGGGTCGCCCTGGTCATCGGTGCCAAGGTTGGCGCGATAGCCGAAATTCCGCATCAGTTCGGCAATGGCGGCCGGATTGTCGGCCAACACGTCGCCGGATACAGCCGGGCCGGCCAGCGTTGCGGCAAGGACAAGCGAAAACAATTGCAGTTTCATGAATATCTCCGGGGTTGGTGACGAAGGTCATGGTGCGACAGCGGGCAAATTGCGTCAACGGTCTTGCTGTGCTGGGGTGGCGGCGACTGTCGGCAACCGGTCTGACGCAGCGTTGGCCTGTGAAGCGGCATGCTGCTAGACTGGCTGTCCTGTGGTGGTTGTGATCGAACGGGTTCAAAAAGGAGGCTGTCATGCGCATCTCAGAGTTCAAGGGCGCGGCGGCGTCGATGCTGTTTGCGCTGGCTTTGGCGGGGTGCGTGACGGGCAGTGCCAACCTGTCGGCCGATGTGGCACGGCATTATGCGGCAGCGGTGGATGGCGGCTTTGCCATGGCGGCGGTGCCAAGGGCGTATCTGACCGAACGCAATCGCCGCGTGACCGTCGCCTATACCGGGCCAGAGCCGGTGGGGACCGTCGTGGTCGATCCCTATGCGCGCTATCTGTATCTGGTCACCGGCCCGCAACGGGCCCTGCGCTATGGCATTGCCGTGGGCGAGCAGGGGCGCAACTTTTCGGGGTCGGCGGTGGTGCGGCGCAAGCAACATTGGCCGTCCTGGACGCCCACGCCGAACATGATCCGCACCAACCCCGAGCTTTACGCGCCCTATGCCCGCGGTCTGCCCGGCGGGCCGCCCAACCCGATGGGGGCGCGGGCGCTGTATCTGTATCAGGGCGGGCGCGACACCTTCTACCGTATTCACGGCACGCAGGAATCCAGTGCCGTGGGCAAGGCGACTGTGGCAGGCTGCATCCGGCTGTTCAATCAGGACGCCATCGACCTGTTCGACCGGGTGCCGCTGGGGGCGCAGGTCAAGGTGCGCAGTGCTGCGGAATCGCAGCGGCTGGAAGGGGTTCTGCGGCAGGGGGCCGATGGCTATCTGGTGCAGGCCAGCCCGCCACCGGCCTGAGATCACACCCTGATCACATAGTCTTTCAGCGTCGGTTCAAGCACCGTCCAGATGCCGCGAAAGCCGGGCCGGATGATGTGGCTGTCGCCGGGGTTCAGCGTGATGGTCTGGCCATCGGCATCTGTCAGTTGCGAGCGGCCCTCAAGTATATGGAAATACTCCCATTCGTCATAGGCCACCCGCCAGGCGCCGATGGTGGAGTGCCACAAGCCGCAATACAGCCCGTCGCGGTCTTCGAAATTCCAGGTGCTGTGCAGCGGATCGCCGGAAATCAGCTTCGCCGGGTCGGGGCGGCTGATCTCGGGGGGGATGCCGTCGCGGTTCAGGCGGGTGTGCAGGGGCATGGGGCCTCTCGGTTTGGGGTTTGCCACATTCGACCTGCGCCGGAGAGCCGGGTCAAGCGGCGGTTTTCGCCGCAGTGCAGCGTGGCAAGTTCTGCTGGTGCGGCATCGGGGGCAGGGCTATAAAGCCGCAACCGCCCCTTACATGACGGAGCCGCGCCATGAGTGCCTCGACCCCCCTGCGCCCGACGCTGCCTGCCGATATTCTGGCCCGCAAGGGCGGCGTGCCGATCGTCTGCCTGACCGCCTATACCACGCCGGTGGCGCGGCTGGTCGATGCGCATTGCGACATCGCGCTGGTCGGCGACTCGGTGGGGATGGTGCTGCACGGCCTGCCCTCGACCCTTGGTGTGACGCTGGAGATGATGATCCTGCATGGCAAAGCCGTGGTGCGGGGCGCCGAGAAGGCCATGGTGGTGATCGACATGCCGTTTGGCAGCTATGAGGAAGGCCCGGCGCAGGCCTTTCGCAACGCCAGCCGGTTGATGGCCGAAACCGGCGCGGCGGCGGTGAAGTTGGAGGGTGGGGTGCATATGCGCGACACCATCGCTTTTCTGGTGGCGCGCGGCGTGCCGGTGATGGCGCATGTGGGCCTCACACCGCAGGCGGTGAACACGCTGGGCGGCTACAAGGTGCAGGGCCGCGATGCCGATGCCGCGCGGGTGATGGCGGATGCCGAGGCGGTGCAGGCCGCGGGCGCCTTCTCGGTGGTGCTGGAAAAGGTGCCCGAGGGGTTGGCGGCGCGGATCACCCAGACCCTGAGCATCCCCACCATCGGCATCGGCGCCGGGGTGCGCTGCGACGGGCAGATATTGGTGGTGGATGACATGCTGGGCATGTTCACCGCCTTCCGCCCGAAGTTCGTGAAACGCTATGCCGATCTGGGGCAGGCGGCGGATGCGGCCATCGCCGATTATGCCGCCGAGGTGCGCGCCCGCACCTTCCCGGCGCCTGAACATGCGTTCCCCGATGTGGTGCCGGTGAAGAAATGACCCCGATTGTCCGGACGGTCGCCGACCTGCGCCAGACGGTGCGCGGCTGGAAAGCGGCGGGCGAAGTGGTGGGCGTCGTGCCGACCATGGGGGCGCTGCATGACGGCCATCTGTCGCTGGCCCGTGCCGCTCGGCGCGACTGCGACCGGGTGATCACCACGATCTTCGTGAACCCCAAGCAGTTCAACAACCCCGATGATCTGAAGAAATACCCCCGCACCGAGGAAGCCGACGCCGCCTTGCTGGCCACGGTGCCGGTGGACCTGATCTTCGCCCCCGCAGCGGAGGAGGTTTACCCCGAGGGCTTTGCCACCACGGTGTCGGTTTCGGGCGTGTCGGAGCCGCTGGAGGGTCGGATGCGCCCCGGGCATTTCGACGGGGTGGCGACGGTGGTGGCCAAGCTGTTCGGCATGACTCTGGCCGACCGCGGCTATTTCGGCCAGAAGGACTGGCAGCAGTTGCAGGTGGTGCAGAAGCTGGTGCTGGACCTGAATCTGGCGGTGGAGATTGTCGGCTGCGAGACCATCCGCGAGGTGGACGGGCTTGCGATGAGTTCGCGCAACGCCCGGCTGACCGAGGCCGGGCGGGTGAAGGCACCGGTGCTGTTTGCCGCGATCACGGCGGCGGCGGCGGATATAAGGGCCGGGCAATCCGACCGCATGGCGATTCGCGAGGCCGCCGAGAAGGTGCGGGCGGCGGGTTTTGATCGGGTCGAATACATCGAGTTGCGCGACGCGGGCACGCTGCTGCCCTCGGACGACCCGACCCGGCCGCGCCGGATGCTGGCGGCGGCCTGGCTGGACGGCGTGCGGCTGATCGACAATATTCCGGTCTAGGGGAAGCAGCCGGGGGGCCAGCCCCCCCCAGCCCGGCTACGGGCCGGGCGTTCTTCGCTGAAAACCTTCCACTGGAAGGTTTTCCGGGCGCTCATCACCCCCCGGGATATTTGAGAACAGATGAAAAGGGTTAGCCAAGCAGATCGGCCAGCACCAGCGCCATGACCTTGGCGCTGTCGGTCATGTCCTGGATGCCGATCCATTCGTCGGGCTGGTGTGCCAGATGCAAAAGGCCGGGGCCGTAGGCGATGCAGTTGTGCAGTCGGCCGATGCGGTCGATGTGTTTCTGGTCGTAGGTGCCGGGCGAGACCACATATTGCGCCTGCCGGGCCAGCACCCGTTCGATGGCGGCGGCGGTTGTGCGCACCACCGGGGCGTCGCGGTCGGTCAGGGTGGGCTGCACCTCGAAGAGGTCGCGGACCTCGTAGGTGAAGCCGGGGCGTTGGGCTTTCACGGTTTCCAGCAGGGCGGTGAGTTCGGCTTTGACCTGCGCGATGTCTTCCTCGATCAGGAAGCGGCGATCCAGGATGATGCGGCAGCGGTCGGCGACGCAGGGGGTGGGCAGGCCGGTGTAATCGGGGTCAGGCTCGGCCTCGCCGCCGTGGACCGAGTTGATGTTCAGCGTCGATTGCCGGGCCTGTTCGGGGACGACCGGCATGGCGGTGTGTTTGCTGGCCAGCAGCGGGTAAAGCACGGTTTCGATCTGGTGCAGCACGGCGCCCATGTGGCGGATCGCGCTGTCGCCCAGAAAAGGCATCGAGCCGTGGGCGATGCGGCCAAAGGTTTCCACCTCGGCCCACCAGACGCCGCGATGGCCAAGGCAGATGCGGTCCTTGTGCAGCGGCTCGGGGATGATGACGTGCTGCACATGGGCGAAGGCGCCCTGTTCGGCAAGGTAGGCCACGCCGCCAAAGCCGCCGGATTCCTCGTCTGCCGTGGCGGACAATTCGATGCTGCCGCGGAAATCGGGGTGGGTGGCAATGAACGCCTCGGCGGCGATGATCGAGGCGGCAAGACCGCCCTTCATGTCGCAAGCCCCGCGGCCATAGATGCGGTCGCCTTCGATTGCGCCGCCGAACGGGTCGCGAGTCCAGCCATGGCCGACTTCGACCACATCATGGTGCGAATTGAAATGCACGCAATCGCCGGGGGCGGCGCCTTCGATCCGGGCGATCAGGTTCCAGCGCGGGTGGGCGTCGCTGTCGCCGGGGGTGCCATAGGCACGGATCAACCGGGTGGAAAAGCCAGCGGCAGTCAGGCGCGCGGCCAGGAAATCGCAGATATCGCGGTAGTTCAGGCCGGGCGGGTTCAGCGTCGGGATGCGGATCAGGCTTTGGGTCAGCGCGATCAGCCCGTCGCGGCGGGCGTCGATCTCGGCAAGGAGGCGGGCGGTCTGCATGGGGCAAGCTTGCCCGCCACGGGCGGTTTCGGCAAGAGCCGGGCGCGGCGGGGATTGGCCAATTTTCAGGATCGGCTTGCCCGGGCGGCGGTTTCAGGTATGGACAGGGCAGGCCGGACCTGGCGATCTTACAACGATGGGAAACGACATGAGTGAACGCTGCACGTTCTACCGGACCGAAATCAAGGTGCTGCGGGCCAATGCCCACCGCCCCGGCCAGCGCGAGTTTGCGCCGCAGCGGGTGGCGGTGCCCTTTTGCACCCATGCCGCCAGCATCGCGCCGAAGGGGTCGGACAAGCCGCTGGACTGCGGTGGCGATCTGGGCAAATGCCCGATTGCCGACAAGCTGTAAGGCAAAGGGGGCGCTGCCCCCCGCCTGCGGCGCCCCCCGGGATATTTGGGCAAAGGTGAATGGGGGCGCGGCCATCTGGCGGATTTCCTGATGCGGCAAAACGCGCTATGCAAGAGTTGCTTTGACCCCGAGCGGCCACAGGAAAGGCAAGGCTATGATGGGCATTTTGCGACTGATTCTGTTCGGCTTTGTCGGGCTGACGGTGGTGTTCGTGCTGGTCTCGATCTATGCCCGCTCGGTGCAGCGCGAGGAACTGGAAAAGCAATTCGACGCCGGGGGTGTGGACGGCGACCGCGATGCCTATATAGAGGCAGGCATGAGGGATTATCGCCGCAGCCTGCGGGCCAAACTGGTGTGGCTGGTCTATGTGGTGCCGACAGTGGTCTTTGGCGTGCTGTTCTATGTTCTGAACTTCGGGTGAGGCTGACATGCGTTATGTGAAATGGACCTTCTGGGGCACGATCCTGCTGATTGTGCTCAGCTTTGCGCATTACACGCTGCCGCAACATGACATCGTGCGCATCGTTGGCACCAACACCCAGCGCATGGACTTGGGCGAGAACAGCTGGTTCTTTGCCGCCCCGGATGTCGGCACCGATGGCACCATCTCGAACAGCCGCGATGTGAAATTCATCCAGGCCATCCAGCAGGACGGCGATCCGATGGTCTATCGCAACGAGGATACCGGCTGGGGCTGGCCGCCGTATTTCAAGGTCAACAGCTTTGATGTGCAGGCGGCCGCGACCGACCTGACCTCGACCGAAGCATCGCCGAAATGGGTGGCGATCACCCACTACGGTTGGCGAAACCAGTTGTTCACCATCTTCCCGAACGCCGTTTCGGTGCGGCAGGTGGCGGGGCCGGATGTTTCGATCTGGCCGTGGTTCAATACGCTTTTCATCGCGCTGGTGGCCTTTTTGCTGCTGATGCTGCGGCGGATGTGGTTGCAGTTCCGCGAGCGCACCATCGAGCCTGCGATGGATGACGTGAACAACGCGCTGGACGCGGTGGATGCAAGCGCGGATGCCGCCCGTGACAAGGCCCGCGGGCTGTGGAGCAGGCTGACCGGGCGCGGCAAGTGAAGCCGGTGATGCGCCGGTCCTGACCGCAGTTTCTTGGTTCAGGCCCAGTCGCCTTCAAAGTCGCGCGGCACCAGCAGGTTTTCGCGGCGCAGCGACTTGACGTCACGCTCGCCGCACAGTGCCATCGACACGTCCAACTCTTTCTGGATCACCTCCAGCGCCTTGCTTACCCCGGCCTCGCCCATGGCACCCAGGCCATAGATGTACGAGCGGCCGATCCAGGTGCCTTTGGCCCCCAAGGCCAGCGCTTTCAGCACGTCCTGACCCGAGCGGATGCCGCCGTCCATATGCACCTCGATCCGCTCGCCGACTGCCGCCACAATAGAGGGCAACATGCGGATGGCCGACAGCGCCCCGTCCAGTTGCCGGCCGCCGTGGTTCGAGACGATGATGGCATCGGCCCCGAAATCGGCGGCAAGGCGGGCGTCGTCGGCGTCGAGGATGCCCTTCAGGATCAGCTTGCCGCCCCATTGGTCGCGGATGCGGGCGATCTTGGTCCAGTCCAGCTGGGTGTCGAACTGCTCGGCGGTCCAGCTTGTCAGGCTGGAGGTGTTGCCGACCCCCTTGGCATGGCCGACGATATTGCCAAAGCTGCGACGTTTGGTGCCAAGCATCTCCAGCCCCCAGGCCCATTTGGTGGCCAGATCGGCCAGCACCGGCAGCGTCAGCTTGGGGGGCGCGGACAGGCCGTTTTTCAGATCCTTGTGGCGCTGGCCAAGGATTTGCAGATCCAGCGTCAGCACCAGCGCCGAGCATTTGGCGGCTTTGGCGCGTTCGAGGATCGCATCGACGAAATCCTCGTCGCGCATCACGTAAAGCTGAAACCAGAACGGCGCGGGGCTGTGGGCGGCAACATCCTCGATCGAACAGATCGACATGGTCGAAAGGGTGAACGGCACGCCGAACCGCGCCGCCGCGCGTGCCGCCTTGATCTCGCCATCCGCCGCTTGCATGCCGGTCAGCCCGACCGGCGACAGCGCCACCGGCATCGCGACCGGCTGGCCGATCATCGTGCTGGCGGTCGAGCGGTCCGACATATCGACCGCAACCTTCTGGCGAAGCCGCAACTGGCTGAAATCACTGACATTGTCTCGAAAGGTCTGCTCGGTGTAGCTGCCGCTTTCGCAATAGTCGTAGAACATCTTCGGCACGCGGCGTTTATAGATGCGCTTCAGGTCTTCGATGCAGGTGATCACGGGCATGGCGGCATCCTTTGCGGCACGGCGTGCTGGATTGATAGCGCCGCTTCCGGGGTGGGCGCAATGGTCAGCGCCGCAGGTAAGCCTCGAACGCCGCAAGCGTGGCGGCGGAGACGTGATGCTCCATGCCTTCGGCGTCGATCTCGGCGGCATCGGCGGGCACGCCCAGCGCCAGCAGCACATCCACCACGATGCGGTGGCGGGCGCGGACGCGGGCGGCCATGGCGTTGCCCGCCTCGGTCAGGAACACACCGCGATAGGGGCGCGACACCGCCAGGCCTTCGCGCTTCAGCCGGGCCACGGCCTTGGTGGCGGTGGGGTGGGTGACGCCCATCAGGTGTGCGATATCGGTGATCCGGGCCTCGCCATGGGCGCGCACCAGATCGTCGATCATCTCGGTGTAATCCTCCAGCAGGGTCATCGACTGTGCGGTGCGGGCATGGCTGAAGCGGTCGGCCTGGGCGGCGGCGTCGCTGTCGGGCAGGGGGGGATGCGGCACCGGCGTTGTCCTGTTTCTGGGCCGGGGCTGGCCCGGGATGGACGATCCTTTCCTGAAAATCGCGGCAGAAGATAGAGCCAAGGCTACAATTTGGCAGCTTTGTTGCATCGACTCCCGTTTTGTTGAACTGGCTACGGGAATTTGCCGATTGACAAAGGTGTAGCCTAGGCTTCACTTCGGCAGATGCAACGCGGAGAAACCAGTCGTATGCCTGACGGCAAACCAGACCTGTCCATGACTGGCCGCACCCGCAGCGGCATGGCGGCGGTGCTGGCGGGCAAGCGCGGCGGGCCGGGGTCGGTGTGGCTGTTCGCCGGGCCGGCAATCATCGCCTCGATCGCCTATATGGACCCCGGCAACTATGCCACCAACATCCAGGCCGGGGCGGGTTACGGCTTTGCCCTGCTGTGGGTGGTGCTGATGGCCAACCTGATCGCCATGCTGTTCCAGGGGCTGTCGGCACGGGTCGGCATCGTCACCGGCAAGAACCTGGCAGAGTTGTGCCGCGACAATTTTCCAAGGCCGGTGGTCATGGTCATGTGGGTGATTTCCGAGATCGCCGCCATGGCCACCGATCTGGCGGAATTTCTGGGTGGTGCGATTGGTCTGGCGCTGCTGTTCGACATGCCGCTGATGGCGGGGATGGCGGTCACCGCCATCGTGACCTACGGCATCCTGATGTTCGAGGGCCGCGGCTTCCGGCCGATGGAGCTGATCATCGGTGCCTTGGTGGCGGTGATCGGGCTTTGCTACCTGATCGAGATTTTCATCGCCCCCATCGTGTGGTCCGAAGCCGCACGCGGGCTGGTGTTGCCGCAGATCCCCGATGCCGCGGCGCTGACCATCGCGGTGGGGATCATCGGTGCCACGGTGATGCCACATGCGATTTACCTACATTCCGGCCTGACGCAGTCGCGCGCGCCGCTGCGAAACGAGGCCGAGCGGCGCAAGCTGTTGCGTTTTTCGAACATCGAGGTGGTTCTGGCCTTGGCGGTGGCCGGGCTGGTGAACATGGCGATGGTGATGATGGCAGCATCGGCCTTTCATGCCGGGCACAGCGATGTGGCGGAAATCGAGACCGCCTATCACACGCTGACGCCCTTGTTGGGCGGAGCGGCGGCGGCGGTGTTTCTGACCTCGCTGATCGTGTCGGGCATCTCCAGTTCGGTGGTGGGCACCATGGCCGGGCAGATGATCATGCAGGGTTTCGTGCGCATCCGCATCCCGATCTGGCTGCGGCGGCTGGTGACGATGGTGCCGGCTTTTGCCGTGGTGGCCTGGGGGGTGAACCCGACGCAGGCGCTGGTGATGAGCCAGGTGGTGCTGAGCATCGCGCTGCCGGTGCCGATGCTGGCGCTGGTGATCTTTACCAGCCGGTCCGACATCATGGGGCCTTACGTCAACCGGCCGCTGGTGCGCAATCTGGCGATCCTGGGGGCGGTGGTGGTGCTGTCGCTGAACGCGGTGCTGCTGGTGCAGACCTTCGGCGTGCCGATCCCGGGGCTTTCATAGGGCCTCAGGCCCGGTGCGCGCCCGCGGCCAGCGCCGCCACATTGGCCAGCACCTCGGCCACCGGCTTGCCCGCGCCGATGTCCTTGACGATGGCCGACCCCACCACGCAGCCATCGGCAATCGCGGCGATGCCCTGGGCGGCGTCGGGCGTGGAAATGCCGAAACCCACGATCACCGGCAGGTCGGTCTTGGCCTTGATCCGCGCCACTTCCGGCGCCACGTCGGCCGGATTGGCCGCCGCCGCCCCGGTGATGCCGTTGATCGAAACGTAGTAGAGAAAGCCCGAGGTGTTTTGCAGCACCTTCGGCAGGCGTTTGGCATCGGTGGTGGGCGTGGCCAGCCGGATGAAGTTCAGCCCCGCCGCCTGCGCCGGGATACAAAGTTCGGCATCCTCCTCGGGCGGCAGATCGACCACGATCAGCCCGTCGATCCCCGCCGCTTTGGCATCGACCAGAAACTTCGCCACGCCGCGCGAATAGATCGGATTGTAATAGCCCATCAGCACGATCGGCGTGGTGTTGTCGGACTTGCGGAAGGCTGCCGCCATATCGAGGGTCTTTTGCAGCGTCTGCCCGCCCTCCAGCGAGCGTTGGCCCGCCAACTGGATGGTGGGGCCATCGGCCATCGGGTCGGTGAAGGGCATCCCCAGTTCGATGATATCGACGCCCGCCCCCGGCAGGCCCTGCATCACCGCCGCCGAGGTTGCCAGATCAGGGTCGCCCGCCATGATATAGGCCACGAAAGCCTTCTTGCCCTCGGCCCGCAGCGCGGCGAATTTGGCGTCGATCCTGGTCATCTGGCTTCCCCTGCAAGTGCTGGCAGGGGTTTGCGCGATGCCGCCGGGAAAATCAATGGCTCACGCGGCGGGTTGTTCGACGCCAATGATCCAGTGGGTGCCAAAGCGGTCCTGCGCCATGCCGAAACCGGGCGACCAGAAGGTAGGCCCCCAAGGCATCACCACGCTGCCGCCCTCGGCCAGTGCCGCAAACAGCCGCTGCCCCTCGTCCACCGAGGCCGGGGCGGTCATCACGCTGACGCTGGTCTGCGGTTGCGCGGCCATGCCCGGCGGATAGTCCGACGCCATCAGCGTGCCGCCCGCCGCGGTGAACTGCGCATGCATGATGCGGTCGGAGGGCGGCATCTGGCCCGGCGGCGCCTCGGCATAGGTCATCAGTTGCAGGTTGGTGCCGCCGAACAGATCGGCATAGAACCGCATCGCCTGCGCACAGGTGCCGTCGAAATGCAGGTAGGGCATGAAGGTCATTGTTGAATCCTCCCCGCAGGTATCCTGCCATCGAATCGGGCTTTGGCCAAGCGGCGCTTGCGCCCGGGCGGGGGCTTGCCTAAAAGCCGCTCAAACCTTGGTGGAGATAGGCTCATGGGCTTCAAGATGGGGATCGTCGGGCTGCCGAACGTGGGCAAATCGACCCTGTTCAACGCGCTGACCCGGACGGCGGCGGCGCAGGCGGCGAATTTTCCGTTCTGCACCATCGAGCCGAACGTGGGCGAGGTGGCGGTGCCGGATGCGCGGCTGGAAAAGCTGGCGGCGATTGCGGGTTCGAAGCAGATCATCCCGACGCGGATGACATTTGTCGATATCGCGGGTCTGGTGCGCGGCGCCAGCAAGGGCGAGGGTCTGGGCAACCAGTTCCTGGCCAATATCCGCGAATGTGACGCCATCGCCCATGTGCTGCGCTGTTTCGAAGACGGCGACATCACCCATGTCGAAGGCCGCATCGACCCGGTCGCGGATGCCGAGACCATTGAAACCGAGCTGATGCTGGCCGATCTGGAATCCATCGAGCGGCGTTTGGCCAACCTGTCGCGGAAAATCCGTGGCGGCGACAAGGACTCGGTCGATCAGGACCGGCTGCTGCGGGCAGCCCTTGCGGCGCTGGAGGCGGGAAAGCCTGCCCGCAGCGTCAAGGTGGCGGCGGATGACGCCCGCAACTGGCGGCTGTTGCAACTGCTGACCTCGAAGCCGGTGCTTTACGTCTGCAACGTCGAGGAAGCCTCGGCGGCCCATGGCAACAGCCAGTCCGACCGGGTGGCGGCGATGGCGGCGGCGCAGGGCGCGGCCTCGGTGGTAATCTCGGCCCGGATCGAGGAAGAGATCAGCCAGTTGCCCGCTGATGAGGCGGCGATGTTTCTGGAGGAGATGGGGCTGCACGAGGCCGGGCTCGATCGGTTGATCAAGGCCGGATACGAGCTGCTGGGGTTGCAGACCTATTTCACCATCGGCCCGAAGGAAGCGCGGGCCTGGACGATTGCCAAGGGCACCCTGGCACCGCAGGCGGCGGGGGTCATTCACGGCGATTTCGAGAAGGGCTTCATCCGATCCGAAACCATCGGCTACGACGACTATATCGCCGGCAATGGCGAGGCCGGGGCCAAGGAAGCGGGCAAGTTCCGCGTCGAGGGCAAGACCTACGAGGTCAAGGACGGCGACGTGCTGCACTTCCTGTTCTCTGGCTAAGGCGGGTTTCTGCCGTCGGGAGATCTGGCGGATCAGGCGCGGTTGACGCGGGCGCGGCGGGGCGTGCTAGGCTTGGCCCAGCAGAATTGTCGTGAGGCCGAAGATGCTGACCCGCCGGGCGTTTCATCAGAGCATGCTGGCCGCGGTGGCCACGTTGGCATTGCCACGTGCAGGCCGGGCCGCAGTGGGGCCGCAGGCGGACCTATGGCTGAACCGCCTGAGCTTTGGTGCCGATGAAGCCTCGCGGACCGCCTTCGCGGCGCTGGGGGCCGAAGGCTGGCTGGAGGCGCAACTGGCCCTGCCGGTGGCGGATGCCGGGCTGGACGAACGGCTGGCGGCGGCGCGGCTGCGGATCAACTACGAGGCGGGCGAGGACGAGAACGGCCACAAATGGCGCGCGACCGACGAGATGCGGCCGCTGTCGGCGCTGACGGCCAACCCCGCCGATCTGATGCGGCTGGTGGATTGGTCGCAGGGCATGAACTATGACGAACGCGCCCGCCCGGCGCGCGAGGTGATCGCGGCCAGCCTGATCCGCGCCGTGCATGCGCCCGCACAGTTGCGCGAGGTGATGACGCAGTTCTGGCACGACCATTTCAACGTCAACTCGGCAAAAAACGAGTTCACTGCGGCGTTCTTTGCCAGCCACGACGCCACCCTGCGGCAGCATGTGTTCGGCAATTTCCGGGTGATGCTGGGCGAGGTGGCCCGTTCACCCGCCATGCTGTACTATCTGAACAACGACGAAAGCCGCGCCAGCCCGGCCAACGAGAACTATGCCCGCGAGTTGCTGGAGTTGCACACGCTGGGGGCGGGGAATTATCTGAACGACCGGTTCCACCATTGGCACGAGGTGCCGGGGGCGGATGCCGGGCTGGCGCTGGGCTATCTTGATCTGGATGTTTACGAGGTCGCGCGGGCCTTTACCGGCTGGAGCGTTGGCGATGGCCGCTGGATTTCCGAAGGGGTAGAGGCACCGCGCACCGGGCAGTTCCACTATGTCGAGGCCTGGCACGACCCCTATCAGAAGCGGATACTCGCGGTGGAGTTCGAGGGCAATGCCGCGCCGATGGCGGATGGCGAGCGGGTGCTGGACATCCTGGCCCGGCACCCCGGCACCGCGTCATTCGTCTGCGAAAAGATCGCGCGGCGGCTGCTGGCGGATGCGCCCGACCCTGGTTTGGTGGCGCGGCTGGCAGAGGTGTTTCTGGCCGCCGTCGATGCGCCCGACCAGATCGCGCAGGTGCTGCGGGCGCTGGTGCTGTCGCCCGAATTTGCCGCCACCCCGCCGGGCAAGCTGCGCCGCCCGTTCGAGATGCTGGCGGCGCTGTATCGCGCCACCGGTGCCGAGGTCGATAGCCCCGAGATCGCCTTCCATTGGGAGCTGGCGCGGGCGGGCTGGTATCAGCATGAATACGGCCCGCCGACCGGCCACAGCGACCGGATCGAGGCCTGGACCGGTGCCAGCACGCTGAACCGGACGGTCGATCTGGCGCTTTATGCCCATGAGGACTGGTTTGCCAGTGCCAGAATCGAGTTTTCGGCGGCGGATGGCACGCAGGGTGCCTTTGCTGAAGGCTGGGCTGCACGGTTGATCGGCGATCAGGCGGCGGGCGTGTTGGTTGGGGCGGCGCTGGCCGATCTTGGCATTGATCCGGCAGTGCCTGTCGGTGATCTCTCGGCGGAAAACCGGCGCGGCGTGGCGGTCGCCGCGATCGCGCTGGCGGCGCTGACGCCGGAATTCCTGTTGCGGTAGGGGGTGGGCATGGCGCGCGATCCGATCATGGTGGTGCTGTTCCTGCGTGGCGGGGCGGACGGGCTGGGGCTGGTGTGCCCATCCTCGGACCCCGACCTGATCGCCGCGCGGCCCGAGGAATTGCGGGTGTTGCGCAAGGGCGATGCGGCGGGACGGCGGATCGCGCAGGACCTGGCGGATGTCGAATTCCGCTTTCACCGCAGCGCCGGGGCGCTGGCCGACTTGTATGACGCGGGCGATCTGTCGCTGATCCATGCCTCGGGCCTGCCCGATGCCACCCGCAGCCATTTCGACGCCGAAGCCCGGATCGAGCGCGGGCTGTTCGGGGCCGCGTTGGCGCCGGGCGATCCGGGCGGGTGGATTTCGCGCTGGCTGGCCACGGCGCGGCCGGGCGGGCCGATGCCGGCGCTGGCGGTGGGGGCCAGCCGTCCGGCCAGCCTGCTGGGGGCCGATGCGGCAGTGGCCGGGGTGCTGGAGGATCTGATGATCGGCACCGGCAACTGGCTGGCTCCGGTGGTGAAGGCGCGGCTGGCAACGGGGTTCGGCAGCCACGCGGCGCTGGCGTTGCCGGTGCAGGAATTGCTGGCACTTTCCGACGTGATCGGCGGCCGGATCTGGTCGGAAGCCGATCAGGCGGTGGTGCCCTATGCGGCTGCGGTGGACTACCCTGGCGACAACCCGCTGTCGGCGCCGCTGATGACGGTGGCGCAGGCGATCAAGCTTGACCTGGGGCTGCGGGTGGCGACGGTGGATGTGCCGGGCTGGGACACCCACGTCGGGCAGGCCGGGCCATTCGCCGGGCTGGTGGGCGGGTTGTCGGATGCGCTGATGGCGTTCTGGCGCGACCTGGGGCCGTTGCAGCAGGACGTGTCGGTGGTGGTGATGAGCGAGTTCGGGCGGCGGCTGCGGGCCAACTCGGGCGGCGGCACCGACCACGGGCGCGGCAACGTGATGATGGTGCTGGGGCCGCAAGCCAAGGGCGGGCGGATGCTGGGGCGCTGGCCCGGGCTGGACAATGCCGCGCTGGACGAGGGCGCGGACCTCGCGGTAACCACCGACTACCGCATTGTCCTGGCAGAGCTTCTGGCCGGGCACATGGGTCTTGCCGACGCCGCAACGGTTTTCCCCGGCTTTACGCCGCAGCCTTTGGGGCTGTGGGGGTAGAATTTATATTCAGATACTTGAATTTGTTTTGTCGGGCTGCTAGGTATTCCAGGTCGCGGGCGCTTGGGGCGTCGGCTTTGGGAGATGTAGGATGACCCTTGATCGCTCTGTTCTGTTGTTTGCCGGTGTAATGGTGCTGCTCAGCATGGCGCTGACCCTCTGGGTGTCGCCGCTGTTCATGTGGTTCACCGTGTTCATCGGCGCCAACCTGATCCAGTCCAGCTTCACCGGCTTCTGCCCCGCCGCCGCGGTGTTCCGCGCGCTGGGCGTGAAGAAGGGCTGCGCTTTCGAGTAAAGCAGCGGGCTGACCTGCCGCGCGCGCGGCGGCCGGCGTATTTTGCCGTCGCGGCCACTGGCCAAGACGCCCTCAGGCGACTTTGCGGCGTGACCCGTCCTTGGCGAGGGCAGTGCCATGCACTCCGTCGGACGCCGCGCGGCCGGACGATGCGGTGAGCCGCGTCATGGCCGCCTGCGCGGGCAGACGGGCCGCAGCCGCGGGAACCGCCTTCGCGATGCCGGTGGCGAAGAACGAGATCGCCTGCTCCATCTGATCGACCTGGCCGGACAGTCCATTGGCGCTGGTGGACAATTCTTCCGATGCCTGACTGTTTTGCTGCGTGACCAGGTCAAGCTGCTGGATGGCCAGCGCCACCTGCTCGGCACCCGTTGCCAGTTCTCTGGCGGCAACGGAAATCTCGCTGACAAGGCCGGAGGTGCGTTCGATGTCCGGCACCAGACGGTCGATCATTTCGCCGGCGGTGGACGCGGCTCGCACCGTGCTTGATGAAAGCGTCGAGATGTCGGCCGCCGCAGCCTGGCTGCGCTCGGCGAGTTTGCGCACCTCGGAGGCGACCACGGCAAAACCGCGGCCATGTTCGCCGGCGCGCGCCGCCTCGACCGCGGCGTTCAACGCCAGCAGGTCGGTTTGTCGGGCGATTTCCTGCACCACAAGGACACGCGCGGCGATGGCCTGCATCGCATCCACTGCTTCGGCCACCGCCTTGCCGGAGGCACGGGCGTCCACGGCCGAGCGGAGGGCGATCTGCTCGGTCTGGGCCGCATTATTGGCCGACTGGTTGATGTTGGCGGCCATTTCGGCGACAGAGGCCGAGGCCTGTTCGGTGGCCGAGGCCTGCTCGGTCGCGCCCTGGCTGAGCTGTCCCGAAGTTTTGGCTATGTGGACGCTGCCAGAGGCGACCTGCCGGGCCACGCCGGAAACGCTGCCCAATACGTCGCGGAGCCGGATGACCATCGAATTCGCGGCGGTCAGCATGGCGCTGATCTCGTCGCTGCCGCGCACCTCTGCAGTATGGCCGAGGTCACCGCCGGCGACCCGATCCAGAAGCGTCACCGCGCGGTTCAACCCGACGCCGATGGTGCGCATCATGGCAAAGGCCGCAAGGCCGCCCAGACCCGCCGCCGCTGCCAGGATGAAGCCAAGATTGCGCAGCGAGGTCGCCATGTTGGCACGGGCTTGTGCAGCCATCGCATCCATTTCAGCGATGTAACCCGAGCGGAAGGTGGTCAGCGCGGCCTCCAGCCGCGCCATGCCCTGCCGGGATTCGGTCGCCAGAAGATGCAGCGCGTCGTCCTTCCGGCCATCCTGGGCAAGTTTGAACACCCGGTTGTTGATGGCGATCGCCTCGGCGCGTGCGGCGCTGTAGGCGTCCAGCGCCGGGCGACCGCTCTCGTCGGTCGCGGCGGTCAGCGCCGTGATGCTGTCGGTCATCTGCTGGCGGATCGCGGCGATCTCGTCCATCCGGGTTTGCCGTTCGTTCTGGCTTGCCGAAGAAACGAGGTCGCGCATGACGATGCTGAACTGAAGCTGCTCGGCGTTCAGCCGTTCGGCCAGCGCCACGCGCGGATACTGGGTTTCCACCAGCTGATTGAACATCGCATTGGAGTTCAGCAGGGTGCGGACCGCGAGCCCGACCGCCGTCGCAGAAAGCGCAAAGACCAGAAGGAAACTCGCCAGCAGTTTCAGCTTGATCGTTATTCTCATGCGCACCCCTTCGCCTTGTTCCAGCCCGCACTTTCAAACCCATGCGGCATGGCGCTGGCATCGGGCGCGAACCTGCACGGGCGCAGCACTGCTGTCGCCCCACATCCGTTTTACCGGGTGGCGATTAACAGGAAATGAAGCGATGCAGGGGCGCCCGAAAAGCGGAGCAGTGAAGGATGTTTCCGACCGGTCGCCGGGCGATTACCGGGTGAACTTCTTGTATTTCACCCGCTTCGGCTCGATCGAATCCGGCCCCAGACGGCGCACCTTGTCTTCCTCGTAAGCCTCGAAGTTGCCCTCGAACCATTCGACATGGGCATCGCCCTCGAAGGCCAGGATATGGGTGCAGAGGCGATCCAGGAAGAAGCGGTCGTGGCTGATGATCACCGCGCAACCGGCGAATTCGTCGATGGCGGATTCCAGCGCCTGCAGGGTTTCCACGTCCAAATCGTTGGTCGGTTCGTCCAGCAGCAGCACGTTGCCACCGGATCGCAGCAGCTTGGCCAGGTGCACCCGGTTGCGCTCGCCGCCCGACAGGATGCCGACCTTCTTCTGCTGGTCCGGGCCCTTGAAGTTGAACGCCCCGCAATAGGCGCGCGAGTTCATTTCGGCGTCGCCAAGGTGGATCACCTCCAGCCCTTCGGAGATTTCCTCCCACACCGTCTTGTTGGGGTCCAGCGAGTCGCGCGACTGATCGACATAGGAAAGCTGCACGGTGTCGCCGAGCGTGATGGAGCCCTCGTCCGGCGGCTCCTGCCCGGTGATCATGCGGAACAGGGTGGATTTGCCGGCACCGTTGGGGCCGATGACGCCGACGATGCCGCCCGGCGGCAGGGTGAAGCTGAGGTTCTCGATCAGCAGCTTGTCGCCCATGTGCTTCTTCAGGCCCTGCACGTCGATCACCTTGCCGCCCAGCCGTTCGCCGTTCGGGATGATGATCTGGGCGGTGGAGATGCGCTCGCGTTCCGACTGGTTGGCCATCTCGTTGTACTTCGAGATCCGGGCCTTCTGCTTGGTCTGCCGCGCCTTGGCGCCGGAACGGATCCATTCCAGCTCGCGTTGCAGCACCTTCTGCTTGGCCTTGTCTTCGCGGGCTTCCTGCAGCAGCCGCTTGGCCTTCTGTTCCAGCCAGGCCGAATAGTTGCCCTCGTAGGGGATGCCGCGGCCGCGCTCCAGTTCCAGAATCCAAGAGGTGATGTCATCGAGGAAATAGCGGTCGTGGGTGACGATCAGGATGGTGCCGGTATAGGCCATCAGATGCTGTTGCAGCCAGGCGATGGATTCGGCGTCCAGGTGGTTGGTCGGTTCGTCCAGCAGCAGCATGTCGGGGGCTTCAAGCAGCAGCTTGCACAGCGCCACCCGGCGCTTTTCGCCGCCTGACAGGGTGGAAACCGCGGCATCGTCGGGCGGGCAGCGCAAAGCCTCCATCGCCACGTCGATCTGGCTATCGAGATCCCACAGGTTCTGCGCGTCGATGGTGTCCTGCAGAGTGGCCATTTCCTCGGCGGTCTCGTCGGAATAGTTCATCGCAAGGTCATTGTAGCGGGTCAGGATCGCCTGCTTGTCGGCCACCCCCAGCATGACGTTGCCGCGCACATCGAGGCTCTCGTCCAGTTGCGGCTCCTGCGGCAGGTAGCCGACGCGCGCGCCCTTGGCGGCCCAGGCCTCGCCCTGAAAATCCTTGTCGATGCCGGCCATGATCCGCAGCAGGGTGGATTTGCCCGAGCCGTTGACGCCGACCACGCCGATCTTCACCCCGGGCAGGAAGTTCAGGTGGATGTTCTCGAAACATTTCTTGCCGCCGGGATAGGCTTTGGAGACGCCTTCCATATGGTAGACGTATTGATAAGTGGCCATGATCATCTCCATCCTGCGGGGCGTGCTTGCGGCGTGTCATAGCGATTGTTCGGCACGAGGGCAACGCGGTGGTGCAGTTGGCAGCTTGCGGATTTTGTGCTGCGCGGGTGGCGGGGTTTGGGCTAGGAAAGCAGGCATGAGACAGGGGTTTCCCATTGCCACGCCGGGCATGACCATCGGCCTTCTGGGCGGATCGTTTGATCCGGCGCATGAAGGGCACGCCCATATCAGCCGCGAGGCGCTGAAGCGGTTCGGGCTGGACCGGGTGTGGTGGCTGGTCAGCCCCGGCAATCCGCTGAAGGCCAAGGGTCCGGCGCCGATGGCGCAGCGGTTGGCGCGGGCGCGGGCGGTGATGCAGCATCCGCGGGTGGTGGTGACCGATCTGGAGGCGCGGCTGGGCACGCGCTATACGGCGGCGACGCTGGCGAAGCTGCAGGCGATCTATCCCGGGGTGCGGTTCGTCTGGCTGATGGGGGCGGACAACCTGGCGCAGTTTCACCGCTGGGAACGTTGGGAATGGATCATGGCGCATGTGCCGGTGGGGGTGTTGGCGCGGCCGGGGGCGGGGCTGGCGGCACGGGCCAGCCGGGCGGCGCGGATATACCGTGGCGAGCGGGTGCAGGGTGCGGCGGCGGGGCGGCTGGGCGATCTGGCGCCGCCCGCGTGGTGTCTGGCAAATGTGCCGCTGGTGGATCTGTCGTCCTCGGCCATTCGGGCACGGGGCGAATGGAAGGTGGGGGGCGCGTTGCCCACCCAGCCCGGCCACGGGCCGGGCGTTCTTCGCGGAAAACCTCCACTGGAGGTTTTCTGATCGCGCATCACTCCCCGAGGATATTTGTGCAAAGGTGAAGCCGAAAGCCGGGTGGGGTGCTTGCGGTGTTCTGGGGGCTGCGGCTAGGGTCGCGGCATGGCAAGGATGAATGACATTTCGCGGCGCGCGGTGTTGGGCGCGCTTTTGGCGGGGGTGGCGACACCCTTGTGGGCCGAGGCGCCGTTGCGGTCGTTGCGGCCGCATCGCCGGGGCGGCGGGTTGCTGGAGGTTGCCGCCGACGCCGGGCCGTCCGTGGCGGATCTGATTGCGGCGGCGCGGCTGGGCGGGGCGGTGGGGTTCGTGGTGGCGGATGCGGCCACCGGGCGGGTGCTGGAGGCGGAAAGCCCCGATCTGGCGCAACCGCCCGCCTCGGTGGCCAAGACCATCACCTCGCTGTTTGCCTTGGAGCGGCTGGGGGTGGGGCATCGTTTTGTCACACAGCTTGTGGCCACCGGGCCGGTGGTGGGCGGGCGGATCGAGGGCGATCTGGTGCTGGTGGGGTCGGGCGATCCGACGCTTTCCACCGACATGCTGGGCGACATGGCGGCGGAGCTGGCACAACGCGGGGTGCGCGGGGTGACCGGGCGCTATCTGGCCTATGCCGGGGCCTTGCCGCAGATCGCGCAGATCGACCGCGAGCAGCCGGATTTCGTTGGCTACAACCCGGCGATCTCGGGGTTGAACCTGAATTTCAACCGGGTGAACTTCGAATGGAAGCGCCGCGCCAAGGGTTATGACGTCAGCATGGACGCGCGGGCCGAGCGGTTCGTGCCGCTGGTCCGGATGGCGCGGGTGCGGGTGGTGGAGCGCGATCTGCCGGTGTTTTCCTATGCGGGGGGGGCGGGGGCGACGACTGGACGGTTTCGGCCAAGGCGCTGGGCAAGGCGGGCAGCCGCTGGTTGCCGGTGCGGCATCCGGCGGCCTATGTGGCGGAGGTGTTTCAGACTTTGGCGGCGGCGCAGGGGATTGATCTGCCCGCGGCGGGGTTTGTGGACGCGGTGCCGCAGGGCCGCGTGCTGGTGCAGCATCGCAGCGATGCCTTGGCCGAGGTGTTGCGCGACATGCTGAAGTTTTCCACCAACATGACGGCCGAGGTGCTGGGGCTTTCAGCGTCCGGTGCCGGGTCGCTGGGGGCTTCGGGCAAGGCGATGTCGGATTGGGCAGCGGGGCGCTATGGGCTGGGGGCGCGGTTTGTCGATCACTCCGGGCTGGGCGCAGGCTCGCGGATATCGGCGCGCGACATGGTGACGGCGCTGCTGGCGGCGCGCGGCACGGCGCTGCCGGGGGTGTTGCGCGAGATCGGGATGCGCGATGCCAAGGGCAAGGTGATCGAGGGCCATCCGGTGCGGGTGATCGGCAAGACCGGCACGCTGAATTTCGTGTCGGGGCTGGCGGGTTATGTGCTGCCGCCGTCGGGGCGCGATCTGGTGTTCGCGGTGTTCTGCGCCGATGCCGACCGCCGCGACCGGCTGCCGATGAGCCAGCGGGAGGAGCCGGAGGGCGGCCGCGACTGGACCAAGCGGGCAAGGTTGTTGCAGGCGAAGCTGGTGAGCCGCTGGGCGGGGGTTTACGGGTAGGGCTCGGTTCCGCCCCTTATCGTCGCCTGTCCCAGCCGGCTGACGCCATCGCACAACGGCAGTTGTGCCGCCCCATTGCCGATCTGCGCGCGGGCCTTGCAAGGCCGGGTGGTGGCTGTGCGCATGGTCGCCCGCCGGTTCCAGAGGAATACCGATGGTGTTGTGCGGCGGATCGGCCTATGAACCGGACAGGCGATGGCACCTTCCGCGTGACTGCAGGCAGGGTGGCCACATGGATCGCCACGAACGCCCTTGGGAAAAGGGACGTTTGGAAGGGGCAAATCCGCCAAAATCGAGTGCCAACTCCTCCCGCAGGGAAGATATATCCATTGGTTCAGAACAGTCCTTTCGCCCGCAAGATCGCCTCTTTTGTCAGGCTGGGTGCGGATGAATTGCAAGCCGTATCAGAGCTTTACCAGCGACGGCGCAAATTTGCGCCGGGTCTGGAACTGGTGCATCAGGGCGAGATCGACCAATCCGCCTTCATCATGGCCGATGGCTGGGCGTTTTCCTACAAGATCCTTGCCGATGGCGAGCGGCAGATCGTGAACTTTCAGATTCCGGGCGATTTTCTGGGCGTGCGTTCGATGCTGTTCCGCAACTCGGACCACAATGTGGAGCCGATCACGCCGATCGAAGCGTCGGAAGTGTCGAAGAACGAGTTGTTCCAGACTTTTGCCAAGACCCCGCGGCTGGCGACGGCGGTGCTGTGGGCGGTGTCGCGCGACGAGGCGATGGTGGTCGAGCATCTGGTGGGCGTCGGCCAGCGCCCGGCGGCGGAACGCACGGCGCATCTGCTGCTGGAGCTGAACGCCCGGCTGCGGCTGGTGGGTCTGGGCGACAAGACCGGGTTTGCCTGCCCGCTGACCCAGTATCATCTGGCGGATGCGGTGGGGCTTTCGGCGGTGCATGTGAACCGGGTGCTGCGCGAGATAAGGGAGGCGGGGTTGATGACGTTCCAGAACGGCCGGGTGACGTTCGACGATTACGAAGGCCTGGTCGATTTCGCCGACTTCGACCGCAGTTATCTGGATCAGGACGGACCGGTGTCGCCTTACTGAGGGGGCGCGATCTGGTGTTCGCGGTCATCTGCACCAATACCGACCGCCGCGACCGCCTGCCGATGAGCCAGCGGGAGGAACCCGAAGGCGGCCACGACTGGACCAAGCGGGCGCGGTTGTTGCAGGCGAAGCTGGTGAGCCGCTGGGCGGAGGTTTATGGGTAGGGGGACGCTTGGAGCCCACTGCAGACATTCGGGATGCTTTGGTCTGTCGTCAGCCCCAAACGCATTTTGGCGGTCTAGAACCACATGTCTTTTACGGTTTTCCCATCTCGGGGAAGATCCGCCCAAGTATCGTGTCCGTCGAAGTGATCGATGGGAAGCGACGCGATCGGGCCGGGGTCCGTCATACGACAATTGACAGCAATCCAGCGGAGGCCGTCATCCTGTGGGTGGATGGCGACATTGTACATCGCGCACCCGCAGATCTGGCAAAAGTGAAACTCGAGCTGACCGCCATCGCTTCGACGATAAGCTTTTGATTGTCCATCAACAAATACGTCATGGCCCAAATGGCCATACACCCAAAGCGCCCCGAATCTCCGACATATTGTACAATTGCAAGCCGTCACCGATTCGGGCAGAGCGTCAATTGTCCAGGTACATTCCCCGCAGTGGCAGGTTCCTTTCAGCATGATGGGCGCTCCGGTGCTTCCGTAAGGAAGTTTATCCATGCGCCTTCTATCGATCAAGACGACAACGCCGGTCGGATCGGAATCTCCGAAAGATTGTCCCAAGATCGGCAGCAAGCTATGGAGGGTCGAAGTCGGCTATGTCCGCATAGCTGTCACCCGTTCGCGCAGGATGCCCCCCCCTAAAACCGCAAATGTCTTGCCCTTGACGCCCACTCGATCGCGGCGGCGTGGAGGCGGTCGATGACCAGCTCGTCGCGGATCTCTTCCAGCATCCGCAGTTCGACCTCGCGCAGTTTGCCGTCGGCGGCGGCGACGTCGCAGGCCAGGGCATAGGCGGTCTCGTAGAACTTCGCGGGCAGGGCGTCGCGGATCAGGCCGAACAGGGCGTCGAGGCCGTCTTCTTCCTCGAACAGGTCGAACACGGTCTGGGCGATCTGGCGGATGCGGTCCTTGTCGTATTCGGCAAAGATCGGCAGGTGGTGGACGATGCGCTGGATCGCCACCAGTTCCGAGGTGCGCATCTGTTCATCGGACGCCGAGACGGCGATCATGATGGCGACAAGCGCATCCTGCGGCGACAGCGAGGGCGGGGTATGGGGCACGGGGTGGTTCCTTTGGTTCAGGTTCAGGGCGCAGATTATTGACGGGGGGGCCGGGCGGCAATAGGAGACAGGCGTTGGCCGCGCATCGGGTGCGGGCTGCTGGATGGGGATGCGCCGATGTCGGCCTTGCGTGATGCTGCGATGAAATCGAAAGCCTGGCCGTTCGAAGAGGCCCGCGTCCTCCTGAAACGCTATGAAAAGAAGGCGCCCGAGAAGGGCTATGTGCTGTTCGAGACCGGCTATGGGCCCAGCGGCCTGCCGCATATCGGCACCTTTGGCGAGGTGGCGCGCACCACGATGATCCGCCGCGCGTTCGAGGTGATTTCCGACATTCCGACCCGGCTGATCTGCTTTTCCGACGATCTGGACGGCATGCGCAAGGTGCCCGACAACGTGCCCAACACCGAAATGCTGAACCTGCACCGCCAGAAGCCGCTGACTTCGGTGCCCGATCCGTTTGGCGAGTATCCCAGCTTCGGTGACCACAACAACGCCATGCTGCGTCGGTTTCTGGACACTTTCGGGTTCGAATACGAGTTCATCAGTGCGACGGATTTCTACCGCTCGGGGCGGTTTGACGACACGCTGCGGCTGGCCTGCGAGCGTTATGACCAGATCATGGCGGTGATGATGGCCAGTCTGCGCGAGGAGCGGCAGCAGACCTATTCCTGCTTTTTGCCGATCAGCCCGATTTCGGGGCGCGTGCTGTATGTGCCGCTGAAAGAGGTGAACGCGAAGGATGGCACCATCACCTTCGAGGGCGAGGATGGCCGCGATTGCACGCTGCCGGTGACCGGCGGCAATGTGAAGCTGCAATGGAAGCCGGATTTCGGCGCACGCTGGGCGGCGCTGGATGTGGATTTCGAGATGTATGGCAAGGATCACTCGACCAACACGCCGATCTATGACGGGATTTGCGAGATATTGGGCGGGCGGAAACCCGAGCATTTCACCTATGAGCTGTTTCTGGACGAGACCGGGCAGAAGATTTCCAAATCCAAGGGCAACGGGCTGACCATCGACGAATGGCTGACCTATGCGGCGACGGAATCCTTGAGCTATTTCATGTATCTGAAGCCGAAAACCGCCAAGCGGATGCATTTCGACGTGATCCCCAAGGCGGTGGATGAGTATCACCAGCAGTTGCGCGCCTATGCCACGCAGGATGTTGAGGCGCAGGTGAACAACCCGGTCTGGCATATTCACCACGGAGCGCCGCCGCAAAGTCATATGGTGGTGCCGTTTGCGATGCTGCTGAACCTGGCGTCGGTGTCGGCGGCGACCAGCAAGGACGGGCTGTGGGGTTTCATAAAGCGCTATGCGCCCGAGGCTTCGGCGGAAACCCATCCCGATCTGGATGCGGCGGCGGAATATGCGGTGCGGTATTTCCGCGATTTCGTGGCGCCGAAGCGGCAGTTCCGGCTGGCCGATGCCAAGGAGGCGGCGGCGATGGCCGATCTGCGGGCGCGGCTGGCGGTCTGGGAGGGCGGGGCGGATGGCGATGCCTTGCAGAACCTGGTGTTCGCGGTGGGCAAGGAGCATGGCTTTGACCCGCTGCGCGACTGGTTCAAGGCGTTGTATGAGGTGCTGCTGGGCGCCAGCGAAGGTCCGCGTTTTGGCGGGTTCATCGCGCTTTATGGCGTGGCCGAGACCATCGCCTTGCTGGACAAGGCGCTTGCGGGCGGGTTGATGCCCGCGGCTTGACCAGTGCCTGCCGCGGCCTAGCTTTTCCCGGGATCGGGGAGGGCTGGCGATGCGGCAGAGCGTTCTGGCTGTGGTGATGGCGATGGGGTTCGCCGGGGCGGCTTGGTCAGAGCCGCGCGAGGCGGATATCGCGGCGGTGATCCGTGGCCAGATGGCGGCGTTTCAGGCGGATGATCTGGGCCGGGCCTTCGGCTATGCCTCGCCCAATATCAAAAGCCTGTTCGGATCGGCGGAAAACTTTGGTGCCATGGTGCAGCAGGGTTATCCGATGGTCTGGCGACCGGCAGCGGTGCGGCTGCTGGGGCTGCGAGACGTGGCGGGCGGTCTTTGGCAACGGGTGATGGTGACCGATCAGGCCGGAGCCTCGCATATGCTCGACTACCAGATGATCGAAACCCCGGATGGCTGGCAGATCAATGCGGTGCAACTGCTGCCGCCCTCGGATGTGGGCGCCTGAACCTGCCGGTTTCTTCCTAGCGCAAATACCCATACCCGTTGCGCCGCCGGGCGGTTCGGCGTGCGCTGGTTGCAGGCGGGCTTAAGGACTAGTCGGTAAACCCTCGGCCATGCGGCGGCGTGATCGCCCCCGATTTGCGCAACGAGGCGAGGGATTTCCGACATGAACAAGGCGATTACCGATGGTCTGGTGCTGATGCCGCTGCCGTTTTCGGCAGGCCTTAGCCAATGGTCGCGCGAGGACGGCACGCCCGGCTCGGCCCCCTATGCAGGCCAGCCCAATGCGGCGCTGGTGCCTGCGGATCAGGATTTTGCCGGCTGTCTGGAATTGCAGAAACTCGATGTGACGCAGAAGCTGCGCTACATGGGGGAAACCCCGATCGAGCCGGGGCTTTATCGGCAAGTCACCGTGCGGATCAAGGCGGTGTCGGGCAACCTGCCGTCGGTGCGCATCGCGGGCTGGGCCGGGCGGGCCAATGGCACCAATGTCGTGGTGCCCTCGACAGCACCCGCGGTGGCGCTGACCTCCTATGGCGAGGTGGTGACGCTGCGCGCCATCATCGGTTCGGGCAATCGCACCGGGGTTGATCTGGTCTGGGGCACCGAGCCGGTGTTCGGCCATTTCGGCATTGATCTGACCGGCGCCAATGGCGGCGTGGTGCGCATCGACGACATTGTGATCGAGGACGTGACCGACGTGTTCCACCGCAACATGCTCGATACCGTCGATGTGCGCGACTATGGCGCGGTGGGCGATGGCGTGACCAATGATACGGCGGCGTTTCTGGCCACCGATGCGGCGGCGAACGGGCGCACGGTGCTGGTGTCGGCCGGCAGCTATTATCTGGCCAGCAACGTCACGTTGAACGCGAATGTGCGGTTTGAAGGCACGGTGGTGATGCCTGCTGCCGCCCGGCTGGCCTGCACCCGCAACTTCAATCTGGACACCTATACCGCCGCTTTCGGCACCGAGCTGGAGGGCTTCCGGCGCGGGTTGCAGGTGTTGTTTTACTTCAGCGATCACGTGACCTTCGATCTGAGCGGCCGCAAGGTCGATCTGACCGGGCCGATCGACGTGGCGGCGCTGTGCGGGCTGACCTCGTTCACCGAACGGCGGGTGCTGACCAACGGCCAGTTGACGGCGCTGACCGGCACGGCGTGGAACACCGATACGGTGACTTCGGTGGCGACCTATACCACCAGCAACCCCACGCAACTGACCGCGGTGGCCAATGTGGCCAACGTGCCGGTTGGCGCGCGGATCACCGGCACCGGCGTCGGGCGCGAGGTTTATGTGGCGGCCAAGAACGTCGGCGCTGGCACGCTGACCCTGAGCCAGCCGTTGTGGGGCGCCGCGGGCACCCGCACCTTCACCTTCAGCCGCTACAAATACCTGCTGGATTTCAGCGGTTTTGCGCAGCTCAACCGGTTCGAGATCACCGATCTGGAGCTGAACTGCGGTGGCAAGGCCAGTGGCTTGATGCTGGCGCAGGTCGGGCTGACTTTCCGGGTCGCCGATTGCGTGATCAACGCCCCGAAGGATCGCGGCATCACCTCGATCGGTTCGGGCTGTCAGGGGCTGATCGTCGATCAGTGCCAGTTCCTGTCGAACGAGCAGGCGGTTCCGGCGCAGGACCGCACCACCATTGCGCTGAACGCCAATGCCAACGACTGCAAGATCCGCGACAACCGCATCGTGCGCTTTGCCACTTTCGCCATTCTGGGCGGCACCGGCAACATGCTGATCGGAAACCACTTCTTCCAGGGCGACGATCAGCCCGCCGGTATCCGTCAGGCCGGGCTGGTGATGACGCAGACCAACAACCGCACGCTGTTTTCCGGCAACTACGTCGATAACTGCTTTCTGGAATGGTCGAACGAGCATGACCCCTCGCCGGATTTCAGCAATGAACTGTCGTTCGGCGGCCTGACCATCACCGGCAACATCTTCATGGCCTCGGGGGTGGCGCCGTCGTTCCGCTGGCTGGTGGTGACGCCACGCGGGCCGGGGCATTTCATCAACGGCCTCAGCGTCACCGGCAACACTTTCCGCTGCATCAACGGCAGCATCGACCGGGTGGAAAAGGTCGATACCACGCAGGCCTCGCTGGATTTCAGCCGGTTCCGCAATGTGGTGTTCAGTGCCAACACCTTCAACGCGGTGAACCAGTTGACGATCAGCCCGGTGACGATCGAACATGCGCAGGTGACGCCTGCCACCACCTGGGTGGTCGATGGCGCGGCCTTCCTGCCGTTCGAAGGCTGGGCGCGCAATGTGCAGGCGATCACCGCGGAAGGCTCGATCACCACGGTATCGAACGTGGTGCGTTATGACATGCCCTATGCGCAGGTCGAGCAGGGGGCGTCGAAGGGTCAGGTGAACCTGAAGTGGCCCGCCGATGTGAAGGGCAAGGTGCAGGTGACGCTGCGCTGCGATACCCCGGTCTGAAACGGGCGGGGCAAGCGGAAAGGGGCGGTCCTGCGGGGCCGCCTTTTTCAGTGCGGTAGCAAGTCGGCGGCGGTCAGCCGGAAAGCGCGGCCAAAGCCTGCGTTCAGCAGTGCCGAAACCGGGGAAAAGCGGACAAAGGCGAAATCGGCAAAATCGACGTAGAGCGTGGATTTGGGGTGGCTCTGCAGCCAATGGGCGCGCAGGGCGGCGTGGCCCGGGGCATTGCGGTCCAGAAAGCTGGCGCTGACCCGCAGCATCAGCCGCGGATGGGTCAGCGGGTCGCCCTTCGGCCCCGGCTCTCCCACCATCAGCGCCGCCGCCGGGTTGACCCGCAGCGCCGCCGTATGCGGGGCGAGTTGCGAGATCAGCGTCAGCGGCAGGCCCTGCGCATCCAGTCCCAGGGCGATGCGGCTGATGCCCGGTGCGGCGGTTTCGGGGTCGATCACCGCCAATGCGGCATGACGGGCACCTGCCAGCAACGCCAGCGCCAGGGCGCGGGCTTCGGCATCGGCAGGGGCTACGGGGTCGGGGCGGGGCATGGCGTTTCCATCAGCGATTGCCCCCGGTTTATGACGGCTTCCAAACCCATCCGCCAGCCCATCCGCGCCTTGCGCCAATTTCGGCTTGGGCGCGCAGGCAGGGCTTTTCCGAAATCCGGCCTTGGGATTACACTCCTCTCAAGGATGCAAGAGCCGCGGAGTTCAACCGCTGCCGCAACACCGGGCGCCACCATGCGCCTGCCTTGGGAGGGGCTTTGATGTCAGGGTTTCAACATGGGCCGTTGGCGCACCCCGCTTCGGCGGAATTCGTGGCGCGC
>NZ_ACYY01000017.1 GCF_000176015.1 Rhodobacter ferrooxidans | reverse complement strand
GGGTCTTGGCAACGCCCAGCGCCTTGGCCAGCAGCGCCACCACTTCGCGGGTGGCCTTGCCGTCCTCGGGCACGCAGGTCACATAGACCCGGATCGCGCCTTCCTCGACCACCACGGCATTGCGCGAGGCTTTCGGCGTCACCCGCACTGCGAAATCGGCACCGGGCAGCGCCAGATGCGCAAGTTCATGCCGTGACATTCAGCTGCGCAGCCCGGTTTCCCGCAGCAACCCGCGCCGCTTGGCTTCGTAATAGTAGCCATTGGCATACCACTTCACCGCCCGGTCGCGGCTGCCGTCCGCCACCATCCAGGCCCCGCGCAGGTATTTCACGCCATATTTCAGGTTGGTCTCGGCATCCAGCAACCCCTCGGGCGCGCCGCGATAGCCCATGGTTCCAGCGGTCTGCGGCAGGATCTGCATCAGCCCGTAATAGGGGCCGTTGCGCGCCCCCGGAATGTGGCGACTTTCGCGGATCACGATACGCTGCACCAGATCGACAGGCACATCATAGTGCCGGGCGTAATGCTCGATCAGGCGGCGCAGTTCCGGCGTCTCGTTGGGGTAAAGATCGCCGCGCGAGGCCGGGGCATCGTCGCGGTGCCGCCGTCGGCCGCAGCCCGCCACAGCAACCAGCAACAGGCCAAGGGCGGCACGTCTTGAGAATTGCGACATCAGGCTTCTCCGTCTGAACGCCCCCTGATAGCGAACCCGCGCCCGCCGCGAAAGCCCCCCGCGCGCGGTTGCGCACAGCACCGCCACCTTGACCTTGCCCTGCTGGTCCAGCACACCGGGGGCAACCACAGGAGGCCTTCATGCCCGAACCGCTTGCCGCCAACCCCGCCGCCCTTGAGTTTCTGCTGACCCGCCGCTCGCGCCCGGCCAAGACGCTTGCCCTGCCGGTGCCCGACCGCGATCAGTTGACCCCGATCCTGACCGCCGCCGCCCGCAGCCCCGACCACGGCAAGCTGGAGCCCTGGCGCTTCATCGTGCTGGAACGCCCGGCGCTGCAGCGGCTGGCGGCCTTGGCGCAGACCCGTGCCGAGGCCCTGGGGCTGGACGAGAGTCAGGCCGGCAAAGGGGTGGGCCAGTTCGCGCAGGGCAATCTGGCGGTGGTGGTGGTCGCCAGCCCCAAACCCTCCGACAAGGTGCCGCAGACCGAGCAGCTGCTATCGGCAGGGGCCGTCAGTCTGGCGCTGCTGAACGCGGCCCTCGCCTCGGGCTGGGGGGCCTGCTGGCTGACCGGCTGGCCCGCGCATGACCGCGGCTTTGTAACCGAGGGCCTGGGCCTGGCGCCGCAGGAAACCGTGGCCGGTTTCATCCATATCGGCAGCGAGACCGCCGCCCCGCCCGACCGGCCGCGTCCCGACCTTGCCAGCCTGATCACCTGGGCCAGCGCATGATGCTGGCCGATTTCCTGCGCGCCCTGGCACAACTGGACGATGCGCGGTTCCGCCGGGTGGTGCTGGCTGGGCTGGGCCTCAGCCTTGCCCTGCTCGCCGCGATCTACGCGGTGTTCGTCGGCGGCATCCAGATGTTCTTTCCCGACACCCTGACCCTGCCCTGGTTCGGCCCGGTCAGCGGCTTTGATACCCTGCTGTCCTGGGGCTCGGCTCTGCTGGTGCTGGGCCTGTCGATCTTCATGATGATGCCGGTGGCCGCGATGTTCACCGGCTTCTTTCTGGAGGATGTGGTGCGCGCGGTCGAGGCGCGGCATTACCCCGGCCTGCCCGCGATCCCAAGGCCGCGCTTCACCGATGCGCTGATCGACAGCGCCGGGTTTTTCGGGGTGCTGGTGGGGATCAACCTGCTGGCGCTGCTGCTTTATCCCTTTGCCGGCCCCTTGGCGCCGCTGCTGTTCTGGGGGGTGAACGGCCTTCTGCTGGGCCGCGAGTATTTCACCCTTGTGGCCATGCGCCGCCTTGGCCGCAGCGGGGCGGCATCCTTGCGCCGCCGCCACTGGGTGCAGATATGGATTGCGGGCAGCCTGATGGCCGCGCCCTTGTCGGTGCCGCTGGTCAACCTGATCGTTCCGGTGCTGGGGGTGGCCACCTTCACCCACCTGTTCCAGCGACTGAACCGGGGCGGCTGAGGCCTAAACCTGTTCCAGTTCCACCAGACAGCCCTGAAAATCCTTGGGATGCAGGAACAGCACCGGCTTGCCATGCGCGCCGATCTTCGGTTCGCCAGTGCCCAGCACCCGCGCGCCTGCCGCCTTCAGCCGGTCGCGCGCCGCCAGAATATCCTCCACCTCATAGCAGATGTGGTGGATGCCCCCCGCCGGGTTCTTTTCCAGAAAGCCTGCGATCGGCGAGTTTTCCCCCAGCGGATACAGCAATTCGATCTTGGTGTTGGGCAGGGTGATGAACACCACCGTCACGCCATGCGCAGGCTCGTCCTGCGGCGCGCCGACCGAGGCACCCAAGGTGTCCGCATATTGCGCAATTGCCGCCGCCAGATCCGGCACCGCAATCGCCACATGGTTCAACCGTCCGATCATCGCGCGCTCCTTCATGCTGTTTCGCCGCATATGCGGGCGATCCGCCGGGCTTGGCAAGGTCTGCACCGCCGCAGCCGGGATTTTCACAGCGCGCAGCCCGGCGTTTACCTGACCTTAGGCAATTTGATGTTCCTCTTCCGACACGCCCTGCTGCCAACGGAGCCTGCCATGCCCCTGCCCCCCGGTCCTGACCTGCCACCGCTGTTCCTGCCGCCCTCGGCACTGGCCGATGACCCGCGCCGCACTCTGCCGCTGCACGGGCTGACCTTTCTGGTGGTCGAGGACAGCCGTTTTGCCTGCGACGCGCTGCGCCTGTTTTGCCAACGCTCGGGCGCGCGTTTGCGGCGAACCGAGACCCTGCGCGCGGCGCGGGCACATCTGAAGGTCTATCGCCCCGAAGTGCTGATCGTCGATCTTGGCCTGCCCGATGGCCGCGGCGAGGCGCTGATCCGCGAGGCGGCGCTGCGGATGCCGCGCATCCCGGTGATTCTGGGCACCAGCGGCGATCCGGGCGGACGCGCTGCCTGCCTGTCCGCCGGGGCCGCAGGCTTTCTGGAAAAACCACTGGAAAGCCTGGCGGCGTTTCAGCGCGCGGTGCTGCGGCATCTGCCCGACCGCGCCGAACTGGCCAACCTGCCCGGCCTTGCCGACGATTGCCCCGCCCCCGACCCGCTGGCGCTGCATGACGATCTGGCCCGCGCCGCCAACCTGCTGGCCGCCAATCTGCAAAGTCCCGGACCCGACCCGAAAACCGCGCAGTATCTGGCAGGTTTTGTCAGCGGCCTTGCCCGCTCTGCACATGACACAGCACTTGAACAGGCGGCCAGTCGCTGGCGTGACCCGCAGGGCCTGCAAACCCTTGCAGGTCTTGTGAGCGCCAAACTCGCCCAACGCCCCGCCGCCCTGATCGCTCCCAGCGGCTGACCCCACCGCCCCCGTGGCTTCACCTTTGCCGAAATATCCCCGCCGGAGGCGCCAGCCTTTACGACAAACACCGCCGCCAGAAATGCCCGAACAAAGCCCGACCAAGGCCAGCCCTTCGCATTCTTCTCTGCGAAAATATCCCCGCCGGAGGCACCGGCCCCGCAGCCATCGCCGCTGCCAGCCAACCGCAGCCTGCATCCGGGCCACAACCCCTGCCGCAAGCCCGAACCCTACTGATCCGGGTCCGACCCCGCCCGCACCAACCCGGTCAGATCGCCCAGCCGTTCGCGTTGCCGCCCCGCCGCATCGAAATTGGCGGGCGAAAGCCAGGCCTGATAGGCCTCGCGCAACCCCGGCCATTCGGCATCAATCACCGCAAACCAGGCGGTATCGCGGTTGCGGCCCTTGACGATGGTGGCCTGGCGGAAAATCCCCTCATACGAGAATCCAAGCCGCTGCGCCGCCCGCCGCGAGGGCAAATTCAACGCGTCGCATTTCCACTCATAGCGCCGATAGCCCGCCTCGAACGCCCATTGCATCATCAGAAACATCGCCTCGGTCGCGGCAATGCTGCGCTGCATCTCGGGGGCCAGACAGATATGCCCGACCTCGATGCTGCCCGCCTCCGGCGTGATGCGCAGGTAGCTGGCCACCCCCGCCACATGGCCCGTGGCCAGATCGCGCAGCGCATGAAATACCGGGTCCGGCCCGGTTGCTGTATCCTTCACCCAGCGGTGATAGGCCGAGGCGGAACTGAACGGCCCGTAAGGCAGATAGTCCCAGATCGCGTCATCCGCCCGAAACGCGCGGTGCAGATCGGCGGCATGGGCATCGGCGTCCAGCTTTTCCAGCCGCACATGCCGCCCCTGCAACGGCCCGCCGTCGGGGCGCTTTGGCACCACGAACCCCGGCACCGCCGCGCCAAACCGCTTTTCCCCGGCCATTACGTCAGTCCTTCGCCACCACCCGCAACGACAACTCGCGCAACTGCGCACTCAGCGGCTCGGAAGGCGCCCCCATCAGCAGGTCTTCGGCGCGCTGGTTCATCGGGAACATGATCACCTCGCGGATGTTGGCCTCGTCGGCCAGCAGCATCACGATACGGTCGATCCCGGCGGCACAACCGCCGTGCGGCGGCGCGCCATAGCGGAAGGCCTTGACCATGCCGCCAAAGCGTTTCTCCACCTCCGACGCCGGATAACCCGCCAGTTCAAACGCCTTGAACATGATCTCGGGCTTGTGGTTGCGGATGCCGCCCGAGATCAACTCATAGCCGTTGCAGGCCAGATCATATTGATAAGCATAGACTTCCAACGGATCGCCCATCAGCGCCTCAAGCCCGCCCTGCGGCATCGAGAACGGGTTGTGGCTGAAGTCGATCTTGCCCTCGTCGGTTTTCTCATACATCGGGAAATCGACGATCCAGGCAAATTTGAAGCAGTTTTCCTCGGTCAACCCGAGTTCCCGCCCGATCTCGTTGCGCGCCCGCCCCGCGACGGCTTCGAATTGCTCCGGCTTGCCACCAAGGAAGAACGCGGCATCGCCCAGGCCAAGGCCAAGCTGCTGCCGGATCGCCTCCGTCCGCTCCGGCCCGATGTTCTTGGCCAGCGGCCCTGCGGCTTCCATACCCGAGCCATCCTCGGCATTGCGCCACAGGATATACCCCATCCCCGGCAGCCCTTCCTTCTGGGCAAAGGCGTTCATCCGGTCGCAGAACTTGCGGCTGCCCCCGGTCGGTGCCGGAATCGCCCGCACCTCGGTGCCGTCGTTCTCCAGCAGCTTGGCGAAGATCGCAAAGCCCGAGCCGCGGAAATGCTCGCTCACGTCCTGCATGCGGATCGGGTTGCGCAGGTCGGGTTTGTCGCTGCCATACCATTTCAAACTGTCGCGATAGGCGATCAGCGGCCAGTCGGCATAGACGGTTTTGTCGGGAGCGAACTCCTCGAAAATCCCCTGCACCACCGGCTGCACGGCGGCGAACACATCGGCCTGCTCGACGAAACTCATCTCCAGATCAAGCTGGTAGAAGTCGGTGGGCGAGCGGTCGGCGCGCGGGTCTTCGTCGCGGAAGCAGGGGGCGATCTGGAAATAGCGGTCGAACCCCGCCACCATGATCAACTGCTTGAACTGCTGCGGCGCCTGCGGCAGGGCGTAGAACTTGCCCGGATGCAGCCGGCTCGGCACCAGAAAGTCGCGCGCGCCTTCGGGGCTGGAGGCGGTGATGATCGGGGTCTGGAACTCGGTAAAGCCCTGATCCCACATCCGCTGCCGCATCGAGCGCACCACGTTGGAACGCAGCATCATGTTGCCATGCAGCTTGTCGCGCCGCAGGTCGAGGAAGCGGTAGGTCAGCCGGGTTTCCTCGGGGTAATCGACCTCGCCGAACACCGGCATCGGCAATTCATCCGCCGCCCCCAGCACGGTGAAGGCTTTCGCATAAACCTCGATCTCGCCGGTCGGCAGCTTCGGGTTCACCAGCGACGCATCCCGCCCCTTCACCACCCCGTCGATGCGGATCACCCATTCGGCCCGCACCGTGTTCAGCCCGGCAAAGGCGGCACTGTCGGCATCGGCGATCACCTGGGTGATGCCGTAATGGTCGCGCAGGTCGATGAACAGCACCCCGCCATGGTCGCGCACCCGATGCACCCAGCCGGAAAGCCGGACATCCTGGCCGACATGACTGCTGTTCAGACCGGCACAAGTATGGCTGCGATAGGCGTGCATCACGCTCCCCTTCCCGAGGCTTCAATTCCGTTGGCGCCGATACACCCCGGCCAAGACGCGAAGTCAAGGCCGCGCCCGGTGCGTGGTGCTTCATCTGTTCTCAAATATCCCCCGCGGAGCTCCTGCGCTGGCGGCGGGTGCCTCCGGCGGGGATATTTGAGAACAGATGAAAGCCTCAGCCGAGCCATTTGGCGGCGCTCAGCCCGCGCAGGGAGTTGCCGACCCAGAGTTTGACCGATGACAGGTCTTGCACCATCAGCACCGCCTCGCGGGCCTGGCCGGTTTGCAGCAGTTCTTCGCGCAGGACGCCCGGCAGCAGGCCGCAGCTTTGCGGCGGGGTGCAGAGGCCCTGGCCTGCGTCGAAGAAGATGGTGGTGATGCTGCCGTCGCAAACCTCGTCGCGTTCGTTCAGCAGGATCACCTCGTCCAGCCCGGCAGGCAATGCTGCACGGGCGGCGTCATAAGCCAGGCGGTGGCTGGATTTCAGCCGCAGCCAGGGGTCGGAGGCGGTCAGGCGCTGCGGGGCAAGGCCGATCTTCCACAGCGGCAGCGCAGCGGGTAGCGCGCTGGCGGTGACCGTGATCTGTCCGGTGGCATCGAGGGTCAGGCGCATCCGGGCGGGGGGATCGGGTGCCGCCGATTGCAGGGCCAGGCGGGCGGCATCCGGGTCGCAGGTCCAGCCCAGCAGCGCCGCCGAGCGCGCCAGCCGTGCCAGATGCCGGTCCAACCGGGGAAAGCCCGCGCCGTCCCAGCCCAGCGTCTCGATCAGCGTCAGCCCCGGCTCAGGCCTTGGGCAAATCGGGCTTTCCACAGCGCCTCCTCCCATTCCCCATCGGCGGTGCTGTCGTAGACCACGCCGCCGCCGACGTTCAGCACCACCCGGCCATCCGAAAACAGCCGCAGCGTGCGGATTGCCACGTTGAACGCCGCCTGCCCGTCCGGCGCCATCCAGCCGATCGCCCCACAATAGACCCCGCGCGGATGCGGTTCCACCTCGCGGATGATCTGCATCGCCCTGATCTTCGGCGCCCCGGTAATCGACCCGCACGGCAACAGCGCCGCCATCAGCCCGGCCAGCCCCGGCGCACCCGCCAGTTGCCCCACCACCAGCGAGGCCATCTGGTGCAGCGTTGCATAGCTTTCGATGGCGAACAGTTCCGGCACCCGCACCGAGCCTATCTGCGAAATCCGCGCGATGTCGTTGCGCAACAGGTCCACGATCATCAGGTTTTCCGCCCGGGTCTTTTCGGATCGGAAAAGCTCCTCGGCCAGTTCGGCGTCCACCACCGGATCGGCATTGCGCGGGGCGGTGCCTTTCATCGGCCGGGCGGAAATCCGGCCCGCAGCATCGACCGCAAAGAACAACTCCGGGCTGCGCGAGATCACCACCGGCCCGGCGCCAAGATCGCAGAACGCGCCGTGCCGCACCGCCTGCCGCGCCCGCAAGGCGCCGTAAAGCCCAAGTGCGCTGCCCGACAGCCGGGTGCTGATCGGAAAGGTCAGGTTGACCTGATAGCAATCGCCCGCCGCGATATACCCCGCCACGCGCGCGAAGGCCGCCGCATAGTCGCTGCGGCTGATCAGCGGCTGCAAGGCCGCCAGCCGCACCCCCCCGGCTTGCGCCTGCGCCTGGGCCAGCACGTCGGTGGCCGCCTGCGGCGCGTCGAAGATGCCGAAGGCCAAGAGCGGCCCGTCGCGGCCCTCGGGCAGCAGCGCCGTCAGCTTGGGTTCCAGAGCATAGCCCGCCTCATATGTCGCATAACCGGCGATCCAGTGCCCCGCCGCCCGCGCTTCATCCAGCCGCGCAAGGGCCGGGGCGACCTGATCCGCCGTATCGGCCAGCACCACGTCGCGCGGGCTGGCGAACAGCACAGGGCTACCGTCGGGGCCATTCTCGCACAGGATCACGCGCCGTCTCTCCCTTGCCGTTCCGGGCCAATTTGCCGCACCCCGCCGCGCCCGGTTGGGTGTTCAGCTTGGCGTAAGGTTCGCGCCCCCTGAATGGGCCATGAACTCAAAAGCCGCAACCCGTTCCAATGATGTCACCGCCACCATCCGGGTCTGGGATCCGCTGGTGCGTCTGCTGCACTGGAGCTTTGTCGCCGCCGTGGCCTTTGCCGCGCTGACCGGTCTGGTGCTGGGTAGCCGCTGGATCACGCCGCATGTGGTGGTAGGCACGGCGCTGGGGGCGCTGCTGCTGATCCGGTTGATCTGGGGTGTAACCGGCAGCGCCACCGCGCGGTTTGCCAGTTTCATCGTCGGGCCTGCAGCGCTGCGCGAGCATGTGGCCGAGTTGCGCGCCGGCCATGCCGGGCGGCATCTGGGGCATAACCCCTTGGGCGGCTACATGATTCTGGCGCTGCTGGCGGTGATGGCCGCGGTTGTGGTCAGCGGCGGGCTGCTGCTGGGCGGGGTGTTCAAAGCGGGGCCGGCCAAGGCGCTGATCAGCTTTGATGCCGCAATGCCGATGCGCGAGTTGCACGAGATCGCCGCTTACGGCCTGTTGGCGCTGGTGGTGCTGCATGTGGCGGGGGCGGTGTTCGAAAGCCTGCGCACACGCGAGAATCTGGTGCGCGCCATGGTCACTGGCCGCAAGGAAAAGGGCGATGCCGAATTGCACGGGTCCGGCACGCCGCGCCCGGTGCTGACGCTGCTGCTGGTGACGCTGTTTGTCGGCGGCATCGGCTGGCTGGGGGCCAGTGCCATGCAGCGCCCGATCCCGAATCCGCCGGTGCAGATGGCAGGCACGACCTATGCCGCGGCCTGCGTCGATTGCCACATGCTCTATCACCCCAGCCTGCTGCCCGCCGCAAGCTGGCAAGGCCTGATGACCACGCTGGACGATCACTTTGGCGAGGATGCCAGCCTCGATCCGGCAACGGTGGACGAAATCACCGCCTGGCTGGTGGCAAATGCCGCCGAGACCGTCGATACCAAGCCCGCGCACATGTTTGCCGCCGTCAACCCCGACAGCCCGGCCGAGATCACCAGCACCAGCCGCTGGCAGCGCATCCATGACGATCTGCCCGAGGCGCTGTTCAAATCCGCCGCCGTGAAAAGCCGCGCCAATTGCGCCGCCTGCCACACCGACGCCGCCAGCGGCTGGTTCTACCCCGCGGCCATCGACGTGCCGCACGAGGCCGCCGCCCAACCCTGATCCACTGCAAAAGGAAGCTTGCCGATGTCCCGCATCACCCTGACCACCGCCGTTGTTGTTGCGCTTGGCCTGCTGGCGCCCTCGCTGGCTGCCGCCGATGCCGCCGCGGGCAAGGCGTTCTGGATGGCCAACCACTCTGGCGGCAAGCCCGACACGCCGTCCTGCACCACCTGCCACACCAACGACCCCACCAAGGCCGGGCAGACCCGCGCCGGCAAGGCCATCGACCCGATGGCGGTTTCGGTGCAGCCCGACCGCTTTACCGACCCGGCCAAGGTGGAAAAATGGTTCGGCCGCAACTGCAATTCGGTGCTGGGCCGCGACTGCACCGCCACCGAAAAGGCCGATGTGCTGGAGTATCTGAAGTCGATCTGAACCAATAAACGGGAGGTATTTCTTGATGTCACGACTGATCCTGGCGCTGGCCGCCACCAGTGCCTTGCTGTTCGCCCCGGCGGTATTCGCTGACAATGACGAAGGCGAGGGTGGCGAAGGCGGCGGCTGGGGCGCGGTGCAACATGCCGCCACCCAGGCCGAATGTTCGGGCTGCCACATGGTGTTTCCGCCGCAACTGCTGCCGCCGGAATCCTGGAACGCCATCATGGGCGATCTGAAAAACCACTTCGGCGAAGATGCGACCGTTGAGGCTGCCACCGCCGAATCGATCCGCGGCTATCTGGTGGCCAACGCCATGCAGATGCCCGGCGTCGATGCCGCCAACCCACCGCTGCGCATCACCGAAATGCGCTGGTTCACCCATGAACATGGCAAGCGCCTGCTGGCCAAGGCCGAAGCCAACCCGAAGATCGGCAGCCTCTCGAACTGCGTGGCCTGCCACCGCGGTGCCGCGAGCGGCATGTTTGACGACGACTGAGTTCACGACGCGCGTCCCTTGCGCACCACCTTGCCGCCGGTCGCGCCCTTGTGCCGACCGGCGGTTTTTTTCTGCCGCAAGCCTCGGCTGGGGATAAGCCGCTTAAGACTTGCGCCGCCCCGGCAGGTGTCTATAACCCAGCGGAATTTGCGCATTGGGGGCCGATATGCCAAAAAGAACCGACATCAAATCCATCATGATCATCGGTGCCGGCCCCATCATCATCGGTCAGGCCTGCGAGTTTGACTATTCCGGCGCCCAGGCCTGCAAGGCGCTGCGCGAAGAAGGCTACCGGGTGATCCTGGTCAACTCCAACCCCGCCACCATCATGACCGATCCGGGGCTGGCCGACGCTACCTATATCGAGCCGATCACCCCCGAAGTTGTCGCCAAGATCATCGAGAAGGAACGCCCCGACGCGCTGCTGCCCACCATGGGCGGCCAGACCGGGTTGAACACCGCGCTGGCGCTGGCCGACATGGGCGTGCTGGACAAGTTCGGCGTGGAGCTGATCGGTGCCAAGCGCGCCGCCATCGAAATGGCCGAGGATCGCAAGCTGTTCCGCGAGGCGATGGACCGTATCGGCCTTGAAAACCCCAAGGCCACCATCATCGCCTGCCCGAAACTGCCGTCGGGCAAATACGACATCAACGCCGGGATCGCCGCGGCGATGGAGGCCATCGAATACGTCGGCCTGCCCGCGATCATCCGCCCGGCCTTCACGCTTGGCGGCACCGGCGGCGGTGTGGCCTACAACCGCGACGATTACGAGGCCATCGTGCGCTCGGGTCTGGAAGCCTCGCCGATGGCGCAGGTTCTGATCGACGAATCGCTGCTGGGCTGGAAAGAATTCGAGATGGAGGTGGTGCGTGACACCGCCGACAACGCAATCATCATCTGCGCCATCGAAAACGTCGATCCGATGGGCGTGCATACCGGCGACAGCATCACCGTCGCCCCGGCGCTGACCCTGACCGACAAGGAATACCAGATCATGCGCAACGGCAGTATCGCCGTGCTGCGCGAGATCGGCGTGGAAACCGGCGGCTCCAACGTGCAATGGGCGATCAACCCGGCGGATGGCCGCATGGTGGTGATCGAGATGAACCCGCGGGTCAGCCGGTCCTCGGCGCTGGCGTCGAAAGCCACCGGCTTTCCCATCGCCAAGGTCGCGGCCAAGCTGGCAGTCGGCTATACGCTGGACGAGCTGGACAACGACATCACCAAGGTCACCCCGGCCAGTTTCGAGCCGTCGATCGACTATGTGGTGACCAAGATCCCGCGTTTCGCCTTCGAGAAATTCCCCGGGTCGGAGAACAACCTGACCACGGCGATGAAATCGGTGGGCGAGGTGATGGCCATCGGCCGCACCATCCACGAATCGATGCAGAAGGCGCTTGCCAGCCTTGAAACCGGCCTGACCGGATTTGACGAGATTGCCATCGACGGTGCCCCCGACCGTGCCGCCATCACCCATGCGCTGTCGAAAGCCACGCCCGACCGGCTGCGGGTGATTGCCCAGGCCATGCGCCATGGTCTGTCGAACGACGAGATCAACGCCATCACCGCCTTTGATCCGTGGTTTCTGGCCCGCATCCGCGAGATCATCGACATCGAGGCCGAGGTGCGCGAGCGCGGCCTGCCGCTGACCGCCGATGGCATCCGGCGGCTGAAGATGTATGGCTTTACCGACGCAAGGCTGGCGAAACTGACCGGGCGTGACGAAGCGCAAGTCCGCCGTGCCCGCCGCAACCTGGGCGTCAAGGCGGTATTCAAGCGCATCGACACCTGTGCCGCCGAGTTCGAGGCCCAGACCCCCTACATGTATTCCACCTACGAAAGCCCGGTGATGGGCGAGGTGGAATGTGAAGCCCGGCCTTCGAAGGCCAAAAAGGTGGTGATCCTTGGCGGCGGCCCCAACCGCATCGGTCAGGGCATCGAATTCGACTATTGCTGCTGCCACGCCTGCTATGCGCTGACCGCGGCGGGCTATGAAACCATCATGGTCAACTGCAACCCCGAGACGGTTTCCACCGACTATGACACCTCGGACCGCCTCTATTTCGAGCCGCTGACGCTGGAGCATGTGCTGGAGATCCTGCGGGTCGAACAGGAAAACGGCACGCTGCACGGGGTGATCGTGCAGTTCGGCGGCCAGACGCCGCTGAAGCTGGCGCAGGCGCTGGCCAACGAGGGCATCCCGATCCTCGGCACCACCCCCGATGCGATTGATCTGGCCGAGGACCGCGAGCGGTTTCAGGGCCTTCTGCAATCGCTGGGGCTGAAACAGCCGCACAACGGCACCGCCCGCTCGCGCGACGAGGCCTTTGCCGTGGCCGCCGACGTGGGCTACCCGCTGGTGATCCGCCCCAGCTTTGTGCTGGGCGGCCGGGCGATGGAGATCGTGCGCGACGATGCCCAGTTGGAGCGGTATATCCGCACCGCGGTGCAGGTGTCGGGCGACAGCCCGGTGCTGCTGGACAGCTATCTTTCCGGCGCCATCGAGGTGGATGTCGATGCGCTGTGCGATGGCCATGCCGTGCATGTGGCGGGAATCATGGAACATATCGAAGAGGCCGGGGTGCATTCGGGCGATTCCGCCTGCTGCCTGCCGCCGCATTCCCTCAGCCCCGAAACCATCGCCGATCTGAAACGCCAGACCGTGCAGATGGCCCGTGCGCTGCATGTGGTGGGCCTGATGAACGTGCAATTCGCCATCAAGGACGGGGTGATCTATGTGCTGGAGGTCAACCCCCGCGCCTCGCGCACCGTGCCGTTTGTCGCCAAGGCCACCGATTCTGCCATCGCCTCGATCGCCGCGCGGCTGATGGCGGGCGAGCCGTTGTCGAATTTCCCCGAACGTGCCGCCTATGCGCAGGGCGTCGGCCCCGACAGCCCGCTGCCGCTGGCCGACCCCAACACCCTCGCGGACCCGATCACACCGTGGTTCTCGGTCAAGGAGGCGGTGCTGCCGTTTGCCCGCTTCCCCGGCGTCGATCCGGTGCTGGGGCCGGAAATGCGCTCCACCGGCGAGGTGATGGGCTGGGACCGCACCTTCGCGCTGGCCTTCCTGAAGGCGCAGATGGGGGCCGGGACCATTCTGCCGGAAACCGGACGGGTGTTCCTGTCGGTCAAGGACATGGACAAGACCTTGCCCCTGGAAGCCGCCGCCCGCGATCTGGTGGCAATGGGGTTCGAGATCGTCGCCACCCGCGGCACCGCCGCCTGGCTGACCTCGGTCGGCATCGCAGCCACCTCGGTCGCCAAGGTCTATGAGGGGCGGCCGAACATCGTGGACCGGCTGAAGAACAACGACATCGCCCTGGTGATGAACACCACCGAGGGCACGCAAGCCGTGTCCGACAGCCGCGACATCCGCCGCGTGGCGCTGATGGACAAGATCCCCTATTTCACCACGGCCGCGGCGAGCATTGCCGCGGTGGCCGCGATGAAGGCCCGGGGCGAGGGGTATGGGGTGCGGACGCTGCAGGGGTGAGAGACGGCGGCGCACCTGGCGCCGCGAAAACGCGCCAGTGGCGCGTTTTCAGTCCCGAACGCCCGCGAACGCTTTCGCGGGCCGGGCGGGCCGGGCACTTGCCGGGGCCACAGGCTGTGAAATGCGCCGCCTTATCCTGACGCTTTCGGCACGGGTTACCGCCGATCAGGCCGCGCGGCCAGCAAAGCGCGCAGCACCGATGCGGATTTGACCGGACAGTGCGGCGATGGCGTCCAGCCGCCCGCGGATATCGGCGTGAAAGCGGTCAAGCTGATCTATGGTGGTGGCCAGACTGGTTCCGCCCGCCATCAACCGCCCACATTCCACCTTGCCCATCACGCGAATGGCATCCAGGCCCATGATGACGCGTTTCAGGCTGACGCTGCTGCGCGCCAGATCGTCGGCCACCCGCACCGCCTCGGTCAGGCCGGCGCGGGCATGGACGGCACATTCGACCTCCATTCTCTGCAACGCAGCCATTTCGGCCGCGACATCATTCGGCCCCTGCGGTTCGGTTTCGCGTTGATACTGCTGCACCAGTTCGGATTGCACCAACGCACAACCGGTCAGGAACACGCTGTCGGTCACGACCTGGGCCATGCGGTCGCACAGGTTGCCTTTTTCGCCCGCAAAGGCCCGCAATTGCGTGAGAATTTCACCCGATGCGACCTTGTAGTTATCGGCAATGGCGCTGATCGGGCCACCGGCAGGCTCCAGCCGACCGGCGACGATGCGGATGTTGGTCTGCACCGATTGCAGGCTTTCGAATACGCCGGTCAGGGCGGTCTGCTCGCCTGCTGCGGCGACCAGACTTTGGCTGACGCCATGCAGAAGCTGCAACTGATCGCCGCACGCACCACCGCTGGCCGCGTCGCGGGCGGCCAGTTCCTGCGCCAGCGCCCGCGCCATGAAATCGCCATAGCCGGAAAATCCCAGTTCGGTCAGTCGGGCCAACAGCCCATTGGCGCTGGCCTCGGGGCTGAGGCTCTCGGCCTGTTCGCGGCTGCGCAACGCGGCATATTCGGCCTTGATCAGCGCGAACAGCGGCCCCGAGGGCTTGATGCGCACCGAAAGATAGCCGTCCTGCAATGGCAGAACCACCGCGAATACCCAGTAATGGCGGCCATCGCGCGCCAGGTTCTTGACATAGGCCCCCACCGGCTGCCCGGATTTGATGGTCTGCCACAGCAGCCAGAACACGGCGCGGGGCATGTCGGGATGGCGGATGATCTTGTGCGGCGCCCCGATCAGACCCGGCCAGTCATGCCCCGAAACCCGGCGGAACAACGCGTTCCCCGCCCGGATCACCCCACGACCATCGGTGCGGGAATAGAAAATCTCGTGCAGCGCAAAGGGGCTTTCGCCCGGTTCCGTGATACTGACGCGGGCGGCAGAATTCGTCGTCTTGATGGTCGTCACGATCCCGGGTCACTCCACAGTTGTCGCGGGTCAGGCTAGCAGCCACTGGTTTCCGAAATCTTTCCCTGTTCCCTGCTGCAAACAGAAGAATTGTCGCAGGCCGCGCCACAGGCCCTGCCTGTTCCCCCCGGGGAGGCAGGCAAGCGGGTTGCCTGTCTGGCCCGTTGCAGGGGTGCAGTTCTGAAAACTCCGCAGAGAGCGCGACACCGCCTTCGGGCTTGAAGGGAAAGCGGACGCGGTTGATTTGGTCCCGCGCACCGGTGGCAATGGCCCTTGTGGCCCAAAGTCAAAGCTTCTGGGCTTGCCGGATTTTTAACGTTTCGTTAACTTATATTAATTTCCGCGCGCCACGCGTTAACAAATGACCACATCCAGAGGTAGATTTATATCGAAAACGCGCCATGCAGACAATATATCCCTAAGGATGAGTTTGTGGCGTTGACAAACTATTAGGGTTGATTAGACCTTATCGAGGGCGCTTTTCAGTGCCATCGACATTCTGAAGAAGCGGGTAGAATATGGCCTCGCAGTTGTTTTTGACCGGCCTTGTGCCGTTCCTGGTCTCGCTTCTCGCCTGTATCGCAATTGTCCTGACGCAACGCCACCACGGCCATCTGACCACCGACGGGCAGGGTGGGGTGCAAAAGCTACATTCCCGTCCGACCCCAAGGGTAGGTGGCGTCGGCATCGCGCTGGCGGCTGGAACTGGCGGGCTTTTGCTGGCACCCGAGGCGCAAGCGCTGTGGTGGCCGATCTGCCTGACGGTGATCCCGGCCTTTGCTGCCGGCCTGATCGAAGACGTCACAAAACGCGTCTCGGCCCGCGAACGGCTGATTGCCACGGTGCTTTCCGGGCTGCTGTTCGTGTTGTGGACGGGTTACAGCATCTCGGGCGTCGATCTGCCCTGGATAGATTCGGTACTGCAATTCGGCCTTGTCGCCACGGTGTTCACGGCGGTGGCAATCGGCGGAATTGCCAATGCGATCAACATCATAGATGGCGTTAATGGCCTATCCTCCGGGACAGTGATGATCTGTCTGGGCGTGTTGGGGTATATTGCTTTCGCGCAAGGCGACATGGCGTTGGTGGCCTGCATCGTGCTGTGCATTGCCGCAGTGGCCGGTTTCTTCCTGGTGAATTTTCCGTTTGGAAGGCTGTTCCTCGGCGATGCCGGGGCCTATTCGCTGGGCTTTCTGCTGGCGGTCTTTGCCGTGGCGCTGCCGCAGCGCAATCCCGAGGTTTCGCCGCTCATCGGGCTGATCGTGCTGATCTATCCGGTCACGGAAACCCTGGTATCGGTCTGGCGCCGCATGGTGCGCGTGGGCAGCCATCCGGGCCGACCGGACCGACTGCACCTGCACTCTCTGGTGTTTCGCTCGCAGGCGCGCGTGGCTGCGCGCAGGCTGGGGTTGCCGGGGTTGCGCAATGCCATGGCGGCGGTGCTGGTTTTTTCCATGCCGCTTTTGTCGGGGTTCTTTGCGCTGCTGTCTTATCGCGACCCGCTGTTGATCCTGGCCGGCATTGCCATGGCCGTGCTGGCCTATCTGACCTTCTATCGCCGCGTGGCGTTGCTGGAGCCGACGCTGACCGACCGCTTTCTGCGCGGCCTGAAGCCGCAGAACGTCTAGGCGGCGCACCCACGCCAGCAGGTGTCTGATGTCCGCAATCGGCGGCGATCTGGCCGGGGGCCGGAGCAGCCCGGATTCATTTTAGTCAAGCGCCGCAATTCCGCCACGGTGCACTAACCTGCCATTAGCCCTGCCCGACCTACCCTGAGCCATCGACGACAAGGGGTGTCGCATCGAGCCGCGCAGAACGCGCCGTCGTTCATGCCAAGGGTGGGTCCAATGACATTGCTGGTTCTGAAACAGGCGCTTGGGGCGCTTGCGTCTTCTGTTGTTCTGAAAACAAGGCAGCCCGCAGGCTTGCCGGTCCGCCTTGGGCGGCGGATTGCGGCGCAATTGATGGGTGCTGTGATCGCAGCGGGGGTTGGCGGCATCGCCCTGGCCCCGCAGCCGGTGCAGGCGGCACAAAAGCCCCGGCTGGTGATTACCCATGACCTGGGTGGCGTGCTGGAGGCGCGGATGGCAGAGCTGGCGGCGCTGCAACGCTCTGGTCAACCGGTTGAAATCCGGGGACAATGTTCGTCGTCCTGCACCCTTTATCTGGGGCTGCCGCAAACCTGCGTGCAACGCTCGGCCACTTTGGGGTTCCACGGGCCGCAGTCGGACATTTACGGGCTTGCTTTGCCGCCTGCCGAATTCGAACACTGGTCCAACGTGATGGCCAGCCACTACCCGCCGATGCTGCGCCGGTGGTTCATGGCCGAAGCCCGCAACGTGACGGTCGGCATCTACCAGATCTCGGGGTCCGAGGCGATCCGGCTTGGTGCGCGCGAATGTAGCTGACCGCGGTGGTCGTGATCTGACAGGCCACCAGAAACAGCAAAGCCGGACCTTGGAAAGGCCCGGCTTCTGCCATTGCGCAGCGCCCCGAGGTCAGGCGCCGCTGACCGGTTCCAGCTGCTGGGCGACAGCCGTCGGGTTGGGAATGTCGCCTGCGGCCACATTGCTGGCCAGCGCCTGCAGCGCGGCTGCCTGCGCCGGATCGCTGGAGGCTGCGGCGACCGTCTCAAGCCCTGCGGCCACGGCGGCCAATATCTCGGGTGTCGGGGCCGCCCGCGCGGCATCGAGCGCCGCATTGGCCACGGCGGCCAACTGCGAGTTCAACTGATCGGCAGGCAGGCCGGCCGCCTGCAACGCCGCGACGATTTGCGCGATCACCGAAAGGCAACTGGCACCCTGCCCCGAACAGGCCGCAGCAATGGCACCCGCATCGAATAGCGCCGTCTGGGCATAAGCTGCGGGACCAGCAACAGTTGAAAGGCACAATGCGGTGCCCAGAAGGAATTTTTTCATGACCGACCTCTCGCTTCAAACAAGCCTGCAAACTATACACTTGGTTGACAGACAAAGAAAGCCGCAACCTTGGGGCGATTGATGAAAACCCCGCCAAAGGCCGGAAGCCTGCGCCATTTCTGCACAAGGCAGCGCGCCAATCAATGCCAATCAATGATTGACTTGAAATAGGGCGCAAAGACGGGCAGTGCTGAAATCCGGTGCCGCATGAAAACGGACGGTCCGGCACCTTCCATTCGAAGGGCAGTTCTCTTGCGTGCAATGCTTCTGATCCTGTCGCTTGTTGTCACGGCCGCATCGGCCTTTGGGGTGAGGCGCGAGTATGGTGGCGCGATCTTTGCCATAGCCGGCGCCGCCCCCAACGTGACCGCTCTGGCCCAGACGGCGGCCGAACGGTTGCCGGTGCCGCTGCCGCTGACCTGGAGCGGGCAGAAGGCGCTGCTGGCGACCTGCGTCGAAATGCAGGTGTCGCTGTTGCTGGCGTTGCAGGCGGGCCCGGCGCGCAGCGGGGTGCATCGCGCCTGTGACGCGCTGGCGCAGGACAGCTTACAGATGTCACCGACCTTCGGCATGGCCCACCTTGTGGCGGCGCAGGCAGCATCCGCGCGCGGGGACGCCGTGGCGCGGGATGCGGCACTGGTGCAGGGACAGGCCTTCGCCCCGACCGAAGGCTGGCAGGCACTGCGGCGGATCGAGCTTGGGCTTTCTGGCCGTTCAGACCTTGGCCGTTCAGACCTTGGCGCACCTGACCTTGGCCCGCCAGACCTTGATCCAACCGCGCAGGCCGCACTGGCGCGCGATCTGCGCTTTGTGCTGGCAACCGACTGGGGCAGCCTGCCGGTCGCCAGACTCTACGCGGCATCAGTCCGCCGCCCGCCGCTGATCGAGGCGGCGCTGCGCGACCTGCCCGGTTCGGCGCAAGCGGCGTTTCTGGACCATTTGCGGCGATTGGCGAAACCGGCACCTTCGGCCATGACAGGAGAGCCCTGACATGGCGACAGCGAACCCGGACCTCGCGGCGGGCCACAAGGCGGAAACCGGCGCGGCGCTGGCGCAACAGGGCGAAGGCCGGCTGCGGGTTCGGCAGTCCTCTGGGGTTGTCAGGCCGTTTTCCCGGCTGAACGACCGGCTGGCCGTTGTTCTGGTGGCCATCGTGTTGCTGGCCCCATTGCCGCTGGCCTCCAACCGCCCGGTGTGGTGGATGATCTGGGGGCTGGTGATCGGCCCGGTGGCGGCCTGGTATTTCTGGGCAGGCCACCGCATTGCCGCCGACCGACCCTTGCGGGCCAGAAATCACCGCTTGATCCTGGCGCTGTTGCTGCCCGTGCCGGTTTTTGCCGTGTTGCAGGCCCTGCCGATCGCGGGCCTGTTGCCCCAGGCATGGCGCGCCCTGCCCGATGGGGCGGCCACGCTGCTGGCAAGCCCGCTGCAAACGCTGTCGCTGGCCCCCGGCTCCAGCCTGATCGGCGCTGTGCGGGCGGTGATTTCGGGGCTGTTCTTCGTGCTGATGCTGGAGGTTGCCAGTCAACCCGATCGCATCCGCCGCATCAGCTTTGCGCTGTTTCTGGGGGTCGCTGCGCATGCGGTGCTGGGGCTGGTGCTGCTGAACTTCATGGGCGACACCAGCCTTTGGGGCAAGAAGCTGTTCAGCCCCGGCGCGGCCACCGGCGGTTTTGTGAACCGCAATTCCTTTGCCATATTCCTGGGGTTCGGCCTGTGCCTGGGCACTGCCCTGCTGATGGAGCGGCGCGGCCGCCCGCGTCTGCGCCACAGCCGAAGACAGCCGCTGCTGAACGCCGAAAGCCTGGAAAGCGCGGCACTTTGGCTGCTGGTCGGGATCATCCTGCTGGCGCTGGTGGCCACGCAATCGCGGCTGGGCCTGCTGGCCAGCCTGACCGGGGCGATCTTCACCTTCGGCGTCATGCAGGCACGCCGCACCTTGCGCCGCAGGCGGCTGATCGTGCAGACGGCCGTGCTGTGCGGGGCAGCGGCCGTGGCGGCCTTTGGCCTGGCAGGCACCGGCGTGTTGCAGCGGATGGTGTATCTGGAAGGCGCCAGTGGCACCCGGCTGGATATCTACCGCCAGATGCTGGGGATGATCGCCACAAGGCCGCTGACCGGCTTTGGCTGGGACGCCTTTGCCCCGGCCTTCGAGATGTTCCGCGCCCCGCCGCTGGTCAACCTGTCCGAGATCAATCTGGGCCACAACACCTACCTGACGCTGTGGGCCGAGATGGGGGTGCTGGTCGGCAGCCTGCCCTTGCTGGCGCTGCTGGTCGCCGGGCGGGCCTGCCTGAGCAACTTTCGCCGCCGCACCAGCCTGATCGCGCAGCCGGTGGCAGCACTTGGCGTGCTGATCACCGCGGGGCTTCATTCGCTGGGTGATTTCAGTCTGGAGATTTCGGCCAACCTGTTCCTGTTTCTGGCGATTCTGGCGCTTGGCATGGCGCGTCACCGGGGCGAGACCGGCGCAGCAGAGGATACCCGATGACAGCCGCAGCCCTGCGGTCCTGGCTGAACGCGGTGCTTGGCCGTGGCGGGCAGGCACATGCCCGTGGCGATACCGTGGCGCTGGCGGCGCTGGATGCCGGGGGTCGGCCGGTTTATGCGGTGGGTGACGTGCATGGATGCGCCGGGCTTTACCGCCGCCTTGAACAGCGGCTGTTGCAGGATGCCCAGGGCTTTGGCGGCCCGGCGGTGATCGTGCTTCTGGGCGATGTCATTGATCGAGGCGACAATGCTGCCGCGCTGCTGGACCATCTGACCATGCCGCCGCCCGCGGGCCTGACCCGGATCTGCCTGAAGGGCAACCACGAAGACATGATGCTGGCCTTTCTGGACAAACCGAAAAGGTATCAACGCTGGCTGGAGTTCGGCGGCTTTGAAACGCTGCTGTCCTACGGGCTGTCTCTGGGGCCGGCCGAGATGGCAAGCCTGTCAGAGCGGCGGCTTGTGCAGGCGCTGGCGGCGCATATCCCGCAAGCCCATCTTGATTTCCTGGCGAACCTGCAACCCGGGCTGACCTTTGGCCGCTATGCTCTGGTGCATGCGGCGCTTGACCGCACCGCCGGGCCAGAGCGGCAGCCGCTGGAAACCCTGCTTTGGGGGCGCATGGACGACCACGCAGCAGGCAACGCCGATGGCCGAACGGTGGTGCATGGCCATGTCATCGTTGCGGCACCGCAGGTCGGCACCGACAGGATCGCTGTCGATACCGGGGCTTACCTGACCGGCGTGCTCAGCGCCGTGCGGTTGCTGGAAGGCACCGACCCGGTGGTGATCCAGTCCACACTTTGGGATTGAACGCAGGGGCGTTGCGTTCAGCTTTGGCGATAAGATTCTTTGCGCTGTCCCGATATGCTGCTAAGACCCCAGAGGGTGCAACGCATTGGGTTTCGCCCGGTTTTTCAAGGCGTCGAGGAGTTGCCGTTGCAGCCGGATGAAATTGACCTGCGCGAGAACATTGCAATTCTGCGGCGTCAAAGGCGGTTGATCGGCATCACCGTTCTGGTGGTGGTGTTGGCCACATTGGCCTATCTGCTGACGGCAACGCCCAAGTATCAGGCCACGGTGCTGATCCAGATCGACACCGGCAATTCCAACCTGCTGGACACCAGCAATTCCGACGGCATGCAAAGTGCCGCGATCAACACCAAGGTGGACAGCGAGGTTGAAATCCTGAACTCGTCAGCCACGGCGCTGGCGGTGATCGAACGGGTGGGGCTGGTCAGCGACCCGGAATTCGGCCCGCAACTGGGGTTGCGCGAAAAGATCGGTCTGGCACTGGGGCTGGACCTGTCGTCGGCCCGGCTGCGGCAGATCGTCGGGCTTGCCCCCAGCACCCAGGACGAGGGCGAGGCGCTGGCCAGTGCCACCCTGCGTGCCTTCCAGACCGCGCTGGATGCGCGCCGCCGGGCGCTGACCAATCTGGTGGCGGTGTCGGTCACCTCCGAAGACCCCAAGCGCGCCGCCAGCCTGGCCAACGCGACGGCGCAGGTCTATATCCAGCGCCAGGTGGCGGCCAAGATCAACAGCTCGGTTGCGGCGCGCGACGTTCTCAGCCGTCAGCTTGCCACGGCACAGACCGAACTTGCGGCCTCGGAAGAGCGGCTGAACGGCTTCATCGAAAGCAATCTGGCGCGGCTGGAGGCCGAAAGCGGCAACGCCGATGTGGCGGCGATGCGCCACAACCTTGAAACGGCACAGGCGGCGCAAAGGTCGGCTCTTGGCACGCTGGAAACTTTGCAGGGCGCGATCAGCCAGGGCGACTGGAACGCCGTGTCCAGCAGTCTGGGCGATGCCGCCCTGGCGGAGCTGGCCAAACAGCGCGCCGATCTGGCCTTGCAGTTGCAAGAGGCGGCGGCAGGTTCGGCCACCGAGGTGGATTTGCGCGCGGCCTTGTCGAAGATTGATTCCGATCTGGCCAGCCAATCCAATGTCGCGCTGGCCGGTCTGCGCAGCGAGGTTGGCAAGTATGGCGACCAGGCGACAACCGCCCGCGATGCGTTGCGCGAAACCCTGATGACCTCGGATCTGTCATCGACCGTGCTGGCCGAGTTGTTCGATCTGCAGCAAAGCGCCAGCGTGGCGCGCAACCAGTACCAGCAATTCCTGGCGCGGGTGCAGGATTTCGGCGCGCTGGCCAATATCCAGATCGCCGATGCACGGGTGGTTTCGGAAGCCCTGCCCCCCTTTGATGCCACCTGGCCCAAGAAAAAGCTGCTGCTGGTGCTGGCTTTGGCTGGTGGCATCTGCCTGGGAACCGCGCTGGCCTTTCTGAACGAGTATTTCATCGGTGGCATCACCTCGGCGGGCCAGTTGCGCAACGTGTTGCAAGCCAAGGTGCCGGTGTCGGTACCAAGCCTGCCGCAATCGGCTGAAAAGGCAGTGTTTTCCGATCTGATCGTTGGGGCGCCATTGTCGCCCTATTCCGAAACCTTCCGCAAGCTGCGCTCGACCCTCGACCTTGCCTTGTGCGATCTGGACGCGACGCGTGGCCCAAATGCCGAACCGGGCGGCAAGATCATCCTGGTGTGCTCGGCGCTGCCGGCGGAAGGCAAATCGACCACGGCGCTGTCGCTGGCGCGCACCTATGCCGTGGCCGGTTGCGAAACGCTGCTGATTGATGCCGACCTGCGCAAACCGGCGATCCAGACCTATCTGGGCGTGGCCACCGACGTCGGCCTGGTGGATCTGTTGCGCGCCACCGAGACCAATCCCGCCGCGCCGATCGTTCCGGTCTATGACCCGTTCAGCCCGCTGCTGGTTGTCACCGCCGGGGGGCGCAGCACAGAGCCGACCGATCAGTTGTTCAACAGTCGGCCGTTCAAGCAGGTGTTGACGGCCGCCCGCAACGGGTTCGACATCATCATTCTGGATTCGCCGCCACTTCTGCCGATTGTCGATACCCGCTATCTGGCCCGGTTTGCCGATGTGGTGGTGCAGGTGGTGCGCCACGGCACCACCACCCAGAGCGAAGTGCGCGAGGCCGCCCAGCAGATCCGCGAAACCATGGCGCCGGATGTGGAACTGATCGGGGTTCTCAGCCATGAAAAGGTGGTCAAGGGCAAGCGCGGCTATTACAGCGGCAAATACGGTTCTTACTACGGGTCGGATGCCTGACGACCTTGGCGCGCACGGGTTGCCTTCGAAGGCTGCCTAGTCGTTCGCAATGCCGTCCAGATACTGGCCATAGGCGTTCTTGGCGAAAATCCGGGCGCGTTCGGCCAGTTCGGCGGCGGTGATCCAGCCGTTGCGGAAGGCGATCTCGTCGGGGCTGCCGATTTCCAGCCCCTGCCGCTGCACCAGCGTGCGCACGAAATTGCCGGCGTCCAGCAGGCTGCCATGGGTGCCGGTGTCCAGCCAGGCAAAGCCGCGGCCCAGTTGCTTGACCTCCAGCCGACCCTCGTCAAGATAGCTTTCCAGCAGGCTGACGATCTCCAGTTCCCCGCGCGCCGAGGGTTCGACCTTGCGCGCCCGCGCCGGGGCCTCGCCATCCAGAAAATAAAGCCCGGTCACCGCGTAATGCGACGGCGGCACTGCGGGCTTTTCGATGATGGCGCGCACCCGGCCCGTGGCGTCGAAATCCACCACGCCATAGCGTTCGGGGTCGGATACCCGGTAGCCGAACACCGTGCCGCCAGCGGGCTTGGCATCGGCTTCGGCCAGCAGTTCCGGCAGGCCATGGCCGAAAAAGATGTTGTCGCCCAGCACCATGGCCGAGGGCGATCCGTCCAGGAAATCCTCTGCCAGAATATAGGCTTGCGCCAGACCATCGGGCGAGGGTTGCACGATATAGGTCAGCCGCAGCCCCCATTGGCCACCGTCGCCCAGCAGCCGCTGGAACTGCGTCTGATCCTCGGGCGTGGTGATCACCGCGATGTCGCGGATGCCCGCCAGCATCAGCACGCTAAGGGAATAATACACCATCGGCTTGTCATAGACCGGCAAAAGCTGCTTCGAAACACCCAGCGTGATCGGGTAAAGCCGGGTGCCCGACCCCCCTGCCAGAATGATGCCCTTGCGTGCGGTCATGCCAGAACCTCCAACTCTTTCAATACGTCGCGCAGGCCTTCGCGCCAGTCGGGGCGCGGCAGGCCAAAGGTGGTTTCGGTCGATGTGCAATCCAGCCGCGAGTTCAGCGGCCGTGCGGCGGGGGTGGGAAAGGCCGAGGTCGAGATATCCTCGACCGCGACCGCAAGCCTTGCCTGCGCAAACACCTCGCGGGCGAAACCGGCCCAGGTGGTGTCGGGGGCGCCCGCGAAATGGTAGACCCCGGTCTTGGCCGGATCATCCCGCAATGTCTGCGCAAGGGTCAGGCAGGCCCGGGCGATGGCGGCGGCGGGGGTCGGGCCGCCGTGCTGGTCGGCCACCACGGTCAGCCGGTCGCGGGTTTGCGCCAGCCGCAGCATGGTCTTCACGAAATTCGTGCCATGGGCGGAAAACACCCACGAGGTGCGCAATACCGCATGCACGGCACCACTTGCCCGCACCCCGGCCTCGCCCACCAGCTTGCTATGGCCATAGTGGTTTACCGGCCCGGTGGGGTCGGTGGGCCGGAAGGGCTGCACGCCAGAGCCGTCGAACACATAGTCGGTGGAGATATGCACGAAGGGCACGCCAAGGGCGGCGCAGGCCTCGGCCATGGCTGCGGGAGATTGCCCGTTGATCAACAGGGCCTCGCTACGCTCGGTCTCGGCCCGGTCCACCGCGGTATAGGCGGCGGCGTTGATCACGGCCTCGGGCGCTGCCGCGCGCAGGATGGCGCCCAGGGTTTCGGGGTGCGCAAGATCAGCCGCGTCGCGGCCCAGATACCGCGCCTGCGGTGCCAGCCGCTGCAATTCCCGCGCCACCTGACCGGTCTGGCCGAACACCAGCAGCCTCATGCGCCGACCCCCAGCCGCTGACCGACGCCTGACCGCGCCTGCAAGGCCTGCCACCAGCCCGGGTTGTCCAGATACCAACGCACGGTGCGCCGCAGCCCCTGTTCCAGCGTCACCGAGGGCCGCCAGCCCAGTTCGTTGCGGATGCGGCTTGGGTCGATGGCATAGCGCGCATCATGCCCCGGACGGTCGGTCACAAAGCGGATCAGCCGGTCGTGCGGCGCGCCTGCGGGGTGCATCTCGTCCAGCAGGGAGCAGATCATCCGCACCAGATCAATGTTGCGGGCCTCGTTCTCGCCGCCGATGTTGTAGCTGCGCCCCAGCGCGCCGCGTTCCAGCACGCACAGCAGTGCATCGGCGTGATCTTCGACAAACAGCCAGTCGCGCACGTTCTCGCCGCGCCCGTAAACCGGGATCGGCTTGCCCGCCAGCGCGTTCAGGATCACCACCGGAATCAGCTTCTCGGGAAAGTGGAAGGGGCCGTAATTGTTGGAACAATTGGTCAGAACCACCGGCAGGCCGTAGGTCTCGGACCAGGCGCGCACCAGATGGTCGGAAGCGGCCTTGCTGGCCGCATAGGGGCTGTTGGGCGCATAGGGCGTGTCTTCGGTGAACTGGCCGGTCGGCCCCAGCGTGCCGAACACCTCGTCGGTCGAGATGTGGTGAAAGCGAAACCCGGCGGGCCGCCCGGCAGCGGTCCAGAACGCCCGCGCCGCCTCCAGCAGCGTGTAGGTGCCGGTGATGTTGGTCGAGATGAAATCCCCCGGCCCGTCGATGCTGCGGTCAACATGGCTTTCGGCGGCCAGATGCATCACCGCATCCGGGCGGTGCCGGGCGAACACCGCGTCCAGCGCCGCGCGGTCGCGGATATCGGCCTGCTCGAAGCTGTAGAGGTTCGACCCCGCCACGCTGGCCACGTTGTCCAGACAGGCGGCATAGGTCAGCGCATCCAGATTGATCACCGCATGGCCACGCGCCACCGCCAGCCGCACCACGGCCGATCCGATAAACCCGGCGCCGCCGGTGACGAGGATCTTCATGGCCTCATACCTCTGCAAAGGGGCTGGAGAAATCGGCGAAATCCACCGCCTGCGCATCCTTGTGCGACAGGATCGGCGGGCAATCCAGGCCCCAGTCGATGGCCAGCGCCGCGCTGTCCCAGCGCACGGCCCCATCGCAATCGGGGGCGTAGAAATCCGAGCATTTGTATTGCACCTCGGTGTCGGGCAGCCGGGTCACGAAACCATGCAGAAACCCCTTCGGCACCAGCAACTGCCGGCGGTTTTCCGGCGTCAGCTCTACCCCGACCCATTTGCCATAGCCCTTCGAGCCGCGGCGGATATCCACCGCCACATCGAAAATCGCCCCACGGGTGCAGCGCACCAGCTTGTCCTGCGCATGCGGCGGCGCCTGAAAATGCAGGCCGCGCAGCGTGCCGACCGCGGCCGACATCGAGTGGTTGTCCTGCACGAAATCCGCCCGCAGCCCCGCCGCCGCCATCCGCGCCGCGTTCCAGGTCTCGCTGAACCAGCCGCGCGCGTCGCCAAAGCGGGCAGGCGTCAGGATCATCACATCGGCAAGGGCAGTGGGTTCGATCTGCATCGGGATACTCGTTGTCTGCGGGCTGTCGCCTTGCGGCCTGATAGGTTCGTGGCGGGCGACCGTCCAGCCCAGGTTTGCCGTCTGGATCAAAGCAAACCATGGATCAATCTGAAATACGCCTCGCCGACTTTCTCCCATGTGTATCGCGCCCGGGCAATCCTTGACATGCGCTGGCCGATGACCGCCGCCGTTTCCGCGTCCAGCGCCCGAACCGCGGTGGCCAGTTCGTTGGCGGTCAGGAAATACTGCGCGGCATCTTCGGTGGTGAAGCGGTTGAAATTGCAGCCATGCGCCAGCACCGGAATGGCGAAATGCATCATCTCGACCAGCGAGGGGTTGGTGCCGCCCGCCGAGTGGCCGTGCACGTAAAGCCAGGCCCGGTCGCGCAAGGCCCGCAGTTTTCCGGGGCGATAGACCGGGTCGCAAAGCCGGATGTTGGCGCATCGGGCAAAGTGGTCGCGCAAGGCCCGGCCATAAGCGCTGTTGTTCCAGTTGCCGACAAAGACCAGCGGCTGATCGGGCATTGCGGCGAAGGCCTCAAGGATCATTGCGACGTTGTTTTCAGGCTCGATCCGGCACAGCGCCAACGCGTAGCGGCCACCGGGGTCGCCGTCGGAAAACCCGTCCGCCACCGTGGCCAGCGCATGATCGCCGCCATAGGCGATGACCTGGCAGTCGGCCTGATACGTCTGGCGGACATGATCCGCGATGCCCTGATTGTCGGCAATCACCGCATGCGACCACCGCACCGCTGCCCGCTCGGACAGGCGCAACACCAGCCGGGCAAGGCCTTGCCACTTGGCGCGCTGCCATTCGATGCCGTCGATATTGGTCACGATCCTTGCCCGCGACACCAGCCGCACAAACGGCAACGCCAGCGCCCCCGATACCCCCAGCAGCACGATGACATCCGCCCGCCGTGCGACCGCATCGAACAGCGACCAGACATCGTAGGGGATGCTTTGCGCGCCATTGGCCTGCAACGGAATGTAGCGCAATCGCGCGCTCAGGAACCGCGGCGGCCGGTCCGGGTAGGCCCTTGCACTGCAATAAACCAGCAGATCGTCGCTTGGGGCATGCTGGCCGCCGTAGCGCACCAGATTTTCCGCCAGGGTCTCGAACCCGCCATAGCTGGCCGGAACGCCCACGGTGCCCAGAATGGCGATGCGGGTCATGGCGCGCCCTGCGCTTGCCGCAAGGCCGCCTGCGTCGCGTCAAAAGGCTCGATCAGGAAGGCGGGCAAGGCAAATCTGGCGCGCGGCCTTGCGGGAGCAAGAGTTGCCGCCGCATAGCTTTCAAACACCGGATCGGCGGGCAGGCCAAGAAACGCTTCAATCCGCCGCACGGTTTCGACAGGCCGCTGGCACAGCCCCTCGTAGGGCACATGCATCACCGCATCGGCATGCGCGTGCATCTGCTGCAACCCCTCGCGCATGGTCACGATCCATTCCACCGCCGCCATCGCCTGATGGTCGGAAAGATCGCGCAGCGCCGCGGCATGCGGGGCCAGATCGGGATGGCCGGGAATGATCTGCGCCACCAGAAGCTGCCATTTGCGCTGGTCTGCCCCCCACCAGTCATGGGTCTCGCCCTTGACCCGGGTGCCGTGCTGGCTGGACCATTGGCCGACCGAACTGCAGGTATCCCAGCCATCGCGCGACAGGAACAGAAACCGCGCATCGGGAAACAGCGCCCGCAGGAAGGGCACGCGGAACATCATTTCGGGATATTTATCGACTAGGCGACGTGACCGGCCAAGGCGCAGATAAGCCCCGTAAATCCGTTCGACGGCCAACCTTGCTTCAGCCGTCGCATCGGCGGCGGCCAGACGATAGCGTGCGGCCCCGCGCCCATAGCTGCCGATCAGATCCTCGGACCCGATGACCGTATGCCACAAAAGCTTTGGCTCGTTCAGAAAGCCCACATCGCGGTGCATCGACAGAACGATGCCCAGAATGGTGGTGCCGCTGCGCCCGGTGCCGATGATGAACACCGGCGCCGGACAGGCCTGCATGGTCGGCAACCGCCGGAAAAGCGCGAACTCTGCCCGGATAAACGGGTTGATCCACCTTGCCCGCGTGGTCAGCGGACGTCCTTCGAACAGCGCATAGGCCAGCAGGCGCGGCCAGAGTTTCGATGGCCGCGTGCGGATATAGGTCTGGTCAATCTGCGCGACCATCAGTCTGCCTTTCCACCCGTGCCGACAAACCCGCGGCACATGTCAGATGACACCCTGGCGGCAAACCCAGGCCCAGGTCTCGGCAATGCCGTCCTGCAGCGGAATGGTCGGCGCCCAGCCGGTGGTGGCGCGGATGGCGCTGATGTCCAGCACAACGCGCGGCACATCGAAACCGCGGCCTTCCTTGCGCAACGGCACGATCTTGCGCCCGGTGACGGCGGCAATGGTGTCCACCACCTCGGCGATCGAATGGCCCGCGCCGCTGCCGGCGTTGAAGGTGCCGACAATGCCGGTTTCCGCCGCCAGAACGCAAAGCTGGGCCAGATCGCGCACATGGATGAAATCGCGCACCACCGACCCGTCGCCCCAGATCTGGATCGGGTCGCCCTGCGCAATTTTCCACAGGAAGGTGCCGATGACACCCTGCACCCCGCCGTGCCCTTGCCGCGGCCCGTAAGGATTGGAGGCACGCAGGATCACCGGCTCCAGGCCGTGCAGGTAAGCCTCCATCATCAGATAGTTTTCAACCGCGACCTTGACGATCCCATAGGAACTGATGGGTTGCAGGCGGTGGGTTTCCGCCACCGGATCGGTTTGCGGAATCCCGTAAACCGTGCCGCCCGAGGACAGATAGACCATCCGCCGCACCTTGGCGGCCCGCATAAGCTCCAGCAATCTCACGGTATTGATCAGGTTGCCCCGGATATCGGCCGCCGGATCAAGATTGGATGTCGCGGGCACCGTGGTGCTGACCAGATGAAAAACCTGACCGACATCCGAAAGCGCCTCGGCCAGCAGCGCGGTGTCGCCCAGATCGCCCTGCACCAGATCGACCCCGGCCGATGCGGCGCGAAACCGCTCGGGACTGCGGTCGAAAACCCGGACGCGGTGGCCGGCCGCCAACAATTCGTCCACAAGATGCGATCCGATGAATCCGCTTCCACCGATCACCAAGGTTATCATGCCAGTGCTTTCCGATATATCGCGATCAATCGCTCGTAGGTAGAGTCATCGCTGAGCTCTTCGCGCAAAAAGGTCAATGCGTCGGCGCCAATTTCTGCAATTTTCTGGTTGGGCAATTGAACAACCTGCCGCAATACCGTGGCAAGGGCGGTGGCATCCGATGCCTGATAGGTCCAGCCGCGCGCATCCCCGATCATTTCCGGAATCCCGCCCCGAGATGACCCGATCACCGGTTTCGACGCCGCAAAGGCCTGCAAGATGACATAGGGAAAATTCTCGTGCCACAGCGACGGCACCACCACGGCCCGCGCGCCGTGCAGGTATTGCGCCAGATCGTCACCCCAGGCCGGACCGACCATCCGCACATTGGCCAGCCCCAAAGCCCGCGCGTTCAACCGGGCCTGATCGGGCCCATCGCCCACAATTACAATTGGCACATCGGGGGCCAGCGCCGCCGCCTCCAGCAGCACATCGACGCCCTTTTCCTCGATCAATCGGCCAAAATACAGGACATAGTCGCCCACATTCGGGGTAATCTCGTGCCTGGCCACATCAAACGGATTGCGCAGAAAATCAATCCGAACCCGCCCCTTGCCCCAGAATTCTTCGGTCTTCTCCGCCATGAACTTGCTGGCAAACAGAAACGTGTGGACATTTCGGCGCCAGATATCAAGGCCGTCCTGCACATAGGCTTCGACCATGCTGGCGGCACTGAAAGCAACGGAATCGTGGCAACAGCGGTTGCGCAAGGCCTGATAAAAATGACCACCCTTGCAATCGTCGCAAATCTTGCCGTGATGGAAAAGCTTGTAATTCGGGCAGATATGCTTGTAGTCATTGCAACTTAAAACAACGGGCACACCTGCCTCTTTCGCCGCTTCCAGAATTGCGGGGGTCAGTCGGACATAGATTGCAAAGGCGTGAACGATATCGGGGCAGAACTCGGAAATCCGCCGGGCCATTGCTGCCTTGGCTCCGCGGTTGTAAATCATGCCTGGAAAATTCAACACCCGCTTGATGATGCCGCCATTCCGGTAATCGACTGCTTCGGGGAAAAACTCAACGCCCGCCGCATCCAGCCCTGGTTCGGCGCAGGACATCATCGCCACCTCGTGGCCATTGGCCCGCAGCATCCGGGCTACTTCATGGAAGAACACCTCTGCTCCGCCTTGGACTGTATAGTTGTTATGAGCAAGAAGTATGCGCAATGGGCTATATTCCCTTCATCACGTTGGGCTGCGGATTGGGGGACGCAAGGGAGATGAGCGCGCCCGAAAACAGATAGAAAAAGTAGTTGTTGAACGGCATCGAGAGAAAGAACTTGTTGCAGGTAAATGTGATGAAGAACAAGACGAAGAAGAACCGGATCTGCTTGATCCTTGGATCGGAGATGTATTTGTAGGTTTCGCGAGACGCCGCTTGCCGGATCACCAAGGCCAGCAACAAGCCAAAGCCAACCATGGCGATCAAGCCACCTTCGATCAATGTCCTGAGAAAGTAGTTGTCCAATCGCACGTCAAGACGTTCCACGATATCACTTTTCATTCCCTCACCCAGCAAGCCACCTGTCGAATTGCCAAGAATCTCGGCAGGAATAAGCTGATACTGACTGGCCCGCGATATGATGCTCGCCGTGCCGGATTCACCATTGAAGTTAAAAATCGACGTGATCTCAAGAAGCCTGTGAACGTCATTTATTGCGAAATAGACAAGCGTGCTCAAGATACTGACCACAAGCGCCAGCAAGCCGTAGAAAAAAGGGCGCGTTGCAATATTGAAGCGAAACCCGTGAAAAACGATGAGACTCATGAGTAATGAAAAGCCAATGGAAATCGGCACAAAACGCGCCTGCGTGACAATGTAGGAAAGGACCAAAGTTGCGACGCTCAACGGCAGGATCATGCTGCGCCCAGACTTGGAAACCGCTGAAAAACCGATCATAAAGACAAATCCAAGAATGGAGTATTCTGCAAGAGAAAGCGGATTATCAAACATCCCAATTGACCGATAGACTCCATCCCGTTCAAAACCCTGAAGAATGTCAGTTCCGACAGTGCTGACCCTGACATCTATCAAACCAAGCAAGAGCGGGCGTCCCATTGAAAAATCCGCAACCGCCAGAACCTGTTGGATCAAGAACGCGACCAAAAGCAACTTGAACATCTTTTCAAGTGCGACAACAGAGTTCAAGTATTTGGCTGCCAGTAAAATGACTATGAACGCAGCCACAACCTCATCCAGCCAATATAGCAAGGCAACAGGCTGCTCGCTCAGAATACTGGAGACAAGTTTAGCTGTGAAGACGACAGCCAAAAGCGGAAGAAAGAAGCGCCAACGAAGCATCCGGCCGAAAGTTTCAGCCCAGAATTTGGGGCTCGAAACAACGGTCACACAAATTGAAAGGAAAACAGAATACGTGAACATGCGCGACAATGAAATTCCAGCTCCTCCATCGGAAAATGGAATGGCGATATAAGCCGGAAGAAACGGCAGAATGAAAATATAAAAATAGAAACTCTTGCGAAGCCGCGCCAAGGCAAACAACTGGAACAGTACCGCACTCAGTGCGCAAAAAACAACCATCTGCCCCTCTAGCTCAAAAGCTGTTCAATGCGTCGCAACTGCTTGACCATTTCAAAATTCGCAATCGTATCTTCATACGCCTGGTCAGCCAGTCCTGACGCCAAAGCGGGATCGTTCAGCAGCTTCTGAATGGCGGCAGCCAATGCCTGTGGATCTTCAGCCGGAACCAGAAAGCCATTGTCGCCATCCCGAATAGCATCGAGATTGCCATTTACCGCAGTCGCGACAATCGGCTTTCGCATATGCATCGCATCCAGCAAGGTCCGCGGCAGACCTTCGAACCGCGAGGGTTGGACATAGATATCAAACATATTCAGAATGTTGTTGTAGTCATCACCAACAATGGTTCCCGCGAAAACAACCGCGTCTCCAAGATCGGCGGCCTCTGCCTGCATCCGTTCGAGAGTTTGCCCCTCTCCGACCAGCACGAGTCGTAATTCGGGATTCAGAGGTTTCAGTATCCGGAATGCTCGGATCAAGTATTCTTGCGCCTTCTGGGGGTGCATCCGGCCGATGCATCCAAGGATCACGTCATCCGCCCCGAAATTAAATTTTTGCCTTGCCTCGGCAGAGCTCAGCGTGATTTTCCGGCTCGAAAAATCGACCCAGTTATTGACAACCTCAATTCGGGCAGGGTCTTGGCCGTGGCCAAGCAAAAAATCGCGAATATCCCGGCTTCCTGCGACCAGCACGTCAAAGCGCCGCAGCACAAACCGATCCAGCTCCGGGAATCTTATCGCCTTCGATACGGTTTGCATGGAAACCAGGCGCGCGTTTCTACTGAAATTCAACGACAGTCCAAGTGCGTTGCCAAAAACAGAGGTTGTTACAATCGCCTTGGCGTCATGATTCAGATTTCCCGCCCAGGCCCGAAACAACCCCCAAAGCGCAGACACCTTGCGCTTGTAGTGGTAAACCTTGACCTCCACCCCGGGAAGCGGATCTTGCAGAGCGCCGCTTCCACCAAGACTTATAAGCTTCACTTGATGCCGCTTGGCCAATTCGCGCGCTAATTCCAGAAATTGCAGCTCGGCGCCGCCAATGGACTTCCCGTACAGGATCATCAGAATTTTCATATTGTTTCCGACCTCACCAGCGTTCCGGTTCGACAATCAAAATGTACGACAGGATTTCCATGATCATTCTGCATGCAACCTTTTTACCAATATCTCGGGGATCGCCAGAGAATGAAATCCAAGGTGCTTGCGTGTCAAATAGGCGCCACCGATCCGGTCAATCACAAGCCCGGCCGATGATGCCAGCGCCGCACCGGTCATTCCAAATTGCGGAATCAGAACCAGACTCAGGAAGATCATGGAAACTGCCGAAATCAACGCCGCAGTGCGCACCTTTGATTCCCATCCGCTCAGCGCCAGAACAAACCCGCCCGGACCAAGGAATGACGCGACCAATTGACCGGCCGTCAGGATCATCAGAACCCCGCCTCCTTGCGCGAAATCCGGCCCGAAAACCGACATGGTTGCCGCGCCAAACAGCAGAAAAACCGCGAAAACCGGGCTTGCGGCCAGCATCACCATAAACGCCGACTGTCGCACGATGCGGCCAAGGGTTTGGAACTCGCCATCCTGGGCCAAAGCACTGATCTTCGGGGAAAGCACGGTGTTCACCGCAACCAGGAAAAAGGTCAGCACCGTGACCAATCGGGTGGCGGCCCCCAGAATCCCGACATCTTCGGCGCTTCCCCAATATCCCAGCAGCAGCAACGGCAACCAGGGCACCACCGCGCCATTGACGACGGTGACCACCCACAGCGGCCGACAACTTGCCCACATTTCGCTTATCGGGAACGGCTTGGCGGCTTCGACCTGTGGTGCCAAGGCCGCTTTCCACATCAGCCATCCCGTCAGGGCGGAAAGCCCGGTGGCCAGCGCGTAGGCAAGGCTGGCGCCTTCGGTGCCGAAAAGCCGGATGGATGGCCAGACCAGCACCAGCGCGAACAGCGGATACAGCACACCCGACACCAGCATCGAATCGCGGACATGCTTCAACCCCTTGAGGCTTTCCGCCAGCAAGGACATGGCCGAATAGGTCAGCACCGAAAAACTCATCCAGCGCAGCGGCGTCGCCAGTCCCGGCAGGTCAAGCAGCCCTTCGGATACCGGTCGCGCCAGCGCATAGCACAGAAGCGACAGACCCAGACCGGCCGCCATGGCCACTCGCATGCCAAGCCGCTGCACGCCCTTGACGCGCCCCCAATCCTGCCGCGACGCCGCGGCGGCCACAAAGCGCAGCAGCGTGTTGTCCAGCCCCAGGCGTGCAATCACGGAAAGGATCATCGTCAGCGAAAGCGCAAGGAAATACAGCCCCGAGCCTTCGGCGCCCAGCATCCGGGCGATCACCACATTCAGGGCAAAGGCCAGCCCAGCCCCGAGCCCACGCAGCACAAAGGCCAAGGCAGCCCCGGTCAGCACGTCGCGCATTTGGCTATCCATGCAATCGAGTCTGCGATCAATCCAAGACATGAGCATCCTTGAGGTGGCAGGTTCGCAGGCGTGATGGTTGCGGTCGGTGGCTGGCCTGTTTGAACAGGTTTTGCGCGAAACTTAAATGGTTTTCGCAACTTGTGGCAGAGCGGGTTTGGCTTTTCTTTACCCGCAGCCAATGCTTTTCGCGCCGATTTCCCCCCGGACCATGCCCCGGCCACAACCGATGGCCTTGCCGTGCAGCGGCAGGTTCGGGGCGGCGGCTTTCGCCTCCAGCCGCGGCCCGGCACCGCTGGTGGGCGGGTGCGCAGGCGGCACCCCGATGCTGCGGCGGAAATCGACGCTCGCGGCGGCTGATGTTTGCATTTCGAATCGATTTGAGAGGCCAATCCGGCTATGATTGCGCAGGCATGTCGAAAAAGGCGGGGAGTCTCTACTTGAAAGAGAAATCAAGGGATTACGCGCCACTGCAAGCTGTGCACCCGGTTCATGTCGGCGCAGCCGGCGATGAAAATCCCGATCAGGTTGGTGGTCTGTCGGTCGTGGTTCCGATCTACAACGAGATCGGCAATATCGACCGCCTTTACGCCGAGTTGACGGCGGCGTTGACGCCCATTGGAAAGCCCTTCGAGATCATTCTGGTTGATGATGGTTCCAAAGACGGCAGCGCCGCGGCGCTTGAGGCGATCGCTGCCACCGATCAACGGGTGAAACTGATCTTCTTTCGCCGCAACTACGGCCAGACGGCGGCGATGAAGGCAGGAATTGACGCGGCATCCATGGATGTGGTGATCACCATTGATGGCGACCTGCAGAATGATCCGGCCGATATCGGACCGATGATCGCCAAACTGGAACAAGGTTACGATCTGGTTCACGGCTGGCGGGTGCATCGGCAGGACGCGATGATCAGCCGCAAATTGCCGTCGCGGATTGCCAACTGGATCATCTCTCGGACCACCCGGTTTCCCATTCATGATCTGGGCTGCACGCTGAAAGCCATCCGGCGCAACATTCTGTCGGAGGTCGAGCTTTACGGCGATATGCACCGGTTCATTCCGATCCTGCTGCATCAGCGCGGGGCGCGGTGTTTCGAAATCGAGACCCATCACCGCCAGCGGATTGCGGGCGTCACCAAATACGGCATCGGCCGCACGCTGGTGGTGCTGCTGGATTTGTTGACGGTCAAATACCTGCTGGAGTATTCGGCACATCCGATGCGGCTGTTCGGCGGGCTGGGGCTGGCGAGTTTCGGTGTGGCGGTGCTGACTTTGGTGGTGCTGGTGCTGATGAAGGTGATTGGCGGCGTTGACATGACGGGAAACCCGTTCCTGATGCTGTCGGTCGTGTCCTGGCTGGCCGGTCTGCAATTGCTCAGCCTGGGGCTGATTGGTGAAATCCTGGCCAGGATCTACTTTACCACCGAGAAAAAGACCCATTACGCTGTGCGACGGACAGTCAATTTCGAGGATGCCGTTTCGGCAGGGGTTCAGGCGTGACAGAGCTTTTTCCCGAACGCGCGACTCCTGGTTCCAATCTGCGTGCGGCCTTTGGGCTGACGTCTGTGCCGCTTGCCGATCTTGTCATCCTGACTGCCGTGATGGCGCTGGCGGCGGTCTTGCGGCTTTGGCATGTGACGCAGCCGCTGGTGGACGTGTTCAGTTGGCGCGAGGCCAGCACCGCCATGATGTCGGACAACTTCCGCACCGGCGGCTGGAACATCCTGTTCCCCGAAGTCAGCTGGACCGGCCCCGGCCCCAGCTATCAGGGCCGCGAGTTCCAGTTGTTCAGCTATGCCGTCGCCATCCTGCAGGCGCTGTTCGGCTGGCATGACTGGTTCGGTCGCGGTCTGGCGATGCTGTTCGGCATGGTCACGGTGTTTTCGCTGCACCGGATGACGGCGCTGATCTGGGACGAACGCCACGCCCATGCCGCCGCGTTGTGCTATGCCCTGCTGCCGGCGGCGGTGATGATCGACACCTCTTACCTGCCAGACCCGGCCATGCTGGCGCTGGTCACGCTGGGGGTGTGGATGTATCTGCGCTACTGGTTGTTCGGCGCGCGTGCGGTTCTGGTGATTGCGACGGTCAGCTTCACGCTTGGGGTGTTGTCAAAGCTGCCGGGCCTGGGGGCCGGACTGGTGATCGCCATGCTTGCCGTTGCCTTGGCGAAGGCGGGGCACCTGCGGCTTGCCTTGCATACCGTGATCGCGGTTGCGGCCAGCCTGACGGCCATTGTCGCCTGGTATGCCTGGGCGATCTATCTGGGCACCCATTACCCGCCGTTCCATGTTGCGGGAAGCGGCTATGTCTGGGACCTGGGGCTGGCCGAATTTATGGCCAATGCTTTCTTTTTTCCATCGTTGTGGAACCTTTCGGTCTGGTGGTTCTATGGCTACCCGTTCCTTGCCTTGCTGGTCATCGGTCTTTGGAAAATTCCGACCCATGACGAGTTCGGCAAAGAGCCGGCGCTGACGCTGGTGCCGCTGATCTGGCTGGTTGCCGGTGTGCTGATCTACCTTCTGGCGGCAAAGGAGATTTCGTCGAACCCATGGAATTTGCACATGATGCACGTTCCGGTGGCGATGTTCTGCGGGCGCGCGGTGGTACGGCTGATCGGCCAGGGCGGCGACAGCCTGCGGTCGATCCGGGGGGCGCTGCGGATGGTGCTGATGCTGGTGGCGATGACCGGATTTGCCACGCTGCCGCTGGTGGCGCGGATGAAGGATCCGCAGGCCGAAGAGGCCAGACTGCTGGGGCAGGAATTGCAACGCCTGATGTCACCCGCAGATCTGATCATCACAGTGGCCCCCGAAGTCGGCGACCCGATTGCCGTCTATTACAGCCGCGGTCGCGGTTGGGTCTTTCCCCCGGGTGGCGGCAATGCCGATTGGTCCACCTTCGGCAATGACGGGCCAGAGGCCATCGCGGTGCTGGAAGACCTGCATGCCCAAGGGGCGGTGTGGTTCGGAGTGGCGAAGAATGCCAAGGACAGCCAGGGTCGGCTGTTCACCGAGCATCATCCGGCGCTGATTGCCCATCTTGACGCCACCGCCACAAAGGTCGCGGATACCAGCGTCTTTCTGATCTATCGCCTCAAGGCTCCGACGGCGCCATAGCATCTTCCTTCGGCTGGCGGTGGATCAGGACCAGGTTGCGCACATAGACCGCCAGCCCCAGCGCCTGCCCCAGCATGAAGACCGGATCCCAGCGATAGATCGCATAGGCCAGCATCAGCACACCGCCCACCAGCGACAGATACCAGAACGCCAACGGCACGGTGGACCGGCCGGCCTTTTCCGAAACCCACCATTGCACGATGAACCGCAGGCCGAACACGATCTGGGCGCAAAGCCCCAGCAACACCCACAGCAGTTCAGCCCGGTCCTGCACGCCGAAAAAGGCCAGAATATCCATCGCGGGCTTCACCTTTCGAACGGTGGGGCACCCTTTGGCACCCGGGACTCATGCTGCCAGATGGCTTTGGCAACACCTGCTGCCCGAAGCCCGTTCTTCTGTTAAGGCGATCCGGGCAGGATTGGCAAGGCGCGGTTTGCAGCAGCCACGGCGCGGCTGATGCCAGCAACGACCGCACGGGGGTGTTGCGGCGGCGTGCCGGGCCTAGCCACTGAACAGCAGGATGATCGCCATGATCTGCGGCGACAGGATGCGCAGGAACATCACCAGCGGATAGACCGTGGCATAGGCCAGCGCCGGGGTGCCCGAGCCGGGATGCACGGCATTGGCAAAGGCCAGCGCCGGCGGATCGGTCATCGAGCCCGCCAGCAACCCGCACAGGCTAAGGTAGTTCATCCGCAGCACCCGGCGGGCGAAATAGCCCACCCCCAACAGCGGCACCAGCGTGATCACGATCCCGTAACCGATCCAGGCCAGCCCGCCGCCTTCGGTCAGCGTCGCAACAAAACCCTTGCCGGAATCCAAGCCCACCACCGCCAGAAACAGCACAATACCGATCTCGCGCAGCGCGAGGTTGGCACTGGGCGGCATGAACCAGTAAAGCCGACCGAAATTGCCCAAGCGTGCCAGCAGGATGGCGGCAATCAGCGGCCCACCCGCCAGCCCCAGCCGCAGCGGCGCGGGCAGGTTGGGAAACGGGATCGGCAGCGATCCCAGCAGCACGCCCAGACCGATGCCGATGAAGATCGGCAACATCTGCACATGGTTCAGCTTGGCCGAGGCATTGCCCAGCAGCGGTGCCAGCCGGTCGATCTCTTCGATCGGGCCGACGATGTTCAGGATGTCACCGAATTGCAGCACCGAATCCGGCTGCGCCACCAGCTCCACCCCGGCCCGGTGCAGCCGCGACACCACCACATGCCCGTGCGATTTCTGGATCAGGTCGTTGATGCGCTTGCCCAGCACCGCCTCCGAGGTCACCACCACGCGCTCCGACCGGAAGTTGGTGCCCTTGGTCGAAAGCGACTCCTCGACCTCTTCGCCGACAATCAGCGTGGCCCGGTGCAGCGCCGCCGGGTCAGAGCTGACCAGATGCAGCACGTCACCCGCAGCAAGCGTCACATTGGGCTGCGGCACCTTCAGCACACCTGCCGATTTCAGCCGCGAACAGATCACCCCGTCTCCGATCAGGATGGCCAGTTCGGCGCAGGTGATGCCGTCCATGTTGGTGTTGCGCACCGCCACGTTGGCCGACAACAGCTTGGCCCGCCCGACGCCACTTTCCGCCTCGCTGGCCGCGGCTTCCGCCGGGATCAGGATGCCGAAACCGATGCGGATCAGCCACATGGTCAGCAGAATCCCAAGGATGCCAAAGGGATAGGCCATGGCATAGCCCAGCCCCAACTGGCTGACGGTCTCCGGCGTCTGGCCCAGTTCCGACAGGATCTGCTGCCCGGCGGCCAGCGACGGCGTGTTGGTGACAGCGCCCGAATAGACCCCCAGCAGCACCTCGGGGGCCACGCCAAAGCCGTAGTGCAGCGCCAGTGTGGTCAGCGCCCCCAGCAGCACGATGGCCGCGGCCAGCGCGTTCAGCCGCAGCCCGGCTCGTCGCAAGGACGCGAAAAAGCCCGGGCCGACCTGATTGCCGATGGTATAGACAAACAGGATCAGGCCGAATTCCTTGATGAAATGCAGGGCGTCGGCGTCGATCTCCCAGCCGCCCTGATGCACGAAATGCCCGACGATGATGCCGCCGAACAGCACGCCGCCAATGCCGAGGCCGACGCCCCGGACCCGGACAGCCCCGATCAGCAGGCCAAGAATGGCCACCACGGACAGCAGGAGTATGGAAAAACCGATCTCGCTCATGGGCCGCCTCGTTCAGCCCTCCCTGCGCCCCTGTTAGACTGCCCGGCGGCAAATGCAAACCTTCGTGCCGCCGCAGCGGTGCATTTTCCGCGCCTGCGGCCTTCGGGCCATGCTCGGGCTTTCGGCGCGGCGGCGGCCAGGGTGCAGACGGGCGGAAGCAACCCTTTGTTACGGCTCAAAGCGGCTGGTGGCATCGCGATTGCGGTCGAAGCATTTCGTGCCCGGAAACGCCGGCAACCAGCCCTCGCGGCGCAGGGTCCAAAGCTCGTAGGTCGGGCGCAACTGGTCGGGGGCATCCAGCGAACCAAGGTTCACCTCGACCTCGTCGCCACTGCGCCCGAACACCGTCGAGCCGCAATCGGGGCAGAAATACCGCCCCTGATAGTCGCGGGACTCGCCCGTGACCGTCACCGCATCGGCCGGGAAGATCGCCGAGGCATGAAACAGCGCGCCGTGATGCTTGCGGCAGTCAAGGCAATGGCAGATGCCGACCCGGTAGGGCTGGCCGGATGCCACGATCCGCAACTTGCCGCAGAGACAGCCGCCGGTGAAGTGGTCCATGCTACGTCTCCTTCGGGTGGGCGGGTTCACTCTGCCATGTTACGGGGACGCCGGGGTGAACCCCGGCCTACGGTTTCTTCGGCTGCCACAGACATTGCGTCAAGGATCATTCCCGCCCGGGGCCTCAAGTCCCCGGGCCGCGCCCGACCCGCCCCCAGGCGGGCGCGATGGCGCCCACCCCAGTTCGGTCGCGACCCTCTGACAGTGAGTAGGGCGGGTTTCACCCCGCCGTAGCGCAGGTGTGCCGGGGTGAACCCCGGCCTACGGCTTGGTGCGGCTCGTTCGTTTCGAGTTGCGTTGTCCACACTGAAGCGACAGAATTAGTTTGCTAGATGCAAGAAGATTGAGGTGACCGTTGGCGAATGAACGTAAGAAACTTGCGTGCGACATAGCGACCGGACTCGCCGGCTGGTATCAACTTCAACTTGCTCAAGGATTCGGTGACTTCTTTGGGGAAGACTCCGCACAGTTAACAATACTTCAGATTATTAATTCTCAAAGAAATTTTGACATTCAAGCAAGCCACCCGTTTGCAGGCCATGAAAATTCCTTAGCACGTCTCGATATTGTTTTGAAATCGAAAGGCAAGAAGGGATCTTTCTATGGCGCAATCGAAATTAAATGGCTCGGATCAAGTAATCCGGCATCAAGTTACACTCGCTCTCTAATATTGGAAGATGCCCTGCGTTTGTCAGTGGTTGCATCTGGAAACCTAAAGGCGAATCTACTTGTCGTTGCGGGGCAGGCTGAAAAGTTTGATAAACTGTTTGGAATCGATAAGCGGAAATTTAAGAAAACTGAAGAAGGTATCGAAACTTTTGCAAAACTGCTTCAAACCGAAATAGACAGCGAAGGAACAGTTTCGATATCAGAAATCCGCCAGTCCTTTAAATGTGCAGGCAATAAGTTGCCAAATCATTTATCTCTTTCAGATGAAGACAAGATTTCAGTTCGCCTGTTGGCAAAAGCCAGCATCTCCCATCAGGAAAAAGTTGATGCTGGATTTGTGTTCGTCTGGTTATGCTTAAAAGGCAGAGGCCCGAAGAAAAAAGTGGCATCACTGATCCAGGAAACTCCGCAGCTTCCTTGATCGGCTCGGATGCTTCAGCTTCCTTAGCGCCTTGGCTTCGATCTGCCGGATGCGCTCGCGGGTCACCGAGAACTGCTGGCCCACCTCCTCAAGCGTGTGGTCGGTGTTCATGCCGATGCCGAAGCGCATCCGGAGCACCCGTTCCTCCCGCGGGGTCAAGGACGCCAGCACCCGGGTCGTGGTTTCCTTCAGGTTTTCCTGAATGGCACTGTCCAGCGGCAGGATGGCGTTCTTGTCTTCAATGAAATCACCAAGTTGGCTGTCTTCCTCGTCGCCAATCGGGGTTTCCAGCGAAATCGGTTCCTTGGCGATCTTCATCACCTTGCGGACCTTTTCCAGCGGCATCTGCAGCTTTTCGGCCAGTTCCTCGGGCGTCGGCTCGCGGCCGATCTCATGCAGCATCTGCCGACCGGTGCGGACCAGCTTGTTGATCGTCTCGATCATGTGCACCGGAATACGGATGGTGCGGGCCTGATCGGCGATCGAACGGGTAATCGCCTGCCGGATCCACCAGGTCGCATAGGTCGAGAACTTATACCCCCGACGGTATTCGAATTTATCAACCGCCTTCATCAACCCGATATTGCCTTCCTGAATAAGATCCAGGAATTGCAGCCCGCGGTTGGTGTATTTCTTGGCAATCGAGATCACCAGCCGCAGGTTGGCCTCGACCATTTCCTTTTTGGCCTGGCGGGCCTCTTTCTCGCCCTTCTGCACCTGATTGACGATGCGGCGGAATTCGGAAATATCGACGCCGATATACTGGCCGACCTGCGCCATGTCGGCGCGCAGTTCTTCCACCTTGTCGCGGCTTTTCTCCATCAGCGATTGCCAGCCGCGCCCCGCCTTGGCGGCCATGCGGTCGCCCCAGGTCGGGTCAAGCTCGTAGCCCTGATATTCGTCGATGAATTCGCGGCGATTGATGCGGGCGGCGTCGGCCAGTTTCACCATGCCGGAGTTGATCGCCATGATCTTGCGGTTGATGCCGTAAAGCTGGTCGATCAGCGCCTCGATCCGGTTGTTGTGCAGGTGCAACTCGTTGACCAGCAAGACGATTTCCGAACGCAGCTTCTGATAGATCGCCTCGTCATTGGCGGAAAACCGGCTGGCGTCGTTCATCGTCGCATGCATGCGGCGATCCTGCATTTCGGCCAGGGTGGCATAGTCGCGGGCGATGACCTCCAGGGTTTCCAGCACCCGCGGCTTCAGCGCCGCCTCCATCGCCGCCAGCGACATGGCACTGGCTTCGTCATCCTCGTCATCGTCATCGGCGCGCGAGATCGGGTTGCCGTCGGCATCCAGTTCCGGCTCGTCGGCGCCGTTGCGGCGCGGGGCGGCAACGCCGACCTCGTCCAGACCGGCCTCGATGCCGGTTTCCAGACCGGGGCCAACCATGTCGTCGTCGCCGTCCAGAGACCGCCCGAAGGTGGCCTCCAGATCAATCACGTCGCGCAGCAGGATGTCTTCCGACAACAGTTCGTCGCGCCAGATGGTGATGGCCTGAAAGGTCAGCGGGCTTTCGCACAGGCCCGCGATCATGGTGTTGCGGCCGGCCTCGATCCGCTTGGCGATGGCAATCTCGCCCTCGCGGCTGAGCAGTTCCACCGAGCCCATTTCACGCAGATACATCCGCACCGGATCATCGGTGCGGTCCAGCGCCTCGGCACTGGCACCCGAGACCGCGATCTCGCGCGAGGTCGAGGTTTCCACCAGCTCGCCCGCCGGTTCGCCCTCGTCGATCTCGTCGTTCTCGATGACGTTGATGCCCATTTCCGACAGCATCGACATCACGTCTTCGATCTGTTCCGACGAGGCCTGCTCGGGCGGCAGCACGGCGTTCAGCTGGTCATAGGTGATGTAGCCACGCTCGCGAGCGTCGGCGATCATCCGTTTGACGGCGGCCTGGCTCATGTCGAGCGAGGTGTCGGCCTCTTGCTCGTCGGGTTTGCCGTCGTCGGTATCTTTGACTGCCATGGGTGCTCCTTGGGGGGCGGGCCGAATCAGAGGGGCGGTGGTTCGAATCAGCGGGTGTCGGATCGAATCAATAGCGCGAATCACGGCGGGTGAAAGGGGGGGGGGCGGTTTTCGCGGGGCTACGGGGCAAAATCGGGAAATCGTTTCTGGCCCGGGACGGGTTAATTTTTCTTCTTCACCCAGACCTGTCCGTCGATCAGGTCTTGCAGGTGCCGCGACAGGGCGGTGCGGTCCTCGCCCATGTCGGCGGCGGTTTCAAGATTGCTGCGGTCTGCACGGTTGCGCGCCTCGGTTGCCTGGCTCAGACGCCATGTCACCCCTTCATCGGCCAGGCCGGAAAGGTCTTCGACAGCGTCCTCGATTTCACGTCTTGCCCCCCGCCGCGCATGCAGTTTCGCCAGGGCCTCGGCCACACACATGTTGGCAAGGTCGGTATCCTCGGCGTTGCGCACGGGGGGTGCGGTTTGCACATGGCTTTGGCCAAACAGGCTTTCAAGCACCGCGCGCTGTTCGGTGGCGATAATCTCGCGAAAATTCGTGAGGTCCGGGCGGTGGCCGTGCCGCAGCAGCGCCCCGCGCAGCGCGTCATGGCCGGGATGGGCCAGTTCCAGCCGTTCCAGCGCCGATTCAAAGCGGGCGATCAGGCCGGGATGCACCACCAGCGTGGCCAGCAGCAGCGATTCCAGCAGTTGCTCGGCACCGCCTGCGCCTGCCCCAAGGGCCGAGGCGCGGGTGCTGGCCAAGGGCGGTTCGGGTGCAGCAAAGCGGGTGAACTTCTCGCCGGGTTTGCGCGGGGTGAAGTCGGGTTTGCGGGCTGTCTGGGTGCCGTTCTGGCCGAACAGCTCCCAGCGCAACCGCTTGATATCCTCGCCATAATGGCCGCGGATCGAGGGGTCGACGATGCGTTTCAGCGCCGCGCGCAGGGTCTTGTCCAGCGCCGCCTTGCGTTCGGGGCTGTCGAACACCCGACCTTCGGTTTCGCGCTGCCACAGCAGTTGCACCATCGGCCGGGCATCATCCAGCACCCGCTGCATCGCCGCTGCGCCCTGCGCCTTGATCAGATCGTCGGGGTCCTGGCCACCCGGCAGCAGGGCAAAGCGCAGGCCCTGCCCCGCCTCCAGCAGCGGCAAGGCCAGGTCGACCACCCGCAGCCCGGCGCGGATGCCTGCGGCATCGCCATCCAGCGCAATGATCGGCTCGGGGTGGATGCGCCACATCAGCCGCAACTGGTCTTCGGTGACCGCGGTGCCCAGCGGGGCCACGGCAGCGGTAAACCCGGCCTCGACCAGCGCAATCACATCCATGTAGCCTTCGGCCACCACCAGCGGCTTGCCCTTGCCCGCCGCCTCGCGCGCAGGCGCATGGTTGTAAAGGTTGTGGCCCTTGCTGAACAATTCGGTTTCCGGGCCGTTGAGGTATTTGGCCTGCGCGTTGGGGTCCATGGCGCGCCCCCCCAAGGATATGGCGCGGCCCCGGCCATCGCGGATGGGAAAGATGATGCGGTCGCGGAAGCGGTCGTAAGGCGTGCCGCCGCCATCTGGACGGGCGCAAAGACCGGCCTCCACAAGCAGATCGGCAGCGATGCCCTTTTGCGTCAGCGCCTGCAACAGGCCGTTGCGCACATTCGGCGCATAGCCGATCTCGAACCGCGCCTGCGCCTCGGGCGAAAGCCGCCTGCGGGTGATGTAGTCGCGCGCCGCGGCCCCTGCCCCGGTTTGCAGTTGCAGGCGGTAGTATTTCACCGCCTCCTCCATCACCTGCACAAGCTGGCTGCGCCGGTCGGCCTTTTGCGCCGCCTGCGGGTCGCGGGCGGGCATCGGCATGCCGGCCTCGCGTGCCAGCAGCTCCACCGCCTCCATGAACCCAAGGTTCTCGGTTTCCTTGACGAAGGTCACCGCGTCGCCCTTGGCGTGGCAGCCGAAGCAGTAATAAAAGCCTTTGCGATCATCGACATGGAAGCTGGCGGATTTTTCCTGATGGAAGGGGCACGGCGCCCACATGTCGCCCTTGCCCTGGTTGGATTTGCGCATGTCCCATGTGACCTTGCGCCCCACCACCTGGGAGAGCGAGATCCGTGTGCGCAATTCATCAAGGAATCCGGTGGGCAGGCTCATGCCGCCTTTATCGGGCCTTGGCGCCAGCGTGGCAAGCGCCTGCACTTGGGGCGGGCGACAGATGGGTATTTAGGCCAAGAAGAAACCGCAGGGTCAGGGGCGGGCGGCGAGGCCGGTCATGGCGGCGTGAAGTTCATGCCAGGCGGTTTGCGCCATCGAGCGGAACACCATGATCTGGAAACTGTCGGCACCGGTGCGCAGCAGGATCGACAGCATGTGGTTGAGGGCGGAGCGGGAGGCGTGGCCGGGCGGGAAAACACTTGCCCGCAGGTCGAGCGGGTAGAGCCGCGCCAGCACCGCCTCGGCAGCCGGGCCTTCCAGCAGCAGCGCCGCCCAGCCGTCGGATTGGTCGGTCAGCGCGGCCAGTCCCTCCAGCCCCTCGGGCGCCGCCCCGATCAGGAACGCCTGATCGCGGCCGGTCCAGACCAGTCGCAGGCCGTTGCTTTCCACATACTGCCCGGGCGCCGGGAAGCTGAGGCCCAGCCTTTCCAACGCCACCGCCACCGCCGCCTCCTTGCCGCGGAACGGTGCCACCGATGTGATCGGGCCGGGGTCGATGGCGGACAGCTTTGCCCCGCCGATCTGCAACGGCGTGGCGGTCAGCGGGGCTTTGGCGATGAGGCTAGGCACGCAGCTTCTTTCCTTCCTTGTCGTGGAACACCGGGTCGCAGACCGTGCAGATCACATCGATCTGCCGCAGCGGGTCGACCAGCCGGATGCTCTCGCCCAGCCTTGCCCGGCCGTCCTTCAGGAAGGCCAGCGCCAGCCAGCTTTCCAAAGTGGGCGAATAGCAAACCGAGGTCACATAGCCCTGATCGTTGTCGCGGCTGGCCGCCGCCCCCGGCGCGTAAAGATGCGCACCTGCGGTCAGCGGCGCATCGGCCAGCGGCTTCAACCCCACCAATTGCTCGCGTGCAGGGCCGACAAGGCCGGGGCGGCGGGCGGCGGCTTTGCCGATGCAGTCCTTGGCCGCGACCATCTTTTCCATGCCGATATCGAAGGCGGTGGTGCGGCCATGGATCTCGGCATGGGTGATGAAACCCTTCTCGATCCGCAAGACGTTCAGCGCCTCCATGCCGTAAGGCCCGCCACCCATCACCTCGGCACGCGCCAGCAGATCGCGGAACAGCGCCTCGCCATAGCGGGCGGGAACGGCAATCTCATAGCCCTCCTCGCCGGAGAACGAGATGCGGAACAGCCGCGCGGCCACACCCTGCTCCTGCACGTCCATGCAGCCCATGAACGGCAAAACCACCGGCCCGTCCATCACTGCCGCCAGCAGATCGCGCGCCTTTGGCCCGGCGATCGCGAACTGCGCCCAGGATTCGGTCACGGAAATCGTGCGCAAATCCCAATCGGCGCAGAACGCCTGCTGGATGAAATCGAGATGCCGCATCACCAGACCGGCAGCCGCCGTGGTGGTGGTCATCAGGAAATGGCTGTCGCCAAGCCGCGCCGTGGTGCCATCGTCCAGCACATGACCATCCTCGCGCAGCATCAGCCCATAGCGCACCCGCCCCACCGGCAGGCTGGAAAAGGTGTTGGTATAGACCAGGTCCAGAAACCGCGCCGCATCCGCCCCCTGAATGTCGATCTTGCCCAGGGTCGAGACATCGCAGACCCCCACCACCTGCCGCACCATCCGCACCTCGCGGTCGCAGGCCTCGCGCCAGGTGGCCTCGCCGGGGCGCGGGAAATAACTGGGGCGATACCACAGCCCGGCCTCGATCATCGGCGCGCCCAGTGCGACCGACGCCGAATGCGAGGTCATCAGCCGCTGCGGCGCAAAGCCCTTGCCACGGCCCCCGGCGCCCATCGCCGCAATCGGCACCGGCACGAAGGGCGGCCGGTACGTGGTGGTGCCGGTTTCCGGTATCCCCCGCCCGGTGGCATCGGCCAGCACCGCCAGCGCGCCGATGTTGGAGTTCTTGCCCTGATCCGGCGCCATGCCTTGGGTGGTGTAACGTTTCATATGCTCGACCGAGGCGTAATTCTCGACCGCCGCCAGCTTCACATCCTTCACCGTCACGTCATTGGCAAAATCGAGCCAGGCCCGGCCATGCGCCTTGCCCGAGCCGGGAACCGCCCACAAGGGTTGCAGGCCATAGCCGAAATCCTCGGCCACCGGCAGCGGCGCGGGTTTCGCCACCCTCCCCAGTGCCTGCAAGGCGGCCAGTGCCGCCGCCTGCCCCTCGGCCAGACAGGCGGCGGTGCCGAAGGCGCCATTGGCCGCCCCCGCCGCAGTCAGCCCCGGCACAGCACCCCTGCTGGGCACGAAACTCGCCAGATCGTCGTTCCAGATGGGTCGGCCATTCATGTGGCAGGTCAGATGCAGCGTCGGGTTCCAGCCGCCGCTGATCGCCAGACAATCGGCGGCAATCTGCACCGTGCCGTTGGCGTGCTGCACGGTGATCTCGTCCAGCGCCAGCCGCCCGCGGGTGCCTGACACCACCGCCCCGGCATAGACCGGGAAATCCTCGTCGGTGGAAACCCCGGCGCGGCTGTCGATCAGCGCCGCCACCCTTATGCCTGCCGCCATCAGATCGCGGGCGGTGCGGCGGGCGTCGTCATTGTTGCCGAACACCGCGACGCGACTGCCCGGCGCCACGCCATAGCGGTTGACGTAACTCCGCACCGCCGAGGCCAGCAGGATGCCGGGCCGGTCGTTGTCTTCAAACGCAATCGGCCGTTCCAAGGCTCCGGCGGCGAGCACCGCCTGCCCGGCCACGATGCGCCAGAAACATTCGCGCGGGCGGTCGGCGGCCTCGGGCAGATGCAGCCCTACCCGCTCCAGCGCGCCGTAAGTGCCGCCATCATAAGCGCCTGTCACGGTGGTGCGCGGCATCAACCGCACGTTGGGCAGGGCCGCCAGTTCGGCCAGCACAGCGGCAACCCATTCCAGCGCCGGAGAGCCGTCGATCGCCTCGAGCTCGGACAAAAGCCGCCCGCCCATCCGGGCATCCTCGTCGGCCAGGATCACATCCGCCCCGGCCCGCGCCGCGGTCAAGGCCGCTTGCAGCCCGGTCGGCCCGGCACCGATCACCAGCAGGTCGCAGAACGCGAAGGCCTTCTCGTAAACTGCCTGGTCATGCCGCCCCGACAGCCGCCCAAGGCCCGCGGCGCGGCGGATCATCGGCTCATACAGCTTTTCCCAGAAGCTGCGCGGCCACATGAAGGTCTTGTAATAGAACCCCGCCGACAGGAACGGCGCCGCAAGGTCGTTCACCGCCAGCAGGTCATATTTCAGGCTGGGCCAGCGGTTCTGGCTGCGCGCCTGCAGGCCGTCGTAAACCTCCTGCACCGTGGCGCGGACGTTCGGCGTTTGCTGGCCACGCTCGATCACCTCGACCAGCGCGTTCGGCTCCTCGGACCCGGCGGTCAGCACCCCGCGCGGCCGGTGATACTTGAAACTGCGCCCGACCAGCTTCACCCCATTGGCCAGCAGCGCCGAGGCGAGAGTATCCCCCCGAAAGCCGTCATACTCCACCCCGTCAAAGCGGAAACGCACAGGCGAGCCGCGGTCGATCAGGCCCTTGCCGTCGATCCTCATGGCGCACCTCTTTCGGCCACCAATTCCACCGTTGAGACCGAATGGCTGACGGTGTTTCGGGTCACCACCAACCACTGCGCGCACCCCGCCTCGTGATACCAGAGGTCACGGGTTTCCCCCGCCGGGTTGTTGCGCAGATGCAGGTAAGCGTCCCATGCCACCGCATCGTCGCCTGCGGGGCGGTGCAGATAAGCCTCTGCACCGTAATAATAAAACTCGCGCCGGTCGCGGGGGCCACACAGGGGGCAGGTGATGCGCATGGTCTTCCCCTAATGCAGGTTGTGCTGGCTGCCGGTGCCTTCTTCATCCAGAAGATGCCCGGTCAGATAACGGTCAAGCCGGAAGCGCCGCGCAACCTCATGGCTCTGGTCGGTGGCCATCAGATGCGCCATGCACCAGCCGCTCGCCGGCACTGCCTTGAAGCCGCCGTAGTTCCAGCCCGCGTCCAGATACAGCCCCTCCACCGGCGTGCGGTCGATGATGGGCGAGCCATCCGGCGTCATGTCCATGATGCCGCCCCAAGAGCGCAGCACCTTGGCCCGCCCGATCATCGGCATCAGCGTCATCCCCGCCTCCATCACATGCTCCACCATCGGCAGGTTGCCGCGGCTGGCGTAACTGGCGTAGAAATCCAGATCGCCGCCGAACACCAGGCCCCCCTTGTCGGACTGGCTGATGTAGAAATGCCCCATGCCGAAGCTGATCACATGGTCGATCACCGGCTTCAGCCCCTCGGTGACAAAGGCCTGCAGGATGTGGCTTTCGATCGGCAACCGCAGCCCCGCCATCGCCGCCACCTGACCGGATCGCCCCGCCACCACGATGCCGACCTTCTTGGCCTTGATCGCGCCACGGGTGGTCTGCACCCCGGTCACCCGGCCGTTTTCGATATCAATTCCAGTGACTTCACAGTTCTGGATCAGATCGACGCCGCGACGGTCCGCCCCGCGCGCGTAACCCCAGGCCACCGCATCATGCCGCGCCGTGCCGCCGCGCCGGTGCAACAGGCCACCGTAGATCGGAAACCGGGTCTGCTCGAAATCCAGATAGGGCAGATGGGCGCGCACGCCCTCGCGGTCCAGCAGTTCGGCATCGTCGCCCTGGCTGATCATCATGTTGCCACGCCGGGCAAAGGCGTCGCGCTGGCCGTCGGAGTGAAACAGGTTGATCAGCCCGCGCTGGCTGTGCATCACGTTGTAATTCAGATCGGATTCAAGGCCCTCCCACAGCTTCAGCGAGTGGCTGTAGAACTCGCTGTTGCCTTGCAGGAAGTAGTTGGCGCGCACGATGGTGGTGTTGCGGCCGATGTTGCCAGAGCCCAGATAGCCCTTCTCCAGCACCGCGATATTGCTCAGCCCGTGGTTTTTCGCCAGATAATAGGCGGTGGCAAGCCCGTGACCGCCGCCACCGATGATGATCGCGTCATACTGGGCTTTCGGCGCCGGATCGCGCCAGGCGGGTTTCCAGCCCGCGTTGCCGAACAGCCCCTGCGTGATCACCTTCAGGCCCGAATAGCGCATGCTGCCGCTCCTGTCACACCGGCCTCAGTGAACCGTTTTGCCACAGGTTTGCAAGCCCATCCCGGCGCAAGCCAGCCTGCGGACGACAGATGCTGTCGCTTTCGGCTGCCCAGGCACTTTCGGTGGCCCGTGTCGCGCCGCCGCAGCCACGGCGCTTGCCCAAGCGCTGCAATGCTGTTATATTCATTTTCTTGAATATAAAGGGAAGCGAAACCGCCATGACACATATTGCCATCCTCGGCGCGGGCTTCGCGGCCCTGACAGCGGTGCGCGAATTGCGCCGCCGCAAGGTGCAGGCTGATATCACCGTGATCGCGCCGCGCGACGATCTGCACTACCTGCCATCCTCGATCTGGATCCCGGCGGGCTTGCGCAGCGGCGCGGGCCTGCGGCTTCCGTTGGCGCGGTTCTTTGCGCGCCATGGCGTGACGCATCTCACGGCCTCGGTCACCGGCATGGATGCCGCCCGCCGCACGGTGCAGACCGATGCCGGGCCGATCACCGCCGACCACATCCTGATCGCCACCGGCGGGCGGTTCCTGCGCAAACTGCCGGGGATCGACAATGCCATCATCCCCTGCGAAGGCCTGGCCCCGGCCGAAGCCATCGCCGCCCGCTTTGCCGCGCTGACCTCGGGCACCATCGCCATCGGCATGGCCACCAACCCCGCCGAACCGGGGGCCATCCGCGGCGGGCCGATGTTCGAATACGCCTTCATCCTGGATACGCTGCTGCGCAGGCAAGGGCGGCGCGATGCGGTGCGGCTGGTGTTCTTCAGCCCGGCAGAGCGCCCCGGCGCGCGACTGGGCGAAAAGGCGGTGGACGGTATTCTGGCCGAATTTGCCCGGCGCGGGATCGAGACGCATCTGGGCCACAAGATGGTTAGGATCGACCCCGACCGCGTGGTGACCGAAGGCGGCGAGATCGCGGCCGACCTGATCCTGTTCCAACCAGGCATGACCGGGCCTGCCTGGCTGGCGCAAAGCGACCTGCCGCTGTCGCCCGGTGGCATGGTGCAGGCCGATGCGCTGTGCCGGGTCGAAGGCCACCCCGGGGTCTGGGTCGCAGGCGACGCCGGCAGCTTTCCCGGCCCGGACTGGATGCCGAAACAGGCGCATCAGGCCGACCTTCAGGCCGCCGCCGCCGCCGCCAACATCGCGGCCGAACTGCAAGGCCGGGTGCCCGGCAAGGCCTTCACCCCCGAGCTTGTCTGCATCATGGACACGCTCGACAGCGGCATGCTGGTGTTCCGCCGCGGCAAGCTGAACCTAGTGCTGCCGCGGCTGAAGCCGTTGCACTGGCTGAAACGCGCCTTCGAGCGGCACTATCTGCGCGCCTACCGCTAAGGCGCAGATGACCGCCCGCGCCGATCAAAGCCCTTTCGAGCGGTAGGTTCTGGCCACCCGGTCGATCGAGACCAGATAGGCCGCCACCCGCAGGTCCTCGACATCCGAGCGGCCATGCCAGACCTCGCGCATTGCCTGATAGGCGGTGCGCATGGTGTCATCCAACCCCGACCGCACCAGCGCCAGCTCGTCCGAGCCTTGCAGGAACTTGTCCTTGAAATCGGCGGTCAACTGCCAGCCAAGACCCTGATCCGCCGACAACCGCTCCAGTTCCTGCACCAGAATACGCGAGCGGCCCTCTTCGGCGCGGCGCTGCATCCGGCCAAAGCGGATGTGGCTGAGGTTCTTGACCCATTCGAAATACGAAACCGTCACCCCCCCGGCATTGGCATACATGTCGGGGATGATCACGCAGCCCTTGCCGCGCAGGATCTCGTCGGCGCCAAAGGTCAGCGGGCCATTCGCCGCCTCGACGATCAGCGGCGCCTTGATCCGCGCCGCATTGCCCTTGTGGATCACCCCTTCCAGCGCCGCCGGGATCAGGATGTCGCAGGCTTCCTCCAGCACCGCGGCACCATCGGCAACATAGCTGGCCGCCGGGTAACCCTTGATGCTGCCGTGCTTGACGATCCATTGCCGCACGTCCTCGACCCGCAGCCCCGCAGGGTCCAGCAAAGCGCCATCATGTTCGATAATGGCAATTACCTTGGCCCCATCTTCTTCGGAAAGGAACTTGGCTGCATGATATCCAACATTCCCCAAGCCCTGCACGATCACCCGCTTGCCGTCCAGATCGCCCGACAGCCCAGCCTTGGCGGCGTCTTCGGGATGGCGGAAGAACTCGCGCAGCGCGTATTGCACGCCGCGCCCGGTGGCCTCGACCCGGCCCTGGATGCCACCGCCCGACAAGGGCTTGCCGGTGACGCAGGCGCGGGCGTTGATGTCGGTGGTGTTCATCCTTGCATATTGATCGGCGATCCAGGCCATCTCGCGCTCGCCGGTGCCCATGTCGGGGGCGGGGACGTTCTGCGCCGGGTGGATCAGGTCGCGCTTGATCAATTCATAGGCGAAACGCCGGGTGATCTGCTCCAGCTCATGCTCGTCCCAGGCACGGGGGTCGATGCACAAACCGCCTTTTGATCCACCAAACGGCGTCTCCACCAGCGCGCATTTGTAGGTCATCAGCGCCGCCAGCGCCTCGACCTCGTCCTGGTTCACCGACAGCGCATAGCGGATGCCGCCCTTGACCGGCTCCATGTGCTCGGAGTGAACGGAACGGTAGCCGGTGAAGGTCTCGATCTTGCCGCGCAGCCGCACGCCAAAGCGCACGGTATAGGTGGAATTGCACACCCTTATCTTCTGTTCCAGACCGGGTGACAGGTCCATCAGCGCCACCGCGCGGTTGAACATCAGATCGACCGATTCCCGAAAACTCGGCTCGCCCGTCGCTTGCATCCCGGTTCCTCCCGATAGGACAATTGGCCGCAGCCTAGAACGCACTGACACGGAAAGCATCAGGGATTCCTCTCGGCTCCGCAGTCCGGCATTGATTCGTTAACAGCGCCTGGAAAACCCGCCAACATGGCAGCACAGCCGCGGCGCTGCCCGATTTAACCAAGATCTGTTTCCTGGCCACGTATAATGCCGCCCGAGCCCACAGCGGTGTTTCCGGGCATGTCGGATTCTTCGTGATTCTCCCGCCGTGGCGCCACATTTTCGCCCCATAGCTTGGTCTAAATGCCTGAGACAGAACCATGTTTACCCGAAGGCCCGAAATCCGTGGCCGTCGGGATTATCGGGTACAGGCCCGCCCCCGGGGCCTTTGAGGAAACGCGCGATGAAACCGCAACCGATTGACAGCCGCCGCACTGAACCTGCCGCGATCCCCGTGCTGGATACCGGCCTTGCCGCCGCCTTGCAGAAATTCCGCCGGGTCGAGGAAGGCGCGCTTTATCCCTTCGGGCTGACCCTGCTGACGTTGATGCTGATGATGGGCGGCATGGCGCTGGACCTGATGCGCCACGAACAGAAACGCACGACGCTGCAACAGACGCTGGACCGCTCGACCCTGGCCGCGGCCAGCCTGCAGCAAAGCCTCGACCCCGAGTCGGTGGTGCGCGACTATTTCGCCAAGGCCAACATGACCCAATACCTGTCGGGGGTCACGGTGGACGAAGGCATGAACTACCGCGAGGTCAACGCCCTGGCCGCCGCCGACACCAATCCGTTCTTCATGCAGATGGTCGGCATCGACAGCTTTGACGCCAAGGCCGCCAGCACCGCCGAGCAGCGCATTTCCAACGTCGAAGTGTCGATGGTTCTGGATATTTCCGGCTCGATGGCCAGCAACTCGCGGCTGACCCGGCTGCGGCCCGCGGCCAAGGAATTCATTGATACCGTGATCAATGGCTCTGATCCGGGCCGCGTCAGCATCTCGGTCGTGCCCTACAACGCGCAGGTCAACCTGGGTGCCGGGATGATGTCGCAGTTCAACGTCAACGCGTTGCACTCCACTTCTTACTGCGTCGAACTGCCCAACAGCGTTTTCGGCTCGACCGGGTTGTCGCAGGCGACGTCGTTCGTCCACAACGGCCACTTCGACCCCTGGGGCACCGGGAACTCGTCGAACTACAACTGCCCGCCGACCGCCAACGTGGCGGTGACACCGATGAGCGGCGATGCTGCCTATCTGAAAGGCCGCGTCGATCTGCTGGCCTCGATGGGCTACACCTCGATCGACGTCGGCGTGAAATGGGGCACCCTGCTGCTTGATCCCAGCGCGCAGCCGCTGATCAACGGCCTGGTCGGTCTTGGCCAGGTGGACGAGGATTTCACCGACCGGCCGCTTGATCCCGACGAGGCCAACGTGCTCAAGGTTCTGGTGGTAATGAGCGACGGCGAAAACACCGAAGAATACAAGCTGACCGCGCCTTACCGGTCCGGCCCTTCGGCGATCTACAAGAAAACCTCGAACAGCAAACTGACGCTGTATTCTGATCGCGCCAGCACCACCAGCGACTACTACTGGTTCAGCGATTCGAAATGGCACACCACGATCGACGGCGGCACCACCGGCAGCGTCCAGATGACCTGGCCGGAAGTCTGGGCCAAGTGGAGCGTCAGGTATGTCGCCAAGGACATCTACACAAAGGCCTTGGGAGGCAGCGAGAACAGCTGGTTCGAAACCTTCACCGACGAGATTTCCTATGGCCAGAAAGACGTGCGCCTGCAGCAGATCTGCGATGCCGCCAAGGACTCGGGCATCGTGATCTTCAGCATCGGCTTCGAGGCGCCCGAAAATGGTCGCAACCAATTGCGCGACTGTGCCTCGCAGCCCAGCAACTATTTCAACGCCACCGGCGTGCAGATCACCACCGCCTTCCGCGCCATTGCCACGCAACTCAGCCATCTGAGGCTGACGCAATGAAACGTCTGGCGCGATATCTGGGCCGGGCTTTCCGGCGCGAGGACGGCACGGCATCGCTGGAATTCGTTCTGGTGGTGCCGCTGGTGCTGGCGCTGTTCATGGCCTCGTTCGAATCCGGATTGCTGATGGTGCGGCACACCATGCTGGAACGGGCGGTTGACATGACCATCCGCGAATTGCGGCTGGGCCATTACGTCAACCCCAACCACGACATGCTGCGAACCGAGATCTGTTCGCGCACCGTGGTCATTCCCGATTGCGCCAATGTGCTGAAGATCACCCTGCGCCCGGTCAGCACCGTTGCCTGGAATATTCCGGATGATCAGGCGGTTTGTGCCGACCGTGACGCGGTCATTCAGCCGATCACCGAATTCAACCCCGGCACGCCCGGCATGGACGAGGAAATCATGCTGGTGCGGGTCTGTGCCACGGTGGATGCGCTGTTCCCCACGACCGGCATCGGCCTTGAATTGCCCAAGGATTCTGGCGGCGGCTATGCGCTGATTGCGGAATCCGCCTTTGTGAACGAGCCATCATGATGAGGTTCCCCGCCATGAAAACGCTGCGGTCCTATCTGCGCCGGTTCACCGGACGCGAGGATGGCACGGTGATCGTCGAAGCGGTGATCATTCTGCCGGCTTTGTGCTGGGCGGCATTTGCGCTGTATTCCTATTGGGATATCTACCGCTCGATCAACACGATCCAGAAATCCAGCTATACGATCTCTGATACCATCTCGCGGCGGATGGAACCGGTGGACATGACCTATCTGACCGGTCTGCGCGACGTGATGGACTTCATGCTCGACAGCGACCAGAACACCCAGCTGCGGGTGACCTCGATCACCTACAGCCAGACGAACAAACGGTTCGAGGTGCTGTGGTCGAAATCACCAGGGGCTGCTTTCCCCGAACTGACCACCGCCACGCTGCAACCGCTGGCATCGCATATTCCGGACATGGCGGATGGCGATACCGTGGTTCTGGTGGAAACCAAGGTCGCCGTCACGCCCAACTTCGACGTCGGGCTGGGCAACACCGACGTGGAAGAGTTCATCGTGACCCGGCCGCGTCTGGCAACACGGATCTGCTATATCACCTGCTGACCACCGGATCGGCCGGGTTCCCGTCAAGCGCCCCGACTTGGGCGCTTGATGTCGTTTCGCGCGGATATTGCCGCAACCCGCCGGCGCAGGCTGTGCCGTGCCGCACAGTCACTCTGCGCCGCCCTGCCGTTGCCCCGGGCCAGCGCTGCCCCTACCTTGATTGCAACAGGCCATCTGGCCTTTGCTTGAAAGGACCAACCGATGTCGATCCGCCCCGTCGTCCAGCAATCGCTTGCCCACCCCACGATGGAGGGTGCCGGCGTGCACCTGCACCGCGCCTTTGGCTTTCACAACCCCGAACAGATGGACCCGTTCCTGATGTTCGACGATTTCCGCAACGACAGCCCCGCCGACTACATGCGCGGCTTTCCCTGGCACCCGCATCGCGGCATCGAGACGATTACCTATGTTCTGGCAGGCACCGTCGAACATGGCGACAGCCTGGGCAATCAGGGCCGCCTTGGCGCGGGGGATGTGCAATGGATGACCGCCGGTTCGGGTATCCTGCATCAGGAAATGCCGCAGGGCAACGCCGCCGGGCAGATGCACGGCTTTCAGCTTTGGGCCAACTTGCCTGCCGCGCTGAAAATGACCCAGCCGCGCTATCAGGATGTGAAAAGCGCCGAGATTCCGGTGCTGACCGATGATGACGGCACGCAAGTCAAGGTGATCACCGGCAGATATCGCGGCTACACCGGCCCGGTCGATGGCATCGCCGCCGACCCGCAGTATCTGGACATCTTCGTGCCCGCCGGGCGGCGCAAGAGCTTCGGCGTCGATACCCGCCGCTCGACCTTTGCCTATGTCTTTGAAGGTGCGGGCGATTTCCGTGACGCCAGCAAGCCGCGCGGCGTGTTGCTGGAAAAGGAAGTGGCGGGGCAAGAGGTCAACATCCGCGACCTGTCGGGCAATCGCACGCTGATCCAGTTCGGCGCCGGCGACGAGGTGGTGGTCACGGCAGGGCCGGAGGGCGTGCGCTTCCTCTTGGTCTCGGGCGCGCCGATCCGCGAGCCGGTGGCCTGGCACGGCCCGATCGTGATGAACACCCAGGCCGAGTTGCAGCAGGCGATGGCCGATCTGCGCAACGGCACCTTCATCAAACCGGCGCATTGAAACGGCGGGCGGCTGCACCGGGCCGCCCAACCCTTACGCCAGCAGAATAACCGCCCAGGCCAGCCCGCCGGCGATCGCCGTCACCGCCACCGCGGCGGAACCGCAATCCTTGACCTTGCCCGCCCGCGGGTCTTGCGCGGTCGAGATATAGTCCACCGCCGTCTCGATCGCGGTGTTGAACAACTCGGCCACCAGGATCAGCAGGCCCAGCGCCAGGATCAGCGCCCGCTCGCCCGGCGTCATCTCGACAAAGAACATCAGCCCGACCGACAGCAGATTCACCAAAGTCCACTGCCGCAAGGATTTCTCGCTGGCCCAGGCGGCACGCCAGCCCTGCCAGGACCACCTGGCCGTGTTCCCGAAACGTCGCAGTTCCGCCCAAAGAAATCCACGCATCGTGCCCTCCGGTTCTGCCGCCAGACTAACCGCCCTCGCCAGGTCGATCCAGAGTGCACGCTTTGGCCGCAGCCGGTTTGCGGGCAATGCGGCGCCGCTCAGGCCAACGGTGCCAGCGCCTCGATCTCGGCCTTGTTGGTGCAGAACCCCGGCAAGGCCTCGGCCGAGGCGGACCGGGCCAGCCAGCCGGTGCAGACCTCGGATTTGTCGCAGCTTTGGCAGCGCCCGACCAGCCGCGCCAACTCGGTGCGGGTCAGCCAACCCTCTGTCACCGCGTGCGGCAGGCTGACCCCCACGGCCCTTGCCATGCCGTGCGTCAACCACCAGGCCCGCGGCGCTTCCACCAGTCCATACATCGGCAAACCCTCCATCGACGGTGCAGGCATAATCTGCCCAAGCCCCTTCTGCGGCGCCTTGACGCAGATCAAACGCCAAATCGCCACCGCGCAAAGCCCATTGCCGCAGGCGCTGCCACCGCATATCCTGAAGCCATGTTCACCATCGAGCACGATTTCGACGCCACCGTGATTACGCTGATTGATGAAGGCGCGCCCAGCCTTCAGGAAGACGTGATCATCTGCGCCTTCGAAGATTGCGTCACCCTGGAACAGTTCGACCCCCGCAGGAACGAGCCGCTGCGCCTGACCCTGTCAATGACCCAGGTGCGCGATCTGGCAGCGGCGCTGAACCTGCCCGAGGGCAGCTATCGGCTGGAAGCCAACAAAGGCTAGGTGTTCAATTGAATAGCCCGTTGACGCCTTGCAGCTTCCGTTTCTGCGGCTGATCGAAGCCGATCAGGGATTGCGGCACCTCCTCGATGCAGCCATTGAAGCGATCGACCATGCCGTTGGTTTGTTGATGCGGCCGCGGTGACGGGCGACAGATCGTGCCCTTTTTCAACGCCCCCCGCAGACAGACGCGGCGGATATCGGGGATGCCACCCTGCCAGAGGATACCCCGACCCGCCGCGTTTGGCGCGCAAAAACGGCTGGCCGCGCCCCGGTCGGACCAGCCGCTGCCCGCGTCAGAACGTCCGCCGCCAGCCAAAGCTGACGCCGACCTGATCCATATCGACCGTGATCCGCCCAGGTGTCGGCCCGCCCGGGGTCACTTCGCCCCCGCTCACCTTGACATTCGGCGCGTATTCCACCGCGAAATCAAAGCTGTCACGCTCGGACGCCGCATAGCTGCCGCCCAGGGTGAAGTGGTTGGTCACCACCCCCGGTGCCAGCAAGCCCAGCGTCACATCCTCGGACCCAAGCGGGTTGCTCGAATGGGCATAACCGGCACGCCAGGTCATCTGATCGTTCTGCTGCCAGGCCACGCCCAGCTTGATCACATCCACATCGTCCCAGCCAAAGCCGGTCGCCCCCGGCGCACCCAGCGGCGCAGTCGTCACAAAGCCGTTCGAGACCGATTTGACGCCGCTGTAGAATATCCGCTGATAATCCAGCATCAGCGTCACGTCCGGGCTGGCCTTCACCGCCACCCCTGCCGTCACCTGCGCCGGAATGTCGAAATCGCCGCCATTCTCGAACAGGCCGGCGTATTTCGAGAACTTCGACATGTTGAACTTGCTTTGCGCGCTCAGCCCGAAGCTGACCGCCGACGACAACTCATAAATCAAGCCGGCGCGCAAACCGATGCCATAAGACCAGTCAAGACCATTGTTGGACAGCGATGTCGGATCCGAGGAAATCGCCCCAAAGGCGGCAAGTCCCTTGGCCTTGAACGCCTGCACCGCCACCACCGGGGCAATCCCCCAGGACAGCGCGCCGTCCTTGCGCGCATAGGCCACCGACAGGAACAATTGCGTCAGATCGACCCCGGCCGCGCCGCCGCAATAGACCCCCGACCCACCGCCGCAATTGGCGTTTGCAAAGTTGCCATAGGTCGTGTTCATGCCGCCGTTGCCATAGGCCGAAAACGTCAGCACGCCACCACTCGCCAGCGGGGTATTGTAGGCAAAGTTCGGAATCGGGAAATAGTTGGCATTGCTGCGATGGCTGCCCGGCGCCACGAAGAATGTGCCGTCGGCAGTATAGCCGCGACTGGGTGAAAACACCTCCATGCCCAAGCTGAGGCTTCTGCCGACCGTCGCGGTTGCTGCCGGGTTGATGGTGCCGGACATGGCATCAAAGCCAGTCGTCGCCACGCCCGCGCCACCCTGCCCGCGCTGAATCGGGCCAAAGCCCAGCGCCACATAACCTTCGGTGGCATGGGCAGGCGCACCCAGCCCCGCCGCCATCACAGCAGCAACGCCCGCCAATCTGCGAGCCGACCATTTCCTGCGCATCTGATCCTCCCTGATCGTGAAAACTCAAAGCAGACGAGGCTCCTGTTCCCCGTCTTTGCGCAGGCGCATTTTCATGGCCCTGCCGTTGCCCTCGCACCATCAAATATCAATAAATTAGCCTGTAAAGCTTTATTATTAGCGTGTGCCTAAAAATGTCGAAGATTCCGGATGCGTCGGCCGAAATACCAGCGCGCCCCGACAGCATGCGGCTTTTAAGGCGCGATCATTCCGATCCATCCGGTCAAGAATCTCAGCCCGTCGCCAAATGCGCCTCAGCGCTTGCCGTAATACAACCCGACGACATGTTCGGCCTGGGCAAAGAACAGCCAGCGTGCGGCGAAAGCGCCGGCAAGGTGGCACAGCAGTGCCAGGGCGACGAACGGCAAGCCTTGGCCAAGGCTCAGTAAAACGGCGGGCAGCATCACGGTGCAGATCAGCGCAATTACCCGCAGCTTTTGTACATGTTTGCGACCCACCACATAAATCATCTCGCGCAGCAGATAGTTGTCGGCGGTATGGGCGGGCTCGAACACCGACAGCGCGCCGATATGGCCCAGGCCGGTGGCTGTGGCAAGACTGGCACCCACTTCGGCAAAGCGGCGGTCGCCAAACTGCCAATGCGCCAGCAGCGCCAGCGCCAAGACCACAAGCAACGGCAAGGCAATTCCGGTCTGCCCCGCCAGAATTGCCCCACCCGCCAGCGCGAAGGTCACAAACATCAGGGGCGTGGTCCAATGGTTCCAGCGCGGGATGGTTTTCAGTTGCGTATAGATCATCGAGGTGGTGGCCACCGTGATCAGCGCCAGACCCGTGCCAACCAGCCCGAACCCGCGCGGCCAGCCCAGACCCAGCAGGTCCGACAGCGCTACCGGGGCCAGCGCCAGCAGCGCCGCCAGCGACGCCCAGGCTTCACGCGACAGCCAACTGGACTGCCATTGGCTGAACGCCCGCCAGGCCCGCCGCGGATTGCCAAGATGGAAGGTCGAGGCCATCAGGCCGCCCACCGCCAGGCCATAGCCCAGCCCCCAAAGCAGCAGCGCGTTCAGCCCCGGCTGCGGCAGCACAAGCCCCGCGCCCAGAAACGCCAGAAAGCCGAAGCCAAGGCCCGACAGCACGGTGAACAGAATGACGGAAGGTGCCGGATGCATGTCAGATTTTCCCCAGAACCTTGTCGAGCCAACCGGCAAAGCCGCTGGCCTGAATATCCAGCAGCGGCGCCAGCGGGCTGGCGGTGGACGCTGCATCTTTCGCGCGCGGCGGCAGATAGCGGTTGGTGGGCCGGGTGGCCATTTCCGGCATCAGCGCATAGCCGCCGCGGTCGGCCGACAGGCGGCTGACCTTGCTGTCGGGGTCGGAAAAGTCACCGAAATGCCGCGCGCCGGTGGGGCAGGTGCGCACGCAGGCGGGTTCGCGGTCGATCTCGGGCAGGTTTTCGTTGTAGATGCGGTCAACGCAGAGTGTGCATTTCTTCATCACCCCGGCGGCGGCATCCAGCTCGCGCGCGCCGTAAGGGCAGGCCCAGGCGCATAATCCACAACCGATGCAGGCGGCGGCATTGACCAGCACGATGCCATCCTCGGCCCGCTTGTAGCTGGCACCGGTGGGGCAAACCGGAACGCAGGGGGCGTCCTGGCAATGCAGGCACGAGCGGGGGAAGTTGATGATCTTCGCCGTGCCCTCGGCGGGTTGCACCTGATAGCTGTGCACGCGGTTCAGGAAGGTGCCGGAAGGGTCGGCGCCATAGGGGTCCTGATCCGACAGCGGCCCGCCCTGCCCCTGATCGTTCCAGCCCTTGCAGGCGGTAACGCAAGCCTGGCAGCCGACGCAGGTATCCAGATCAATCGCCAGCCCAAGCTGGCGTTCGGTGCTGGCGGGAAGCATGGTCATGCGCGACCCTCCGGCGCGGGGCGGCAAATCCTTTGGAAAGGATTTGCAAATTCCTTCGAAGGAATTTGGTTTCTCATGCCCGGCCCCTCCCCTGCGGCACCACCCGCGGGAGCGGCGGGAAGGCGGGTTCCGAATGGTCACGCGGACCGACCTTTTCGATCTTCACCCGCAGGTCGAACCAGGCGGCTTGCCCGGTGACCGGATCGGAGTTCGACAGCCGCCCCGGTCCCGGCAGACATTCCGGGATCAGGTGGTTCAACAGGAACCCCGCGGTGGCCTCGGGCGCGTCCTCGTCCAGCGCCCAGGCGGCCTTGCGTTTGCCGATGGCGTTCCAGGTCCAGACCGTGTGTTCGTTCAGCGCCGCCATATGCGCCACCGGCACCACGATGCTGCCGGTGGGCGAGGTGACGCGGGCGTAATCGCCCTCGGCAAAACCCTGCGCGTTCCACACCTTCGTCGGCAGATACAGCGCGTTCTTGCCGCGGATCTGGCGCAGCCAGGCGTTCTGGCTGCCCCAGCTATGATACATGTCCATCGGCCGCTGGGTCAGCGCGTGCAGCGGGTATTCTGCCGCCTGATCCTCGCCATGCGGCGGATACCAGACCGGCAGCGGGTCCATCGCCAGCTTCAGCCGCGCCCGCAGCGCCTCGGGTGGCTGGATCGGGCCAAGGCCTTCCGCCGCCGCCTGGAACCGCCGCATCGGTTCCGACCAGATCGAGAACAGATAGGGCTGTGGCGTCTCGTAAAGCGAGGTCTTCACCGCCCAGTCCTGATAGGCGGCGTTCCACGGCTTGTAGAACAGCGCCTCGTCCGGGATATGCGCCTGATAGAAGCCGCCGTTCTCGATATAGCGGTCCAGTTGCGCGGGATTGGCCTCGCCGCGCCCTTCCTTGTCGCCGTCCTCGCCACGCCAGCCGATCAGCGGCCCGACGCCGGGGCGGCGGATGTGGTGGGTGATGTAATCGGCATAGTCGCGGAACTTCGGGCTGCCATCCTCGGCCACCATGCCGGGCAGGCCCAGCCGGGCGCCCAGGTCCAGCAGCACCGACTGGAAACCGCGCACGTCACGATCCGGCTCGATCACCGGCCAGCGGATGCTGTCGCCCGCGGCATCGGGTTCGGAGATCGGGCGGTCCAGCAGGCTGATGCAATCGTGCCGTTCCAGATAGGTGGTATCGGGCAGGATCAGGTCGGCATAGGCCACGGTTTCCGAGGCATAGGCGTCGGAATAGATGATGTGCGGGATGATGTATTCGCCGTCCGGCCCGCGGTCGGTCAGCATCGCCATCACCTCGGCGGTGTTCATCGACGAGTTCCAGGCCATGTTGGCCATATACAGAAACAGCGTGTCGATCCTGTAGGGGTCGCCGGCATGGGCGTTGGGGATCAGCATGTGCATCAAGCCATGCGCCGACAGCGGGTTTTCCCAGGTGAAGGCCTTGTCGATGCGCACGGCGCTGCCATCGGGGTGCAGGCCCAACTGATCCGGCCCGCGCACATAGCCCAGATGCGGGCCGTTCAGCGGCTTGCCGGGGGTGACGCCGAAATGCGGGGTGGGATGCGCCTCGACCGGCTTGGGGTAAGGCGGTTTGAAGCGGTAACCGCCGGGCACCTCGACCGTGCCCAGCACGATCTGCAAAAGGTGCAAGGCGCGGGCGGTCTGGAAACCGTTGGAATGGGCCGAGATGCCGCGCATGGCGTGGAACGACACCGGGCGGCCGGGCATTGACGCATGATGGTTGCCGCGGAAATCGGTCCAGGGCTGGGCGATGTCGATCGCCTCGTCAAATGCCACGCGCGCAAGGTCGGCGGCCAGGCCGCGGATGCGGTCGGCAGCGATGCCGCAACGCTCTGCCACCGCCTCCGGCGCAAATTCCGGGGCCAGATAGCGTTCGGCCATGTGCTGGAACACCGTGCGGTTGCCCTGGAAGCTGGCGCCCAGATCGGGCTGCACGCCCTTGCCATCCCAGGGGGCAGGCTTGCCGGTGCGGCGGTCGATCACGAAGGGCTGGCTTTCGGCATTGCGCGCGATCATGCCCTTGTCGGGGCCGGTTTCCACCACCAGCAGCGGCGCATTGGTGAACTGTGCCAGATAGTCCAGATCAATCTTGCCCGCCGCCAGCAGGCAATGGATCAGGCTCAGGATCAGCAGGCCATCGGTGCCCGGCGTGATGCCCAGCCAGTCGTCAGCCACGGCGTTATAGCCGGTGCGGATCGGGTTCACCGCCACCACCCGGCCCCCGCGGCCCTTCAGCTTGCCGATGCCGATCTTGATCGGGTTGCTGTCATGGTCTTCGGCCACGCCGAACAGCACGAACAGCTTGGTGTGCGCCCAGTCCGGCTGGCCGAACTCCCAGAAGGCGCCGCCCATGGTGTAGATGCCTGCCGCCGCCATGTTCACCGAGCAGAACCCGCCATGCGCGGCATAGTTCGGCGTTCCATAGGCCTGCGCCCACCATCCGGTCAGGCTTTGGCTTTGGTCGCGGCCGGTGAAGAAGGCCAGCTTTTCCGGCGCGGTTTCGCGCAGCGGCTTCAGCCAACTGACCGCCAGCGCCAGCGCCTCGTCCCAACTGATCGCCTCGAACGCCCCCGAGCCGCGCGGCCCCACCCGTTTCAGCGGGCTGCGCAGCCGCGAGGGCGCGGTGACCTGCATGATGCCGCTGGCGCCCTTGGCGCAGAGAACCCCCTTGTTCACCGGATGGTCGCGGTTGCCCTCGATGTAGCTGACCTTGCCCGAGCGCA
>NZ_ACYY01000018.1 GCF_000176015.1 Rhodobacter ferrooxidans | reverse complement strand
GCGGGGAATGACGCCATCACCGGCGGCACTGGGGTGGATACGGCGCTGTATCTGGGCACCGGGGCGGTGACGGTCAGTCTGGCGCTGACGGTGGCGCAGGTCACCGGTCAGGGCAGCGACCGTCTGTTGGAGATTGAAAACCTGCAATCGGGCAGCGGCAACGACCGGTTGCAGGGCAACACCGGTGCCAACCTGCTGGTCAGCGGTGCTGGCAATGACACGCTGCGCGGCGATGCGGGCAATGACACACTGACCGGCGAGGATGGCGCGGATCAGCTGCTGGGGGACGCGGGCGACGATGTCCTGTTTGGCGGGGCTGGCAATGACAGCCTTTGGGGCGGGCTGGGCAACGACCGGCTGGAAGGCGGCATGGGCTACGATTCGCTGATGGGCGAGGCCGGGGCTGACACTTTGCTGGGCGGCGTGGCCAATGACACGCTGGATGGCGGGACGGACAGCGATCTGCTGGATGGCGGTGGCGGCGGTGATCGCCTGACCGGCGGGCTGGGGGCGGATCGGTTCGTCTTTTCGATCGGGGCCGACGTGATCACGGATTTCCGGCTGACAGATGGCGACCGGCTGGTGATTGACGATGCGGTGCTGCTGGCGGTGCGCGGCATGACGGCTGCGCAAGTCGTCACCAGTTTTGCGCATGACATGGGCACTTATGTCAGTTTCGACTTTGGGGCCGGGAATACCGTGCGGCTGGACGGGCTGGCGAATACCATCGACCTGGCCCATTCGTTGCTGCTGATCTGACGCTGAAACCGGGTTCGACTTTCGCGCAGCTTCCGGGTAATCCGGGGATGGGCGGACAAAGCGGGCAAGGCCGCTGCCGCAAGTCGGGTCGGGCGAGGTGGAAGATGGCGGATCATGTGCTGGTGACCGGTGGGGCGGGCTATATCGGCGCGCATGCCTGCAAGGTGCTGGCGGCGGCGGGCTTCGTGCCGGTGGCCTTTGACAATCTGTCCACCGGCTGGCGCGAGGCGGTGCAGTTCGGGCCGCTGGTGGTGGGCGATCTGCTGGACCGCGCGGCGGTGGACGCGGCCTTTGCAAAATACCGCCCGGTGGCGGTGCTGCATTTTGCGGCGCTGTCGCTGGTGGGCGATTCCATGTCCGATCCGGGGCGCTATTGGCGGGAAAACGTCACCGGGGCGCTGAACCTGATCGAGGCGGCGGTGGCGGCGGGGTGCGGCAACTTCGTGTTCTCCTCGACCTGCGCCACTTATGGCGACCCGGACGGCGTGCTGATCGACGAAGACACGCCGCAGCATCCGATCAACGCTTACGGTGCCAGCAAGCGGGCGATCGAGGATATCCTGCGCAATTTCGGGGTAAGCCACGGCTTGCAGCATGTGATCTTTCGCTATTTCAACGTGGCCGGCGCCGACCCCGAGGGCAAGGTGGGCGAGCAGCATCGGCCGGAGACGCATCTGATCCCGCTGCTGCTGGACGCGGTGGCGGGAAGGCGGCCGGCGCTGACGGTGTTCGGCAGCGATTATCCAACCCGCGACGGCACCTGCGTGCGCGACTATGTGCATGTGCTGGATCTGGCCGAGGCGCATGTGCTGGGCCTGCGCTGGCTGCTGGCGGGGCGCGGCAATGCGGTGTTCAACCTGGGGTCGGGCAGCGGCTTCACCGTGCGCGAGGTGATTGCGGCGGCCGAACAGGTGACGGAAAAGGCGGTGCCCGCCCGGGCCGAGGCGCGGCGGGCCAGCAACCGCGGCGTGCCGGTGATCGAGGGCGAACGGCGGGCGGGGGATGCGGCCTCGCTGGTGTCGGGCTCGGTGCGGGCGATGCGCGATCTGGGCTGGCAGCCAAAGCGGTCGAACCTGACCGACATGATCACCGATGCCTGGGCCTGGGCGCAGGGGCCGGGGTATCGGGAATAGGCTGCCGGTTTGGCGGAAAGGCCGGGGGGCTGTCTGCCCCCCCCAGCCCGGCCACGGGCCGGGCGTTCCTCGCGGAAAACCTTTCACTTGAAGGTTTTTCAGGCGCGCATCACCCCGAGGATATTTGTGCAAAGGAGGACACAGCCACTCAGGTCTTGAACACCCGGTAGATCGCCGGGATCACCAGCACGGTCAGCAGGGTGGAACTGAGCAACCCGAACAAGAGCGAGATCGCCAGGCCCTGAAAGATCGGGTCGGCAAGGATCACCACGGCGCCAATCATCGCGGCGATGGCGGTCAGCAGGATCGGCTTGAACCGGATCGCCCCCGCCTCGATCAGGATGTCGGTCGCGGTCTTGCCGGTGGTATCGGCGTTGCGGATGAAATCGACCAGCAGGATCGAGTTGCGCACGATGATGCCCGCCAGCGCGATGAAGCCGATCATCGAGGTGGCCGAGAATGGCGCCGAGAACAGCCAGTGCCCGAACATGATGCCAAGGAAGGTCAGCGGCACCGGGGTCAGCACCACCAGCGGCAGGCGGAAGCTGCCGAACTGCGCCACCACCAGGATGTAGATCGCCACCAGCGCGATGCCGAAGGCCGCCCCCATGTCGCGGAAGGTCACATAGGTCACTTCCCATTCGCCGTCCCACAGCAGGGTGGTTTTGGTCTCGTCATCGGGCTGGCCGTGCATGGAAATCTCGGGTTTTTCACCGGGGGCCCAGGTCATCGCCTCCAGCGCCGCATCCACCGCCAACATGCCGTAAAGCGGTGCCTCGTAATCGCCTGCCAGTTCGGCGGTGACCATTTCGGCATCGCGGCCGTTGTGGCGGAAGATCGGGAAGCTGGCGTTCTCGGCGCTGATGCGGATCACGTCGCCCAGTTCCACCACGCCGCGCGCACCCGGCAGCACGTTGGCCGGGATCGGGGTGGACAGGAAGCGTTCGTCCATCACCCGGTCGCCCTTGGGGCGGGCAATCTCGATCGGGATCGGCTGGCGGCCTTCGCCGCGGTGCGAATAGCCGACGGTCTGGCTGCCGTTCAGCGCGGTCAGGGTGTCGAACACGTCCTGTTCCTGCACGCCGAAGAATTCCAGATCATCGGTCGAGATGCTGGCGCGCAGCCGCCGCGCCTGCGTGCCATAGCTGTCGTCGATATCGACGATGAAGGGCACCGAGGCGAAAGCCTCGCGCACGCGGGCGGCAGCGGCGCGACGGGTGTCGGCGTCGGGGCCATAGATTTCCGCCAGCAGCGTCGCCATCACCGGCGGGCCGGGTGGCGGTTCGACGGTTTTCAGCACGGTGCCTTCGGGCAGCGCCAGCGCGTTCAGCCGGGCGCGGATGTCCAGCGCGATCTGGTGGCTGGTGCGGTCGCGGTCGGATTTCGGCGTCAGGTTGATCTGCACCTCGCCCAGTTGCGGCTCTGCCCGCAGATAGCTGTGCCGCACCAACCCGTTGAAGTTGAAGGGGGCGGCGGCGGCGGCATGGGTCTGCACCGCCATCACCTCGGGCAGTTGCAACACCACACCGGCCACATCCTGCGCCACGCGGTCAGTGGCCTCGGTCGAGCTGCCTTCGGGCAGGTCGATCACCACCGACAATTCGGACTTGTTGTCGAAGGGCAGCAGTTTCACCGTGACATCGCGGGTGTACAACAGACCCAGCGAACCAAACGACAGCACCACCGTGACCAGCAGGAAGCCAAGGCTGCGGCCACGGGTTTTCAGCAGCGGTTTGGCGACGGTGGCGTAGATCTTGCCAAGCTTGCCGCCGGGATGGCCGCCATAGGTGTCGTCGTGGTCGTGGGCCGCCATTTCGGCGCGACCGGCGATCTTGACCATCAGCCAGGGGGTGATGATCACCGCCACGAAGAACGAAAAGATCATCGCCGCCGAGGCGTTGGCCGGGATCGGTGACATGTAGGGGCCCATCAGACCCGAAACCGCCAGCATCGGCAGCAGGGCGGCGACCACCGTCAGGGTGGCGACGATGGTAGGGTTGCCGACCTCGGCCACCGCGGCGATGGCGCCCTCGATCCGGGTGCGCTCGGTCTTCATGCCCCAGTGGCGGGCGATGTTCTCGATCACCACGATGGCGTCATCGACCAGAATCCCGATGGAAAAGATCAGCGCGAACAGCGACACCCGGTTCAGCGTGTAGCCCATGATCCAGGCGGCAAACAGCGTCAGCAGGATGGTCACCGGGATGACGATGGCCACCACGATGCTTTCGCGCCAGCCCACCGCCAGCAGCACGAGGCCGATGATGGAAAGCGTGGCAAGCCCAAGGTGGAACAGCAGCTCGTTGGCCTTTTCATTGGCGGTTTCGCCGTAGTCGCGGGTCACGGTGACAGCGACGTTTTCCGGGATCAGGCGGCCTTCCAGCGCCTCGATCCGGTGCAGCACGGCTTCGGCCACCAGCACGGCATTGGCACCGGCCCGCTTGGCCACCGCCAGGGTCACGGCAGGGGTGCGGGTGATGCTGCCATCCTCGGCCTTGGTGACCTGCGCCACGATGACATCCGAGGTGTCGGGCACGAACTGCACATCGGCCACATCGGCCACATAGACCGGGCGGTTGTCGCGGGTGGTCAGCAAGAGGCCCGCCACCTGTGCGGGTGCCGTGAGGGTCTCGCCGGCCACCAGACTGATTTCCTGGCCGCCGTCGCGCAGCGTGCCGGTGCTGAGGCTGCGGTTGGCCTGCGCCACCTTGGCGGCCAGTTGTTGCAGCGTCACGCCATACAGCGCCAGCTTTTCCGGGTCCGGCGCGATGCGGATCGCCTCGGAGGCCTCGCCCACCAGATAGGTCAGGCCGACGTTTTCGGTCTTGGCGATCTCGGTGCGCAATTCGCGGGCGATGCGTGTGAGGTCGTTGGCCGAGACATCGGCGCCGGGTTTGGCCGACAGCGTCAGCGCCACGATGGCCACATCGTCGATGCCGCGACCGACGATCAGCGGTTCGGGGATGCCGACCGGGATGCGGTCCAGGTTGGCGCGGATCTTGTCATGCACCCGCAGAACGGCAGCATCGGTCGAGGTGCCGACCAGGAACCGCGCCGTCACCATGGCGGCATCGTCGCGGGTCTGCGAATAGACGTGTTCCACGCCGTCCAGTGCCTTGACGATGGTCTCCAACGGCTCGGTGACCAGCTTGACGCCATCCTCGGCCCGCAGCCCCTGCGCCTGCACATGGATATCGACCAGCGGCACCGAGATTTGCGGCTCTTCCTCGCGCGGCAGCGAGGTCAGGGCGACAAGGCCCACCGCCAGCGCCGCCAGAATGAACAGCGGCGTCAGGGCCGAGCTGATGAAGGCGCGGGTCAGTTGCCCGGCGATGCCAAGCGCGGTTTCCTTCGGCTCACTCATGGCTGGTCACCAGCATGTCGCCTGCTTGCAGACCCGACAGGATCTCGGTCATGTCGGCCCCATTGACGCTATGGTGCTGACCGGCGACCACGGCGCGGGAAACCGTACCTTCGGCGGTGGTTATTTCAACGAAATCAAGGCCGGAACGGGTGATCACCGCCCCGGCGGGCACCAGCAGGGCCGGGCGTTGATCGACCGGAACCCGCACCAGCACCCGGGCATCGACGAAGGTTTCGGGCAGGCCCTCCACCTCGACATCGGCCACCACGCGGCCATTCTCGATCAGCGGATAGATCCGCGCCAGCCTGCCGGTGGCAGGGCCGGCGGCGGTGTCGATCGGGATCTCGGCGCCTTCCTTCAGGAAAGCGGCATGGCGTTCGGGCAGGGCGATGCGCAGGAAATAGCCGCCGCCGCCGATGGTGGCCACCGCCTCGCCCGGCATCACCACGGCGCCGGTGGAAACCGGCACATCCAGCACCCGACCAGCCGTGGGGGCCAGCACCACGCCATCGGCGGCCTGCTGTTCCAGCACCTTGCGCTGCGCGCCGGTGGCGGCGATCTGTCCGGTGATCACATCGACCTGCGTGCGCAACGCGTCCAGCCGTTGCGCCGTGGTGACGCCGCGTGCCAGCAGATCCTCGCCGCGTGTCAGTTCGGCCTGCGCGTTGGCCAGTTGCGCTGTCTGCGATTCAAGCTGCGCGTCGATGGCGGCTAGCTGGAAATTGATCTTGGCATCCACCACCTCGGCCAGTTGCTGACCGGCGGCGACGATATCGCCCTCGGCCACCGACAGCGCCACCAGCGTGCCACCCAGCCGCGCCCGCGCCGGGATACGGTCGCGGGTTTCCACCCGGCCATAAACTGCCTTCCATTCGGTGACCATGGTCGCGGTCAGCGGGGCGGACCACAGCGGCTGGGCAGAGGCAAGGGTGGCTGCCAGAAGCAGAATACGCATCATCGGGCTGGTCCTTTGGCAAGGGTATTTAATATTCAAATTCGTGAATATATATTCCCGCCGCGGATTGCAACCCGTATCCGGCCGATTTTTCGCAGTTTGTCAGGCGTTCACATCCACCACCACCCGGCCCTGCACGCCGCCTTGCAGGATCGCCGCCCCCAGTGCGGGCAGGTCGGCAAGCGTGGCGGGGCGGATCATCGCCTCCAGCTTGTCCAGCGGCAGGTCGGAAGCAATCCGGCTCCAGGCGCGGAAGCGTTGCGGATAGGGGCAGGTGACCGAATCAATGCCCAAGAGGTTGATGCCGCGCAACAGGAACGGCACCACCGAGGTGGGCAACGCCGCCCCCCCTGCCAGCCCGACAGCGGCGACCGAGGCGCCGTGCTGCAACTGCCCCAACACCCGCGCCAGCATGGCCCCGCCCACGGCGTCGATGCAGCCGGCCCAGGTCTCGGATTCCAAAGGCCGCTTGGACACCTCGGCCAGATCGGCGCGCGGGATGATGCGGCTGGCGCCCAGACCCTTCAGATAGGCCTCCGTCTCAGGCCGCCCCGTCACCGCCGCCACCCGGTAGCCAAGGTTGGCCAGCAGCGCCACCGCCACCGAGCCCACACCACCCGCAGCGCCGGTCACCAGCACCTCGCCCTTCGAAGGCGTCAGCCCGTGATCCTCCAGCGCCAGCAGCGCCAGCATCGCGGTGAAACCGGCGGTGCCCACCGCCATCGCCTGCCGCGTGGTCATCCCCGGCGCCAGCGGCACCAGCCAGTCGGCATTGACCCGGGCCTTCTGGGCATAGCCGCCCCACTGCACCTCGCCCACCCGCCAGCCGGTCAGCACCACCTTGTCGCCCGCGCCGTAACAGGGGTGATCCGAGGTCAGGATGGTGCCTGCTAAATCAATCCCCGGCACATGCGGCCAGGTTTTCACCATGCCGCCGCCCGAGCCAAGGCACAGCCCGTCCTTGTAGTTCAGCGTCGAGTATTCCACCGCCACCGTCACATCACCGGGCGGCAGGCGGTCGTCCGGCAGGTTTTGCACCGTGGCATGGGTCGCCCCCGCCGCATCCTTTTCCACCACCAAAGCCCGGAACATCGCCTTATCCTTTTGCAGAAGTCCGACCGAATTTGCGCCACTGCGCCGCCGCTGTCCATCCCGGATCGCTGATGCAGGTTAGGGCCGGGCTGCGGCGGATTTGCTAGAATTATTGCGTGACCCGGAGTGTCTTTTGCCGTGTGGCACCCGGTGCGGGGTGCGGACGATGCTTTGGAAATGCGGACCCCAGACCGCCTGCCAGTCCCTTCGGGTCACGACTGTCCTTTCAAGCCGGTCCCGGTGCCATCGGGCCGGATATCACCTGGCCCGCCCTGCGGCGCCATAGCAAAGGGGAACCCCATGCTGGGAACCATTCTGATCGTCATTCTGATATTGGCCGTTGTCGGCGCGCTGCCGAACTGGGGCCACAGTGCCAATTGGGGCTATGGACCCAGCGGCGGGCTGGGCCTGGTGCTGCTGATCCTGCTGATCCTGGTGCTGATGGGCCGGATCTGACACCGGCGCGGGGCGGTTCGCCGCCCCCCCCACCTTAGCGGCGGCGCACGGAATTGCCGCCGTCGATGATCTTGTTGATCAGGCTCGCCACGGCGGCGTGCTGCTCGGCCTTGCCCTCTTTCGGCGGCAGGTCCATGTGGGCGGCGGCGGCGTCTTTCAGGATACCGATGATCTCGCGTTCCGGCAGCACGTTGCGATCATTCAGCGCCAGCAGCAGCGATTCGCAGATGGCGAGGGCGGCAATGCCGGAAACGTCTGACAGTTGGCTCATCGGGTATGTCTTTCCAGTTGCACGACCAAGACCGGGGCAAATGTCACGCGCAAGCCGTCGTCTCGCCAGCTTCGCAGAATTATGCTAGGATGCGCTTACCTACAGCAGCGTCGGACCGATCATTCGACGGTTAGGTGGTGACGATGCAGGCGGCAACATGGTGCGGCCTGACGCGAAAAGGTTATGTGCCATGACCATCGTGAACAGCCCGTTCGCGCGCAAGCTGGCGGCGTTCGTCACGCTGTCCGACAGCGATCTGACTGTGCTTTCCGACCTCTACCGCCGCCGCCGGGTGTTTCCGGCCGGGCGCGACCTGATGCATCAGGGTCAGACCAGCCACCCGGTCTATATCCTGGCCGACGGCTGGGCCTGTTCCTACAAGTTGCTGCCCGGTGGCACCCGGCAGATCGTCGATTTCCAGATTCCCGGCGATTTCCTGGGGTTGCGCTCGGTGCTTTTCCGCACGGCGGATCACAACATCGAGCCGATCACCCGGGTCGAGGCCTCGGAAGTGATGGCGCATGACCTCTTGGACGCCTTTGCCCGCACCCCGCGGCTGGCCACCGCCGTGCTGTGGGCCGCCTCGCGCGACGAGGCGATGGTGGTGGAACATCTGGTCGGGCTGGGGCGGCGCAACGCGGTGGAACGCACGGCGCATTTCCTGCTGGAGATGGGGGCACGGCTGAAGCTGGTCGGCATCGGCAGCAAGGCGGGCTTCGCCTGCCCGTTGTCGCAATACCTGCTGGCGGATGCGCTGGGGCTGAGTGCGGTCCACATCAACCGGGTGCTGCGCGAACTGCGCGAGGACGGCTTGCTGACCTTCCAGCATGGCCAGGTGGTGTTCGACGATCTGGCCGGTCTGGTGAAACTGGCCGATTTCGATGCGGCGTACCTCGACCACGACGGCCCGCTGCTGCGGTAAGGCCGGCGTCCGGTCCGACTGCGCCGGCATCGGGGCGGGACGTTGGTGGTTTCCGGGATGAATTGCCCAAATCATGCAAAACTCATGGTTTCAAACAGCAAAGACGGCAATCAATTTTGATTTTCAAACAAATCCTGATCTTCATCGCATGTGCTGCCCTGCGGCACGCGTGCTGATTCTGGCCGCGCCAACACTCAGGCTTGGGCGGGCCAGCCGTCGATCTCTGCCATGGCTTCCTCGGCGGTTTCGACGTAGCGGAACAGGTCCAGGTCTTTTTCCGAGATGGTGCCGCTTTCCGCCAGCGCTTGCCAGTTGATGATGCGGTCCCAGAAGGTGCGGCCGAACAGCAGGATCGGGATGCGCTTCATCCGGCCCGACTGGATCAGCGTCAGGCTTTCGAACATCTCGTCCAGCGTGCCGAAACCGCCGGGGAAGATGCAGATGGCCCGGGCGCGCATCAGGAAATGCATCTTGCGGATGGCGAAATAGTGGAAGTTGAAGCACAGGTCGGGGGTGACATAGGGGTTGGGCGCCTGTTCATGCGGCAGCACGATGTTCAGCCCGATCGACTGGCCACCGGCGTCGGCGGCACCGCGGTTGCCTGCGGCCATGATGCCGGGGCCACCGCCGGTCATCACCACATTCTCGCGGCCATATTCGGCCATGCTGCGTTCGGTCATCATCGCGGCAAAGCGGCGGGCCTCGTTGTAATAGCGGCAAAGCTCGGCCAGTTGCGGCACCTTGGCGGTTTGCGGCTGATCGGGGTCGGGGATGCGGGCCGAGCCGAACATCACGATGGTCGAATTGATGCCGCGCTCGTCCAGCACCAGTTGCGGCTTCAGGAGTTCCAGTTGCAGCCGCACCGGGCGCAGGTCCGACCGGGTCATGAATTCGGCATCGGCAAAGGCCAGCCGGTAGGCGGGCGCCCGGGTCTGCGGCGTGTCGGGGATCAGGTCGGCGGTGGCCACATCCTGCGTGCTGTTGCGGAACGGGTGGCTGCGCGGCTCGTCTTTCATGGCGGTCCTTGGGGGAATTGCGTGGCTTTGCCGCAAGGTCTATAGGCTGGGGACGGTCAAGACCAACCAAAAAGGAACGCACCGATGCCCAACGCCGCTTTGGAAGCCGCCATCAATGCCGCCTGGGAAGGCCGCGACGCCATTTCCCCGGCCACCAAGGGTGCGGCGCGCGAGGCCATCGAGGCGACGCTGGCAGCACTCGACAGCGGCAGCTTGCGGGTGGCGGAAAAGCGCGGCGCCGACTGGCATGTGAACCAATGGGCCAAGAAGGCGGTGCTGCTGTCGTTCCGGCTGAACGACATGGCCGAAATCTCGGGCGGCAATGGCGGCAGCAACTGGTGGGACAAGGTGCCGTCGAAGTTTCAGGGCTGGAGTGCCGCCGACTGGCGCAAGTCGGGCATCCGCGCCGTCCCGGGCAGCATCGTGCGGCGGTCTGCCTATATCTCCAAGGGCGTGGTGCTGATGCCATCTTTCGTCAACGTCGGCGCTTATGTCGGTGAAGGCAGCATGGTCGATGGCTGGTCCACCGTCGGTTCCTGCGCCCAGATCGGCCGCAACGTGCATCTTTCCGGCGGTGTCGGCATCGGTGGCGTGCTGGAGCCGATGCAGGCCGGGCCGACCATCATCGAGGACGACTGCTTTATCGGCGCGCGCTCCGAGGTGGTCGAAGGTTGCATCGTGCGCGAGGGGTCGGTGCTGGGGATGGGCGTGTTCATCGGCCAGTCCACCAAGATCGTTGACCGCGAAACCGGGGCGGTGATGTATGGCGAGGTTCCGGCCGGGTCGGTGGTGGTTGCAGGCTCGATGCCCTCCAAGGGCGGCATAAGCCTTTACTGCGCGGTGATCGTGAAGAAGGTCGATGCCAAGACCCGCGCCAAGACCTCGATCAACGAGTTGCTGCGTGACTGAGGGCGAGGGCGAGGGTGCCCCCAATTCCGGCGATGCGCCGCCCGTCAAGCCAAAGCGCCCGCAACTGGTGTTCACGCTGGCCGTCGAGGTTGGCCGCAAGGCCGGCGACGGCTTGCCCGACAAGGCCACCGGTGCCGGCCTGTTGATCTATGCCACCGGCGTGGACGAGGCCGAGGCGGTGCGCGAAACCGTGGCGCTGTTGAAAGCTGCCGACCTTTCGCCGCTGGATGTCACCGGCTATGGCACGCTGGAGGAACGGCTGGCGGCGGGCGACGAGATCGACGCCGAGGAGCGCGGGCTGATGGAGCGGGCGCTGGCGGAAAACTCGGTGGTGGTGGCGCAGATGACGCCGTTCTACGACTGAAGCCGCGTCAGTCCTGCGCCCAGCCTTCGCGTTTGCGATACAGCGTCGAGGGCGCGATATCCAGCACCCGGGCGGCTTTGGGCACCGAACCGCCATGGCGGGCGATGGTGGCCTCGATCACCTGACGCTCGATCTCGGCCAGAGTCAGGCCGATCAGGCTGTCGATCTGCGGGGCGGGTGCCTCGGCTGCAAGCGGTTCGGGGGCGTCGTCCTGATCGGCCAGATGGGCGGGCAGCATGTCGGGGGTGACCAGGCCGCCCTCGTTCAGCACCACCACGTTGCGGATGACGTTCAGCACCTGCCGCACGTTGCCGGGCCAGGGCAGGCGGCGGAACAGGTTGGCGACCTGCGGCGCCAGCCCGTCGAAGGCGCGGCCCTCTTCGGCACCGAAACGGGAAAGCGCGGCCTCGGCAATCTCGATCACGTCATTGCCGCGCTCGCGCAGGGGCGGCATGTGGATCGGCACCACATAAAGGCGATAGTAAAGGTCTTCGCGAAACTGGCCGCGGCGCACGGCGTCCGCTGGATCGCGGTTGGTGGCGCAGATGATCCGCACGTTCACCTTGCGCGGCCGGGTGGCGCCCACCGGCTGCACCGTCGAGGTTTGCAGAAAGCGCAGCAGCTTGGTCTGCAAGGCCGGGGCCATTTCGCAGACCTCGTCCAGAAACAGCGTGCCGCCATCGGCCGCGGTCGCTGCCCCCGGCTTGTCGGATACCGCGCCGGTAAAGCTGCCTTTCATATGGCCGAACACCTCGGATTCCAGCAGGTCCTGCGGAATGGCGCCGCAGTTCAGCGCGATGAACGGACCGGAAGCGCGGGCGGAATTGTCATGCACCGCCAGCGCGCACAGCTCTTTGCCGGTGCCGCTTTCGCCGGTGATGAACACCGTCGCCATCGAGCTTGCGACCGAGCGGATGGTGGCGTGGATGCGGTCCATCACCGGCGACGAGCCGATGAAGGCCTCGCTGCTGGCCCGGCTGACCGGGCGGGGAACGGCGGGCGGCGGCACCACCACGGGGCGTGGGCGGGCGGCGTTTTCCACCGCGGCCAGCAGGCGCTGTTCGTCGAACGGCTTGACCAGAAATTCATGCGCCCCCGCCCGCATCGCCTCGACTGCCTTGGCAATCGAACCGTTGGCGGTGATGACGATGATGGCGGCACTGGGGCGCAGCGCCAGGAAATCCTGCATCAATTCCAGCCCGTTACGGTCGGGCAGCAGCAGGTCCAGCAGCACCACCGAAGGGCTGCGGTCGCGAAACAGCGTCAGACCTTCGGCGGCGGTGCCCGCCACCAGCACCCGATGCCCCGCCGATGTCAGCACCGAGCGATAGACCATCGCCAGCGAGGCGGTATCCTCGATCAGCAGTACCGGGGCATTTGCGGCCTTGGCGGCAGGCGTGGCGCGGCTGGTCATTGGGCGGCCTGATCGGCAAGGACGCGGATCAGCGCGTCAAGTTGGCCCAGCGTGGTGCGGTGCAGGCCGTGTAAAGAGCTTGCGTCGCGCTGATGCGCCACCGCGTTCAGCGCCACGGCCGAGCGGTGCAGCGGGTCTGCGCCGACAGTGCCCGCAAGTGCGATCAGCACATGGCTTTGCGCCCGCAGGCTTGGCCAGTCTGGCCCGCTGGCCGCCCGGGCAAGCTGGGTGCGGGTGGCGGCAAGGTCGGCATCCAGACGGGTCAGCAACTCGCGCGCCGTCGCCGGGCCCGCAAGCTGCAGCAGGTGGTGCAGGCGGGCCGGATCGAACGGCGCGGGGTCAGAGGCAGGTTCCGCCGCCGGCGCCAGCACCCCGGCCATTGTTTGGCCAAGGGTCACCGCGTCCAGTCGCAGCTTTGACAGCAGCGCATCGGCCCCGGCAGCGGTGATCTGGGACAGGCTGGCGGGATGCAGGTGGGCTGTCAGCACGATCACCGGCGTGCGGGCGGCGGGCCTTGGCAGCGCGCGCAGGGCGCGGATCACCTGCAGGCCCGACAGCCGCGGCATCTCAATGTCGATCAGCGCCAGATCGAAGGGGGCGCGTTGCAGCCAGGCCAGCGCCTCGGCACCATCGGCGGCGAGTTCCGCCGAAACGCCGAGTTCGGCCAGCATCCGGCCCACCACGAATTGACCGGTGACGGAATCCTCGGCCAGCAGCACGCGCAGCCCGGTCAGGTCGGGCAGAGGTGCATCGAGGGCGGCGAAGTCGGGCAGGGCGGTCAGCGGCATCTCCAGCACCGCCTCGGCGCCGCCGCCCGCTGGGTTGCGCAGGCTTAGCCGCCCGCCCAGCCGGTCGGTCATCGCCCGGGCGATGACAAGGCCAAGGCCGTGGCGCATCTGGCTGGGCGCAGGTGGCGGCGTGGTCTGGGCCAGCACCGCCGCCGGAAATCCGGGGCCGTCGTTGTGGATGGCAAAGCGCAGGTGGCCCTGCGGGCAATCAAGGCTGCACGAAACCGTGCCGCTGCGGCTGTGGCGGATGGCATTGCCCAGCAGGTTGGCCAGCACCCGTTCCAGGGCGATGCGGTCGGCGCAAAACCGCGGCGGCACATCGGCGGCCTGTGTCAGCCGGAACCCCAGCCCACGCGCCGCCGCAGCGGCCTCCCAGCGGGCCGAAATGTCGGCCATCAGGTGTTCGGTGCGGATCGGTTCCGGTGCCGGCGGCAGTTCGGCCTCGCCCGCCATCACCGACAGCCCGGCCTCCATCAGCCGCGCCAGCATGTCGCCCGAGGCCCGCACCTGGGCGATCTGGTTCTGAACCGCCGGTGACATCGCCTCGGGGGGGATCATCTGCAAGCCGCCCAGCACATCGGCCAGCGCGGCGCGCAGGTCATGGCTGAAATAGGCGAAGGTCGCAGGGTCGCAGACGCGATGCGAAACGCCTGCCGGAAGGGCGGGTTCGGCACATGTGCGGTGCTCGGTCATAGGCCTGCTCCGGCGAGGGGCCAGAGCGGCAGCGGGGCGGCGAAATTGCGCGAAACTGACATGGTAGCACAAGCTACGCGAGCAATCGGCAAAGGCCAAGGCCGAATTGGCGCGGGCCGAAACCCGCGCCGAAAGGCTTAACCCTTGGCCAGACCCAGAGTTTGCAGCGCCGCCTTGATCTCGTCCAGAATGGCCGGATCGTCGATGGTGGCGGGGGCCTTGTAGGGCGTGCTGTCCGCGATCTTGACCATGGTGCCGCGCAAGATCTTGCCCGAACGGGTTTTCGGCAGCCGGTCCACCACCACGGCGCGTTTGAAGTCGGCCACCGGGCCGATCTTTTCGCGCATCAGCTTGACACATTCCTTGACCACATCGCCGGCGTCACGGCCCGAGCCCTTGTTAAGGCACAAAAAGCCCAGCGGCGACTGGCCCTTGAGCTGATCGGCCACGCCGATCACCGCACATTCTGCGACATCGGGATGGCCTGCCAGCACTTCTTCCATGGCGCCGGTGGAAAGGCGGTGGCCTGCGACGTTGATCACGTCATCGGTGCGGGCCATGATGTAAAGATAGCCGTCCTCGTCGATGTAGCCCGCGTCGCCGGTTTCATAAAAGCCGGGGAAATGCGCAAGATAGCTTTTCTTGAAGCGGTCTTCGGCGTTCCACAGCGTCGGCAGGGTGCCGGGGGGCAGCGGCAGCTTGACCACGATGGCGCCCAGCGTGCCGGGGGCCACCGGATGGCCGCCCTCGTCCAGCACCTGAACGTCATAGCCGGGCATCGCCACCGACGGCGAGCCGATCTTGACCGTCAACGCCTCGATCCCCAGGGGGTTGGCGGCGATGGCCCAGCCGGTTTCGGTCTGCCACCAGTGGTCGATCACCGGCACGTTCAGATGCCGCCCGGCCCACAGGATGGTATCGGGGTCGGCACGTTCGCCCGCCAGATACAGTGCCTTCAGCGAGCGCAGGTTGTAATCCTTGATCAATTCGCCCTGCGGGTCATCGCGCTTGATGGCGCGAAGTGCTGTGGGGGCGGTGAACAGCACCTTGACGCGCTGGTTCTGCACCACCCGCCAGAACGCCCCGGCGTCCGGCGTGCCCACCGGCTTGCCTTCATAGACAATGGTGGTGGCCCCGGCGATCAGCGGCGCATAGCAGATGTAGCTGTGGCCCACGACCCAGCCCACGTCCGAGGCCGCCCAGAACACATCGCCGGCGTCGATGTCGTAGATCGCCTTCATCGTCCAGTTCAGCGCCACCAGATGCCCGGCGGTGGCACGCACCACGCCCTTGGGCGCGCCGGTTGTGCCCGAGGTGTACAGGATATAGACCGGATGGTCGCCCGAAACCGGCACACATTCCGCCGGTTCGACACCATACTGGAAGGTGTGCCAGGCCACGTCGCGGCCCTCGATCAGCTTGGCCACCTCTTCCTCGCGCTGGAACACCACGCAGAAGTCAGGCTTGTGGCTGGCCAGGTCGATTGCCTTGTCCAGCAGGGGCTTGTAGTGCACCACCCGGCCCGGCTCCAGCCCGCAAGAGGCGGCGATGATGCATTTGGGCGTGCAGTCGTCGATCCGCACCGCCAGTTCGTTGGCGGCAAACCCGCCGAACACCACCGAATGAATGGCGCCAAGCCGTGCGCAGGCCAGCATCGCCTCGACCGCTTCAGCGATCATCGGCATGTAGATGATGACGCGGTCGCCCTTTTCGACGCCCTTGGCACGCAGGGCACCCGCCAGACTGGCCACCCGCTTTTGCAACTGGGCATAGGTGATGCCCTTGGTCGAATGGGTGATCGGGCTGACGTGCTTGATGGCGATCTGGTCGCCGCGCCCGGCCAGCACATGGCGGTCAACGGCATTGAAGCAGGTGTTCACAACGGCGTCGGAGAACCATTCATACAGCGGCGCGCGGTCGTCGTTCAGGGCCCGCGTGGGGGCCTTGACCCAGTCGATGCCCTGTGCGGCCTCCATCCAGAACCCCTCGGGGTTGGCCTTCCAGCCTGCGTAAAGGTCTGCGTATGCACCGGCGTATGCCATCGTATGCCTCCTCCCAAAGCTTGCTGCTTGTTACGCGACAGGGGGGGCGGCGCGCAATGATATTGCCAGTCTCATCCGGGCGTTGCTGCGAAAAAATTTGCAGATTTCCGCCGATCCGCGCCGCAAAGTTTTGCAAACCCCAGCAAATCTTGCCGGAAATCTCACAAAGCGCAAAACTTTGCAAAGTTGCGGCGGGGTGTCGCGGTTCTATTCAACCCCGCCGATTCTACCCTAGTGTTCGCCGTCTGACACAAGGTTCCCGTGCGCCAGACGCCATCAGTGACGAAGGGCAGCTATGCGGACGAAGCGGGCGTTCGTGAACAATTGATTTGAGGTCTAATTGTTTTTCGGCGTGACGCGAGGCACATTCTCTAGAAGATGCTTATCAAATGATGCCGTTCCGAGTGGCACATCTTTCATCAATTCGATGACTAAATCATAGTATTTTTCGGCAGTGAAATTATCGCCGATGGCGCGGTACTTATCTAAGCACGCCTTGCTGTGTGAGAAATGAACAGGAATTGCAGATAGTGCCGCATTGAAGCGCATTGTCGGCTCAGGATCATTTCGTCTATCTGAGATAAGCACAAATCTATAAGCTATTAGCGCTTCGATTACACGTTTTTTGCTGTCAGATATCGCGTCGTCATGCGCAGCCTGAAGTTGCTTTCGAAACTGCCAATACTGATACGAAACAGCCACAAGAGCCGCGACCAAAGCAAATAACCCACTACCGATGACCTCGTTCATTGCTACCCTCCATTCCCACCTGTTATGATAATGTGCAATTCCCACGAAAAATTGCGGAGAATTGCCACCTACCCGTACCGCAAGTACGTTTGACAGGTCGCCCATGCTGACGCAGGGTAAGTTGGTTGGTATCTCGAGTCGAAATTTTTGACAAGCCCGAATGGTGGTTAAAAGTGACTACCTTAGCCCCAAGCCGTAGCGTTTTCGTATGTCCGCAAAGGGCTCAAAGCCGTCATGGGTATCTTGTGTCAGGTGGCGAACACTAGCCATACATCCCCACCGGCGTGCCCGCCAAGGCCGAGATGTTCAGCAAGCCCCGCGCGGTGATCGACGGCGTCACGATATGGGCGCGGTTGCCCATGCCCATCAGGATCGGCCCGACCTCCAGCCCATCGGCCTTGTAGCGCATGATGTTGCGGGCGGCATTGGCGGCATCGGTATAGCCGAAGATCAGGATGTTCGCCGGGCCTTGGAGCCGCGAATTGGGGAAGATCCGGGCGCAAAGCTCGGGGTCGAGTGCGGCATCCGCCGACATCTCGCCTTCAAAGGTGAAGTCGACCTCGCGGGCATCGAGGATCTCCATTGCCGCCCGCATCCGCCGCCCGGAATCGCTTTCCAGATTGCCAAAGTTGGAATGTGAGCACAGCGCCACCTTCGGCGTCACGCCAAAGCGGCGGGCATGGCGGGCGGCGCCGATGATGGTGGCGGCGATCTGCTCGGGCGTCGGCACCGGGTTCACCTGGGTGTCGGCCACGAACAGCGGCCCGTCCTCCAGCACCATCAGGCTGAGCGCCCCCACCGGGTGCAAGCCGCGCCGCGCCAGCACTTGCCGGACGTAGTTCAGATGCCACAGATACTGCCCGAACGTGCCGCAGATCATCGATTCCGCATGGCCCAGATGAACGGCAATGGCGGCGATGGCGGTGGAGTTGGTGCGCATCACCGCCCGCGCGGTATCGGGCGTCACCCCCTGGCGCTGCATCAACTCGTGATAACTGCCCCAGAACTCGCGATAACGGGTGTCGCTGGCCGGGTTGATGATCTCGAAATCGCGGTCCGGGCGAATGGGCAGCCCGGCCTTTTCGCAGCGCGCGCCGATCACCTCGGGGCGGCCGATCAGGATCGGCTTGTCGGTGGTCTCCTCCAGCATGGCATTGGCGGCGCGCAGCACCCGTTCATCCTCGCCCTCGGCAAAGATGATGCGGCGGGTGGTGGTGCGGGCGGCCTCGAACACCGGCCGCATGATCAGCGCCGATTTGAATACCGAGCCGTCCAGCTTGCGGCGATAGGCGTCCATGTCGGCAATCGGGCGGGTGGCGACGCCGGTCTCCATCGCGGCCTTGGCCACCGCCGAGGCAACCACCCCGATCAGCCGCGGATCGAACGGCTTGGGGATCAGGTAATCGGCGCCAAAGGCCAGTTGCTCGCCCTTGTAGGCGGCGGCGGCTTCGGCGCTGGTGGTGGCACGCGCCAGGGCCGCGATCCCGTCGATGCAGGCCAGTTGCATGGCATCGTTGATGGTGGTGGCCCCCACGTCCAGCGCGCCGCGGAAGATGAAGGGAAAACACAGCACGTTGTTGACCTGATTGGGAAAATCAGAGCGTCCGGTGGCAATGATCGCCTCGGGTGCCACGCTGCGCACCAGGTCGGGCGTGATTTCGGGCGTCGGGTTGGCCAGCGCAAAGACGATCGGCCGCGGCGCCATCCGCGCCACCATTTCCGGCGTCAGCACGCCGGGTGCGGACAGGCCCAGAAACATGTCGGCCCCGTCGATCACCTCGCCCAGCGTGCGCTTGTCGCTGGCTTGGGCAAACGCCGCCTTCTCGGGGTTCATGTCCTGCGGCCGGCCCTGATAGACCAGCCCGTGAATGTCGCATAGCCAGACGTTTTCCCGCCGCACCCCCAGTTTCAGCAGCATGTTCAGACAGGCAATCCCCGCTGCCCCACCACCGGTGGAAACGATGCGGATATCCTGAAACCGCTTGCCCGCCACATGCAGCGCATTGGTCGCCGCCGCCCCCACCACGATGGCGGTGCCGTGCTGGTCGTCGTGGAACACCGGGATGCTCATCCGCGCCCGGCACAGCGCCTCGACGATGAAACAGTCGGGTGCCTTGATGTCCTCCAGATTGATCGCCCCGAAACTCGGCTCCAGCGCGCAGACGATCTCGGCCAGCCGGTGCGGGTCGGGCTCGTTCAGTTCAAGGTCAAAGCAGTCGATGTTGGCGAATTTCTTGAACAATACCGCCTTGCCTTCCATCACCGGCTTGGCGGCCAGCGGCCCGATGTTGCCAAGCCCCAGAACGGCGGTGCCATTGGTGACCACCGCCACCAGGTTTCCCCTTGCGGTATAACGGCTTGCGGTTGCCGGATCGGCCTTGATCTCCAGACACGCCTCCGCCACGCCCGGGCTGTAGGCGCGGGCCAGATCGCGGCCGTTGGCCAGCGGCTTGGTGGCGCGAATTTCCAGCTTTCCGGGCTTGGGGAACTCGTGATAGTCCAGCGCCGCCTGCCGCGTGGTGTCTTGCCTGGCCTCGTCCATGCCGTTCCTCCAAAAATAGTTTAATGCTGAACTATCAGCAACCGCCCGCGCCGTCACACCTACATTCTGCGCCGGATCGACGCCAGGAGACAATGCCCGAAAACCTGCCCCAAGACCTCCCCTCCCATTTTCTCCTTTGCACAAATATCCCGGGGGTCCGGGGACAGCGCCCCCGTCCTTGGCCGCAAGCACACCGCTTGCATCCCGCCCACGCTGGCCGCAAACTCGCGCCAACCCAAAGGAGGCCCCGATGTCCCTGCTGAAAGCCGCAACCGACGTGCGCCACAACGCCTATGCCCCCTATTCCCGCTTCAAGGTCGGGGCGGCGATCAGGGCGACCTCCGGGGTGATCTATGCCGGCTGCAATGTTGAAAACGTCGCCTATCCCGAAGGCACCTGCGCCGAGGCCGGGGCCATCGCCGCCATGGTGGCGGCGGGCGAGACCCGTATTGCCGAGGTGCTGGTGATTGCCGACAGCCCCGACCCGGTGCCGCCCTGCGGTGGCTGCCGCCAGAAGCTGGCCGAGTTTGCCGACCCGCAGGTGCCCGTCACCCTTTGCACCACTGACGGCAAAGCCCGCGCCACCACCGTGGCCGACCTGCTGCCCGGCGTCTTCACCGCCGCCCACATGGACCGCGCCTGATGGACGCCCGCAGCATCATCGCGCTGGTCCGCCAAAGCAAAACCCCCTCGGTCGAGGAGTTGAACTGGTTCGCCCAAGGGCTCGCCTCAGGTGCTGTCACGGACGCGCAGGCCGGGGCTTTTGCCATGGCAGTGTTTCTGAACGGGTTGGGCGAGGTCGGCCGGGTGTCGCTGACCCGGGCTATGCGCGACTCCGGCAAGGTGCTGCATTGGGACATGCCCGGCCCGGTGCTGGACAAACATTCCACCGGCGGCATCGGTGATTGCATTTCCCTTCTGCTGGCCCCGGCGCTGGCGGCTTGCGGCGCCTATGTGCCGATGATTTCGGGCCGCGGCCTTGGCCATACCGGCGGCACGCTGGACAAGCTGGAGGCGATCCCCGGTTTCCGCACCGCACTGACCGAGGAGCAGTTGCGCACCCAGATCGGCGATATCCGCTGCGCCATCGTCTCGGCCAGCGCCGAAATTGCCCCCGCCGACCGCCGTCTTTATGCCATCCGCGATGTCACGTCGACGGTGGAAAGCATCGACCTGATCACCGCCTCGATTCTGGCGAAGAAACTGGCGGCGGGGCTGGAAGCCCTTGTTCTGGATGTGAAAGTCGGTTCCGGCGCTTTCATGAAGACCATGGAGCAGGCCGAGGCGCTGGCCCGTGCCCTGGTCTCTACCGCGCAAGGGGCCGGCTGCATGACCACGGCGCTGATCACCGACATGAGCCAGCCCCTGGCCACCGCCGCGGGCAACGCGCTGGAGGTGATCGAGGTGATGGAGACGTTGACCGGCACCTCGGTCAACACCGCCCTGTGGGATCTGACGGCGGCTTTGGGCGGCGAGGCCCTCGCCTTGGGCGGCATCGCGGCGGATGCGGCGGATGGGGCGGGGCGGATCGAGCAGGCGCTGGAAAGCGGTGCTGCGGCGGAATATTTCGGCCGCATGGTGGCGGCGCAGGGCGGGCCTGCCGATTTTGTGGACCGCTGGCCCGACCGGTTGCCCGCCGCCCCGGTGCAACGCGAGGTGCCTTGCCCCGGCGAGGGGTTTGTCACCAGCATCGACGGTTTCGCGCTGGGACAGGCGGTGGTGCGGCTGGGTGGGGGCCGCTTGCGCGAGGGCGACAAGGTCAATCCTTCGGTCGGGCTTTCGGACATGGCCGGGATCGGCGAAGAGGCCAGCCGCGATGTGCCGCTGGCAATGGTGCATGCCGCGACCGAGGCCGAGGCGGATCGGGCGGTGCAGGCGGTGCAGGCGGCCTACGGCTTTGGCCCCGCGGCCCCGGACGAGCCGCCCCTGGTGCATAAAAGGATCGCATGATGACGCGGGCATTTCTGGTGGTGATGGATTCGGTGGGCTGCGGCGGCGCGCCGGATGCGGCGGTTTTCGGTGATGCCGGGGCCAACACGCTGGCGCATATCGCCGCAGAATGTGCGGCCGGGCGGGCCGATGTCGGGCGCGCGGGGCCGTTGCGGCTGCCGGTGCTGGACGGGCTGGGGCTGGGGGCGGCGGTGCGGCTGGCCTCGGGCGATGCAACGCCGGGGCTTGGCGCGGTGCCCAGCGGGCGCTGGGGGGCTGCGACCGAAGTGTCGAACGGCAAGGATACCCCCTCGGGGCATTGGGAACTGGCGGGGGTGCCGGTGCCGTGGGACTGGACCTATTTCCCCGATACGACCCCGGCGTTTCCCGAAGGTCTGGTGGCGCAGGTCTGTGCGCTGGCAGGCACCAAGGGCATCCTGGGCAACTGCCACGCCTCGGGTATTCCGATCATCGAAAAGCTGGGGGCCGAGCATATGCGGACCGGCTGGCCGATCTGCTACACCTCGGCGGATTCGGTGTTCCAGATCGCGGCACACGAGGAAAGCTTCGGGCTGGAGCGGTTGCTGACCCTGTGCAAGGCGCTGGCGCCGACGTTGCACGCGATGAAGGTGGGCCGGGTGATCGCGCGGCCCTTCCTTGGGCAACCGGGGGCGTTTACCCGCACGCCGAACCGGCATGACTATGCCATAGCCCCCCCGGCGCCGACGCTGCTGGACTGGGTGCAGGGGGCGGGGCGGGCCACGCATGCGGTGGGCAAGATCGGCGATATCTTCTCGATGCAGGGCATCGGGACCCTGCACAAGGGAAAATCCGATCTTGACCTTTTCGAACATTTATTGGCCTTGGCGGACGGTGCTGAACCCGGTTCCTTGACCTTTGCGAACTTTGTCGAGTTCGACAGTCTGTATGGCCACCGCCGCGACGTGGCGGGATACGCCCGCGCGCTGGAGTGGTTTGACGCCCGCGTGGGCGTTCTCCTGACCCGCCTGCGCCCCGGCGATATCGCGATTTTCACCGCCGACCATGGCAACGACCCCACCTTCCGCGGCACGGAACACACGCGTGAGCGGGTGCCGGTTGTGGTGGCGGGGGCCGGGACGGGGCAGATCGGCATTTGCGGTTTCACCGATGTCGCGGCCTCGATTGCCGCACATCTGGGGGTGCCTGCGCAGGGCAACGGGAAAAACTTCCTATGAGTTTGAAAGACTTGGCCAAGGTCGAGTTGCACCTGCATCTGGAAGGCGCGGCACCCCCGGCCTTCATCCGCGGACTGGCGCGCGAGAAACATATCGACCTGTCGGGGATGTTCGACGCCGATGGCGGCTACAAGTTCAGCGATTTCTGGCAGTTCCTGAAGGTTTACGAGGCCGCCACCGAAACCCTGAAAACCCCGATGGATTACCACCGGCTGACCCTCGCGGTGCTCGAAGAAAGCGCCGCAAGTGGGGTGATCTATTCGGAAACCTTCTTGTCGCCGGATTTCTGCGGCAACCGCGACCTTGGCGCCTGGCGCGAATACTTGCAGGCCATTCAGGAAGCCGCTGAAATCGCACAGAAAACTCACGGCATAACCCTGCGCGGCATCATCACCTGCATCCGGCATTTCGGACCGGAAAAGGCCCGGCAAACCGCGCTTTGTGCCGCCGAAACCGCGGGTGATTTCATCACCGGCTTCGGCATCGCCGGTGACGAAAAGATAGGCAAACCCAAAGACTTCCGCTGGGCTTTTGATGCGGCGCGCGAGGCCGGGCTGCGGCTGACCGCCCATGCCGGCGAATGGGGTGGCCCGGATTCGGTGCGTGATGCGCTGCACGATCTGGAGGTCGAACGCATCGGCCATGGCGTGCGCGCCATCGAGGACCTGGCGCTGGTCGATGAGCTGGCGGAAAAGGGTATCGTGCTGGAGGTTTGCCCCGGCTCGAACATTGCGCTCGGGCTCTACCCCAACTGGCGCGCGCATCCGATCAGCACGCTGCTGCAGCGCGGCGTCAAGGTCACCATCTCGACCGACGATCCGCCGTTTTTCCACACCACGATGGCGCGGGAATATGACCGCCTGCACGACGCCTTCGACTGGGACGCAGGCCAATTCCGCGCCATCGCCCGCACCAGCCTTGACGCGGCGTTCTGCGACGCCGATACCCGCGCCCGTATCCGCAAGCAACTGGAGGCCGCCGATGCTTGATCATCTGACCGTCGTCAATCACCCGCTGGTGCAGCACAAGCTGACGCTGATGCGCAAGAAGGACACCTCGACCGCCGGGTTCCGCCGTCTTTTGCGCGAGATCAGCCTGCTGCTGGCTTACGAGGTGACGCGCGAGCTGGACATGACCACGACGCGGATCGAAACGCCGCTGTGCGAGATGGACGCGCCGACGCTGGATGGCAAGAAACTGGCGCTGATCTCGATCCTGCGGGCGGGCAACGGGTTGTTGGACGGGATCCTGGAGCTGATCCCGGCGGCGCGGGTCGGCTTCGTCGGGCTTTACCGCGATCCCGAAACGCTGAAGCCGGTGCAGTATTACTGCAAGGTGCCGGATCAGCTGGAGGACCGCATCTGCATCGTGGTCGATCCGATGCTGGCCACCGGCAATTCCTCGGTCGCGGCGATTGATCTTTTGAAACAATCGGGGGCGAAGAACATCCGCTTCCTGTGTCTTCTGGCCGCACCAGAGGGCATAAAGCGCATGAAAGAGGCCCATCCGGACGTGCCGATCGTGACAGCAGCGGTGGATAGCCATCTGAATGACCACGGATATATTGTGCCGGGGCTAGGGGATGCGGGCGACCGCATGTTCGGCACAAAATAGGGGAAATGCTCTTTACTCGGAAACAATCCTGCCGCATCATTGCCGCCACGCTACATGGGGGTAGTCATGCTTTTGAAGATTGTTTCGGTCGCTCTTTGGGCGGCTGCTGTTGGGGTGTGCGCGGCTGATGCCCAGACGCTTGGCCGCATTGGTGGCCCGCGTGAAGCGCCGCCTGCGGGTTATGCAGGCCAGATGTATGTGGACAGTCAGGGCTGTGTGTTCCTGCGCGCCGGCGTTGGCGGGCAGGTGACCTGGGTGCCGCGGGTGAACAGCCAGCGCCGGGTGCTGTGCGGCTATCCGCCAACACTCGCCGCGAGGGCGCCGGTTGCGGCAGCGCCGGTGCAGGTGGCCGAGGCTCCAGCGCCGGTGGTGCGGCGCGCCCCGGTGCAGCAGCGTGCCACCGGGGCACCGATGCAGACCGTGGCCTCGCTGACCACGCCGCCGACGATCCGCGCGGCGGGTCAGGCGCCGATGGTAGCGGCCAACACCTATACGGCAGCGCCCGTCATTCAGGCGGCCGCCGCGCAGCCCGTGCAACGGGTGGCGGCACCGGCACCGCAGGCCTTGGCCAGCGTGCCCGGCCCCGGTCAGATCGGCTGCTTCAGATCCGCGCCGGTGCCGAAGGTCTATGCCACGTCGAACGGCGGGCGGGTGGTGCTGTGCACCCGCGGCGACGGCACGCTGGAGGGCGCACGGGCGCCGATCTATGCCGTGGTGGCGCAGGGCGTCGGCAACCGCGTCGGCGCCGGGATATACGAGCCGGTGCAGGGCCAGCAGGTGGCCGCACGGGTCACTGCCCCGGCAGGCGGCAGTTATGCGGCGGCAGCGCCGGTGCGGCGGGTGGCCGCTTTGCCGCCATTGCCGCGCGGCTACAAACCGGCTTGGACCGACGACCGGCTGAACCCCAACCGCGGCATCGGCACTGCCGAAGGTCAGGCGCAGCAGGATCAGATCTGGACCCGCGAGGTGCCCGCCCGTCTGGTGGCTGGGCAGCCGACGAAACGGGTCTGGTGGGCGGCTTCCAGCCAGTCGGCACCGCAAGCCGCGGCTCTGGCCCAGCCGGTCCGGCTGCGCGCATCGACCATGACCGAGCCTGCGGCGCGGGTGGCGGCCCCGGCGGCGGCACCAGCGGCGGGCGGCAGCTTCTATGTGCAGGTTGGCACCTTTGCCCAGCCCGCCAATGCCGATGGGGCCAGGGCGCGTCTTCGCGGTGCGGGCCTGCGGGTCGGCACGGCGAAGATCAGCAAGGGCGGCACCGCGATGCAGATCGTGCTGGCCGGGCCATTCGGTGATCGCGGCGCGGCGCAGGCGGCCCTTTCGGCGGCCCGCGGCGCGGGCTTTGGCGACGCCTTCATCCGGTGAAACTCCGGGTAACCTTACGGGCAAACTGATAAAAAGTCGGGCAGCAATCAGCCTTGCGCCCCCTTGCCAGGCAGGGGGGCGTCTTTCATTCGGCGCAGATCGCTTGCAGGCTGATCCAGTCGCCATCGGCCAGCAAGGGCCGCGCCCGGTTGCGGCTTGGGTCGGCCTCGATCAGCCCCAGCACGCTTTCGCCCGAGGCATCCAGCGCATAGGCATAGGCCGTGCTGGAGACCTGGGCGCTGGCAAAGCTGGCCAGCAGCGTGGCGTCATCCACCGCTACCGGGGTCTGGCGCAGCAGCACCTCGCCGTAACCCCGCAGCGCGGTTTGCGGCAACACGCCGGTGGTCAGCAAACGAAAGGTCGCGCCCAACCCGGCGTGATGCAGCAGGGCGATCATCGGGTCCAGCGCCGCGGCGCGCGCGGTTTCGGCCAGCGCGAAACCCGCCGCCACCTCGGGGCCATCGGCGGTTTCCACCAGCTTGGCGTTCAGCGCCAGGATCGGGCCGGGCAGGGCCAAGGCCTGCGCGCCACCATCGCGCAGGATCACCAGCCGCGGTGCGGCGGCACCAAACAGCCGCTGGCCCAACAGGTCCAGCGCCTCTTGTCCCGCCGCATCGGTGCAGGGCCTGCCGGTCAACCGCGCCAGATCGGCCAAGGCCATGGTGCCGATCTCGGCGCGGGTGCTGGGCGGCAACACCGAGGCGGTGTGCCGCTCCAGCGCACCGGGCAGCCAGAACACCCCCAGCGCCACGACCAGCGCCACCGACCCCAGCAGGATAGAGCCGCGCAGCCTGCCGGGGCGTGGCCGCGTCTGCGCCAGCACGCCGCGCACGGTTTCCAGCGCCGCCATCATCTCGGGGTCGTCGATCTCCAGCGTCTCGGTCGCGTCGGCGCCGGGGGAATAGACCGCGGGCAGCGTGCCGGGGTTCAGCCGTTCTACCGCCGGAAGCGACCAGTGGGTCAGTGCGGCCTCGGTGCGCGGGTCGGTCAGTACCAGCGAGGCCTCGCCAAAATTCACCACAACCTCGCGTCGCTGCGCCTCGGGCGTGTCGCGCCAAAGGCCGGGGCTTTCAAGCTTCTGGTATTTTTTCAGCGCCGTCATGGGCGGTTATTGCCTTGGCCTGCCTCGGTTGCCGCCAGACTAGCGCAGCGCGGCGGCGCGAACAATCGGAAGCGGAGGCCGGTTGCCCAAGGTGCGGAAAGGACGCGGCGATGTCGGATTCGGGCGCGCAAGGGCTGTTGCCGCAGGATTTGAAAGACCGACAGCAGAGGACACCCGATGAGCCCGACCCAAGACCGCACGCTGGCCGCTGCCGGCATGATCCTGATCTATGCGCTGGTGATCGGCTTTACCGACAATTACGTGCGGGTGATCGCGGCCGAGGCCGGGCTGTGGCAGTTTCACGCCACGCGGTCGGTGATGGCGGTGGGCTTGCTGGCGCTGCTGGCCTGGCCGCTGGGCCTGCGGTTGCGGCCAAGGCGGTTTGGCGCGGTGCTGGCGCGCAGTGCGATCCACGGCTTTGCCATGCTGATCTACTTCGGGGCGCTGGCCTTCCTGCCGGTGGCGCAGGTGGCGGCGGGGCTGTTTACCGCACCCATTTTCGTGCTGCTGATCTCGCGCTTTGCTTACGGCATGCGGATCGGGCCTGTGCGGATTGCCGCGGTGGCGATGGGGTTTGTCGGGGTCATACTGGTGCTGGGGCCATCGGCGCTGAACGGCGCCTCGGTCGCCGCCGTGCTGCCGGTGGCGGCGGGGGCGCTGTATGCGATGGGCAATATCGCGACGCGGCAGTGGTGCGCGGGCGAAAGTGCGGAAACGCTGCTGGCGGGGTTTTTCGCCATGCTGGGGCTGCTGGGGTTTGCCGGGATGGGGGTGCTTTACCTCCTGCCGCTGGAAGTGCCTGCGGGGGCCGACGGTTTCGTGCAGCGCGGCTTTGTCTGGCCCTCGGGGACGTTCTGGTTCTGGACGGCGGTGCAGGCGGCAGGGTCGCTGTTTGCGGTCGGCGCGATGATCAAGGCCTATCAGGTGGCCGAGGCCAGCCGGGTGTCGGTGTTCGAATACATGATCCTGCCCGCTTCGGCGCTGTGGGGCTGGTTGTTGTGGTCCGAGGTGCTGACGCCGCTGGCGGTGACCGGCATGGCGCTGATTGCCGGGGCCGGGGTGCTGATCGCGCTGCGGGCCGGGCGGGGGTAGCTCTTCCCTTCCTTGCGGTCGGTCATCGCAGCGAAGACGCCTGTCAGGGCGGATGAGCGGTGCGGTCAGTCGGCCAGCGCCTGCCGCCAGTGCCTGCGGCACAGGCTGACATAGGTCTCGTTGCCGCCGATCTGTACCTGCTCGCCATCGCGCAGCGCCCGGCCGTCCGGGCCCTTGCGCACCACCATGGTGGCCTTCTTGCCGCAGCCGCAGATCGTGCGCACCTCGCGCATTTCGTCGGCCCAGGCCAGCAGCGCCGCCGACCCCGGAAACAGCTCGCCGCGGAAATCGACCCGCAGGCCGTAGCACATCACCGGCACGCCCAGATCATCGACCGCACGCGCCAGTTGCCAAACCTGCGGCTTGGTCAGGAACTGCGCCTCGTCGAGGAAGATGCAGGCCACCGGACCCTGCGCCAGCCGCGCTTCGATCTTCGCGAACATGTCGTCGTCGGGTGCGAAGGTGTCGGCAGGCTCGCCGATGCCGATGCGGCTGGCAATCCGCCCCTCACCGGCGCGATTGTCGAATTGCGCGGTGACCAGATAGGTCGCCATGCCGCCCTCGCGGTAATTGTGCGAGGCTTGCAGCAGCGCCGTCGATTTGCCGGCATTCATCGTGGAATAGTGGAAATAGAGCTTGGCCATGGCTGGTTGATAGCCCGAAGGCCGCCGTCCGTGCAAGATGGGCGGTTTGCAAGATGGGCGTCTTGGAAGATGGGCGGCTGGGGCCAGAAACGGTTTCGGGCAGGGGTGCAGCGGGTGTCAGAACCATTTATTTCAAGGGTTTGGCCGGGTTTTCCCGATTGAACCATCCCTCATCCCGTTTATCAGACTGACGGGCCCGCCGCATCGCCACCGCACATCTGGTGGCACATCCTTGCGGAACCAAAGCACGGCGGACCCCCACCCGAAACCGATGCTGGGGACACCGGTCACTCGTTACTGTTCCGGTTGCCCGGAACTGGATTATGAATGACAAACTCCTGCCATCCGATTAATGGGAAAACGGAGTTTGTTTTCCCCGGCCGGGCCGGGGTGTCGCCTGAGGGGTTGCCATGTCCGTTGCCAGCTATCTGAAGAAACACAGCGAAGCGCTGGTCAAGGATGTCGGCATCGAGGCGGCCTGCAAGCTGACCGGCAAGTCCAAGGCCACGATCGGGCGCTACTATTCCGACAGCGAGGAGCATGACGACCGCTTCATGCCGATCGACGTGGTGGCAGCACTGGAGTCCGCCTCGCGGTTTCCGCATGTCACCAGCGCGCTGGCCGATCTGCGCGGCATCACGCTGTCTTACGACGCCGAAAAGCGCAATGCGCCCTCGACCGGCATCAACTCGGACGTGGTGGCGCTGGCGCAGCGGTTCGGGATGCTGATGGCCGAGTATAATCAGGCCATCGGTGACGGGGTGATCTCGGTCAACGAGGCCAAGCGGTTGCTGCGGGAAACCCTGGCCATTCAACAGGTTCTGCTGGAAATGAAGCTGAACCTGGAGGAAGAGGCGAGCTGACGCCCGCCCCCTAAGCGCAATCAGACGGCGGTGCGATGGCTGCGGTTGCCACCCTGTGCTGCCGACCCGGTGCGGCGGTTGGCACCCGGTTTGCTGGGCGCGCCATAGCCGCCCTGAACCGGAGCGCGCGGTTTGCCAGCGGGTTTCGGGCTGGCGCTGCGACCCGCGGGTTTGCCCTGCCCGCCTTGCGGCTTGCCACCCGGACGGCCACCCCGGCCTTGCGCCGGTTTGCTGGCACCGGCCAGATCGGCGGCCCAAGGCGCGCCGCCCAGCACCGGAATCCGGGTTTTCAGCAGCTTTTCGATGGCCTGAATTTCCTCCATCTCGGCCGGGGCGCAGAAGGCCACGGCCTTGCCATCGGCACCCGCCCGCGCGGTGCGGCCAATGCGGTGGACATAGTTTTCCGGCACGTTCGGCATGTCGTAGTTATAGACATGCCGCACGCCGGAAATGTCGATGCCACGCGCCGCCACGTCGGTCGCCACCAGCACGTCAAGCGCGCCTTCGCGGAACTCGCTCAGCGTGCGCTCGCGCTGGTTCTGGCTTTTGTTGCCGTGAATGGACCCCGCCTTGAAGCCCCAGGCGACCAGCAGCTTCATCAGCTTTTCCGAGCCGTGCTTGGTGCGCCCGAACACCAGCGCCATCTCGCCGGGGTGGGTTTTCAGGTATTCCTCCAGCAGCCGCGCCTTGTCGCCCTGCGGGGTGTAATGCACGCCCTGCACGATGGCCTCGATCGGCTTGCCCGGCGGGGCCACCTGCACCTTGACCGGATCGCGCAGATAGGTCTGCGCCAGATCCTCGATCAGCTTGGGCATGGTGGCGGAAAACAGCAGGGTCTGGCGTTTCAGCGGCAGGTGTTTGGCGATCTTTTTCAGCGCATGGATAAAGCCCATGTCCAGCATCTGGTCGGCCTCGTCCAGCACCAGATAGCCGCAATGTTCCAGCGTCAGGGCGTTGCGGTCCAAGAGGTCGATCAACCGGCCCGGCGTCGCCACCAGCACGTCGGCGCCACGCGCCAGCCGCTCGGATTGCCGGAACAGCGAGGCGCCGCCGGTGACGGTGACCACCTTGACGGCGGTGCCTTTGGTAAAGACTTCAAGGGCTTCCGAGATCTGGGACACCAGTTCGCGGGTCGGCGCCATGATCAGCGCCCGCACGCTGCGGGGGGCCGGCGGATGGCCGATATCCAGCAGGCGGTGCAGCAGCGGCAGGCCGAAGGCTGCGGTCTTGCCGGTGCCGGTCTGCGCCAGACCCATCAGATCGCGGCCCTGCATGATCAGCGGGATCGCCTGCAACTGGATCGGCGTCGGCTTGGTGTAGCCGGCCTTTTCCAGACCTTTGGCGAGTTTCGGGCTAAGGCCCAGGGAATCGAATGTGGACATCTTGTTCTTTCAAATGGCGGGGTTGGCCGCCGGAATGGCGCAGGCCGCAGGATGCGGCGCAGCAGGAGGGGCGGCCCGTGACTGACGGGATGGCCGGATGCCACACGCGCCGAACGGGTCGCGGTGCCCCTGCGTGAAGGTGGGAACCATATCCGGGCCTTACACATGCTCACGCGGCACGGGCTCTCGGATAGGGGGCAGATGGGGGTTTTCGCGCGGGATGTCAAGGGCGGTGTGGGGGGAGGGGGCTTTGGTGTGCGGTGGAAGATCGGCGGCCCGTCTTGTTTGCGGGCTCAGAAAGGCGCCGGGAACAAGAGCCAGAGGGCCGCAAGGCGACCGTCCAGTGGACGATCGCCCGGCCCGATTGCCTGAAGGCGCAAGCCGCAGGGCAAGGGGTGTGCGGCTAGGGGCTTGCGGTTGGAAATCGGGGCGCGACTGCCTGGGGTGAGGCCGGATCAGAAACGGTCCAGTGGACCGTTTCCCGATCGAACGCCCGGTCCGTGGCCGGGCGGGGAGGCGCGGTAACGCGCCTGCAAAGGACAGGCAGGCGCGGCCCGATTTGTCGCGTGACAAATCGGGCTGGGATGGCTGAGGGGATTCACCCCACTGTTGAACGAAAAGAACAACCTGCCACTCGAGCTACTCGGCCTCAGGTGGCGCGAGTTCGTTCCGAACTCTGCGGCGTGGTAAAGTCGGGTTTGTGTATCTAGTGAAGGTTCTTAGGGAGGTCGGAGCCCCAAGCCTATCGAGAAGGAAGAAAATGGGGTTTTCGATTCGCCGAATAGCGTCCAATAATCCTTCGGTGTTTGCTGAACTCACAAGAGCGAATTCGCGGATCGCAGACAATGACTCAACGATATCTCTAAAAACAGGATGATCTGTACCAATGCTCCCCACTCTTCCGCGACCTTCGGAAGTGGCTTGGGTCGCATCCAATAGGAACTTTTCCTGTTGTGAGAGTGTTCGGGTGTTCTGACGAGTCAGTTCAAGAATTTGCTCAAGTATTTCGTCATGCGGAGTGCGACTTTTCTTTCGAGTTTCGCCATCGGTCTTAGCGCTCTTAGCAAGAGAAAGAAGGCATTCCTCGAGTTTTGGCCACCAAACATCAAAGATCGAGTTGAACCTTTGATCGTCTATTTTGCACTCTGGATCTGCTGTCTTAATCCCATGTGTGAGCTTCCTGAAATCTTCCTTCTCAAAGATCGTTGATTGAAACTGCAAGATCGGGCCATTCACATCTGATCGCTTTATTTTAAACAAAAACGGCGATACATTTGTGTTGTCAATTGACTTCGACAAAGCCCCGGCTTCAAAATTAAGCCAAGGTGCATAAATATTGTCTTCAGTAACGCACAAAATTCCATAGAAGGAGGTCGAGAGCTCGCCCGCAATATCAAGGCTCCATCGAGTGCCCTTATCTATATCTTCTGACGATACGTAGGGTGTTACCGATTGAATAACGTTGGGTAGCCAATCGCGCAGAGATACAGCAATTTTATGGCTGAGTTCACCCGACCAACTTATGAATACTTTCATGTCCCTCACCGCAAATTCGAGTGAAGTTACTCTTGGTTGTTATCCTTGTAAAGTCCTCACCCCATACCCCTCGCCCCTCGCCTTCATCGCCGCAACCGCCGCAATGCTCGCCGCGGCCGTGGTGAAATACGGGATCTTGTCCATCAGCGCCACGCGGCGGATGTCGCGGCTGTCGGACACAGCTTGCGTGCCCTCGGCGGTGTTCATCACCAGCGCGATTTCACGCGTTTTTTGCCGCCATTTGATTCTGATCATGTTCAGCATGTGGCCGCTGGCTCACTGTCTTGGCAGACTGACGCAAACCTGCAGGAGATTTTTCATGTCGCGGCTGGCCTTTATCCTCTTTTCCCTGATCTCCACCACGCTGGCCGGCATCGGCATCGTGGTGGCGCTGGTGACCGGCAACGACACGCTGCAACCGATCCTGATCGCGGCAGCCATCGGCTTTGTGCTGTCGGTTCCCGTGACCTGGATCGTGGCCAAACAACTGGCCTGAGTGCCGCGTCCCGACCGCAATGGTGAACGGCCTTCGGGGCCGGCTGCTCTTGTCTGCACTTGGCGTGCCGCAAAACAAACAAACGGCCGAACCTTGCGGTCAGCGGTTTCTGTTTGTCGTCAAGGGATTAATGGTGGAGCCAGACGGGATCGAACCGTCGACCTCTTGAATGCCATTCAAGCGCTCTCCCAACTGAGCTATGACCCCACCGGAGGTGCGACCCGTATCCCGGATCGCTTGGGCTATCTAGTTAAGGCCGCTGCGGGGTGCAAGGGGAAAAACACACGCGCCCCGCAGAAAGCCGCGACAAATCAGATGTCTTCCTCGTCGCCTGCCACATCAGCCAGATCGTCCAGCGACACGTTGTCGTCGGCGTCTTCTTCCAGCAGGTCGTCATCCAGTTCGGTATCCTCGGCGGCGTCGGCCACCAGCAGATCGTCATCGGCTTCCAGGTCATCGACCAGCACCGAATCATCCTTTTCCGCCACCGGCCGCGACACCACCGAAGCGGCCAGCTTGCGCCGCGCGCTTTCGATGTCCACCACCTCGCCGGTGTAGGGGCTGACGATCGGGTTTTTGTTCAGGTCGTAAAAGCGCTTACCGGTGGTCGGGCAGGTGCGCTTCGTGCCCCATTCGAGTTTGGGCATGGTGGTCCCCTTGCAAGGCTGGCTGATCCAGTAGAGGCGTCGCTTGCCACAGCCACGCCCGGCTGTCAAAGGCTTTCGTGCAGGCCCGGCAACGGCGTTTGCCCCCAGCCTTCCCCATTGCCGCCCGCAGCACTTGCGCTATCCTGTGCGCCCAGATCACGAGGTGTCGCTTGGCCATCCTTCCCGGCTCCCCTGCCGTCGAGATCACCTTGCGGCGTTCGGCCCGCGCCCGGCGGTTCTCGCTGCGGGTGTCGCGGCTGGATGGGCGGGTGACGCTGTCGCTGCCGCTGCGGGCGCGGGAGGCAGATGCGTTGGCGTTTGTGAACGAACAGGCGGGCTGGATCCGGCAGACCCTGGCCGAGATGGCGGTGGCACCGGGGCAGGTGGCGGGATTTGGCAGCAGCCTGCCGTATCTGGGGCAGGCGCTGGTGCTGACGCCGGGCAGCGGGCGGGCGGTGCGGGTTGACGGTGCCGAACTGCTGGTGCCGGGGCAGGCAGAGCAAGTGGGCGCGCGGGTGGCGGCCTTCCTGAAGGTGCAGGCGCGCGACCGGCTGGCCGAGGCCAGCGACCGGCACGCAGCCTCCCTGGGCCTGCGCTACAGCAGCCTGACGCTGCGCGACACCCGCTCGCGCTGGGGGTCATGCACGGCGGCGGGCGGGCTGATGTATTCCTGGCGGCTGATCATGGCGCCGCCACAGGTGCTGGACTATGTGGCGGCGCATGAGGTGGCGCATCTGGCCGAGATGAACCACTCGCCGGCGTTCTGGGAGGTGGTGACGCGGCTTCACCCCGGCTACAGCATCCCGCGCCGCTGGTTGAAGACCCATGGGGCGGCGCTGCACGGCTTGCGCTTTGCGCCCTAGGCGGTGATGGCGCTTGACCGCAGCCGGCGTAGGGTGCTTGGCTGACGGCATGCTTGCCCAGCCGCGCCCCACCGACACCACCGCCACCCACGAGCGGCTGTATCGCGCCCTGCGCGCGCAGGTGATGCATGGCGAAATGGCGCCGGGGCAGGCGCTGACCCTGCGCGGTTTGGCCAAGACTTTCGGCGTGTCGATGACGCCCGCGCGCGAGGCGGTGCGGCGGCTGGTGGCCGAGGGGGCGTTTTCGCTGTCGTCCTCGGGCCGGGTGGCGACGCCGGAACTGTCTGCCGACCGGATCGAGGAACTGGCGGCGCTGCGGGCGCTGCTGGAGCCGGAACTGGCGTCGCGCGCCCTGCCGCGGGCGCATTTCGCGCTGATCGACCGGCTGGCCGCGATCAATGCCGCCAATGCCGAAGCCGTGGTGAAGCAGGATGCCGTGGCCTATATCCGCACCAATCTGGAGTTTCACCGCACGCTTTATCTGCGCGCCCAGGCCCCGGCGATGCTGGCGATGACCGAGACCGTCTGGTTGCAGCTTGGCCCGACCATGCGCGCGCTTTACGCGCGGTTGCAGCGCCGCGAGCCGCCGCAGCATCACCGCGCCATTCTGGCGGCGCTGCGGGCGGGCGATGATCCGGGGCTGCGGCTGGCGATCCGCACCGATGTGACGCAAGGGTTGCGGCATCTGGCGGGCTAGGGCTTGTGCCGCCTTGCCGCGCTGGTAGGTTGGCCCTGACATTTCACAGGGGAACCAGATGACCTTTCACATCGGCGCCAAACCGGGCGAGATTGCCGAAACCGTGCTGCTGCCGGGCGACCCCTACCGGGCGCGCTGGGCGGCGCAGACTTTTCTGAAAGATGCCCGTCTGATCAACGAGGTGCGCGGCATGCTGGGTTATACCGGCACCTGGCAGGGCCATCCGGTCACCATCCACGGCACCGGCATGGGGATGTCGTCGCTGTCGATCTATGTCAACGAGCTGATCCGCGATTACGGGGCGCAGACGCTGATCCGCATCGGCTCGGCCGGCGCCATGCAGCCGCAGGTCAAGGTGCGCGACGTGGTGCTGGCGATGTCGGCCTGCACGCTGACGGCGCCGTCGAATGGCATCTTCAAGGAACTGAACTTTGCCCCGACCGCGCATTTCGGGCTGCTGAAAGCGGCGTGGGATGCAGCGGAACGGTTGGGTGTGCCGACCCATGCCGGCACGATCTATTCCTCGCAACTGTTCTACGATGAACGCCCGGATTTGCAGGAGCAGTTGCAGCGCCACGGCGCGTTGTGTGTCGAGATGGAGGCGGCAGAGCTTTACACGCTGGCCGCCCGCTATGGCCGGCGGGCGCTGGCGGTGCTGACGATTTCCGACCACCTCTTGACCGAGGAGGCCCTGCCCGCCGACCAGCGCGAGCGCAGCTTTGGCGACATGGTGGAGATTGCCCTGCACGCGGCTTTTGCTTGAGGTAGCCGGGGGGCTGTCTGCCCCCCGGACCCCCCGAGGATACTTTTCCAGAGAAGAAACGTAGATTTCAGCGCGAGCCATGGCTGCGGTCGTAGCTGTTTCGCTGTGGGCTGACCCAGCCTGCCGGGGGTGACTGGGGCGCAAACACCTCGATCCGCAGCGGGTGGCAGGCGGCGGTGTCGGAGGAATGTTCGGAACTGCAATCGCCGCCGGGGCAGGCGGACAACCCGCCCAGCAGGTCGATTTCGGCAAAGAATTCAAGGTAGTCGCCGGGGCGCACTGGCGAGGCTTTCATCAGGTATTGCCCGGTCTGCCGCGAAAACCCGGTGCACATGAAGACGTTCAGCACGTCATGCACATGGGTTTCGGCCTGATGCAGCGGCAGGCCGGTGGCCGCGGCCAGCGCCCGGGTCAGGTTGGAATGGCAGCAGTGATGATATTGGCCCCCGGTCAGCAGAGTGTTGGTGTAGGGGTCGCAGCGGGTGCCGATCACGTCATGCACCGACAGGCCGAAGGCATCGAAGCCATACCAGTCCAGGCTGTCGTCGGTGATGGTGGCCAGCGGGCGCAGGGTCGGAAAGCTGCTCCACATCCGGTCGCCGGTGGAGAGGTGCGTGCCGTGCAGGGCGCGGGTCTTGCCGGAATAGAACCGCTCGGAAAGGTCGGCGGCGTTCCACAGGTTCAGGTCGCCCACCTGCGGGCCGCCGACCGAGGTGATGCGGAGAAAGTGCCCGGCGGGCACGGTGAAACAGCGGGCGTCGCGCGGCGGCACCAGCACCTCGGCGGTCTTGCGCCAGCCCGCGCGGGCGGCTTGCAGCGCGGCCAGATCGGGTTGCGGCAGGCTTTCCACCGGATAGCAGACCACCGGCGGCACCGCCTTGCGGGCGGCGGCATCAGCAGGGGCGGGGTGGTGCGGGGTGTCGGGTTTCATGGCTGTGCTCCGGTTTCGGCGCAGCATGGGCGGGCGGCGGGCGGGGGTCAACGGGGCCGCAGGCAGTGGCGCGGCGATTTTCCCGGTGCGGTGACGCAAGTTGCGCCACAGGCCGAACAGCGGTGGTGGTTTTCCCCAATCCTGCGGTCCTGCCGCCACAAGCAGGTGCGGGTCAGGCTGGAGCCGCGGCGGGTCAGCCACAGGTAGCCGAACACCGAAATCGCCAGGATCAGAAGCAGCACGGGCATGGCCGCTTGTCGCCCAGGCGACCCGCCACCGCAAGCCCCGTGCCCCTGCTGTCAGCGGCATGGCCTTGATCCGGGCCGGTCGGATGGGAAAGGCGGGTGGCGTCAGGGAGTCAGACCAGAAAACCGGTCTGAACTGACCTCGGAGGTCCGGCGGCAATTTTGCGCTGCTGCCGACGTACTGATCCGTGTAAGTGCGGCGCGCGTGCTTTTGTGATGGTATGATGTCATGCCCCGCACGCACGTCTGGCGGGGGAAACCTGACCATCGCAAAGGAATGTAGCATGGACAAGGATCGTGTGATCGGCTCGGCCAAAGTCGTTGAAGGCAAGATCAAGGTGGCCGTCGGCAAGGCCGTGGGCGACGCCAAACTGGTGTCGGAAGGCCAGACCAAGAAGGTCGAAGGCAAGGTGCAGAACGCCGTTGGCGGGCTGAAGGACGCGCTGAAGGGCAAATAACCCGACGGTCGCGCCAGGAACCAAAATCCTTCGAAGGATTTTGCCAAGATTTTTCGAAAAATCTTGGTCTTGAACGGCAAAGGCCCGGACGGATGTCCGGGCCTTTGCCTTGTCCGCGTTTGCTCAGGACACCCGGGCGATCAGCATCTTCTTCAGCTCGGCAATCGCCTTGGCCGGGTTCAGCCCCTTGGGGCAGGTCTGGGTGCAGTTCAGGATGGCGTGGCAGCGATACACCCGGAACGGGTCTTCCAGCGCATCCAGCCGCTCGGGCGTGGCCTCGTCGCGCGAATCAATCACCCAGCGATAGGCGTGCAGCAAGGCCGCCGGGCCAAGATACTTGTCGCTGTTCCACCAGTAGCTGGGGCAGGAGGCGCTGCACGAAGCGCACATCACACATTCGTAAAGCCCGTCCAGCTTGGCGCGATCCTCGATCGACTGGCGCCATTCCTTGGCGGGCCGGGCGGTCTTGGTTTCCAGCCAGGGCATGATGGCGGCGTGCTGGGCGTAGAAATGCGTGAGGTCCGGGATCAGGTCCTTGACCACCGCCATGTGCGGCAGCGGGTAGATTTTCACGTCGCCCTTCACCTCGTCCAGCCCGAAGATGCAGGCCAGCCGGTTCATCCCGTCGATGTTCATCGCGCAGGAACCGCAGATGCCCTCGCGGCAGGAACGGCGGAAGGTCAGCGTCGGGTCGATCTCGTCCTTGATCTTGATCAGCGCGTCCAGCACCATCGGGCCGCATTTGTCCATATCGACAAAGTAGGTGTCGATCGACGGGTTCTGGCCGTCATCGGGGTTCCAGCGATAGATCTGGAACTTGCGCACGTTCTTGCCATCGGGGCGGGGCCAGGTCTTGCCGGTGCGGATTTTCGAATTCTTGGGAAGTGCGAACTGAACCATGGGTTATCCCTTCCAGTCTGTGCGGGAATAAAGCGGCTGCCGCGGTGGCTGGCCGGATTTCTGATAGACGCAGGCGTCATAGACCGCCGAGGGGTCGCGCCCCATCAGGTAGTCGGAGGACACGGCAATTTCGAAGTTGGTCACAGGGCCGCCGGTGCCCAACCCGACACCAACACTGCCACGCGGATGCTGCGCGAGGCGGGCGCTCTCGAAGCACTGCGCCTCGGCTTGCTGCACCGAGACCGGGCCGCAGGCGGCCAACGGCGTCAGGGTCAGCAGCGAGAGGGCGGCGATGTGCGGGGTCATCGGCGGCACCTTCATGGCAGCCGGGGCGGCAGGCCCGCCCCGGCGAAGCAGCGGGCGGTTTCCGGCCGGGCGGCGATGGCGAGCACGGTCTGCACCGTCGAGGTGCCGGCCTGCACCGCGATGTCGCGGGCCAGCGCCTGCACTTCGGCGGCACTGGCGTTGTCCACCACGCAGCGGGTCGCCACCTCGGCTTGCGGGCCGGGCAGGTATTTGCCGACCACCGGCAGCACCACGGTCTCTGCCGCCCGCCGACCGACCTTGTCGGCCATGTCGGTGGGCGAGCAGGCGACCAGCAGCGCCAGCAGCAGGGGCAGGGTTCCCCGCATCAATAGACCCGCGCTTTCGGCGCGATCTTCGCAAGATCGATGCCGCCATCCTCGAACTTGGTCAGCGGCTCCAGATGCACCGGCCGGGTGGACAGCGTCACCTTGGCGCCATCGACCACGGCCAGGCTGTGCACCCGCCACTTCGCGTCGTCGCGGTTGGGGTGATCTTCCTGCGCATGGGCGCCGCGGCTTTCCTTGCGGGCCTCGGCGGCGACGATGGTGGCCAGGGCGTTCGGCATCAGATTGGCCAGCTCCAGCGTCTCCATCAGGTCGGAGTTCCAGATCAGGCTGCGGTCGGTAACCTTGAGGTCGGCCATCTTGCCCGCCACAGCGGTCATCTTGGCAACACCTTCGGCCAGGGTCTTGTCGGTGCGGAACACCGCCGCATCGGCCTGCATGGTGCGCTGCATCTCCAGCCGCAAATGGGCGGTGGGGATGGCGCCATTGGCATGGCGGGCGGCGTCGAACCGGGTCAGGGCCGCATCCACCGAGGGTTTGTGCGTCACCGGCACATCGGCGCCCGCATCCACCACCTTGCTCGCCCGGATCGAGGCGGCGCGGCCAAACACCACCAGGTCGATCAGGCTGTTCGAGCCAAGCCGGTTGGCGCCGTGGACGCTGGCACAGGCCGCCTCGCCCACCGCCATCAGGCCGGGGAACACCGCGTCGGGGTTGGCGGGCGTCGGGTTCAGCACCTCGCCCCAGTAGTTGGTGGGAATACCGCCCATGTTGTAATGCACGGTCGGCAGCACCGGGATCGGTTCCTTGGTCAGATCGACGCCGGCAAAGATCTTGGCGCTTTCGGTGATGCCCGGCAGCCGCAGGTCCAGCGTCTCGCGCGGCAGGTGGCTGAGGTTCAGGTGGATATGGTCCTTGTTCGGGCCAACGCCACGGCCTTCGCGGATCTCGATGGTCATGCAGCGCGACACCACATCGCGCGAGGCCAGATCCTTGTAGGTCGGCGCATAGCGCTCCATGAACCGCTCGCCGTTCGAGTTGGTGAGGTAGCCGCCTTCGCCGCGCGCGCCCTCGGTGATCAGGCAGCCCGAGCCGTAGATGCCGGTCGGGTGGAACTGCACGAACTCCATGTCCTGCAGCGGCAGACCGGCGCGGGCCACCATGCCGCCACCGTCGCCGGTGCAGGTATGGGCCGAGGTGGCGCTGAAATAGGCGCGACCGTAACCGCCGGTGGCCAGCACCGTCATCTTGGCGTTGAAGACATGCAGCGTGCCATCGTCCAGCTTCCAGGCCACCACGCCGGTGCAACGGCCATCGGTGATCATCAGGTCCAGCGCGAAGTATTCGATGAAGAATTCGGCGTTGTTCTTCAGGCTTTGGCCATAAAGCGTGTGCAGCATGGCATGGCCGGTGCGGTCGGCGGCGGCACAGGTGCGCTGCACCGGCGGGCCTTCGCCATATTCGGTGGTGTGGCCGCCAAACGGGCGCTGGTAGATCTTGCCGTCTTCGGTGCGGCTGAAGGGCACGCCGTAGTGTTCCAGCTCGTAAACCGCCTTGGGGGCCTCGCGCGCCAGATATTCCATGGCGTCGGTGTCGCCCAGCCAGTCGCTGCCCTTGACGGTGTCATACATGTGCCACTGCCAGCTATCCGGTCCCATGTTCGACAGGCTGGCGGCGATGCCACCCTGGGCGGCAACCGTGTGGCTGCGGGTCGGGAAAACCTTGGTCACGCAAGCGGTGCGCAGGCCCTGTTCGGCCATGCCCAGCGTGGCGCGCAGCCCGGCACCACCGGCACCCACCACCACCACGTCATAGTCATGCGTCTCGTATTCATAAGCGGCCATTGTCAAATCCTCAGTGCGCCATGCGGATCAGCGCGTAAAGCACCGCCGCCGTGATCAGATAGGCCAGCGCGTTGACGAAGATCGTCAGCAGGCGCCGCGCCGTGCCGCGGGTATAGTCGGCCAGCACCGACCCCACGCCGTGCATCATGTGGCGCATCGCCAGAAACACCATCAGCCCGGTCACGATGGCCGGGATCGGCCGCCCGAACGTGGCCACCACCACCTCGTGGGGCTGGCCCAGGGTGCGGCCGAAGATGAACAGGAAGGTCGGCATCAGGAAGGCCAGACCGATCGAGGTCAGCGCCATGTCCTTGTGCTCGTGGGTACCGGAATGGGCAGACCCCTTGCCGTTGGCGGTTTTGCGGTCGGTGATAAAGCGCATCTCAGATCCCCCAGATCGCCAGAATGGTCAGCACGGTCAGCACCGGCGTGCCGATCACCATGCCCCAGCTCAGCTTGTCGACGGTTTCAAGGTCCAGCCCCTTGCCGGTATCCCAGTAAAGGTGCCGCAGCCCGCCAAGGTAGTGATACCAGATCGCCGCCAGCGAGCCGATGAAGATCAGGTAGCCGAACCACGACGTGACGATGCCGTTGACGAAGGCAAAGTATTCCGGGCTGATCGCGGCGGCCAAGAGCCACCAGACGAACAGGATGAAGCCCGACATCAGCCCGACCCCGGTGATGCGGATCAGCACCGATGTCGCCATGCTGGCCTTCATGCGGTAGACTTGCAGATGGGGGGAAAGGGGGCGGACAATTTCCCGCTTTGCTTCGGCCATGATCGGTTCCCTTTGCTCAAGGCGACCCGCGCCGCAGCGCAGGATGGATTTGCTGCAACTGAATAGCGGATTCTGCGGGGAAGTCACGCGCCGAACCGCCCCGCAGGCATGGTGTTGCCGCTATCAGCGGTGTTTTTTCGCTTTGTGATCACGGATTTCCGGCCTGTGATCACGGTTTTCCGGGGTTTGCCCGCGAAATCCCGGCCGAATTTGCCGCAGCGCAGCGAGTCGCAGGTCAGATCGGCATCAGCGCCCAGTAATCCAGATCCAGCAGCACCTCGGGGGCGTATTTGCCATCCGCGCCTTTCAGCGCAAAGGGTGCCGCCCCCTGTTTGGTTGCCACCAACCGCAGCCGGATCGCCCCCACGCCGGGGGCGGCAGTCGGTGCCTTGTCCAGCACTTCCGACCAGGCCCGCACGGTATCACCGGCAAAACAGGGGTTGGCATGCGCGCCGCCGTTCAGCGCCACGATGATCTGCGCATTGGCCAGGCCGTTGAACGACAGCGCCCGCGCCATGCTGATGACATGGCCGCCATAGATCAGCCGCTTGCCATCGGCGCGGTTGGTGGCATCGAAATGCACCTTGGCGGTGTTCTGCCACAGGCGGGTGGCCAGCATATGCTCGGCCTCCTCGATGGTCACCCCGTCGACATGGTCGATCTGCTCGCCCACGGCATAGTCGCCCCAGCGATGCGGCTCGCCCGCAAGGGTGAAATCATAGCGCGTGAAATCAAGGCCTTGCGGCACCACCAGCCGGTCGGGGCTGACCACCTTCGCCAGATCGGGCACCACGGCCTCGGGTGCGGGCGCGTCCAGCCGGTTCTTCTTGACCATCACCCAGCGCACGTAGTCCAGCACCACCGCGTCGCGCTGGTTCAGCCCCTGGGTGCGCACATAGACCACGCCCGACTGGCCGTTGGAGTTCTGCTTTAGCCCGATCACGGTGCTTTGCGACCGCAGGGTATCGCCGGGGTAAACCGGCAACAACCAGCGCCCCTCGGCATAACCCAGATTGGCCACCGCGTTCAGGCTGATGTCGGGGACGGTCTTGCCGAACACGGTATGAAAGGCGGCCAGATCGTCCAGCGGGCTGGCAGGCAGGCCGCAGGATTGCGCGAAAGCGTCCGAGGAATACAGCGCATGCCGCGCCGGATAGAGTGCATGATACAGCGCCCGTTCCCCACCCGAGACGGTGCGCGGCACCGCATGGGCGATGGTCTCGCCCAGCCGGTAATCCTCGAAAAACCGTCCCGGATTGGTCTTCATCACAAGTCTCCCAGCTTCATTTCGGGCGAATAGGTGCCGCCCGGCACATGTTTCACCACCGCCTGCCCGCAGCGCATCACGCCACGGGCCGCATCAAAGGCGTAGCTTGGGCTGCCGTGCAGCGACCAGCCAAGGTTCAGCGCCGCCGTGACCTTGTGGCAGAAGGCGGCGGTGTCGTCCTCGGAAAGGAACCGGTAAAGCTGCATCACGCCCCCCAGGGCTGCACGCCCAGCCAATAGTGGATCAGCATGACCACCAGCATCGCGCCCACCGAGGCCCCCAGTGCCGGCAGGTTGCGGCCCGGCTTGGTGGGCTTCGGCGTCCAGCTTGGTTGGGCGCGGTTGATAAGCCGCATCGTCAGCAGCGCCCAGGCCAGCAGCCCGCCGAACAGGATAAAGCTGGCCAGATCGCCGTTGACCAGCAGGTGCGCCACCGCCCACAGCGAAAAACCGGTCAGTTGCGGATGCCGCATCCCGCCGATCACCGGCGCGCGCATGCCGTCAGCGGTGTACAGGAAAAACGCCCCCAGCATCAGCAGGTTGTTGATGCCGACCAGCGCGCCGTTGCGGCCCCACCAGACCGGGCCGCTGGCCGGGTCGTAGCCGATATACATCAGCCCGATCGAGACCAGCAGCAGCACCGCCACCACGCCCTTGCCCGCCTCGCCCATCGACGCCCGCAAGCCCGGTACCAGCCGCTTGAACAGATGCGCCAGCGCCCAAAGCGCCACCCCCAGTATCAGATAAAGCATGTAAAGACCCCTTAGCTGTTGCCCATCGCGGCAATGGCCCCGGCCTTGGCCAGAGTTTGCCTTGCAGTCACGATATGCAGGTTCTCGACAATCTTTCCATCCACAACTGCGACACCAAGCCCCGCGGCCTGCGCTTCGTCGAAGGCGGCAATCTGGCGGCGGGCCAGATCGACCTCGGCTTCCGATGGCGCGAAGGCGGCGTTGGCGACCGCCAGTTGGTCGGGGTGGATCAGGGTCTTGCCGTCAAAGCCCATGTCGCGGCCCTGATCACATTCGACGCGCAGCCCCTCGGCATCCTTGAAGGCGTTATAGACCCCGTCGATGATGATGCGGCTATGCGCCCGGGCGGCCAGCAGGCACAGGCCCAGCCCGGCTTGCAGCGCCAGCCGGTCGGGGCGGAAGCGGCTGCCAAGTTCCTTGGCCAGATCATTGGTGCCCATCACCATGCCTTGCAGCCGCGGGTGGGCGGCGATCTCGGCGGCGTTCAGCATGCCAAGCGCGGTTTCCAGCATCGCCCACAGCGGCAGGCCGGGGATCACGTCGGCCACCGCCTGCAGATCGGCGGCGGTCGAGACCTTGGGGATCAGAATGGCATCAACCTTGGCACCCACAAAGGCCGCCGCATCGTCGCGGCCCCAAGGGGTGTCGAAGCCGTTGATCCGCACGATCCGGGCACGCGCGCCATAGTCTGCCTCGCTCAGAGTCTGCGCCAGCAGCGCCCGGGCGGCGGGCTTTTCCTCCGGCGTCACCGCGTCTTCCAGATCGAAGATGATGGCATCGGTCGGCAGGGTCTGCGCCTTTTCCAGCGCCCGGGCCTTCGATCCGGGAATGTAAAGCACCGAGCGATACGGGCGGGCGTGGGTCTGCATGATTCTCTCCCCGGCAACAATCTTTCGTGGTGGACCATATTTTTGGCAGTTTCGGCAAGTCCTGTTTTGCCGCAGCGCAGCAATACCCGCGCCGAGGTGCTGCCGGGAAGACTGGCGCGCCCCTGCGTCAGTCCGAGCGCAAAAGTTTTCGAAAACTTTTGCAAAATCCTTCGAAGGATTTTGGTTCAGGCCAACCCCTGCCAGATCAGCCGCAGCGACACCGCCAGCAAGGCCCAGGTGACCAGCTGGAAGAACCGCTTCTCGGGCAGGATGCGCACCAGCCACACGCCGGCAAACACCGCCAGCACCGCAGGCAGGGCCAGCACGGCGGCCACCTTCAGATTGCTGACCGACAACTGCCCCAGCGCATAATAGGGGATCAGCTTGACGGCGTTGACATAGGCGAAGGCGATGGTCGAGGTGCCGGCGAACACCGCCTTCTCCAGCCGCAGCGGCAGCACATAGACCTGATAGGGCGGGGCGCCCGCATGGCTGACAAAGCTGGTGAAGCCGGTCACCATGCCCCAGAACAGCCCCGGCACCACCCGGGCCTCGCGCGGCGCGGGCACGGTGCGGCGCAACAGCAGGGTCAGTGCGAACACCGCCCCGATCACCCCGATCAGCACCGTCACCAGCGCCTCGGGCACCACCGAGGCGGTGGCCCAGCCAAAGCCCACCCCCAGTGTCATTCCCGGCGCCAGGATCGCCAGCACCCGGACGTTGAAGGCATGGCGATAGGCCCAAAGCCCGAAGGCGTCCGACACCACATAGATCGGCAGCAGCAACCCCGCCGCCACCACGGGCGAAATCACCAGCGACAGCACCGGCACGCCCAGAATACCGACCACCGGCAAGCCGCCCTTGCTCATGCCCACCAGCACCGAGGCCAGCACCGCCAGTGTCCAGAACCCAAGCCCCTCCACCACAGCCCCTTTGCCCGGCCAGAGAATCAGCCGCCCCGCATCCGCCCCTTGCCGCGAAAACCTGCGCCACGGGCCAGCCATTGCCCGCCGCTTTAGCGCAAACATGCCGCCCGCAACAGCCCAAGACCCATGCCGCAGCGCAGCGCCCTTGCGCGACGGGGCGCAACCGACTAGGCATCCCGCGTCACATAACCTTGCCCGGAGACGAAATCATGGCACGACCCAAGATTGCACTGATCGGCGCGGGGCAGATCGGCGGCACGCTCGCCCATCTGGCCGCCATCAAGGAACTGGGCGATGTCGTCCTGTTCGACATCGCCGAAGGCACGCCGCAAGGCAAGGCGCTGGACATTGCGCAGTCCGGCCCCTCGGCCGGGTTCGACGCCACGATGAAAGGCGCCAATGATTACGCCGATATCGCCGGGGCCGATGTCTGCATCGTCACCGCCGGGGTGCCGCGCAAGCCGGGGATGAGCCGCGATGACCTTCTGGGCATCAACCTCAAGGTGATGAAATCGGTGGGTGCCGGCATTGCCGCCCATGCGCCGAATGCCTTCGTGATCTGCATCACCAACCCGCTGGATGCCATGGTCTGGGCGCTGCGCGAGTTCTCCGGCCTGCCGCATGAAAAGGTGGTCGGCATGGCGGGGGTGCTGGATTCTGCCCGCTTCCGCCACTTCCTGTCGGTCGAATTCAACGTGTCGATGCGCGATGTCACCGCCTTCGTGCTGGGCGGCCATGGCGATACCATGGTGCCGCTGTCGCGCTATTCCACCGTCGCCGGTGTGCCGCTGCCCGATCTGGTGGCGATGGGCTGGACCACGCAGGACAAGCTGGACGCCATCATCCAGCGCACCCGCGATGGCGGGGCCGAGATCGTCGGCCTGCTGAAGACCGGCTCGGCTTTCTATGCGCCCGCCACCTCGGCGATCGAAATGGCCGAAGCCTATCTGAAAGACCAGAAGCGCGTGCTGCCTTGCGCCGCTTGGGTCAACGGCCCGCTGGGGCTGGACGGGCTTTATGTCGGCGTGCCGACGGTGATCGGCGCTGCCGGGATCGAGCGGATTCTGGATATCAAGATGAACCAGGCCGAACAGGCGATGTTCGACAAGTCGGTGGATGCGGTGAAGGGTCTGGTCGAGGCTTGCAAGGCCATCGACCCGACGCTGGCTTAAGCCCGCCTGCGCACACACCGTTTCGGTTACCCCACTTGAATGCGCGCCTTCGGGCGCGCATTTTGCATGTCAGTCCAACGGAGTGACCGTCATGCGTGCCCTTGCCCTTGCTGCATCCCTTGCCCTTGTTGCCCCCAGCCTTGCCGCCGCCGATACCGCCCTGTCCGCCGAGGTTGGCGCCAAGGGTCTGGCCCCCACCATCGCCCGGCTGGAAACCCTGGCCAGCCCGACCGATGTCGACCGCTTTGCGCTGGGCGGCCTGCGGTTCTTGCGGGTGGTCGAGGGCACCTTGCAGACCCGCTGGAAAGTCGGTCTGACCAACTCGATGCAGATGCTGCCGTTCCTGCGCTTGCCGATCCCGGAAAACCCGACGCCTGCCGCCTTTGACCCCGCGGTGGTGGCGCAGGTGTTCCGCGATGCCGCCACCGGGCTGGACGCCGCCCGCGCGCCGCTTGCGGAAATTCCCGCCGGTTCGGATTTCGGGCTGGAGATTTCGCTGGCCGACATCTGGTTCGACATCAATGCCGATGGCGCGCGCGACAGCAATGAAAGCCTGATGAACGTCGCCGGACCGATGATCATGGGCTGGCAATGGTCGGAACGCGACCCCGCCACGCCCGCGCCGGTGATCCGCTTCGATGCCGCCGATGCCGCCTGGCTGTCGGCCTATACCCATCTTCTGGGCGGCGTCAGCGAGGTGGTGCTGGCCTATGACCCCACTGCCGCGATCACCAAGGCCACCACCGCCTCGGCGGCCCTGTATGATCTGAACGACGTCCATATGGCGCCCGACGATTTCAACCGCCAGTTCGGCGAGTTTGCCGACATCATCGCGATGGTGCTGGGCGCGCTGAACCAGACCCCCGATGCCGCCCGCGCCACCTCGGCGCACGGGCATTTTCTGGCGATGATCGGTGACAACCGCGATTTCTGGACCCGGGTGGCGCTGGAAACCGACAACGACCGCGAATGGCTGCCCAATGACAAGCAGCAATCGGCGCTGGGCGTCACGGTGCCGCCGGGCACGGCGCAGGTCTGGCAAGGCGTGCTGGCGGATGCCGAGGGCCTGCTGACCGGCAAGGTGCTGGCGCCCTACTGGCGGCTGGACGACAGCGCCGGGGTCAATGTCGGGGCGATGTTCACCAAACCCGCCGCCATCGACCTGATCGGCTGGATTCAGGGCGCCGACGCGCTGCCCTATCTGGAAAAGGGCAAGCTGGTCAGTGGGGCGAACTGGAATGCCTTTGCCCAACTGGTTTCCGGCGAGGCGATGCTGTTCACCCTGTATCTGAACTGAATCTGAACTGAATCCGGCCCCCGCGAATCGCTGTTTGCGTTAACGAAAGGTATCTTGTGATCACAGTTTTTCAGACTGTGATCACAAACCTCAGATTTCCCGGTGAAAACCCGTCAAACCCGAAAAAGCCGTTTTGCAACTGCTGGTTTCTGTGGCATCACGCGCTCAAATTCGCAACAGACGGGACGGTTCCATGAACATCCACGAATATCAGGCCAAGGCGCTGCTGCGCGGCTTTGGCGCTCCGGTATCTGACGGCCGCGTGGTCTTGCGCGCCGAAGACGCCAAGACCGCCGCGGGCGAGATGGACGGGCCGCTTTGGGTGGTCAAGGCGCAGATCCACGCCGGTGGCCGTGGCAAGGGCAGCTTTCTGGAACCGGAAGCCGGTGAAAAGGGCGGGGTGCGGCTGGCGCGCTCGGTGTCCGAGGCCGCCGAGTTCGCGCGGCAGATGCTGGGCCGCACGCTGGTGACCGAACAGACCGGCCCCGCGGGCAAGGTGGTCAACCGCATCTATATCGAAGACGGCAGCGACATCGCCCGCGAACTTTACCTTGCCCTGCTGATCGACCGCTCGACCAGCCGCATCTCTTTCGTGGCCTCGACCGAAGGCGGCATGAGCATCGAAGATGTGGCGCATGCCACCCCGGAAAAGATCCTGACCTTCTCGGTCGATCCGGCCTCGGGGCTTTCGGATTTCCATGGCCGCCGCATCGCGTTCTCGCTGGGGCTGACCGGCAACAGCGTCAAGCAATGCGTGGCGCTGGTGAAGACGCTGTATAAAGCCTTCGTCGAGAAGGACATGGACATGCTGGAGATCAACCCGCTGATCGTGACCCCGGCGGGCGATCTGAAATGCCTTGACAGCAAGATGAGCTTTGACGGCAACGCGCTGTATCGTCACCCCGATGTGGCAGCATTGCGCGACGAGACCGAGGAAGACCCCAAGGAACTCGCCGCCTCGAAGTTCGACCTGAACTACATCGCGCTGGATGGCGAGATCGGCTGCATGGTCAATGGCGCCGGTCTGGCGATGGCCACCATGGACATCATCAAGCTTTACGGCGCCGAACCCGCCAACTTCCTGGACGTCGGTGGCGGTGCCACCAAGGAAAAGGTGACCGAGGCCTTCAAGATCATCACCAGCGATCCGAAGGTGAAGGGCATCCTGGTCAACATCTTCGGCGGCATCATGCGCTGCGACGTGATCGCGGAAGGCGTGCTGGCGGCGGTGAAAGAGGTCGGGCTGAAAGTGCCGCTGGTGGTGCGTCTGGAAGGCACCAATGTGGAGCTTGGCAAGGAGATCATCCGCAACTCCGGTCTGGACGTGATCGCGGGCGACAACCTTTCCGACGCCGCGCAGAAGATCGTCAAGGCGGTGAAGGGATGATCCGCCACACGCTTCTGGCGCTGTTGCTGGCGACGCCTGCCTTGGCGCAGGACGCCTCGCCGCAGGGCCAGTTGGTCGAAGGCTATCTGGCGTGTTTGCTGGGGGCGGGCGATGTGCCGGCCACCATGCAGGCGCTGGCCGCTCAGGGCTGGGTTGAAGGCGATGGCGAAGACGGGCTGATCTTCATGTCGCCCGGTGTTGGCGACACGGTGTTTGCCTACATGGCCGATGACGGCGGCTTCTGCCACGTCGAAAGCACCAGCATCGACAGCGCCACCGCTTCGGAACTTCTGGCGGCAACGCTGGAAGGCGCGGGCATCACCGGCATCGAGTATAACAAGTCCGAAGACGGCTGCACCGAACTGGGGTTTGGCGAGGGTGCCACTGCCACCATCACCTCGGGCGGCAACGACCCGCAATGCGGCTCTGACAGCAACAGCGGCGTGCGTTTCGTGCCCGCGGCACTGGGATAATCCGGGGTCGGGATCGCCCGGCCCCTTGAGTGAATGAAAAGATAGGAACGCCACCGATGGCCGTACTCGTCAACAAGACTACCCGCGTGATCTGCCAGGGCTTTACCGGCAGCCAGGGCACTTTCCATTCCGAACAGGCCATTGCCTATGGCACCAAGATGGTCGGCGGCGTCACCCCGGGCAAGGGCGGCAGCACGCATCTTGACCTGCCGGTCTTCAACTCGGTCCACGAGGCGCGGGCCGTCACCGGCGCCAACGCCAGCGTGATCTACGTGCCGCCGCCGTTTGCCGCGGATTCGATTTTGGAAGCGATCGACGCCGAGATGGAGCTGATCGTCTGCATCACCGAAGGCATTCCGGTGCTGGACATGATGAAGGTGAAGCGGGCGCTGCAGGGCACCAAAAGCCGTCTGATCGGGCCGAACTGCCCGGGCGTCATCACGCCCGACGAATGTAAGATCGGCATCATGCCGGGGCATATCCACCGCCGCGGCTCGGTCGGTGTGGTGTCGCGTTCCGGCACCCTGACCTACGAGGCCGTGAAGCAGACCTCGGACCTCGGCCTTGGTCAATCGACCGCCGTCGGCATCGGCGGCGACCCGATCAAGGGCAGCGAACACATTGATATCCTTGAGTTGTTCCTGGCCGACCCCGAAACCCATTCGATCATCATGATCGGGGAAATCGGCGGCGCGGCGGAAGAGGATGCGGCGCAATTCCTGGCCGATGAAAAGAAACGCGGCCGCTGGAAACCCACCGCCGGGTTCATCGCCGGGCGCACAGCCCCTGCGGGCCGCCGCATGGGCCATGCCGGGGCCATCGTCTCGGGTGGCAAGGGTGACGCGGAAAGCAAGATCGAGGCGATGAAACGCGCCGGTATCGTGGTGGCCGACAGCCCCGCCCATCTGGGCGAGGCGGTGATGCAGGCCATCGGCAAGTAACCAATCGGTGGGGGGGCACCCCCCCGCTGGCGTCACGAACTGGGAGGATTCATGACCGCCGCCGCACCTGTTGCCATCCTGGGCCTGCTGGCCCTGGCGGGCTGTGTTCAACCCGTGGCTTCGGATATTCCCGACGACTGCGGCTGCATGCGTTCAGCCACCGATGCGGAATCCATTGCCGACACCGGCTTTGTCGAAGCGGCGATCTACAGTTACGACGGCTTTGGCGGCACCGAACTTCCCGGCGGCAAGATCCTGAAACGCCTGCGTATCGACCGCGCGCAGGTGACGCCAGACCAGATCAGGGCCTCTCCCGCCGCGCAATGCGGCAGCGAAGACCGCAAGCTTGTCTCGTCGCGCTTGGTTCCACCGGGGCCGGACGAGAGCGAAATTCCCGGCTCGATGATCATCGAGACGATCTGCAAGTAATGCCAACAAGCACCCCGCCCCAACCCTCTGAGGCAGAACATGACCGAACAACCCACCACCGCCCAATTCAACGCCTCCGCCTTCATGGATGGTGCGAACGCTGATTACATTGACCAGTTGCAGGCGCGCTATGCGACCGATCCGCACAGTGTCGATGCCGGATGGGCCGAGTTTTTCAAGGCGCTGGGCGACAGCGAACTGGACGCCAAACGCGCCGCTGCAGGCCCAAGCTGGGCGCGGGCCGACTGGCCGCCGCAGCCGCGCGATGACCTGACCGGCGCGCTGACCGGCGAATGGCCGGTGACGGCGCCCGCCAAGGACGCCAAGGCCGCCGGTGCCAAGATCGCCGCCAAGGCCGCCGAGCAGGGGGTGGAACTGACCGACGCGCAGATCCAACGCGCCGTGCTGGACAGTATCCGCGCCATCATGATCATCCGCGCCTACCGTATCCGCGGCCACCTTGCCGCCGATCTGGACCCGCTGGGGCTGACCGACCGTTCCGGCCACCCCGAGCTTGACCCCAAATCCTACGGCTTTGCCGATGCCGACATGGACCGGCCGATCTTCATCGACAACGTGCTGGGCCTGCTGCACGCCTCGATGCGGCAGATCATCGACATCGTGAAGCGCACCTATTGCGGCACCTTCGCGCTGCAATACATGCACATTTCCGACCCCGAGCAGGCGGCCTGGCTGAAGGAACGCATCGAGGGTTACGGCAAGGAAATTCACTTCACCCGCGAAGGCCGTCGCGCCATCCTGAACAAGATGGTCGAGGCCGAGGGTTACGAAAAATTCTTGCATGTCAAATACATGGGCACCAAGCGCTTCGGGCTGGACGGTGCCGAAAGCCTGATCCCGGCGATGGAGCAGATCATCAAGCGCGGCGGCAACCTTGGGGTGAAGGAGATCGCCATCGGCATGCCGCACCGTGGCCGCCTGTCGGTGCTGGCCAATGTGATGATGAAACCCTACCGCGCCATCTTCAACGAGTTTCAGGGCGGCAGTTTCAAGCCCGAAGACGTCGATGGCTCGGGCGACGTGAAATACCATCTGGGCGCGTCGTCGGACCGCACCTTTGACGGCAACACCGTGCACCTTTCGCTGACCGCCAACCCCTCGCACCTCGAGGCGGTGAACCCGGTGGTGCTGGGCAAGGTGCGCGCCAAGCAGGACCAGATCAGCGACAGCGACCGGCATCAGGTGCTTCCCGTTCTGCTGCACGGCGATGCGGCCTTTGCCGGGCAGGGCGTGGTGGCGGAATGTTTCGGCCTGTCGGGGCTGAAGGGCCACCGCACCGGCGGCACCATCCATATCGTGGTCAACAACCAGATCGGCTTTACCACCGCGCCCAGCTTCAGCCGCTCCAGCCCCTATCCCACCGATATCGCGCTGATGGTGGAAGCTCCGATCTTCCACGTCAACGGCGACGACCCCGAGGCGGTGGTGCATGCCGCCCGTGTCGCCACCGAATACCGCCAGCGGTTCCACAAGGACGTGGTGCTGGACATCTTCTGCTATCGCCGCTTCGGCCATAACGAAGGCGACGAGCCGATGTTCACCAACCCGGCGATGTACACCAGGATCAAGAAGCACAAGACCACCTTGCAGCTTTACACCGAACGTCTGGTGGCCGACGGGCTGATCCCCGAAGGCGAGATCGAGGATATGAAGGCGGCGTTCCAGGCCAAGCTGAACGAGGAGTTCGAGGCCGGCAAGGAGTACAAGCCCAACCGCGCCGACTGGCTGGATGGCCGCTGGAGCGCGCTTTCGCCCAAGGATTTGCAGAACTATCAGGCCGGTCGCACCAGCCTGAAGCCCGAAACCATGGCCGAGATCGGCGCCGCCCTGACCCGGGCGCCCGACGATTTCGACCTGCACAAGACCGTGGGCCGCCTGCTGGAAGCCAAGGCCAAAATGTTCGAAACTGGCAAGGGATTCGACTGGGCGACCGCCGAAGCCCTGGCTTTTGGTTCGCTTGTGACAGAAGGCTACCCGGTGCGGCTTGCCGGGCAAGACTGCACCCGCGGCACGTTCAGCCAGCGCCACTCGGCCTTCGTCGATCAGACCACCGAAGAACGCTACTACCCCTTGAACCACATCCGCGCCGGGCAGGCGCGCTATGAGGTGATCGACAGCATGCTGTCGGAATACGCGGTGCTGGGCTTTGAATACGGCTACAGCCTGTCGGAACCCAACGCCCTGGTGATGTGGGAAGCGCAGTTTGGCGATTTCGCCAATGGCGCGCAGATCATGTTCGACCAGTTCATCAACTCGGGCGAAAGCAAATGGCTGCGGATGTCGGGGCTGGTGGTGCTGCTGCCGCATGGCTTTGAAGGCCAGGGGCCGGAGCATTCCTCGGGCCGCGTCGAACGCTTCCTGCAGATGTCGGCGCATGACAACTGGATCGTGGCGAACTGTTCCACCCCGGCCAACTACTTCCACATCCTGCGCCGCCAGATTCACCGCGACTTCCGCAAGCCGCTGATCCTGATGACGCCGAAATCGCTGCTGCGCCACCCGATGTGCATCTCGGATGCCGAGGATTTCACCACCGGTTCCGCCTTCCACCGCGTGCTTTGGGACGATGCGCAAAAGGGCCGGTCCGAGGTGACGCTGAAACCCGACGACCAGATCAAGCGCGTCGTCATCTGTTCGGGCAAGGTCTACTACGACCTGCTGGCCGAACGCGACGCCCGTGGCCTCGACGACGTCTATCTGATGCGGCTGGAACAGCTTTACCCGGTGCCGACGCAATCGCTGATCAAGGAGCTGTCGCGCTTCAAGCAGGCCGAGGTGGTCTGGTGCCAGGAAGAGCCGAAAAACCAGGGTGGCTGGTCGTTCATCGAGCCGAACCTGGAATGGGTGCTGGCGCAGGTCGGTGGCAAGACCGCCCGCGCGGCCTATGCCGGTCGCGCGGCTTCGGCCTCGCCCGCCACCGGGCTTGCCTCGCGCCACAAGGCCGAACAGACGGCGCTGGTCAACGACGCGCTGACGGTTGGGGGCTGACATGGCAACCGACGTCAGGGTGCCCACGCTTGGCGAAAGCGTCACCGAAGCCACCGTCGCCACCTGGTTCAAGAAACCGGGTGACGCGGTGGCGGTCGATGACATGCTGTGCGAGCTGGAAACCGACAAAGTCACCGTCGAGGTGCATGCGCCCGTCGCAGGCAAGCTGATCGAGATTGTGGCGCCCGAAGGGACCACCGTTGGCGTGGCCGCCCTGCTGGCGCAGATTTCCGCGGCAGGTGCCGCAAGTGAACCGCAAAAGAAAAGCGCAAAGGCCGCGGCCAGCGTGAAAGAGGACAAGATGATTGATGTGATGGTTCCCGCCCTGGGCGAAAGCGTCTCGGAAGCAACGGTCGCGACCTGGTTCAAGAAGCCGGGCGATGCGGTGGCACAGGATGAAATGCTGTGCGAGTTGGAAACCGACAAGGTCTCGGTCGAGGTTCCCGCCCCCGCCGCCGGTGTGCTGGCCGAGATTCTGGTGGCCGAAGGCGCCACGGTTGCCGCTGGTGCCCGGCTTGCGGTGATCTCGGCCGATGGGGCAGGGGTGGTTGCCGCCCCCGTTGCGACCGCCGTCGCGCCTGCCAAGGCCAAAGATGTGGAAGATTCCCCCGCCGCCAAGAAGGCGATGGCCGAAGCCGGGATCGCCCGGGATGCCATTGCCGCCTCGGGCCGCGATGGCCGGGTGATGAAGGAAGACGTCGCCAAGGCCGTGGCCTCGGGTGTGGCCGCCGCCGCCGTGGCCGCCCCCGCCACGCCGATCACCGTGCCGCGCGCCCCGGTGCTGGCCGATGACGTGGCCCGCGAAGAGCGGGTCAAGATGACCCGCCTGCGCCAGACCATCGCCCGCCGCCTGAAAGACGCGCAGAACACCGCCGCCATGCTGACCACCTACAACGAGGTGGATATGTCGGGCGTCATGGCTTTGCGCAATGAATACAAGGATGTGTTCGAAAAGAAACACGGCGTCAAGCTGGGCTTCATGTCGTTCTTCGTCAAGGCCTGCTGCCACGCGCTGAAAGAAGTGCCCGAGGTCAATGCCGAGATCGACGGCACCGATCTGGTGTATAAAAACTACGTCCACATGGGCGTGGCGGTCGGCACCCCCTCGGGTCTGGTGGTGCCGGTGCTGCGCGACGCCGACGGCATGGGCTTCTCGGCCATCGAGAAGAAGATCGCCGAACTTGGGGTGCGCGCCCGCGACGGCAAGCTGTCGATCGCCGAGATGCAGGGCGGTTCGTTCACCATCTCCAACGGCGGCGTCTATGGCTCGCTGATGTCCTCCCCCATCCTGAACCCGCCGCAATCGGGCATCCTTGGCATGCACAAGATCCAGGACCGCCCGGTGGTGGTGGCGGGGCAAATCGTGATCCGCCCGATGATGTATCTGGCGCTGAGCTACGATCACCGCGTGGTTGACGGCAAGGGCGCGGTGACCTTCCTGGTGCGGGTGAAAGAGGCGCTGGAGGATCCGCGGCGGTTGTTGATGGATTTGTGAGATGTTTCAATTCAAGATATGCAACAATAGTTCACTACTGGTCACGGTTTCCCTGTTTGGCCGTGTCCGCATGGTTGACAAGCAATTCGGTAAGTATGTGAAGCTGTCAAAACCAGTCAGCAGATACTTCAATGAGGGCGTAGAGATACTTCAGTCTCATGGTTTTGCAAAAGAACCGGGCTGTCCGATGCTTAGTTCTTGGTGTGCCGAAGTGGGTGAAACCATGCTTCGAGGTGGACCAATCGAACAGAAAGTTTTCTATGAAAAACCTCCAGCACATTGGGTCAATTCAATACTGGAATCTTAGGCGAGTTAGTAGGGTGCGCAACAGCGCACCATCCCCGGTGTGCTGTTGCGCACCCTAAGCTACCCCCAACCCCCGGACTCCAAATGCCCCATCCCACCCCCACCGCCGCGACAATCGCCTCCCCTCCCCCTCGTGGGGAGGGGATGGGGGGTGGGGGGCACCTGCGCAAACGAGGCTGCCCCATGACCCCCGAACTCACCGCCCTCGCCCTCGCAGGCCTTCTCCAGACCCTCCAGTTCGGCATCTTCGCCCTGCTGGCCAACATGGAACTTGGTGCGCGCTACACCATGGGCCCGCGCGACACCCCGCCGGAACACCCGCTCTCCACCCTGACCGGTCGGATGCAACGGGCGATGAACAACCATTTCGAAGGCCTGATCCTGTTCACCCTGGCCGTCACCGTCGTCACCCTGTCCAACCAGTCCACCGCGGTCACCCAAACCGCCGCCTGGACCTACCTCGCCGCCCGCTTGGCCTACATCCCCGCTTACGCCCTCGGCCTCGCCCCCTGGCGCTCGCTGATCTGGAGCGTCGGCTTCTTCGCCACCGTCACCCTGCTGGTGGCCGCCCTGATCTGAATTCACCTCTGGAAAAATATCCTCGGGGGTCCGGGGGTGGAAAACCCCCGGCTCCGGTCAACAAGGAACCCGACCCATGGCAAGTTTTGACGTCATCATCATCGGCGCCGGCCCCGGCGGCTATGTCTGCGCCATCCGCGCCGCCCAACTCGGGCTGAAAGTCGCCGTGGTCGAAGGCCGCGACACCCTGGGCGGCACCTGCCTGAACGTCGGCTGCATCCCCTCCAAGGCCCTGCTGCACGCCACCCATTCCTTGCACGAAACCCATGAAAACTTTGCCAAAATGGGCCTGATCGGCGCCTCGCCCAAGGTCGATTGGGCCAGGATGCAGGCCTACAAGGACGATGTGGTTTCCGGCAACACCAAGGGCATCGAGTTCCTGTTCAAGAAGAACAAGGTGACCTGGCTGAAGGGCTGGGCCTCCATCCCCGCCGCCGGTCAGGTCAAGGTCGGTGACGAGGTGCACGAGGCCAAATCCATCGTCATCGCCACCGGCTCCGAGGCCGCAAGCTTGCCCGGCGTCACGGTGGACGAGAAAACCGTCGTCACCTCCACCGGCGCGCTGGCGCTGGGCAAGGTGCCGAAATCGCTGCTGGTGATTGGCGCGGGCGTGATCGGGCTGGAAATGGGCTCGGTCTATGCCCGGCTGGGTGCCGAGGTGACGGTGGTCGAATACCTCGACGCCATCACCCCCGGCATGGATGCCGAGGTCGCCAAAGCCTTCCAGCGCATCCTGGCGAAACAGGGGCTGAAATTCATCCTCGGCGCCGCGGTGCAGGGCGTTTCGGTGACGAAGGGCAAGGCCAAGACCACCTGGAAACTGCGCAAGGACGAAACCGAAGCCATCCTTGAAACCGACGTGGTTCTGGTGGCAACAGGCCGCAAGCCGCATCTTGCCGGTCTGGGGCTGGATGCGCTGGGGGTAGAGATGCTGCCGCGCGGACAGGTGAAGACCGACGCGCACTTTGCCACCAATATCAAGGGCCTCTACGCCATCGGTGATGCGATCACCGGCCCGATGCTGGCCCACAAGGCCGAGGACGAGGGCATGGCGCTGGCCGAAATTCTGGCGGGCAAGGCCGGTCACGTCAACTACGCCGTGATCCCCGGCGTGGTCTATACCACCCCCGAGGTCGCCACCGTCGGCCAGACCGAAGAGCAGTTGAAGGCCGAGGGCCGCGCCTACAAGGTCGGCAAGTTCTCCTTCATGGGTAACGCCCGCGCCAAGGCGGTGTTTCAGGCCGAGGGTTTCGTGAAACTGCTGGCCGACAAGGCCACCGACCGGATTTTGGGCTGCCACATCATCGGCCCAGGCGCTGGCGACCTGATCCACGAGGTCTGCGTGGCGATGGAATTCGGCGCCTCGGCGCAGGATCTGGCGCTGACCTGCCATGCGCATCCGACCTATTCCGAAGCGGTGCGCGAGGCGGCCCTGGCCTGTGGCGATGGCGCGATCCACGCCTGAGGTTCGAAAATCACAATAAATTACCCGGGCGGAACCGCTTCCGCCGGGGTAATTGTTCGAAAATGTCAGGCGGCGTCCACCAGCCCGACGATATCCAGCATGATCCGGTTCAGCTCGAAGTCTTTCGGCGTATAGACCGCTGCCACGCCCATCGCCCGAAGCGCCGCCGCGTCGTCTTCCGGGATGATGCCACCGACTACCAGCGGCACCGCCGAAATCCCGGCTTTGCGCATCAGATCAAGCACTTCGGTGATCAACGGCATGTGGCTGCCCGACAAGATCGACAGGCCGACCACATGCGCCTCCTGCGCCACGGCGGCATCGACGATCTCGGCCGGGGTCAGGCGGATGCCTTCGTAATGGATGTCCATGCCGCAATCGCGGGCGCGGGCGGCGATCTGCTCGGCGCCGTTGGAATGGCCATCAAGCCCCGGTTTTCCCACGACAAACTTCAACGGCCGCCCCAGTTTCGCGGCCAGAACCGCCACCGCCTCGCGGATCGGCTCCAGCCCTTCGGTGCGGTTGGAGGGGCTGCGGGAAACCCCGGTCGGCGCGCGGTATTCGCCAAAAGCGCTGCGCACCATCGCCCCCCATTCGCCGGTTGTCGCCCCGGCCTTGGCGGCGGCAATCGAGGCGGGCATGATGTTGGCGCCGCTCTGCGCGTCGCGGCGAAGTGCGGCGAGGGCTGCCTCGACCGCCGCGGCGTCGCGACTCTGGCGCCAGGCTTGCAGCCGGGCGATCTGGTCGGCCTCGGCCAGTGGATCGGCCTCCATGATCGACCCGTCGCCCGCGGTCAGCGGCGAGGGCGCGGCCTCGGTCCAGCGGTTTACCCCGACCACCACCGTCTGCCCGGCCTCGATCTTGCCGATGCGTTCGGCATTGGCCTCGACCAGCCGCCCCTTCATGTAGTCGATGGCGGCAACCGCCCCGCCCATGGCGTCGATCTGCGCCAGTTCGGCCCGGGCACCTTCCTTCAGCGCCGCCACCTTGCGGTCCACCGCCGGGTTGCCGTCGAACAGGTCGTCGTATTCCAAGAGGTCGGATTCATAGGCCAGAATCTGCTGCATCCGCAGCGACCATTGCTGATCCCAGGGCCGCGGCAGGCCCAGGGCCTCGTTCCAGGCAGGCAGTTGCACGGCGCGGGCGCGGGCCTTCTTGGAAAGCGTCACCGCCAGCATCTCGATCAGGATGCGATAGACGTTGTTTTCGGGCTGCTGCTCGGTCAGGCCCAGCGAGTTGACCTGCACGCCGTAACGGAAGCGGCGATACTTCGCCTCGGTGATGCCATAACGCTCCAGACAGATCTCGTCCCATAGATCGACAAAGGCGCGCATCTTGCACATCTCGGTCACGAAGCGGATGCCGGCATTTACAAAAAACGATATTCTGCCGACCATATTGGGGAATTCTGCCGCAGAAACTTTCCCTTTCAGATCATCCAGCACCGCGCAGGCGGTGGCCAGCGCAAAGGCCAGTTCCTGCTCCGGCGTCGCCCCGGCCTCTTGCAGGTGATAGGAACACACGTTCATCGGGTTCCATTTCGGCAGGTGCTTCTGCGTATAGGCCGCGATGTCGGTGATCATCCGCAGGCTGGCCTTGGGCGGCGCGATATAGGTGCCGCGCGACAGATATTCCTTGATGATGTCGTTCTGCACGGTGCCCTGCAGGGCGGCCACATCGGCCCCCTGTTCCTCGGCCACCGCGATATACAGCGCCAGCAGCCACGGCGCCGTGGCGTTGATGGTCATCGAGGTGTTCATCTTCTCGACCGGGATGCCCTGAAACAGCGCCCGCATGTCGCCCAGATGGCTGACCGGCACACCGACCTTGCCGACCTCGCCGCGCGACAGCTTGTGGTCGCTGTCATAGCCGGTCTGGGTCGGCAGATCGAAGGCCACCGAAAGCCCGGTCTGCCCCTTGGCCAGGTTGCCACGGTAAAGTTCGTTCGACGCCTTGGCGGTGGAATGGCCGGCATAGGTGCGAAACAACCAGGGGCTGTCCTTGGGCGGGGTGGGCATCGGCGGCTCCAGTCTGCGTGGTAATATTCTTGCGGCATGTGCGTTGTAATCGACATTTTGTGTCATTGTCAATTCGCTGCGGCGCGGCATTTCGCGGCGAAGCACGGGGATTTGTTGCATTTTTTCCGGGGCAGACAGACACTTGACCAGATTCGAATCAATCGAATTGCCCCCATTGCAAGAAAGGATACGTCCGTGATTCTGTTCAGAAACGCCCTCATGGCAGGCGTTGTTGCGGCCTCGCTGGCCACCCCGGCGCTGGCGCTGGACCGCCGCGTGACCATTGTGAACAATACCGGTTTTACCATGACCAATTTTTACGGGTCGAACAAAGGCACCAACTCCTGGGAAGAGGACATCCTGGGCCAGGACGTGCTGCCCTCGGGGTCGCAGGTCACCATCAACTTCCATGACGGCTCGGGCTACTGCAAGTTCGACTTCAAGGCGGTGTTCGAGGATGGCGACGTGCTGGTGCGCGAGAACGTGAACGTGTGCGAGATCGGCACCTTCACCTACAACTGATCCGCCCCGACGGGCTGCCGGAGGGGATGACCCCAGTGCCTATCCCCTTCGGCCCATCGCAATGACCACCACCGTCACGCTGCCGCTGTGGCTGGTGGTGCTGGCACTGATCCTTGCCGCGATTGCCACGCTGGACCGGGTGCTGATGCCCTCGGCCCGCTGGTTCCTGCGCCGACGGATGATGCGGCTGGTGGCGCGGCTGAACAAGCGGCTCGACCGGCCGATCGAGCCGTTCAAGCTGATGGCGCGGCAAGACATGATCGTGCGGCTGGTGCATGACCCGCGGGTGATGGAGGCGGTGGTCGAGCACGCCCGCGAAACCGGTGCCCCCGAAAGTGTCGCTTTCCAGTTGGCTCGCACCTACGCGCGCGAGATCGTGCCGGGGTTTTCGGCGCTGGTCTATTTCGGCTTCGCCACAAGGGCGGCGCGGCGGATCAGCCGGGCATTCTATCGGGTGCGGATCGGCAAGGTCGATGCGGCACTGGCCGATATCGACCGCAGCGCCACGGTGATCTTCGTGATGAACCACCGCAGCAACATGGATTATGTGCTGGTGACCTGGCTGGTGGCCGACCGTGGTGCCTTGTCCTATGCGGTGGGCGAATGGGCGCGGATCTGGCCGTTGTCGCGGCTGATCCGGGCGATGGGGGCCTATTTCATCCGCCGCAAATCCTCCAATCCGCTGTATCGGCGGGTGCTGGCGCGCTATGTGCAGATGGCCACGGCCGAGGGGGCGACGCAGGCGGTGTTTCCCGAAGGCGGGCTGTCGCTGGATGGCCGGGTGGGGGCGGCGCGGCTGGGGTTGCTGGGCTATATCGTCAACGGCTTTGATCCGGCGGGGCGCGATGTGGTGTTCGTGCCGGTGGCGATCGCCTATGACCGGGTGCTGGAGGACCGCTTGCTGGTCGAGGCCGGGCAAAGCGGCGTGCGGCAGTTCCGCGGCAGCGCTTCCAGCATCGCGGGTTTCATTGGCCGCATGGGCTGGCGGCTGGTCCGCGGCCGGTTTCCCGGCTTCGGCACCGCCGCCGTGGCGTTTGGCGCGCCGATCTCGCTGCGCGGCTATCTGGCAGGGGCAGGGGCCTCGACCGAGGGTCTGGGGGCGCTGCTGATGGCCGAGGTGGCGCAATCGGTGCCGATCCTGCCGGTGCCGTTGGTGGCCGCCGCCCTGGCCGCAGGCCCGGTGCCCCGCGCCGACCTTCCCGGGCGGCTGACAGCGTTGATCGCCCGGCTGCAAGCCCTGGGGGCGGTGCTGAAACTGCCACCCACAGGTCTTGCCGCCACCCTGGCCGAGGGTCTGCGTCCGCTGGAGGCCCGCGGCATCGTTGTCGAGGCCGAGGCCGGCCTGCAACCCGCGCCGTCCAAAGCGGCCCTTTTCGCCTTCTACGCCGCCCCGGTGCTGCAACGGCTTGAGATTGGCGTCGAAACCCAGCCGATGCCGACTGCAGAGGTGGACTGAGGCGCGGCGGTTCGGCTCAATATGTCCAGCTTTCCCTCTTGCCCCCTTGGCCTTGCCCGGCTAAATGAGGCGCACGGAGGCGTGGCTGAGAGGCCGAAAGCACTCGGTTGCTAACTGAGCGTGGGGGGAACTCCACCGTGGGTTCGAATCCCACCGCCTCCGCCACTTGCCCTCGCGAAAGCGTTCTCCCACTCCGGCGGCGGCCGGGTTTTTCCGCTATTTTCGGGGGTTATGCGGGTGGGGCTGAGCACTGGCCCCGGCGCCAAGAGGCCCGGAAGGGTTCTCTCAGGGCCGATATTCTCCGGACCTGATGACTGCGCCAGTTTGGTACGGGACCTTAAGTGGCTGATATTTAGAGATGATTTAGATCATGGAATCGGTACT
>NZ_ACYY01000019.1 GCF_000176015.1 Rhodobacter ferrooxidans | reverse complement strand
AGAATCGGGAGAATCGCGACGGCTAAAAATCAGGACTCCACTCCTGCCAATTCTCCTTTGCTCAAATATCCCACGGGGCGAGACGCGCCCGGAAAACCTTCCAGTGGAAGGCTTTCAGCGACGAACGCCCGGCCCGTGGCCGGGCTGGGGGGTGTGAAACCCCCGGCTGCCTCAGCCGTCAATCGCCGCCTCCGGCCGCCCCACCTCCGCCACCCCGACCACGAAGTTACGCCCGTAGGCCTTGGCGCATTTCGGGCAGGTGGTGAAATAGAAATACACCCGCGCCGGATCGCCGTCGCCACCCTGCGCCAGGTCCTGCATCTCGGCGTGCCAGTCGCGCAGCTTGTCATAGGGGCCTTCGAACACCCGGGTGAGGAAATCGCCGCTCAGCGTCGTCATCTCTTCGTCCGGCACCCGGCGATCGGCGGCGAACAGATGCTCGCTTTCCCAGGGCGACAGATCGCGGCTGAGCACGATTGTGTTGTCGGGGTCCGCGATCCCCGCCGCGGCCATGCGCGCCTGCACCCGGGCGAACACCGCGCCCATGTTCAGCGGTACATGCAGCACGCTGCGGCTGGTGGCGCGCACAAACGGCTTGTGGCGGAAATGCAGGCGCTGGCCGTCCCAACCCATGGGGTTGAAGCGCGCACAGCAGCCGGTGGTGTTGACGGACAGATCGGAAGGAGGAAGGGCGTTGATCAGCATGGCAGGCTCCATGGACGACTCGACCTGAACCAAGTTTGCGCCGCAACGCCGCGCCCCGCCTTGATGCTGATCAGCCGCCGAACGGGTCTTGCGGGTAGCCCACGCCGGCCAGATACAGCCCTTGCGGCGGGCATACCGGGCCACAGGCGGCGCGGTCGCGGGCGGCCAGCGCCTCGGCCACCCGTTCGGGCGGCCAGTGACCGGCGCCCACCTGCGCCAGCGTGCCGATGATCGAGCGCACCTGATTGTGCAGAAAACTGCGGGCGCGCAGGGTAAAACGGATCTCCTGCCCCTCGGGGTAGTCGCGGGTTTCGATGGCAATCTCGTCCAGCGTTTTCACCGGCGAGGCCGCCTGGCACAGCGCCGCGCGGAAGGTGGTGAAATCATGCTTGCCGATCAGATGCGCCGCCCCTTGCCGCATCAAACCGGCGTCCAGCGGCTGCGGCAATTGCCAGACCCGGCCGCGGTCATGCGTCACCGGAGCGCGGCGGGTGACCAGCCGGAACAGATAGCGCCGCTCGCGGGCGGAAAACCGGGCGTGGAAATCGTCGGCCACCCGCGCCACCGCCAGCACCGCCACCGGATCGGGGCGCAGCCAGGCGTTGATGGCACCTGCCAGCCGGAAGGTGTCCCACTCACGGTCCAGATCGCAATGGGCCACCTGGCCCGTGGCATGCACGCCGGCATCGGTGCGCCCGGCGGCGGCGACGGTGTGTTCGCCGGGTTGCAGCCGCGCCAAGGCCGCCTCAAGTGCTGCCTGCACCGAAGGCTGCCCCGGCGCCTGCCGCTGCCAGCCCTGAAACGGGGTGCCGTCATACTCGATTTTCAGCGCATATCTCGGCATGGCTTCGGGTTAGCGCTTTACCGACCGACTGACAAGTTCGCCGCGCCGGGCGGAGACGGCAAAACGGGCGGGCGGAAATTGCATCCGCCCGTCCGCTTTGCCGCCCACTTTTTCAGTGGCCTACACCACGAAGAAATCGACGTTGGTCAACGCCAGCCCGGCGGTGAGCACGCCAAACTGCACCCCCGCACCCGCGCCGCTGCCGTCGGCGTCAAACATCAGCCGCCCGGTGTCGGTTTCGTAGATGATGCGGTCAAGTGCGTCGGTGGCAAGCCCGGTCAGGTTGGCGGCAAAGGCCGAAACCGCCAGCGCGCCATTGGCCAGCCCGGTGAAGATGGCATTCTCCAGCCTGATGGTGTCATCGACCACGCTGAAATCGGTGATGCGGTCGATGTTGGTGGCCCCCAGCGCGGTGTTGAAGATGAAGGTGTCCGCCCCGGTGCCGCCGGTCAGGGTATCGGTGCCGGCAGCGCCGTTCAGGGTGTCGTTGCCATCGCCGCCACCCAGCACGTTGTTGCCGCTGTTGCCGGTGAGGCTGTTGGCCAGCACGTTGCCGTAGCCGTTGATCGCCGCCGCCCCGGTCAGGGTCAGGTTTTCAAGGTTGGCGCTCAGCGACAGGCTGGCCGAAGTGAACACCGAATCGGTGCCCGCCGCCGCCGCTTCGGTCAGGGTGTCGCCACCATCGGTGGTATAGACATCATCGCCCAGACCGCCGATCAGCGTATCGGCGCCGGTGGTGCCGTTCAGCGTGTCGTTGCCGTTGCCGCCGCCCAGCACGTTGTTGGCGCCGTTGCCGGTCATGATGTTGTTAAGGGTATTGCCGTAGCCGTTGATCGCCGCTCCCCCGATAAGGGTCAGGTTTTCAAGGTTGACGGAAAGCCCGTAGCTGGCCGTGCTGTACACCCGGTCAGTGCCCGCCGCCGCCGCCTCGGTCAGGATGTCGCCACCATCGGTGGTATAGACGTCATCGCCCAGACCGCCGATCAAGGTATCGGTGCCGGTGGTGCCGTTCATCGTGTCGTTGCCGTTGCCACCCCCCAACACGTTGTTGCCGCTGTTTCCATAGATCAGGTTGTTGAGCGAGTTACCGTAGCCGTTGATCGACGCCGCCCCGGTCAGGGTCAGGTTTTCCACGTTGGCGCTCAGCGAGTGGCCGGCCGAGCTCATCACCCGGTCGGTGCCGGCCGCTGCCAATTCGGAGATGATGTCGCCGCCATCGGTGACATAGACGTCATCGCCCATCCCGCCAGACATCGTGTCGGTGCCGGTGATGCCATTCAGGGTGTTGGCACCGGAGTTGCCGTTGAGCACGTTGTTCAGCGCGTTGCCGATGCCGGTCAGGGCGGCGGTGCCCGTCAGGGTCAGATATTCGACGTTGGCGGCAAGCTGGTAGCTGGCCGAACTGGCCACCCGGTCGATGCCTCCGCCGACATCTTCGTCAATGATGTCACTGCCGTCGATCACATAGACATCATCCCCCACGCCGCCACTCAGGCTATCAACACCGGTGCCGGCGTTCAGCGTGTCGTTGCCGGTGCCGCCGGTCAGGGTGTCGTCGCCGCCAAGGCCGTTCAGCATGTCGTTGCCACGCATGCCAAACAACTGGTTCGCAATGTCGGAGCCGAAGATCTGATCGCCGCCGTCGCCGCCGATGGCGTTTTCAATGTTGCTGAAGCTGACGTCCGTGCCGTCGATGAAACCGGACACGCCATTGAGATAGATCACGGACGCCGAGCTGACGGCAGCGGCGTTGACCGTATCTACCCCGCCGTTGGCGTCCACCACCGCCTGAACATGCCCGAACAGGCCGGCATAATCAGAATATTCGTTGGTGAAGACGTATCGGTCATTGGCGCTGGACATGCCGAAGGTGCGGATCACGATGTCGGATACCGTCAGCACATCACCGCCGGCATCATCGACCACCCGCACGGTCCAGTTGCCCGCCGCGCGTTCGCCCCGGAAGGCCTGGGTTTCGAAGGTCCAGGTGCCGTTGAAGTCCAGCCCGCCCGCCTGATCGGCAATCAACTGGCTGACCGTGCCATCTGGCGAGGTCAGGTAAATTTCAACGTCGCCCATGAAGGTGGTCGAGAAGGTCATCTGTACCGTCACACGCTCGACGTAGTCATTGAAAAACGCCTCGCCGGTGAAGTTGGTGCCGGTCAAGTTGCCGTCGGGGATGATGGTCGCGACGTTCAGCACATCGACGTAATTGGAGAACTGGTTGGTGCTGGTGGCTGCCGCGGTGCCGGTGAACAGCCAGGTTTCCGCCAGCCGCACCGCCGCCAGCGCATCCACCAGGCCATAGCCGTAGTCATTGCTGAAATGCATGCCGCCGCCGTTCCAGGTGCTGGCCGCATTGAAACCCCAGTCGAACTGTTCGGGTGCCGCATGGCCCGCGCCGACCGCCGAGCCGACATGGCGGGCGGACATGGCCAGAATGGTCTGCACATCGCGCCAGCCAAGGCCGCCGTTGGCGTCATACATCAGGTTGACAACGCCAGTCACCATCGGTGCAGCCGAAGAGGTGCCATTGAAGGTCGAGGTGAAATCGCCCAGATCATAACCGTCAGCGCCGACGCGGTCGGTGGTTACCACCTCGCCCGGGGTGCCGAAGCCGGAAACCAGGATGGCCGCGCCATAGCTGGAATAGCTGGACACAAAGCCGTTCTGATCAACCGCTGCCACCACCACTTGCCGGGTGTCATTGGTCCAATCGTCCGAGTTGACGTCATAGTTGCCGACGCGCGAGTTGCCGGCCGATTTGATGATGGTCCCGCCGAGGTTGCCGCGGCCGGAGTCGACGACGGTGCCGATCGCGGTTTCGATAGCGTCAAAGCGGGCGGCGTTGTAGCCGTTGCCGAACTCGCTATCCAGGTCGTTGGCGATGCCTTGGCTGATGTTGATGGTGTCGCCCAGGGCGTTCGTCGAGGCATAGCCGATTGCCTCGGCGATCGAGACCAGCCAGTCATCGTTGATCAGACCCTCGGTGCGATAACCGACAAGGCTGGCCCCGTAGGACACCCCGACAGCCCCTGTGCCATCCGCCGCGGCACCGATGATCCCGGTCACAGCCGTGCCGTGCGCATCGCTGCCCAGGCCAAAGGGATCATAGTCGTTGCCACCGACAAAGTCGAAATCGAGACTCTGGTCGTAATTGTCGAAATCGGGGTGGGTGTAATCGAAGCCGTCGTCGATGATTACCGTCCGGACGCCAGCACCTGTGTAGGCCCGGCCTTCCGCCGGATTCCAGACGCCGAACACGTTCAGGTCAAGCAGCAGCGGATTGGGGTTGTGAAGATGCCATTGCTGCGACAGCAGGGGATCAGTTGGCAGGGGCATGTCAATATCCTTCTGTTTTTAAAATGTTTTCGGCCAGCGCTGCACGATCAGTCAGCAATCCGGTCGATTTCGACGACGAGTGTGCTTGCGCGTTTCATTCCTCGACACGCTGTTCGCTTTCGACCACAAGCACCCGGCCTGTGCAGCTTGTGGAAATGCCGTAATGGCCGCTTACGGCGACCCGAGCGCCGATCGCCACGGCGGGCGAAAGATAGGAAACCGGATGAATGTCGCCGGCATCATCACGGATCTGCGGGCAGTTTACGGCATTGCCCTTGGTCAGCCGAACCCCGGTAATGGAAATCTGGTCCAGCGTGGAATTTGCCGGAATCGGTGCCGACGCCATATCTTGCTCCTTCGGGGTCAAAGAGATGCCGGTTGCCTCACCCGTGGCCTGATCGGTGCAAGCTGCGACCATCTGTGCTGTAACGATTGCCGCCATGAACAACACCACCCGGGGTATCAGGCGTGCGCAACGCATCTTCTCCGGCATTTGGGGATATGCGATGCAACCATGACGTGTGCTTGCGGCCGAACCGGAACCTGGGCTGAAATGCGCTGGTTCCGTTCTGCGTGTGAGCGTCCGCCAATCCATTGCCGTGTTCATTCCATAGAAGACCGGAAACCAGCGACCCCTGGAACGATTGCTCGTACCAAGGCTGGCGTTGGTCATCAGACCACTGCTCACGCCGCTAACCGACCTTGAAAACAAAAAATGGAAACTCGTACCGTCGGGACATACTCACCAACTTACGAAACCCAAGGTGCCACGCGAATCGATTCGATTAAAGGAAAATATACCTTTTACCTTTGGCGACCTTCTTGAAACCTGCTTGCGGGGTTGCTCGGGATCGCGCAGCGCACAAGGTCGCCAATGCCACACCCCTTTGGCGTCCTTTTCCCCTACCCTTGGCCCGCGCGGATGCCTATCTTGGGGCCGCATCCCCATGGGGGAAGCAGCAAGGGGCGAAGCGTGGTTCTTGGCAAACTGACCGATGGATTGAACCGCGGCGTCGAAGGGGCGCTGGCTTCGGTGTCCGAGGCTTACCTTGAACCGGTGATCCGGCTGGGGGTTACCGGTCTCAGCCGCGCGGGCAAGACCGTGTTCATCACCGGGCTGGTGGCCAACCTGCTGGACCGGGGAAGGATGCCGCAACTGCGCGCCGCTGCCGAGGGCCGGATCGAGACGGTGTTCCTGCAACCGCAGCCCGACGTCACCCTGCCGCGCTTTGATTACGAGGGCCATCTGGCGGCGCTGACCGGCGACGACCCGCGCTGGCCTGCCTCGACCCGCGCGGTGTCGGAATTGCGGCTGTCGTTCCGGGTGCAGCAGGCGGGCTGGCTGGGCGGCTTTCGCGGCCCGCGCACGCTGCATCTGGATGTGATCGACTATCCGGGCGAGTGGCTCCTGGACCTGGCGCTGCTGGACAAAAGCTATGCCGACTGGTCGGAGGATACGCTGGCGCGGCTGGACAAGCGCCCCGAGGCCAAGGAGTTCATGGCCGTCGCCCGCGCCGAGGATGGTTCCCTGCCGCTGGACGAGATGCGGGCGCAGGCGCTGGCGGCGCGGTTCACCGCCTACCTTGCGGCGGCGCGGGCGGCGGGCTGGTCGGACTGCACGCCGGGGCGGTTTTTGCTGCCGGGCGATCTTGCAGGCTCGCCGGTGCTGACCTTTGCGCCCTTGCCCCGCCCGTCCGAGGCCAGCCGCACCAGCCTGTGGCAGGAGATGGAGCGGCGCTACGAGGGCTACAAGTCCAAGGTGGTCAAGCCATTCTTCCGCAACCATTTTTCCCGTATCGACCGGCAGGTGGTGCTGGTGGATGCGCTGGGGGCCATCCATTCCGGCCCGCAGGCGTTGGAAGACCTGCGCCGCACCATGGCCGAGATATTGACCGCCTTCCGCCCCGGCTCCAACGGTTTCCTGAGCAAGCTGTTGCTGGGCAAGCGGGTGGAAAAGATCCTGTTTGCCGCCACCAAGGCCGACCACCTGCATCACACCCAGCATGGCGCGCTGACCGGGATCATGCAGGCGATGACCCGCGAGGCCCGCGACCGCGCCGCCTTTGCCGGGGCCGAAGTGGCGGCGATGTCGCTGTCGTCGTTGCGCGCCACGGTCGAGGAAACCGTGGGCCGCAACGGCGACGCGCTGGATTGCGTGCGCGGGCGGCTTTTGTCCACCGGCAAGCAGGCGGCGATGTATCCGGGTGAGTTGCCCTCCGACCCCGCGCGGCTGCTGTCGCCCGCCCGCGAAGGCGCCGAACGCTGGCTGGATTCCGAATTCTCGCTGATGAGTTTCGCGCCCTCGCGGCTGAACCTGCGCCCCGGCGAGGGGCCGCCGCATATCCGGCTGGACCGGGCGGCCGAATTTCTGATCGGAGACCGGTTGTGAACGAGATGCCGCCGCCGCGCAAACCCCGGCTGTTCGATCTGGAAGGCGAGGCCGACCCCTCCGCCGCCCCGCCGGTGCCCGATGGCTCGCCCGAGGCGCTGGCCGAGGGGCGGGCGATGCAGGCCGCGGCCAATATCGCCCTGCGCCGGGCCTCGCCGCTGACCCGGCTGGCGGGCTGGGTGTTCGGCGCGCTGTTCAGCTTCGTTTTGTCGGTGGCGGCCTGGGATTTCATCACCGGGCTTTTGACGCGCAACGCCGTGCTGGGCAGCATCGCCCTGGTGCTGCTGTCGCTGGCGGGGGCGCTGGCGCTGGTGATGGTGCTGCGCGAGTTTACCGCCTTCCTGCGGCTGGGCCGGCTGGACAAGCTGCGCGCCGAGGCCGAGGCGGCGCATGAGGTTGCCGATCTGGCACAGGCCCGCGGCGTGGTGGCGGGGCTGGAGAAGCTTTACGCCAGCCGCCCCGACCTGCGCTGGGGCCTGACCCGGCTGGGCGAGCGGCGGGCCGAGGTGTTCGACGCCGATGGCCTGCTGAACCTTGCCGAAACCGAACTGCTGGGCAATCTGGATCAGGCGGCGCGGCGCGAGATCGAACTGGCCGCACGGCAGGTGGCGACGGTGACCGCACTGGTGCCGCTGGCGCTGGCCGATGTGGCGATGGCCTTGGTGGCCAACCTGCGGATGATCCGCCGCATCGCCGAGATTTACGGCGGCCGCGCCGGGTCTTTCGGCTCGTGGCGGCTGCTGAAACGGGTGTTCACCTATCTGATCGCCACTGGCGCCGTGGCGCTGACCGATGACATGATCGGCTCGGTCGCGGGTGGCGGCATGCTGTCCAAGGTGTCGCGCCGCTTTGGCGAGGGCGTGGTGAACGGCGCCCTGACCGCGCGGGTCGGGCTGGCGGCGATGGAGCTGTGCCGACCGATGCCGTTCGTCGCCCTGCCGCGGCCCAAGGTGACCAACCTGGTCAGCCGCGCCCTGGCCGGGCTGTTCGGCAGCCGTGCGGCGCCCGAGGAGACCGGCGGTCAGGCCTAACCCAGTTTCGGCACCGCAAACGGGCAGCGGCGGGCGTCTTGCACGCCCATGGCCAGTGCGCGGCCGATGCGGTGGGCGGTGGCCGACCAGGCGGCTGCGGCTTCGGGGGGAAGATGCGCCGCTGCGGTGGCATCGAACAGCGCCAGCCAGATCGGGAAATGTTCGGGCAGCACGTCCATGGCCTCGCGGTGCGCCTGCATCGGGCTGCCGTCGTAGCTGCCTTCGCGCAGGATGGCGTTGCGCCAGAACCGGCCGATCTTGGCCTCGTGCGTCGGCCAGTCCTGCACATGGGCGGCGAACACCGGGCCGAGGGTGGGTTCTTTGCGCACCTGTGCATAGAACGCCGCCACCACGGTGTCGATCTGGCTTGCGGTGACGAAGAAACGCGGCGGGAAGGCGGTCATGGCGGCTCCTTTGACCCACTGTGTGCCGCATCAACGCGGGGTGCAAGGGGCGGCACTGGACCATGGCAAGGTGCCGGGCTATAAGGCCGCCCATGCAGGAATTCGTCCCCGTTCAGCGAATTATCGGCCCGGCGGTCTGAGCCTTCAGCCGCCGGGACCGTGACCCCATGCCCGCGGTGCCAAGGCGCCGTTATTTCAGGATTTGTTGCAAGGACCGCCGCTGATGTGCGCCGATATGCCCGACTACAAGGATACCGTCTTTCTGCCGGAAACCGAATTTCCGATGCGCGCGGGCCTGCCGCAGCGCGAGCCGGACTGGCTGGCGCATTGGGAGAAGATCGGCGTCTATGACCGGCTGCGGGAAAAGGCGGGCAACCGCGTGCCCTTTACCCTGCATGACGGCCCGCCCTATGCCAACGGTCATTTGCACATCGGCCACGCGCTGAACAAGGTGCTGAAGGATATGGTGGTGCGCTCGCAGCAGATGATGGGCCGCGATGCGCGCTATGTGCCGGGTTGGGATTGCCACGGCCTGCCGATCGAGTGGAAGATCGAGGAGCAATACCGCGCCAAGGGGTTGAACAAGGATGACGTGGATATCGTCGCCTTCCGTCAGGAGTGCCGCGCCTTCGCCACCGGCTGGATCGACATCCAGCGTGCGGAATTCAAGCGGCTGGGCGTCACCGGCAACTGGGCCGACCCCTACCGCACCATGGATTTCCACTCCGAAGCGGTGATCGCGGACGAGTTCATGAAGTTCCTGATGAACGGCACGCTGTATCAGGGCAGCAAGCCGGTGATGTGGTCCTGCGTGGAAAAGACCGCCCTGGCCGAGGCCGAGGTGGAGTATCACGACCATACGTCGCACACCATCTGGGTGCGGTTTCCGGTGGTGGCGGTGGGGCCTGCCCGCGCCGATTACGAGGATGACGAAGACGCCTTCTTTGGCGAGCAGCGCCAGCTTTACCTGCCCGGCACTTCGGTGGTGATCTGGACCACGACGCCCTGGACGATCCCGCAGAACCGCGCCGTGGCCTTCAACCCCGGTATCGCTTATGGCGTCTATCGCGTCGATGCCGTGGCCGAGAATGCCACGGCACAGGTGGGCGAACGGCTGATCCTGGCCGACAAGCTGGCCGAAGCGGCGCTGGCGCAGGCCAAGGTCACCGCCTTTACCCGCGAGATCAACTGCCGCCCCGATGATTTCGACGGCGTGCTGCTGGCGCATCCGTTCCGTGGTGTGGAAGGTGGCGTTGCGGAGTGGGATTATGACGTGCCGCTGCTGCCCGGCGACCATGTCACCGATGATACCGGCACCGGCTTTGTGCATACCGCCCCCAGCCATGGCGACGACGACTATCAGCTGGGCCTGAAGTTCCGCCTGCCGATGACCTATAACGTCGAACCCGACGGCAGCTTCCGCGCCGATCTGCCGATCTTCGGCGGCCAGGCGATCCTGACGCCCGAGGGCAAGGAAGGCCCGGCCAACGTCTCGGTGATCAAGCAACTGGCCTATGCGGGCGCGCTGCTGGCCAAGGGCAAGCTGAAGCACAGCTACCCGCATTCCTGGCGGTCGAAAGCGCCGCTGATCTACCGAAACACGCCGCAGTGGTTTGTTTCCATCGACAAAAAGCTGGACGACGGCATGGGCACCTATGGTGACAGCATCCGCCAGCGGGCGCTGACCTCGATTGATCAACTGGTGCAATGGACGCCGCAAACCGGGCGGAACCGGCTTTACTCGATGATCGAAGCGCGGCCCGACTGGGTGCTGAGCCGCCAGCGCGCCTGGGGCGTGCCGCTGACCTGTTTCGTGAAGAAAGGGGCGAAACCGACTGACCCCGATTTCCTTTTGCGCAATGCCGATCTGAATGCCCGCATTGTTGCGGCGTTTGAGGCGGAAGGCGCGGATGTCTGGTATGTGCAAGGATTCAAGGAAAAGATGCTGCACGGCATCGCCAATCCGTCGGATTATGAACAGATCTTCGACGTGCTGGATGTGTGGTTCGATAGCGGATCGACCCATGCCTTCGTGCTGCGCGACCGGGCGGATGGCTCGGTGGACGGGCTGGCCGACCTTTATCTGGAAGGCACCGACCAGCATCGCGGCTGGTTCCATTCCTCGATGCTGCAAGCCTGCGGCACCAAGGGGCGCGCGCCCTATCGCGGTGTGCTGACCCATGGCTTCACGCTGGACGAGAAGGGCATGAAGATGTCCAAATCGCTGGGCAACACCATCGGGCCGGAAGAGATCATCAAGGAATACGGCGCCGATATCCTGCGGCTTTGGGTGGCGCAGGCCGATTTCACCGTCGATCAGCGGATCGGCAAGGAGATACTGAAAGGCGTCGCCGACAGCTATCGCCGGTTGCGCAACACCATGCGGTTCCTGCTGGGCAACCTTGCCGGCTTCTCGGAGGCCGAAAAGGTGGAACCCGCCGCGATGCCGGAGCTGGAGCGTTGGCTGCTGCATAGGTTGGCGGAACTGGATGCCGAGGTGCGGGCGGGCTATGCCGCCTATGACTTCCAGGGGGTGTTCCAGAAGGTGTTCGCCTTTGCCACCACCGACCTGTCGGCGCTGTATTTCGATATCCGCAAGGATGCGCTGTATTGCGACGCGGTGGGCAGTTTGCGCAGGCGCGCGGCGCGGACGGTGCTGGATATCCTGTTCCACCGGCTGACCACCTGGCTGGCGCCGGTCTTGGTGTTTACCATGGAGGATGTCTGGTTGAGCCGTTTCCCCGGCGAGGCGTCGTCGGTGCATCTGCAGGACATGCCGGAGACCCCCGAAGCCTGGCGCGACCCGGCGCTGGCGGCGAAATGGGCGACGATCCGGCAGGTGCGGCGGGTGGTGACGGCGGCTTTGGAGGTGCAGCGCACGGCCAAGGTGATTGGCGCCAGCCTGGAGGCAGCACCGGTGGTGCATGTGGCGGATGGCGCCACGCTGGCGGCGCTGCGGTCGGTGGATTTTGCCGATCTGTGCATCACCTCGGACATCGTGCTGACTGCCGACCCCGAGCCTGCCGAAGCGTTCCGCCTGCCGGAAGTGCCGGGTGTGGGCGTGGTGTTCGAACTGGCAGACGGGGCGAAATGCGAGCGCTGCTGGCAGATCAAGCCGGATGTTGGCAGCCATGGCCATGCGGGCACCTGCAAGCGCTGTGACGAGGCGCTGGGATAAAGGCAGAAGCCGCGGCCCCCGCGGCTTCAAAATCCTTTGAAGGATTTTGCCAAGAATTTTCGAAAATTCTTGGGCCTGCGGCAACGCAGGCTTGCCGGGCCCTGAGCCGCTGGCTACCGATGCGCAAGGCAGCATGCGGGGCAGGTCTTGAGCATCGGGGTTCTTTTCGCCGTTCTGGCCGCGGCTTTTCTGCACGCGCTGTGGAACGCGCTGATCAAGCTGGGCACCTCGAAGGTCGGCGGCATGGTGATCCTGTCGATCGCCGAGGTGCCGATCGGCCTTGCGGTGGTGTTGTGGCGGCCCATACCGGCAGCCGAGGTCTGGCCCTGGGTCTTTGCCGCGGGCTGCACGCATTTCTTCTACAAGCTGTTCCTGACCTATGCCTATGACCGCGGCGACCTGAGCCGGGTCTATCCGATTGCCCGCGGGGCGGCGCCGATGGTCGTGGCGCTGGTGGGGGCGGTGTTTCTGGCCGACCGGATCAGCCCGATGCAATACGCAGGCATCGGCGTGCTGGGCCTTGGAATCGCGCTGATGGCACGGGGGGTGTTCACGGATGGCGAAAGCCGACGGTTGTTGCCGTTCGCGCTGGGCTCGGCACTGGCGACGGCGACTTACACCATGATCGACGGGCTGGGGGCGCGGGTGTCGGGCGATGCGGTCACCTATGTCGGCTGGGTGTTCGTGGTCGATGGGATGCTGTTCTCCAGCGGCATGCTGGCGATGCGGGGATGGGCGGTTCTGCCTGCTGCGCCACGGGCTTGGGTGGTGGGCGGCTTTGCCTCGGCGGCATCATACGGTGCCTATGCGATCTCGATCTGGGCGATGACCATCGCGCCGATTGCGGTGGTGGCGGCGCTGCGGGAAACCTCGATCCTGTTTGCGGTGCTGATCGGCTGGCTGGCATTTGGCGAGCGGATGACGCGGGGCAAGGCGGTTGCCGCCGGGCTGATCGTCGCGGGGGTGATGCTGACGCGGCTTTAATCCCGCGCGTGGCGCGGCGGGATGATCTGCTGCGCGATCCCGGCGAACACCAGATACAGCGAGGTGACCACCAGCCCCCAATGCGCCCAGCTTTGCGGGTGGAAATCTACCCAGGCGGCCCAGCCGGCAAAGAACACCCAAGCCGCCGCAATCGGCAGCGAAACGCTGCGCCAGCGTTGGGTGCGGGTGGGGTGGATGAATTTCAGCCGGGTGAACATCGCCACCGTGAGGGCGATCACGATGGCCAGAATGATCCAGTGGCCGGGTTTTACCGCGAACATCACCAGCACCACCATGTTCCAGCAAGCCGGGAAGCCGGCAAAGGAATAGTCGGCGGTTTTCATGCGGGTATCGGCGAAATACACCGCCGAGCCGAACACCACGACGATGATCGCCACCCAGCCGGTCCAGCCCGGCAACAGGTCCGACTGGAACAGTGCGAAAGCCGGGATGAAAACGTAGGTCAGATAATCGACGATCAGGTCCAAGAGCACGCCGTCATAGGTGGGCCAGTTGGTTTTCACGTCGTATTTGCGCGCCAGCGGCCCGTCGATGCCATCGACGAACAGCGCCACCACCAGCCACAGGAACATCATGTCCCATTTGCCATCCACCGCCGCCAGCATGGCCAGCATCGCCAGCACCGCGCCGGTGGCGGTCAGCAGGTGGACGGAAAGGGCTTTCAGGCGCATCGGCATGTTGGCTTGATGCCCGAAAAAGCCAAATTGCGCAACCGTTCAGGCGCGCGGATGGGCCTTGTCATAGACCTCCATCAGCCGCTGGGTATCCACCGCCGTATAGCCTTGCGTGGTGGACAGCGAGGCGTGGCCAAGCAGTTCCTGTATGGCGCGCAGGTCGCCGCCTGCCGACAACAGGTGGGTTGCGAAGGAATGTCGCAGGGCGTGCGGCGTGGCGCTGGCGGGCAGGCCAAGCTGGGCGCGGGTCTTTTCCATCACCAGCGCGATCTGCCGCGGGTTCAGCGCGCCACCACGGGCGCCACGGAACAGCGGGCCGGTGGCGGCAAGCTCGAAGGGGCACAAGCTGACATAGCGCGCCACGGCAGCGCGGGCGGCGGGCAGCACCGGCACCAGCCGCTGTTTGCCGCCCTTGCCGGTGATGCGCAGCACCTCTGGCAGGGGATGCGTGGCGCCGGTCAGGCCCAGGGCTTCGGAAATGCGCAAGCCGCAGCCATACAGCAGCGTCACCACCGCTGCGTCACGCGCCGCGATCCAGGGCTCCAGCGACTGGTCGCCAACGCGGTCCAGCACGTCTGCGGCGGCATCAACCGACAGCGGTCGCGGCAGCTTGCGGCGGAATTTTGGCGCGCGGGCCGACAGCACGGCGGTGGCATCGGCGCCTTCGCGCTCGGCCAGCCAGCCGGTGAAACCCTTGACCGCCGATAGCGCGCGGGCCAGCGAGCGGGGCGACAGGCCGCGTCCCTTCTCGTGCGCCATCCAGGCCCGCAGGTCGGCAAGCGGCACGGCGGTCAGCGCGGCAAGGCCTTCGGTGCCGCCCCGGTGCAGCGAAAGGAACGACAGATAGCCCGCCACATCGGCACTATAGGCGGTGATGGTGTGGTCCGCCGCGCCATCCAGCGCGCGCAACTGGGTCAGCCAGGCCTCCAGCGCATCGCGTGCCGCCGGAGAGATGACCAGAGTCACGACAGCCAACGCCGCATGGTGCGTTCAAATATTCCGGCGAAGAAGGCCAGCAGGTCGGTGCCCTGCGTCGGCTTGAACTGATGCGGGTCTTCGGCGCCCATCACCAAAAGCCCCGGCAACCGCCCCTTGCCGAAATCCAGCCGCAGCAGGGCTTCGGAGCGGATCCAGTCGGCGCGGTCGCCGTAGATCTGCCCCGAGGTCGGGATGGTCTGGCGCAGCGTCACCGGCCGCAAACTGACATTGCGCCCGCCCGCCACATACTCGGCCACGAAGCCCGGTTCGGCCACGAACAGCACGTCCCCAAGCCGCCGCAGCGCCGGGTCTTCGGCACTTTGCACCGATTCCAGCACCAGCCGCAGGCAATCCACCCGCAGGGTCTGCGCCACCTCGTTGCCAAGGCTTTTCAGAAAGTCCTCGAAACTCAGCGGGTCCAGCATCTGCAGAATCGCCCGGTGCACCTGATTGGTGCCTGCCAAATTCTCATAAGCCGCAGCGATCACCGAGCGGTGGGTATCCTCCAGCCGGTCCAGCCGGGTTTCCAGCCGCTCCATGGCGATGCCGCGCAGATCGACGATGTTGGTGCCCATGGCGCGCTCGTTGGCGGCGATCAGCGCGCGCATCACGTCCTGATCCTCCAGGATCACTTCGGGTTCCGCAAGGATGCGGTCGCGCAGGTCGGGTTCGATCATGCCATCACTGTCCCACTGGTTTTCGCGGCACTATACAGGGTTTCAGAGAATTTTCTGCCCGGTTTTCGCCCAATCCTTCATGAAGCCTTCCAGCCCCTTGTCGGTCAGCGGGTGGCTGATCATCGCCTTGATCACCGAAGGCGGGGCGGTGACCACGTCGGCCCCGATCAGCGCGCATTGCGACACATGGTTGGCAGAGCGGATCGAGGCGGCGAGGATCTGGGTCTTGAAGTCGTAATTGTCATAGATGGTGCGGATGTCACCGATCAGCTCCAGCCCGTCGGCGTTGATGTCGTCCAGCCGACCCACGAAAGGCGAGATGAAAGTGGCCCCCGCCTTGGCCGCCAGCAGCGCCTGATTGGCGGAAAAGCACAGGGTGACGTTGACCATGAACCCCTCGCCCGACAGCACCTTGCAGGCCTTGAGGCCATCCCAGGTCAGTGGCACCTTCACCGCGATATTGGGGGCGATGGCGGCCAGCTTGCGGCCTTCCTTGATCATCTCGGGGGCGGTCAGTGCGACCACTTCGGCAGAAACCGGGCCGGAAACGAAAGAGCAGATTTCCTTGGTGACCTCCAGAATGTCACGGCCGGATTTCAGGATCAGCGAGGGGTTGGTCGTCACGCCATCGACCATGCCCAGATCGTTCAGTTCGGCAATGGCGGCGACATCGGCGGTATCGACGAAGAATTTCATCGCGTGGTTCCTTTGTTCGGCAAGGGTGTTGCAGCGGCTTTGCCCGGTGGTGTAGCGCAAGATGCGGGGCGGCGAAAGAGAGGCAGGCGTGCAAGGCGGGCAATTTGCCACAGGCGACGAGGTGGGCGTGCTGCTGGCCGAAACGCTGGGGCGGGCTTTGGGGCCGCTGTTGGACTATCGCGCGCCCGAGGGCGGCTGTGCCTTGGGCGATTTCGTCGAGGTGCCGCTGGGGCCGCGGCGGGTGCTGGGGGTGGTCTGGGGGCCGGGGTCGGGGGGCTATGATCCGGCCAAGCTGCGGGCGGTGACGCGGGTGCTGGATGCAGCCCCGATGCGCGACGAGATGCGCGGTTTTCTGGCGCGCGCCGCCGACTACACCATGACGCCGCTTTCCGCGATGCTGCGGCTGGCCACCCGCGCGCCGGGCTTGGGCGATCCGCCGTCGATGAAGCGGATTTACCGCCAAGGCGACGGCGTGGCGCGGGCCACCGACACGCGGGCGCGGGTGCTGGAGGTGTTGGCGCGTTATGGCGGGGCCGGGCTGACGCTGGTCGAACTCGCGGCCGAGGCCGGGGTGACCACCGGCGTGATCAAGGGGCTGGTCAAGGCCGGGGCGGTGCTGGAGGAAGACGCCCCCCCGCGATCTGCCCTATCCGGCGCTGGACCCTTCGGGGTCGGCGCGGCTGGAGGGCGATCAGGTCACGGCGGGCGATGCGCTGGTGGCGGCGGTGGCCTTGGGCGGCTATGGCACCACCTTGCTGCGCGGCGTGACCGGCTCGGGCAAGACCGAGGTTTACCTTGAGGCGGTGGCGGAATGTCTGAAGCAGGGGCGGCAGGCCTTGGTGCTGCTGCCCGAAATCGCCCTGACCGCCGAATTTCTGACCCGGGTCGAGGCGCGGTTTGGCGCGCGGCCTGCGGAATGGCATTCCGGCGTGACCATGACCGAACGGCGGCGGCTGTGGCGGATGGTCGGACAGGGTGGGGCGCAGATGGTGGTGGGGGCACGCTCGGCGCTGTTCCTGCCGTTCCGCGAGCTGGGGCTGATCGTGGTCGATGAGGAACACGACACCTCCTATAAACAGGAGGATGGCGTGCTGTATCACGCCCGCGACATGGCGGTGCTGCGGGCGGCGCTGGCGGGGTGCCAGGTGGTGCTGGCCTCGGCCACGCCCAGCCTGGAAAGCTGGGCCAATGCGCAGGCGGGGAAGTATGGGCGGCTGGACCTTGGTGCGCGGTTCGGGGTGGCGGAACTGCCCGACATGCGGGCGATCGACATGCGCGGGCAAAGCCTTGCCAACGACCGCTGGATCTCCGAACCGCTGGCGCAGGCGGTGGCGGCGCGGGTAGCTTTTGGCGAGCAGGCGATGCTGTTCCTGAACCGTCGCGGCTATGCGCCGGTGACGGTGTGCCGGGCTTGTGGGCACCAGGTCGGCTGCGATGATTGCGACGCAAGGATGGTCGAGCACCGTTTCCTGAAGCGCCTTGTTTGCCACCAGTGCGGTGCCACCAAGCCGATTCCCACCGTCTGCCCGGCCTGCGGGGTGGCAGGGCGGATGGCACCGGTCGGTCCGGGGGTGGAGCGGCTGGCCGAGGAGGTGACGGCGCGGTTTCCGCAGGCGCGGCTGGCCGTGCTGTCGTCGGACCTGTTCGGCTCGGCCCGGGCGTTGAAAGAACAGATCGGGGTGATCGCGGCGGGCGGGGCGGATATCATCATCGGCACCCAGATCGTCGCCAAGGGCCACAACTTTCCGCTGCTGACGCTGGTGGGGGTGATCGACGCCGATCTGGGCTTGCAAGGGTCCGACCTGCGGGCGGCAGAGCGGACGTTTCAGTTGATGCGCCAGGTGGCGGGGCGCGCGGGGCGGGCCGAGAAACCGGGGCTCGCCTTGTTGCAGACGCATCAGCCCGAACACCCGGTGATCCGCGCCATTCTGGGCGGCGACGAGGAAGCGTTCTGGTCCGCCGAGGCCGAGGAGCGCCGGGTTTCGGGCGTGCCGCCCTATGGCCGGATGGCGGGGATCATCCTGTCCTCGCCCGACGTGGCGCTGGCGTTTGATTTCGGTGGCGAACTGGCGCGGCGGGATGCGCCTTTGCGGCGGATCGGGGCGCAGGTGTTCGGGCCAGCGCCCGCGCCAATTGCAAGGGTGCGCGGGCGGCACCGGGTGCGGCTGCTGGTGAAGGCGGAAAAGGGCGTGCCCTTGCAGGCGGCGTTGGCGGAATGGCTGGGGCAGTTGAAATTGCCGGCCAATCTGAGGCTGGCGGTGGATATTGATCCGCAGAGCTTTCTTTAGCCCTCGGGGCCGTGGGCTGCATCGGCGGCAGAGATGTATTTGGGCCAAGAAGAAACCGAAGTCGGTTATTGCGTGGCTGTAGCCGGGGCGCGGATTGTGCGGGAAACAATTCTGCACTCGCCCCGGCACCGGCGAAGGGCTAGGCAGGGGCATGTGGCGCAGAACCCTGTCCCTTGCCGAGGCCCAAACCCTGCCCTATTGGCGGCGGCCGATTTTCCTGCTGTTCCTGATCGCCGCGGCGCAACCGATCGCGTTTTCGACCTGGTCGGCGCTTTTGAACAATTTCGTCATCGAGAAGGCCGGGTTCACCGGGGTCGAGATCGGCTGGCTGCACACGGTGCGCGAAGTGCCGGGCTTTCTGTCGGTGGGGGTGATCCTGCTGGTGCTGGTGATCCGCGAGCAGGTGCTGGCGCTGGTGGCGCTGTTCCTGCTGGGCGCGGCCACGGCGGTCACGGCGTTTTTCCCAAGCTATTCCGGCATCCTGTGGGTCACGCTGCTGTCCTCGCTGGGGTTTCACTATTTCGAGGCGGTGAACCAGAGCCTGCAACTGCAATGGATCGACAAGGCCCAGGCGCCGCGGGTGCTGGGCTGGATCACCTCGATCGGGGCGGCGGCGTCGCTGGTGGCCTACGGGCTGATCGTGCTGACCTGGAAAAGCCTGGGGCTGGATTACTCCACGGTTTACCTTGCCTCGGGCGGGGCGACGGCGCTGATCGCGCTGTTCTGTCTTGTGGCCTATCCGCAGTTTGACGGGCCACACCGGCAGCACCGGCACATGGTGCTGCGGCGGCGCTACTGGCTGTTTTACCTGTTGCAACTGATGGCCGGGGCGCGGCGGCAGATCTTCGTGGTGTTCGCGGCCTTCATGATGGTCGAAAAATACCACTTTGCCGTCGATCAGATCACTGCGCTGTTCCTGATCAACTTTCTGGCCAACATGCTGCTGGCCCCCTTCCTGGGGCGGTTCATCGGCCGGTTCGGCGAGCAGAAATCGCTGCTGCTGGAGCATGGCGGGCTGTTCTTCGTGTTCCTGGCCTATGGCGGGCTTTACTGGTTCGACTGGGGCCTCTGGGTGGCGGCGGGGCTTTATGTCATCGACCACCTGTTCTTTGCCATGTCCTTCGCGCAAAAGACCTATTTCCAGAAGATCGCCGACCCGCAGGATATTGGCCCCACGGCGGCGGTGGCTTTCACCATCAACCACATCGCGGCGGTGTTTCTGCCGGCACTGCTGGGCTATCTGTGGGTGACGGCGCCGGGGTCGGTGTTCGGGCTGGCGTCGGGCATGGCGCTGACCTCGTTCCTGCTGTCGCTCTTGGTGCCGCGCCACCCGGAACGCGGCAACGAGACCCGGCTTTCGGGGCGGTTCGGTGTGGCGACTGGTCCGGTGCTGTAAGCCGCCCTATATCGGGTTGAATCGCAGAGGAGGCTTTGATGTTCGGATTTGGCGCGAAGAAGACGGCGATGGTGGCGGCGGGCGATGCGTTGCCGGGGCGGGCGCAGCCTATGCCGGTGACCGAGCCGCATTTCATTTCCGGTCTGCCGCTGAAATCGCCGGTGCCTGCGGGGATGCAGGTGGCGATGTTCGGCATGGGCTGTTTCTGGGGGGTAGAGCGGAAGTTCTGGCAGGTGCCCGGGGTCTGGCTGACCATGGTGGGCTATGCCGGGGGCTTTACCCCGAACCCGACCTACAAGGAAACCTGCACCCAGTTGACCGGCCATAACGAGGTGGTGCGGGTTATCTTCGACCCCGCACAGGTCAGCTATGCGCAGCTTCTGAAGCTGTTCTGGGAAGGCCACGACCCGACGCAGGGGATGCGGCAGGGCAATGATGTGGGCTCGACCTACCGCTCGGGGATTTATGTGTTCGATGCGGCTCAGATGGCGGCGGCAGAGGCCAGCAAGGCGGCCTATCAGGCGGCGCTGACGGCGGCGGGGCGCGGGGCGATCACCACGGAAATCGTGGCGGCGCCGGTGTTCTATTATGCCGAGGATTACCATCAGCAATATCTGGCCAAGAACCCGAATGGCTATTGCGGCATTGGTGGCACTGGCGTGACCTGCCCAATCGGGCTTGGGGTTTAGCGTCGGGCTGACGCGGGAAGGGGCTGGAATGACGTCAAGCCTGGACGAGTTGCGCGCGCGCATCATCGAGCTGGAGGGCCATGTCGAGGCCGAACTGGAGGCCCGCAAGGCCGCGCTGCGCTATCACATCGAGCAGGGCCGGGCGATCTTCGACCGCGAGACCCATGCACAGCACCGCGCCTTGCGGTCACGGCTGTTCGGCTACGTGTTCCGCTCGCGGCTGCTGGTGGTGCTGACAGCACCGTTCATCTATGCGCTGATCCTGCCCTTCGTGCTGCTGGACCTGTTCATCAGCCTGTATCAGGCGGTGTGTTTTCCGGTTTACGGCATCGAAAAGGTGCGCCGCGCCGACTACATCGTGATCGACCGGCAGGCGCTGGGCTACCTCAATCTGGTGGAAAAGCTGAACTGCATCTATTGCGGCTATGGCAACGGCCTGCTGTCCTATGCCCGCGAGATCGCGGCGCGGACCGAGCAATACTGGTGCCCGATCAAACATTCCCGCCGGGTCAAGGGCGCGCATGACCGGCAGGCGGGCTTCATTGATTTCGGTGATGCCGAAGGCTGGCGCGACCGGCTGGAAGAGATGCGCAAGGCGCTGGCCAAGGCCGACCCCTAAGTGCTTGACGGGCCGGGTTGCCGCGTCTATCGCCACCGCAACCCGCAGAAGGATACCGCCATGCCCACCTATTCCGCGCTGACCACCCTGATGGGCGAAGATGCCGCACAGGCGCTGTCGCAGGCGGTGGAAAAGCTGGCTCCGCCGCCGATCGGCGTGGGCGTGTTCGAGATCGAGGATGACAGCGGGCTTTGGGAAGTGGGCGCCTATTTCCTGGAAGCGCCGAACGAGGTGGTGCTGGACGTGCTGGCGATGGCTTACGGCGCCAAGCCGTTCGCGGTGTCGGAAATCCCCGAGATCGACTGGGTGGCCAAGGTGCGGCGCGAGTTGTCCCCCGTAGAGGCCGGCCGGTTCTATGTTTATGGCAGCCATGACGCCGATACCGTGCCGCCGGGCCGGGTGGCGTTGCAGATCGAGGCGACGGTGGCCTTTGGCACCGGCCACCACGGCACCACGCTGGGCTGCCTGCGGGCGTTTGACCGGCTGTTCGAGGCCGGGTTCCGTCCTGAAAAGGTTGCCGATATCGGCTGCGGCACCGCGGTGCTGGCGATGGCGGCGGCCTCGGTGCTGCCCGGCGCCTTGGTGATCGCCTCGGACATTGATCAGGTGGCGGTCGATGTGGCGCTGGCCAATGTGGCGATCAACGGGCTGCAAGGGCGGCTGGACTGTGTGGAGGCCGCGGGCTTCGGCCATCCGGTGCTGGCGGAGGCGGCGCCGTTCGATCTGGTGTTCGCCAACATCCTGAAAGGCCCACTGATCGAGCTTGCCCCCGACATGGCGGCGCATGTGGCCAAGGAGGGTCTGGTGATTCTGTCAGGCCTGCTGGTGGTGCAGGCCGAGGCGGTGACGGCGGCCTATGTGGCGGCCGGTTTTGTGCCGGAAAGCCGCGAAGATATCGGAGAATGGTCAACTTTGGTGCTGCGCCACGGTTACCGGTAACAGCGCCTTATTGCTGCCACAATTCTGACATAGCCTGAACAAACGGTGGGGGCCGACACTGATGCTGAGGAGTATTGGTCATGGCCGACCCTAATCTTGCCGACTTTTATGGCCGTGTGAAACGCATCGAGAAAGCCCGCGCCAAGGGTTTTGGATTCGAGGCGGCAGGCACCTTGGGCCGTTCCTATTACATGCGCAAAGCCCGCAAACGCCTGCCGGTGTTGCGCTCGCTGATGGTTGTGATGGCCTGCGGCTTCGGGCTGAAGGGCGCGATCTACTATCAGGTCGGCGGCGGAGTTTATGACCAGCGGGTGGAAAGCCTGATGCAGGGCGAAGGTTTCGACCGGTTGGGTGGCGCGCTGATGCAGGCCGATCCGGTGACGCTGTTCATTTCCGAAAAGATCGGCGCGGCGGTCACCAGCGTCGATACCTGATCCGGGTTTGCCCGGGAAAACCAAAAGGCCGCGCTCCTTGCGGGATGCGCGGCCTTTGGCATGCGCGGGGCTTTCCGCCCCGACGCGCAGGCGGATCAGATGTGGCCGTTCGGGCCGATCTGGTCGATGTCACCACGGCACAGGCCGATATCGTCCAGCTCGCGGTCGGTCAGCTTGCCCAGGGCATTGCGGGTGACGCGGGCGTCATTCCAGGCAGCCAGAGCGCCAAACACGTTCGAGACGGCTTGAATCGCGTGGTAGGTGGTGATGGCACCAAAGGGTGCGGCGGGGGTGGTTTCATAATTGGCCATGGCGGGAATCCTTCACGAACTGCTCAATGGATGGGCGTTTACGCCTTCCGATGACAGATATTCTCGCGGCATGTGCATAGCAATGGGAGCCGGAGCAATCCCGCCTTGCAGAAATTGCATGGCTCGTGGCCTTAAATTTGCCACGTTTTTAAGGGTTCGGTGTCGCCCCTGATCAAAAGCGTCGGTTTCGCAGCGCGACCCGTCGCAATTTCGAGATGCATACCACGGTATTCCCGCGCATGGCAAGCCGGGATTTCGATTGGCGGATGTTCTCTATTCGTGCTAAGTTTTCGGAAAAGCCGAACAATGGGCAGAGCAAGGGGCAGGCCGTGCGCGTTTTGGGAATCGATCCGGGGCTTCGCAACCTTGGCTGGGGTGTGATTGACGTCGATGGCGCGCGGTTGACCCATGTTGCCAACGGCATCTGCCATTCGCAGGACGGCGATCTGGCGCAGCGTCTGCTTTCCTTGCATACCCAGTTGACCGAGGTGCTGCGGGCCTTTGCCCCCGATGCCGCGGCGGTGGAGCATACTTTCGTCAACAAGGACGCGGTGGCGACGCTGAAGCTGGGCCAGGCGCGGGGGATTGCGCTCTTGGTGCCGGCGCAGGCCGGGCTGACCGTCGGGGAATACGCGCCGAATGCGGTGAAAAAGACCGTGGTGGGCGTGGGGCACGCCGCCAAGGTGCAGGTTGACCATATGGTGCGTATCCATCTGCCCGGCGTGCAGATTTCCGGCCCCGACGCGGCGGACGCGCTGGCGGTGGCGATCTGCCATGCGCATCACCTGCAATCGGCGGGCCGGTTCGAGGCGGCATTGAAAAGGGCTGTGGGATGATCGGGAAAATCTCGGGCCGGATCGACTATCGCGGGGCGGATCATGTGCTGATCGACGTGCGCGGCGTGGGTTATATCGTGCATGTGTCCGACCGCACGCTGGCGGGGTTGCCAGGGCCGGGCGAGGCGGTGGCTTTGTATACCGAGCTGCTGGTGCGCGAAGATCTGCTGCAACTTTTCGGGTTTCCAACACTGCTGGAGAAGGAATGGCACCGGCTATTGATGACGGTGCAGGGCGTGGGCGCCAAGGCGGCGATGGCGATCCTGGGCACTTTGGGGGCCGAAGGTGCGGCCCGGGCGATCTCGCTGGGCGATGCGCGGTCCATTCAGGCGGCGCCGGGCATCGGGCCGAAGATCGCACAAAGGGTGGTGCTGGAGCTGAAATCCAAGGCTCCCGGCGTGATGGCGATGGGCGCCGCCCTGTCGGCCCGTGCCGAAGGCAACGATGCCGACGCGGTGATCGAGCCTTTGCCGGTCGCCCGCAAACCCACGCCCGCCCCGACCCAAAGCCGCGCCGCCTATACCGCCGACGCGCTGTCGGCGCTGACCAATCTGGGCTACGGCCCGGTGGATGCCTCGCAAGCGGTGGCGCAGGCGGCGGGCGAGGCGCCCGAAGCCGACACTGCCACCCTGATCCGCATCGCCCTGAAACTGCTGGCGCCGAAGGGGTAGCGCATGAAGTTCAACCTGCTTCTGCGGGATGGCGGCTTCGACCCGGCTCAGGTTTCGGTCATCCTGCATACCACCAACCTGCATCCGTTTCGCGCCTTGCTGCCGGTGGTCGTGGCCGATCACCCCGACCTGTTCGACGCCTATCAAAGCGTGCATTCCAGGTCTGCGACTGCGATCTTGTTGGCCCGCCCGTTCGCCGCCAGTTTTGTGCCTCTGACTGGGCGGCGCATGGTGTTTGCCGGACTGTTCGCGGTTCGACCCGAGGGCGAATTTCCGGTCGAAGACATCTACGCCGACCCACGGTTCGCGCGGCTGGAAAAGGAGTTTGGTGCCACCGATACCGGGCCTGCGGCAAACCTGGCGCGTGGCGGGCGGCAGGTCCGTTTCGCCATGTCTCGGCTGGAGGCGCTGTCCGATCTTGTGGGGCGGCTGACCATCGCTGCCCCCGGTGGGCGGACCTATGTGCGGATTGCGGCCAACCTTGGTGCCGACATCGCAGCCATTTCAGAGGAGTCGTTGCTGCGACGCCATCCGCCGGAATGGCGCGAGATGATCCTGTCAGCGATCGAACTGCGCGCCCTGCCGCGCGATTGGGCGGCGCGACTGGCCGAATGGCGCGGGGTCTATCTGATCGTCGATCAGACCGACGGCGCGCGCTATGTCGGCTCGGCCTACGGCGCGGAAAACCTGCTCGGGCGCTGGCGGGCGCATGTGGCGGGCGACCGCGGTGTGACCGTCGAACTGGCGCGGCGCGACCCGGCGGCCTTCCGCTTTTCCATCCTGCAACGGCTTGACCCCGACCTTGCACCGGATCAGGTGATCGGGGTCGAGCAGAACTGGAAACGCAGGCTTGATACCGTCAGCCATGGATTGAACCGCGCATGACCTCGAACCCCACCCTGCGCCCGGAAAAACTGCCCGAGGATGCCGCCGATCTGGACCGTGCGCTGCGGCCGCAGATGCTGGCGGATTTCGTGGGGCAGGCGGAGGCGCGGGCCAACCTGCGGGTGTTCATCGACAGTGCGAAGATGCGCGGCGAGGCGATGGACCACACGCTGTTCCACGGCCCCCCCGGCCTTGGCAAGACCACACTGGCGCAGATCATGGCGCGGGAACTGGGGGTTGGGTTCCGCATGACCTCTGGCCCGGTGCTGGCGCGGGCGGGCGATCTGGCAGCGATCCTGACCAATCTGGAGCCGCGCGACGTGCTGTTCATCGACGAGATTCACCGGCTTTCCCCGGTGGTCGAGGAAGTGCTCTATCCGGCGCTGGAGGATTTCGCGCTGGATCTGGTGATCGGCGAGGGGCCCGCGGCGCGCACGGTGCGGATCGATCTGCAACCCTTCACGCTGGTCGGCGCCACCACGCGGCTGGGCCTGCTGACGACGCCCTTGCGCGACCGTTTCGGCATTCCCACAAGGTTGCAGTTCTACACCGAGGACGAGCTTGACCTGATCGTGACCCGCGGCGCGCGGCTATTGGGTATTCCAGCCGACCCGGATGGCACCCGCGAGATTGCCCGCCGCGCCCGTGGCACGCCGCGCATCGCTGGCCGCTTGCTGCGTCGGGTGGTGGATTTCGTGCTGGTCGAGGGCGACGGGCGGCTGACCCAGGCGATTGCCGACCGCGCGCTGACCCGGCTGGGGGTGGACCATCTGGGTCTGGACGGCGCCGACCGCCGCTATATGAGCCTTTTGGCCGACAACTACGGTGGCGGGCCGGTGGGGGTGGAAACCATCGGCGCCGCCCTGTCGGAAAGCCGCGACTCGATCGAGGAAGTGATCGAGCCGTTCCTGTTGCAGCAGGGCCTGATCCAGCGCACCCCACGGGGCCGGATGCTGGCCGCCAAGGCCTGGCGGCATCTGGGGTTGGAAGCGCCGCGCTTGCCGGGGCAGAACGATTTGTTTGAAAATTGAAATTCAGGCCCGGATTTTCCCGCGCATTTTGCAGATTTCGTTGCAAATAGGCAAGAAATGCAATGGTCGGCTTGGTGTGCAATGCCGGGGCAGATACTGACCCAGGTTGGCGCAGGACCAAGGAAAACGCGCGATGATGCCGGAAACCTTTCGCCGCTTGACGGCCAAAGGTCACTCTTGCAACAAGGACCAAAGTCATGAAACAGAGCTCGCTTCCGATCATCGTGGTGGTGCTTGTCGCCGTCATCGCAGTTCTTGGCTACTACCTGTATCAGGCGCGCCAGCAGCCGACCGGGGTTGAAATCCGCATGGATGAGGGCGGCATTTCCATTCAGGAGAATTAAGGCGAAACCGGCGCAAGCCCGGGCCGTCGGCACGAGCCGGTTGCGGTTTGGGTGCCGTGGCAGAGCGACTTGTTCGACGGATGACCGGCAGCGGCAGTTGCGGCGCTGGCGCGCGGCAGCGGCGTCTAACCTTCGGCCCTCCCCGCCGCGCGCCAGCGCAAGTTCGGGGTTGCCCGGCTGGGCCCGGTTAACCGATGCGGTCGGCGCCGCTGTCAAAGAAAGGGCAGGAAAACGGTCAATCCGACGATTGCAGCACCGATGGCGGCAATCAGGACACAGCCTGCAGCCAGGTCCTTGGCATCGCGGGCGAGCGCGCTCCATTCCGGGCTGACCAGATCGACAACACGTTCGACGGCCGTGTTGATCGCCTCTGCAGCAAGGACAACGGTGATGCAGATGGTCAGCAGTGCCCAATCCCTGGCCTGAACACGCAAGAAAAGGCCAAGCAAAATGACCAGGAGGGTCGCGGCCAGATGAATTCTGGCATTCGCCTCTCTGAACAGAAGCCACACGCCGCGACCCGCATACTTGAAACTGACAAGCCGCTGGACCAGCCGCCGCATGACCGGATCAGAACCTTCTGGCGTAGTTCAGTCCGACGCCGTCGCCGGTCGGATAGGCGGAAATCGGGGATTCAGGATCTGTAAAGACATGCGCAAGCCCGAAACCGATCAGTGCCCCGGCCGCAACATCCCCGAACCGGTGCTTGTCGGCCCGAACCCGGGCTGCGGCGGTCAGGGCTGCCGCACCATAGGCGACCGGCACAAGCACCCGGTTTTCGGCACCGTAGCGAATGTCGAAATATGTCGCCGCCGAAAATGCCAGCGCCGCATGCCCGGACGGGAAGCTGTCGTTTCCCGAACCGTCCGGCCGTGGCGCATGGACAACCGACTTCAGCCCTTCCACGACAACCAGGGTTGACGCCATGGTCTTGATCAACTCGAATTGCCCCGGCTTGTCATGATTTGACAAGGTTGCAAGTTCGGCACCGCCGGCAAGGCCGAAAACAAGCGCCGTCGAAAGCTTGTCCCAGTTTTTTTGCGGCTGGGCCAAGGCCGGTTGCAGCGTTGCCGCAACGGTGATGAAAAGGGCCAGAACGCCGGAAACCACCACATTCAGTGTGCGCATTTTTTCCTCTGAAATCACTTTTGGCCATTTTGAAAATTTGCTTGCGAAAGTCGAGCGTTATTATTCAGGCTACGGACTTTGGTCGGTGTGTAAGTTGGCCTTTCATGGTGAGCATTGAGACGGCGGCAAAAACTTTCTATGCCTTCGGCGAGGATATTTTTTCGAAGATGAAAGCCATGACCGTGAGTCCCGAAGCTGTGCAAGCCCTGTTCACCCGCCCGGACGGCAGCTATCTGTGTGCCCGCTGGGGGCGGCCGATCGTGCCGGTGGTGTTTGGCGTCGATGACGCGACGCTGGCGGTGATCAAGGGCGCGATCGAGGCGGTGGTGGTGCTGGCCGGGCACAGAATGGCAGAAACCGACCCCGAGTTGGGGGCCAATCTGATGCTGTTCTTCTGCCGCGACTGGGCAGAGCTGCTGGAAGTGCCGGGGCTGGACCAGTTGATCCCCGATCTTGCGCCGCTGTGCACGCGGCTGTCCGCCAGCGGGGCCAACCAGTATCGGGCGTTCCGCTTTGACGCGGGTGGCGCGATCAAGGCGGCGTTCGTGTTCTTGCGGATGGATGCGGCGCTGGCCGATCTGCCTGCGGAAACGCTGGCGCTTTCGCAGGCGGTGCAGGTGATCCTGCTGTGGGGCGAGCAGGCCTTTGCCGGGGCCTCGCCCTTGGCGATGGCGGGCGGTGTGGCGGTTCTGCGCCCCGAGATTGCGGCGGTGATCCGCGCGGCCTATGCGCCGGTGCTGCCTGCGGTTGCGCGCGATGCCAGCCATGCGTTGCGGCTGGCGGCGAGGATGGCGCCATGAGCCACACCTTCGCCTTGCGGGTCTATTACGAGGACACCGATCTGGCCGGAATCGTTTATTACGCCAATTACCTGAAGTTCATCGAGCGGGCGCGCGGTGAATGGGTGCGGGCCTTGGGGATGGATCAGGTCGCGTTACGGGCCGAAACCGGGCAGGTCTTTGCCGTGCGGCGGCTGGTGGCGGATTACCTGCGTCCGGCCAAATTCGACGACGAACTGTCGGTGCGCACCACGCCGCGGGCGGTCACTGTCGCCCGGATCGTGCTGCACCAGCAGGTGATGCGCGGCGACACCGTGCTGTTCGACGCCGAGGTGACGCTGGTCTGCCTGACCGAGGCAGGCCATGCCGCGCGCATACCCGCCGATTTGCGGCAGCGGCTGGCAGCGGCGCTCCCCAGCCCTTAAGCGGCGCAAAATCGCCGTTCACACAGATGTGGTGGCATTCCCCCTTAAAACCCGTTAGAATCACTGCAATAACGGCTGAACAACAGCCCGGAAAAAGAGCAGGCGTATGGACACGACACCCCTTGCGATGGCGCAAGAGATTGATTTCTCTTTGCTCGCGCTATTCTTGAAAGCCACTTTCACCGTCAAGATCGTGATGATCATGCTGCTGAGCATGTCGTTCTGGTCCTGGGCGATCATCATCCGCAAACACATCGACTATCGCAAGGCCAAGGCCGAAGCCGGGGTGTTCGACCGCGCCTTCTGGTCGGGCGAACCGCTGGACGAGCTGTTCGAAAAGATCGGTGCGCAGCCGATGGGGGCATCCGAGCGGATTTTCTCGTCGGGGATGCTGGAGTGGCGGCGCAGTCACCGGCAGGACGGCGGGCTGATCGCAGGCGCGCAGGCGCGGATCGACCGCTCGATGGATGTGGCGATTGCCAAGGAAAGCGAAAGCCTGAACAAGGGGCTGTCGTTCCTGGCCACGGTGGGGTCCACTGCACCGTTCATCGGCCTCTTTGGCACGGTCTGGGGCATCAAGCATGCCTTCGAGCAGATTGCGATCTCGCAGAACACCAACCTTGCCGTTGTGGCCCCCGGCATCGCCGAGGCGCTGCTGGCCACCGCCATCGGTCTGGTGGCGGCCATCCCGGCGGTGGTGTTCTACAACAAGCTGAACTCGGACAGCGAGCATATCATCGGCGGCTACGAGGCCTTTGCCGACGAATTTGCCACCATCCTGTCGCGCCAGTTGGACGCCTGAGCCATGGGTGCTGGTGTCACCAAGAAATCGGGCGGCGGCGGGCGGCGGCGGCATCGCGGCAAGTCGGCGGCGATGTCAGAGATCAACGTCACGCCGTTCGTCGATGTGATGCTGGTGCTGCTGATCATCTTCATGGTGGCGGCACCGATGCTGACGGTGGGCGTGCCGGTGGAACTGCCCGATACCGCCGCGACGGCGATGCCGAACGAGGCCGAGGAGCCGCTGACCATCACCATGACGCTGGACGGCCTGCTGATGATACAGACCACCGAGGTGGCCGAGGGCGAGCTGATCCCCAAGCTGAAGGCAATCGCGGCGGAACGCACCTCGGACAAGGTGTTCCTGCGCGCCGATGGCGGGATTCCCTATGCGCGGGTGGCGCAACTGATGGGCGCGCTGAACGCCGGGGGTTTTCGCAACATCGGTCTGGTGACCGACACCGAAGGGCCGACCTTCGGCGGCAGTGGTGGCTAGGCCGGGCGATATGGACAAGGGCGTCATCATCTCTGGCATCGGGCATGGCTGCCTGATCCTGTGGGTGCTTTTCGCGGGGTTCTTCTCGACCCCCGAAGACGCGCCCGAGGCGGCGGTGACGGCGGTGTCGCTGTTGTCGGCGGCAGAGTTCGACGCGCTGGTGGCGGCGGCACCTTCGACGCCGGAACCGGCGCCGACACCTGCCGCACCTGCCGAGCCTGCGGTGGCGGCCCCCGAACCGGTGGTGCCGGACGTGGCGCCCGAACCGGCCCCCGAACCGGAGCCTGCGCCAGAAGCGGTGGCCGCAGCCGACCCCGAGCCGCAACCCACCCCCGAACCCGCGCCCGATCCGACGCCTGCGCCGGCCCCCGAGCCATTGCCGCCCGCCGATGTGCCGCAGCCGATCCCGGTGCCGCCGTCATCGGTGAAGCCGAAGCCCAGGCCCTCGACCCGGGTGGCGCCGGTGCCGGTCGAGCCGCCGCCGCCGGATGTGGCGGTGGCCCCCGAAGCCACGCCCGCGGTGACGCCGGAACCTGCGCCCGAAGCGCCGGTGGTGGTGGAAGAACAACCCGCCGCAGCACCTGAAGAAGCCACGACCCAGATCGTGACCGAAGCCACCGACACCTCAGACGACGCGCCGCAACTGGCCCCCACCGCGTCCGCCCGCCCGCGGGTGCGCCCGTCGCGGTCGGCGCCTGCGCCGGTTGCCGAAGCGGTGGCGGCGGAAACCCCTGCCGAACCTGCCGCCGACAGCACCGCCACCGACGATGCGGTGGCCGAGGCGCTGGCCGCCGAACTGGCCGTTGCCGACAGTGGCGAGCAAGGCGGCAACACCGCCCCCGCCGGGCCGCCGATGTCCTCGGGCGAGAAGGATGCGCTGCGGGTGGCGGTGGAACGCTGCTGGAACGTCGCCGCCCTTTCCACCGAGGCGCTGCGCACCACGGTGACGGTGGCGGTGTCGGTGGGGCCGGATGGCACGCCCGAGGCGGCCTCGGTGCGGATGATCGGCTCCTCGGGCGGGTCGGACGCGGCGGCGCGGCAGGCCTACGAGGTGGCGCGGCGGGCGATCCTGCGCTGTGGCAGCGAGGGCTTCCCGCTGCCGCCGGAAAAATACGACACCTGGAAAGACCTGGAACTGGTGTTCAATTCGAACGGAATCGGGCTATGACGGCGCGCTTCCTGCATTTCATCACCGGGGAGACAGCCTTGGCTTTTCCCTTTGGCAAATCGAAAACCGCGGCCCAAAGTCGGGCGGTGGCTCAGAACATGAGGGACATATGACCCGTCTCAGATACCTTACCCCGGCGATTGCCTTCTCTCTGGCCCTGTTTGGTGGCGTGACCTTCGCACAATTGGCGCAGGCCGAACCGCTGCGGATCGAGCTGAACAACCCGGTGATCGAGCCGATGCCCTTTGCGGTGCCGGATTTCGTGGCCGAAAATGGCGGTGGCGAGGATTATGCCGCCAAGATCAGCCGGGTGATTGCCGCCGATCTGGCGGGCACGGGCCTGTTTGCCGAAATTCCGGCCGCGGCGCATATCGCCCGCGTCACCAGCTTTGACGCGCCGGTATCCTACCCCGACTGGAAGGCGATCAACGCGCAGGCGCTGATCACTGGGGCGGTGCAGGCCTCGGGCGATCAGATCGTGGTGAAATTCCGGCTGTTCGACGTGTTCTCCGGTCAGCAGATGGGCGAGGGGCTGCAATTCGCCGGCACCGCGCAAAGCTGGCGGCGGATGGCGCACAAGGTGGCCGACGCCGCCTATGCCCGCATCACCGGCGAGGGCGGCTATTTCGACAGCCGCGTGGTGTTCGTGTCGGAAAGTGGCCCGAAGAACCAGCGCGCCAAGCGGCTGGGGGTGATGGATTACGATGGCGCCAATGTGGCTTACCTGACCGACAGCGCCTCGATCGTGCTGGCGCCGCGGTTCTCGCCCTCGGGCGACCGCATCCTGTTCACCAGCTACACCAGCGGTTTCCCGCAGATTTACCTGATGGATGTGGGCAGTCTGCAAACCCGCAGTCTGGAGGAACAGCCCGGCACCATGACCTTCGCGCCGCGCTTTGCCCCGGATGGCCGCACCGTGGTGTTCAGTCTGGAACGCGGTGGCAACACCGACATCTATACCGTCGATACCCAGTCGGGCACGCTCAGCCAGTTGACCGACGCGCCGTCGATTGAAACCGCCCCCAGCTATTCGCCGGATGGCAGCAAGATCGTGTTTGAGTCCGACCGCTCGGGCACCCAGCAGCTTTATGTGATGAGCGCGGGGGGCGGCGAGCCGCGGCGGATTTCCAACGGCGCCGGGCGTTATGGCACGCCGGTCTGGTCGCCGCGTGGTGACTATATCGCCTTCACCAAGCAGAACGAGGGCCGGTTTCACATTGGCGTGATGCTGACCGACGGGTCGGAGGAAAAACTGCTGACCGCGTCCTTCCTGGATGAAGGCCCGACTTGGGCGCCGAATGGCCGGGTGATCATGTTCACCCGCGAACAGGCGGGCGAAGGCGGGCAACCGGCGCTGTATTCGGTGGATATCTCGGGGCGCAACCTGCGCCAGATCAGCACCGAAACCCCGGCCTCGGACCCCGCGTGGTCGCCGCTTTTGCCGTGATTTTTCAAGGCGCGCCCGATTCCCAAGGGCGCGCAAACCTGATATGCTGCGTCCAATCGAGCCAAGAACAAGAAGGATTTTTCTAATGACCCACGTATCCAAGGCCTTGCTTGTGCTGGCCGTGCTGGGCCTTGCGGCCTGTAACAACCCCGATCGCTACGGTGCGGGTGGTGCAGGCGCAGGTGGCGCTGGCGGTGCCGGAGGTGCGGGCGGTATCAACAGCAGCGGGCTGGGCGATGCCTCGGACCCGGCCTCGGTCGCCTATTTCAACCAGACGCTGGGAGATCGGGTGTTCTTTGCCGTCGATCAAAGCAACCTGTCCGATCAGGCCCGCGCCACGCTGGCAGGGCAGGCGCAGTGGCTGAACACCAACCGCGATTATGCCATCATCATCGAAGGCCACGCCGACGAGCAGGGCACCCGCGAATACAACCTGGCCCTGGGGGCGCGTCGCGCCAGTGCGGTGCAGAACTATCTGATCAGCCAGGGCGTCACCGCCAGCCGGATGCGCACGGTGTCCTATGGCAAGGAGCGCCCGATCGAGGTCTGCTCGACCGAGGATTGCTACTCGCGCAACCGCCGCGCCGTGACGGTGCTGTCGATGGGCGCGGGGGCCTGATCGCATGAGCCTGCTGCGTTCATTCGCGCTGGTGCTGCTGCTGCCCGGGGCTGCGATGGCGCAGGACCGGGCGCAGACGCTGGCCGATATCCGGGCCGAACTGGCCGGCCTCAGCGCCGAGTTCAACGCGCTGAAGCAGGAACTGGTCACCACCGGGGCGGCGCAATCGGGGGCTGCGGGCGGCGATGCCTTGCAGCGGCTGGATTCGATCGAGGCGGCTTTGGTGCGGCTGACCGCCAAGACCGAAGGCGTCGAGTTGCGGCTGAACAAGGTGGTGACCGATGGCACCAACCGGCTGGGCGATCTGGAGTTCCGGCTGGTAGAGCTTGAGGGCGGCGATGTCGGGGCGATCCCGGCGACGCCGACTTTGGGCGGCGATGCGGGCGGGGCTGCGGCACCGGTCGATCCGGTGGCGCCGCCTGCGGCCGGGGCGGAACTGGCAGTTGGCGAACAGGCAGATTTCGACCGGGCCCGGGCGGTGCTCGATTCCGGTGACTTTCGCACCGCCGCGAACCAGTTTGCGACCTTTGCCACGACCTACACGGGCGGCCCCCTGACCTACGAGGCGCATTTCCTGCGCGGCGAGGCGCTGGGCAAGTTGGGCGAAACCGCCGATGCCGCGCGGGCCTATCTGGATGCGTTTTCCGGCGCACCGGACGGGCCGCGCGCTGCGGCCTCGCTGCTGAAGCTGGGGCAGGCGCTGGGCACGCTGGGGCAGGGGCCGGAGGCTTGCGTGACGCTGGCCGAAGTGGGCACCCGCTTTCCCGGCAGCACCGAGGCCAGCGACGCCCAGAGTGCCATGCAGGGTCTGGGCTGTCAGTGATGCCTGCGGCTGTGCCGCTAAACGGGGGCGCGGCGGTGCCGCAACGATTTTTGCAGGGCCTGACGCGGTGTGATGCCGGGTCAGGCCCTGCTGTTTTGGGGCTGGCGGTCTCGGGCGGTGGCGACTCGATGGCGTTGCTGCATCTGGCGGTGGCGGCGGGGTTGCCGTGCCGGGCGGTGACGGTCGATCACGGCTTGCGCGCCGAAAGCGCCGCCGAAGCCGCAGGCGTGGCGCGGGCCTGTGCGGCCTTGGCGGTGCCGCATGACACGCTGCGCTGGCAGGGTTGGGACGGCCGCGGCAACCTGCAGGATCAGGCGCGGCGGGCGCGCTATGCGCTGATTGCCGAATGGGCCTTGGCACACGGGATTGCCGCGGTGGCGCTGGGGCACAATCGCGACGACGTGGCCGAGACCCTGCTGCTGCGGCTGGCGCGTGGTGCGGGGGTCGATGGGTTGGCGGCGATGGCCGCGCGCCGGCGGCATCAGGGGGTGAACTGGCTGCGGCCCTTGCTGGAGATCGGGCGCGGGGAGTTGCGCGACTGGCTGGCGGGGCGGGGCGTCGTTTGGGTCGATGATCCTTCGAACGATAACGCCCGGTTTGATCGGGTGCGGCTGCGGCAGGCGGCGGGAACGCTGGCCGCGCTGGGGCTGACGACAGAGCGGCTGGCCGAGGTGGCAGGGCATCTGGCGCAGGTGCGGGCGGCGCTGGAGGTGCAGACCCGCGACGCCGCCCGGAAATACGCCCGGATCGAGGCCGGGGATGTGGTGATCGACCCTGCCGCGCTGCACGATCTGCCGGAAGAAATTGCCCGCAGGCTGCTGGCATCGGCGCTGATCCGGGTCTCCTCGGCCGAATATGGCCCGCGCGGACCGGCGCTTGCGGCGGCATTGGCCAAGCTGCGGGCGGGGCGTCCGGCGACGCTGCTGGGGTGCAGGATGTTGCTGCGCCCCGAGGGTCTCCGGGTGCTGCGCGAATGGCAGGCGGTGCGCGACCATGTGACCACAGCGGATGCGTTGTGGGATGGCCGCTGGCGGGTTTACGGGCCGGAAATCAACGGCTTGGAATTGAGAGCCTTGGGCGCCGCAGGGCTGGCGCGCTGCCCGGACTGGCGGGCGACCGGGGTGCCAAGGGCGTCGCTGCTGGCCTCGGTTTCGGCCTGGCGCGGCGCGGAATTGCTGGCAGCCCCGCTGGCCGGGTTCGGGCTCGGCTGGCGAGCGGAAATCGCCCCTGCACCGGATGGTGATTTTCTTTGCGCTTTATCGCATTGAACACCCCGCGCTAATCTCTATCTTACACAGGGACGCCCTGCGCCAGACGCGCCGGGGCACTTGGGGAGACTGTTCGTGGGCAATGCACGAAATATCGCGTTCTGGGTGGTGCTGTTCCTGCTGATCCTGGCGCTGTTCAATCTGTTCAGCAATGGCACCGGCACCAGCGCCGCGCGCAGCCTGTCCTATTCGGAATTCATTGCGCAGGTCGATGCCGGCAAGGTCGCCAGTGTGACGCTGGATGGCGAAAAGATTTCGGTGATGGGCAGTGATGGCGCGCGCTACGTCACCATCAAGCCGCTGGACGAGAACATCACCGACCGGCTGATTGCCAAAAACGTCGAGGTGCGGGCCGAGGCGCAGGAGCAATCGGGGTTCCTGTCCGTCCTTGGCGTTTGGCTGCCGTTCCTTCTGTTGATCGGCATCTGGGTGTTCTTCATGAACCGGATGCAGGGCGGCGGCAAAGGCGGGGCGATGGGCTTTGGCAAATCGCGCGCCAAACTGCTGACGGAAAAGCATGGCCGGGTGACGTTCGACGACGTGGCGGGCATCGACGAGGCCAAGGAAGAGTTGGAAGAGATCGTCGAATTCCTGCGCAATCCGCAGAAATTCAGCCGCCTGGGCGGTAAAATTCCGAAAGGCGCGCTGCTGGTTGGTCCTCCGGGCACTGGTAAGACCCTGCTGGCGCGGGCGATTGCCGGTGAGGCCGGGGTGCCGTTCTTCACGATTTCCGGCTCGGATTTCGTGGAAATGTTCGTGGGTGTGGGTGCCTCCCGGGTGCGCGACATGTTCGAGCAGGCCAAGAAGAACGCGCCCTGCATCGTGTTCATCGACGAGATTGATGCCGTGGGCCGGGCGCGGGGCGTCGGCATGGGCGGCGGCAATGACGAGCGCGAACAGACGCTGAACCAGTTGCTGGTGGAAATGGACGGCTTCGAGGCCAACGAGGGTGTGATCATCGTCGCCGCCACCAACCGCAAGGACGTGCTGGACCCCGCACTGCTGCGCCCCGGCCGGTTTGACCGGCAGATTCAGGTGCCGAACCCCGATATCAAGGGCCGCGAAAAGATCCTGACCGTGCATGCCCGCAAGGTGCCGGTGGGGCCGGATGTCGATCTGCGCATCATCGCGCGCGGCTGCCCCGGCTTCTCGGGCGCTGACCTTGCCAACCTGGTGAACGAGGCGGCGCTGACCGCCGCCCGGGTGGGCCGCAGCTTCGTGACCATGGACGATTTCGAGAACGCCAAGGACAAGGTGATGATGGGGGCCGAGCGCCGCTCGATGGTGCTGACCGCCGACCAGAAGGAAAAGACCGCCTATCACGAGGCCGGTCACGCCATCGTCGGCATCAACATGCCGAAATGCGACCCGGTCTATAAGGCCACCATCATTCCGCGCGGCGGGGCGCTGGGCATGGTGGTCAGCCTGCCCGAGATGGACCGGCTGAACATGCACAAGGACGAGGCCAAGCAGAAGATCGCCATGACCATGGCCGGCAAGGCCGCCGAGATCATCAAGTATGGCGAAGAGGGGGTTTCGTCGGGTCCGTCGGGCGACATTCAGCAGGCGTCCAGCCTCGCCCGCGCCATGGTGATGCGCTGGGGCATGTCGGACGTGATCGGCAACATCGATTATGCCGAGGCGCACGAGGGTTATCAGGGCAACACCGGCGGCTTCTCGGTTTCGGCGGAAACCAAGAAGGCGATCGAGGCCGAAGTGAAACGGCTGATCGACGACGGCTATCAGGTGGCGCGCAAGGTGCTGCTGGAGAAGAAGGTCGAGTTCGAGCGGCTGGCGCAGGGCTTGCTGGAATATGAAACCCTGACCGGCGACGAAATTCGCCGGGTGGTGGCGGGCGAAAAGCTGGAGGACGACAGCGACAACTCGTCCTCGTCGGGCGGCGGGGTCAGTTCGATCGCGGCGATCCCGAAGACCAAGCCGAAGCTGCTGAAGCCCGACGCCGGTGCCGACGGGTTGAAGCCCGAACCGCTGGCCTGAGCTGGCGGCCTGACATCGCAAAAGACTGAAACCCCGGAACCTGTGAATGGTTTCGGGGTTTTCGTTTGCGCTTGGCTCAGGAGCAGGTTTATTCCTTGCTTGCGGCGCGGTGCTTCGCCCGCTCGGACGCCGTTTTTTCCTGCCGAAGGTGGACCCATGCCCGCATTGCTGCCGACCAATTTTCAGGGCCGGATCGTCTGGCTGGGCGCGCAGGTGCTGCCGGTGCAGGATCTGGTGATCCGGGCCGAAGCGGTGGCCGAGATGCCGCTGACCTTTGCCGGTTACGCGCGCGAAAGCCATGCCGGGTTGACGCGGCCATCGTGCAGCCGGGTCAAGGCGCAGCATCCGCGTGGCACCCTGATCCGCAACACCCGGCAATTGGCCGTGGTGAGTGCCGAGGAAATGGCAGAGGTGGCGGCGGACCTCGGGATAGCCGAGTTCGACTATGCCTGGGTCGGCGCCTCGGTGGTGGCCGAAGGTTTCCCCGATTTCAGCCACCTGCCGCCGTCGAGCCGCTTGCAGGCCGAAAACGGCACGACGCTGGTGGTCGATATGGAAAACCGGCCCTGTCAGGAACCGGCGGTGACCATCGGCAAGGCGCTGCCCTGCATGGGCAAAGCCTTCAAGACCGCCGCCGAGGGCAAGCGCGGCGTCACCGCCTGGGTCGAGCGCGAGGGCAGCTTGCGGCTGGGCGACGTGCTGCGGTTGCATATCCCCGATCAGCCGGTCTGGGCGCATCTGGATACGGCTCGGCTGGGCTGAGGCCCCGCTGCGGAAATTTCCGCAAGCCCGGCTTGGGTTTCGCATCGGAAACGCGGGCGGACGATTTTACCGCTGCGACGGTCGCAATCCACCCTTTCCTTGTGACTTTCTGCCGCTATAGCGGATTAAAACACCGGGCAGCGCCCGCGGGGAGAGAGACATGGCCTTCAAGACCGACATCGAGATTGCGCGCGAGGCGAAAAAGCTGCCGATCATGCAGATCGGCGCGAAGCTGGGCATCCCCGCCGAACACCTGCTGCCCTATGGCCATGACAAGGCCAAGGTCGGGCAGGAGTTCATCAAGTCGCTGGAAGGCCGCCCGAATGGCAAGTTGATCCTGGTGACCGCGATCAACCCGACCCCGGCGGGCGAGGGCAAGACCACCACCACGGTGGGTCTGGGCGACGGTTTGAACCGCATCGGCAAGAAGGCCGTGGTCTGCATCCGCGAGGCCAGCCTTGGGCCGAACTTCGGCATGAAGGGCGGGGCGGCGGGTGGCGGCTATGCGCAAGTGGTGCCGATGGAAGAGATGAACCTGCATTTCACCGGCGATTTCCATGCGATCACCTCGGCGCACAACCTGCTGTCGGCGATGATCGACAACCACATCTACTGGGGCAACGATCTGGGCATCGACGAGCGCCGGGTGGTGTGGCGCCGGGTGATGGACATGAACGACCGGGCGCTGCGCGATATCGTGGTCAGCTTGGGCGGGGTGTCGAACGGTTTCCCGCGGCAGACCGGGTTTGATATCACCGTGGCCTCGGAAGTGATGGCGATCCTGTGCCTTTCCAACGATCTGGCCGACCTGCAAAAGCGGCTGGGCGACATCGTGGTGGCCTATACCCGCGACAAGAAGCCGATCTATTGCCGCGACATCAAGGCCGATGGCGCGATGACGGTGCTGTTGAAGGACGCGATGCAGCCCAATCTGGTGCAGACGCTGGAGAACAACCCGGCCTTCGTGCATGGCGGGCCGTTTGCCAATATCGCGCATGGCTGCAACTCGGTGATTGCCACCAAGACCGCGCTGAAACTGGGTGATTATGTGGTGACCGAGGCCGGTTTTGGCGCCGATCTGGGGGCCGAGAAGTTTTTTGATATCAAGTGCCGCAAGGCTGGGCTGAAACCGGCGGCGGCGGTGATTGTCGCCACGGTGCGGGCGATGAAGATGAATGGCGGCGTTGCCAAGGCCGATCTGGGGGCGGAAAACGTGGCCGCCGTGCAGAAGGGCTGCCCCAACCTTGGCCGCCATATCGGCAACGTCAAAAGCTTCGGCGTGCCGGTGGTGGTGGCGATCAACCATTTCTTCAGCGATACCGATGCCGAGGTGCAGGCGGTGAAGGATTATGTGGCAGGCCAGGGCGCCGAGGCGATCCTGTGCAAGCACTGGGCGCATGGCGGCGCGGGGATCGAGGATCTGGCGCACAAGGTGGTGGCCCTGGCGGAATCCGGTGCCGCCAATTTCGCGCCGCTTTACCCCGACGACATGCCGCTGTTCCAGAAGATCGAAACCGTCGCCAAGCGCATCTACCATGCCGACGAGGTGCTGGCCGACAAGTCGATCCGCGATCAGCTCAAGGTCTGGGAGGCGGCGGGCTATGGCCATCTGCCGGTCTGCATGGCCAAGACCCAATACAGTTTCACCACCGATCCCAACGTGCGCGGCGCGCCCACGGGGCATTCGGTGCCGGTGCGCGAGGTGCGGCTTTCGGCCGGGGCGGGGTTCATCGTGGTGATCTGCGGCGAGATCATGACCATGCCCGGCCTGCCGCGCTTGCCCTCGGCCGAGGTGATCCGGCTGAATGCGGACGGCGATGTGGAAGGCCTGTTCTGACCAACTGCCGCGTTGTCCTTTGGCCGCGTGCATCGTAGAAGGCGGCATCCTTTCACGGGCGAGGCGCAGATGAAGACTCCGGCAGAATGCACCACGATGGCCGAACTGCGGGCCGAGATCGACCGGCTGGACGAAGAACTGGTAGCGCTGTTTGCCCAGCGTGTCGGCTATATCGACCGGGCGGTGGCGATCAAGACCGGGATCGGGCTGCCCGCGCGGATCAACTCCCGCGTCGAGGAGGTGATCGCCAATGTGCGGCGTCATGCGGTGGCCAACGGGCTGCCGCCGGACAAGATCGAAAAGCTTTGGCGCAAGCTGGTCGACTGGTCGATCGAGCGCGAGGAAAGCCATCTGGGGAAGGATGCGGAATGACGGCCACGGTGATCGACGGCAAGGCCTTTGCGGCCCGGGTGCGGGGGCAAGTGGCCGAACAGGTGGCGCGGTTGAAGGCCGAGCACGGGTTGGTGCCGGGGTTGGCCGTGGTTCTGGTGGGCGAAGACCCGGCGTCTCAGGTCTATGTCGGGGCCAAGGGCAAGCAGACGGTCGAGGTCGGAATGATCTCTGTCGAACATAAGCTGCCTGTGGATACCTCGGAAGCCGATCTGCTGGCGCTGATCGCCGCGCTGAATGCGGATGCGAAAATTCACGGGATTTTGGTGCAGTTGCCGCTGCCTTCTCACCTGAATTCCGATCTGGTGATCAACAGCATTGATCCGGCCAAGGACGTGGACGGTTTTCACATTTCGAACGTCGGGCTGCTGGGCACCGGGCAGAAGGCGATGGTGCCCTGCACGCCGCTGGGCTGCCTGATGATGCTGCGCGCGCATCTGGGCAAGCTGTCGGGGCTGAACGCGGTGGTGGTGGGGCGCAGCAACATCGTCGGCAAGCCGATGGCGCAACTGCTGCTGGGGGAAAGCTGCACGGTGACCATCGCCCATTCCCGCACCCGCGATCTGGCGGCGGTGTGTCGGGGGGCGGATATTCTGGTGGCGGCGGTGGGGCGGCCCGAGATGATCACCGGCGACTATGTGAAACCCGGCGCCACGGTGATTGATGTGGGCATCAACCGCATCCAGCGCGATGGCAAGACCAGGCTGGTGGGCGATGTGGATTACGCCTCGGCCGCCGCTGTGGCAGGCGCCATCACCCCGGTGCCGGGCGGGGTGGGGCCGATGACCATCGCTTGTCTCTTGGCCAATACGTTGACGGCCTGCTGCCGCGAAAATGGTTTGCCGGAACCTGTCGGGTTGACCGTCTAGCGCGGCATCGGCAGGGCCAGCGCCCGCCTGCCGGTCAGCACCGCCAGCGCCTTTGGCCCCATCAGCGTGGTCAGCACCGCATCGTCGCTGCGCAGACCACCGGTATAGGCGCCATAGGCGGGCAGGATCAGCCTTGTGTCGTCAAGCAGAAAGCAGGGCCGCGCCTGCCCCGCCAGCCGCGCCTTGGGGTGGTAGTGGCCCGAGACCTCCCCGGTTGTGCCGAGGTCCGCGATGTGGCGGAAAGTCAGGGTTTGCAGCCGCACCTCGGCCCGCAGGCTGCCTCCCAACGCCAGGGGGCCGGGGTCATGGTTGCCCGCGATCCAGGTCCAGTCGCGCCCCGCCATCAGCCGGGTCAGCCACAGCGCGTCTGAATCTTCAAGGCGGTCGGCGGCGTCCAGATCGTCGAAACTGTCGCCAAGGCAGATCACTTGCCGCGCTGCGGTCGCCTCCAGATCGGCATCCAGCCGCGCCAGCGTCGCCCGCGTCTCATAAGGCGGCAACAACGCCCCACCGCGCCGCGCCAGCCGGTCGGATTTGCCGAAATGCAGGTCTGATACACACAGCAACCCCTGCGCAGGCCAGTGCAGCGCGCCCGAGGGCAGGGCGACAAGTGCTTGCCCGGCAAGGGAAAACCCGTAGCCGCTCATGCCAGCCCCGCGGCGGCAAGCAACCGCTCGGCAGCTTCCGCCAACAGCCTTTCCTGCCCCGCCCCGGCCACCGGCACCCTTCCGTGTTCCAGCAGCAGGGGGGCGGCAAGTGGCGAGACGCGGAGCAGGGCGATCAGGTCGATGCGGCCTTGGACCCGCGCCAGCATCTCCTCGATGCGGCCGAAATCGACCAGCCCGCGCATCGCCTCCTCGCGGGTGATGGCCAGCAGCAGGTGGGTGGGGTCGTATTTCTGCAAGGTGTCGTAAAGGATGTCCGAGGAAAACGTGGCCTGCCGCCCGGATTTGCGCCGCCCCTGGTGGCTGCGCTCGATCAGGCCCGCAATGGTCGCCACGCCGCGAAAGCTGCGCTTCATCACCGCATTGCCCGCCAGCCAGCCTTCCAGCCAGTCGCGCAGGTTGGCGGCATCCAGCAGGGGGGCCACATCGGTCACCGGCTCCAGCCCCCAGATCAGCGTGGCGTAATCGGTGGCAACGAAGCCCAGAGGGGCCAGCCCCGCATCTTCCATCCGCTTGGTCAGCAGCAGCCCCAGCGTCTGCTGCGCGTTGCGCCCGGCGAAACCGTAAAGACAAAGGTGTTCGCGGCCCTCGTAGGGGAAGGTTTCCACCAGCAGCCGATCAGCCTGCGGCAATTGCGAGACCTCGCGTTGCAGGGCCAGCCAGCGGGCGGTGTGCGGGGGCAGCTCCGGCCAGGTCTTCTTGGCGAAGATACCCATGATGCGCTGGGTCAGCAGGGTCGAGGTGGCAAACTTGGTGCCGGAAAACACCGCCACCTTGGGGTCGCGGCCGGGTTGGCGGGTGACCTCCACCGTCATTTCGCGCAGGCCTTCGTAACGCACCACCTGACCGCCGATCAGGAAGGTATCGCCGGGGGTCAGCGAGGCCGCAAAGGCCTCCTCGATCTCGCCCAGCGGCGTGCCCATCCGGCCTTTCAGCCGCACCTTCAGAGTTTCGGTATCGACGATGGTGCCAAGGTTCTGGCGGATCACCGCAGCGGCGCGGGGGTCGCGAAGGGTCCATTGGCCGCCGCGCAGCATCAGCCGTTGCCAGCGGTCATAGGCGCGCAGGGCATAGCCGCCGGTGGCCACGAAATCCAGACAGGCGTCGAAGTCGGGGCGGGTCAGGGTGGCGTAGGGACCGGCGGTGGTGACCTCGGCATAGAGCGCGCCCGCATCGAACGGTCCGGCGGCGGCGGTGGCGAGGATATGCTGGCACAGCACGTCGCGCGGGCCGGGGCCGCGGGGGTCGCCGTCAAGGGTGTGGGCGCGCACGGCGTCGAAGGCGGCATGACATTCCACCACCTCGAAGCGGTTGGCGGGCACCAGCAGCGCCTTGGAGGGCGCGTTGTAGCGGTGGTTGGCGCGGCCGATGCGCTGGACCAGCCGTTTGACGTTCTTGGGGGCACCGACCTGAATCACCAGATCGACATCGCCCCAGTCGATGCCCAGATCCAGCGTGCCGGTGCAGACGATGGCGCGCAACTGGCCTGCGGTCATCGCCGCCTCCACCCGGTCGCGTTGCTCGCGGGCAAGGCTGCCGTGGTGGATGGCGATGGCCAGGTTGTCGGTGTTCTGCAGCCAGAGGTCGTGGAAAAAGATCTCGGCCTGCGCGCGGGTGTTGTGGAAGATCAGCGTGGTGCGATGAGCGCGGACCTGATCGAGAATGGCCGGGATGGCATAGCGGCCACCACCCCCGGCCCAGGGCGGGGCGGCTTCGGTTTCCAGCATCGAGATGTCGGGGTCGGGGCCGGGGTCGGCTTGCAGTATCCGGCAGTCGGGGGCCAGAAAGCGCGCCAGCGCCGGTGGATCTTCCACCGTGGCCGACAGGCCAATGCGGCGCAGCCCCGGAGCGAGCGTAGCGAGCCTTGCCAGCGACAGCATCAACTGGTCGCCGCGCTTGCTTTCGGCCAGCGCATGAATCTCGTCCACGATCACCCGCCGCAGCCCCGCGAAGATGCGGGGCGCGTCGTCATAGCTGAGCAGCAGCGCCAGACTTTCCGGCGTGGTCAGCCAGATATGCGGCGGGTCAGCGCGCTGGCGGCGGCGCTGGGTAAAAGTGGTGTCGCCGGTGCGATCCTCGACCCGGATCGCGAGGCCCGCACCTTCGACGGGGCGGCGCAGGTTGCGGCGGATGTCGGCGGTTAGCGCCTTCAGCGGCGAGATGTAGAGGGTGTGCAGACCCGGCGCGGGTGCTGCCCCCAGTTCGGCAAGGGTTGGCAGAAACCCCGCAAGCGTCTTGCCGCCGCCGGTGGGGGCGATCAGCAGGCAGGCGGGGGAAGCTGCCAGATCCAGCATCTGCCGCTGATGCGGGTGCAGGGTCCAGCCTTGGGCGGCGAACCAGTCGGCAAGGGCGGGCGGCAGGGGGATCATCGCCGCAAGATAGGGGCAGGGCGCGGCACAGGGAAGCGGGCTTGTGGCGCGCAGTGGTTTTCCCTTGCGCCGCAGGGGCGGCCCGCCTATCCCAAGCGCCATGAAAATCCTGTTTCTCGGCGATGTGATGGGGCGTGCGGGGCGCGCGGCGGTGGCAGAGCGGCTGCCGGGCTTGCGCACCGAATGGGGCCTCGATTTCGTGGTGATCAATGGCGAGAATGCCTCGTCAGGCGTCGGGCTGACGCCAGAGCACGCCAAGGGCCTGCTGGCCGCGGGCGCCGATTGCGTGACGCTGGGCGATCATGCGTTTGATCAGAAAGACATGCTGCAATTCATCGAACAGGAGCCACGGATATTGCGGCCCTTGAACTATGCCAAGGGTGCACCGGGCAAGGGGGCGCGGCTTTACACCGCCACCAACGGCCGCAAGGTGCTGGTGGCGCAGGCCCTGGGGCAGGTGTTCATGAAGCGGCCGTTTGATGACCCGTTTTCTGCGGTCGAGGCGGTGCTGAACGCGCATCCCTTGGGCGGGGTGGCGCAGGCCATCGTGGTGGACATGCACTGCGAGGCGACATCCGAGAAGATGGCGATGGGGCATTGGTGCGACGGGCGGGCCTCTCTGGTCGTCGGCACCCACACCCATATTCCGACCGCCGACACCATGATCCTGCCGGGCGGCTGCGGCTATCAGTCCGACGCGGGCATGTGTGGCGATTACAACTCGGTCATCGGCATGGACAAGCTGGAGCCGATGCGGCGCTTTGTCACCGGCATGCCGAAATCGCGGTTCGAGCCGGCCAATGGCCCGGCGACGCTGGCGGGGGTGTGCGTCGAGACCGACGACAAGACCGGCAAGGCGGTGAAGATCAGCATGATCCGGGTGGGCGGGCGGCTGCAAGAAGCCCGGCCGTGAACCAGCGGTTTGGCTATGTGGCGCTGCTGGTGGCGATGGGGGTCGCCTGGGGTTCGACGCAACCGCTGGGCAAGATGGCGGTTTCTACCGGGCACCGGCATTTCGGGCTGATTTTCTGGCAGTTGGTGATCGGTGCGGTGGTGCTGGGGCTGGTGACGCTGCTGCGCGGGCGCTGGGTGCTGCCGGGCCTTGCGGGCTGGCGCTTTGCCGTGGTGATCGCATTGATCGGCACCATCATTCCCAACTCGACCTTCTACATTTCGGTGGCGCGGTTGCCGTCGGGGATCATGTCGATCCTGATCTCGATGGTGCCGTTGCTGGCCTTTCCGATGGCGCTGGCGCTGGGGATGGACCGCTTTGGCATCGGGCGGGTGGCGGGGCTTTTGTGCGGGCTGGCGGGGGTGGCGCTGATCGCCTTGCCGCAGGGCAGCCTGCCGGATGCGCGGATGGCGGCCTGGTTGCCGCTGGCGCTGATCGGGCCGCTGTTCTATGCCATGGAGAGCAATTTCGTGGCGAAATTCGGCATGGCGGGGATGGACGCGGTGCAGGCGATGTTTCTGGCCTCGGCGGTGGGGGCGGTGATCTGCCTGCCGCTGGCGCTTGGCTCTGGCCAGTTCATCGACCCGTTGCAGCCCTGGGGCAAGGCCGAGGCGGCGCTGGTGGCCTCGTCGGTGATCCACTGCTTTGCCTATGCGTCTTTTGTCTGGCTGGCGGCGCGGGCGGGGGCGGTGTTTGCGGCGCAATGTTCCTACATTACAACCGGCGCGGGCATGCTGTGGGCGATGGCGCTGCTGGGCGAGCGGTTTTCAGGCTGGGTCTGGGCCGCGATGGCGGTGATGCTTTTGGGGCTGTTTCTGGTGCAGCCACGGCTGCAAGCGGTTGGACAGGGCGGGAAACTCGGCTAACAGGGTCGTAAATGACGACCGGAGGCAGGATGTTCGGGCTGGAACTGGCACAGACGACGCAAGCCTGGGTGGCGGTGGCCATCCTGGTCGGCATGTTCGTGATGTTCCTGCGCGAGACCTATCCGGTGGAGGTGGTGGCCATCGGCGCCTCGGGGCTGATGCTGGTTCTGGGGATCATTCCGGCGAACGCGATCACCGGGGTGCTGGCCAACAACGCGCCCTGGACGATTGCGGCGATGTTCATCATCGTCGGCGGGTTGGTGCGGACCGGGGCGCTGGAATACATCTCGGGGGTGGCTGCGCGCAATGCCGCCATCCATCCGGCGCGGACGCTGATCCTGCTGGGGCTGATGGTCACCGGCATGTCGGCCTTCGTGAACAACACGCCACTGGTGGTGGTGATGATGCCGATCTTCATGCAACTGTCGAAGCAACTGGCGATCTCGCCGTCCAAGCTGCTGATCCCGCTGAGCTACATGACCATTCTGGGCGGCACGGTGACGCTGGTCGGCACCTCGACCAATCTGGTGGTGGACGGGGTGGCGCAGGCCAAGGGCTTGGCGCCGTTCACGATTTTCGAGATGACGCCGATTGGCATCGTGGTGGCGCTGACCGGGCTGGTCTATCTGGGGCTGGGGGCGAAACGGCTGCTGCCCGACCGGGATTCGATGTCGTCGCTGTTAAGCGACCGCTCCAAGATGAAGTTCTTCACCGAGGTGGCGGTGCCCGAAGACTCGGCGCTGATCGGGAAACGGTTGGACGGCATCGACATTTTCCGCCGCGAGGGCGCGCGGGTGATCGACGTGCTGCGCGGCGATGCCAGCCTGCGGCGTGGCGTGATGGCCGATGTGGTGCTGGAGGCGGGCGACCGCGTGGTGTTGCGCACCGCCATGTCGGAAGTGCTGGGGTTGCAGACCCACAAAGACCTGCGGATGGTCGAAAAGCTGAGCTCGGTCGAGACCAGCACCGTCGAGGTGCTGATCAGCCCCGGTTGCCGCATGGTCGGGCGGACGCTGCGCGAGATGCGGCTGCGGCGGCGTTACGGGGTTTATCCGCTGGCGGTGCACCGGCGCAACATGAACACCGGTCAGCAGATGGACGATCTGGAGGTGCAGGTCGGTGATACGCTGCTGCTGGAGGGGGCGATGGCCGACATCCGCCGTCTGGCCGAGGATATGGAACTGGTCGATGTGGCGCATCCGTCGGAACGCGCCTACCGCCGCCATCTGGCGCCGATCGTGATTGCGGTGCTGCTGGCGGTGGTGGGGCTTTCGGCGCTGAATGTGGCCTCGATTCAGGTGCTGGCGTTCATCGGGGTCGGCGTGGTGCTGGCGACCCGCTGCATCGACGCCGACGAGGCCTTCGGCTTTGTCGATGGCCGCCTGATGGGGATGCTGTTCGGCATGCTGGGGGTCGGCGCGGGGCTGGAACATTCGGGCGCGGTCGAGATGCTGGTGGGCTGGGTCAGCCCCTACATGCAGGGAATTTCGCCCTATGTGCTGGTGTTTCTGGTCTATCTCTTGACCTCGTTCCTGACCGAGGTCGTGTCGAACAACGCGGTGGCGGTGATCGTGACGCCGGTGGTGATCGGGCTGGCGCAAAGCCTTGGGGTGGACCCGCGGCCTTTGGTGATGGTGGTGATGATCGGCGCTTCGGCCAGTTTTGCCACGCCGATCGGCTATCAGACCAACACGCTGGTGTTCGGGCCGGGTGGCTACAAGTTCGCCGATTTCATCCGGTTCGGCGTGCCGCTCAATCTGATCTGTCTGGTGGTGGTGACAATCGCCATGCCTTTGCTGTATGAGTTCTGACATGAAACATATCCTTCCCTTCGCCCTGCTTCTGGGCCTTGCTGCCTGCGTGGGCACCGGCCCTTCCCGCCCCGCCGAGGTGCGGCTGAGCGCCAGCACTCTGACGGTGATGATGGCCGATGGCCGGCGCTGCGATGCGCCTTGGGCCGCAGGGGCCGGGCGGATGCAGGATTGCGGGCTGGACTGGCAGGTTGTGGTGGACAAGCCCAACCCGTTGCGCCGCGCCTTTGTCGATCTGTCGCAGGCGCTGGGCCTTGCGGTGACGCCGATGGCGCGGATCAGCCTGACCGATGCCACCGGGCAGACTTATGGCTTTACTTCGCCACCGCCGCGGCCAGTGAAGGACGATTAGCCGGGGTTGCGGCGGGGGGGCGGGCTGGAGTATAGGGCCGCATAGCCGAAATCCAAGCATCGGAGACGGGTCATGGCAGGCCATTCGAAATGGGCGAACATCCAGCACCGCAAGGGCAAGCAGGACAAGTTGCGCTCGAAAATGTTTTCCAAGCTGGCGAAGGAAATCACCGTCGCCGCGAAGATGGGCATGCCCGATGTGGACATGAACCCGCGGCTGCGTCTGGCGGTCAAGGCGGCCAAGGCGGTTTCGATGCCCAAGGACGTGATCGACCGGGCGATCAAGAAATCGCAGATGGGCGACGGGGCGGACTACACCGAAATCCGCTATGAAGGTTACGGTGCCAACGGCATTGCCATCATCGTCGAGGCGCTGACCGACAACCTGAACCGCACCGCTGCCAATGTGCGCAGCTATTTCACCAAATGTGGCGGCAATCTGGGGCAGACCGGATCGGTGAGCCACGGGTTCGACCGGGTGGGCGAGGTGTCCTATCCCGCCAGTGCCGGGTCGGCCGATGACGTGATGATGGCGGCGCTGGATGCCGGGGCGGATGATGTGGAATCCGACGAGGACGGCCACTGGGTCTATTGCTCGGTCGAGGCGCTGAACGAAGTGTCGGACGCGCTGGAGAAGGCGCTGGGGGAATCGACGGAAAGCAAGCTGATCTGGAAGCCGCAGACCCTGACCGAGGTCGATCTGGACACCGCGCAGAAGCTGATGAAGCTGATCGACATGCTGGAAGAAGACGACGACGTGCAGACGGTGACGCATAACTTCGACATGAGCGAAGAGGTCGCGGCGCTGCTGGACGCCTGAGGGCGCTTCGCGGACGGCGATGCAAGGCCCCCGGCGACGGGGGCTTTTGCTTTTTCGGGAGTGCTATCCCAGTTTCACATCGGCCAGCAGCGGGATGACGTTGGACTGCGAATGGTTGGCGTAGGTGTCCCAGGTCGGGGTGTAGTCGTCGGACTGGTTGCCCCAGACTGTCCAGCCGACGCGCGGGCCGCGGGCGAACATCTCCAGCCGTGGACCTTCGCTGCAACCTTCGATCAGCGGATATTGCTCGTCGGGTTTGCGGCTGTGTTCGCGCTTCTGCGACGAGATGATGTTTTCCTGGGTGCGGCCAAGCTTCAGCGTGCGGGCGTTCTTGCCGCGCACGCCGAACAGCAGCACTTCGGTGACATTGCGGAAATAGAAGCCGACACCGCGCCGATCCGGGCCGCCATCCTTGCGGATCTTATACCAGATGATGTTGCTCTTGTAGCTGAAGCCCCAGTTTTCCATGACCTTCAGCCCCTCGGGCAGCAAGGCGTTCGGCACCCACAGGTAAAGATGCGCGGTATCGGCCACCACCGCCTCGACCGGCAGATCGCAGATCTCGCGCAGGGTCATGGTGGGGTAGCGGGCCAGCCGCTTGTGTTCGGGCGCCATCTTGCCGGTGCGGTTCTGGAACTGCCACGGCGGATCGGCCAGCACGGTGCGGAAGCGGGTCTTACCCGCGCGGGCCAGCAGGTCGTCGGCGGCACTGATCATTGCACGTCCTCCACAAGCAGGGCTTTGGTGATGCCGAAAACCAGAAGCGGGCAACCGGCCCCATCCCCGCCTTCGATTCGCGGCAGCAGCTTCGACATATGCGTGGTCGAATTGCCGTAGGACGATCCGCGCCCAAGATGGTTGAAGATGTCCTGCAGCGAGTCGGCGCGGGTGATGATGATACCGACGCTGACGGCACGCAGATCGAACAGCAGGCGGAAGTTGTTCAGATCGCGGTCAAAGAACGGATCCTTGTTGTTCCACTCGATTTCAAGGGCGACGCCGTTCTTGAAGCAGTCGATCTTGTGGGTGGGCGAATTGAGCCGCGCGCCATCGACTTCGATCGCGGTCTGGAACTGCTTTTCAACCCAGCCGCGGTCGGTGAGAAAGTGGTCAATGAAGCTGGCCAGCTTCGATTTGTTGCCGCCGCCGGTTTCGATCCAGGATTTCTGCAGCCGGAAGGTGGTCAGCAGGTCGAGCAGGTCTTGCCATTCGGACGGGAAGTCCTGAGACAGGATCGCACTCGCATGCTTCCAGTCGTGACATTCATAGCTGTCACGGACGAAAGCGGGAAGGCGATCTTGCAGCATATTGGGCTCCGCGGCTGAGAGATCACCGTATGTTGCCGGTGTCTGCCGCGCAAGGGCTGGTTGGTCAGGCGGGCGGGTGCAGGGTGTGGGCGGCGGCCTGGCGGATGGCGCGGGTCAGCGGGGCGAGGGCGGCGGCGGTCAGGCGGGTGAACTGCCAGTGCAGCGGCACGTCCAGTGGGGTGTTGGGGGCTATTTCCAGCAGGGTTCCGGCAGCGAGGTGGGAGGCGATCAGCGGTTCGGGGTTCATGCCCCAGCCGAGGCCTGTCACGGCGGCATCGACGAAGGCGTGGCTGCTGGCCATGCGGTGCGTGGGGTAGGGGAAGGTCTGGCCGCAATGGCGGGAAAGCCAGGCGGATTGCAGGCTGTCCTTGTCGGAAAAGGTCAAGGCGGGGGCGTGGTGCAGGGCGTCGGGCGTGGCGCCTTGCGGGAACCATCTGGCGCAGAACGCCGGGCTTGCGGTGGCGTGGTAGCGCAGGCGGCCCAAGGGCAGGGTATCGCAGCCTTGCAGTGGGCCGGGGTGCGAGGTGATGGCGGCGGCCACCTCGCCGCGTTTCAGCCAGTCTTGCGAATGGTCCTGATCGTCGATCACCAGATCGAACAGCAGCCCTTCGGTGGCGGCCAGCGCCGGGATCACCCAGGTGGCCAGGCTGTCGGCATTGACCGCGATGCGCAGGGTGGTCGGGCCGGGGTCGGGCAGGGCGAGGGCGGCCTCCAGCAGGGTGACTTCATCCAGATGGCGGATCAGGGCGAGGCCGGCGGCGGTGGCGGTGCAGGGCTGGCCGCGTTTGACCAGCAGCGTGCCCATGCGTTCTTCCAGCGCCTTGATGCGTTGGGAGATGGCGGAGGGGGTCAGATCGAGGCTGGCGGCGGCCAGATCGAAGCTGCCGCGGCGGTGGACTGCGGCGAGGGCGCGGAGTTGCGGGTAGTCGAGCATGGGGTGCCGATCGCGAGGATATTTGGGCGAAGATGAATTAACAGGATTCAGGCATTGGTAGAAAGATTAATTTGATTGATGTCGTGGGGCGCGCCTATGTCAAGCGGAACAGGGCGGGGAGCAAGCGATGCTTGAGGCGGCGGTGGCGGGGTATCTGGTGGCGCTGAGCCTGATTGCGGCGATCGGGGCGCAGAATGCGTTTGTGCTGCGGCAGGGTTTGCGGCGCGAGCATGTGCTGGCGGTGGTGCTGGTCTGTGCCGGGTCGGATGCGGTGCTGATTGCCGCCGGGGTGGCGGGGTTTGGCGCGGTGTCGGGGGCGCTGCCGTGGCTGGGGCAGGCGATGCGCTGGGGCGGGGCGGGGTTTCTGCTGGTCTATGGCGCGTTGCGGTTTCTGGCCGCATGGAAGGGGGGCGAGGCGCTGGTGGCCTCGGGCGCCGAGGCGGTGCCGCTGGGGCGGGTGATTGCCACCTGTCTGGTGCTGACCTGGGCCAATCCGCATGTTTACCTCGACACGCTGGTGCTGCTGGGCAGCATCTCGGCGCAATATGCGCCTTATGGGGCGGTGTTCGGGGTGGCGGCAACGCTGGGGTCGTTCAGTTTCTTTGCGGCACTGGGGTTTGGTGCGCGGTTGCTGGCGCCGTTGTTTGCCAGACCTCAGGCCTGGGTGGTGCTGGAGGTGGTGGTGGGCTGCACCATGTGGGCGATTGCGGCGGGGTTGGTGTTGGGCTGAGGCAGAGCGGGGGGCTGTCTGCCCCCGTGGCCATCGGTTCTTGAACCGGTGGCGAACCAATGGCCACCCCCCGAGGATATTTGAGAACAGATGAAGGGCGCGCGGGTTCGGGCTTGTGGATTTCGGGGCAATCGGCTTGGGTCGCGGTATGTCTGACCTTGCTGATGCCCCAGTGTTGACCGCCGAAACCTCGCGCCCGTTGCAGGGGGTGTTGTGGATGCTGGCCTCGGGGCTGAGCTTCGTGGCGGTGAATGGCATCGTGCGGTATCTGGGCACCGATCTGCCCGCGGCGCAGTCGGCGTTCATCCGCTTCGGGTTCGGGGTGCTGCTGCTGGCGCCGATGCTGGGGTCGTTGCTGCGGGGCGGCTTTGCGCCGGGGGTGTTGCGGCTTTATGCCGGGCGCGGGCTGGCGCATACGCTGGCGGTGGTGTGCTGGTTCTATGCCATGGCGCGGATCCCGGTGGCCGAGGCAACGGCGATTGGTTACCTTAACCCGGTGTTGGTGGCGCTGGGAGCGGCGCTGCTGTTTGGCGAGGGGCTGGCGGCGCGGCGGGTGCTGGCGATTGCGGTGGCGCTGGTGGGCGCGGTGATCGTGCTGCGGCCGGGGGTGCGCGAGGTGACGGGCGGGCATTATGCGCAGATGGCGGCGGCGGTGTGTTTTGCCGCCTCGTATCTGTTCGCCAAGGAGGTCAGCCGGACGGAATCGGCGGCGCGGGTGGTGGCGATGATGTCGCTGAGTGTGGCCATCGGGCTGGCGCCGGTGGCCTGGTGGGTCTGGGTGCCGGTGACACTGGCGCAACTGGCCTGGCTGGCGCTGGTGGCGGGGTTCGCCACGGTCGGGCATTTCTGCATGACCAAAGCGTTCCGGGCGGCGCCGCTGGCGGTGACGCAGCCGGTGGTGTTCCTGCAACTGGTCTGGGCGACGCTGCTGGGCACCCTGGTGTTTGACGAGGCAGTGGACGGGTTCGTGCTGCTGGGCGGGGCGGTGATCATCGGCGCGATTTCGGTGCTGACCTGGCGCGAGACGGTGGCGCGGCGGCGGGCCTCGGCCTGAGGTGTTGCGCGGGCGCAGGAAGGGCGGGCGCTGCGGTTACAGGCTGTAAGGGCTGAAGGCCTAGGTTTCGCGGCTATGGCGTTCCGCGGAGGTGTTCATGCCCGATGTTTCGACGATACTGTCGCTGCCCCTGATCCTGCCGGCCCAGGCGCAAAAGCACGTGACCCACAACGAGGCGTTGCGGCTTCTGGATGTGGCGGTGCAACTGGCGGTGCTGAACCGCGACCAGACCGTGCCGCCGGCGCTGGCGGCGGTGGGTGACCGGCACATCGTGGCGGCTGGCGCTGTCGGGCTTTGGGCCGGGCAGGCGGGCAGGATCGCGCTGTTCACCGCCGAGGGCTGGCAGTTCTTTGCGCCGCTGGCGGGCTGGCAGGCGCATGTGCTGGCCGAGGGTCAGACCGCGGTGTTCGACGGGCTGGACTGGACGGTGCCGGGGTCCGGGCCGCTGGCACCCACGATGCTGGGGGTCAACACCACGGCGGATGCGGTCAACCGGCTGGCGGTATCTTCGCCCGCCACGCTGCTGACGCATGAGGGGGCCGGGCATCAGTTGAAGGTCAACAAGGCGGCGGCGGGCGATACCGCCAGCCTGATGTATCAGACCGGGTTTTCCGGCCGGGCCGAGATGGGGCTGGCGGGCAGCGACGATTTCTCGATCAAGGTCAGTGCGGACGGGGCGGTGTTTGCCACGGCGCTGACGGTCAACCGCGCCAGTGGCATCGTGGCGCTGCCGCAGGGGGTTTCCAGCGGCGGGTTGGTGCTGCGCGACGGGGTGGATGCGACCAAGGGGGCGCAATTCACGTTGTCGGGCTTGAGCACTGGCGTCACCCGCAGCTATGCGCTGCCCAACACCAGCAGCGAGATTGCGGTGCTGGCGGGGACGCAGGCTTTCACCGGCGACAAGAGCTTTTCCGGTGCGGTGGGGGTTTCGGGGGCGCTGACAGCCTCGGGGGTGACCACGGTGTCGGGGGTGTTCACGGTCTCCAACGCGGTGGCAACGCTGGGCACGGCGACCGGGGTGGCCACCTATGGGGTTGGCACTGGCGCGACCGGTTCGGGCAGCAGCAAGACGCTGAACCTGGGCACCGGCGGGGCGTCAGGTTCGACCACGGTGGTCAACATCGGCTCGGCCACCGCCGGGGCGCTGGGGTCGCTGGTGGTGAACGTGCCGACGGTGACCTTTGCCGCCGGAGTGACGGCGGTGGCGATGCCGCAGGCAAACCTGTCGGCGTTGCGGCTGGGGCTGGGCGGGGCGGTAGCGGATGCCACCAACCGGCTGTCGGTCAACACGCCTGCGGTGCTGCTGAACCATGGGGGGGCCGGGATCGAGGCGACGCTGAACAAGGCCGCCGTCGGCAATGATGCGGCGCTGGCGTTCAAGACCGGGTTCAGCACCCGGGCCATGCTGGGCCTGCTGGCCAGTGACGGCATTGCACTGAAGGTCAGCCCGGATGGCAGCAGCTTTGTCACCGCGCTGAGTGCCGATCAGACCTCTGGCCAGGTGACGCTGCATCAGCCGGCGGTTCTGGCCGGGCAAGCAGCCGATCCGGCCAGCCCGGCGGATGGCGCGATCTGGCACAATGCCAGCACCGGCCAGATCAAGGCACAGGTGGCAGGGGCCGCGCGCATCATCGACAGCCAGCAGAATGTGCCCTGGCTGACGCCGGCGGCGGGCGAGTATGTGCTGACCACCAGCGGTGCCGGCGGCACGACAACCTCAACGCTGGCTGGGGCGGCGGGTCGGATCGACCTTTTTCCGTTCATACCGCGCGCCGACATCACGGTGAACCAGGCGGCGGTGTACGTGACCACGCTGATCGCGTCGGCGCTGGGCAAGGTGGTGATCTATGGTGCCGATGCCAATGGCCGCCCCGGCAGTCTGATCCAGGAGACGGCGGACATGGATTTCTCCACCACCGGGGTGAAGAGCGCCACCATCGCCCAGACCCTGCGGCAGGGACGGACCTACTGGATCGGCATCCGCCACAGCTCGACTGCAACGCTGTCGGCCTGGCCACTGACGGCGACGCCGGATCTGAACGGTGGGGTGCCGGTCACCTCGGCGCGCAAGGTTCTGCGGCGCACCCTGACCTATGCGACTGCGGCGCCGGCAAGCTGGGGCTTTGTGGCCAGCGAGATCAGCGCCGCAGCGGCGACGGCGATCTGGCTGCGCATGGCCTGAGACCGCAAGACAGGGCAACGGGATAGGGCCGCGCCGGGCAACGGGCGCGGCCTTTGGCTGTTTGACAGCGATTGGGCGAGTGCCTATGCATTTGATAACCAATCCATGCAGGGGAACAGCCATGAAAATCGCCATGATCGGAACCGGTTACGTCGGGCTTGTGTCGGGTGTGTGTTTCTCTGATTTCGGCCATGACGTGGTGTGCGTCGACAAGGACCCCGGCAAGATCGAGCGGTTGCAGGCAGGCCAGGTGCCGATCTTCGAGCCGGGGCTGGAAGCGCTGATGACCAAGAACGTGGCGGCCGGGCGGCTGACGTTCACGCTGGATCTGGCGGCGGCGGTGGCGGGGGTGGATGCGGTGTTCATTGCCGTGGGCACCCCCACCCGGCGCGGCGACGGCCATGCCGATCTGACCTATGTGATGGCCGCAGCCGAGGAAATCGGCCGGGCGCTGACCGGCTATGCCGTGGTGGTGACCAAATCCACCGTGCCGGTGGGCACCAACCGCAAGGTGGCCGAGGTGATCACTACAGCGCATCCGGGGGCCGAGTTCGACGTGGCCTCGAACCCCGAATTTCTGCGCGAGGGTGCTGCGATCGACGATTTCATGCGCCCCGACCGGGTGGTGGTGGGGGTGGAAACCGAGCGGGCCAAGAAGGTGCTGGCCGACATCTACCGCCCGCTGTTCCTGCGCGAATTTCCGGTGGTGTTCACCGGGCTGGAAAGCGCCGAGATGATCAAATACGCGGCCAATGCGTTTCTGGCCACCAAGATCACCTTCATCAACGAGATCGCGGCGCTGTGCGAGCGGGCCGGCGCGGACATCAAGGCGGTGTCCAAGGGCATGGGGCTGGATGGGCGCATCGGCAACAAGTTCCTGCATGCGGGCCCCGGCTATGGCGGGTCGTGTTTCCCCAAGGATACCAAGGCTTTGGCGCGGATGGGGCAAGACTATGCCGTGCCGATGCAGATCGTCGAGACGGTGATCGCCGTCAATGACGAGGTCAAGCGGCGGATGATCGACAAGATCGTCGATCTGTGTGACGGCGGCGTCAGTGGCAAGGTGATCGCGGTGCTGGGGGTGACGTTCAAGCCCAACACCGATGACATGCGCGACGCGCCCAGCCTGACCATCGTGCCCGCGCTGGTGGGGGCGGGGGCCAAGGTGCGACTGGTCGATCCGGAAGGCCGCCGCGAGGGCGAGACACTGCTGCCCGGCACCAGATGGTACGACAACGCCTATCAGGCGGCGCATGGGGCCGATCTGGTGGTGATCCTGACCGAATGGAACGAATTCCGCGCGCTGGATCTGGAAAAGCTGGCGCGCAAGATGCAGACACCGCGGATGGCCGACCTGCGCAACCTCTATGAACCCGATGCCGTGCGGGCGGCGGGGTTCGAGGCCTATGTCGGGGTGGGCCGCTGACGGCGCATTCATGGGCACTGCGGTTGCAACGGGCGGTCTTGTGCAGGCTGGATCCCCCCCGACCGCCCGCCGATCCAGGCTGCATTGAAGGCAAAAGCCACAAAGCCGCCTTGCTTTGTTAAGACCGGACAAAGCATGTCGGCCCATCCTGATCCCGGGTGTGAAATTCGGGTGACAGGGGTTCGGGGTGGCTGCTTTTCAGGTGGTCGAGACATTTCTCGACGGGCCGACGCATATGCTGTCGGGCATTACGGATATGGAACTGGTGCAGACCGAAAGCGGGCTGCGGCTTTACTCGGCCACCCGCGCGGGGGGCGGGGTTCTGGCGGTCAGCATCGGTGCCGACATGGCGCTGCTGGATCAGGCAGGCACTGTCTGGGGCAGTTCGCTGCCGGCGCCGGCCCGGCTGGAGGTCGTCAGCCTGAACGGCCAAAGCACCCTGATCGTGACCGGCAGCAATGGCGCGCGGATGGGCGGCTATGGGCTGGGTGCCGATGGCAGTCTGGGGCTCAGCGCACAGGTGATCGGCAGTCCGTCGGGCACGCTGGCGGCGCAGATCATGGTGGAGGTCGGCGCCGACACCTTCTGCTTTGTGAACCGGATGGGCGATGCCGGATTGCTGGGCTACCGGCTGCTGGCCAACGGTCAGATGCAGCAGGTCAGCAACGTTTCGGTGATCGGCGATTTTCAGGGTGTCGATGTCACGGCGATGGCATCGTTTGCCGTCGGGGCGCAATCTTACCTTCTGGTGGCCTCGACCGCGCAGGATGCCTTGCGCAGCTATGCCATTGGCGATGATGGCCGCCTGACCTTTCAGCAATCCCTGGGGGCGACGCAAGGATTGGGGCTGAATTCCCCCTCGGCGCTGGAGGTGGTGCAGGTGGGGGGCGTCACCACGGTGCTGCTGGCGGCGGCGGGAACCTCGTCGATTTCGGTGGTGCAGATCGCAGCCGACGGCGGCATGAACCTGACCGACCATGTGATCGACACGCTCGACAGCCGGTTTCAGGGGGTGCAGGCGCTGACATCGGTGGTGGTGGAGGGCCGGGCTTTCGTCTTTGCCGGTGGTGGTGATGACGGGCTGAACATGTTCACCCTGCTGCCCGACGGTCGTCTGCAACTGATGGCGACACAGTTGCAGGTGCCGGGGATGGCGCTGCACAACATCTCGGCGTTGAGCGCCACGGTGGTGGGCGGTGTGATCGAGCTGTTCGTGGCGGGCGAGGGCACGGGTATCACGCGCCTGCGGCTTGATCCGGGCGAGGTTGCGGCCACAATCGGGGGCACGGACGGTGCCGACCTGCTGCTGGGCAGCGCCGCCAACGACATGATTACCGGCGGCACCGGCAATGATTCGCTGAAGGGCGATCTTGGCGACGATATCCTGCTGGATGGCGCCGGGTCGGATTCGCTTTGGGGCGGCGCGGGGGCGGATGTCTTTGTGCTGGCAGCCGACGGCGTGGCCGACGTGATCCGCGATTTCCAGGTGGGCATCGACCGGATCGACCTGTCGGGCTGGGGCCGGGTTTATTCGGTCGATGAATTGCGGGTGGTGGCGCGCACCGGCGGTGCCACAATCATCTTCGGCAGCGAAACCCTGACAGTCATGTCGGCCAACGGCCAGCCGATCCAGCCCTCGGCCTTTCAATCGCGCGATCTGTTCAACCTGTGGCACGAGGTGCCGACCGGCTTGATCCCCGGTGAATTGCCGCCCGAAAGCGCCGAACTTGTCGGAACCTCGGGGGACGATACCCTGTCGGGCACCACGGCAGCCACGCTGCTGGACGGGCTGGAGGGGTTTGACACGGTGGATTTCTCGCAGGGGCAGGGAAACCTGGGGTTTGACCTGCTTGATTCGCTGACGGCCACGATGGCTGTGGGCACCAAGGTCTACCGGTCGATCGAGGCGGTCACCGGCGGCGCGGGCGACGATACCATTGCCGGCAGTCAGGACTCCAATCGCCTTGACGGAGGCGTGGGTGCCGACCAGTTGTTCGGGCGGGCGGGGGATGACACGCTGCTGGGCGGCGACGGCGACGACGTGCTGAGCGGCGGCACCGGGGGCCGACCGGCTGGAGGGCGGCGCCGGGCGCGACCGGGCCGAATATCGCGGGGCGGCGACGGCGGTGCTGGTCGATCTGGCCGTGCTGGCGGCCAACAGCGGCGAGGCGGCGGGCGATGTGTTTCTGGGCGTCGAGGATCTGGGCGGCAGCCTGTTCGGCGATACGCTGGCGGGCGATGCCGCATCCAACCTGCTGACCGGTCAGGCTGGCGACGACATTCTGTCGGGGCGCGATGGTGCCGACACGCTGCTGGGCGGCGACGGCAATGACAGCCTGCAGGGCGGGCTTGGCGCTGACCGGCTGGAGGGGGGTGCCGGGCGCGATCTGGCCGATTACGGCCAAAGCACCGCAGGCCTGCGGGTGGACATGCTGGTGGCCTCCGCCAACACCGGCGACGCGGCGGGCGATGTGCTGACCGGTGTCGAAGACCTTGGCGGCACTGACTTTTCCGATGTGCTGGGCGGCGACGATGCCGCCAACGTCCTTTATGGCCTGGCCGGTCACGACGTGTTGATGGGGCGCGATGGTGCCGACACGCTGCTGGGCGGCGATGGCGACGACGTCCTGCAAGG
>NZ_ACYY01000020.1 GCF_000176015.1 Rhodobacter ferrooxidans | reverse complement strand
GCAAATATATCAAATAGATAAAACCCGACCTAAACAGTCGGGTTTTGGCTCGCGCATTTTGTGTCAACGCCATGTCAACGTTTGACGAGTGGTGCGTGGCAAGCCGTCATTGCCTTTGACGATGATACAGCCGAAGCATTGGTCTACGCTGTCACATATGGCGGTGCAGACTGGACCATGCGCGGCCGCGAGCGAAGCCGGTGACGATGCAGTTTCGGCTCAAACCCCCACCGGGGGCGTGTCCGGTTCGCTGCTGAGCAGCACTCCCGAAAGCGGGCTTTTTTGCGCAATACAGAAAACTCAGTTAGGTGTTTTGAACAGCCGCTGATACCTTCGAAAATAGCGCATGCCGAAGTTCGATCTGTGACCCGGCTAGGCGGGTATGCCTTGTGCGGAAGCGCTCAATCGCTTCAATCGTGGCCAGCGGTGTAGGTCCCTCAGAGAGCGCGAGCGGGACATGGCCGCCGATGGCGTCGGCAATCCGTGAAGTGGCGAAGGACACGTCGCCGTCGAGCACGTAACCGAGCATGCACCCCACAGGCAGCTGCTCTGCATATTGCTCCGTGAGAAAACGCATCATGCCTTGAGTGACGTACACGGTAGCCAGGGAACTGCGGCTTCCACCGTTGATCACGTTGAGCCGTTTGCACTCATAGGCTAGGTATCGCTGCCGATCCCAGTCGAAGAGCACGGCGATGTCGATGATGCCCTTGCTGTATTTCGACCCGTCGGCGGCAAGGCCGAACGGTTCGAACTGGTATTCGACCCAATGGCACAACCGACGCACCACGACGTCCTTGGCTAGGCAATCGACAAGGTTGATGGTGATATCATCCTCCCCTGGCTGATCGGGAAGAACCGCCATGCACGCTGGCCACGCTGCCGCGATCCTCTCCAGGAAGCGATCATCAAATGAAACGAAGTTGTCGACCCATCCCTGCACATCGCCGATCAGCATCAATCCGCGCCCCGCTGTTGGGACAAAGCGGCTGCCTGCTGGAGGTCGAGCGCTATTCCATCTGCATCGGCGAGCGCGGTGGAACGCAGCCAGAAGCGCATCTGCATAGGCTTTATAAGGTAGAGACAGTCACCGACAAAAACGCGCAAGTCCGGCATGAGCTGGAAGTTGCCGTCGAGAGGTCTGTGGATATGGGCTGCAAGTTGCTCAAGTACGTCGCTGAGCTCGCCTGCCACATCTTCTGCATAGTCTTCATGGCCGCCCAGCTGAAGGCGAAGGATCGCGAGGTCAGCGCCGCGCGCGACAAGGCGCGCATCAATCTTTTTGCCTTTGAACCAGTCCGTGAGGCTGGCCGACAATGTGCGCGCGTATTGAGCGCGTTGCGTTTCGTCAGGCGCGCCCCAGAGTTTCGGGAATTGGCCCTCATGGGGCTGAAGCGCAGGAAGGATCACCTCAACGGTATCGTCGATCAGCGCGATTTCATCGTGCGACAAGCAGAAGTATTGGTACGCGAGCCGATCGATCGACCGCAGGATCTCGCCGTCGTCGACCTGCATCGAGAACGGCTTGGTGGAGCGTGCGCGTGCTTCGTCCACAATCGAGATCAGCTCAAGGGCGGCTTGGGCGGCTGCGGCATGATCGGGGACATCGTCGGGTGATGGAAATGGCAATCGTAGCAGGTCGGCCTGCTGGACTTCGGGTCGATCCGACCCGAACGAAGCTGTGCCATGAAACGCGTACCAGACGGCCACGCGACTATTGAGTATTGCGGTCAGGAGCTTCGCACGGTCACTCTGTCCCTCCGGCACCACGATCGCCTGAAAGATATGCTGGAAAGTCAGCGGCTGATTGCAATAGGCGGCCCGAAGACGATTCTGTGACGTCTCGACCCCGCGGGGGATAAGAATGCGCGAGCGATCGAACCCGGCCTCGAATCCGCGACGACGAACCCTCGACGATGCAGCCGGTAGCAAGCCATCCACGGTCTGAGCCAGACGTGAATAGGCTGCAATGGGTAGGTCCGGCAGTCGGCCGACATAAGTGCTTTCGAGTGGAGGCGCATCGCTATCGCTGTCTTCATTGAAGGGCTGATAGCCTTGCCCGATGACCCATCGATCGCCCAGCTCTTCGCGGCGACGGCTTAGGCCCCCAAAATCATTGACGAAGGCCTCTAGCTTGGGGAATCTTGCGAGGTAACCGAATAGCTTAGCGTCTGGCTCCCGCATCCAAAGGCGCTGCTTGAAGATGAGCGGATTATCGAGAACCGCGCCCACCCCGAGCGAGGCCTTGTCCGCGCTGCTCAGCGTGATGACGCGCTTGATGCGCAGATTAAGATCGGCCTTTGGCGCCCAGTAGTCGAAGCGATAGGGAAAATTATCCGTATTCGCGCTGCCGTAGATGATCAGGGCTGCGGGGCGATGGGCTTTCTCGAAAAGCTGAAAGCGAAGGTCGGCGAAGTTGATGACGCGGCGGACCCGGGATTTTCGGAAGAAGGCATCACGCGCTTCGACCGTTTTTTGGGCGTGGTTGTGCAAAAATCCCATCGCAGGCAGCAGGAACGCGATCAGCCCGCCGTCGGCGAGATGCGACAGGGCCTTCCAGCTGAATGCCCAGGCGTCCTCGCCACCGGGCATGGGATGGCCCGCATTTTTGCTCCAACGCACGGACGAACGCGCTGGACCGCGTCGGCTGGTCCATGGCGGATTTCCGATGATGACCTCGTATCGAGCGCCATCGGGCGGCACTTCGAAAAAATCGCGGCAAACGAGCGTCTTGCCCCAGAGTTCCGGCAGGAGTTTCCCCCGGGTAATCAGCTTACGGATGTCGCGTGGCGATACCTCCTCGAGCAAGGCGACGTAGAGCGAGAACACCGCGACCCGAACGGCGCCGCCATTCAGATCCCAGCCATGGATTTGGCTCAGCAAGGACAGCAACGTTTTCCAGGAAAGCGTCTGCGTATTGTGTTTGGCGCGCCAATGTTCGCAGAGCCGCTGGAACGAGCGGACGAGGAAAACGCCTGAACCGCAGGCGGGGTCGAGGAAGTTTCCGGTCGTCCGTGTCGCGTCCGGCAACATCTCCCAAGCTTGGGAAACGACGGTGTCGGCGAGGAACATGGGCGTGTAATAGGCACCGCTGGCGCGGCGTTCGGCCTCGCGTTCACCCAAGAACCGATCGTAGACGGCGCTGACGAGCTCAATCGGGATATAGCGAAAGTCATAGCCCCAGAAACGCTGCTGACCTGAAAGCGCCATCTCATCGCGACCCGCCCGGAACTGCGCCAGGGTCGCTAAATGGGCGGACGTGACTTCTGGCGTCTCGCCCATTTGCTCAAACGAGCAAGGCGCAACAAACAGATCGCCATTGAAATCCGCATGGAGCGTTCGAAAGAAGGACCGGAAGAGATGGACGTCCCCCGTTTCCAGTAACGCCGAGAAGCTGTCGGCAATCTTGTCGGAGACGCCCGCAAAATAGGCAGGCGTTACAATTTTCCGGTCTTCAAGATACGCGATAAACATCGTCTGTATAAGCAGGGCTTGCGCTGCATCTGGCGCAAGCGCGGCCTTCTGCAGGAGGTCGTGGGAGACATTCAAATTGTCGAGGAGAACCTGATCGATGCGTTCTTTCGCCGGGAAGTATTCGCCGTAGTCCTTCCAGAGACGTCCGGATTCCGCGCCGTAAATAAGATTCTGAAATCTCAGCACTTCGGTGGTCAAGCTAAGGCTATCGATAAGGCAGCGGGTCTCGAAGGCGTCGCCTGGATCGCTCAGCGGAGTACGGGCAAGCGAAAACGCTCTGAGCGTATCTTCGGCGATGACCAACAACAGACTCGCCAGACCCTGATTCCACAGTGCGCCGTGAAGGTCGATTATTTTGGCACGGTCATATTGATCGGCTTCAAGGATCGCGACAGTTGGGACGCCTTGGACGCAGAAGATCGCTGAAACGCCCATTTCGGTGAGGGCGGCTCGGATGGCCGGCGCATGCGGCACGTCGCTGACGGTCTCGGCGGACTCGTAGAGTTCGGGCGAGCGCCTATGTGTAAGGCCCAAGCGGTCTTTCCACTCCGGTGCCAACCTGGATGTCAGGGTAGTTGTCATGCCCGCTTACCGCGGCGTTCCGATTGCATGGGCAAGGAGGTGGGGGGGAACTGCAGATGGCCCTGCACCTGATCGACTTCCGTCGCTGTAAGCGTCGAGCGCAGCCGCGCTATGATGGGTGCGCATGGCACGCAGAGAGTTGAGACGTCCAGTGAGCGGCGGTGGACGAAGCTTACGTCGACTAGCCGGAAGCTGTCGGCATCGATCAAGGCCACGCAGTCTTCAAGCGAGAGCCAAGACCTTCCCCGGCACTCCTTGAAGAGCTGATCGAAACGGTCGCCCACTGTTCCCACGCGCATACCGAAATCCCTGATCAACTCAGCCATGATCGCCATAGAGACGACTTCACCAGGCGTGAAGCTCGGCGCATGACCTTTGTGCGCAGCCAAGGCCGGGATGGCTTCCCGCCAAGTTCGAAAAGCGTCCACCGAAATGGACAGCAGCTCACGAATCTGGCTCTGAGTGTAACGCATGATACCTTCTTAGCCGGGAATATTCCCCGTATCAATCCGGGGTCGGCCCCGTGTTTATATTTGGTTTGTTCAATTTCTTTGTGCCAAAGGTTCTAAGTAGGCGCTCCGCTCGACATATTTGAGCGACCAAGAAGAGTAACTAAGCTGCTCGCTGTGGGGTGCGCGCGGGTCGGCCTCTGCAAGGCGACGGCTTGTGCACTATCCGGCAGTGGGGGAAGTTCCCTGCAGCTCCTTTAAACCGTAAACCTGTGAAACGGGCCGGGCATGGCCCTGCAGTCAAGGCGTCAGGCGTTTCCTGCTGGCTATTTGCCCGGCCCGGCTTTCACCGACACGCCCGCGCCTGATCGCGAATTACGGCGTAATCGCTGAGCATCCGAACGACCATCGCACTATCCGGCAGCGCATCCACTTCGTCGGCAACACGGGCCTGTTCGACCGGGCTGTATTCGACGACAGACGGGCACGGGGCCTGCCCTTCAAAACCGGCCATCGCGCATGCGCTGAGCCAGAGCATCGCGATCAGCGGGGCGGTGGCTGGCGGCGTCCAGCATCTGGCGTTGGATTTCATGGGTTCTCTCCGATGTTGAAAGACGCTCGGCCAACCGCCCGGCGCGCTCACCGGCGCGGCGGAGGTTCAGCAGGAACAGGGCGATGGTGAGGGCGGCCAGCAGGAGGCCCAGCGCTTTGCGCGCCGGGCCGCTTGCGAGGATGGCGGTGATCCAGCCCATCACCGCTGGCCCCGCTTCCAGTCGTCGATCCGGGCGTGGATGGCGACGGCGATGCCGATCAACGCCACGGCGATGAAGACCCAGCGCAGGGTGTCAAGGTAGGGCACTAGGGGAAGGATCGCCGATTGGGTTTCCGCTAGGACCTCCTGCGCCACCTCGACACCCGCGGCACCGACGGTCGCGATACCTGCTGCCCCACCGCCCTTAAGTGTGCGGCTGTCGGCCAAGACTTCACGGGCAGGGGGGATTTCCGACACGAAGGATGTGGCACGAACTGGGAAGGGTTCGCCCCAGGACCGTGCGGGGCCAAGATCGATGTGCATGAAACCCGACCGGGGATAATACCCGAAGCCCAGAAAGCCCACCGCCCGCGCGGACGCTTCAAACGGCACCGGGTCGTGGTTCGACATGGCGATGTCAAACGCCGTGCCCAGCATGTGCTTGGACGCAGGTGCCCCGCCGACAGCGCGGTTGTGGCTAGGGCTGCGATAGGCCGAGCGGACGATCATCGGCTTGCCGAGGCGATTGCGCAAGGATTGCAGCTTGTCCAGCGCTTCGGTGTTGATCTTGATGGCCCCGGTGCCGCGGCAGGCGATTTCCGCCGGGGAAAAGCTGGGCCAGCGCCAAGCACTTTCAGGCACGTCGCGGTAGTGGGCATAGGTCGTGGTGGGCATGATGGTCTCCAGAAATGCAAAACCCGCCTCTGGGGCGGGTCGGGTGGGTCAACAGGGTGGTGGATTGTTTGTCAGTCGCTGCGACCGTGCTGGAAGGCCTCAAACATCACATTGCGCATGGTGCGGATGTCGGTCTCGATGCGTTCAAGCCGGTCGGCATCGGCCTTGCGGTCCTCGGCGCGCTGCCGGTCTACACGGTCGCGCTCGGCGACAAGCTCGCGGTCGAGCCGCGCCAGCATCGCGTCATTGGTGAAGGCGCGGCGCGTGACGGCAGCGAGGAGCGCAATGAACCCGCCGATCAGCGCGGTGATGGCTGCGGTCAGGCCATTGTCACGGAAGGCCTGGCCGACCTCGTGGAGGATGGTGGTGCGTTCGGTCATGGGATGTCCTTCAGTAGTCGGTTTCGAGATAGAGGCCCGCGCAGTCGTAGGCGACGGCAGCCGCAGTGGCGCCGTTGTTCAGGTAGAAGCGGGGCGAGAGGAACTGGGTGTTGGCAGGCAGATCGGCGATGATCTCTTCCTCGAAGATCGCGCCGCTCACCTCGCCGACCACCCGCACCCAGACGGAACTGCCGTTCGGCGGAGTGGCGATGTACAGCGTCAGCACACCGCCGGTACCGATGGCGAAGGATGCGCCCATGTCGGTCAGGGTCGGTGCGCCGGTGCCGTCGTTAGCCACCAGCTGCCAGTTGGCATGCGTCCCGCGCTGGAACCCGATCCCGATGCAATTCAGCACGGTGGCCAGCGTCAGCGTCGTGGCCAGCGCTGCGGTGGAGCCATAGAGGCCGAAGAACCCCATGCCCGTCGCCTGCAGCGTCGCCAGGGAAATCCGGGAGACGAAGGTCCAACCGCCAAGACCAGCCGCATTGCCGCGCCAGCAGGCCCAGCCCGCAGAGCGCTGTTCTGCCGCTGCACTGGCCGTGATGGCCGAGGTCAGGCGCCATCGCCGCATGGAAGCGGCGAGGTTGGTAGCGGCAAGGGTGGGCGTGGACACGGTGCCGACCGAGGTGATCGGCAGGCCCTCCGTGGTGATGACGGTGCTGACCGACGGCGACCAGTTTGCAATGCGGTTCACCCCGAAATGCGGCTGCAAGGGGAAGTCCCGCCCCGAGGGCCGCATCACATCGACCCAAGGGGCCCCCGCCCGGTTGCGGGCATAGACGGCAATCTTGCCTGTTGGGGGCGCAGCGGGTACTGACGCAAGACCGGGCAAGATCGTCGGCTGCGGCAACTCCACTTGGCCGTTGGTGCTGTCGATCCGGATCGCCTCGTAAAAGGTCGAGCCATCCGGACTGACCTTGAAGCTGAAGTCGTCGTTGCCCAGTAGCCCGATCAGCGCCCGTGCAGAGAACCCGGTCTTGAAGGCAAAGGCGGCGTCGTTACCAGCTACCGCCTTGTTGACCGTCACTTCGATCCCGGCCCCCGCGTTGTTGAGCAGGAGCGCCGGGGTGTTGACCGAAACCCGGTTGTAGCTGTCCGCCGTGGCACCGCCGAGGCCGAGAAGCTGGGCAGTGAGGTTGGCCTGGGGCATACCCACCTGCGTCACCGCATTGGCGAATGTGACGGTGGGCGTGTTGACCACCGTCGTTCCGCCAGCGCCAGCGGTTGCGGACCCGATATTCACTACGGTGGTCGAACCGGATGCGCCGCCGGTGCCAAGGTTCACGGTCTTGGTGACGCCAGTGGTCGTGGCTCCGGTGCCCATACCGTAGGTGGCGGTCGTCGTCGCCGTGCCAATGGTTGCCGCCGCCGCCGACACGGTGACTGTACCTGAGGCGGTCAATGTGCCGGAGAAGGTCTTGTTGCCGCTGAAGGTCTGCGTGCCAGCAAGGATTGCCAGTTCGGATGATGTGTTCGGCAGCGTGAAGGTTCGTGTCGTACCGGTGCTGATGCCCGACAGCGAGAACAGCGCCTTCTTCGTCGGGTCGGCGTCGTTCACCAGGCTGAAGACGGCATCCGACACATCGACCGGTTCGCCGACAAGATCCCAAGCCGACCCATTCCAGACGACAAAGGCCGCCTCATCCGCAATCCACGCCAGCCAACCCGGGCGCGGGACCAGGCGCAGCCAGACGCCATCGACCCAAAAGGCGACGTTCAGATCCCAACCCGCCCAGAGGCCGGTCGCGCCGGAGGCCACGATGTATCGGTCACCGTCTGTCGGGCTGGCGGGCGGGGCTGTCAGATCCCGGTCCAGCACCGAAAGCTGGACCATGGCATCCAGCAGCCGCAGCGCCTCGTTGTGGGTGACATGTTTCTGCCCCTGCGATGCCAAGATGTAAGGCAGCAGGAGGTGGGTGGTGATGTCGGACATGATCCTGCTTTCAAAAGGTGAGCGTGACGGCGCGCCCAGCGCCCCGACCGATCAGGGCCGAGAGCTGGTAGATGCAGATGGAAAGGGATTGGCCGGGGCCGAGTGCTGCGCCCCAGTCGGCGATCTGCTGGGCGGCCGTGTAGAGGACGCTCGTCGTGCTGGCTGTCAGAGTGCGTTTGACAATGGCGCCGTCGAGGATTTCCACCGTATAGGCTTCGCTGTCCTCGGCCAGCGGCACCTCTGCAGCCTCCCAGCTGTCGGCCGCCAAGGCTCGTGAACGCCGGATCCACCGGATCGTCAGATCGCCGGGGCTGCGGGCCGTCCGCCATGGCTGTTCGACCTGACCCACAGAAAACGGCCGCAGCCCGACCCCTATCGGGGTGAAGGTCCTGGCGGCGTAGCTTGCGTCGCTGACCGGCCGCGAGGCCGGGCCAACGCGCCAGTTCCACGGCAGGCCGATGTCGGCTTGTGCCAACTGCAGTGGTGCAATCGTCGTGTCGAGGATCACTACGCGTGCACCTGAAAGCGCGGGGTTGCCCATGGCGAGTTCCGTGCCGCGCTGGCCTCGCAGCAGCCGGGTCAGCCGATAGCGTCCGGGCGCGATCAGCTCTGCTATTCCGGCCTGGACGATCTCCCATTGGCCGGGTGCGGCCTCCAACGCCAGCACATTGGCCCCGGCGAACAGGGCGAGATCGGTCACGCTTTGCAGTGCGCCGCTGGCGAGGTCGATCACCAGCGCATTGCCCAAATCGAAGCGCGACACTGGCCCGGCGTAGAAATCCGCTGCCAGCGTGCCGATCTTGGCCCTCTGGCCGAACGTGGTCAGCAGGGTGAAGCCATCCAGCGCCGGGCTGCGGAACACCGCCATCTCGCCGGGCCACGGCTGGGCATCGGCGGCGATCAACGGTTGATGGGCCGGGATGCTGTCGCTGAGCTGCGGCAGGTCGAGAAACAGCACTTCCGGCACGCCGAAGGTGACCGGACGGGCTACCGTGGCCGCCCGTGCTGCGCCCGGCGGCAGGTCGTAGACCGCGCGATCCTGACGCCGCGCTTCGATGCTGCGTGCGCCTGCATCCCCCACCGAGATCAGCCGGAACTCAGTCAGCCGCGCGTCGTGGTCGAGATGGATCACGTCGCAAGGATCGAGCGCCAGCCGGGAGGGCGGCAGTTTGAACACGGCACTTTCGCGGCCCGTCCATGTTTCCATCAAGGCCCGGCGACAACGGCGCTCGGCCTCCTCTGGCGGCACTGCCACCGCGAAGGACTCCGAGGCGATGCGGGCCGCGGTCACGGTGATGCGCTGCGCTTCGACGATGACCGCGTCGTAATCCTCGTCGGCGCGCGCCAACTGCCACTTCAGCGCCTGCGGAAGTTCGGTTTCCTGCGCGCGGGTCAGTTCCATCACGTCGCCCGAGCCAGAGGCGGCTACCATACCGTCGGGTGTGATCGTCGCGACGGCTCCTTGGCCGCGCATCAGAAAGCGGATCATGCCTTCGCTCTCGACCGCATCGAAGCCGAAGTGCTGCGCCAGCATGCTGATCGAGGCGCGCGGACTTTCCAGCGCGGTGATGACATAGCCTTCGACGGCACCCCAAAGGCCGGAGACATCCATCCGGTCCTCCGCCAGCCCGGCGCGCAGGCAGAGGCGGCGCACAAGGGCGGCGAGCGAGACAGCCCCGAGCCTCCCGGTCAGCCAATGGCCCAGCCGCCAGTTCGGCCCGTCCGACCAGATGTCGCTCGCCTGCGGAAAAAACGGATAGGGGCGCGCATCCCAGGTCCAGGCGGCGCAGTCGGCGACGTTGACCATCGAGGCACCATAAACCGCCGATACCGGGTTGTTCGCTGTGGCGCCCCAGAACAGATGCGTTGCCTCGAGGTAGGCGCGCTGGATCGCATCATCCCGCCAGCCCCGCGAGTGGTAGGGCACCTGGCTTTCCGACGACTTCGGATCGAAGAACACGTTCGGCTGGTTGGTGCCACGATCCACGGCCGGGCAGCCCAGTTCGGTGAACCAGAAGGGCTTTGACTGCGGCACCCAAGCCGTGGCGGCACCGCTTTCCACCCCGCCCGGGCGGTTGAAGTGCGGGTTGCTCCACCAGGCATGCAGATCCTTGAACCGGAACACCCACGGCTTGGCCACGCCGCCGTCGGTGATCGGCGTCCGGGTCTGGCTGTCGCGGTCGGTCGGGCTGGCGTAGAACCAGTCGAAGCCTTCGCCCCCCGCGATGTTGGATTGCTGATAGGCCCGGTCGTAGATTGCAGGCGCAAGGGTGGCGTCAGCATGGTCGAAGCCATCGCGCCAATCGGAGATTGGCATGTAGTTGTCGATGCCGATGAAGTCGATGTTGGCATCGGACCAGAGCGGGTCGAGGTGGAAATACACATCGCCCGACCCATCGCCCGGATGGTGGCCGAAGTATTCCGACCAGTCGCCCGCGTAGCCGATCTTCGTGCCCGGCCCAAGAACGGCGCGCACGTCGGCCGCCAGCGCCTTCAGCGCGGTGACCGCCGGATAGGTGCTGGCACCGTTCCGGATCGTCGTGAGACCGATCATCTCGGAGCCGATCAGGAAGGCATCGACCCCGCCCGCTGCCGCACAGAGGTGGGCATAGTGCAGAATCATTCGGCGAATACCCCAATCCGTGCCGCCGGTCCAAGTGACCGAGGTGCCGGAAACCGCGAAGTTTGCGGGCGTGGCGTTGCCGAAAAAGGCTGAGACCTGCGCGGCGGCTGTGCCGGTCTTGTCGACCGACCCCACAAAATCCGCAGCAGGCGAGCAGGTGATCCTTCCCCGCCACGGCAAGGCGGCCTGCCCGACACCAGCCGCGTTGTCGGAATACGGGTTCGGCAGCACGTTGTCGGGCGGCACATCCATCATCAGGAACGGATAAAACGTCACCCGCAGCCCGCGCGCCTTTATCGACTGAATGGCTTGCACCACCGAGAAATCGGCCGGGGTGCCACCATAGACCGGCTTGCCGTCGATCTGACTGATTACCGGGGCGGCGGCCCGCGCCACGCCGTCCACCGACCACGATGGCACCGTGGTCTTGGCCGCGACCTCGACCTTTGGCCGCACAGTGCAGTGGCCCGCGCGCAGATCGTCGCCGAACCAAGCCACCACCAGGCTGACACTGGCCACGGCCGGAGCCAGCGCCTCCAGTCGGTCGAGCGACACCTCCAGATCGGGCGTGTCCGCGATGGCATTGACGTTCTCGGCGGTACTCGTGCCTACATCGGTCTTGGTCACCACATCGGTGGCATAGGCGAACTCGCCGGAAGCCGGGATCATGGTCACCGCCTGCACCAGCCCCTCGGCGGTGTCGGGATCGGGAAGGGGCGCGAAGACCTCGAACGACAGTTGCGGCAGGCGGTTGCCAAAGGCGGTCAGCGCGAGGTTCTCGAACACGACATAGGCGAGGCCGCGATAGGCCGGGGTGCTGGTGGCACCCATCTTGGCCGCGATGAACGGGTCGGCGGTCTGCGCCTCGGAGCCGGAATACCAGCGCCAGGTCACGCCAGTCAGGTCCATCGGGCTGCCATCCGCCCAAATTCGCCCGATGCCGGTGATCGGCGCTTCGGTCAGTCCCACCGCAAAGGAGGCGGAATAGAGGTATTCGGTGGTGGTGACCTTCGGCCCGCCGCCCTTGCCGCCCGAGCTTGAAGTGTTCACCTCTTCCAGAAAGTCGGTCGCCCAGATGATGTTGCCGCCGAGCCGCATCCGGCCATAAAGGCGCGGGATCACGGTGCCTTCGGTGGCAGACGTGATGCGCAGGCTGTCGAGCCGCGTGCCCTCGATGCGCTGGCCGGGCGACAATGATGCCACCAGCGCGGAATCGATCACCGATCCGATGGAGGAGCCGATCATGCCGCCGATAGCGGCACCGGACAGGCCGAGGATGGTGCCGCCGAACCCGGCCCCGAGGGCAGAGCCGACGGCGCCCAGAACGAGGGAGGCCATGGATCAGGTCTTTCCAGAAAAAGGTGCGGTTGCCGGAAACCGGAAGGCGAAGGCGATGCGGCGACGCCATGTTGTGGTCAACACTTCTTCAATCACGCCCAACCGGTCGTAGGCGTGGATGAAGCGGTCGGGCGCGGTGAGGATGCCGACATGCTTGGCAATGGCGCGCGGGGCCATGCGGAACAGCACCAGCGCGCCGGGGCCGATCTGGGCCACGGGGATCTCGATCATCATGCCGCGCGCGCCATCGGCAAGAACCTCACGGATACCTGTCTCGCCCCAATCCCGGCTGTAAGGCGGGATCGCTTGCGGCTCGGCCCCAACCAAATCGCGCCAGACGCCACGTGCCAGACCAAGGCAATCGCAGCCAACCCCGCGCAAGCTGGCCTGATCGTGGTATGGTGTGCCGAGCCACGCGCGCGCCGTCGCGATCACGGCCTCCGGGTCGGCGGCCATCACAGCACCACCCCCTGATTGGCGTCGCCATTCGAGGCATAACGCAGCACCGCATCCTGTCCCGGAATGTTCGGAAATCCCCGAAAGTTCACCGCATTGGCAAAACGGTCGCGGCAGGTTTCCAGCCGCTTGTCGCAACCGGCCCGGATCACGAAAGCATCGCCCACGCCCACCGCCCGCACCGGGGCTTCCAGCAGCGAAATGGTGACGCCGGTATCCGCGACCTCGTGCATCATCACCTCCGCGCGCCGCCCGACCGATCCACCGCTGGTCCACTCCACGGTGCCGGAAGCGAACCAGCCGGTCGCGAATGCCCCGAGGCCGGAGGCGACAAATCCCCGGTCCCTGATTGTTGCAAGAACCGTCCCGCTGCCTTTGAAGGCGGGCGCTTCCAGATTGACGCCACAGCGTCCATCGCCCAGCGCTGCATCGCAACTGGCCTGATAGGCGCGGCCGACGGTCTGGTTCAGCACATGCGCGAGGCTGCGCACTTCGGCGACGAACGCCATGCGGCCGCGCCGGATCTGTCCCACCGCGCCAAGGCGCATCAACACGCGCTGGCTGGTGTCGACCCAGTTCACCCGCCAGAGCTCGACCTGTGCCGCGTCCCAGCGCCCGTCGATGATATCCGTTTCGGTGATGCGGTCGGAGGTCAGCACACCTTCGGCATCCTGCGCATCGACGGAAAGGTCTGATCCGGATCGGATTTCCGAGGCGGCAAACCCGCTCTCCGGCTCGAAACCCGTGCCGTCAAAGGTCAGCACAGCGTCATGATCGGTGAAACCGAGGGTCACCCCATCGACGCGGATGATCCGCCAGCACCAGGACAGGGTGGTGGTGCCATCATCGAGATGGGCTTGAAGTGCGGGGGAAAGCGACTTCATCGCCGGATCTCCAGAAGGGGGATGGACGTGATTGACCCCAGCCGTTCGATGTCGAGGGTGACGTCGAGCATGTCGGTGTCAAAGCGCACCGACACATCGAACTCGAACCCGGCGCGGACGATGACGCCGTTGCCGGGCGCGGCGGTGAAGGTGACAAAGCCAGTGGTCGCATCCAGCGTCCAGCCTGTCAGCTGTTCCACAGTGCCCAGCGCCACTTGGACCGTGCCCGCCACCGGTTTGACGATGGTCCGGGTCCAGGACTGCGCGCCTGATGTATACCGTTTGACCAGCTGGAACGTCGTCAGGCTGCCGGTGCCGGTGCCGATCTGCTGGTCGGTCGGCGTGATGGCCAGCGACGGCAAGCTGGATTTGTAATCCGCCCAGTCCTTGTAGCGGAACCCGTGAAGGCGGCCGTTGCGGGCTTCGAAGAACGCGACGACCGCCGCCAGATCGTCGGAGCGGCGGATGCCGTAAGCAACGTCAAAGCGCCGCCGGGAATTGACCCAGCTGGCATTGCGCTCTTCATCCCCACTCGCCAACTCGACGATCTGCGTGCGCCGTTCCGGCCCGCCGCGCGCGCCCCGGCTGATGTTGTCGGGAAACCGAACCTCGTGAAACGCCATCACATACCCCTCCGGCCAAGGGACACCGCCCGGGCAATGTCCGATGCAACTTGCGTGCGCGACTGGCGGAAGCTTTCGGCGTCGCGGGTCTGGATGGTGACGTTGACCGCAGGCGCTGAGGACTGCCCCTGTCCGTAGCCAGTGGCATCGCGGCGCGACAACACCCGCTCACCGCGTTGCAAGATCGCAGGCACCTCGTCCGGCTTAAGCCCAGCCCAGCCGCCCGAATGCATGCGCGGCGCTCCGGCGAAGGTCATGGCCGGGACCATGCGCCCGGTTCCTGCCAACCCAACGGTGCCACCGGAGTGCAGGATATCGGCGAAGATGCCACCCGCCCCGGTCAGAGCGCCGGAGAGCGCGTTGGCGATGGGACCGAGAATGAAGGTCCGCGCCGCCAGCTTGGCCAGATCGGCGATCATCGAGGTAACGAGGTCGCTAAAGTCAAGCTTGCCGGTTTTCACGAACTCGGCCACGGCGTTTTCGGCAGAGGTAAAGGCGCTGACCAGCGTGTTGCCGATGTCGCCGCCGATATCGCGGGCTTTCGCCGCATAATCCGCAAGGGTGGCGACGGCGGCTTCCCATCCGGTCTTGGCCACTTCGGCGCCCGCTGCCGCTGCGGCCCCCGCGCCACCGGCAGCGCGCCCGGCTTCCGTCATCGACTCGTCCAAACGGTCGGCAGCGTCTGTGGCCCCGTCCAGTGCGGCCTCGCCCTCGCTGCCCGCTCCGGCGACAGCATCCTTCAGCGCCTGCCAGCTTTGCATCGGTCGTGCGGCTGCATCTGCGAGCATGCCGGAGGCTTCACGATAGGCCTCGGCTCGGGCTGTCGCCTCTTCGGCCATGCCGGTGAGGCCAAGGTCGGGCGTGGTGACATAGGTTTGCGCCATCGCGGCCGAGAAGGCTTCAGCGGCGGCCGTTCCAGCGGCGGCCGCCGATCCCGCAAAGGGATTGTCGATCCGGCCCAGCGCCACAGGATCAAGCGTCCCGATCTGGGCCCCGCCTTCGCCGACGGCCCAATCGGGCAGCAGGTCGAGTGCCGCGTTCAGCCCGTTGATGAAGTTGTTGATGCGGGTGACGACGCCATTCAGCATCGCCTCAACCCCGCCGATCAGACCGTTTGCGGCTTGGAAGGCAAAATCGCCGATAGCGCTAGGCAGTTGGCCCCAGATTGCCTTCACTGCATCATAGGCGCCTTTGAAAATGCCTGCCGCCGAATTGCCGAAACTGGTCACCGCCTCCACCGAGGACTGCATTGCACCATAGATCGTGGCCTGCAGCCCCGCCCAGCTGGCCTCGATCTTCGACCAGGCAGACGCGGCCCCAAGGCCGATGCGATCCCAGACCTCCAACGTCAGTTCTTTCAGCAGGCCAATCGCTGCGCCAAACCCGCCCGCGCCTGCGACGAGCCGGGTGAACTGGAACACCAACTCCCCTGCGCCGACGATCAACGCGCCGATGCCGGTGCGGATCAGGACACCGCGCAGGATGACGAGGCCGGTGGCCAGGCCCCGGACTGACAGCGCTGCAGCGGCCAGCCCCGCAACCCAGCGCCCTGCCATCAGGGTGGCAAAGGTCGCGGCATAGGTGGTGATGCGACCGATGTTGTCGAAGAGCGCATTGATCGCGATGCCAATCGGCCCGGTGCTGCGTGCCATGCCGGCCAGTGTGTTCGCCACCACCTCCAGCGCCGGAGCGACGGCGGCGGTCAGCCGGTTGGTCAGTCCCAGCCAGATCAGGCTCAATTTTGCGATGGCATCGCCGGTGCGTTCGATCTGGGCGGCGTCGCTGGCGCTGACCGCCACCCCGAAATCGCGCACATCCTGCGCCGCCTCGCGCAAAGTGGCTGGATCGATGCGCAGGAACGCCAGCGCAGCCTTGTCGCCAAAGAGGTCGGAGGCGACAGCGGCGCGTTCTGCCTCTGGCACAAAGCGGTTCAGGGCCTCCTGAATGGTGACGATACGCTGGTCGAGCGGCAAGGCCTGCAATTGCGCCGCCGTCAGGTTCAGACGTTGCAAGGCCCCGACAGCCGATCCGGATCCTGCGGCCGCTTCCGACAACCGCGTGGTCAGTTTCTTCGTGGCCTGTTCGATCTCACCAAGAGACACGCCTGCCAATTCGCCAGCCCAAGTCAGTACCTGCAGGCTTTCCACAGTGGTTTTCAGGGACGCGGCCATGTCCGCTTGCGCGCCGATGGTCTCCAATCCGGATCGGACCATCGCAACGCCAGCCGCTGCTGCCGCGACCGTGATGGCGGCTAGGGCAATCCCGGCCTTGCGGGCAAAGCTGGCCAGCCGGGTGTTCGCCATTTCCATTTCGGTCGAGAGACGCCCGAACCCGCGTGCCCCGGCATCGCCAATGCCTTCCAGTTCCGCGCGCACCTGGCGGCCGCCTTCCGCCACGAGGCGCACACTGACCCGTTTTTCAGCCATCGCGGCCTCCTTCCATCTGTTCGTTCAGTTTGCGCACCATGACCGCCTCAATCTCGGGCAGCAGTTCGGCGGCGATCAGGGTGTCGATGCCCAGCGCCCCGGCCAGTGCGAGGGCCGCGCCCATGTCCCAGCCGAGGATCGCGCCAGGGATTACGCGCAGCTGGCCACCAAGGCGGCCGACCAGATCCCAGATCTGCCAGCCGTCCAGTGTGTGCGGGCGGTTCAGTCTTGCGGGGCAGTCTGGACAAGGGCCCGCGCAGGCCGCGCAGTATCTGTCGCCACCGCCGAAGGACCAGTCGGCGAGGGCGCGGAGACGTTTTTTTCGGCGTCCAGGATCAGGCCCTTGGCGACGTATTGCGTCTGGAAGGCCTCGAAGACTGGCCAGATTTCCAGCAGCGCGTCGATCCCTTCAGGGGTGACGGGCACAATTGTGCCCATGGCATCACCGACGCCCTCCCAATCCAGCACCGCGCGGCGGGCCACTGCTTTCGCCATGGCGAGCGCCAGTGCCTCCTGCGTGGCACCCTCTGGCAGGGCCTCGATGGCAGGGTCGGCGCGGGCGGACACCATCAGCGCGGTGGTCAGCGGGCCGACCAGAAGGCGCAAGCCGGGGGCGAGGTCCAGCCATTGCGGCGTGGCGGTCAGGTTCAGTCGGATCATCGGTGGGCCTTTCTCAAAACAAAAGCGACGTGCCGGGGCACGTCGCTGGGGAGGGTGGTCAGTAGAGAAGGGGGACTGTTCAGGTCATTGGAGACAGCATTTCTTGAATTTCTTGCCACTGCCGCAGGGGCAGGGATCGTTCCGCCCTACTTTGCCGGTGAACACGGCGTTGAACGGATCACCGCTGCGGGGCATCAGGGAGGACAGGACGTTCAGTGTCCCCGCAGCCTTCTTGGCCAGATACTCCGGCGTGAAGCAGTACCACCGTGCAAGTTCTGCGATGGTGTCGGTGATCAGCGTGTTGCTCGACAGGCTGGTGAACCAGTCGGGCCGACCGGCATCCAGCGTCGCCTGAAGCCGCTCGGTAAAGTCCTCGAACCGGCTGTGATCCGGGGTGATCAGACCACTGTCGAACACGGCGCGCACCGCCGTGTCCATGTTTGCAAGGCCAAGGGCCGCGATGCATTCGGCCCAAGACCACCAGACTTCCTCGCCCGTCCTGGTGCCAGTGAGGTCGAAGAAGTCGATCAGGAACTGCGTGATTTGTGGCCGCAGGTCCGGGTTCTCCAAGGCGACGATGGCCAGCGTGTCAAACATCTCGCCGCGCACGAAACCATCGGCATCATTATCCAGCAGGATGTCGAACAGCGGTTGCAGATCGCCGTCAAACACCCCTGCCATGACACGCGCGGAGGCTTCGGTGATCGAATCCCCCAACAGTGCATCCAGAAATTCCGGATCGCGCCGGAGCAGGGTGGCCAGCGGGCGATAGGCCCGCGTCTCCCGCCATTCCGCCAGCAGGAAGAACATGAAGACGAAGGCATCCATGCCCTCAAGATCGTCCATGCCTGCGGATTGCAGCCTGCCGATGTAGTCCAGAAAGACCGGCACCATCTCTTCGCGCGATTGCCCTGCTGCTTCCAGCGCCTCGCGCGGCAGGGGGCCACTGGCCTCCAGCGCAGCCATGATTTCGACGGGTGTCATCTGCGGAACCTTTCAACGGGGAATCGTTGAAGGGGATACCGCTATTCCGCGTCCGCCTCCACTGTGCGGATGGTCCTTCATACTCAATTCAATAGGCCGCAAAAGTGTTGACCAGCACAGCTGTGCACATTCGGGCAGGGCTGGTGGCTTTGGCGGCCTGCCAGTCGAACGTCGCCTGCACGCCTTGCGGCCCGGCGATTTCGATCCGGGGGATCGGCAGATACACGGCATGCGCGGTGAAGGTGAAACTGGCGTTCGCGCCGAGGCTGTAGTTGAACTCCAGCTCACAGGGGCTACCGTCGATGGCTTGGGTCACCAGCGTGCTGTCCGAGAACCGCACCTCGATCCGCCCGGTCAACGCCGCCATTGTCGGGTCTGCGCCATCGATGCGGCCATCACCGCGGATGGTTTCGATCCGGTCGAGGTTGTTGGAGTAGGTGATCTCGGCCGAGACCACATTGCCCAGCGCGGCGCCATTCCGCTTCACCGTGCCGTTGAAGTGACCGAAGCGCTGCAGGCCCAGCGCGGTGGGCGTGCCAGCAGCGGTCGTGGCGGCGATGGTTTCCCCCTGCGCCACCAACTTTGCGGTGGCGGTCAGCAGACCCGACCGCTGCATCTGCCAAGACAGCTGATCCAGGACGCATCCGGAATACATCGCAAAGCGCGGCACCTCGGGCATGGCTGTCTCGATGGACATGCTGGGCAAGGTCCAGTTGCCCGACTGGAATGTGTGGGTCTTCGGCGTGGTACCAGCGGTCGTGGGCTGGCCGAACGCCGCCTTCAGCCAATAACCGAAGGCTTCCACATCGATGGGGATCACCACTTCGCCGTCGGCAGTAACCGCGTCCTTGATCGGGGCCAATGGATCGCGGCCGTAGCCCAGCAGTTCGGATTCCAGCAGCGGCTGTTCCGACCCGAGTGTCGCCCGGGCGAAAGGCATCAGCCGGAACCCACTGACCGGCGGGGTGCCGTAAACCGTCTCATACGCAAGCGCCATCTGCGCCCGCGCGCCTTGCGCACGTGCCATGGGAGTCTCCTTTATGTAGGGATGGTCAGGCCAGAGGGCCGGTAGTGGTGTAGTGCAGGACGACGGTGATGACCGCCGCCTTCAGCGCCGCCGCGCCCTCGATGGGCAGGTCAACCGAGGCTGGGGCTTCGGGTTCGACCCAGTCGCAGAGGCCGCCAAGTGTGCGGTCGGCCTCCAGTGCGGTGCCGATGGCGGCTATCAGGGTATCGAAGGTGCTGGCCCGACCTGTGCCAGCCTGGACGACGACCTCCAGTTCGGCCCGGTGCCGGTAGTGGTAGCGCAGCGGCGACAGCGTCACCTCCGGCTCGCCCGGCTGGCCATCGCGCAGGATGATCAGCCCCGATGCGGGGATCCGTTCGGGTAGCACTTCATCGCGCAGGGTGAGGGCGGCAAGCGGCTGCAGCCGCGCGTGCAGCGCAGCCAGGACGGTATCGCGGGTGGTGGCCATCCTGTTCGCTCCTGCGATTGTAGGTCTGGAAAACCTCCATGGCGACACCCACAAGGTTCCCTTCGGGATTTATTCGCGCTTTGCGAAGCCTGTGCTACTATTGGCAAAAAGGTGATTTGGAGCAGTCATGGCAAAGGGCGCAGCATGGGTCCGTTCTGCAGAGAAAGAACAGGTTAGCACCGGAAGCTGGACAACTGGCAAGAAGATGCCAAAGACCACATTTCCACTTCGCGGCAACCAATCCTATCGTCTGGCCGGAACCTGGACTTGGCGTCTGATTTCGTTTGCGGTGGGCACAGATCAGTACCGCGTTCTGCTCGCGCACAAGGCACAAAAGCAAGAATTCATGGCTATGTTGGGCCATCTGGTGGGGCGCGATATGACAGTGTTGTGTCGGATCGAACACCATGGATCGCATCCAGGTTGGCACATCCACTATCAACCCTTTGAAACCAAACAAAGCGGTGTCGTGATCGGGGCCGACGCGAGGAAGCGACCTTGCGGGCGAGATAGCCGATTTGGCACCGATGTGATATCGGGCTTCGATGACTGGGCGGTTTCTGTCGCTCACAGCCTTTTCAACCTGCCGCATTCACGCGGTGATAGCGACGAGACCCTATTGTGAAGCAGGAACTCTGCAGAGCCTTTTGTGACAGTGTCAGCGTGACGGAGCTTCCCTGTGGCTTCGGCATCAGCACGACTCTGTTTGAAATCGAAGGCGATCCAGCAGGCCTGTACGCAATCGGTCCCGACAGCACCGGTCACTGGAAACTGGAAGACGCCGGGCGGTTGCTGCCGTCACTGGTCGCATCCGGCTACGATCTTGCATCTGATCAAAGGAAGAAGGCGCTCGCCTCGATCCTTGAAACCGCTGACGCCACATTCGATGACGACGCACTGGAAATTTCGACTGGTCCAATCTCGAAATCCGAAATTCCAGCGCATGCGATCCGGCTCATTGTGGCTCTCGTAAGGGTTTCTGATCTGGTACAGATGACAGCGGATCGCGTTCGCAGCACGTTCAAGGAAGACGTGCGGACGGCGCTTGCATCGTCGTTGCCTGAAGACGTGGAGATACTGGAGAATTCTCCAGCAGATGATCAAAGCGCAGATTTGCGGGCTGATCTAGTTCTCAAACAATCTGGTCGCGCCCCGGTGGCGCTGTATCTTGCACAGAATGACCTATCGCTAGTTGAGGCCATGCTTCTGCGGTCTGAAACGCAGGGTGCTGGTGAAACCCGGCCGTTGGTTGCGGCGCTGCTCGAGCGTGAAAACGCCGTTTCCAAGCATACACGGACACGAGCTATGAACCGGCTGGATTCAGTCGGCGTCTACGAGGGTGACGAAAAGCAGGCCGTCGCCAAAGTCGTCCAGTTTGTTTCTAGCGCACCTAGGGTGGCAGCCTAAGGGATTGGACGGTTGGCCTGACACAGGCTGCTCTCTAACGTCCATTGTTCAGGCTAGGTCTTCCCTGCCACCCAGTTCGCCACGATCAACCCCGGAACGCCGTTCACCGCCCGCTCCGCATCCCTTGCGAGGTCCAGCCGCTTGCGCAGTTTGACCTGCGGCACAAGCAGGAAGATCGGCACGGTCGCCACGCCGCGTCCGGTCTTTGACTTTGAGGCAACGGCCCGTCCTTTCGAATTCAGCCTTCCCTCCGCCACCAAGAGGCTCGGCCCATGGCGACGATAGATGAACCGCAGGCGCAGGCCAGTGCGGCGTTCCCATTCGCCTGGCGTGATGCGGCCACCCTTGGTGCTCTTCCCTGCGGCCGGGGTGGGGATCGCCAGCCAGAACCCGTTTTTGGAGCGGATCAGCGGCCCCGTGTCATGCGCGCCGATGATCACCGGCGCGTTGGACCAGACCAGCGCGGCCGCGTTCAGGCTGTCGCCGGATTTCGGGAAGCTGGCGAGGCGGATGCTGTTTCCCAGCCGGGTGCCAAGGCCCGCGCTGGTGATCTGCCCGCGCCAGGCGGATTTCAGAGAGGTGCCCGCCTCGCGCATGGCAGCGGACACCGCCTTTTCCCCGGCGGCGATTTCAGCCTGCATCAGCGCCACAATGTCGGGATCGAAGGCGATCTTCAGCTTCATGCGGGCCTCGTGTCCAGCGACCAGATCAGGCGTTCGCGGTCGAGCTTCGGTTCTCCTTGCAAGATGAAGTCCTCCGCGCCGATCCTGATCAGATCGCCCGGCGCGGGGGTGGGCAGGTCTGCGATGCGGGCGTCCAGTCGAGTGGTTTCCGACAATATCCGCCCAGCGCCGAAGGGCGTGATCTCGTCGGGCGATTTGCGGATGACCCGGACGGCAACGCCCGGGCCGACCCCGCCCGCAAGCCACAGGGCATCCACCGCCATGTTGCGGTCGGCGAAGATCATGTTCATGGCGGTGGTGAAGGCGTTCATCTATGCCCCCGATCAGTTGGAACTGAACAGGCGGATCGCGGTGCGCGGCCGCTTGTTGACCGGCAGGATCGAGGCTTCCGTCAGGATGTTGATCCAGCGGTCCTTCTCGTCCATCAGCTGGCGCGCATAGAGCGGCAGGCCGATGGTGTTGGCGAGGCTGATCTGGTTGGCCGGGCCGCCATAGGTGGTGAAGGTGTCGATGGTGCCGATCGGGAAGGCGACGCCTTCGCCAGCCGGGATCAGCCGTTCCGCCGCCCCGGTCGAGAGGGTAACGGTGCCGCGATATTCCTCGAACAGGATGCCTGCGAAGGGGAAAGCCCGCCGCACATCCTGGCGCAAGGGCTGCGCCCCTGTGGCCGCGTAGAACTTGTAGGCGTCCTGCGTCAGGGCGTGGCCGATCAGCTTGTCGAAGAACTCCGGGCTGACCAGCGCGTAAATGCTGATCATCGACTCGCCCAAGAGGTTGTCCTCCACCGCCCGGATCGCCTCGCGCACCTTTTCCTGCACCTTGGTGGTGGCGGTGCCGAGGAGGAAGTCCACCGAGATTTGCCCGAGGCCAAGTTCGGTGAAGTAGTTGTAGAGGGTGATGCCAGCGCCATCCTTCACGATGCCGCGCAGGGCATTCATCTCCATGTATTCGCGGGTCTGGGCATGCTTGCGGCGCATCAGCGTCAGCTTGCGCAGCATCACGGTGGCCAGCTGGTCGTTCTCGTTTCCGCCGAACGCAGGCACGCCCTGAATGTCCGATGCCAGGATCACATCATCATGCGGGATCCACGGCAGGCCGAACGAGCGCATCGAGCGGCCCTCGCGGCTGGCAACCGTGGCGGGGGCACCCAAGGGCACCGAGGGCAGCACGTTCAGCGCCCCCTCGAACTGCTCGATGATGACCGATCGCTGGGTGATGCCTTCGAAGCGGAACAGGCCGATTTCGCCCAGCCTTGTGTAGAGGTTCGGCAGGATGTTGATGGCCTGAGTCATCTCGGCAAGCGAATAGCCGCCCGCGTCGAACGGGTTGCGAATGATGGCGTTCATGGTTTTCTCCGGGAGGTTGGGGGGTCAGGCGCTGGTGCGCGGCACGATGAGGGCGGCGGTCAGCTCGGCATGCTTGGTGGCGGTCTTGGGCGCGTCGTTGACGGTCGCGTCAAACACCAGCGCCGCTTTCGAGACGATGGCCGGGCCGCGCGCCAGAATGACACCGGTCGCATCGCCCGCCGTGGCATCAGTGGCCGTCAACAGCACCGCCACCGCCACGGCCGAGCCATCGACCGCGCCGACGGCGGCCAGCTTGTATTTGCCGCTGGCGGTGATCTTGCCTAGGACGGAGCCGACTTTGTAGTTGGTGCCGGTCAGCAGCGTCACCGCCTCGTTGGTGTAATTCGGGTTTTCCGAATATTTCAGAACGTCGCCCATGGTGGGCGATTGAGTGAGAGCAGTCATGGTTCAGTCCCTTTCGGTTCAAGGTGAGGGCGTCAGGCGGCTTTTCCAGCAGCGGTGGCGCGCTTGACAGCGGCCAGCAGCGGGCTTTCCGGCGCGGCCGATTTCGGCGGCGGCACGACGGCAACGGCGCTGGCATCGCCGCGCGCGGCCAACTGGTTCAAAATGGAAGCGCGCAGCGCGTCGGGCCGGAGCCCCTTTTGCACGGCTTCGGCCACGTCGATGGAGAGGCCAAGACGGGCCGCCTGCGCGCCAATGGTGGCCAGTTCCGCCGCCTCGGCACGGGCGAGGGCGACAGCCGTGGCGGCTTCGGTCGGCGCGGGCGCGGGCGGAACCACCGGGGCGGGGGACGGCTCGACAGGCGCTGGCACGGCCTGCACCTCGGTTTGATCGGTGGCGGGCGCTTCGGTCGTGCTGGTTGCGTTGGGTTTCATGATCGACTCCTTGGACTGGTGGGATTGCACCGGGCGTCCGGGCCCAGCGCTTCGGATTGTGCCGCGCCCGTTCAAGGCTGCGGCGAAGGCCGCGAAGGCAGATGCCGGGTCGGAAACTTCATCCGCCAGGCCCGCTGCCACCGCCTCTGCGCCGCGGTAACATTCAGCTTCGGTGGCCAGCGCCGCCTCGGCTGTCAGGCGGCGACCGCGACCGGCGGAGACGGTCTGGGCAAACAATGTGCGGAGGCTGTCGATCTCGCCTTGGATGCGCGCCCGCACTGGGTCGGGCAGCGGCGCGTAGGGATTGCCGTCGACCTTGTGCGCGCCGGAGTGGATCAGCGTGACGGTCACGCCATCGTCGGCGAGCTGCCCGCTCAGATCGGCGTGCATCACCACAACGCCGATGCTGCCCACCGCCCCGGTGCGCGGCAGGATGATCGAGGTGGCCTGCGAAGCCAGCGCGTAGCCCGCCGAGAAGGCATGTTCGGCGACAAAGGCTTGCACCGGCTTTGCTGTCCGCGCCGCGCGGATCGCATCGGCGAGATCGAACACGCCCGCGACTTCGCCGCCAAAACTGTCGATCTCCAGCGCAATGCCACGCACGGCGGGGTCGGTGACGGCAGCGGCAAGTTGTGCCGCGATCCCCTCATAGGACGTCTGCCCCGACGATTGCCCGATCCAAGCGCCGCGATGCACCAGCACACCAGACACTTCGATCACCGCAATGCCATCGACGATTGCGAACGGCGACTGGCCCTCGCGCCGGTAATCCGCTGCCAGTCCGTTGGTCAGGATCCCGGCGCGGGCGTGCGTGGTGGCAGCAACGACATCCTCTGGCGCGACCTCCAGCCCCGCCAGTCGCAATTGCCGCCCGGTGATGCGCGGCCCCAGCCCGGCGAGGAATGCCATGGCCTTGGACGGCTCGACCAGCAGCGGCGTGTTGAACGCCCGCTGGGCAATCTGGGCGTGGAACATCATGGTCCCTCCTGCGGGGCGGTGTCTTGGGTCGGATCCTGGTTGGGATCGGCGGCGTTCTGATCCGGCTCGTTCTGATCAGCATTCGGATCACCCGCACCCGGCCCTTGCGCCGGGGATCCCGGGCGGCGGAAGTCGAGGCCCAGCCTGCGCTCACGGTCACGCTCGGCGGCAATCTCGCGGTCCACCTGTTCGGCGTCGTAGCCGCGCTCGGCGATGGCTTGGGTGCGCGATTTCAGCCCGGCTTCGATCTGGGCAATCTCAGCATTGGCGTCCTTCAGCGGATCGACCCAATCCCACTTGGTCGGCAGCCAGTCGACCGCCAGATATTCGCCGCGGCGGCGGTCATACCCCGGCAACCGCAGTGCGCCCGCCAGCACGGCGGTGTCGATGAACCGCGCCCAGATGGGGCGGCACATCTGGAACACCATCACCGAACGCTGCCAGGCCGCGACGCGGCGGCGAAATTCGATCAGCGACAGCCGCGAATTCGAGAAGTTGCCCTTCGCCCCGTCGTTGCTGAGATATCCGTAGGGGATGCCCAGCGCGGCCGAGATTTGCAGCAGGGTGCGATACTGGAACGGCTCGTAAGTGCCGCCGGAATCGGCCGGGGCGCTGACGGTCACTTCCTCGCCGGGGTCAAGACGGACCACCTGACCGGGGGCCACCTCGTATTGATCGAGCGGCGCATCGGGGTCGAGGGGCTTCAGCGGGATATCCGGGGCCGGTGACGTGACGAACATCGCATACATCGCCGCCACCTTTTTGCGGTCCAGCTCTGCGTCATCATATTGATCGAGCAGGAACAGCTTCACGATGGCGGGGGCAAAGCGTGAGACGCCGCGCAACTGGCCAGCCTCGGCCGGGTCAATGATGTGCAGCACTTCCGAGGCTGGCACCCGCACCGTCTCGCCCGACAGCCCCGGATCGGTGCTGTCGCCGGGATGACGGCGCAGGAAGTGATAGGCGACGCGGCGACCGATAAGGTCGAACTCGATGCCTTGGCGGATCACGTTGCCGCCCGCCGCCACGGCGTTGTGGGGAAGCGGCAGCATTTCCGAGGGCAGCATCTGGACCTGCAACGGCACCACGAGGCCATCGTCTGCGCGGCGGGGGCGAAAGCGCAGGAACACCTCGCCGGTCATGAACACTTCGCGGGCTGCGCGGCGCTGAAGGCCGTAGAAATCCGTCAGCCCCTCGGCATCGGCCTCGTCGGTCCAGGCCAGCCAAAGCCGCTGCAATGCGTCCTTGCGCGCCGGGGTTGCGATGGTCGAGTTCGGGCTGATACCGTTGCCGACCGTGTTGGCGGCCCAGCTTTCGATGGCGTTGTTGGCATAGCCGTTGTTGCGCACCAGCCAGCGGGCGCGGGCGTTCATCTCGGGCCCTGCGCCTGCGATCAGCGCGTTGACATGGGCGCGCGAGGTGGTGAAGCCCTTCAACCGGCGCTGGCCGGAAGTGGCGTCAAACCCGCCGGGCAAGCCAAAGCCGCCGACCCAAGCGCCGACGCGCGCCCGCCAGTTGGTCCGGGTCATGTCACAAGTCCTTGCTGGCGAAGGTCCGGAACACCCGGGGGCGCGCGACCGCGGGATCTGACGCCGCAATCCGCCGCTCAAGATCGAAGATCGCTGTGGCAAGCTCGGCGTCCGAGCCATAGGTGATCTGCCGCCCGTCATAAGTGATAGACCGCACGCCGCCAAAGCGCATTCCAAGAAGGGCGCTGAGTAGCGCCTGCATTTCTGCCAAAGTCATTTTTGCTACCTCATATACGATGGACGCACCGCGCCGGTGCGGCGGCGGCGCGGTGTTTGCACCGCCCCGGCGGTCGGGGCGGCCGGGATCGCCACCTCGGGGGCGGCGATCACCTTGGTTTGCACGCCCGCTTGGGCTTCCAGCGACCGCCACGTCGCCTCGTCCCAGCGATCAGCGCCGAGGATCCACGCCGCAGCGCGGGCATAGACGCGGGCGTCCAGCGCCTCGTTGCGTTCGCGCATCTTCTGCCATTCCTGATGGCCAAAGCCGCGCTTGTTGCGCACCGTGACCAGTTGTTCCGCCACCAGCTGCTTCAGCCATTCGGTGTCGGCCCAGCTGGGCAGGTGGATCGTGCCGGGTGCATCGCAGACGCCAACGACGCGATCCTCGTCCGAGGGACGTTCCAGACGCAGAAAGCGATACGTTTCCGCCTTGAAGGTGGACACGGCGATGGTCCAGAGCCGCGCGCCGCGCCGCAGTCGCTTGCCGCCGATGGTGGCGTCGACGAACGTCGGACCCGACACCGGCGTTGGGCGGTTGAAGCTTTCCACGCCCTTGATCGGTGTCGCCTGGCCGTAGCCCACGGCGCGCGACCAGGCGTAAACCGCCGGGGCTTCATAGCCGGTGTCGATGGCGAGCTTGGACAACTGCATGACCGCGCCGCTCTCATGGACCCATGTCCGCCCCAGCAGCGTCGTCAGCTTGTCCCAGCAGGCCGGGTCGTCGGGGCCGCCCGGAATGACGATGTGTTCCACCAGCCAGGACTCCAATCCCCGGCCCCAGGCCCAGACGTCAACCTCGATCCGGTCCTTTTGCACATCGGCCCCGGCGGTAAGGAACAGCCCGAGGCGCGGCACGGTCGCCGCAAACACCTCGCGGCGATCCGCCAGCCGTTGCCATTCCGGCGCGTCGCCGGATTCCACCCACGTCTCGCCCAGCAACGTGTTGCGCGCGACGCGCAGCATCTCTTCCGAGCCTTGGGCGGCGAGCCAGCCCCGCGCAATCTCGGCCCAGCTTTTCCAGCCCAAGGGCGAATAGAGCGCCGAGATATGGAAGCCGATGGAATGCGGATCGGCAGAAGCGGCGGTCGCCCGCCATTCACCTTGCTCCAGCATCTGGGTCTTGTGATGCTCGGCGATGGGGCGCTCGCAGGCCTCGCAATGATAGGCTGCCGTGTCGGGCTGGCCCTTGGCCCAGCGCAGACGGTCAAACTGCAACCACTGCATCGCGCCGCAATGCGGGCAGGGCACAAAATACCGGCGCTGATCGCTGGCCTCGTATTCCCGCTCGATCCGGCTCAGGCCCCGGATCGTCGGCGTCGAGACCATGAACACCTTGCGCCGGTGCGAGAAGGTCGTGGTGCGCGCCTCGGCCAGCGTGACCGGATCGCCTTCCTCCTCCACCGAAGGCTTGTAGCCGTCCACCTCGTCAAGAAAGATGTAGCGCGCGGGCATCGAGCGCAGGCTTGCGGCCGAATTGGCCCCGGTCAGCACCAGGATGCCGCCGGGAAACTCCTTGGACAGCATCGAATTGCCCGCATCGCGCGACCGCGCCGGTTTGACCCGTTCGCGCAACGCCGGGCTGTCCGCGATCAGGGGATCGATCCGCCCGCGCGAGGTGCGCTTTGCCAACTCGATGGACGGCATCACCGCCAGCATCGGCCCGGGCGCGTGGTGGATCACATAGCCGATCCAGTTGTTGCCAGCCTCGGTCGCGCCCACTTGTGCGGCCTTCATGAAGCTGATCCGCTGCGCCGGATGGCCCGTCGACAGCGCATCCATGATCTCGCGCAGATAGGGGGTGCGCGCCGTGCTGTAGCGTCCTGGTTCGGCGCTGAGCGACGACAGCCAGCGATGCTGGTCGGCCCATTGCGACACCGTCATGTCCGGGTCGGGCGCCATGCCCCGCCGCCAGATCCGCAGAACGTCCTCGGCCCCGTCAAACCCGAGGTCGAGGTCAGCGGTCACGTCAACATCGTCACCCCAAGGAGACGCGGAGGTCTGCGAGGGCGGCAAGCTGTTCTCTGACATAAGCTTCCAGCACTCTCTGCAGGGTCGCAGCCTCGATCAGAACGATCTGTCCCGTTTGCTTTTCCACCTCCAAAGCCAATTTCGCAGCCATCAGCGCAGCCACCCTGTTGGGCCACGTCACCCATGTGTCGCGTTCCTGCCGCGCCAGCCTGAACACCAAGGCCTCCGCCCGGGCGCGATCCACCAGCACGCCCTTCTTCTTCTGGATCGCCAACTGACGTTCCTGCGCCTGATAGACGGTCAGCGCGGTGCGGGCCTTCAGATAGGACGAGCTGTCGGCTGGGCCGGAAAACCCGCTATCGCCGCCGGTGCGACCGGTGCCGCCGGTGCTGCGCCGCTGCTGGTCCGGATCGGTCATCTCCCCGCGACGCACATCGGACGCCGCCGCGTTGATCGACCCGTCGGCGTAAACCACCAGCCGACTGGCCTTGCGCGCCTTCTGGATCGCCCCGCGCGACAGGCCGGAATGGGCGGAATACTCGCGCTCGGACATACCTTTCATGGCGATTGCATCGTCCTCAAGTCATTGGAAATAAACAGGAAAGCCGGACTATTTCTGTTGATTACACTCGCGCACAGAGCGACTCTCGGATCAGGAAATCACCCCGGATCGGAGATCCAGATCATGACCATGGCCACCACCACCATCCGCATCGACCTCGCCACGCTGCCCGACCATCTCGACCGCAACCGCCCCAGCGTGGTGGCCGAAGTCATCGAGACCGCGCTGCGTGAGGGCGGGATCAAGGCCGACTGCTCGGACCTCTTCTCGCACCTCAAGATCGACCTGCCGACCGCGCAACTGGCCGCCGCCAGCGCGGTGCTGGTCGATCTGCAGCTGATCTGAGGCATCCCGATGAGCACGCGCGCGCAGATCGCCATCCAGATCGGCCCCGAGGAATGGGCGCATGTCTATGTGCATTTCGACGGCTACCCCGCCCACATGCTGCCCGCGCTGGCCAGATGGAAACCCGAAGACATCCTCACCGCCCGAGAAATCCGGCAGGTCACGCTCGAGGCGCTGGATTGCTTCAGCCCGCCCCGTGATCCCCGCATCCTGCCGCGCCCGACGCGGGAATTCGCGCACCTTTACATGTGGATCGGATGCCAGTGGGTGCATGTGGTGCCGCAGGTGGATGCGCCCGGAGTGCAATCAGAACGCACTGATATTGCTTGTATTTGCCTACACTTGCCGCCCCGCCAGAGCGATGGTGATTACACGGAAACGATGCAACTCACCCCGGAGACCACGCCATGACCACCCGCCGCGCCACCGACAATACCAAAGCCCTCGACGCCTTCATGACCACCAAGTTCCAGATCGACGCGATGCTGGAGCGTCTGATGGCCCTGAGCGACGACCATTTCGAGACCCATCCCGACGACATCAACTGGGGCCATGTCGGCACCCTGAACCACTACGCCAGCCTGCTGCGCCAGATCACCGACAGCGCCTTCAAGGAGGGCGAACATGCCGATTGATCCCGCCCAGCGCCATCAGATCGAACAGGACGCCCTCACCGCCGCATGGGAGGCCGAACGCCTCGCCGCCTTTGACGACGCCATCGCCCTGCTGCGCGAGATCGCGGGTCTGGAGCGCGACGACGATGGCGATGTGATCATCGGAGCGGATGCCGACGGCCACAACGACCTGATGTCGCGCATCGCCGCCTTCCTTGCCGCCAACGACCAATAGGGGAACGCCATGACCAAGCTGACAGAAACCCAGACCATCATCCTAAGCGCCGGAGCCCAGCGCCCCGACAACATCGCCCTGCCACTTCCCAAGGGGCTGGCCGGGGCGGCGGCCAAAATGGCCGTCAACAGGATGATCGCGCTCGGCTGGCTTCAGGAAGTTGATGCCAACCTGCGCCGCAATGAGCCGCTCTGGCGTGAGACTGGCGACGGCCACGGTACCACGCTGGTCGTCACTGACGCGGGGCTGCTGGCCATCGGGATTGAACCGGTGGAAGCGAACACCGCGCGGATGGGCGCATTGCGTACGCAGACCGAAGAACCCGCGTCGTGCACCACCACCGAATCCAGTCCCGCGCCGATGCCGCACACTCTGCGCGAGGGCACGAAGCAGTCGACGTTGATCGCAATGCTGCGTGCCCCCGAGGGTGCCACGATGGAGGCGATCATTGCTGCCACGGGCTGGCAAGCACATAGCGCCAGGGGTGCCATGTCCGGTGCCCTGAAAAAGCGCCTCGGTCTGAACGTCACCTCCGAGACGGAAGACCAGCGCGGCCGCGTATACCGCATCAAGGATGCTGATCGGGCACAAGCCTGATGAGGATACAAACCGACAGGGCAGAGACGGTCACTGCCTCTATGTCAGCAGCATCCGATTACGCCCAATCAATGTCCCGCTTGCGGCGTTGGTAATTCATTGCCACGACAGCAGATCGCGCGCTGCGGCTTGCAGGATGTCCTGAGCCATGCGCGGCTCGCATGTGTAGATGCCGCCCGGTTCGGGTTCGCCAACATTATCCGCAAACCAGCGCCGACCCTCGTCCGAAATCGGGCGCAGGATAACGATGGTCCCGTGATTGCTGATCTCGATGTGCTGCCAGTCGGACATGGTTTGAATCTAGCATTCGTGGCCGCGCACCGCCAGCGCAGTCAAGAGCGCCGCCAGTTTTCAAACAGCCTGCGCAAGGCGTAGCTCCGCAGAAGCGACATGGCGCTGAACAGCGCGCCGATGGCGAGGTTTTGGCCGACGCTCGGGTGCAGGCCAAACCATGGGAACACGACGATCTGCGTCGCCACAGCCAGCGCATAGCCCACGATTAGGTTGGTGACGGATTCGATCAGCGACAGCGGCGCGATTGGTTCACATTACCGGCTCCGTGGTCTGAAATTCCTCACGGATGACCTTGGCGGTCTCGGTCGCCATCAAGTCGCAAAGCACGCGCGCTGCAATACGGCCCACATTCACGATGATGCAGGCGTTCTCGTTTGGCGCGATCAGGAGGTCCTCGTCTTCGGCATTGCGGATGAACTCGCACGGAGTTTTGATCGTGAGGTGGTCGTCACTCGGGCGGATCAGCCAAAACACCCCGGCGCAATCATCGGGCTTATCGATATGACCTCGCAGAAACGGAGACAGCTGTTCCTGCACCAGCCCGAATGCGATAGACGGGCCAAGGCCGAGCCTGCGCAAGTCCTGTGCCGCCGCAATTGCCACCGCGTCTCGCCAGCTATACCAGCGCGCCTTGCCGGGCTTTGGCGTGTCTTGCGGCCGAAAGTCGTTGCGGGATATCGCCTGGTTCAGGTCCGCGCGTGTGATCGGAATGATCCGAATGAGGTCGGCGTTTCGCCAGATAGGGGCGTTGATGATCATTTCTGTCGTGTCTCCTTGCCAATGTTGGTCTCGTTACGATTTTCCAACTGCGCCTTTCGCCCCGTCGCCATTTCCCACCGCCGCACGGCAACGTCGCAATAGACCGGGTCCAGTTCCATCGCGAAGCAGCGCCGCCCAGCGCGTTCGGCGGCGACGATCTGGGTGCCGGAGCCGCAGAACGGCTCAAAGATCAGGTCGCCCGGATCCGAGAATGCCGTCAGCACCGCCTCGACCAGCGCCACAGGAAACACGGCCGGATGCGATCCTGCAGCGCCCAACCCGCCCTTGTGGCGCATGATCCGGAACACAGAGTCAGGGATGCGGTGGCTCTGGATCGCGTTGCCGGTTCCGGTCTTGGCGTGAACGGTGCCGTCGGCCCCGCGCAGCCCACCGCCGCCCAAGGTTTCCCCCGCGTGTTTGGACGGGACGGTCTTGTGCGGTTTGCGAGGCGCGCGGTTGAAGTGGAAAATGAACTCGTGCGACGGGGCCAGGCGGCCATTCCAGTCGCCCGGCAAACCCGGGCCCTGATCCCACACATACCAACCAAACCGACGCCAGCCAGAGCCGCGCATCCATTCCACCCATCCTTCCCAATAGGGCTGCCATTCGCTGTCGCGGTGCACGAGGCCGAGGTTGACCAGGACCTGCGCGTCGCCCGCGACCGGGGCGACGGTGAAGACGCCCTGCATCAGCGCATCCCAATCCCCGACCTTTTCCTTGGCCGCGCCATAGTCGCGTTGCTGGGCATAGGGCGGCGAGGTGAACATCAGCGTGGCTTGTTCGCCTTGCATCAACCTGGCGACGGCCGCCGGATCGGTAGCGTCGCCACAGCACAGCCGGTGGCGACCGAGCTGCCAGATATCGCCCGGCTTGGTGATGGGTTCGGCAGGTGGATCGGGGATCGCATCGGCCGCATCGTCAGAAATCGTCGGGCGGTCGTCGGCATCGGCCAACAGCGCGGCCAGTTCATCTTCCGGGAACCCCAGCAGCGAGATGTCGAAATCCTCGGCCCGCAGAAATGCCACCTCGTCGCCCAGCGCGGCATCGTCCCATTTGGCCAGCTCGGGCAGTTTGTTGTCGGCGATGCGATAGGCCCGGCGCTCGGTCTCGTCGAGATGGCTAAGCCGGATCACCGGCACCTCCTTCAGCCCCAGCATCGCGGCCGCCAGGACCCGGCCATGCCCGGCGATCAACTCGCCATCGTCGGCCACCAGGCAGGGCACGGTCCAGCCGAACTTCGCCATGCTGGCGGCGATCTTGGCGACCTGATCGGTGCCGTGGATCTTTGCATTGCGGGCGTAGGGGCGCAGCCGGTCGAGAGGCCAGGATTCAATCCGGCTCGGCAGCAGGGGCGTATTCATGCGGCCAGCCTCTTGGCCTTCAGGTCGGCGAAGGTCTCGCCAGTCTCGGCAAGCACCGCATTGGTGCCGGTGAATTGCTGCCAGCGCTCTATGGCCAGATCGACGTAGGCTGGGTTCAATTCGATGCCGAAGCACACCCGCCCGGTCGTCTCGGCCGCGATCAGCGTTGTGCCGGATCCCATGAAGGGTTCGAACACTGCTTGCCCGGGGCTAGAGTTGTTCAGGATCGGGCGGCGCATGCATTCCACCGGCTTCTGGGTGCCGTGCACCGTCGCGGCGTCCTGGTCCTTGCCGGAGATGTGCCAGAGGGTCGTTTGCTTCCGGTCCCCGGCCCAATGGCCCTTGCCCTTGACGCGCACCGCATACCAGCAGGGTTCATGCTGCCAGTGATAATCGCCGCGGCTGAGAACCAGCCGATCCTTGGCCCATATGATCTGCGACCGCACGGCAAAACCTGCCGCCGCCAGACTGTCGGCAACCTCGCCCGCATGCAGCGCGCCGTGCCAGACATAGGCGACGTCGCCGGGAAACAACGCCCACGCCTCGCGCCAATCGGCGCGGTCATCGTTCAGCACCTTGCCGGTGCGTTTGGTCTTGGCCGCACCCGCCTGATTGCGCCAGGACGGGTCGTATTCCACGCCATAGGGCGGGTCCGTCACCATCAGCAGCGGGCGCACGTCGCCCAGCAAGCGGCCAACAACATCGGCGGACGTGCTGTCGCCGCAGATCAACCGGTGCGATCCAAGCTGCCACAGGTCGCCCGCCACTGACACCGGCGTGACGGGCGGTTCCGGAATGTCATCCTCACCCTCGACCGCGCCACCGTCGACCTGATCCGGATCGTTCAGCAGCGCGTCAAGTTCATCTTCCGGGAACCCCAGCAGCGAAAGGTCGAAATCCTCGGCCAGCAGAAAGGCCACCTCGTCGCCCAGCGCGGCATCGTCCCATTTGGCCAGCTCGGGCAGTTTGTTGTCGGCGATCCGATAGGCCCGGCGCTCGGTCTCTTCGAGGTGGCTGAGCCGGATCACCGGCACCTCCTTCAGCCCCAGCATGATGGCGGCCAAAACCCGGCCGTGCCCCGCGATCAATTCTCCATCGTCGGCAACGAGGCACGGCACCGTCCAGCCGAACTTTGCCATGCTGGCCGCGATCTTTGCTACCTGGTCCGTGCCGTGGATCTTGGCATTGCGGGCATAGGGGCGCAGCCGGTCGAGAGGCCAAGATTCAATCCGGCTCGGCGCGAAGACCAGGTCCATGGGCGGTTCTCATTTGGGCGGGCGGACAAGCCGAAGCGCACCGGCGAGAAGGCCAGCGCGTGCTTCAGGATCCGCGATGTCGGGAAAACGAAAGCGCCCGCGAGGGGTTACCTCCGGGCGCTATTCTTCGATGATCAAGGGGTACGTCAAGGGGGGCACCTGTGTCAAACGAAAAATGCACGTGGATTCAACGGCTTCCCGGCAGATGGCTTCCGCTGGCTGGCTTCCGGCAAGGTGGCTTCCGCAAACTGGATTCCCTGGCTTCCGCAAAAGAATCCAGCACGCCAAGATCGTGATTCCGCAAGCCTTTGATAACGAGTCGCTTTTTCCAAGATCACCCGGCAGGTGGATTCCGCCTGGATTCCCCGGTGAAAGTGCCTGTCGCTAGCGAAACGCTGCGCTGCGCCCCCCCGCATACAAAAAGGGCTGGGGAGGAACCATGCCAGGGGGCCTCAGTTTTGACCGCGCTGCGGACTTGCCGGATCAATAGGTCTGATCAAGACCCTTTCAGGAAATCATCGACGAACTCGGACACCGGCGTGATGCCTGTAACCAAGAGATGGTCGCGCGCGCGGGTGCATGCCACGTAGAGGAGGTGCCGTTCGGTGTTGTAGACCTCTTCAAGGTCAGCATCATCAGCCACCGATTCAATGCGATCCGATTGGGGAATGACATCGTCGTCGCAGGCCATGACGACAACGGACCGGAATTCCAGACCCTTGGCGAAATGCATTGTGCTGATGGCGACAGCGCCACTCTCAACCTCGACCTTGTCGTTCAGTTCAACGGCGCGCGCACCGGCAGCCTTCACCGCAGCGCGGGCGCGCTTCAGTTCCGCATCGGACCGCACGAAGACGCCCACCTCGCTTGGTGCGCAGCCCTCCTTCAGCCGTTCATTGATCCAGTTGCCGACGACGCGACACTCATGGTCGGCATCGGCGCATGCCATCACCATCGGCGGCGGACCGTCGAACATCGACACTGTGCCACGCCGTCCCTCTGCGTTTCCGTCGACGTCTGAGACCGTTGTCGGAAGAAGCCTGTCGGCATGAAGGCGGATTTGATGGGACGTGCGATAGTTGATGCGCAGGGTGAAGGACCGGCCGCGCACGTCCAAGCCCAGCGCCTTCCACGAAAATGGCTGTTGGAAGATCCGCTGACCGAGGTCGCCTGCAAAGAATAGCCCATCCGCACGCCCTTCCGCCATCGCGGCGAAAAACCGTGCTTCAGCCACACCCAGATCCTGAGCTTCGTCGATGATCGCGAAATCATAGGGACGAGCGGATTTTCCCACCAGGCTATCCGTCAATCGCCCGAACACGTCCGACCAGGTGACAATGCGCCGTTCCACCAGGCCCGCCCGCACCCCTTCGAAGATGGACCAGAGGGCTTCGCGCTGTTTGCCGCCGATCCTGGTCTTGCGGCCAAGGCGGGACACGTCCCGATATTCGTCCCACGACCGCAGTTGCCAAGCGTCGACAACATCCTCCCATTCTCCGACAAGGAAATGGGTTGAGAAGCGATGACCTTCGACCTCTGATGCCGCCTTGGTGATCAGAGAGCGGATCAAGGCGGGTGCGGCGATCTGGGGTTGGCCGAACCGTTCGGAATAGAGGTCATAGCCAACCGTCGAGATCGCTTTGACGACGATCCGGGCGGCAATCAATGGCTCGCCTGCCACCAGACTGGCCAATTTGACCCGTAGAGAATTGGCCAGCGCTCTGGAGAAGGTGGTCAGCAGCACGGTCGAGCCGGGGTTAGCGCGCGCCAGATGTACAGCGCGGTGCAGCGCCACGATGGTCTTGCCCGTTCCCGCCGATCCGGACACACGGGTCGGACCGGAGAAGGACTTTTCGACCAGTTCGGCCTGAGCGGGATGCAGGAACACCGCCCATTTGTCCCAGGGGTAATCCAGCGCCTGCTTCAGCTCTTCGGCGTTGGTCAGCACCCGGAAACGGCGCTGAGCATCGGGATGGGCAAAGGGGTCGGCTTCGACCGGCGCAGGCTCTGGCGGATGCGGCTTTTCACCGACGGCCAGTTTCAACAGGGCTTCCTGCGCCTCTTGGGGAAGGTGTTCGATGATGTCGAACAGCGTGTCCTCGGTGGCCGCGCGAACGTCATTCACCCATTCTTCGGGCACGCCAAAGGCCATCAGTTCGAATTTGCGCAGGTTGTCGAACAACTTGACGGCTGGTTTCGCGGTGGCCGCCGGAATAACCGGCGACCCCTTAGGCTTGAAGATCTCCACCTCTTCGACCCGTTCGCGAACTTCCACCAGCTGCATGGCGCCCGTGGTCGGGTGTCGTTCGATCTTGCGCCGTTCCGCCCATTTGTAGGCGTCGTCGTGGTGATCGACATAGACCAGCAGGATGCTAGCGACCGTGCGGTGGACGATGATCCGGATGTCGGCATTCACCCGCACCGACCAGAAGTTCGTGTCCTTGGCGCGGTCCAGCTTATGGAACGACAGGCCGTTGGAAGTCGGATCCAACTGGAGATCGAAAGCCGTGGTTTTGGCCGCCTTCTGCTCCTGTGCAGTCAGGCGCCCTAGACTGTCGGTGAATGTGTCGGCGATCCGGAATTCCATCACATCAATGCTCTGTCGATCGATTGCGTTCCATTCTGCAGAACTCTTCGTAGTGCTTCTGGACGACGACAGGATGTGGGCGTCGCTCTGGAAGATCACGTTCCATTATGCGCTTTTGATCGAAATCCTGATACTCGGAATTCGATAAACCACGGGAAACAGAGAAGACTAGGTCTCCATTATGGTAGTGGAGGCTGATTAGGTGCCTGTCGAAAAGGCGGTGAATGTCAGCTCGCAATATGATGCCGTTTCGTAAGTGGTTTGTGTTGACCCCGCCATACCGATGCAGGTGCGCTGCCTCCAATGCATCTCTGACCGTACAGCCAGAAAGCGCACAACTTTCCCATTGCAAAAGAACGGCTTTCCTGAACTCGCGCGCGCCTTCGCGGATCGTAATCAGGGATTCCTTCTTCAGACGATCATCAACCTGAGCAGCGGGGTCAAAACCCAGTGGCTCATCCTCTTCAGCGAGACTCTGCGCGTCGGGCTGTCCCGTGGAGAGGGTCACCGTAAGCCGAAGGCGGTCCCCACCCAGCATACGGTAGCGGTCGATCAAGCCAAACGCAGGCTCTACCGCTCTGATGAAACCTTCTTCGTCCAGAAGCAGAATGATTTCCGGCGGCTCACGATTAGAAAGAAAGCCCAAGCAGCCTGCGTCAAGGGAACGAACCGATTGGTCGGCTGTCTTGAAGGCGTAAGGAACGGCCTGCTCTCCCGTTGCATACCAGATCGCGAGTAGAGTCTTCTCGAAAAAATCGGTCCGTCGCTGCTTCGTTGAAGCAACTTTCCTCAGTTCCTGGGGCGTGTACTTCTCGATGTCCTGGCCGACGTTGAACGGGTGTGACCCCTCCCAAGGTGGGATGACGACATTGAGCAAGGGCAGTGTGTCGCGTTCGGTCGGCGTCAGTCTCGGTTTCCGCACTGCCATCACTCCACCGCAAACACCTTCATCACCTCGTCGCCGAGGTGGTTGATCACCTTCACCGCGATCCGGCCTGACTTCGGTTTCGCGAACGGGCGCGAGGTGTCGGAATACAGGCTTTCCCAGGCTTCCTCGTCGATCTCGGCCTTCAGCGTGGTTTTCAGCGCCTTGTAGGGGTCGTTGGCACCGAGGAAATAGGCGTGGCGGACGAAGAAGGATTCCTCGTTGTAGTCGGTGTCCAGCATCCAGAGGGCAATGCCGTCGGTGCCCTCGCTTTGGACTTCGCCGGTCTGGGGCTTGAACACGTCCACGCCGAAGACCTGGACCGCCACCATCCCGTCGCCTGCATCAGTGATGCGGATATCAGGTTCGCCGAAAATCACGAACAGGTTGCCCGCACCGGTTGCTTTCAGGTCGGCAGCCATGTGCAAGTCGGGGTTCATCCGGGCCTTCAGCACGCGGATGCGGCCCAGCTTGTCGAACTCGGACGAATGGGCGTCGTAGTTGAAGGCGCAGGCGATCAGCACGTCGAAACTGGCGTCGCCTGCCTCGCGCGCGGCGGCGACCAGATCGGGGCGGGAAACGGTGCCGAATTCGGGGCCGATAAACACACCGGCGCGGCGCTGGGTGTCGCCTTCCATGAAGTTGCCCTCGGCGCTGATGTAGGTGCCGGGCCAGCCGGTCAGGGCGGTGAAGGTGATCCGGTCCTCCTTATGCGCCTGCTGCACGCCTGCGGCTTTCAGGTTTTCCAGGATCATATGGGCGAAGTCGGTGTAACTGTCGCCGCGTTCGGCCTTCTTGCGCCTGCCCTCGGCGGCCTCGTAGGTGTCGATCAGCTCGTCATTCCAATCGACGGCGAGGGTGCGGTGGGGCGACAGGCTTTCCACGGTGAAGGGGCCAGCGACACGGGTTTTGGTGTTGTCGGAGAAGGGCTTGTCGTAAAGGAATTCGAACTCGGCCTTGGCGGCGATGCTGGCGTCGATTTCGCGCTGGCGGGTGATGCGGGCCTCCCAGAACCGTTTCAGGGCGGATTGAGCGGTGGCGGGCCAGCCGGAGGGGGCTTCGCGCGGGATTTCCCATTCCATCAGGCCGTTCGCCGGGGCCAGTTCGCCAGAGGGGAGTTTCACTTCGCCGGCGGCGCGGAAGTCGATCTTTGCGCCAGCGCGGCCGCCGGTTTCCACCTTGAACGGGGTGGGGTGGCCGGACAGGGCGGTGTTGAGGGCGTCGCGGGCGGCATCGACGGCGGGTTGCAGGCGGTCCCAGATCACGTCGATTTCGGCGTTGTTGGCGATGGATTTCAGCGTGATGTGCGGCACGCGCTCATAGACAAAGCCCTGGCGGATGCTGCCCTGGGTAGCGGCTGATTTGGGCGGGGTGCGGGTAATCTCGCCTTCCTTCGCTTGGCCTTCCTTGCTGTCGGCCAGAAGGTAATAGGGATAGCGCGCGCCCATCAGGCGCGACCGGGCGAGAGCCACGGCGACGCGAGAGGTGTCGATGGTGATCCAGCGCCGCCCCCATTGTTCGGCGACATAGGCTGTGGTGCCAGAGCCGCAGGTGGGATCGAGCACCAGATCGCCGGGGTCGGTGGTCATCAGCATGCAGCGTTCGACAATTTTGGAAGAGCTTTGGACAACGTATGTCTTCTCTTCTGAAAAACCGGTCATAACGGTATCGCGCCAAAGATTATTTATTGGAGCTACTGCAAAATCGTCCAAGAAACGTCGGTACATGAGTGTATTGCCAATGGGCTGGAAGCGTCCAGAAAAACCAAGCCGCACAAATCCAGATTGATTGGATTTCCAACGTGATTTTTCAGAAGGGCGATACTGCTTTCCAGCTAGGTCAACTGGAAACCAACTGGCGGCCCCCTCACCTTTGTCCCGACCAATGCTTTGACTGGTTAAGTTATCTGCGGCAAAGACACGGAGGTTTTTATCAAGTGTGGTTCCATCGCCCTTAAACCGAGATACAGTCATATCACTTGGTTCTAAAGTCCAAGTATATTGAGTGGTTCCTTCGGAGCCGAGAGTTTTCCTGTTGTAAAGCTGTCGATATTTTGCTGCTGATTTCTTCTTAGCGAAATACAAGACATAGTCAAACACGCCAGAGAGTTCCAACGAGGTTGCGCCACTTGTTTTAGTAACTGCTATCGACGCGATGAAATTCTCATCCCCAAACACCTCATCCATCAGCGCCCGCACGCGGTGGACGTTCTCGTCGCCGATCTGCACGAAGATGCTGCCGCTGTCGCTCAGCAGATCGCGCGCCACGGTCAGCCGGTCGCGCAGGTAGGTCAGGTAGGAATGGATGCCGTCCTTCCAGGTGTCGCGAAAGGCGCGGACCTGTTCGGGTTCGCGCGTCACATGGGTCTTGTCGCCATCCTTCACATCGCGGGAGGTGGTGGACCACTGGAAGTTGGAGTTGAACTTGATGCCATAGGGCGGGTCGAAATAGATGCACTGTACCTGACCGCGCAGCCCCTCACGCTCGGCCAGCGAGGCCATCACCGACAGGCTGTCGCCCGAGATCATCCGGTTCGACCAGTGCTGATCGTGCTGGTAGAACTCGGTTTTCGCCTCCATATCGTCGGGCAGGCCGTTGAAATCGGCGAACATGTCGAACTGCGGGGCGTCGCGGGTCGCCTTGGCGCGATTGGCGCTTTCGCGTTTCAGGTCGTCGATGATGACCTTGGGGTGGACCTTTTCCTGGATGTACAAGGGGGGCGCCTGAACGATCAGGTCGGACCAATCCTGTTCATCCTTGCCGCGCCAGACTAACTGCGGGTCCAGATCGCGGTTGCGGCGTTCGTAGGCCAGCTGAATGGGCGTCTTGTCCTGATCCCGCATCAGGCTTTCGAATTCCGCCGTCGGAATGTTCTTGCGCGTGGCGTCATGGGTGAGGGTTTCGACCTCGATGGGTTTCTTGGCCATGGGTCAGTCTTCCAGTCGTTCAGGTTTTGTCAGCGACTTGCGCTCGTCCGAGACAAGGCGGCGCTCAACCTTTTTGATGTCTTCGTCGGGTGCAAGGGCTTCTGGACGGATGCCGCGGCTGAGCAGCGTTTTGCGCACGGCGTCGTTGTTGGTGACATGCTCTGCCGAGATCACAGGCTCGCTGGACATGCCATGGGCGCGAGCGTTGAAGATCGTGATTTCCGTCGCAAAATCCTTGGCTTTCAGGATGATCGTTGGCGCGAAATCCGCCAGGGGACGATTGTCCGGCACCTTCCAATGCGATTTCATCGCTGCAGTGGACTTACCGAACAGGGCGTGGTCGCCCTTGCTGCGGATCGTTGCGAAGTCCTGGTTGCCACCGGTTTGTTCATAGATGACGCCCGACAGTTCCTTTTCGGTTTCCGTCAGCTTCTTGCGGGCGGCGAGGCGTTCGGATTCCAGCATGCGCTGTTCGATCAATTCTGCACGACGCGTCTGGATGGCAAAGTAGGTCTGCGCGAATGCTATCTCGGACTTTGCCGGGTCGCCGTTCTGGGCGATAAGGTAGCAGGCAAAACGGGTCAGCATGATGTCGTCAATCTCGCGGCGGCTGCCCGAGCCAAGTTCGACCATTTTCCCGACGTCGGCAAAATGGTCGCGGACATCATGGCCCGATACCTCACAGGCTGTTTTCGCTTTGGTGATCACATTCAGGAAGTTGTCCCACTTCGCGTATCCGAGCAAAATCTGCAGATCACGGGCAAGCCAATACTCGACTCCCGACTCAGTTTGCTGTGCGTGGCCTTCAAAACTGACGGTGAGTTGCTGAATGACTTCTGTTTTCACGCCAGTTCCCCTTTGGAAATATGCATATTTATCAGAGTGTTGAAATCTTCTTCCATCTCATAGACGGCCGTGAACTCAGCGAACGCCCAGCGCCCGAACTTTTCAAGGTTGTTGACGCCCGGCACCCAGTAGCTGCGCATGGTGTTGGCCTTGTCCTTGGCATCCTCGCCTCGGTAGCCCTTGACCTCGACGATCAGGTTCAGCGGGTCGGGTTTGTCGTCGGCGGTGCGGCGGCCATCGTCGATCTGAACGATGAAGTCGGGGATGTATTTGTGCGGCGTGGAGCCGGTGAGATAGGGCACTTCCAGACCAAGCCCCTGGTTCTTGACGTAGGACAGGACCGCAGGGTGGCTTTCCGCGACCCGGGCAAACTCAGCCTCCCATCCGCTGTCGCAGACCACCCAGTTGACGTGGGACTTGTTCGGGGCCGTCTGCCAGCGCAGTTCCTTGGATGTGGTGAAGTTTACGAACGCGGTGGTGCCGGTGGGGTTGTAGGGATCCAGGATCGCCTTGACCGGACGTTCACCTTGCAGGGTCAGGGTGATGGCAGCTTTGATCCGCTCGGCCGCCATATCGGCGATTTCCTTGTAGACCAGCTGGGCGGGGTAGGTGCCGCCACTGCATTTCAGATAACCACCGTCCAACCATTGCCGTGTGACGCGTTTCAACTGACCGAACAGGTGCAGCTTCGGTACCTCGCCCGGATCGCGGTATTTGGTGTAGAGCAGGTGTCGCGCCAGATGGAACAGGATGGTGGACGACCGCATGTCTTCCAGATGCTCCAGCGTCAGGTCCACCCCTTCGCCGATGATGCCCTGATTGGTGGTGCTGGATGGGCCGAGAAGTTTCGGGGTCAGTTCCAGCACATGGTCTGGGCCGAAATTCGCCTCCAGCCGTTCATCGGGTAGTTCGACGCGATAGCCCTCGACGCGGGGAAAGGTGATTTCCAGTGCGTCGCGCTCGGGTTTGACCGCATGGACGCGGACGGTTTCGCGGGGCTTGGCCGGGGGAGACACCACAGGTTTGGCGGCGAAATCGAAGGGGATGCCGAGGACATCGGCATATTCGACGTTGAACAGGCCTTCTTCGTTCAGTTCATACGACTGGCGGCGCAGCGCGCGACCGACGACCTGTTCGCACAGCAATTGAGTGCCGAACGCCCGCACGCCCAGAACGTGGGTGACGGTGTTGGCATCCCAACCTTCAGTCAGCATCGAGACGGAAACGACACAGCGGATCTGTTCGCCCAGCTTGCCCTTCTTGCCGACGGTGTTCATCACCTCGCGCAGCAGGGTGGATTCGTCGATGCTGTCGCCCGCGTGAATATCGCCAGTGCGCTCGATCATCTCGCGCTTGAACTGCTCGATTTCCGTCGCGGCCATTTCGCGGAAATCTTTGTCCAGCGCCTCGCCAGACTCAAGCTGGGCGGAGTCGATCAGGATCGTGTTCGGGCGTGGCATCCGGTTGCCGAAGTCATCGTAGTTGCGGAACAGGGCGAGACGGCCGTTTTCCAGCGTGGTCTCGGTGCCATCATCGCTGACACGGTCAAAGCCGGAAACGTACTTGTAGATCAGCTCCGATGTCGCCGTGTTGTTGCAGACAACGATGAACACTGGTGGGACGCCGATCCCTTCCTCCTGCCAAAGATGAAAGGTCTTTTCATAGTGGCCGTAGAGGGCCTCAAGTGCTGTCAGCAGTTCGGCAGGCAGGCTTAGCGGATCAAGCGCCTTGCCCGCGACGCGCCCCTTTTTGGGAAGCTTCTTACCGATGTGTTCCCAAAGGTTGCGGAACTTTGGCGTGTCGCCACCTTCGATATTGTCAGCCACAGGCACGCGCGGCAACTTCACAATGCCGCATTCAATTGCGTCCATCAGCGAGAAATCCGACATCGTCCACGGGAACAGCGTGCCCTCGATATAGCCAGAGCCGCGCAGGAAGAACGGGGTCGCTGACAGATCGTAAACCAGGCTGATGCCCAGCTTGCGCTTGACCGCTTCCAAGCCAGAAATCCACATGCGGGCCGCTTCGTTGTTCTCCTTGGCCTCGCTCTTGTCGTCGCCTTTCAGATCATCCTCAGTGTCACCGACAGCATCCTTGACCCGCTCGCGGTAGCAGTGATGCGCCTCGTCGTTCAAAACGACGATGTTCTTCTGGCCCATCAGGTCGCCCATGACGCGCTGAATCATCTCGCCTTCGGTTTCCAGCGTCTGGACCTTGTCGCCACGCCAGCCTTCAAGGGCCTGGCGGGTGCCTTTGGCGATCACTAGTTTTTCACGCAACTTGAAGGCGTGGTAGTTGGTGATGACGATCTTGGCGCTCTGGATATCGCGCAGCATGTCGGGCGGTGTGATTTCACGGCTGCGATAGTAGCTTTCCGGGTCGTTGGGCATCAGTACACGCAACCTGTCGCGGATGGTGATGCCAGGGGAAACGATCAAGAATCGGCTGGAAAACGCCTTGCTGTTCGGGTGGCGCACGGCATTGACGGTTTGCCAGGCGATCAGCATCGCCATAACGGTGGTCTTGCCTGCACCCGTCGCAAGCTTCAGCGCCAAACGCAGCAGTTCGGGGTTCGCCTGTTCATTCGCCCCTTTGATGTGGGCCCAGAACTTGGCAACGCGCGGCCCCATCTTCGGAGCAACTTCTGTCAGCCAGATCGCGGTTTCCACTGCTTCGATCTGGCAAAAGAACGGACGGATGCCCTCAAATCTGTGGTGCCGCCAGTGTTGCAGCAGGCGTGCGGTCTCTGGCGTCACCAGCCATTGATCGGGGTTCGGCAGATTGCGCCAGGATTCGACATACCCCCGAACCTCGTTGATGATCGGGGTGGGGTTGTATTCTTGATCCGATGTCGAAAGTTCGTCATTGGCGCCGAGCAACAGGGACGCTTGTTTCGTGTTCTGCCGCTGCTTTTTCGTTTTGGGAACGGGTGTGATGAGATCGGAGCGCCGCCGGTTATCAAGGATGCGGTTTGTGGGTTGACCATCCTGATCAAGTTCCCAATGCCTGCCGGGGTACGCATAAGGCGAATTCAGGATCGGTTTTTCGAAGAACTGCTCAGACATCCGCCGCACCTTTTCCAAGGTTTTCTTTTACGGATGCCTTCTGTTCATCGATCCATCGATCAATATCGTTATGCCTGAAGCGCCACTGACCTCGAACCTTGAATGCCGGGATTTGGCCTCCGCGCGCCATCGTGTAGACGGTTTTCTCTGCAACCTTCAACAAAACCGCGACCTCTGGCAAAGTGAGAATAGGGTCCGACATGGACCTGCTCCTTCTCGAAATGTGAAAATTGAAGCTGCCAGACTTTGCCAGCCTTTACTAGCGGTTGATTGCTCTCGGTTGCGTCGAAAACCACGGCCGCTCCTTCGGCATCGCCGTCGTCACCTCCACCTCCCGCAGCATCCTGCCCGCGATCAGCCCGTCCCGCACCCAATCCAGCGCCTGCCACCATTCGTCATATCCGCGCCGTGCGTAGGCGATCTGCTCCGGATGCGGCCGCCAGGTGACAGGGCAGGCCAGCAACTCGACTGTTCGCCACTTGCCGCGCGTCTTCACCCGCTCGGTGCCGACGACGATGGTGGCCGCGCGTTCGCCATACTGGTTTTGCTTGGTCTCGACCGGCACGCAGCGTGGCACGGCGCCGGGCATCCAGTCTGGCGTCATGCCAGCGCGCGCCAGTTCCACCACGCAGATCGCCATGCGGATGCCGCCGAGGTTGGAGGGCATCCCTGCCACCGTTGCCGCAATCACCTCAGCGTCAGCATGGGTGTAACTGCCCATCTTGTGTTGGCCGCCATCGACCTTGCAGCCCAGCGCGGCTTGCTGCAGCAGGACATACTCCAGCCCGAAACCGAAGCCTTCGTCGGTCACGTCCGTCGGCGGTGGCAGTTCCAGTTGCGCCTGTTCCACGCGGAATGCCCAATCCAGAGCCGCCTGCACGCTCAGCTCGCGTTTGACCTTGCCGCCGCCTGCGCGCCCGATCCGTCCCTGGACGCTCATGGCTGCAACCCTTCAAGAAAATCCATCTGCGCCGGGCGCTGGGCCTGATCCATCGGCCGCCAGATCCACGGGCCCGAGGCCGTGGGAAGCTGCGAGAGATCGCCACGCATGTGCTGCTGCCAGAGGGTGAACTCCGTTGCCGAGCAGGCGCAAAGCGCGTGCCCGATGGGCCAGCCCATCAGCCATCCGACAAAGAGCGGGTTCAGCCGCCGCCGCGACCGGCCCTTCAGGATACGCCGCGAGACGACGCGCCCATGCGAGGCAATCATCGAAGCCCAGAGCGGGCGCGAGATCGGGGCGTGCGGCGAGGACCGCCGCCCATCCGGCAAAATCGCCGGGGCCGGGCGGGTGAAGCCCTGTTCGGCCCGGTAGTGCAGGATATCCATCCGGCTTTTGCCATCCGCCCGGGTGACGCTTGCCTCGCTTGATCCCTTCCAGTTCTGCGCCGCCGGAGTCGGCCATTGCAGCGCCTGTGCCGACAGCTTCGGCTCGCCCCGGCTGTTGATCTTGCCGCGGAGCCGATCCATCTGGTCGTCGGCCACTGGCCTTTGCCACTGTGCTGCCTGCGCAGGCAGGGGTGGCATCCCGCCCGACCCATAGCTCTGACCCGGCCCACCCTTCGCGCCATCGGTGGCTTTCGGCGTCGACCAGTTGGTGATGCCCAGCGCCAGCGCCTCGGCCTTGCGGGTGAAGTCGCTGTTCCCGGCTGGGTTGTAGCGATCCGTGCCGGGATGCAGGCTCATAGGCGTGGGCCAGGATGAAGATGCGGAGCCGTTGGTGCGGCGCGCCAATTTCTGCCGACGAGAACAAACCCGCCGCAGGCGTGTAGCCCAGTCCCCAAAGCTCTCGCAGAACGGTTTCAAGCCCGAGGGTGACGTGACCGGGCACGTTTTCGAGGAACACCCATTCGGGGCGGCATTCGCCGATGACACGTGCGACATCGGGCCAGAGGTGGCGCGGATCGTTGGCACCATGGCGCTTTCCGGCCGCGCTGAAGGGCTGGCAGGGATACCCGGCGAGGACGATGTCGAAGGCACCGCAGAAGGACCGGGCATCGAAGGATCGTAGGTCGTCCCAGATCGGAGCTGGGGCGAAGTATCCTGCGCGTTGGGCGGCGATGAGGACGGTCCGAGGCCAGACCTCCCACTCCACGAATGCGCGGGTGTGGAAGCTTGGTTCGGCCAGCATGACGCCCAGATCAAGGCCTCCGCCGCCTGCGCAGAGGGACAATCCGTGCCGGGGACGTGACACCATGCCATTCACCGGATCCCCCGCATGCGGAGTTGTTCGGACGTGACCAAGCCCCGGGCCAGCATGGCGTCACGCGTGGTGTTGCTGATCGAACTGACGGGCAGGTAACGACCGGAATTCAGGATGTCGGCGTAGAATGCGGGCAGATCGATGATCGGCTTCGCCGCCGATGATGCCGCCGCCTTTGGCTTTCGCCGTTTCCGCCCCGCATCCTCAATCTTGCGCTGGACAGCACGCTGCATTGCGCGGTCCAGTGCCTTGGGCCCATCTGGCGGTTCGGGGTGCTCCTGGCGGGACGCCCCGGCGCTGGCGACAATCTCCGCCTCGGTCAGCCCCAGCTCGTCACGCCAGCGCTGGACGTGCAGCCGGGGCGGCCAGCCTTTCCACCAGCCGGGCAGGGCGGCGGGGTCGAGGCCCAGCGCGGCAAGCAGCTTCCCGAAAAATTCATTCGAGATCGCCTCGTGCGCTTGCGCACCCTCCTCCTCCTTTACTGGTTTACTTAGTGGTTCCCTTACAAGGTTAGTGTCCGGATTCCGGACACGGCTTTGGGCATTTTCCGGACACGGGTCGGGACAAAATCCGGACACGGGTTCCTCCGGATTGCCGTGTGCGATTTCCGGACACGGCTCGGCCGGAATCGCCCCGCTGACAGCGATTTCACAGGCAGTTTCAGCGTCGTGGCCAAGGTGCAAAAACCCGTGTCCGGATTCTGGACATGGCTCGGGATCATGTGGTGCAAAGCCTTCCTCGAACCCCAAGATGTAGCGGGTCGGCAGATGTCGCTTAGTGACGGGATCGATGCGAGGCACCCGCCGAAGGAGGTGCTCCGCCTCCAGCCGGTCAAGATGTTCGTTCAGGGTGGAGCGGCTGATCTCGCAATCATGCGCCAGCCTGTCTTGCGACGGAAAGCAGCCAAAGTCGGGGTTAAAGCGATCACACAGGTGCCAGAGCACAATCTTGGTTGTCGGCTTCAACCCGCGCCGCTGGATCGCCCAGTTGGTGGCGTCATGGCTCATGGCGCGGCCCTCCGTGATGGAAGCTGCGCGCGGCTGGTGAAGCCATTGTCGGCCAGCGCGCCCAGCGCGTCGTCAACCGACCTGACCAGCGCCCAGCCAAACCCCTGCGCGCAGACCGTGTCGCGGAAGACCTCTTGCGATTTGCGCATTCGGCCGGTTTCGCTTTTGACCTCGAGGAACAGCACGCGGCCGCCGCAGATCACGATCAGGTCGGCAAATCCGGCATGGACGCCCATGCCGACGAGGATCGATTGGCGCCTGGCACCTCGGGGCCCGGCTTCGGTCACCTCGTTGGCACAGTGATGGACGATGGCGTCGCGGGGCAGGGCGAAGCGCAACGCCTGCACGATGGCGCGCTGGGCATCCGCCTCGGGGGTGCTGCGCCGGTTCATGCGGCACCGCCCTTCGGGAAGGCGGCAGCGGCGACCGCGTACAAGGGCCGCCTGTCCAGCAGACGCAGCAGGTCGATGGCCTCCGCACATTCCCCGGCATCGTCCGTCTGCCCGGCCACAATCCGGGCCGCGAGGATGACCAGCGAGTCCGGATGCCGGGTCGTGTCGGCCAGAATGCCGCGTGCTTCGGTCACGCGATCAAGGATCCAGTCGACGGAAGTGGCCGACCCGACCAACGGGTGCGAGAGGGCGGCGGTCATCGACGGCCACCTGCGCGCCGGGGGCTGGGCACTTCCTGCAGCTGCAGCCAGTCGCGCACCCCGTCACGGCGATAAAAGACCTTGCGACCGGCGCGCACGCAGGGTGGCCCGAAACGTTGGGCCTCCCACCGGCGCAGCGTGTCGACCGTGACGCCCAATTCAAGGGCGAGGTCGAGGCGGCTGATCCAGCCGCCCAGCAAGCCAGCCGAGGCGGGTCGTGCGGATGATCCCGTTGCTGTCATCATGTGTCCTTCCGTTGATCGCCCGGAAAGGGCTGATTTCTGGAGACATGAAGCGCAGGCCGTCAGGGGTGGCGGGAAGGCGCGGGGTGGCACTGAAAACCGGTTTGCGCGCCACCCCTTGTTTCATTGACGTTTTCGGTGTTTTGGCGGCTCTCGTTGAGGCGTGGCTAGGCTGATTGCGGCCCGCCCCGCCCCGACCACAGGTCCGGTTTGGGTCTGCTTTGCCCGTTTGGCCCGGATTGGCCGACATTCGGCAGCAAATGCAGGGTTTCAGGGGGTGGCAGGGTGGCAAAGGCACGCTGAAATCGCGCCACCCTCTGAATTCATTGAGGATTTACAGATTTGGCACGAGAATTCGGCCTCTTGGGGCTTGTTGCTGCCCCGTGTGACCCGGAATGACGGCCTCGGCGGGCCGCCGATTTCTCGAAACTCTCAATAAAACAAGGGGTGGCGCGGCAGGGGAAAATGAATGCCACCCTGCGCCTCCCCGCCACCCCGATCCGCGTGCTTCGCTTGATAAGCCTGCGAATCTACGCCTGTGTCGGAGGCGAAAGGGGAGACCATCCATGGCCAAAAGCATGACGCGACCATCGCCCAAACGGCTGCGATTGAACGATAAATCCGTCCGGGAGGCAGCGCCGGAAACGGATCGCGATTACCAGATATTCGACACGGAGGTCCGGGGTTTTTCCATCCGGATCCTGCGGTCGGGCAGCCGGTCCTTCGCGCTGGACTACCGCTTTGCCGGGGCCCAGCGCCGCATGGCCATCGGGCGCTGGCCCGAATGGACCGTGACGGCAGCCCGCGAACGGGCGCGCGACCTGCGCCGCGAGATTGACGAAGGTCGCGATCCGCTGGGCGAGCGTGGCGAGTTGCGTGAGGCCCCAAGGTTCAGCAACATGATCGACCGGTACCTCGACGAGCATGTGCCGCACCTGGCCCCCACCAACGCGTCTGACCAACGCTCGATGCTGAGCAAGCTGGTGGCCCCGCATTGGGGCCGAAAGCTGGTGACCGAGATCACACCGCATGATGTGGCGAAATTGTTGAACATCATCGCCAAGGGCAGGGCGCGGCCCTCAAAGGAAAAGCCCAACAACCGCGCGCGCAAGTTGCAGGGGCCCAAGCCGACGCCGATCCGCGCCAACCGGGTGGGCGAGGTGCTGCGCAAGATGTTCACCCTTGCCATCGGCTGGGACTGGCGCGCCGACAATCCGGCGTCGGGCTTCAAGAAGCGGATCGAGAATGAACGCGAACGGTTCCTGTCGCAGGACGAAATCGGCAAGCTGGCCGAGGCACTGGACGCCGCGAAGGATCAGCGCGGGGCGGGCATCATCCGGCTGTGCATGCTGACCGGCAGCCGTGTGGGCGAGGTGCGGCAGGCGCGCTTTGAACAGTTCAATCTGGAACTGTGCAGTTGGTCAAAGCCAGCCGCCAGCACCAAGCAGCGCAAGATCCATCGCATCCCGATTTCGGCCGAGGTTGCGGCCATCGTGCGCCAGCGCGGGCTGGTCGTCCCAAAAGGCAATCCTTGGCTGTTTCCCGGCGACACGCCCGGCCAGCCGGTGAAGGAAATCCGCCGCTTCTGGATCAACATCCAGAAAGACGCCAAACTGCCCGATGTCCGGATCCACGACCTGCGCCACACCTTCGCTTCCCTGCTGGTCAGCGGTGGGGCCTCGCTGGAAATGATCGGCAAGCTGCTGGGCCATTCGCAGATGCAAACGACCCAGCGCTATGCCCACCTGATGGATTCCCCGCTGCGGGCGGGTGTCGATGCCGTGGCCAGCATGTTCCGGCCACGGCCCGTGTTGGTGCATGATGCCGATGCAGAGCCGGTGGACCGGAAGTCCGCGTGATCGAACCAGCCCGGCGCAGGGTCGCTCAGGCGTCCTCGCGCCGCAAGGCACGCCAGATCGGCGTGATCCGGCGCCGGATGCTGCGGCTGTCGGGCATCTTGGTGCCGTCAGACCTGTTGGCGAACCACTCCTGCATCTCGGCGACCAGGTCTGCTTGCGTCGCGGGCAAGCCGTGTTCATGGATGCGGACGATCAGCGCGACGTTCATGCCCTCCCAATCATAGCCTGACCCGGAAACGGTGTTGATCGCCACCTTGCGGATCAAATCGTGATCGTCCTCAAAGTCGAAGACGTCTGTGGCGAGGATCAGCATGTCGGCGACAGCCACGGCCACCCCGCCTGCGGGTTCGGTGATGATCAACCAGTTGGACGCACCGGGCTGCATTATCCGCTGCACCACCCCCTCGGTCGGGCAGGGACCGCTGCGCCGAAACAAGGGCAGTAGGTCCATCGGTGACAGAGTGACCTTGCCCGCGACAGCGGTATCCCCGCAGTGCACCAGGCTGATCCCCGTCTTGATGTTCAGCTTGCCGACATCTGACCAGCCAACAATGTCGGCGAGGGAACAGTTCCAACGAACTGACGTTTCGTACAGCGTGAAAAATACGCGCGGTGGTAAAGCCACGATGAATCCTTCCTCAAAATGACCAGAGGAGGGAACGTGCCTGTACCGCCTGCTGACCAAGGTTTCTTGTGTGCAAAGCGGGAAAAATCGACATACAGGATCAGGGCGCTGACGCGCCTTCTTCGACCCATAAGTGCCGGTTTCTTAACCTGTTCTGCTTTTGATTGAGGACTGCTCTCCCCATGCGTGCAGGCTGCACCCGGCCTCGATTCGGGGCAAGAGGGGGATGACGACGAATCTGTGGATAAACGCGCGCCAAGGAAAATCTGTGGATGGCCGCCTCTGGAGACGCCGATTTCCGCCATGGCGCCGCCCGGCGCGATGGTCAGCGAGGATCGCAAGCGCGCCATCCATGTCAACGCCATGTCAACGCGCATACGCCATTTTCGCGCGGCCAATGCCGGTGAAAATCGGTCAATGTCGGTCGTTGCAGGGATGGAAAATCCGCCAGATCAAAGGCTTGGCGCGCAAGTCGTTGAAATGCATAAGCTATTGGAATCGCGGGGTTTTTGGCTCATAACCTGAAGGTCACAGGTTCAAATCCTGTCCCCGCAACCAGACTTTCTAACAACATAACAATGGCTTAGGCCGATGTAAGGCGCCCCACGGGGCGCTTTTTGCGTTTGCAACACAGAACAACACGTTTCTTCGCGATTCCAAAGGCTTGCAGCCGTTCCGATTTCCTCCGTGCAACACCCATGCGACATGGAAATGGTCGGATGTTCGCGGGACGTTCCATGTCCGATTGAACTTGACCTCCGGGCAAACCAGAGCCGTCATGTCCTCGCAACCAACTCGGGGACCATCATGCCCAAGACCAACGACGCCGCGCTGGACGCCTTCATCGCCGCCAAGAACGAGATCGACGCGATGATGGGGCGGCTGGTGGCGCACAGTGCCGACCACTTCGGATACAGCCCCGAGGACGTGACTTGGGGCCATGTCGGCACGCTGGACCACTATCGCGCCCGCCTTCGCGAAATCACCGACATGGCGTTCTGCGAAGGCGAGCACGCAGACTGAACATATCTACTGACTAGACGGTCAAGCCAAAGCACGTGCCCATGGCCAGCTTGCTGATGGCAGCATGTGCGCCCACGCGGTGTTGATCCTGCGGCAAGTCCCAAGTGGGGAACAGCCCAGCGACCGCCGCCATATGGTTTTCCACCTCACCGATGACCATAGTGATGTTCCATGTCCCATTGTATTCAGTAGCCGACCTCCGGAGATCGGCGCACAGGGCCATGATCGCTGCGTAATTGCGCATCGCATCAAGCTGGCTCGCCCCCTTCGTGTCAGCGACCAACAGGGTGAGACCATGCAGAACGGCGCGGACATCTCGCTCCATCATGCTGCCACGGTCCCCACGCCATCCAGCCGAACAGCGACGCTGGTGATGCCGTTCCCGGCGGCCTCGGTTGCGATGCCCACCGGGAAACGCCCAGTGCCCGGCACGTTGATGTTCTTGGCCGTGTTGTCCCACGCCACGCGTGCGCCGACTGTCAGCACGGCGGCGGTGGCTTTCGGTAGCTGATAGACGCCGATGGTGGCAAGTTCGACCGGTTCGCCCACAGCGGCGGAGTAGGCAGCGACGCCGAAGATGTTTCCGACGATCACGCCCTCGCCAGAGACGGTGCCGCCTGCGGGAGCGGGCACGGTGATGACGTCGCCTTTCTGAATATGGTTCTTCATGGTCAGAGCCCTTTCGAGGATTGGATGCGGACCACGGCGATGCGCGCCGTGATGCCGGTGATCTGCCGGTTGAGGTCGCCCAGCGCGGCCGCCATTTCTACGTCGGTCGCATAGGTGACCCGCTTGCCGTCGTATTCGACGGTGCGGATGCCCTGATAGCGGGCGGCCATCAGGGCGTCGCGCCAGGCGGTGAGTTGGGCGAGGTCGGCCATTACGCGCCTGCGTTCTGGAACCAGCTGCGGTGGTCGATGAAGCCAGCGCCGAAGTCCAGGATCACCCGGATTTCCACTCCGTCGACGTCCCAACCGGAGCGGCTTTCGACCTGGGGCCCTTCGTTGCCCGAGAGGTAGGCGAACTCGAGGCCGTCGATCTCGCCGGGATCTGCAGTGACATACCAGCGGGTTGCGCTGGACAGGCGTGGTTCGACCACCAGCGACATGGCACCCGAGAAGGGGTTCACATCGGCGGCGGTTGCGGGCGCGATGGTGGCAAGCCACTTCTCGGCCACCGTTTCCAGCGCGGGCGGGACCAGCAAGTTCTTCGGCGTCACCCGGATGATGCGCCCGTCGATACCTTTCTGGGTGCGCAGCGCCAGCCGGGCGGCGGAAAGCGTGGCATCGGAAATCACAGCGCCGCTCGCCGCCTTGTTGCCGTGATCGACATGGAACAGCGCCTTCGTGTCCGACAGGGTCGGGCCGTTGCCGCTGTTCGCCTCCAGGAGGGTGACGAGGATCCGCGCCTCGGTCTCGGCCGCCCCCTGGCCCATGCGGCGGGCAAGGTCCGAGAAGGCCCCGAGGTCGTCGTTCACCAGCACCTGCCGCGTGATGCCGATCTTCTTGGCCCAAGTCTCGATCTTGTAGGCCTCGCGCGCCTCGGCCATCGTCCCGGCCTTGATCTCGCCGTGCTCGTTCAGCTTTTCCAGCAGAGGGGCCTCGCCCAGCATGATCTTGTTCACCGACCGGAAATCCCGCGCCGAGGTCTGGCGGCCAAGACGGCGGATGCCTGAGGGCGCAGCCTGATAGGCATCGCGCAGCACCCGGCCCACGGTATTGCCGAGAATGATCGGGAAGTCTGAGGTCGTGTGCAGGGCGCGGGTGACGAGGCTGGCGGGCGACAGGGCCATCGTGGACTCGCCGCGCAGGGTCAGCAGTTCCTTCGCCATGTCGACCGGCGTGGCATAGGTATAGCGCCGCGCCGGTTCGCTGAGATCGTGGCGCGGGTTGATGCGGGCATAGAGGGCCTCACCCATCTGGTGGGCGCGCAGGGCTGGGTCGTCCTGGCTCTCGCCCATTTCAACGCGGACCTGTTCTGTGCGGATCGTGGGCGCGCTGCGGGTTGCCAGCGCCTCGAAGGCGGCACGGCGTGCGCTGTCGGCATCCGCCGCTGCGTCGATCTGGCCGTCGATCCAGGACTGGTCCAGCCCGGCGATGCGGGCGATGGAACGGATCTCCGTATTGATCGCGGCGCGGGTTTGCGCCTCGGGCGGGGCAGGCGTGATGGTCGTTTCGGTCATGTTGGTCTCCATGCGAATGCGGGCACCCGGGTCAGCCGGGGTGGGGACAAGGGAAATCTCATGGGGCGTCCAGCGTACGGCGGTCAGCACCCGCGCGCCGTTCTCGATGGTCTCGGCCCATTCCTCCACCGAATAGCCGACCGAGACGTGCCGCAGGATCCCGGACAACACGTCCTGCCAGAGGGGTTCCACCTCGGGGCGCGAGGAAAAGCGGATCAGCGCCGTGCCACGCTGGCCATCGACGGCGGCGGATTGCACGCTGCCCAGCACATCGCGGACGGCGGATTGGCGATGCGCATCGAGGACGCTGGCCCCTTGCAACCGCGACAGGTCCACCGCCTCGGGCGCAAGGCTGAGGCGTTCGATGTACTGGCCAGCCATGGCGCGGCGGCGCACGGGCGCGCCGGTGGACCAGATCACCTCGACGGTGCGGTTATCGCGGTTGGCGCTGGCCGGGGCCAGGTCGGCGCGACGGGTCAGAAGCGTGATAGTGTCATTCATCTGGAACGTCCTCCTTCTGGACAGGCGGTGCGCCAAAGCTCAGGCCCAGCGCATCGGTGCGCGCCTTGTCGGCAGCGATTTCGGCATCGACCTGTTCGGCGTCGTACCCCCGTTCGGAAATCGCCTGGCGTCGGCTTTTCAGACCTGCGTTGATGGCGAGGATCTCGGCCTCGACGTCTTTCTTGGGATCGACGTAGTCGAACTTCGGCGGGAGCCATTCGCAGCCGAGATATGCCGCAGGATCACGGTCGAAATCGCGCGCAGGCAGATCGCCCGACAGCACTGCCAGCCGTACGAAGCGGTCCCAGACGGGGCGGCAGAACAGGTGCACGACCACATTGTGCTGCAACTGCTCGACCCGGCGACGAAACTCGATCAGCCCGGCGCGGATAGAGGAATACGTCACGCCCTCGAGATCGCCCGAGACCAGTTCGTATGGCAAGCCCATGCCAGCGGCCACGGCGCGAAGGTGGTTCTTGACGAAGGGGCCATAGGCATCGCTCTCGGTCGGGTTGGAAAAGCGGATGTCGGTGCCGGGTGGCAGGGGGATCAGGCTGCCGGGCTCCATACCCACGGTCAGCGCGCCGTTGGTGTTCGTCCCGCTCAGGCCGCCCGCCGTGCCGTCCGGATCGGTGATGAATCCGGTGAACAGCGCCGCCACCTTGGCCTTGACCAGCGCCGCATCCTCGAACTGGTCCAACTCGTGCAGCCGCAACAGCACCGGGGCAAGCCAGGTGATCCCGCGCAACTGTCCAGCCGCCAGCGGCTTGAAGAGATGCAGGCAATCCGTGGCGGGCAGGCGCAGCGGTTCCAGCCGCAGGGAGGTCAGCGGATCGCCGGGCCGATCCCGCATCACCCAATAGGCGGTGCGCTGCCCAGCGCCGTTGAATTCGATTCCCGCCCGGATGCGCGCGCCACCACCGATGTCGCGATGCAGGTCCAGCGGCACCTGGTCCCGATCCAGCAGGTCGATGTGCAAGGGAACGGCGGTCGCATCCGGCAACACACGCAGCCGTGCGAAACTTTCGCCGCCCTCGACCATCGCCCGCACGGCCATGGCCTGCAGCCCATAGAAGTCCGCTAGCCCACCGGGATCGGCATGATCGGTCCAGCGCAGCCACAGCACCTGAAGCCGCTCTCGTACCGCCCGGTCGGGATGGGTAGATTGCGGCTTGATCCCCGCGCCGACGACATTGCCCACCAGGCTGTCCACCGCCGCCGCGACCCATGGGTTGTTGCGTGCATACCATCCCGCCCGCCGAGCCGCCGTGGTCGCGCCCGCCAAGATCGCCGTGTTTAGGCCATCGACGCTGCGCGCGCCTTCCCAACGACGACCACCACCCGCCGCGTCAAAGCCGCGCGTGCGTGTGAGGCCGAGGAGGCGATGAAGGAGCGTCCGCATGGAGCGGAGTCTCTCACGCTCAACGGTTCTGGGGTATCAGAGCGGTTGGGAAGGGTCGGGAAAGCTTTGAAACGAAGGCGCCCAGTGCTGGATCGAACATCGGACTAGTCCGGGAAAACACTGCTCCTGTGAGTCGGGGATGTTGTTGCCGATGCCGTTCTGCTAGAAGCAGCCATGATCTCAAGCCATTGGCGGCCGGGGCTGATTTTGGGGGCGTGCCGTTGAACAAGAAAACCTTCAACATTCATGGTGATAACATTGTGGAATGTGTTCGCGCGTTTGACTACATCGTCAGCGGTCTTGGCGATCTAGTTCACGAAGTTGTCGGCCCCAGCGTATCAGTGACATGTCCCGTCTATACGGTAATGCTGGAAGGCCAAAATTTAGTTTTTCAGTTTCTACCAGGCTACGGTGATCGTCGCTGGAATCAGGACGTTCTTGCTTTTGTCAAAAGATCTGGCGGGAGGTTGCGCGAAGCAGCCGACGCCATCGTGACGCTTATTCAAAACGGGGAAGAGCAGCCCGTCGCCGCTATTGAGTTCTGCGGGGCGCTGCCAGCGGGAAACCAAGCATGGCAGCGCCATGGCCGAGCGTTTTCTTTTGCCCATGCCGACGTACCTTATTTCTTCGTCGCAGAACTGGGCGGTTTTGAGTTAGACGCAGATCGTGGTCTTAAAGCTGAGCGGATGCCCAATCCGGCGATCCCATTCAGCTTTTTCGCCATGACGCGATATCATGGTTCCGTTTGTCTGCCAGTCTATGAGGCGAACGCCGGTGCCACCGAGGAAACGATTCAGCGCTTCGGTCCCATCTTTGGCAAAGAAAACTTTCTTGAGTTTCTGAGACTTGCAGTGCTCGGCCTACCGACGGAACAAGCAGCATCTCGCCTTGGCGAAAAATGTGTCGCGCTCGTGAAACTTCTTGCGGATTCAAAAAAGCGCAACGACGGGCTAACCGGTGTGCAGTGGAAAAGTGCACATGACGCTGTGATGGCAGGCCAGAGCTTACCAGATTTTCTCAATATAAATGCTCGCCTCGCGTGGAAGAAAACAACTTCGATCAAGAGTCTGACCGTTTCAGCTAGTGCTTTCATGGCGATAGGCGCAAAGGAAGCTTTCGGTCTGACATCAAAAGCACTGCCGCTGTCGTTTGTGCCAAAAGAGCATCGCTCGAGGTTCAGTGCGAAAGCAAAGGCTCTATATCCCGATATTAGCGAGCACTTTTTGGCATGGCTCGACAATGACAACCGCAATCTTGCGATCGCTTGGGTAACTGGTTTCAAGCCGGGCGGCGAAGATGGGCGACCGGATCGAGGCCTTTCCCCTTTCGCACGGATGCTTGTCGGGGACGAATGTGATTTACTGACTTTCGTGTATGGTCCGGCACCCGTAGCGCATTGGAATGAACTCGCACGCAATCCTGTTGCGCTCGCGAGGGACAACGGACTGTGGGAAGCTGTGTTGGGTGTGAGTGACGCGGTGCTGGTCGACAGCGCAACCAAACCGGCGGCGTTGCCGCGCGGCTACCTTAAGGATGCCTGGGCTGCGGTACTCAAGGAAGAAGACATCCCATTGATGGTCGAAGCTCGGGTACGAAGCTTTGGGGAACAAGACGTAGATACTGCGCTGCATGTGGCGTTTGAGTCACTTGGCGCGGACGTTGTTTTCGAAGGCATGTGCAACCCGCCAGGTGGGGATTGGTCCGGCATATCGTTTCGATGGGATAGCGCGGAATCTGAGCATCGCTGGCTAACTTTGCCGCGCGTCTCCGCTGAGGGTGCGAAGCGTCCTGATCATGTCTTTGCGGTTTTCGGACACAGCGATCGTCCAGTTTGCCTGTGCATTGAGTCAAAAGAGTTGGCGCGTTCGCTTGATGCAAACATTGGCCCACGATTGAAACGCTACACTGAAGCACTTTTTGAAAGCGCCCCAAGCATCAGTCGGGGCGAGAAGATTGCGCCGTGGGCAATCTATAA
>NZ_ACYY01000021.1 GCF_000176015.1 Rhodobacter ferrooxidans | reverse complement strand
GCTGGCCTCGCGCTCGGCCTCGCGGGCGCTGCGCCTGGGCACCGGGCCGGTGATCCTGATGCTGCCCGGCTCGCGCGCAGCCGAGGTGACGCGGCTGGCGCCGGTGTTTGGCGATGTGCTGGCGGGGGTGAAGAAGTCGCATCCCGGGGCGCAGGTGCTGCTGCCCACCGTGCCTGCGGTGGCGGGGTTGGTGCGGCAGATGACCGCCAACTGGCCGATTGCGCCGATGATCATCGAGGATGCCGCTGGCAAGGCCGCGGCCTTTGGGGCTGCGGATGTGGCGCTGGCGGCCTCCGGCACGGTGGCGCTGGAACTGGCGGCCAATGGCGTGCCGATGGTGATCGCCTACAACCTGCACCCGGCCAGCATCTTGCTGATGCAATGGCTGGCGCTGACCGACACCGCCTCGCTGGTCAATCTGGTGTCGCAGACCCGGGTGGTGAAGGAATATCTGGGCTGGGGCTGCAAGGCGCATCTGATCCTGCCGACGCTGTTGGAACTGATCGACCAGACCGACAGCACCGAGCGGCTGGGGCAGATCACCGCCATGCAGATGACCATGCTGCGGCTGGGGCAGGGCGGCGAGGCACCGGGGCTGCGGGCCGCAAGATCGGTGCTGGCCCATCTGGGGTGAACAAAATCCTTCCAAGGATTTTGCAAAAGTTTTGCGTAAAAGCTTTTGGCTCCCGGCCTTACCGCCCCTTCCAGATCCAGCCGCCGCCCAGAACCCTGCTGCCTTCAGGGGCGTAGAACACGCAGGCCTGCCCGGCCGAGATGCCGTCTTCGGGGGCCAGCAGTTCCACCTCTGCCTCGGTGGCCGAAAGGGGGCGCACCAGCGCCGGCCGCGGCGGGCGGGTGGAGCGGACCTTGACGTTCAACAGCCATTCCGGCTGGCTGTCGAATGCCGCATCGCCCAGCCAGTTGATTTCGCGCAGCGGCACCCGGCGGGTCGATAGCGCCGCCTTCGGCCCCACCACCACCTGCCGCGTTTCCGGGTCAAGCCGCAGCACATACAGCGGATCAGCCACGCCGCCGATGCCCAGGCCGCGGCGCTGGCCGATGGTGTAGTGGATCACCCCGCGATGCTCGCCCAGCGGCGTGCCATCCAGCCCGACAATCAGCCCCGGCTCGGCGGCACCGGGACGCAGCTTTTCGATCACCGCCGCATAGTCGCCGTTGGGCACAAAGCAGATGTCCTGACTGTCGGGCTTGTCGGCCACCGCCAGCCCATAGCGCGCCGCCAGCGCCCTTGTCTCGGCCTTTGACGCCAGATGCCCCAGCGGAAACCGCAGGTAATCCAGTTGTTCGGCCGTGGTCGAGAACAGGAAATAGCTCTGGTCGCGGGCGGGGTCGGTGGCGCTGTGCAACTCTGGCCCGTGCAGGCCCAGCTTGCGCTGGATATAGTGGCCGGTGGCCATGCAGTCGGCATCAAGCTCGCGGGCGGTGGCCAGCAAGTCCTTGAACTTGACCCGCTCGTTGCAACGGATGCAGGGCACCGGCGTGGCGCCGGCCAGGTAGGCGTCGGCAAATTCGTCGATCACCGCCGCGCGGAAGGTGTTTTCGTAATCCAGCACATAATGCGGAAAGCCCATCGCCTCGGCCACCCGCCGCGCGTCGTGGATATCGCGCCCGGCACAGCAGGCGCCCTTTTTCGCCAGCGCCGCCCCGTGATCGTAAAGCTGCAAGGTAACGCCGACCACGTCATAGCCTTCCTCGGCCAGCATCGCCGCCACCACCGACGAATCAACCCCGCCCGACATCGCCACCACCACCCGCGTCTCCTGCGGCGGTTTGGCCAGGCCAAGCGAATTCAGCGGATGATCAAGCGACATGGGTTCAGCCTGTGGGGGGAAGATACCTGCGCAATATAGGAAAATGCTGTGCATCCTCAACCCCCGGGTTTCACGGATGCTTAAGCCTGATCAGGCAAGGTGGCGCCAAGGAATGAGGGACGTGTGATGTATCTCAAGCGAGTTGACGGACCAAGACAGGTCACCCTGCCCGATGGCACGGTGCTTTCCCGCGCCGATCTGCCCAGCCCGGACACCCGCCGCTGGGTGGCCAGCCGCAAGGCGATCGTGGTCAAGGCGGTGATTTATGGCCTGATCACCCAGAAAGAAGCGCAGGAACGCTATGCCCTGTCCGAGGAGGAGTTCTCGCTTTGGCGCTCTGCCATCGAGTCGCATGGCGAAAATGCCCTGAAGGTCACGGCCATTCAGAAATACAGACAACTTTAGATTGTTTTTTCATTCGGCTCTGCGACAGTAACCAGCGATTAACCATTGATCTGCAGTGTAGTTAATGAACAAGGGACTGATGCGGAGTTAACAAGATGCGTATTCTGCTGGTTGAGGACGACCCCACAACCTCGCGCAGCATCGAACTGATGCTGACCCATGCCAACCTGAACGTCTATTGCACCGATCTGGGCGAGGATGGCATCGATCTTGCCAAACTCTACGACTATGATCTGATCCTGCTGGACCTGAACCTGCCGGACATGAGCGGGCACGAGGTTTTGCGGCAGTTGCGGCTGGCGCGGGTGGAAACCCCGATCCTGATCCTGACCGGGGCCGATGATACCGAGAACAAGATCAAGGGCTTCGGCTTTGGCGCCGATGATTACATGACCAAACCGTTCCACCGCGAGGAACTGGTGGCGCGCATCCATGCCATCATCCGCCGCTCCAAGGGCCATGCGCAATCGGTGATCCGCACCGGCAAGGTCGCGGTGAACCTCGACGCCAAGACCGTCGATGTCGATGGCAAGACCGTGCATCTGACCGGCAAGGAATACCAGATGCTGGAACTGCTCAGCCTGCGCAAGGGCACGACGCTGACCAAGGAAATGTTCCTCAACCATCTTTACGGCGGCATGGACGAGCCGGAACTGAAGATCATCGACGTGTTCATCTGCAAGCTGCGCAAGAAACTGGCCGAGGCCACGGGCGGCCAAAGCTATATCGAAACCGTCTGGGGCCGCGGCTACGTGCTGCGCGATCCTGCCCCCGCCGACATGGAACGCCGTTTCGCCATCGGCGCCTGAGTGCTTTACCTCGCCGGGACGGTCTCCTAAACCATGGGAGAGCGATCCGGGGAGGTGCCGATGCCCGCTGACAAGGCGATTGAGCAGTTGACCGAAGCCGAGGCTGCGGTCGAATGGCAGGAACTGGCGCGCGCCGTGGCGCAGGCCAATATCGACTATCACCAGAATGATGCGCCAAAGCTGACCGATGCCACCTATGATGCGATGAAGCGTCGGCTGGCGGCGATCGAGGTGCTGTTCCCGCAGCTTGCCACCGACAGCCCGACCAGCAAGGTGGGTGCCGCCCCCGCCGATGGCTTTGCCAAGGTGCCGCATGCGGTGCGGATGCTCAGCCTGGAAAACGCCTTTGACGACACTGATGTCACCGATTTCGACGACCGCGTGCGCAAATTCCTTGGCCATGCTGCGCCGTTGACCTACACCGCCGAGCCCAAAATCGACGGGCTGTCGCTCAGCCTGCGCTACGAGGCTGGCGTTCTGGTGCAGGCCGCCACCCGGGGCGATGGTGAGGTCGGCGAGAATGTCACCGACAATGCCCGCACCATCTCCGATATCCCGCAAAGCCTGACCGGCGCGCCCGCGGTGCTGGAGGTGCGTGGCGAGGTCTACATGAGCCACGCCGATTTCGCCGCCCTGAACTCCCGGCAGGCCGCGCGTGGCGAGAAAACCTTTGCCAATCCGCGCAATGCCGCCGCCGGAAGCCTGCGCCAACTGGATGCCAGCATCACCGCCGCCCGACCGCTGCGGTTCTTCGCCTACGCCTGGGGCGCGCTGTCCGAACCGCTGGCGGCGACGCAACTGGAGGCCATCGCCCGGCTGGCCGCCCTGGGTTTTGCCACCAACCCGCTGACCCGCGCCTGCACCAGCCCCGACGACCTGCTGGCCGTCTACCGCGAGATCGAGGCGCAGCGGGCCAGCCTCGGCTATGACATTGATGGCGTGGTTTACAAGGTCAACGACCTGGCCCTGCAAGCCCGCCTCGGCTTTCGTGCCGCCACCCCACGCTGGGCCATCGCCCACAAGTTCCCCGCCGAGCTGGCCTGGACCCGGCTGGAAGCCATCGACATCCAGGTCGGTCGCACCGGCGCGCTTAGCCCGGTAGCGCGGCTGACGCCGGTCACGGTGGGCGGCGTCGTGGTGGCAAATGCCACCCTGCACAACGAAGACTATATCGCCGGGCGCGACTCGAAGGGCAACCCGATCCGCGACGGCAAGGATATCCGCATCGGCGACTGGGTTCAGGTTTACCGCGCCGGCGATGTCATACCAAAAATCAACAATATTGATCTAGAAAAGCGTCCGAAAACCGTTGAAACTTTCACTTTTCCAACAATTTGCCCGCAATGCGGCTCTGACGCCATCCGCGAGGACGGCGATTCCGTACGCCGATGCACCGGCGGACTGATCTGCCCGGCGCAGGCGGTCGAGCGGCTGAAACACTTCGTCTCGCGCGCCGCCTTCGATATTGAAGGCCTTGGGGCCAAGCAGATCGAGGCGTTCTTCAACGACCCCGATCTGCCGCTGAAAACCCCCGCCGACATTTTCACCCTTGCGTCAAGAGACGCCGCCAGCCCACTGAAAAAGCTGAAAAATCGCGACGGCTGGGGCGAGAAATCCGCCACGAACCTGTTCGCCGCCATCGACGAAAAACGCAGCATCCCGCTGCACCGGCTGATCTTTGCGCTGGGCATTCGCCATGTCGGCGAAAGCTCGGCGGCGCTGCTGGCCAACCACTACGGCAGTTGGTCCAACTTCGAGGCGGCGATGACCCATGCCGAGATTGGCCAGGGTGCCGATTGGGCCGACCTGACGGCGATCGACGGGGTGGGCGCGGTGCTGGCGACCTCGCTGATCACCACCTTCCACCAACCCGCCGAACGTGCCGCCATCGACGCGCTGGTGGCGCATCTGACGGTGCAGGACGCCGCCCCGGTGGCCACCGACAGCCCGGTGGCGGGCAAGACCCTGGTGTTCACCGGCACGCTGGAAAAGATGTCGCGCGCCGAGGCCAAGGCCCGCGCCGAAAGCCTTGGTGCAAAGGTTGCGGGCTCGGTCTCGGCGAAAACCGATCTGGTGATCGCCGGTCCGGGGGCCGGGTCCAAGGCCAAGGCCGCCGAAGCCCTGGGCGTTCAGGTGATCGATGAAGCCGCCTGGCTGGCGCTGATCGGCAGCCCATGAGCCGCCCGGAACAGCTTTTCCCGCTGTATGCGGACCTCGAAACGCTGGACGGCGTCGGCCCGAAAACCGCCCGTGCCTTTGCCGCCTTGGGGGTCGAACGCCCCAAGGACCTGTTGTTTTTGCTGCCACATTCCGGCATCGACCGTAGCCGCAAGGCATCGGTGCGCGACGTGGTGCCGCCCTGCACCGTGACGGTCGAGGTCACCGTGGGCGGTCATTTTCCGCCGCGCAGCAAGGGCCGCCCCTACCGGGTGATGGTGCGCGACGAGGCCTTCGAGTTCCAACTGGTGTTCTTCCACGCCCGCGCCGACTATCTGACCAAGCTGCTGCCGACCGGGCAGAAGCGGCTGGTTTCGGGCCGGGTGGAAATCTTTGACGGCGTGGCGCAGATGGTTCATCCCGACCATGTGCTGCGCCCCGAGGAGGCGGGAGAACTGCCGCCCTTCGAGCCAGTCTATCCGCTGACCGCCGGTCTGACGCAGAAACAGGTGGCCAAGGCGGCGCAATCGGCGCTGGCGCGGGCGCCGCAACTGCCGGAGTGGATCGACGGCCCGCTGAAGCTGCGCGAGGGTTGGCCCGATTGGCACGCCGCCATCACCGCCGTCCATGCCCCGCGCACCGCCGCCGATATCGCGCTGACCGCCCCCTATCGGCTGCGGCTGGCCTATGACGAGTTGTTCGCGCATCAGTTGACGCTGTCGCTGGCCCGCGCCTCGCTGCGCCGCGGCAAGGGGGTGGCGAGCCTTGGCACCGGCATCTTGCAGGCCCGGGTTCTGGCCAGTCTGCCCTATGCCGCCACCGCCGCACAGACCCGTGCCGTGGCCGAGATTGCCGCCGACATGGCCACGCCCTTGCGGATGAACCGGTTGCTGCAGGGCGATGTCGGCTCGGGCAAGACCCTGGTGGCGTTTCTGGCGCTGCTGGTGGCGGTGGAATCGGGCGGGCAGGGGGTGATGATGGCCCCCACCGAGATATTGGCGCGGCAGCATCTGGAAATCCTTTCGCCGCTGGCCAAGGCGGCGGGCATTCATCTGGCGCTGCTGACCGGGCGCGACAAGGGCAGCGACCGCGAGGCCAAGCTGGCCGATCTGGCTGCCGGGCGCATCGACGTGCTGGTCGGCACCCATGCGGTGTTCCAGAAAGACGTGCATTTCCATGATCTTAGGCTCGCGGTGGTGGACGAGCAGCACCGCTTTGGCGTGGCGCAACGGATGGAGCTTGGCGCCAAGGGCACTGCCGCCGACGTGCTGGTGATGACCGCCACGCCGATCCCGCGCAGCTTGGCGCTGGCGAGTTATGGCGACATGGATGTGTCGGTGCTGGACGAAAAACCCGCCGGTCGCAAGCCGGTGAAAACCGCGCTGATCACCACCGCCCGGATCGACGAGGTGGTGGCGCATCTGACGCGTGCCGTGGCCGAGGGGCGGCAGGTCTATTGGGTCTGCCCGCTGGTCGAGGACAGCGAACTGGTCGATTACGCCTCGGCCGAAGCGCGGTTCCAGCAGTTGCGCGCCGCCTTGGGCGAAGGCGTGGTGGGGCTGGTGCATGGCCAGATGCCGCCCGCCGACAAGGATGCCGCCATGGCCAGCTTTGTCGCCGGGAAAACCGCGGTGCTGGTGGCCACCACGGTGATCGAGGTCGGCGTCAACGTGCCCAACGCCTCGATCATGGTGATCGAGCGGGCCGAGATTTTCGGTCTGGCGCAGTTGCACCAGTTGCGCGGCCGGGTCGGGCGCGGCGCGGCGCAATCGACCTGCCTCTTGATGTACCAGGCGCCGTTGTCCGAAGGCGGGATGCGCCGCCTGACCACGCTGCGCGACACCGAGGACGGCTTTCGCATTGCCGAGGAAGACCTGGCGATGCGCGGCGCCGGCGATCTGATCGGCACCGCCCAATCCGGCCTGCCGAAGTTTCGCGTGGCCGACCTGGAACGCCAGTCGGCGCTGATGGCCGTCGCCCAATCCGACGCCCGTCGCCTGCTGGCAGAAGACCCCGGCCTGCAAAGCCCGCGCGGCAAGGCCGCCCGCCTGCTGCTGTGGCTGCTGGATCAGGACCGCGCCATCAAGCTGATTTCGGTCGGCTGATTCGCCTTGGTTTTAGCCTGGTCTAGATGCCCAACCTGCTGACTCTCCTCCATAATCGCCTTTTGTTCCCAAATGTTCCTAAAAAGTTCTTTACACATGGTTAAGAACGTGAGAACAATTGGGCAACAAAACAGGAGGTGACCCATGCTGACCCAGATCAAAGCCATCCTCGCCCGTTCCCAAGGCACCCTGATCGAAGACGCCATCGGCGTGGCTTCGCTGTTTTCCCTTTTGATTGTCGGGCTTTACCTGCCCGCGCTTGTCTGACGCCTACTGCCTGCGGTCTGTTTTCGGACGCTGCATCTGTCCCCAAGTGATGCCAAGCGTTTTGCCTCTCTGACGCCGGGGCTGTCCTGCCCCCCTGTCCGAGCAGATACGCCACTTGCCGCCGCCTTCACCCGAAGTGCGGCGGCTTTTTTATGCCGCCATCGCTTCGGCCAAAGCTTCGATTGCCAGCAGGATCGAGGCGTGGCGGTTGCGGTATTCCCGCGCGGGCAGAAGCACCTCGAAGCCGTCGAAGGGCGGCAAAGGCACCGGCCCCGAATCGGTCAGCATCGCCCGCAGCGCATCGCGTGCGGCCTCCACTTCGGCCAACGAACGCCCCAAAGCCGCCGACCCCAGCACCGAAGCCGCGGCCTGACCCAAGGCGCAGGCCTTCACGTCCTGGGCGAACTCGGTCACCCGGCCACCCTGCATCACCACATCCACCGTTACGGTTGACCCACACAGCGGCGAGCGGCGCTGCGCCGTGCCGGTGGGCGCCGCAAGCCGCCCCAGATGCGGGATATCGGCGGCGAGTTGCAGGATTCGCCCCGAGTAAAGCCTGATCAGATCGCTGTCGCTCATACCTTCCCCGGGTCGCTGTCGCTCATGGCTTCCCTCGCCTGCCGCCCTGCCTTAGATAGACCGCCAAGCCCGCCTTTGCAAAGGACCGACCCATGGCCTTCGACCCCAAAAGCCTGACCTATGACGCCAATGGTCTTTTGCCGGTGATCGCGCAGGACCATGCCTCGGGCGAGGTGCTGATGCTGGCCTGGATGAACGCCGAGGCGGTGGCGCAGACGCTGCAAACCGGGCGGGTCACCTATTGGTCGCGCTCGCGGCAGGCGTTCTGGGTCAAGGGCGAAACCTCGGGGCATGTGCAAAGGCTGGTCGAGCTGCGGCTGGATTGCGACCGCGATTGCCTGCTGGCGCTGGTGGAACAGCAGGGCCCCGCCTGCCACACCAACCGCCGGTCGTGTTTCTATACGGCGCTGCGGGACGGCGACGAGGTGGTGATTTCCGACCCCATCGCCTGAAACCCGACCATTCGGCGGATGTCGGCGGGCGTGGCCCCCTCGGCACGATACTTAGCCAAAGCCCGGGCATCGTCGCGCTTGGCCAGCCGCTTGCCCTGATCGTCGCGGATCAGCCGGTGGTGGTGATACGCGGGCGAGGGCAGGCCCAGAAGCCCTTGCAAAACCAGATGAATCGGCGTGGCGGAGAACAGGTCTTCGCCGCGCGTCACCTCGGTGATGCCTTGGGCCGCATCATCCACCACCACCGCCAGATGATAGGACGTGTCGATATCCCGCCGCGCCAGCACGATATCGCCAACCTCGCGGGCCATGAAAGTGGCGTCGAAATGGTGCTGCCCGGCCTTGGTGCCGGTTTCCGTGAAGCCAACCTCTCCCAGCAGCGCCATCGCCTTGCCCATGTCCAGCCGAACGGCACCTTCCCCCTGCCGCCCGCGGCAAGTGCCGGGATAGACCGGCCCATCCGGCCCGATCACCCCTTCCTGCGGTGCCGAAAGCGCTGCCCGAATGTCGCCCCGGCTGCAAGCGCAGGCATAGGTCAGCCCCAGCGCCGCCAGCCGGTCCAGCGCCGCGGCATAGGCGGGCGCGCGGCTGCTTTGCCGCATCACCGGGGTTTCCCAGACCAGCCCCAGCCAGCGCAGATCGTCGTAAATCGCCGCCTCCCACGCCGGTTTGCAGCGGGCGCTGTCGATATCCTCGATCCGCAACAGGAAGCGATCACCGCGCGCCGCCGCCACCAGCGCTGCATAGGCATGGCCCAGATGCAGCGGCCCGGTGGGCGAGGGGGCAAAGCGCGTTACCCGAGCCACCCGAGAAACGCCTCCTTGGCGCGGTCGGTATAGGCCTTGTAGCGGTCCTTGCGGCCACGCCGCCCGCCCTTGGCGTCATTGGGCGGAAACAGCCCGAAATTCACGTTCATCGGCTGGAAGGTCTTGGCCTCGGCACCGCCGGTGATGTGGTGGATCAGCGCCCCCATGGCGGTTTCGGGGGGCGGTGGCGGCAGATCGCGGCCCAGCAGTTCCGCCGCCGCCATCCGCCCGGCCAAGAGGCCCATGGCTGCGGATTCCACATAGCCCTCGACCCCGGTGATCTGGCCCGCAAACCGCAGGTTGGGCCGCGATTTCAGCCGCATCCGGTTGTCCAGCAGCGTCGGGGAATTCAGGAAGGTGTTGCGGTGGATGCCGCCAAGTCGGGCAAAACGGGCATCCTGCAAGCCGGGAATCATCTTGAAAACAGTGGTTTGTGCGCCATACTTCATCTTGGTCTGGAAGCCGACGATGTTGTAAAGCGTGCCCAGCTTGTTGTCGCGGCGCAGTTGCACCACGGCATAAGGCTTGACCCCCGGTGCATGGGCGTTGGTCAGGCCCACCGGCTTCATCGGGCCAAAGCGCAGAGTCTCGCGGCCGCGTTCGGCCATCACTTCGATGGGCAGGCAGCCGTCGAAGTAGCTGGCCGTTTCGCCTTCGTGAAACTCGGTCTTTTCGGCGGCCAGCAGCGCGTCGATGAAGGCCTCGTATTGCGCACGGTCCATCGGGCAGTTCATGTAGGCGGTCTGCTCCTCCGCCGTCTCGCCCTTGTCGTAGCGCGATTGCATCCAGGCCACCGACATATCGACCGTATCGGCATAAACAATCGGTGCGATGGCATCAAAGAACGCCAAAGCCTCGGCCCCGGTCGCGGCGCGGATGCTTTCCGCCAGCGCGCCCGAGGTCAGCGGGCCGGTGGCGATGATCCATGATCCACTTGAAGGAAGCTCGGTAACCTCTTCACAACACGTCGAAATCAACGGATGCGCCAGAAGCCGCGCCGTCACCGCCGCCGAAAACGCCTCGCGGTCCACCGCCAGCGCACCACCCGCAGGCAGCCGGTGTGCGGCGGCCATCTCCATGATCAACCCGCCCGCCGCCCGCATTTCCCAATGCAGAAGGCCGACGGCATTGCGCTCGTCATCGTCCGAGCGGAACGAGTTGGAACAGACCATTTCGGCAAAATTGCCGCCGCGATGCGCGAAGGTGGCAACCTTTGGGCGCATCTCGTGGATCACCACCGGCACCCCGGCTTGCGCCACCTGCCAAGCCGCTTCCGACCCCGCCAAACCGCCGCCGATGATGTGAACTGCTTGCGTCATGCCCGCCATTTAGGGCGTTTGCGGCGGGAAGGAAAGCGGTGGCTTGCACAGCAAAAAGGGGCAAGGAAACCTTGCCCCCCTGATCCGATCCGAACCCGTCTCAGTCGCTGGGATAGAGGTCGGTAAAGCTGTGCTGCCCGAAGGTCGCGCCTTGGCCAAAGTCGTAGGTCACGCCCAGCGTTGCGACGTTCACGTTGTCGGTATTCCATTTGTGGTTGCCATAGGTCACCGAAAGGTCAACATTTGGCATCACTTCATAGCTCACGCCCATGTAGAAGTATTTGTCGGTCCAGCCCGACGAACTGTGCGAGGTGTGCGCGCCCCCCAACAGGGCTGACCGCTGGCCGAACGAATATTCGCCATCAATGAACAGATCAGTAGAATGCCAGGCGGAGTGGCTGTCTTCGTAGCTGCTGATCGCCGCCTTGATCGCGACCGGGCCGCTTGTGAAGGCGGTTGCGACGCCGAAATAGGTGTAGTCATCATTGCCGCCGAACGTCTCGCTGCCGACAAAGGCCGCCAGATCGGTGGCACCCAGATCATACGTCAGTTGCACTTCGCCCGAACGTGCCACGGTATCGTCGGTGTAGTCGGCAAATTTCAGGCCGACCTGCATGCCAATCGCACCGGAAAGACCGAAGGCCAGGTTGCCGCTGACCTGCGTCTGGTTGAAGTCTTTGTTGTGACCCCAGCGCAGCGCCACGTCGCCGCCGGTAAATTCGAAGGCCATGGCGGATTGTGCAAAGACGCCCAGTGCTGCAACAGTTGCCAGAAGAGTTTTCATCGCTCTGATCCTCATATTTTTTCGTTGCGCAACTTTAGCATGATTTGTCGGTGCCCGGGATTGCCGATCCGGTAAAAAGTTGCGCCGATGCAGCCATGCCACAAGGCTGCATTTCAGCATTTCTCTTTTCATATCAGTGCGATGGTTGCTTCGCCTTGCCTTGGCAGCACCAAGCAGCCCTCACCGGTTGCGCAAGGCCGCGCGCTCGGCCGCCACGAACCCGGCAAGGTCAGGCGCGGGGTCGCGCCCCAACCTGCGGGCCGCGTCAAAGAACCCCGGCGCGGGCAACCCGCCGCCAAGCCTGCCGCAGCAAACCGCCGCGCGGAACGGCCGCCCCTGCGCCGCATCTTCGGCCATCAGCGCCTCCAGCGCCGTGGTCAGCCGGGCAATTGCGCCCGGCCCGGGCACGGCCAGTTCACGCGCCAGGGCGCCGTAAGTGATGGTCTGCCCTGCGGCGGCCAGACCTTCCAGCCGCGCCGCAAGCCCCGCAATCACGCCTCGTCGTCGCCCTGTTCGGCCACCCGCGCCACCGAGACCACCTGCTCGTCGCCGCCGGTGTTGAACACCTTGACCCCGCCCGCCGAGCGCGAGCGGAAGCTGATCTGCGCCACCGGCACCCGGATCGACTGGCCGGTGGAGGTGGCCAGCATGATCTGGTCCGACATCTCGACCGGGAAGGACGCCACCAGCGGCCCGCCGCGCATCGCGCCATCCATCGCCTTCACGCCCATGCCGCCGCGACCGCGCACCGGGTAATCGTGGCTGGAGGTCAGCTTGCCGGAGCCGCTTGTGGTGATGGTCAGGATCAGGTCTTCCGCCGCCGACATTTCGGCATAGCGTTCGGTGGAAAGCTGGCCCGCGGCCACCGCCACCTCGTCTTCATCGGCCTCGGTCTCGTCATCCACCGCGCCTGCCATCAGGCGGCGCTGTTTCAGATAGGCTTCGCGTTCCGCCGGGTCGGCCTCGAAATGCCGGATGATCGCCATCGACACCACCCGGTCCTCGGCGCCCAGCCGGATGCCGCGCACGCCGGTCGAGCCGCGCGACTTGAACACCCGGATCTCGGTGGTCGGGAAGCGGATCGCCCGGCCGCCGGAGGTCACCAGCATCACATCGTCATTCTCGTCGGCAATCGCCGCGTTCACCAGGCTGACGCCCTCGGGCAATTTCATCGCGATCTTGCCGTTGCGCATGACGTTGGTGAAATCCGAAAGATCGTTCTGCCGCACGTCGCCATCCGAGGTGGCAAAGACGATCTGCAGGCTTTCCCATTCCTCCTCGGGCACATCGACCGGCATAAGTGCTGCAATCGAAACCCCCTGCGCGATCGGCAGGATGTTGACGATGGCCTTGCCCTTGGCCTGCCGCCCCGCCAGCGGCAAGCGCCAGGTCTTCAGCTTGTAAACCATGCCATCGGTGGTGAAGAACAAAAGCTGCGTGTGGGTGTTGGCCACGAACAGCGTCGTCACCACGTCGTCTTCCTTGGTGGACATCGACGCCAGACCCTTGCCGCCGCGGTTCTGGCTGCGGAACTCGGCCAAGGGCGTGCGCTTGATGTAGCCGCCCGAGGTGATGGTCACCACCATATCCTCGCGCTCGATCAGGTCTTCGTCTTCCATGTCGCCCGACCAGTCGACAATCTCGGTGCGGCGCGGCACGGCGAACAGGGCGCGCATTTCCGCCAGTTCGGTGGAGATGATCGCCATGATCCGGTCGCGCGAGCCAAGGATTTCAAGGTAGTCCCTGATCTTGCCGGCAAGGTCGAGCAACTCGTCGGTGATCTCCTTGACGCCCATCGCGGTCAGGCGCTGCAAGCGCAGGTCCAGGATGGCGCGGGCCTGAATTTCCGACAGGTTGTAGGTGCCATCCTCGTTGACCTTGTGGGTCGGGTCATCGATCAGCTTGATGAACGGGATGATCTCGCCCGCGGGCCAGCGCCGGGTCATCAGCCGCTCCCGCGCCTCTGCCGGGTCGGCCGAGGAGCGGATGGTCGCCACCACCTCATCGACGTTGGCCACCGCCACCGCAAGGCCGCACAGGATATGGCTGCGCTCGCGGGCCTTGCGCAATTCGAACGCGGTGCGCCGGGCCACCACTTCCTCGCGGAAGGTGATGAAATGCGTCAGAAAATCGCGCAGCGCCAGTTGTTCGGGGCGCCCGCCGTTCAGCGCCAGCATGTTGCAGGCAAAGCTGATCTGCATCGGCGTAAAGCGGTAAAGCTGGTTCAGCACCACATCGGCGGTGGCGTCGCGCTTGAGTTCGATCACCACCCGCACGCCGATCCGGTCGGATTCGTCCTGCACATGGGCGATGCCCTCGATCTTCTTTTCGCGCACCTGTTCCGCGATGATCTCGATCATCCGGGCCTTGTTCACCTGGTAGGGGATCTCGTCGATGATGATGGCAAAGCGGTCCTTGCGGATCTCCTCGATCCGGGTTTTCGCCCGCACGATGATCGAGCCGCGGCCCTCCAGGTAGGCTTTCCGCGCACCGGAGCGGCCCAGGATGGTGGCGCCGGTGGGAAAATCGGGGGCCGGGATGATCTCCATCAAGGCTTCGGTCGACAGGTCGGGGTTGGCGATCAGCGCCAGCGTGCCGTCGATCACCTCGCCCAGGTTGTGCGGCGGAATCCGGGTGGCCATGCCGACCGCGATGCCTTCGGCACCGTTGACAAGCATGTTGGGGAATCGCGCCGGCAGCACCGTCGGCTCGCGGTCCTTGCCGTCGTAATTGTCCTGAAAATCAACGGTGTCCTTATCGATATCGGCCAGAAGGAAGGCGGCGGGCTTGTCCATCCGCACTTCGGTATAACGCATGGCGGCGGCGCCATCGCCGTCCATCGAGCCGAAGTTGCCCTGACCGTCCAGCAGCTTCAGGCTCATCGAGAACGGCTGCGCCATCCGCACCAGCGCGTCATAGATCGAGGCGTCGCCGTGCGGGTGGTATTTCCCCATGGTGTCGCCCACCGGGCGGGCCGATTTGCGATAGGGTTTGTCCGAGGTGTTGCCGGTCTCGTGCATGGCAAATAGCACGCGGCGGTGCACCGGTTTCAAGCCATCGCGCAGGTCGGGGATGGCGCGAGAGACGATCACGCTCATCGCATAGTCAAGATAGGCGGTCTTCATCTCGGCCGAGATCGAGACCTGCGGGCCGTGGAACACCGGACGTTCGGGAATTTCGCTAGGGGTTTCAGTGTCTTCGGGGTGATCGGTCAAGGTGGCGCAACTTTCTGGCTGGCCCGCGGGCGGGTGCTATATATTGTTGCCCCATCTATAGCCCATCGCGGATATGGGGTGCAATCGAAAGCGTCCAACCGGGCGCTCCGCCCTCCCTTGCGGTCGCTTGTCGCTGATCAGCGCGGAGGCCGGTCAGGGCCGACAAGCGGCCCGCAGCAGCATGCCGTAAAGGTCGCGCGGGTCGTCGGGGTCAGCGATCATGTCGAGATTGTCGAAATGCCCGGTCTGCCGGGCCTTGGCCAGAATGTAGCGCAGGGCGCTGAAATCCTCGATGGCGAAGCCCACGCTGTCGAACAGGGTGATCTGGCGGGCATCGGTTCGCCCCGGCGTTTGCCCGGCAATCACCTGCCAAAGCTCGGTCACCGGATGATCCGCGGGCAGTTGCTGAATTTCGCCCTCGATCCGGGTCTGGTCGGGGTATTCCACGAAAATCCCCGAACGCAGCAGGATGTCGCGGTGCAACTCGGTCTTGCCGGGGCAATCGCCGCCCACCGCGTTGATGTGGACGCCCGCACCCACCATGTTGTCGGTCAGGATGGTGGCATATTGCTTGTCGGCGGTCACCGTGGTGATGATCTGCGCGCCTTCGATGGCGGCTTCCGGACTGCCGCAGGCCACCACCCGCAGGCCGCTGCCGGCCAGATTGGTCACGCATTTCGCGGTGGCTTCGGGGTCGATATCGTAAAGCCGAACCTCGGTGATGCCGCAGACCGCCTTGAAACCCAGCGCCTGAAACTCGGCCTGCGCGCCATTGCCGATCAGCGCCATGCTGGTGGCGCCCGCCGGTGCCAGCCATTTCGCCGCCATGGCGCTGGTGGCTGCCGTGCGCAGCGCCGTCAGGATGGTCATTTCCGACAACAGCAGCGGATAGCCGGTGGCCACATCGGCCAAAAGGCCAAAGGCGGTAACGGTTTGCAGGCCTTTCTTCATGTTCGACGGATGGCCGTTGACGTATTTGAAACCATAGGTCTCGCCATCCGAGGTCGGCATCAACTCGATCACGCCAACGTCGGAATGGCTGGCCACGCGCGGGGTCTTGTCGAAGGCCGGCCAGCGGCGGAAATCGGCCTCGATCTCGGCGGCAAGGTCGCACAGCACGCGCTCGACGCCCAGATGCAGCACCAGTTGCATCATCCGCTCGACGCTGACGAAAGGCACCAGGTTCAGGGTCATGCGTAGCCCCTTGTCGGGCGGTCGAACACCTTGCGGCCCATCAGGCTGGCCACCAGATCGACCATCAGCCGCGCGGTGCGACCCCTCTCGTCCAGAAACGGGTTCAACTCCACCAGGTCCAGCGAGGTGACAAGGCCGCTTTCATGCAAAAGCTCCATCACCAGATGCGCCTCGCGGAAGGTGGTGCCGCCGGGGACGGTGGTGCCGACCGCAGGCGCGATCGAGGGGTCGAGGAAATCGACATCCAGACTGACATGCAGCATGCCGCCCGCCGCCCGCACGGTTTCCAGGAACTCGCGCAGGGGGGCCACGATGCCGCGTTCGTCCAGCACCCGCATGTCGTTGATGGCGATGTCGTGGCGCAGCAAGGCCGCATGTTCGGCGGGGTCAACCGAGCGGATGCCGTAAAGGCAGATGCGTTCCGCCGGAATCGGCGCGGGGAAGGGCGGGAAGGCGTCAAAGCCGCTGCGCCCGGCGATATAGGCGACCGGGGTGCCGTGCAGGTTGCCCGAAGTGGTGGTCATCGGCGTGTGGAAATCGGAATGGGCGTCCAGCCACAGCAGGAACAGCGTCCGCCCCTGCCGTGCGGCATGGGCGGCGGCACCGGCCACCGAGCCCAAGGCCAGCGAATGATCGCCGCCGAGGATGATCGGCAGGCTGCCCGCCGAAAGCGCGTCGTCGGTCTTGTCGGCCAAGGCCTCGGTCCAGCCGAGGGTCTCGGCCAGTGAATGAACGGCGGGGTTTTCGCAGGCTACTGCGGCCAGATCGCCCAGGGCCAGATCGCCCCAGTCCTCCAGCCCATGCCCCAGATCGCGGATCGCCTGCGCGATACCGGCGACGCGAAGGGCGGCAGGCCCCATCAGGCAGCCGGGGCGGCGTTGGCCGCTGTCGATGGGCGCGCCGATCAGAACGACATTGGGCATGGGCATCTCCTTCAGGTCGGGCTTCAGGTCGGGGGAAGATTTATGCAGCTTGCGGCAAATCCTAGCTGCATTATTGTCGCTTTGCACAAGCCAATGCGCGAAACGGCGGGAAATGTGACCATGATGGACGATACCGACCACCGGCTGATCGCCGAGCTGCGCCGCGATGGCCGCGCCTCGCTGTCTGATCTGGCGGCGATCCTGAACCTTTCCCGCGCCACGGTGCGGGCGCGGATGGACCGGCTGGCGGCGCGGGGCGAGATTGCCGGGTTTACCGTGCTGACCCGAGGCGATGTGAACCCGGCTCCGGTGCGGGCGCTGATGCTGATCGGCATCGAGGGCCGCGGCGCCGAGCGCATCACCGCCCGGCTGTCCGGCCTGCCTGCGGTGCAGGCGGTACATTCGACCAACGGCAAATGGGATCTGATCGCCGAGATCGGCACCGCGACGCTGCCGGAACTCGACGAGGTGATCGCAAAGGTCCGCAACATCGAGGGTGTCACCACATCCGAGACCAACCTGCTCTTGACCACCCGCAAGGCCGGGCGGCGTTGATCACGGCTGCGCGAGCCGATTGCCGCGACCCGTATCAACCTTGGACAGCGCCGCATTTGCGCATAAGGTCGGGGGCGAAACGGCAAACAGGACAGCAGAATGATCGTCGAACTTGGACATTTCGCCCTTGTGCTGGCCCTTGCGGTGGCGCTGATCCAGGCCTTCGTGCCGCTGATCGGGGCGCAGAAGCGCTGGCACGGCTGGATCGCGGTGGCCGAGCCTGCGGCAGTGGTGCAACTGCTGCTGATCGCGGTGGCCTTCGGCGCGCTGACCTATGCCTTTGTCACGTCAGACTTTTCGGTGCGGTTGGTGGTGCTGAACTCGCATACCGACAAGCCGATGCTTTACAAGGTGGCGGGGGTCTGGGGCAACCACGAGGGTTCCTTGCTGCTGTGGGTGCTGATCCTGTCGCTGTTCGGGGCCTGTGCGGCGCTGTTTGGCGGCAACCTGCCGCCGACGCTGAAAGCCCGGGTGCTGTCGGTGCAGGCGATGATCGGGGTGGCGTTTCTGGCCTTCCTTCTGTTCACCTCCAACCCGTTCCTGCGGCTGGAGCAGCCCCCCTTCAACGGGCAAGACCTGAACCCGCTGCTGCAAGACCCCGGATTGGCCTTCCACCCGCCGTTCCTTTACCTCGGCTATGTCGGCCTGAGCATGGCGTTTTCCTTTGCCATCGCCGCCCTGATCGAGGGCCGGGTCGATGCCGCCTGGGGTCGCTGGGTGCGGCCATGGACGCTTGCCGCCTGGATTTTCCTGACCATCGGCATCGCGCTGGGTTCGTGGTGGGCCTATTACGAACTCGGCTGGGGCGGCTTCTGGTTCTGGGACCCGGTGGAAAATGCCTCGTTCATGCCCTGGCTGATCGCCACGGCGCTATTGCACTCTGCCATCGTGGTGGAAAAGCGCGAGGCATTGAAAAGCTGGACCATCCTGCTGGCGATCCTGGCCTTTGGTTTCAGCCTGATCGGCACCTTCATCGTGCGTTCCGGCGTCATCACCAGCGTGCACGCCTTCGCCAACGACCCCGAACGCGGCGTGTTCATCCTGATGATCCTGGGCGTGTTCATGGGCGGCGCGCTGACGCTGTTTGCCGTGCGCGCCAGCGCCATGGAGGCCAAGGGGGTGTTTTCCATGGTCAGCCGCGAATCCTCGCTGGTGATCAACAACCTCTTGCTGGCGGTGGCGTCCTTCGTGGTGTTCACCGGCACGATCTGGCCCCTGGTGGCGGAACTTTTGTGGGGCCGAAAACTGAGCGTCGGGGCGCCGTTCTTCAACGCGGCCTTCACGCCCTTCATGGTGGCGCTGGCGGTGCTGATGCCGCTGGGGGCCTTGCTGCCGTGGAAACGGGCGCAGATCGGCCGCGGCTTGCGCAGTCTGGTGCCGGTCTTGCTTCTGGCGCTGGCTTTGGGCGGGCTGGCGTGGTCGATGCAGACCGGCAAATCGGCGCTGGGTCCGGTGGGGGCGGCCTTGGGCGCCTGGGTGGTGTTCGGCGCGCTGACTGACCTGTGGCTGCGCACCGGGCGCGGCGGCATCGGCGCCCGTCTGGGGCGGCTGACCCGGTTGCCCCGCGCCGACTGGGGCAAATGCACCGCCCATTCCGGGCTGGGCATCACCCTGTTCGCGGTCTGCGCCATGAACGCCTGGGCGGTCGAGGATATCCGCGTGGTGCCGGTGGGCGGCAGCTTCCCCTTGGGCAGTTACGAGGTGACGCTGGTCAAGGTGGATCAGGTGCAGGGGCCGAACTACACCTCGATCATGGCCGAGATGACCGCCTCGAAGGGGGGCCGCGTGGTCGCCACCGTGCATCCCGAAAAGCGGGTCTATCCGGTGCAGGGCATGCCCACGACCGAGGCCGGCATCGACTATGGCCTGATGCGCGACATCTATCTGGTGATCGGTGATCCGCAGGAAAACGGCAGTTGGGCGGTGCGCAGCTACATCAAGCCCTTTGCCAACTGGCTGTGGGGCGGGGCGCTGATCATGGCGCTTGGCGGCTTGCTCAGCCTTTCCGACCGCCGATACCGGGTGGCGGCAGGGGCGCGGCGGCACGATATGCCCGCAGTTCCGGCGGAGTAACCAGATGCGCGCCCCGCTTTATGCCCTTCTATCCCTGATGCTTCTGGCCACACCCGTGTTGGCGGTGCAGCCCGATGAGATTCTGCAAGACCCCGCACTGGAGGCCCGCGCCCGCGAGTTGTCGCAGGGTCTGCGCTGTCTGGTCTGCCGCAACGAGAACATCGACGACAGCAACGCCGAACTGGCCCGCGACCTGCGCCTGCTGTTGCGCGAGCGGCTGGTGGCGGGCGACTCCGACGAGGCGGCGGTGGCCTTCATCGTTGACCGCTATGGCGAATATGTGCTGCTGAACCCGACGACGCAGGGCACCAACTTGCTGCTGTGGCTGGCCGGGCCGCTGATGCTGCTGGGGGGCCTGGGCATCTCGCTGACCTATCTGCGCCGCCGCCGCGGGGCCACGGAAACCCCGGTGGCCGCCCTGTCGGAGGCCGAAAAGACCCGGCTTGACCAGATCATGCGCGACTGATCCGCGATGCTGTATGACACGATCTCTGTTTCCCTGACCGACGGCGTGGGGCTGATCACCCTGAACCGGCCCGAGGTGATGAACGCGCTGTCCTCGGCCATGCGGGCCGAACTGCGGGCCGCCGTCACCGACCTGGGCCGCACCGCGCGGGTGCTGGTGCTGACCGGCGCGGGACGGGCGTTCTGTTCAGGGCAGGATCTGGGTGATGCCGCGGCGATTGATGCGCTGGATCTGGAGCGCATCCTGCGCGAGGAATATGAGCCGCTGCTGCATGCGATCAACGATTGCCCGGTGCCGACGATTGCAGCGGTGAACGGCATCGCGGCGGGGGCGGGGGCCAATCTGGCGCTGGCTGCCGATGTGGTGATCGCCACGGAATCGGCGGCGTTCATCCAGGCCTTCACCCGGATCGGCCTGATCCCCGATGCCGGTGGCACCTACTGGTTGCCACGGCAGATCGGCATGGCCCGCGCCATGGCGGCGGCGCTGTTTGCCGACCGCGTCAGCGCCCGGCAGGCCGCCGACTGGGGCATGATCTACGAATGTGTCGCGGATGCCGATTTCGCCGGCCACTGGCAGGCGCGGGCGGCCACGCTGGCCAGCGGCCCGACCCTGGCTTACCGCGGCGTGAAACAGGCAATGCGCGCCAGCTTTGCCAACGACCTGCCCGGTCAACTGGCGCTGGAGGCGCGGCTGCAAGGCCTCTGCGGCCAAAGCCGCGATTTCCGCGAAGGAGTCGCGGCCTTTCTGGAAAAGCGCCCGCCGCGGTTTCAGGGGCGCTAGGCGCCATTGGCCACCTTTGGCCGTGATTTCGCGCGGTCCGGAAATATTCTTCCGGTCGCCCGCAGCCATGATATAGTTAAAGCATTATATTTTTCATCGAAGGATTTGACCGATGCCGACTTATGAAAGCTACTTTCTGAACTCCGTTGCCGGAAGCAACGTCAACTGGCTGGCGGGCACCGTGCTGTTTCCGCAGATGTTCACGAACCTGGTCGGAACTCTTGCGGCCATTGTCAATGCCGACGGCACATGGACAGTGTTTCATGGCGATCTGGCCGGTTTCAGTTTCGACGTCAACGGCAACTTGCAGGGCACGATCCGCTGGATCACCCATACCACGCCGGGTGGCCTTGCGGGCTTTGCCGGGGCCTTCGAGCTTGAATCCGTCGGCGGGGCGTTTGACCATCTCAATATCGACGTCGGAACCTTCATGGCCTCCTCGGCGGGCGCACGCTATGACCTGATGTTCAACCGCCCCGGCATGGTGTTCAACGGCGATGCCGGTGACAACCTGCTGGGCGGCGGGGTTTTTGCCGATGTTTTCAATGGCATGGGCGGCACCGACACCGTTTCCTATATCCGCGCGGCACTGTCGGTGGTGGCCGATCTGGAGGGGACCGTGGCCGGTGTCGGTGAAGGCGCGGGCGATGTGTTCAACGGGATCGCCAACCTGACCGGCAGCGATCATGCGGGCGGCGACCAGTTGTTCGGCACCGCCGGGGTCAACGTGATTTACGGGCTTTGGGGCAATGACCTGCTGTCGGGCCGTGGCGGCAACGACACGCTGGAGGGTGGCGGCGGCGACGATACCCTGATCGGCGGCACCGGCAGCGATCTGCTGAACGGCGGCGATGGCGACGGCGACGAGCTGAACTATTCCGACATGGCGGCCAACCTCAGTCTTTACCTGTCCTACAATGGCGGCGGCACGGTTCTGGTCTCGGGCACCGGGGATTTCGATACGTTCACCGGGATGGAGTATCTGCAAAGCGGCAGCGGCAACGACAATCTGACCGGCAACCAATATGCCAACCGGCTGACGGGCGGTTCGGGCAATGACACCTTGTTTGGCAGCGAAGGCAATGACACGCTGTTCGGCGGTCTGGGCAACGACTATCTGATTGGCGGCTCTGGCACCGACATCGTGCATGGCGGCGGCGGCATCGACATTCTGGCCTTCAACAACGGCGAGATCGGGGCGGTCAACCTGGTGATCGACGACACCGGCACCGGCTTTGCCACCACCCAGGGCACCGGTTCGTGCACCTTCGATGGCATCACCCAGATCGTCGGCTCGTTCGGCAACGACACGATCTCGGGCAACATCCTTGGCACGGCGATCTGGGGCGACAACGGCAATGACCGCCTGCTGGGCCGCGGCGGCAATGACGGGCTGGATGGCGGCGCGGGCAATGACAGCCTTTGGGGCGACAACGACTGGGGCCTTCAGGGTGGCAACGAAGATATGGGCGATGACAGCCTGAACGGCAACGACGGCGATGACCGGATGTTCGGCGGCCAGGGCAACGACCACATGGACGGCGGCGCGGGCATCGACACCGCCGACTATTCCGGCATGTTCGACGATTACGGCAATGGCGAGTATTTCATCGTCGCCAACCTCGGCCTGGATCGGGTTGACAAATACTATTTCGACTACTTCGATGGGCTTTCCTACCTGATCTCGACCGACACGGTGCTGGGCAGCGGTGCGGGTGCCGTGGAAAATCTGGTCGGAACCGCGGCCGGCGACCGGCTGGAGGGCAGCAGCGGCAACAACGCACTGACCGGCGGCGGCGGGGCGGATACCTTTGTCATCACCTCGGGCGGCGGGCACGACCGGATCACCGATCTCGGGCTTGGCGGGGCCGACGTTGTCACGGTGGGCAGCAATGCTACCCTGACCGCCAGCCTTGCTGCCGCCTGGACGGCAACCGCGGCCAGTTCGAACTTCGGGGTGGCGAACATCAACACCAGCGGCCTGGCGGTCAATCTGGCCGCCATCACCCTGGGCAGCGGCTGGCGGGTCACCAACAGCGGTTTTGCCACCCACCTGACCGGCTCGGCAGCAGGCGATACGCTTTCGGCCAGCACCCGGGCCTCGCTGGGCGTCGATACGCTGACCGGCGGTCTGGGCGACGATATCTATGTCACCAACGGCGATGACCAGCTGGTGGAACTGGCCGGACAGGGGCTGGACCGGGTGGCCAGTTCCGGCAGCTACACCTTGGCCGCGAATGTCGAATACCTGACCCTGACCGGCCGGTCCGATATCAACGGCACCGGTAACGCGCTGGACAACGTCATCAACGGCAATATCGGGGTCAACACCCTGAACGGCGGCACCGGCACCGATACGCTGGCGGGCGGCCTTGGCAATGACACCTATATCACCGATGGCGGGGATATCCTGAACGAAGGCGTCGGTGCGGGCATCGACCGGGTGCTGAGTTCGGCCACCTACGCGCTGGCCGCCAATATCGAAAATCTGGTGCTGACCGGCACAGCGGCGATCAATGGCTCGGGCAATGCGCTTGATAACATCATCACCGGCAATGCTGCTTCCAACATCCTCAGCGGCACGGGCGGCGCGGACACCCTGGTGGGAGGACTCGGGGATGACATCTATGTCACCGACGGCAGCGATATCCTGGTCGAAGCCGTGGGGGCAGGTCTTGACCGGGTGGCCAGTTCGGTCACTTACATTCTGGCGGCCAATCTGGAATACCTGACGCTGACCGGGACAGCGGCGATCAATGCCACCGGCAACGCCCTTTCCAACATCCTGAACGGCAATGCCGGGGCCAACACCCTGAATGGCGCGGGCGGCAACGACACCATGGCGGGCGGGCAGGGCGACGATATCTATGTCGTCGATGGCGGCGATAGCATCGTCGAGGCGGCAGGCGCCGGGCTGGACCGCGTGGCCAGTTCCAACACCTACACGCTGGCGGCCAATCTGGAATACCTGACCCTGACCGGAACGGCGGCGATCAACGGCTCTGGCAATGCTCTGGACAACATCGTGAACGGCAATGCCGGGGCCAATATTCTGGGGGGGGATATCGGCAACGATACCCTGTCGGGCGGCGCGGGGGCGGACATCTTCATCTTCAATACCGCGCCGGGGGTGGGAAACATCGACCGCATCACCGACTTTGCCGTGATCGACGACATGATGGCCGTGGGGGGGCCGGGCTTCGCAGGCCTTGCCGCAGGCGGGCTGGCGGCTTCGGCCTTTGCGGCCAACCTGACCGGGCTGGCCACCGATGCGCTGCAACGCATCCTCTACGAAACCGACACCGGGCGGCTGATGTTCGATGCCGACGGCAATGGCGCGGCTGTGGCTGTGCAGTTTGCCACACTCGGCACCGGGCTGGCGCTGACCGAGGCCGATTTCTTCGTGCTTTGATCCAGCGGGCGACAGGTCCAGCCAACCCTGTCGCCCGCAAACCCGGTTCCCGGCTTGATTCAAGTCATGGCAGCGCCAAACCGTTCAATGACAGGTTCACCGCAGGTGACACTGACAAAGCCGTGATCGAGCGGCATCCCGTTGGCTGAAGCAGCCTTTCGCAGAGGCAGGGCAGCGGGATGACGGCCGGGGGCGGATGGCTTCTCTGATTGGAATATGGAAATGAGCAACACTGTTTCGGGACCGCGCTGCGCCGCCCTGGTGGGAACCTATACCAGCGGCAAGACGACCCTGTTCGAAGACCTGCTGTTTGCCGTCGGTGCCGTTGACCGGCGCGGCACCGTGCGGGAGGGCAACACCGTCGGAGATGGCGCAACCGAAGCGCGGGCACGCGCGATGAGCACCGAATTGTCGGTGGCCAGCATCGACTTCATGGGCGAGCCCTGGGCGCTGATTGATTGCCCCGGTTCGGTGGAACTGGCCTACGAGGCGAAATGCGCCATGATGGTGGCCGATGTGGTGGTGGTGGTCTGCGAGCCGGTGCCGGAACGCGCGGTGGCGCTGTCGCCCATCCTGAAATTCGTCGATGACCACAAGATCCCGCACCTGCTGTATATCAACAAGATGGATCAGGCCGAAGCCTCGGTGCGCGCCACCTTCGAGGCGTTGCAGACGGTATCAAGCCGCCCGCTGGTGCTGCGCGAAATTCCGCTGCGCGACGAGACCGGCAAGATCACCGGCCTGATTGATCTGGTCAGCGAACGCGCCTGGCGCTGGAACCCGCACAAACCCTCGGACCTGATCAGCCTGCCGGAACGCCTGAAGCAGGACGAATCAACTTCGCGCAGCAAGATGCTGGAATCGCTGGCGGACTTTGACGACACGCTGATGGGCGAACTGCTGGAAGACACCGTGCCATCGACCGACGAGATCTACGCCAATCTGGTGCGCGACCTGCAACAGGATCTGATCGTGCCGGTGTTCTTCGGCTCTGCCGAGCAGGAAAACGGCATCACCCGGCTGTGGAAAGCCCTGCGCCACGAAGCGCCGGGGGTGGCTGTCACCGCGCAGCGGCTGGGCATCGACCCGGCGGGCGGCACGCAGGCGCAGGTGTTCAAGACGGTCTATGCCGGCCAATCGGGCAAGATGTCCTTGGCGCGGGTCTGGGCGGGCGATCTGCGCGACGGCATGCCGCTTGGCAACGACCGGCTGGGCAGCATCGGCTCGCCGCTGGGCAAGAAGATCACCGCCCGGAAAACGGCGGTGGCGGGCGAAGTGGTGGTGCTGGGGCGGATGGCCACCGCCGCCACCGGCGAGTTGCTGGGCGAGCATGGCGTGCTGGCGGCGAAGTGGCCGGTGCCACCCGCACCGCATTTCGCCCATGCCATCCGCGCCGAGCGGCAATCGGACGAGGTGAAGCTTGCCGCAGCACTGGCGCGGCTGTCGGAAGAAGACCCGTCGCTGACCTCGTCGCTGGATGCGGGCTCGGGCGAACTGGTGCTTGGCGGGCAGGGCGAGATGCAGTTGCAGATCGCCATCTCGCGGCTGAAGGGCGATTACGGGTTGCAGGTATCGCACCACGCCCCGTCGCTGCCCTACAAGGAAACCATCACCCGCCCGGCCTCGCAACATTCGCGGCACAAGAAGCAGTCAGGCGGCCATGGCGAGTTTGCCGATGTGCATCTGGAAATCACGCCGCTGCCGCGCGGCGAGGGCATCCGCTTTGACGACCGCATCACCGGCGGCGTGGTGCCGCGGCAATACATCCCGGCGGTGGAAAAGGGCGTCATGGCCTATCTGGCCCGTGGTCCGCTGGGGTTCGAGGTGGTCGATGTCGCGGTGTCGCTGACCGACGGCGGCTTTCATGCCGTTGACAGCTCTGACATGGCTTTCCAGAAGGCGGCCGCCAAGGCGATGACCGAGGCGATGGCCAATTGCGGCCCGGTGCTGCTGGAGCCGATCGTGCGGGTCACGGTATCGGTGCCGACCGAGTTCACCCCCAAGGTCCAGCGCATCGTCAACAGCCGTCGCGGCCAGCTTCTGGGCTATGACGCCAAGGACGGCTGGCAGGGCTGGGACGAAGTGCAGGCGGTGATGCCGCAATCCGAAACCGCCGATCTGATCATTGACCTGCGCTCGCAAAGTCTGGGCGTGGGGTTCTTCGAGACGGTGTTCGATCATCTGCGCGAAGTTGAAGGCCGCGAGGCGGAAAAGGTGATTGCTGCGCGGGCCGAAGCGCTGAAATAGGCAGTCGGGGCAGGCGGGTTTCGGCTTCTGGCCGAGGCTCGCCTGTCACGCCGGTCCGGCGGGTAGCGGTGCGTCTTTGGCGTCGGCACCGCCGGTGCTGGACTTTTGCCTTGCGGAATCGGAAAAGCGATCGGGCAGGTCGCCAACGATCCGCACCAGCAAGGGGAACCCTGACCTATGGCACTGGAAGACGCGAAATCGCAGGTCGATACTGCTTTCACCCGCAAGGGACTGCGCGGCCTTGCCTTCGAGAATGCCTTCGGCGGCGCCACCTCGTTCCTGCGCCGGACCTATACCAAGGACCTGACCGGGGTTGACCTCGCGATCACCGGCGTGCCCTTCGATCAGGCGGTGACGCACCGCACCGGCGCCCGCTTCGGCCCCCGCGCCATCCGCGAGGCAAGCGCCCTGCAACCCTACGATCCGCCCTACGGCTGGCCCACCAACCCCTTGGAAGAGCTGAACATCATCGACTACGGCGATCTGGCCTTCGACTATGCCAAGGTTGCCGATTTCCCCGACGCCCTGACCGCCCATATCCGCAACATCCTGGCCGCCGGGGCAGGCAGCATCGCCCTGGGCGGCGACCACTACATCACCCTGCCGATCCTGAAAGCCTATGCCGAGAAATTCGGCCCGCTGTCGGTGATCCATTTCGACGCCCATTCCGACCTGTGGCAGGACGACGACTTCTCGCGCATCGACCACGGCACCATGATGTATAAAGCGGTGAAGCTGGGCCTGGTGGACCCCGCCCGAAGCGTGCAGATCGGCATCCGCACCCATTGCGACGACTACCTTGGCATGAATGTGATCGACGCCCGCGACGTGCATGAACATGGCACCAAAGCCGCCGTCGCCAAGGCCCGCGCCATCGTCGGGGCGAACCCCACCTACCTCACCTTCGATATCGACGCGCTCGACCCCGCTTTCGCCCCCGGCACCGGCACGCCGGTCTGGGGTGGCCTTGCCTCGTGGCAGGCGGCGGCTATGTTGCGCGATCTGGCCGGTGTGCATCTGGTCGGCGGCGATGTGGTCGAGGTGTCGCCGCCCTATGACACCACCGGCGCCACCGCGATTGCTGCGGCGCATGTCGCCCACGAGTTGATCTGCCTTTATCACTGGAGCCGCCGGAAAGAATGAAACGCCTCATGTCCACGCTGCTGATCCTTGCCCTGATCGCCCTCGTCGCCGCCTTCGCCGCGGTGCGCCTGCTGCCGACCGATGCCGCCGCCTGGCACACCGATCCCACCACCGCAGTGAAACCCGACAAGCCGAACAACTGGCTGGTCGCGGCCAACGGCGACGCCGCACCCGTGCAACTGACCCTGCCGCCCGATCAGGCCGCCGCCAAACTCGACGCCATCGCTTTGGCCAGCCCCGGCACGACGAAACTCGCCGGCGAGGGGCTGTTCACCACCTACATCACCCGCTCCAAACTCTGGGGCTTTCCGGATTTCACCTCCGTCAAACTCACCCCCACCGCCACCGGCTCGGAACTGACCCTCTTCGCCCGCGCCCGTTTCGGCTATTCCGACATGGGCGTGAACCAGGCCCGGGTGGAAAACTGGCTGGCCCAACTTCAACCCTGATCCCATTCACCTTTGCACAAATATCCCACAGGGGGTCCGGGGGGTGTGAAACCCCCCGGTCCTGCCCTTGACCCACCGCGCACCATAGGCCAAACCGCCCGCATGGTGCCGATGGAAAAACTCGACCAGATCAGCCGCCGCTTCGAGTTTCTCGAAGCGAAGCTGGCCGCTGGTGCGGGCCATGCCGAAATAGCCTCCCTCAGCCGCGAATATACCGACCTGAAACCGGTGGTGGCCGAGATCAGTGCCTATCGCCGCGCGCTCGACGATCTGGCGCAGGCCGAGGCGCTGCTGGCCGACCCCGAAATGCGCCCTCTGGCCGAGGAGGAACTGCCCAGCCTCAAGGCCCGCATCCCGGAACTGGAACAGGCGCTGCGCCTTGCCCTGCTGCCGAAAGACGCCGCCGACGCCCGCCCGGCCATCCTTGAAATTCGTCCCGGAACGGGGGGCGACGAAGCCGCCCTGTTCGCCGCTGATCTCTTGCGGATGTATCAACGCTACGCCGAATCCCAGGGCTGGCGCTTCGAGATCATCGACCAGCAGGACAGCGACCTTGGCGGCATCCGCGATGTCACCGTGCATGTGCAAGGCGCGGGGGTCTTTGCCAAGCTGAAATACGAATCCGGCGTGCACCGGGTGCAGCGGGTGCCGGAAACCGAAAGTCAGGGCCGGGTGCATACCTCTGCCGCCACCGTCGCCGTGCTGCCCGAGGCCGAGGAAGTGGACCTCGACATCCCGGCTTCGGATATCCGCATCGACACCATGCGCGCCAGCGGGGCAGGCGGGCAGCACGTCAACACCACCGATTCGGCGGTGCGGATCACCCACCTGCCCACCGGCATCATCGTCACCTCGGCGCAGAAATCGCAGCACCGCAACCGCGATCTGGCGATGCAGGTGCTGCGCGCCCGGCTTTACGACCTGGAACGCGCCCGCGTCGATGGCGCCCGCGCCGCCGACCGCAAGGCGCAGGTCGGCTCGGGCGACCGCTCGGAACGCATCCGCACCTACAACTTTCCGCAAGGCCGCCTGACCGACCACCGCATCAACCTGACGCTGTATGCGCTGCCGCAGATCATGGCGGGCGATCTGGGCGGCGTGATCGACGCGCTGGTGGCGCAGGATCAGGCCGACAAGCTGGCCGAGATGGAGGCATGACCGCCTCTGCGCAAGCAGCCCTGCGCGCCGCCGTGGCGCAGCTTTCCGATGCCGGCATCCCCGACGCCGCCCGCGACGCCCGCCACCTGCTGGCCCACGCCATGGGTCTGCCGCCCGACCGGCTGACCCTGCACCTCGCGGACCCGCTGACCCCCGACGCCGCCGCCTTGCTGGCCGCCAACCTCGCCGCCCGCAGCCAACGCCAGCCGGTCAGCCAGATCACCGGCAATCGGCTGTTCTGGGGCCGCAATTTCCGCGTCACCCAGGACGTGCTCGACCCCCGCCCCGAAACCGAATCCCTGATCGCGGCCGCCCTGGCCCAGCCGTTCCAACGGGTGCTCGACCTTGGCACCGGCTCGGGCGTCCTCCTGCTGACCCTGCTGGCCGAACGCCCCGCCGCATCGGGCCTTGGCATCGACCTCTCCCCCGCCGCGCTGAACGTCGCCCAGGCCAATGCCGAAACCCTGAGCCTCGCCAACCGCGCGACCTTCGCGCTGTCCGACTGGCTTACCGCCGTCCCGGGCCAATACGACCTGGTCGTCGCCAACCCGCCCTACATCGCCGAAGCCGAAATGGCCGCCCTTGCCCCCGAAGTGCGGCTGTGGGAGCCGCACCTGGCGCTGACCCCGGGCGGCGACGGGCTGGACGCCTACCGCGCGATTGCTGCCGGGGTGGCACCGCACCTTGCCCCCGGTGGACGGCTGCTGGTCGAGATCGGCCCCACCCAGGCCCAGGCCGTTTCCGGTCTTTTCCGCGCTTGCGGGCTGCCCGACATCCGGGTTCTGCCCGACCTCGACGGCCGCGACCGCGTGATCTCGGCCCAGGCCGGATCGGTGCGGCAAATCGCCTGACCTTGCGGGAAAAAGGCCACAAACCGCCGTTTTCCGCTGAAAAATCCAGCAAATCCGGTGCAGTTTGCCAGAATCATCTTGTCAGCGCCGCGCTTGCGTGATTACTCAGGCCCACATGACAGGCGGATGGCATTCCACCGTTCCCTGCATGTTCAAGCCAAAAATGCACGAAACGCCCCGGTTGGGTGCAACGCCAACAAGCGGCAGGTGTTCGGGCTAAGCCAGATCAATCTGGATACAAGGACAATATGAGATCCTCCAAGTCCCGTTCGCGTTCGAAATCGAACCGCCCGCGCACCATTGGCAATATTGTCAACCGCGTGTTCGACAGCTCCGGTCCCGATGGCAAGGTCCGCGGCACGCCACAGCAGATCATCGAGAAATACCTGTTCCTGGCGCGCGACGCACAGCTTTCCAACGACCGGGTTGCGGCGGAAAACTTCAACCAGCATGCCGAGCATTACACCCGCATGCTGGCCGAAGCGCAGCGCGAACTGGCCGCCGAACAGGAACAGCGCCAGCCGCAGCAGCAACAGCCGCAGCAGCAGGGCAACCCGAACCAGAACCAGCAGCGCGACCGCCAGGACCGTGGCGACTATCGCCCCGACCAGCAGCGCAACGATCAGCGCAACGACCGCAACGACCAGCGCCCCGAGCGGGACGACCGCGACGGCGACCAACCCTACCTGCGCCAGCCCGAAGCCTTCGAACTGATCCCCGACGACAGCGGCCTGGTCGAAACCCCGGAATCGCGTCACTCGACGCCGCGCCGCGGTTTCGAGGCTGACGACACCGGCGTCGAACCGGCGCCGAAGCCGCGGTTCGAACACCGCGTGCCGCGGCCGCGCCCGGCCGCCGAACAGGCCGCCAAGCCTGCCGCCGATGCCCCGGCCAAGGCGCCGCGCCCCGAAGGCGCAGCCCCCAAGCCGCGCCGCAAACCCAAACCGCAGGCCGAGGGCGATGCGCCCGAAACCCCGCCGCGCAACGCCGCAGCCGAATAGGAACAGGGGGCCGCGGCCCCCTTTTTCATGTCGCCGCCACCTCGCGGGCCAGCGCGCAAAAGCCTTCCAGCGATATTTCCTCGGCCCGCGCGGTCGGCTCGATGCCCGCCGCCCGCAACCGCACCTCGATATCCGGCGCCAGCGCCTTCAGGCTCGATCGCAGCATCTTGCGCCGCTGGTTGAACGCCATCGCCGTCACCCGTCCCAGCACCGCCTCGTCGGCGGCAAAGCGTGGCGCGTCCAGGCGGCGGAAATGCACCACCGCCGAATGCACCTTGGGGGCAGGGGTGAAGGCCTCGGGCGGCAGGGTCAGCACGATCTTCGGATCGGCCCGCCATTGCGACAACAGCGCCAGCCGCCCGTAGGCTTTCGGCCCCGGCTTGGCCACGATCCGCTCGGCCACCTCTTTCTGGAACATCAGCGTCAGACTGTCCCAGAACGGCGGCCAGTGCGCCGGCGTCAGCCAGCGGATCAACAACTCGGTGCCGACATTGTAGGGCAGGTTGGCCACGATCTTGATCGGCGGCACCAGATGCGCCGCCACGTCCAGCGCCAGCGCGTCGCCCTGCATGACCTCCAGCCGCCCCGGATAGGCCGCGGCAATCTCGGCCAGCGCCGGAAGGCAACGCGCGTCCTTCTCCACCGCCAGCACCCGCCGCGCGCCTTCGGCCAGCAAGCCGCGGGTCAACCCGCCCGGCCCCGGCCCTACCTCCAGCACGTCGCAGCCCGACAGATCGCCTGCCGCCCGGGCAATCCGCGCCGTCAGGTTCAGGTCCAGCAGAAAGTTCTGCCCCAGCTGCTTTTTCGCCACCAGATCATGCGCCGCAATCACCGCGCGCAACGGCGGCAACCCATCAATCGCCGCCATCAAACCCCACCCCGCACCCGTATTCTTCTCTGCACAAATATCCCCGCCGGAGGCACCGGCATCAAAGCCCGCGCGACGCCGCCATGTCCCGCGCCATCCGCAACGCCGCCACCAGAGAGGCCGCATCCGCCACCCCACGCCCGGCAATGTCAAACGCCGTGCCATGGTCGGGCGAGGTGCGGATGAACGGCAGGCCCAGCGTCACGTTCACCCCCCCGGCGAAATCCAGCGTCTTGATCGGGATCAGCGCCTGATCGTGATACATGCACACCGCCACGTCATACCTCGCCCGCGCGGCCGCATGAAACAACGTGTCGGCAGGCCAGGGGCCGGTGATCTGCATGCCTTCGCCCGCCAGCCAGCCCAGCACCGGCGCGATCAAAGTCGCCTCCTGCGACCCCATCGCCCCGCCTTCGCCCGCGTGCGGGTTCAACCCGGCCACGGCGATGCGCGGCTTGGCAATGCCGAAATCGCGGATCAGCCCGGCATGGGTGATGCGGATGGTCTGCTCCAGCAGATCGGCGGTCAACGCCTCGGGCACCTGATCAATGGCGATATGAATGGTCACCGGCACCACCCGCAATTGCGGGCAGGCCAGCATCATCACCACATGCGGCACCCCCGCCAAAGCGGCCAGATATTCGGTATGGCCCGGAAAGCCGAAGCCCGCGCCGTCGTGCAGCGCCTGCTTGTTGATCGGACAAGTGCAGACCGCCGAAGCCGCACCCGCCTGCACCAGCGCCACGGCACGCGAGATCACGTCGATGACGCCGGCGGCATTGGCCGGATCGGGCTTCCCGGCCACGGCAAGCGCCGGAAAGTCATGCCGCAGCACCGGCAGGTGGGTGGCAGGCACCGCCAAAGCCTCAAAGGGTGCAGAAATCTCTTGCCACAGGCTGCCCGCCGGCAGATGCCGCGGATCGCCGATCCAGAACAGCGGCACCTCGGGCCCAAGCGCCAACCGCGCCTTGACCGCAATCTCGGGACCGATGCCCGACGGCTCGCCGCAACTTAGCGCGATCGGCGCCCGCATAGCCGGGCTCACGGCTCGCGGATGATGGCGTTGGCGCGCAGATCGGCCAGATAGCCCGCCCCATAGGCCGCCAGCCGCTGATTCAGCAGTTGCGCCCGCACCGCTTCGCGCGACGGCGGAACGTCCAGCACCGGAATCCGGTTGCACAGCATCAGGAACACCCGGTTGCCGCCACGCACCAGGGCTGTCGAGCTTTCGCCGGGATCGAGCTTGGCCAGTTCCAGCCCGATGTCCGACGGCACCTGCGCCATCGGCTTTGTCTCGCGCAGCAACTGCTCGGCCGGCAGGCCAAGCGCCACCTTGTTCAGGTCGTTGCAGACATCCACCTCGTTGCGGATACGGGCAAATTCGGCGTCGGCGGCGGTGGTGTTGGGCAGCAGGAACTGCGCGTAATCCACCGACATCGTCACCGGCCCGTCCTGCTCTTGCGCCTTGATCTCGTGCAGCAGAAACAGCGCCACGCTGCCCTCAAGCTTGACCGGGGCCGAGACCTGACCGGGCTTCAGCGCCAGCAAGACCGGCACCACATCGGGCGGCAGATTGCCGACCGGGGTCCAGTTCAGCCGCCCGCCGCGCCCGGCGGAACTGGATGACGAATTCTCGCGTGCGGCCTTGGCAAAATCTTCCGGCGTGCGGCTTTGCGCCTTCAGCCGCCGCGCCGTGGCCAGCGCCACCGGCAACTGGCCTTCCGGCGCCGGAATCACGATCTCCGAGGCCAGAATCTGCACCGAAGTATTCTTGTCGATCTGGGCAATCGCCTGGTCGATCTCGGCCTCGGAAATACTGGCGCGGGGGCCGAATTTCGCCCGCACGATTTCACGCCAGATCAGACCGGCGGTCACGAAATCCCGAAACCCCTGCGCTTCGACACCTGCCGGAGCCAGGGCGGTCAGGAACTCCTCGGTGCTCAGTTGCGCGCGGCCGGCAAATTCGGCCATCCCGGCCTCGACCTGTTTCGGGGTCAGTTTGACGTTGTATTGCTTGGCCACCGTCATCTGCAACCGCTCGTCGATCAGCGCGTTCAGGGCGACTTCCTCGACATTCTCGCGCAGGCCCAGAACGGTCATGAAACTGATGCGCTGGTCCAGTTCATACTGGCTGATCACCCGGTCGTTGACATAGACCCGCGGCGCGAACGGGCCATCCTGTGCGGCCGCGGGAATGGCCCCGGTCAGTCCAAGCAGGAACACGAAGATCACGGTCTTGATACGCATCATCTGGGGCATTCTCATCATGGGATCAGCAGGTCTTGTTTGGTCGTGCAGGCGCATACCCGCGGCGGGCTGCCGCAGAAAGGTTCGGGATCATCGGCGGCAAACCCGTGCCGGACCGGCCTTGGTGCCGCTGCCAAACCCCAGAAGATCGACCGAAAGGCCGAAATCGGTTGTCGGCTCCACACTAGTCGAGGACGTGAAGCGACGCGAGAGGGAAAGATCAATCGCCAGACATTCGTTGCGGAACTCCAGCCCGAGTGAGGCATTGGTGGCGCGGTCGGCGATCAGGTCATAGCGCGTCGCGGCCTTGCCGGTCCAGGCGGCGGTCAGGTCGTAGCGGCCATCAAGGTAAAGCTCGGAGGTGTCGGTCAGCCGGTTCTCGCCGGCATCGGCCAGCATCCAGACATAGCTTGATCCGATCCCGTAGCGGTCGCGGTTCAGGTCCATCCGCACTTCGGCCTTGGTGACGGCAAAGCTGTCGTCAAACAGCAGCCGGTTGGTCATCTTGATGCCACTGCCCAGCGACAGTTGCGTGGCCGCCAGCCAGTCCGAGCTGCGCCCCGCCAACCCCGAGGCCGGTCCGAATTGCGCCGGGTCGGTGCGCCGCAGCACCCGGCCCAGCGTGGCGCCCAGGTTCCAGCCCGCCGGGTCATAGCGGGTCCAGCCGATCCCGAGGTTCAGCCGCACCCCGCGTTCGCGCGCATCCGACCCGGCAAAGCGGTTCAGCGAAAACAGGTTGCCCTCGTCAAATTCCACCAGCGCCGAATCCTCGTTGGGCAGCGGGGCCAGGCGGCGCGGGCTGGCCACCAGTTGCAGCACCGGCTCGATGACATAGGCCGCACCGGTGGTCGCCGTGGACACCCAGGGCCAGCGCAGTTCGACCGCCGCCGCGCCGTCAAGCCGGGTGGTCTGGCCCTGATACAGCGCGTCCTGACGGATCGCATAGATGTCGCCCGACACCTCGCCCATCACCGCCCCCAGCACGCCACCGGGCAACACCCAGTTGCGCCGCCAGTCGGCCCGCAGCGACACCCGGCTCAGATCGCGGCCATCGGCATGGCCGTCCAGATCGGCGTCCAGCGGGTTGGACGAGGTGCGGTAATGGCTGTGGGTCTGGAACCGCAGCCCGCCCTCGCCGCCCAGCGGCCCGCCGTCAAAGCGGCGATGGAAGGTGAAATCGCCGATCAGCGACGGCAGCGTGGCATTGTCCTCGCCCGCCCGGATCGAGCGGAACTGGATCACCCGGCCCGAGATGTATTCGTTGTGCCGGGTGCGGCTGATCTCGACGCGGTTGTCCAGCCGGTCCTGATCGGACACCGCATAGTCCAGATAATAGGCCGGGTCGCTGACCGCCTGCAGATTGAAATCAAGCTTGAAATTGCGCGGCAGATCAAAAGCGCCGGTGGCCAGAACATAGCCGCGGGTCTTGTCGGGCCGCATGTCGTCGGTCGAAACCGCCCCCGTCACCTCGATCTGGCCGGTGGCAAAGGCCTGCCGATAGCGCAGCCCAAGCGTGCGGCCGGATTTGGCGGTCAGATACGGCGTCAGCGTCAGGTCGCGCGACGGGCCAAGCGCAATGAAATACGGCACCTTGACCCCAGGCCCCAGGCCCGAGGTGGTGCGCAGCTCCGGGGTCAGAAAGCCGGTGGCGCGCTTCAGCGTCGGGTCGGGCATCCGCAGCCGCGGCAGATAGAACACCGGCACGCCGCCCACCCGCAACTGGGCGCTGTCAAAGTAAAGCTGCTGGCGCAACTGGTCATGCACGACACTGGCCGCCCGGATCTCCCATAGCGGCACCGGATTGTCGGCGCAGACCTGGCACGACGAGGCCACGCTGTTCGACATCCGCGTATAGCGGTCACCGACCCGGATGATCTGCGCCGCGGCGATCTGCAATTGCTGGTTCAGCACCATGCGGGCGGAAATCAGCACGCCTTCGGACAGATCGGCCGCAAGATCGGCCTGGCTGGCCAGCAGGAAGCTGCCGGTGCCGTCGATCAGGGTGATCGGGCCTTCGATGTGCAGCCGGTCGGCGGGCCGGTCATAGGTGATGCGGGCGGCGCGCAGACGGCGGCCCTGATACAGCACTTCGACAGCCCCTTCGGCCACCAGCGTGTCATCGCCCACCACCGACACCCGGTTGGCAATCAGCGTGGCCATGTCCTGCGCGGCTGCCGGCGGCACCAGCAGGCCAAGCCACAGGGCAACAGTCAGCGCCAGAAGCCGCAGGCCACGCATCAGCCATCCTCCAGATGCAGCAGCAATCCGACCGCGAACAGCACGGCGGCGGCAGGCGGGCTCCAGGCCGCCATGGCGATCGGGATCTGGCCGTTTTCGCCCAGCACCTGCGCGAAGTTGCGCAGAAAGAAGATGCCGAAACCGCCCAGCAGCGCCAGCAGCACATAGGTGCCGGTCTTGCCCGACCGGGTGGGGCGCATGGTGAAACCCGCGGCGATCAGCACCATCGCGGCCAGCAGCAACGGCAGCGCCAGCTCGGTCTGCAACCACACCCGGTGGCTGCGGGCGGAAAACCCGGCGCGCTCCAGCCCGGCAATGTAGGACGGCAGGTTCCAGATCGAGATCGCCGCCGGCGTGCCGAAACTGTCGCGGATGGCATCGCGGGTCAGATCAGAGGGCAGCCGGGTTCCGGTTTCCCGCGCCGCCGAAGCCTCGGGGTTGGCCAAATTCAGCGGCCAGGTCTTGGCATCCACCAAGGCCCAGGCCCCATCGCCCAGCCGGGCCTCGCGGGCCTCGGTGCGCGCGCTGGGCAGACCGGCGGCATCGAACGACAGGAAGGTGACCGAGAACAGCTCGGTGCCATCGGCATTGGCCCGGGCGGCGTGGATCACCGTCTGCCCGTCCGGCCCGCCTTGCCGCAACCACAGCCCGTCATCGTTGATCGACAGCACGCTTTCGCCGTCTTGCGCGTATTTCGACAGCAGCGTGTCGTAGCGTTTCAGCGTCGCGGCCACCAGCGGGTTCAGCACCGCCACCGCCACCGCCCCGAACAGCAGGGCCGCCAGCACCGGCGTGGCCAGAAACCGCAGCCCCGACCGCCCCGAGGCCCGCACCACCACCAGTTCGCTGGACCGTGCGAGGCCCATGAACAGCGTGATCGCCGCAAGGATCATCAGCAGCGGCAGGATGCGATACAGGCTGGACGGCATGTTCATCGCCGCCAGTAGCGTGGCCTGTCCCAGGCTGATCCCCTGGCCGGAAAGCCTGCGCAACTGGTCCAGGCTGTCGATCAGCAACAGGATGGTGGCAAACCCCAGAATGATTCCCAGCAACAGCCAGACGAACCGCCGCGCGATATACAGGCTCAGCGTCATGCCACGGCCTCGGCAGAGCCCGGTTGCCGCAGCCGCTGCGGCCGTTGCGCCAGCCACAGCAACCCCGCCGCCATGGCCAGCCCCGCCAGCGGCGCCGCATAGGCCAAGGGCCAGAATTCCGGCTGCTTCAGGCCCAGGCTGAGCATGGTGGTCGCAATGCCCTGCACCGTGATCATCAGCGCCACCGCCACCGCGATCTGCCGCCAAAGGCCAAAGCGGCTGAACGCCCCCAGCAACAGCGCCGAAAACCCGATCAGCGCCGCCGCCAACCCCAGAATGGGCTGCGCCAGCCGGTTGTGGGCCTGAAACCACAGGGCCTCGGGCGTTTCGGCGGTTTCCTGCAGAATCTCGGCACTGGGCCAGAGCAGATCATATGTGGACAGGGCCGAGGCATTGCGTTTCAGCACTTTCGGCCCGGCAATCAACGTCGCCAGATCATAGGTGAAATCGGCAAAACGCGTGACCGACATCCGGCCTTCCTTGTTGTTCAGGTTCTGCACCATGCCGTCCAGCATCACCAGTTTCGGCCCGCTGTCACCCTTCACCAGCAAGGCGCGACTGGCGGTATAGGTTGCATGGCTGGTCGGGCTGCGGGTGTCGGCCAGAAACACGTCGCGCAATTCGCCCTTCGGGCTGATTTCCCGGATGTAAAGCGTGATCCCCTTGGCCGGATGCATGAACTGCCCATCCATCAGAAACCGCGCCGCCAGGTTTTCCGAAACCTCCAGCGTGCGCTGCGCCAGCGTGGCGCGGCTTTCGGGCACCAGCACATGCAGCAGCACCGCCATCATCGCCGCCACGATCAGCCCGAAGATCGCCACCGGTCGTGCCAGCCGCAGCGGCGAAAAGCCGGTTGCCTGCATCACCACCAGCTCGCTGTCGCGCGTCAGGCGGTTGATGCCGTAAACCGTTGCCACAAATGCCGAAAATGGCAGCACCAGCATGATCACGCTGGGCAGGGTCAGCAACGAGAACTCCAGGAACACCAGCGCCGACTGGCCATCACCGATCAGCTTGTCGAACAGCAGCACCGCGCGGTTGATCCAATAGACCGCCACCAGCACAAGCGAGAAAAAGCCGAACAGCGCCAGCAATTGCGACAGCAGGTATCTGTCGAATCTCGACACGTCAGGCAGGCCTCCGGGGTTTTGCTCTTGCGCGCGACGCTAGCCGAAATTGGCGGCGGGGAAAACTCATATCTGGTCAAGCCCGGCCTCAGGGGCTAGCGTCGGGCAGAACCCTGCCGTGCCCGGGCTGAACCTGGGCCCGAACCCCGACGCAGGTGGCAATGACCTTGGAGAAATCGCATGTCCCATCCCGTTCCGATCCAGTTTCAAGCCGTCGATGCCGAGGTCCTGGCAAAGGCGCCCGGGCGGATTGCGGTGCTTGTGGCCGAGGGTGGCAGCCTCGGGCTGGCGGCGCGCAAGCTGGACAAGCTGATGCGCGGGGCGCTGGTGCGCTATCTGGGATCGGAGGCCTTTGCCAAGCTGAAACCGGGCGAGGCGCAGGATCTGGCCTGGCCCGCGGGTCTGGCCGCCGAGGCGGTGCAGGTGGTGCGGCTGGACAAGCGTGCCGATGCAGCCACCGCCCGCAAGGCCGGCGGCGTGATCGGCAAGGCGCTGTCCAAGGCCGGCACGCTGGTGCTGGCCGAGGCGCATCCCCGCGCCGCCGAGCTGTCCTTTGGCATCGCCATGCGCGCCTATGACTTCACGCCCCACAAGACCGGCGAGAAAACCAGCCCCGGCCCGGTGACCCTGATGGTCAACGCCCCCGAAGCCGTGGCCGCCGCCGCAGGCCCGATGGCGGCGCTGGTCGAAGGCGTGTTCTTCACCCGCGATCTGGTGAACGAGCCCGCCAACGTCTTGACCACCTTCGATTTCGCCGCCCGTCTGGCCGCCATGCACGAATTGGGGCTGGAGGTGGAGATCCTTGAGGAAGACCAGCTTCTGCACCTCGGGATGGGCGCGCTGCTGGGCGTCGGCATGGGGTCTGAAACGCCCTCCAAGGTCGTGGTGATGCAATGGCACGGCGGCAAGAAGGGCGAGGCGCCGCTGGCGCTGGTCGGCAAGGGCGTGGTGTTCGACACCGGCGGCATTTCGATCAAACCCGCGGCGGGCATGGAAGAAATGACCATGGACATGGGCGGCGCCGCCGTGGTGGCGGGCGTCATGCGCACCCTGGCGATGCGCAAGGCCAAGGCCAATGTGGTGGGGCTGGTCGGCCTTGTGGAAAACATGCCCGACGGGCGGGCGCAGCGGCCGGGCGACGTGGTTAAATCCATGAAGGGCGACACCATCGAGGTGATCAACACCGATGCCGAGGGCCGCTTGGTGCTGGCCGATGTGCTTTGGTATGCCCAGGATCGCTTCAAGCCGAAGGGGGTGATTGATCTGGCCACCCTGACCGGCGCCATCATCGTGGCGCTGGGGCATGAAAATACCGGGGTTTTCTCCAACGACGACGCGCTGTGCGATGCTTTCCTGAAGGCGGCGGCGGCGGAGGGCGAGGGCGCCTGGCGGATGCCGATGGGGCAAGCCTATGACGACAAGCTGAAATCGCGGATTGCCGACATGATGAACGTCGGGGGCCGCGACGGCGGCGCGATCACCGCGGCGCAGTTCCTGAAACGCTTCATTCAGCCCGACATGCCTTGGGTGCATCTGGACATCGCCGGCACGGCGCTGGTCAAGGCCGACACCACACTCGCCCCCAAGGGCGCGACCGGCTGGGGCGTGCTGGCGCTGAACCGGCTGATCGCTGACCGTTTCGAGGCTTGAGCGCTTGGTGCTGGTGCTGTTCTACCACCTGACCCGCTCGCCGGTCGAGGCGACGGCGGCGGGGCTGCTGTCGCGCGCGCTGGATTTGGGCTGGCGGGTGATGCTGCGCGGCACCGACCCGGCGCGGCTGGCGCTGCTGGATGAGCGGCTTTGGCTGGGGCCGGAGGAAGGCTTCCTGCCGCATGGCCTGCAAGGCGGGCCGCAGGATGCCGATCAGCCGGTGCTGCTGGGCACCGGTGCCATCGGCAACGCTGCACATGCGTTGATGCTGGTCGATGGGGCCGAACCCTTGACCGGCGAGGCCGAGGCGCTGGAACGGGTCTGGGTGCTGTTCGACGGCAACGACCCTGCGGCGCTGGAGACCGCGCGGGCGCAGTGGAAAACCCTGACGGCGCAGGGGCTGCACGCAAAATACTGGTCCGAAGACAGTGGCAGCTGGCAGATGAAGACCGAACGCAATCCGCCGGATTGACCGGCGCTGTTGGCTTCACCTTTGCGCAAATATCCCCGCCGGAGGCACCTGCGTTGCGGTCGGGAGCCTCCGGCGGGGATATTTGGGCAAAGGTGAAATTGCGAGCGTCAGCGCGTCAGGATCATCCGGTCGCCGGCAATCTCGATGCGGAAGCGGCCCAGATAGTCCATGCCCAGCAGCGAACCTTCCATCTCGCCATCGTTGACATAGGCGGTCAGCACCGCGTCCTTCACCGGCCCCAGTTCGACATCGGTCAACTTGATGCGCGCGGTGCGCACCACGCCATTGGCGGTATTGGCCTCGCCGAAGTAGTTCAACACCGAAGGGTCGATGCCAAGGCGGCGGGCGTCCTGGCGCGTGAGCACCACATTCGACGCCCCGGTGTCGGCCATGAACTGCACCGGCGTGCCCGCGATGGTCAGCGTCAGGTAATAATGCCCGTCCTCGGCCCGTGGCACCTCGATGCGTTCGCCGCTGATCTGCTGCTGCGGCGCGATGCTGGAGCGGATGTCGCCCCAAAGCCCGTAACCCGCGATCACGCCGATGAAGATCATCCCCCAGGCCAGCGCCGAGCGCAGCGCAAAGCTCAGGCGGCCGCGGTATTCCACCAGCACCCAGCCGCCCACCGCCGCCAGCAACAGCGACAGATAAGCCAGTTGCGCGATGCTGTTGCCGTCCATGTCAGCCCCCTTGCGGTCGACAAGATGTAGGGGCGCAGGGCGGCGCGCGCAAGTTCCGCCTTAGCCGATCAGCCCGGTGCCGCGGATGCCGTCGATGACGAATTGCACCGACAGCGCCGCCAGCAGCATGCCCAAGAGCCGGGTGATCACCATGGTGCCGGTGCGGCCCAGCAGCCGCTCCAACGGTCCGGCGACCAGGAACAGCGCGAAGGCGCTGGCGATCACCACGATCATCACCAGATGCACCGCAATCACCCCGGACCAGCCCGGCCCGGCTTGCCCCACCAGCAGGATCATCGTCGCCATCGCCCCGGGTCCGGCGATCAAGGGCGTGGCCAGCGGGAAAACCGAGGGGTCGTCGGGGTGTTCGTTCGCCTGCCCCTCGCGGCGCTGGGTGCGGCGTTCGAACAGCATGTCGAGGGCGGTCAGGAACAGCAAGATGCCGCCCGCGATGCGGAAGGCGGGCATCGAGATGCCGATGAAATTCAAGACCGTCTCGCCCGCTAGCCCGAACAGCGTCAAGAGCCCGATGGCAATGACGCAGGCGTGCCAGCCGATGGTGCGGCGGCGGGCGGCGGTCATGCCGGGGGTCAGGGCGATGAACAGCGGGATCAGACCGGGCGGATCGACCACCACGAACAGCGTGGCAAAGGCGGTGATCAGGAACCCGGTGCTGACCATCAGCTTGCCGCCTCCAGCTTTTCCTGCGCCTTCAGCCACATCGCCTCGGCGCGGTCGAGCCCGTCCATCACCTCGGCGTATTTCTTCTGCCAGGTCTCGGCCTCGGTGCCGCGGCCCGGTTCATACAGTTCCGGGTCGGCCAGCTTTTTCGCCAGCCGGTCGCGCATGTCGTTCAGCTTGGCCAGGCGCTCCTCGCATTTGCGCACGTCAGCTTTCAGCGCCAACACCTCGTCGCGGCTGGCTTTTTTCGGCTTTTCCACCGCGGCGGCGGCTTTGGGTTTGGCATCCTCGTCGCCCGCCAGCAGTTGCGCGCGATAGGTTTCCAGATCCTCGGTATAGGGCACCACAGCGCCGCCCTTGACCAGCCACAGCCGGTCGGCGACCAGCCCCAGCAGGTGCATGTCGTGCGACACCAGCACCACGGCGCCGGAATATTCGGTCAGCGCCTCCACCAGCGCCTCGCGGCTTTCCATATCGAGGTGGTTGGTCGGCTCGTCCAGGATCAACAAGTGCGGCGCGTCGATGGTGGCCAGCAGCAGGCTGAGCCGCGCCTTCTGGCCGCCCGACAGTCGCCCCACCACGGTTTCCGCCTGATCCGCCATCAGCCCGAAGCCGGCCAGCCGTGCCCGCAGCCGTGGCTGGCCTTCGTTGGGCCGCAGCCGCATGATGTGCTGCAACGGCGTCTCGTCGATGTGCAATTCATCGACCTGATGCTGGGCGAAATAGCCGATGCGCAGCTTCGACGAGCTGACCATCTTGCCCTCGCAAGCCTCCAGCTTGCCTGCCAGCAGCTTGGACAGCGTCGATTTGCCCTCGCCATTGCGGCCCAGCAGGGCGATGCGGTCGTCCTGGTCAATCCGCAGGTTCAGCTTGCGCAGGATCGGCGGGCCACCATAGCCCACCGCCACGCCTTCCATGTTGATGATGGGGGGCGACAATTCCTCGGGCTTGGGGAAGGTGAAGACCTGCTTTTTCGCCTCTTCCGGCGGGGTGATGGTGGTCATCTTCTCCAGCATCTTGACCCGGCTTTGCGCCTGCACGGCCTTCGACGCCTTGGCCTTGAAGCGATCGACAAAGCTTTGCAGATGCGCCCGGCGGGCTTCCTGCTTCTTGGCCTCCGAGGCCAGCACGGCGCGGCGTTCGGCCATCTGGCGGGCGAACTGGTCGTAGGGGCCGGTCCAGTAGGTCAGCTTTTTCTGATCCAGATGCAGGATGCCCTGCACCGCGCGGTTCAGAAGCCCGCGGTCGTGGGAGATGATGATGACGGTGTGGGGGTATTTCTGAAGGTAAGCCTCCAGCCACAGCGCGCCTTCCAGATCAAGATAGTTGGTCGGCTCGTCCAGCAGCAAAAGGTCTGGCTGGGCGAACAGCACCCCCGCCAAAGCCACCCGCATCCGCCAGCCGCCCGAGAAATCCGAACAGGGCCGCAACTGCGCCTCGGCATCGAAACCCAGGCCTTTCAGGATGCTGGAGGCCCGGCCTTCCGCCGACCAGGCGTCGATATCGGCCAGCCGGTGCTGGATATCGGCAATCCGGTGCGGGTCTTGCGCGGTCTCCGATTCCGCCAGCAGCGCCGTGCGTTCGGTGTCGGCCTGCAACACGGTGTCCAAGAGCGAGGTGTCGGAGGACGGCACCTCTTGCGCCACGCCGCCGATCTTGCTGCGGGCGGGCAGGCTGATGTCGCCACCCTCCAGCGCCAGTTCGCGGCGGATGATGCGAAAGAGCGTGGTCTTGCCCGCGCCATTGCGCCCGACAAGCCCGACCTTGTGGCCGTAGGGAATGGTGGCCGAAGCGCCCGAAAACAGCGGGCGGCCTTCGACGGAATAGCTGATGTCTGAAATCCTGAGCATGGCGTTCCCTGCCCGAAGGGCGCGGCGGCGTCAATCCTGCTTGGTCACGGCTTTTCAAGCCCCGCCTTTTCAAGCGCCGCCGCTTCTGCTAGCAGGGCGGCGCAATCGGCAAGCCGGGCAGGGGCCTGGCTGCGAAACTGGAAAAGAGATCACCATGGCCATCGAGCGCACGCTTTCGATCATCAAACCCGACGCCACCAAACGCAACCTGACCGGCAAGATCGTTGCCAAGTTCGAGGATGCCGGGCTGCGCGTCGTCGCCTCCAAGCGCATCCACCTGTCGCTGGCGCAGGCCGGTGCCTTCTATGCCGAACATGCCGCCCGCGGCTTTTACGGCGAGTTGTGCGAATTCATGGCCTCCGAGCCGGTGGTGGTGCAAGTGCTGCAAGGCGAAGGTGCCATTGCGAAAAACCGCGACGTGATGGGGGCCACCAACCCGGCCAATGCCGCTGATGGCACCATCCGCAAGGAATTTGCGTTGTCGGTCGGTGAAAACTCGGTGCACGGCTCCGACAGCGAGGCCTCGGCGGCGCGCGAGATCGCCTTCTTCTTCTCGGGGCTTGAACTGGTCGGCTGATCCGGGTGCGCAAAAGTTTTCGAAAACTTTTGCAAAATCCTTCGAAGGATTTTGGACGGCGCTAGCGGCGCCGTTCCACCACCCCCAACGCATCAAGGGCCGCTTCGATTTCGGAGCGGCCCTTGTGTTTGACCTGCGCCTTCAACGCATCGAAGCGCACGCGCAGGGCAGCCTTTTCGGCACCCTGACAATCGGTCCAGGGCCGGCCCTGCAATCCCATGACCAGCACATAATAGCCGATGAAATGCGGGGACGTGCCTGCTTGCAGCAGCCGCAGATAGGCGGCATCTGCCCCCATTTCACGGATTTCTTCAGCAGACTCAATGCCCGCACGCGCGAACGCGGCCTCGGAGGCCGGGCCGAGGTTGGGAATTGTTGAAACCGCTGACGGCATCAGGAAACCTTGCGCGAAAAGCCCTAGCCTAACCGCTGGGCCCGCCCGCGCAAAGCCTCAGATCGCTGCCCAGTCGCGGAACACCGGCTGATCGCCTTGCTGCACGGGCGCGCTTTGCTGGCCCTGTTGTTGCGACGGCTGCGCGCTGCCCTGTTGCGGGGCGGCTTTGACGGGGGATTTGGGCATGGAAGGCTCCGGTTTACTGGCTCGACTCAAGGTAAGCGCCTCTTGTTTGCATGCCGCCCTGATTAACAGCAGGTTGGGGCGAAATTTGGGCGCTTACCGTGTTAAATAAGCCGAAACCGCAGCCGCTGCAACTGTCAGGCCGCGACGTCACATCACATTTTTGCGCGTCAGATCAGGCTGGCGGGAAAGCCGATGCCGTCCAGCGCCGCGATCAGCGCCTGCGGGGCGGGGGCGGCGTCCACGGTGACGGTGCGGCTGTTCAAGTCCACCACGATGCCGCTCACACCCGGCAGCGCGCCCAAGGCCTGTTGCACCGAGGCGCTGCAATGGCCGCAGCTCATGTCGGGGATCGAAAGGGTGATCATGCGGGCCTCCGGCGCTGTGAAGCCTTGAAGCTGGGGGTTTTTGCGGCAAAGTGCAAGGGGACGGCGATGGTTCCGCGGCAGGGTGCGGCGAAACGGCGAAAGGGTGGGCGGATGGGCGATCTGAAGCAGGCTTTTGCGGCGATTGATGCGGCCAATGCCGCCGATCCGACGCTGGAAGACGGTTCACCGGCGGCGCTGCTGTATGGCCAGCGGATGAGCGCCGAACTGGCGCGGCTGTTTCCGGCGGCGTCCCCGGCCTTGCAGATCGCGGCGCGCGGTCAGCATGTCGAACGCTGGCTGCTGCCGCGTGACAGCTACCCCGAAGGCCGCGCAGGTTACCTGGACTGGCGGCGCGAGCAGGGGCGGCGGCATGCGGCGCGTGTGGGCGGCATCATGGCCGCGGCGGGCTTTGCCAGCGCCGAGATCGAGGCGGCGGGCCAGATGCTGCGCAAGGAGGGGATCAAGCGCGACGCGCAAGTGCAGGCGCTGGAGGACACCATCTGTTTCGTGTTCCTGCGCTGGTATTTCCAGCCCTTCGCCGCCGAGCGTGACGCCGAAAGCCTGCACAAGATCGTGGCGCAGACCGCGCGCAAGATGTCTGATGCAGCTCGTGCGCGGGCCTTGGCCGAGTTTGCCTTGCCCGACGATCTGGCCGAACTTTTCCGGCCCTGACGCCCGCCAGCGGCCAAATCCGGCGCCGAAACAGAAGATCCTTCTCCGCCGCCGCGGCACCCGGAAAAATCATTGCTGTCTGCTGTCCGGTCTTTAGAATGGCGACCAGCCCGCGATCCCGCTAGGTTCAAAATCGACCAAGTTGATCGTCTATCAAGGCGCGCGCCGCCAAATCCGCACAAAGGAAATCCCATGGCCTCCAAGCATCCCGAAACCCTTGCCCTGCACGCGGGCTACCGCGCCGATCCGACCACCGGGGCGGTGGCGGTGCCGATCTACCAGACCACCTCGTATCAGTTCCGCGATACCGAACATGCCTCGGCACTGTTTGCCTTGCAGGAGCTGGGCAATATCTACACCCGGCTTGGCAACCCCACCACCGACGTGCTGGAGCAGCGGGTGGCGGCGCTGGAAGGGGGCGTTGCGGCGCTGGCGGTATCCTCGGGGCAGGCGGCAAGTGCCTATGCAATTCAGAACATTGCCAAAGTCGGCGACAACATCGTGTCCTCGACCAACCTTTACGGCGGCACCTGGAACCTGTTCGCCAACACCCTGAAGGATCAGGGCATCGAGGTGCGGTTTGTCGATCCCGCCGACCCGCAGGCCTTCGTGGCGGCGTCCGACGCCCGCACCCGGGCCTGGTATGCCGAAACCCTGCCGAACCCCAAGCTGGAAGTGTTTCCGATTGCCGAAGTGGCCGCCCTTGGCCGCCCGCTGGGGATTCCGCTAATCGTTGACAACACCGCCGCCCCCTTGCTGGCCCGGCCCTTCGAGCATGGCGCGGCCATCGTGGTCTATTCCAGCACCAAATATCTGGGCGGCCATGGCACCTCGATCGGCGGGGTGATCGTGGATGGCGGCAATTTCGACTGGAAGGCACACCCCGAGCGGCAACCGGCGCTGAACACCCCGGACGCCAGCTATCATGGCGCGGTCTGGGTCGAGGCCACGGCACCGCTTGGCCCGGTGGCCTATATCATCAAGGCCCGCACCACGCTGCTGCGCGATCTGGGCGCGGCACCCTCGCCGTTCAACAGCTTCCAGACCCTGCAAGGCATCGAGACCCTGCCGCTGCGGATCGAGCGGCATTGCCAGAATGCGGCCAAAGTCGCGGCGTTCCTCGCCGGGCGACCCGAGGTTTCCAAGGTCATCCACCCCAGCCTGCAAACCGGCACGGCCAAGGCGCGGGCCGACAAATACCTGAAGGGCGGCTATGGCGGTCTGGTCGGGTTCGAGTTGAAGGCGGGCCGCGAGGCCGGGCAGCGGTTTATCAACTCGCTGGAACTTTTGTATCATGTCGCCAACATCGGGGATGCCCGCAGCCTGGCGATCCATCCGGCCAGCACCACCCATTCGCAGCTTTCGGCCGAGGACCGGCTGAAAACCGGGGTGACCGAAGGCTATGTGCGGCTGTCGATCGGGCTGGAGCATATCGACGACATCCTGGCCGACATCGCGCTTGGCCTTGCGGCGGCCGGAGCAGTTTGAACCAGACGGTCGGTCCGGCAAAAGGCGGCCGCCGCTGCGCCAGCGCAGCGGCGGCCGCCTGCTTTTCGCCACCGCTTGGGTTTGCCAACCAATGCTGTTGCCGCTAGTCTTTCAACAAATGCCAAGGGGGGATGACATGCGGTTGAAACTCGGGATGGTGGGTGGCGGGCAGGGCGCGTTCATCGGGGCGGTGCACCGGATCGCGGCGCGGCTGGACGGGCATTGGGATCTGGTGGCGGCGGCGCTGTCGTCCGACCCCGCGCGGGCGGCGGCCTCGGCGGCAGAGCTTGGCATCGACCGCAGCTATGAAAACTACCTCGACATGGCCGTGGCCGAGGCCGGCCGCGCCGATGGCATCGACGCCGTGGCCATCGTGACGCCGAACCACCTGCACGCGCCGGTGGCCGAGGCCTTCCTGCGCGCCGGGATCCATGTGATCTGCGACAAGCCGCTGACCGCGACCATGGCGCAGGCCGAGCATCTGGCCAAGGTCGTGGCCGAAAGCGGCAAGCAGTTCATCCTGACCCACAATTACACCGCCTATCCGCTGATCCGGCAGGCCCGTGCCATGGTGGCATCCGGCGCGCTGGGCACCATCCGGCTGGTCAATGCCGAATATCTGCAGGACTGGCTGGCCACGCCGCTGGAACAGACCGGCTCCAAGCAGGCCGAGTGGCGCACCGACCCCGCGCGGTCGGGCGTTGGTGGCGCGATTGGTGACATTGGCACCCATGCGCTGAACCTTGCGGGGTTTGTCACCGGTTTGCAGGTCACGCAGCTTTCGGCCGACCTGACCAGCTTTGTGCCGGGGCGGCGGCTGGATGACGATGCGCAGGTGCGGCTGCGCTTTGCCGGTGGCGCCAAGGGCCTGCTTTGGGCAAGCCAGGTCGCCACCGGCAATGAAAACGGCCTGCGGCTGCGGGTGTATGGCGACAAGGGCGGCATCGAGTGGCAGCAGGAAAATCCCAACGTGCTGCGCTTCACGCCCCTGGGTCAGCCGACGCAGATATTGACGCGGGCGGGGGCGGGGTCGTGGCCGCAAGCCGCGCGGGTCAGCCGCACGCCCGCAGGGCACCCGGAAGGCTATCTGGAAGGCTTTGCCACCATCTACGCGGAAGCGGCAGCGCTGATCGCCCATGCCAAATACGGCACGCCGCTGGACCCTGCGGTGACAGCACCCGGGCTGGCCGACGGGATGCTGGGGATGCGGTTTCAGGTGGCCTGCGTGGCCTCGTCGCAGGCCGATGCGGCCTGGGTGAACGTGTAGGCGAGGGCGGATGATGGGCAGGCTTTCGGGCAAGACGGCACTGGTGACGGCGGCTGGGCAGGGCATCGGGCGGGCCTCGGCCTTGGCGATGGCGCGGGAGGGGGCGCGGGTGATTGCGACCGATGTCAACGCCACGGCGCTGGCGGACCTCGCTGCCGAGGGGCTGGAAACCCGGCTGCTGGACGTGCGCGACCCGGCCAGCATTGCCGCGGCGGTGGAGGCTGTGGGGCCGCTGGACGTGCTGTTCAACTGCGCGGGGTTTGTGGCGTCGGGGACGATTCTCGACTGTGACGAAGAGCAATGGGCCTTCAGCCTCGACCTGAACATGACGGCGATGTATCTGATGTGTAAGGCTTTTCTGCCGGGGATGCTGGCCAAGGGCGGCGGGTCGATCATCAACATGGCCTCGGCGGTGTCGTCGGTGATCGCGGCGCCGAACCGCTTTGTCTATGGCACCACCAAGGCCGGGGTGATCGGGCTGACCAAGGCGATTGCCGCCGATTTCATCACCAAAGGCATCCGCGCCAACGCCATCTGCCCCGGCACGGTGGAAAGCCCGTCGCTGGAGGCCCGGCTGCGCGCCACCGGCGATTTCGAAGCGGCGCGGGCTGCCTTTGTCGCCCGCCAGCCGATCGGCCGCATCGGCCAGCCCGAGGAGATTGCCGCGCTGGTGGTCTATCTGGCCTCGGACGAATCAAGCTATACCACCGGCGTCGCGCATGTGATCGACGGCGGCTGGGTCAATACCTGAAGGGATGAGACGATGAAACTTCTGCGCCACGGACCCATCGGGGCCGAAAAGCCCGGCCTTCTGCACAGCGATGGCAGCATCCGCGATCTTTCGGGCGTGGTGGCCGATATCGGCGGCGCTGCGCTGTCGGATGCAGGCATCGCCGCCCTGCGCGCGGTGGATGCGGCCAGCTTGCCCGTTGTGGCGCCGGGCACGCGGCTGGGGCCTTGCGTGGCGGGCACTGGAAAATTCATCTGCATCGGGCTGAACTATTCCGACCATGCCGCCGAGACCGGGGCCTCGGTGCCGCCCGAACCGATCATCTTCATGAAGGCCACTTCGGCCATCTGCGGCCCGAACGACCCGATCATCATCCCGCGCGGCTCGGTCAAGACCGACTGGGAGGTGGAGCTGGCGGTGATCATCGGCACGAAGGCGAAATACGTCAGCGAGGACAAGGCGTTGGACCATGTGGCGGGCTATGCCATCACCAATGATGTCAGCGAGCGGGCGTTCCAGACCGAACGCTCGGGCCAGTGGACCAAGGGCAAATCCTGCGACAACTTCGGCCAGATCGGCCCCTGGCTGGTGACGCGCGACGAAGTGGCGGACCCGCAGGCTTTGGCGATGTGGCTGACGGTGAACGGCGAAAAGGTGCAGAACGGCTCCACCCGCACCATGGTCTATGGCGTGGCGCATCTGGTCAGCTACCTCACGCAGTTCATGACGCTGCATCCGGGCGATGTGATCTCCACCGGCACGCCGCCGGGAGTCGGGCTGGGGATGAAGCCGCCGCGTTACCTGAAACCCGGCGATGTGGTGGAACTGGGGGTCGAGGGGCTGGGCCAGCAGCGCCAGGACGTGATCGCTGATCCGACCTGACAGGGCGGGGCCTCCGGCGGGGATATTTTCGCAGAGAAGAAGCCCAAGGGGCGTGGGTCTGTCGGCTTTCGTCCCGGTGTGCTAAAAGGGAAAAAACCGGAGCAATTGCCATGGCCAAGAAGCACCCCAATCTTTCCGCCGTCGATCCGGTCTGGCAACGGGTCTGCGAGGAAGCCGCCGAGGCGATCCGGGTCGAGCCTCTGATGGGCGGCATGGTGCATTCGGCCTTGCTGCACCACGCCAGCATGGAACGGGCGCTGTCGTTCCGCTTTGCGATGAAGCTGGCCTCCAGCGAGATGGGCGAGCAGATCCTGCGCGAGATTGCCGACGAGGCCTATCTGGCCGAACCGGAGCTGGGGCAGGTGGCGCGGGTCGATCTGATGTCGGTCTATGACCGTGACCCGGCCTGCCACCGCTATCTGCAGCCGATCCTGTTCTTCAAGGGCTATCAGGCGGTGCAGGCCTATCGGGTCGGCCACTGGCTGTGGGGGCAGGGGCGGCGCGATCTGGCCTATCTGGTGCAGATGCGGGTCTCCGAGGTTTTCGGGGTGGATATCCATCCGGCAGCGAAGATCGGCCGCGGCGTGATGATCGACCACGCCCATTCCATTGTGATCGGTGAAACCGCGGTGGTGGGCGACAACGTGTCGATGCTGCATTCGGTGACGCTGGGCGGCACTGGCAAGGAGGATGGCGACCGGCATCCGAAGATCGGCAACGGGGTGATGATCGGTGCCGGGGCCAAGGTGCTGGGCAATATCCACGTCGGCGACTGCTCGCGGATTGCCGCGGGGTCGGTGGTGCTGCATGACGTGCCGCCGTGCTCCACCGTGGCCGGGGTGCCGGCGCGGGTGGTGGGCGAGGCGGGCTGCGCCCAGCCTGCGGTGATGATGGATCAGTTGCTGGACGAGGATATCTGAGGGGCCGCGCGCCCCTCAGGCCAGCATCGCCAGCGGCGCTTCCAGATGGCCGACGATGGCTTTCAGCAGCTCCGCCCCAAGGGCGCCGTCGATCACCCGGTGATCCACCGACAGAGTCAGCGTCATCAGCGTGGCGGCTTTCAGGCTGCCATCTTCGGCCACCACCGGCTTTTTCACCCCGGCCCCCACCGCCAGAATAGCGCCATGCGGCGGGTTGATCACCGCATCGAAGCTGTCGATGCCCATCATCCCGAGGTTCGAGATGGCAAAGCTGCCGCCGATATACTCGACGGGGGCCAGTTTGCGGGTCTTGGCGCGGGCGGCGAGGTCTTTCATTTCCGCCGAAAGCGCGGTCAGTGATTTCAGATGCGCGTCGCGCAGCACCGGGGTGAACAGACCGCCTTCCACCGCCACTGCCACCGCCACATCCGAGGGCGTCAGCCGCAGGATGCGGTCGCCGGCCCAGACCGCATTGGCATCGGGCACCGCCTGCAGCGCCAAGGCGCAGGCCTTGATGATGAAATCATTGACGGAAATCTTGATGTTCCGGGGGGCAAGCTGGGCGTTCAGCGCCTCGCGGAAGGCCAACAGCGCATCCAGCCGCACCTCGCGGCGCAGGTAGAAATGCGGGATGGTCTGCTTGGCCTCGGTCAGCCGCGCGGCGATGGTGCGGCGCATGCCGTCCAGCGGCACCTCGGTATAGGCGCGGTCGGCGTATTGCTTCTTCACCGCATCGGCACTGGCGCCAGTGGGCATGGGTGCAGCCATGGCCGGGGCAGGGGCAGCCGCGGCAGGGGTCTGGGCGGCCACGGGTTTCGCCCCCTCGACATCAGATTTCACAATGCGACCATGCGGGCCGGAGCCTTGCACGGCGCTCAGGTCAAGGCCCTTGTCCGCCGCGATCCGCCGCGCCAAAGGCGAGGCGAACACCCGCGCGCCTGCGGGTTTCGCCACCACGGGCGCGGGCTTGTCGTTTGCAGGTGCTGCGCTCTGCGCGGCCACAGGCGATGAGGGAGCGGCCGCGACCGAAGAGCTTTCGCTCAGCGCCTCGCCCTCTTCCAGCAACACCGCAATCGGCGTGTTGACCTTCACCCCGGCAGCACCTTCGGCCACCAGCAATTCCCCAACCACCCCGTCATCGGCGGCCTCGAACTCCATCGTCGCCTTGTCGGTCTCGATCTCGGCCAGGATCTGGCCGGACTTCACCGCATCCCCCACCTTCACCAGCCAGCGGGCCAGGGTGCCCTCTTCCATGGTGGGCGACAGCGCGGGCATCAGAATCTGCGTGGCCATGGCGGTGCCTCCTTACCGGTAACAGACGGATTTGACGGCGGCGACCACCTCGGCGGTGGTCAGCAGCGCCAGCTTTTCCAGATTGGCGGCATAGGGCATCGGCACGTCCTTGCCGGTGCAGTTGATCACCGGCGCGTCCAGATAGTCGAACGCCCGCTGCATGATCGTGGCCGACAGATGGTTGCCGATGGCACCGACCGGCCAGCCCTCTTCCACCGTCACGCAGCGGTTGGTCTTCTGCACCGAAGCAATCACCGTGTCATAGTCGATGGGCCGCAGCGTGCGCAGATCAATCACCTCGGCGCTGATGCCCTCGGCGGCCAGCTTGTCGGCAGCCTCCAAAGCATAGCTCATGCCGATGCCGAAGCTGACGATGGTCACATCGGTGCCGATCCGCCACACCCGCGCCTTGCCGAACGGAATGGTGAAATCCTCCAGCACCGGCACCTCGAAGCTGCGGCCGTAAAGGATTTCGTTTTCCAGGAAAATCACCGGGTTGGGGTCGCGGATGGCCGATTTCAGCAGGCCCTTGGCGTCGGAGGCCGAATAGGGCATCACCACCTTCAGCCCCGGAATATGGGCAAACCAGGCGGCGAAATCCTGGCTGTGCTGGGCGCCGACCCGCGCCGCAGCACCATTGGTGCCACGGAACACGATCGGGCACCCCATCTGGCCGCCCGACATGTACAACGTCTTGGCCGCCGAGTTGATCAGGTGATCCATCGCCTGCAAGGCAAAGTTGAAGGTCATGAATTCGACGATCGGGTTCAGCCCGCCAAAGGCAGCACCCACTGCCAGCCCGGCAAAGCCATGCTCGGTGATCGGCGTGTCGATCACCCGCCGGGCGCCAAATTCCTCCAGCAAGCCTTGGCTGATCTTGTAGGCGCCCTGATATTCGCCGACTTCCTCGCCCATCAGGAAAACCCGGTCGTTGGCGCGCATCTCCTCGGCCATCGCCTCGCGCAACGCCTCGCGCACGGTCATCGGCTTCATCGCCGTGCCTTCCGGCCAATCGGGCGAGCGCGAGACCTGCACCGCCACCGGCGCCGGGGCCGCGGCAACCACCGCCGCCACCTTGGCCTGCGGCGCTGCCACCACCGCGGCGCTTTCGCCTTCCTGCACCAGCACGGCAATCGGCGCGTTGACCTTCACACCCGCGGCGCCCTCGGCCACCAGCAAGGCCGAGATCACGCCCTCGTCCACCGCCTCGAATTCCATCGTCGCCTTGTCGGTCTCGATCTCGGCCAGGATCTGACCGGATTTCACCTTGTCACCGGCTTTCACCAGCCATTTCGCCAAGGTGCCCTCCTCCATGGTGGGCGACAGTGCGGGCATAAGGATTTGCGTGGCCATGTCTTTTCCCCCTCAGGCGTAGATGTCGGTCCAAAGCTCGGCAACATCCGGCTCGGGGCTTTCCTTGGCGAATTCCGCCGCTTCATTGACGATGGCCTTGATGTCGCGGTCGATGGCCTTCAGATCCTCGTCCGAGGCCAACCCGGCACCCAGCAGCAGATCGCGCACATGCTCGATCGCGTCCTTTTCGTCCTTCATCTTCTGCACCTCCTCGCGGGTGCGATACTTCGCGGGGTCCGACATCGAGTGGCCGCGGTAGCGATAGGTCATCATCTCCAGAATATACGGCCCCTCGCCGGCGCGGCACACCGCCACCGCCTTTTCCGCCGCCGCCTTCACCGCCAGCACATCCATGCCATCGACCGGCTCGCCCTTGATGCCGTAGGCCGCACCGCGTTCCCACAGGCTGGGGCCCCGGGTCGAGCGTTTCATGCTGGTGCCCATGGCATACTGGTTGTTTTCAATGACGAAAATCACCGGCAGGTTCCACAGTTGCGCCATGTTGTAGGTCTCGTAAACCTGACCCTGGTTGGCCGCCCCGTCACCGAAATAGGCGAAGGTCACGTTGTCATTGCCCAGATACTTGTCGGCAAAGGCCAGCCCCGCCCCCAGCGGCACCTGCGCCCCCACGATGCCATGGCCACCGTAGAAATGCTTCTCCTTGGAAAACATGTGCATGGAGCCGCCCTTGCCGCGCGAATAGCCGCCCGCGCGCCCGGTCAGTTCGGCCATCACCCCCTTGGCATCCATGCCGCAGGCCAGCATGTGGCCGTGGTCGCGATAGCTGGTCAGCCGCTTGTCGCCGGGCTTGGCCGCCGCCTCCAGCCCGACCACAACCGCCTCTTGCCCGATATACAAATGGCAGAACCCGCCAATCAGCCCCATACCGTAAAGCTGCCCGGCCTTCTCCTCGAATCGCCGGATCAGCAGCATCTCGCGGTAGAAATGCAGCAGTTCATCCTTGGAAACATTTGATTTCTCGGGCGTTTTCTTGGTGGCCATCGTGGCGGTCCTCCCTCGGCGGCAAAGATAGTTTAGTGTTAAACTACTCTTACCGCATCGGAAAACAAAGTTCGAGCGGAAATTCGCGCCGCATTTGAATCGGCGAAATCCAGCTTCATCTGTTCGAAAATATCCCCGCCGGAGGCCCTGCCTTCCAGCACGCCCGCCCTAACGGATCACGATCTCGTCGGCGCGGATGTAGCCCAACACGTCGCGGGCCTGTTCGTCCAAAAGGTCAAGATCCAGATAGGCATCCGACAGCCGCAGCGTGCGGTTCTGCATCTCGGCCAGCGCCTGCTTCAGCCGGTCACGCTCGGCCCGCAGCGCCTCGGCCTCGGCCTTGATCTGCACCTGGCGGAACACCCCGAAATCACCCTGCACCGCGGCAAAGGTGAAATAGCCACCGATCAGGACGGCGGCCATCAGGATCAGCGCATTGCTGATCGCGGGGCGGTTGGAGCGGATGGTCATGCGCGGCCTCTGGTTCTGCCTGTCGTTCTATGCAGGCGGATACCGCACCATGGCACAGCCGAATCACTTTGTGAATCCCAAAAGAATCACACGTGATCAATTCCTTGCAGTGCGGCAAGCCTGCGACTTGCAGCGGCAAGCGCATTGGCGCGACCATTGCGCGCCAACGCCTTTTTTCGCCGGTTCAGACGTTCAGCGCCGCCACACCGGGCAGTTCCTTGCCTTCCATCCATTCCAGGAAGGCGCCGCCCGCGGTCGAGATGAAGGTGAAATCATCCGCAGCCCCCGCCTTGTTCAGTGCCGCCACCGTGTCACCGCCGCCCGCCACCGAGATCAGCCCGCCCGCCTTGGTCAGCGCCGCCACCTGCAAGGCCGCGGCATTGGTCGCGGCATCGAACGGCTCGATTTCAAACGCCCCCATCGGGCCGTTCCAGATCAGGGTCTTGGCGCTGGCAAACACCTTGGCCAGGGCCGCCACCGTGGCAGGCCCGGCATCGAGGATCATTGCGTCAGCCGGGCAATCCTTGACATCCACCACCTTGTTGGCGGCACCCGCCTTGAACTCCCAGGCCACCACCACGTCGATCGGCAGATGGATGGTGCAGCCCGCCGCCTTGGCCTTGGCGACAATCTCAAGTGCTGTCGGCGCCATGTCACGCTCGGCCAGCGATTTGCCGACCTCGATGCCCTGCGCCACCAGGAAGGTGTTGGCCATGCCGCCGCCGATCACCAGATGATCGACCTTGGTCACCAGATTGCCCAGCAGGTCCAGCTTGGTCGAGACCTTGGCCCCGCCCACCACCGCCACCACCGGCCGCTTCGGGTTGCCAAGCGCGGCCTCCAAGGCCCGCAGTTCCGCCTCCATCAACCGCCCCGCCGCCGATGGCAGCAGATGCGCGATGCCTTCGGTGGACGCATGCGCCCGGTGCGCCGCCGAGAAGGCGTCGTTGACATAGACATCGCCCAAAGCGGCAAAGGCCTTGGCCAGTTCGGGGTCGTTCTTTTCCTCGCCGGCATGGAACCGGGTGTTTTCCAGCACCAGAACCTCGCCCGCAACCATCGCCTTCACCGCCGCCGCCGCCACCGGCCCGGTGCTTTCGGCGCAGAATTTCACCTTGCGCCCCGGCATCGCCGCCTGCATCGCCGGAATGATCAGCCCAAGGCTCATCTCGGCCACCGGCTTGCCCTTGGGCCGCCCGAAATGCGCCAAGAGCACCGGCTTGCCGCCGCGCGCCAGAATATCCTCGACCGTCGGCACGATCTTTTCGATGCGGGTGGCATCGGTGACTACGCCGTTTTCCATCGGCACGTTCACATCGACGCGCAGCAGCACCACTTTGCCCGCCAGCGCCACGTCGTCCAGAGTCTTCCAGGCCATTCGTCCCTCCAAATCCATTTGTCCCTGTTTCCGCCGTTCGCAAGCTTTCGTCAACCGCCGCCGAAGCTTTGCCCTTTCCCTTCGGCCTTCGCATCATTACCTTGGCGCCAGCAAAAAGGAGATGCCGCCGATGGCCGAAATCAAGGACCCGGAAAACACCATCATCATCACGCTGAAAGACGGCGATGTGGTGATCGAACTGCTGGCAGATGTTGCGCCGAAACACAGTGAACGCATGAAAGCCCTCGCCCGCAGCGGCGCCTATGACAATGTGGTGTTTCACCGCGTCATCGACGGCTTCATGGCGCAGACCGGCGATGTGGAAAACGGCAATGCCGAAAAGGGCTTCAACCTGCGGCGTGCGGGCACCGGCGGGTCGAACCTGCCCGACCTGCCGGCCGAGTTCTCCAAACTGCCGCATGCGCGCGGCACGCTGGGGGCGGCGCGCTCGTCCAACCCCAACTCGGCCAACAGCCAGTTCTTCATCAACTTCAAGGATAACGATTTCCTGAACGGCCAGTATACCGTTTATGGCCGGGTGATTTCCGGCATGGAGCATGTGGACAAGATCACCCGCGGCGAGCCCGCGCCGAACCCCGACCGGATGATCAAGGTGAAGGTGGCCGCCGATGTCGCGTGATGGTTTCATAGCGGGCGGCATTTTCGCCCTGGGTCTGGCCGTGGTCGGCGGCTATGCGCTGGCGCAAACCGCCACCGATGCGGCCGCCGATGGCCCCGGCCCCAATCTGGTGATCGAGGTGGCCGGTTCCACGACCGGCACCATCGTCATCGACCTGCTGCCGGATGTGGCGCCGCTGCATGTGACGCAGATCACCACGCTGGCCGCGCAAGGCGCCTATGACGACGTGGTGTTCCACCGCGTCATCGACGGCTTCATGGCGCAGACCGGCGACGTGCAATACGGCAAGGGTGCCGCCTCGGCGCAGGCCGGGATGGGGGGATCGGAGCTGCCGGATCTGAAGGCCGAGTTCTCGGACGTCAGTTTCGACCGCGGCGTGGTCGGCATGGCGCGGTCCTCGGACCCCGATTCTGCCAACAGCCAGTTCTTCATCATGTTCGCCCCGGCACCGCATCTGGACGGCCAATACACCGTGGTCGGCCGAGTGATCTCCGGCATGGAGGTGGTAGACGCGCTGAAGAAGGGCGAGGGCGGCAATGGCGAGGTCACCGACCCCGACCGCATGGCGAAAGTGACCGTGGCGGAATAACACCACCACAGGCCGGGGGTTTCACCCCCCGGACCCCCGTGGGATATTTCCTAAACCAAGGCGAAAGAAGAAAGAA
>NZ_ACYY01000022.1 GCF_000176015.1 Rhodobacter ferrooxidans | reverse complement strand
TACCTCAACGCCACCTCAACGTTTGACGAGTCCCCCTTACGCGGGGGCCTTTTGCGTTCCGGCAGTGTACGAACAGCGTGTCGGCATCTTGTGGTGATCGAGTTCCGCGCCATCTTACGACCATCCCGAGCTCCCGCTTTTGCCACGGATTAGCTCGAGGCCCGGGCATGGTGTCGAACATGCCAAAGCAACGCACTGCATGCCCTGCGTAATCTCTTGCCCACTAAGTCGTAAGTTTGGCCCCTTGAAGCATGTATGCCGATGGACTTGATTTGTGACCTCCTGTGACCCTCTGATGCCGCCACCACGCCATATAGGCATCTAGAAACCGCTGCACTTGCTCTTCACCAACATTAGGCATGATGATCGCGTGTGCTTGGCCTGCCACGCATGACAGCTGGTACCGCATCACGATTGCCGCATCGGGTTCGGGAAAAAGGACAGTCAGCGAGGAGGGGTTGTGGAGCACAGGGACGCCCTCGAGGCGCATCGATGTGGCGAGGCCGCTTGCCCGACGCAGGCAGGCGTGCACGTCACTCCGAAAGCCTTCGATCCCATGGCCCATCAGCCGAGTCCACAGTGCCAGCACTGCATGGCCATTGCGCGAGCCCATAAGAGTGGTGTCGTCCGATCGAAGGTAGGCGATCGCATTGGCGACCCGTGCGACATGAGCACGGCGTGTGATCAGCACACCACACGGCATGGGCGTACCTATCATTTTGTGGCCAGAGGTCGACATACTGTCGATCCCGTGGCGGAATGTCGGACGCAGTCTTTCCGGCACGTCGTCAAGGAACGGAAGCACCATGGCATTCAACGCTCCATCCACATGAACGAACCGGCGCGCAGCGTCGAAGCCTGCACTTTGAAGCCGGATCATCGCGCCAGCGATATCGTCATGTGCGCCCTTTACCGTCGTGCCACATGTCAGCGCTAGGATAACCCCCTTCTTGCGATTGAGACCTTCGAGAGCGACGGATAGGACATCCGTGAGGATTGTGCCGTCTGCGTCGCAGGACACGCCTATCGTCGGGATCCGCAGGATACGCGCGGCCTTTGGTATAGAGTAATGCGCCTCGGCGCTGTGGACCAGCACCGCCTCGGGTAAGGCCTCGCGGGCAAGATAGAGAGCCCAGAAGTTGCCTTCCGTGCCGCTGGCCCCGACCGATCCCCACCAGTCGTCCGGATTGTCGCACTCCCAAAGGCGCATCAGCCAGGCAACCACCTCGCGCTCCAGGTCGCAAACTTCCGAGCCGTAGCGCGATCCGACATAGGGATCGCCAAGATTGTTGATCAAGTAGTTTGCAAGAATGGGCGGCGCGCTGGCGCGGCATGTCAAATTGTACGGATAGCCCAAGTGATCGTCATGCGCGGCCTGCATCCGACGTTCGACGGAGTTCAGCACCGAAGCCATACGTTCCGCGGGATGAGGAGCCCATGTGAATACGGAGGACGCGGAATACTGCTGCTCGGTAAAGATGCGACGGTCCTCGTCAAAGACGGTTTCGGTGATATAGCCGCGACGGTTGTGGAGAATGCGGTTCGGTCCCATGGTTGGCCTCATTCCAGATTGAAATCGCCTGGCGCTACCGGGCTTGCCAACAAAGGTGCAGGTGGGGAGGAGGAGAGTCCTGAAACGGTGCTGAAAAATTGCCGAAATCAAGCCGAGGCTGCTCGCGGGGGTTTGTTCCACCACCCAATACTGTTGAAGCGCCTGATCGCTTTGCCAAATGGGGTCAAGAGGGGCGCACAGTTGCGGCAGCAAGTCTTCTGGCTGAGCATTCAGGCAGGAATGAATTGCGTCTTTCGGGCTTTCGGCAAACAGTGGCTTCGCCAACACCAATGCTAGCAGCATGCAGATTAGAGCAAATATCCGTATCAAGTCATCTTCTGATCCGATGTGGATGCGAAGCGGTCGTCATGTCAGGGCCCCGGGTACTGCGGCATGTTTCGGATTACCGGCAAATGCCAAATGGAAAATAGCCGCAAGAATCAAAGCGGCGCCAAGCATTGCCAAAGGCGTGACCCGTTCGCCCAGAATAATCGCGGCGGCAAAGGTGACGAACGCTCCTTCAACACTGACAATGACGGCCGCATGGCTCGCAGAAGTATAATGTTGTGCGATCGTCTGAAAGCCAGAGGCCAGAGCCGTCGAGCCGATGCCGAGAAAGGCAAGCTCCGGCGAAGCCGCCCAGACTGATTCAAACGACAACGTACCCCAAAGGCCCCCGATCGCTAGGGTGATGCCGCTCGCCACCAGAATTGAAAGCTGGCAGTTAGAACGGGCTGGCCAAAAACCTGCAGGTGGCGACCCGGATCCAACATCCAGACCACATAGATCAGGGTCGAGACCAGCGCGGCAAGATCGCCCTGACCAAAGGTATTCACACCCCCGCACAGCAGATACACGCCCGCCAAGGCCAGACCAGCCGCCATCAAGACCCGCAACCGGGCCGCTTGCCGAGCACCAGCCAGTCCAGCAAGGGGGTCAAGATGGCTGCGATGTTTACCAAGTACCCCGCATTGGTGACCTTGGTCGACGAATAGGCCGCCTGCTGGACGATCAATGCTGTAGCAAAGATGACCGCCACACGCGCGGCGCCAAGCAAGAATCCGGGGCCAATGGCGACATCGCGCGCGCGTCAAACCAGTGGCAAGACCAGAATCCCTCCAATCAGGCAGCGCAGACCAACGGCGCTGAAAGGGTCCAGATGCACCAACTCTGTCTTTTGAGCGACATTTCCGAAGCCCCACAAAAGCGACGCGTCAATCAACAACAGGTTGGCATGACGGCGCGACATCGGTCCCGGCCTTGATCCGGGTGCAAAAAAGGTATGCCTGAGCATGCCTTGGCCTAAGTTGTTCCGTCCTGAAAGGCGGCTGAAATAGTTCTAAAACTGCGGGCCGCATTGCCCTTGCGGATGGCGCTAAACTTCGCCTGTGGAGTTCTGGGTCGTACATTGACAGGTTGGCGCAAAACCATGTTACCGTATCATCGGGAACTTTGGGCGAGGGTCCTTTAGTGGATGCTGGTACATTTGTGGTACAGTTTGCCGAGGTGACCCTGGATATGGGGCGCGGGCGGCTGATAGGGCGCGATGGTGACGTGGCGCTGCGCCGGAAGTCCTTTGTCCTGCTTTGCTATATGACTCAGCATGCAGGTCAGGTCCTGACCAAAGAGCGGCTGATGTCGGCGGTATGGCCCGAAGTCACGGTGTCGGACGACTCACTCACACAGTGCGTGCATGACGTGAGGCGCGCCTTGGGCGGTTCGGGCGCGTCAGAACTCAGAACCGTGCAGGGCCGGGGCTACTTGCTGGTTTTACCTAATCAGGGCGGCAATCGGCCCATCGCCGCCCCGACCAATGGTATGGTACCGACCCAGCTGCGGCCCGGCAGCGTCGCCGTTCTGCCGTTTGCCTATGACCCTGCGGTTCTGCCGGATGAACGGATCTGGCTGGACGGGGTCGTCAACGATGTGATCAGCCAGCTCGTGCGGCTGCGCAGTCTTGACGTCATTGGACGCGACAGCGCCTTCGCCCTGCGGGACGTGTCTGGCCTGCAGGCTGGCGTGACGCTTGGTGTAGCTTATGTGCTTGCTGGATCGGTTTTCAGAGCCGACCGCGACGTTGTTCTGCGTGTCGATCTCGTCGCCACGCGGTCTCAAAGTATTGTCTGGACTGACGAGTTCCGGACTACCGGGCTTGAGATCGCAGGCTTGATCACAGTGCTTACCGACCGGATCCTTTCAGTCGTCCTGAACGGAATAGATTGGTCCGAGCGCAATCTGGCCCGGGCGGTTCCGGATCATGCCCTGACGGCATGGCAAGCCTATTTCCGCGGTCTGGACGCCTTTGCCCAATACGGCGAAGAACCCCTCCTTCGCGCGCGACACTATTTTGCGCTCGCCACAAGGATAGACCCTTCCTTTGTGTCGGCTTTTGCGGCTCTTGCAGAATGTCAGGCCACAATCGCCCGGGCGCCTTTCTGTCAAGATCAGCCGGCCGAGCGCGCGGCGGCCCAACGCTCGGCTGAACAGGCTCTGCATCTGGACGAAACGGCCCCGGCTGCGCATTTCGCTTTTGCGCATACCCGCTGGTTGCTTGGCGACGTCGACGCAGCCTTTCGCCATGCAAGGCGCTCGGTGGAGCTTGGGCCAGGTTATGCGACGGGCGTGGCCGAAGTCGGTTTTCTTGCGGCCTTGAACGGCCCCCCCGACGAGGCCCTGCACAACTTAGCCCGGGCCGAGCTGCTCAATCCAGTCAGCCCGTTCCTCTCCTCGCTATACATCGACCGTGCAACGGCTCATTTGCAGCGCGGCGAGCTGGAGCAGGCGGCCCACTGGGCCCAAATCGCTGCCGCGCGGCCCGGCGGCTATGCGCTTTTGTGGGTGGCCTGCGCTATCCTGCTGGCAGCATCCGGCAAAGTCGACGCGGCCAACCGGATCGTCGCGACCTTGCGCAAGGACAACGCGCCTCATGACTGGATGCGCTTTTTCAACCCACCCTTCAATGTGCAAGGTCCAGCGCGGCATAGAATGCTGGATGCCTTGGCGGTTCTGGACCTTTAGCTGCGCCGTGACGGAAGGTTGCTGCCGGTCAGACTGTCAATTCACCTCGGGCCACTCCCGGGGAAATTTGATCCCGTCGCCAATTGGTCCCTGGACTCATCGGGAGGCTTGCGCGGGAGCACCACCAACGGTCGCAATGCCATTGGCGGCACGGCAATCCCCCCATTTTTGGTGGGGTGCATTCGTAGAACTTACGCGGCCATTTTCAGTTTCCGTGCGGGTGTGATGCCGCCTATGCCCATTTTCGGGCGGTCGTTGTTGTAAGTCCACAGCCATTGCGTGGCTTGATCTTGGTCCTCCTTGATGGTCTCGATGATGTATTGGTCCAGCCATTCGTGCCTGACGGTGCTGTTGTGGCGCTCGATGTAGGCATTCTGTTGGGGCTGCCCGGACTGGATATGCAGGAGGATAACCCCATGTTTCTCGGCCCATTTCATCAGCTTTTCACTGATGTATTCCGGGCTATTGTCAACCCGAATGGTGCCAGGCTTGCCGCACCATTCGATGATGCGGTCGAAGCTCCGGATCACGCGCTCGGCAGGCAGCGAGAAGTCGACCTCGATGGTCTTCATCTGGGTGATCAGGGACGCATCCATGCCCCCATACATCGCCCGCCATTTGTAAATTGAGGCGTTGCTCATGCCATGCTCGCGGCACAGTTCGGCCACCGGCACACCGCCTTCGGTCTGCCGCAGGATCGCGATGACCTGTGCCTCAGTGTGTCTGCTTGGCTTCATTCAAAATCTCGTCGCTCATCTTGCCGAGAAAATTCTACCTATGCAGCCCCTTGCTTTCAGGGGGGATTACCGTCCGACGCGAGGGCCCTTTCGGGAATTCCCACCAACGAATTGAACGCAATTCTGGCGCGTAACGGCCAAATCGTGGCTCTGTGCTTCGATTCCCTTCAGTTGCCGGTTTGCAGCGTGACGGTAAGGCGCAGCGCGCCGTGGTTTCCGTTCTGAAAGGCCGGAGTGTCGGAGCCTGCGTGTCTCTGACCGGGGCCATGTGGTCTTCAAATGCGGTCAGTCTCTGAGGCGCCCGGCGGGCAATTTCGCCAGACGATAGCGGGCTGCAAGCCAGTCGCTGACGGCGTGGCGGCTCTTTTCGACGTTGCGGAGAATCAAGAAGATCAACGTCGTCGCGGCCCCCTCGGTCGGAAACCAATCCCGTTTTAACAGCGCCTTGCGCATTTGGGGGCAGGACAGGTTTCTGTTCAGGCGCGCTCAGTGTGGAACGATCACGCAAAATCCATCCCGTGCGCGCAAAAGCTCCGGCGTTATGTTCCACGACTCCGTGATCTGCCGCGATGTCAGCACGGTTTCGTTGTCACCGATCACAAGCCTTTGACCCTTGTCAATCAGCAACAGCCGGTCGCAGAACCGCGCGGCCAGGGTCAGGTCGTGCAGCGCCAGTGCCACCACCGCGCCTTTGTCTTGGGCATAGGATTTCAGGTGCCGCAGGATGACAAGCTGGTGGTGCAGGTCCAGCGCCGATGTCGGCTCGTCCAGCACCAACAGCCGGGGCGCGCGCAGGATGCGCTGCGCCAGCAGGACCATTTGTTGCTGGCCGCCTGACAGGCGATCCATGCTGCGCCCTTCCAGATGCGCCAGCCCAAGGTCGGCAAGCACGGCGCCAGCAGCCTCCAGATCGGCGGTGGCGATGCGCCAGCCCAGGGCCTCGCGTTTGCCCAGCAGAACGGCTTCCAGCACCGACAGTCTCGCGTTCATCTGAAAGGCTTGTGGCATATAGCCGATCTGCCGGTGTGAAAGCGGTTGGCCGTTCCACCGGGCGTGCAGGACGTCGATGCCGGCAAGGCTGCGAAGCAAGGTGGATTTCCCGGCACCATTCGGTCCGATGACACCCAGAACCTGGCCTGCGGGGACGGCGATCTGCATCGGCTGCAGGATCTGGCTGCGGCCCTTGAACACAGGCGGCAGGTCTGCGGTCAGGCTCATCGCGCACCTGTGGGTTTCAGGGTCAGGATCACGGTCAGCAGCATCGGAATACCGGCAATCGCGGTGATGATGCCGACCGGGATCACCGCACCGGGAGAGATCAGCTTGCCGATGACCGAGGCCGCGACAAGGATCACCGCCCCCATCAGGGCGGCTGTCGGCAAGGCAAAGCGGTGATCTTCGCCAACGGCGGCGCGGGCGATATGCGGGGCGATCAGGCCGACAAAGCCGATGGTGCCGGTAAAGCACACAGCACCGGCCGTCAGCGCCGCCACCAGCAGGAAGCTGCGGCGGCGCAAGCGGTTGACATCCAGCCCCAGGCTGGCGGCATTGGCATCGCCCATCCGCAGCGCCGTCAGGTTCCAGGCATCGCGCAGCACGAAGGGCAGGCAGATCAGCAGTATGGCGCCGCAGACCTGCACCGAGGTCCAGCTTGCCTTCAGCAGGCTGCCGAACAGCCAGAACACGATCTGCTGCAAAACCTCGGGCGAGGCCATGAACTGCACCAGCGACTGCAGCGATTGAAAGAAGAACAGCACGGCGATGCCCGCCAGCACCAGCACCTCGGGGATGGCACCCTTGGCACGGGCGATCAGATAGATCAGCGCGGCGGCGGCAAGGGTCATGGCAAAGGCGGCAAGCGGGGTTTGCAGCCATTGCGGCAGCCCCCAAAGCCCGCCGAACAGGATCGACAGCGCCGCGCCAAAGCCTGCCGCAGCGGAAAAGCCCAGGGTGAACGGGCTGGCGAGGGGGTTGCCAAGGATGGTCTGCATCATCAGCCCGGCCAGACCGAGCGATGCCCCGACCAAGGCCGCCATCAGGCTTTGCGGCAAGCGGATTTGCCACAGGATCGCCGCCGCCGCACGGTCTTGCCCGGCAGGTCCAGCCCAAAGGGCGGCGTTCAGATCGGCCAGCGACATCCCCGACGGCCCGGTGACCAGATCGGCGGCCAGCAGCAGGCCAAGGGCAGCGGCGGCGGCCAGCACCGCCGCCGCGCGCGCCCTGATCCGGCGGGCATAAAGCCCGCCAGAGGTTTGGGCTGCATCGGTCATTGCAGCTTCTGCACGAAGATGCCGTCCAGCGGGATCGGCAGCCATTCGGCATAGTAAGCCGCGAGTTCGGCCTGCGGATCGACATCGGCAAAGGCGGCGGGGTGCAGCACCTTGCCCAGATAGCGGGCAAACACGAAATCCGAAAGCGACCGCGCGCCGCCGTGATAGATCGCATGCACTTCGCCCGATGTGACGGCGGGCAGGTCGGCCCAGCCGGGGCGAGTCAGGTAGGCGGCCATCTTTTCCTGCGCCGCTGCGGCATCGGCGCCAAAGCCCACGCGCACCGCCTCGGGGGCCGACAGCCATTCCGAACCGGCCAGCAGGATCACTTCGGGCTGCTGCGCCAGCACATATTCCGGTGCCAGCGGCCCCCAGTTCTCGATCTGGCCCTTGGCGATATTGGCGCCGCCCACCAGGTCAATCACCCCCGCCCACATGCCGTTGCCATAGGTGTTGCCCACCTCGGCCGGGCCTTTCTTGGCCAGCTCGACATAGACCTTGCGCGGAGTATCGCCCGCCGCCGCGACCCGCGCCATGGTGTCGGTGATCTTGCCTTCATACAGCGCGGCCAGTGCCTCGGCCCGGTCTTGCGCGCCCATCAGCGTGCCGATCACCCGGGTTGACGCAAGGTGCGCCTCCAGGGTCTGGGCGTTGTAATCGACCACGACCACCGGGATGCCCGCGGCCTCCAGTTGCGCCACGCCTTCGCCCAGCGCATCGAACTGCCAGCCCGCCAGCAGCGCCACATCGGGGTCGGCGGCAATCGCGGCTTCGACGCTGAAGGTGCGCCCAACCGGCAATGGCGACAGTGCCGTGAACCGAATTCGGGGCCACGGTCAGCGGGGCCTCGGGCGTGTCGAACTGCGCCTTCAACAGGGCCTCGATATCCGTGACGGCATCGCCTGTGGCGACCGGTGCGGCATGGCCGGCATCGTGGCCCGCCGAATGGCCCATGGCGGAATGGTCCATCGTGGCGTGATCAACCGACCCCTCCGCCAGATCGACCATGAATTCGATCTCGACCCGCCCGCCATGTTCGAAGATCAACGTGGCGGGCATCATGTCGCCGACCTCCAGCGAGCGGGTCAGGCCCATCAGCATGATGTGATAGCCGCCCGGCTCCAGCATCACCGTGTCACCGGCGGGAATATCCAGCGCCTCGACATGTTTCATGCTGGCCACGCCGTCGGCACTGAATTCAGTGGTGTGCAGCATGGCCTCGGCTGCAAAACCAACCTCGACGCCCAAGAGCCTGTCGGCTTGGTCGCCTTCGTTGAAGATCGCCATATACCCCGCCGCTACCTGGGCCTGGGCCACAGGTGCGGGAATGTTGGCATGGATGATCTGCAGATCGCCGACCCTGACCTCGTGGGCAAAGGTGGAACTGGCCAACAGCAGGGCGGCGAGAGTGACAAGGGAACGTTTCATGTCGTTATCCTCCGGTGAAAGAAAAGTCCCCTTCGGCAAGGGCGCCGAAGGGGAAGTGCGGTGCCGTTCCGCGGCAACGCGAGACGGCACCGGCAATGGGTGCAGGTGCGGGACGCCTCCTGTCCTGCCCCCCAAAGAATGGCGCTGGTGACCGCACCCGATCGGCCCCGGCAGAACCGTTTGCGGGCCAGGGGTCGGAAAAAGCGGGATTGGTCAGGCAAGCCGGATGGACCACCCGACAAGGGCAGCTGCTGTCTTCGGCTTTGACACCTGCGGCCTTGATGAAAATACCTTGCTGGATTTCCGCAGTGGAAAGCGGCTTGCTCACGATCTGACCGGCAAAGCTGGCAGTCACCGCCCTGTCGGCCAAGGCGGAGAGTCGGCAAAAGCCGTAGCGAAAGCGATGTATGTCATGGGCTTACCCTCGGGAAATGCCGACGCACATTGGCGCGGCAAGTTGGATTGATCGTTGGAAATTCAGGCGATCAGGCCAGAGGGGGGGCACGCACCGGTGTGGCGGGATTGGTGGTGCGGCCAAAAACGCGCGCCTGGGCTGGCACAAGCACGACTGCGGCATAGCGCAGTTCAATGTCGACAGGACTTGCGACAGGCTCGGGAAGCATGACCGACGATACAAGGTGGCAGGCCGGGCAATCGCCCATGCTCATCCCGCCGCCCTTTTCGCCCGGCTCGGCGCAAAGATCGCTGGCAGCCAATCCCATGCTGCCAAGGTATTCTGCCTTCGCAAGATCGGCGCTGCTCACGGCCGGGCGATGAGAAAAACCGAGTGTCAGGAGGCTTGTCACCACCAGCAAGACCATTGCGGTCTTTGCAAACGCCAACAGGATGCTCCTGACCATGCGTCCTGATATCAGATGAAAAAACCTGAGGCAAACAGATGTCGATCGCACCGGGTTGAACGCCCGAATATCTATTTCCGAAGCTTGACATCGCATCGGCACTGATGATGTGACCGCCCCCCCCGACGGCATCAATGTGCCAAGATGGGTTTGCGGGGATCCACAAAGGAGGACGATCATGTCTGAGATTACCACGGTCGGGCTCGACCAGGCGAAGTATTTGTTTCAGGTCCGCGGGGCTGACGGGGCGGGTCAGGCGGTGCTGCGCAAGAAGCTGAGGCGGGATCAGGTTCTGGCGTTCTTTAGCAATATCCTACCCTGTGTCGTTGCCATACAAGCCCGCGGCGGCGCGCGCTTCCAGAGCCGCGAGATCGGCAAGCTTGGCCACGATGTGCGGGTCATTCCACCTGCCGACGTCAAGCCCTTCGCCAAGCGGCAGAAGAACGCCACTGAGGATGCCGGGGCGAGACGCAAGGACTGGCGGTTCCAGTGGTATGGCCGGACTGGCTGGAGATTGCAGCACCGGTCAGTGTGGCCTTGACCCGGCCGCTGCTTATCCCCCGGCCCGCTGGACCTTCCTGACCGACCCGGTCAGCTTTGTGCGCCGCCACCAGAGCCTTAGCAGCGCCAAGGCCATGTTTCTGCTGCGCAACGTTGAACCGAAGGTTTGATCTTGCCGGATAGCAGCGGAACCTGCCGACTCCGGCGTCAGGATGGCAAATGGAGGATAAGCCATTATATTAAATATATATTATTTTTGCAGCCACATCCGAAAGCCCCTTCGGCGTCGCGTTTGAGACAGCGTTTTGCGGGTGGGATGCCGCTTGTGAAGCAGTAGCCAAGAACGGTCACTTTGATCAGCATCCCGACCCAAGAGGTCACTGGCTCCTCTTGCTGTGCGGGGTGTTGATTTTCACCCAGAACTGACCCGGGTAGGCGTATAATTTTCATTGAGATTTGACCCATGTGACCCTTCTCCCGCGCGGTGAGCGACGGGGGGCAACGGAGTGATCCACATGGGACTTTTGAACGTCATTCGAACGCTGCGTTTGCGGCATGGGCTTGCGATCTGCGAGATTGCCCGACGCACTGGCTTATCCCGCAACACAATCAAGAAGCATCTGAAGGCTGGGACGGTTGAACCGCAGCCGGCATGCCGCCGAACGGGGCATTGGGTGGGCCCGGCAACTGGGCGTGCATGTGCAGATGCGGCTCGCTGCTTTCGCCGGAATTGCCAACCTCACCGATCGGTCTGCCGGTGGCGAGGGTGTCACCTACCGCGACCTGCAGCGATCCCTGCCGGAAATGCGCTAGCAGAATGCCGCGGTCACCGCAGCGCAAGAGCACGTGATTGCCTGCCGGATAGCGTTCGTCCACCTCCGGGACGGCCATGTCGGGCGGCCTCCCTCGGCCAGAACGACCTGGCCTGCGTAGGGGGCAAGGACCAGCGTGCCGAAGATCAGGTATCGGGCGGGATCGGCGGGCATGATGCCGCTTGTGCAACTGCCGCCGCGTTGAATGGCATTCCCCGACTCTGCCAGAATTGTCCCTGGATTTGCAATGGCTCCAGAAGCGCCATTACATCGTCTCCGGCAGCGTGGCCGATCCGGGCTTGATCCAGGCCACCATAAAGGAACCCGACTTGCTGACGGGGGATAGCCGTATGCAGCAAGGATCTGTCAGCGGCCGATGCTCCACATCGGGGACAAAATCCGGCTACGCCGGATCGCCTGCCAGAGCAGGGCCACTCCGGTTGCGGTGCACAGCAGAAACGCAACGACCGAGGCTTCGACGCCGAACTTGCCGCCCGTCATCAGTTCTGGCCCCTCAATCACGGCTTTCACAAGGCCCGGGGGCATTTCAATGCCGGATACCGTGCCCGAGAAGATCGCAGCCTGCGTAAAGTTCCACGACATATGGAAGCCAATCGACAGCCAGAGACGGCGGGTCACCATATAGGCTGCAGCCAGCAGCACACCGGCCTCGATCGCGATGAACACGGCCCCGATCACTGTTGCATCTTGATTGCCAAGATGGCGAGCGCCGAAGAACGCCGAGGTGGTTATCAGCGCGATCCAACTGCCAAGGTATTCTTCAGTGACGCGGAACAGGACGCCGCGATGGATCAGCTCTTCAAGGAAGCTGGAGCTGATCGCCATCGGGACCATCGGCAGCATGAGGGTCCAGGCGTTCAACCCCTCGATCCGGTAGTGGCCCAGCAGAACAAGAATAAGGATACAGGCTGAATAAAGGCCAAAGCCGAGCAGAAGGCCCAGTCCGAACTCGCCGCCCAGTCCAGACAAGAACAATTCGGACACCTGGCGATTCTCGACGAACCGGACGAAGGCCCAATAGATCGCCAGTGCCAGCGCGACCATCAGCAGGACAAGCACAAGAGCGGTCGGGATCGAGTCCCTGTTGTTCGCCATGAAGCCGTTGCTGATCCCCATGCCCAGAAACAGGATGCCGCCCAGCAGCGGAATCCGGATCAGCGGGAAGTTGAGGATCGCGCGGATGGTCGAAAGGACAGAGCTGGTTTGGGCATTCATCTCGTGGCAATCCGTTGGAGAAGTTGAAGGACTGGAAAAGGCTTTCGGCAGAGTTCGTTGACTCCACAGCGTCAGGGCAGGTCTGGCGGAATGTGCGCGCGAGTCGCCTGCTCGAACGCATAGGCATAGGAAAGAAGCTGCGCGTCCTGCCCCTTCTTGCCGATGAGCGTCACGCCCACCGGTTCACCCGAGTCCTTGCGCCCGATGGGGACAGTGATCGCCGGATAGCCCGCTGTCGCGTAGAACACCGAATGCAGGTTTGCCATGCTGACCAGCACCTCTACCCCGCCATGCGCGGCAAAGGCGGCGTCGATCGCCTCGGTCATGACCCTGTGCATGTCGGCGGTCAGCTTTGCATAGTCTGCGGCGGAAAGTTCGGCGGTCATTGGCGCGAACTTTTCCAGCATATCCTGGCCAAAAGGCATGCGGCGCTTTGGATCTTCCTTGTTGTAGGCGATCAAGTCCTCCAGCGTCACGACAGCCGGGTTGTGCGCGGATACGACGGGCATCATGTCATAGCGCATGCCCGCGCTGAGGTAAGTGAAGAACTGCTGGATGACATCCAGGGGAACGTCCAGGGTGACCGGGGCCGTATCAGCGCCGAGCAACACAAAGGCCGCGGCCGTGCGCGTAATGGCTTCGGTCCCCATGCCAGCATCGGCGATGTCCGCCAGCAAGACCCCCACCCTGACCCCCGTCAGCGCATCAGCCGAAAGGCCCGCGGCATAGTCCACCTCTGCCGTGTCGGCGGCAGCGAGAAGTAGCGCCGCGTCCTGCACCGTGCGCGCGATCGGGCCGGGGCCGTCATTGCTGGCGATCAGCGGCACGACGCCTTCGGTGCTGACCAGCCCGGCCGAGGGTTTCATACCGACGAGACTCATCACCCCGGCGGGCGAGACAAGCGAACCTGCCGTCTCGGTCCCGATGCTGACGACGGAGAAATGTGCGGCGACGCTGATCGCCGATCCGGAACTGGACCCATATGTTGGCCAGGGGCCAAGGGGGTTGACGCCTTGCCCACCAACGGCACCATTGCCGCCCGACGGGTAGCCCGTCGCAAAGGAACCGGCGAATTCCGACAGGCTGGCCTTGCCGATGATGACCGCCCCGGCGGCGCGAAGGCTGGCGACCAGTTCGGCATCGCCCTTTGCGACGCGGTCAAGCAGGATCTCGGCGTTCGCGGTCGTGTGCATCAGGCCCGCGGTGCCGATATTGTCCTTCAGGGTGATCGGGATGCCATCCAACGTCCCAAGCGACTGCCCCCCAGCGCGGCGCGCGTCAGCGGCACGGGCGTCATCCAGCGTGGCGGGATTGATCTCCAGCATGCCGCGCAAGCCGTCATCCAGGCGCTGGATGCGCGCCAGGTGCCACAGGGTCAGCATCTCGGAGGTCAACTCGCCCGCAGCCATCGCGGACTGGATGTCGGCAATGCCTGCGGACAGCAGAAAGGCGTCAAGCTCGGCCGGCGGCTGAAACGCGGCCATGTCCTTGGCAAAGGGAGCAAAATCCAGCGGGCGAAGCCGTTCGATCCGCAGACCCGCGATTTTTGCGGCCACGTCGTCAGCCTGGGATGCAAGCGGCGTCAGCATCGCGAGGGCGAAGGCGAGAACAATCGTGCGCATCAGTTGGCCCCTTCATAGAACTTGCGAACATCGGCAGCGAATTCGGCGCGACTGGCCTTTTGGAGATAGAACATGTGACCGCCGGGATAGACCCCGAAGTAAAGCCGTTCGCGTGCACCCGGTGTGACGACCGACTGTTCCAGAACATACTTTGACAGAAAATAGGGTGTGGCGAGGTCGTGCATCCCGTGGACCACGAGCGCCCTCAGATCCGGGTTCTGCGTCAGCGCAAGCGCCAGGTCGTCCGGTCCGCCGGCCTTGGAACTGCGGTCCCAGGCCAGATTGACCGCAATGCTCAGCGGGATGTAGCTTCGGTCGGTGACATAGCCAAGTTCACCCCGCACATAGTCCATGAAGGGCGGAAGCAGCACCCCCGTCAGGACGGCCAGCGACCGGTCCATGACGTTCAGTCCGGCAAGTTCGGGGATGGGGTTCTCGGACGCGATCGTCCCGTCATAGCGGTCTATCATCAGGCCCTTGTTCTGCAGGATCGTGGTTGCGAAGTCCTGGTCGCCGATGCGGGCCCGCTTGCGGGCGACGTATTCCGGATCAAGACCGATCATCCCGGCAACAGTGTCATAGAAGGCCTTGGTGCTGACCTGGTCCGACCGCCCCAGTCTGACAAGACCGCTTGCAAGCTCGTTCAAGGCGAAACGCTCGAACTCCTCCAGCGCCTCGGTGCCAGTCGGCTCTCCATTCAGTCCGTAATGGGCGGCTATCGCGGCCTGGGTCGGGAATAAGGTGATGGGACGCAGGATCGAATAGCGCGTGTCCGGGATCTCGGTGTGCAGCGCCGGCGAGATCAGGATCGCCATGTTCAGATTGATGCCGTAGTCCTGCGCGAGAATCTGCGACAGGCCTGAGACGCGCTGCCCGCCATAGCTTTCCCCCGCCAGCGCCTTGGGCGAACCCCAGCGGTCGTTCGCGGTCAGCCATTGCCGGATGAACCAGGCGATGGTGTGCATGTCGCTGTCCACCGCATAGTATTTCTCCGGGTCGCCCGGCTGGCCGTCCGGTCCGGGCAGCATCCGGCTGTAGCCAGTGCCGACCGGATCTATGAACACCAGATCGGTAAAGTCGATCCAGCTGTCGGAGTTCTTCTCCAGCGTCGCAGGGACAGCGGGAAAGGTGCCGTCCCCGGGTGTGGCGATGGTCAGCGGGCCCACGGCGGCAATGTGCAGGAAGATGCTCGCCCCGCCCGGCCCGCCATTGACTAGAAATGTCACCGGGCGGGTCGCGGGGTCGGCTCCGTTCTTGATGTAGTCGACATGGAACAACTCGGCATCTGGGCGCTCGGGGTCTTCGCCGATCGGCATCATTCCGGCACTGGCGTTCCAGGTCGGTGCCTCTTGGGCCGTGACTGCGCCGGCCATCCACAGAAAGGCGGCAAGCAGGGCGCAAAACAGACGAGACAAAGGGAGATAGGTCATGGTCGCAGTCCTTGTTATTGCGATGTTTGAGACGGCAAGTTTCGCAGGGTTAACCGCCGGAAATGACAGCCTCGGGGATCTCGTATCTTTCCTCACCGAAGCGAACGGTGAACAGGTCATCGACCTTCTCATGGCTCAGCGCTTCGGGCGAATCTGCCGAAACCGGAACGCCACCTTCGAACAGGAGGGCACGTTCGCGGCCATCGCCCAGCGCGACCCAAACGCCCGCGTTGCCGGGGCCGTCACGGACCACGCCGAACAGGCAGGGCCGCGTCGGCTGGCCTGCGACGGTAGCGCAGGGCACCTCGCCGGTCGCGTCGAAAGGCACGCCATTTCCGACCGGGCCGCCTGTGGGCACCTCGGGTGCGGTTGGCGCAGCGGCCTCGGTCAGGTAGCGGCCGACGACCCAGCCCTGCTGGCCCGACCCGTCAAACCTCACGCTGCACCAGCGGTGCGGACCAGTCATCCGACAACCGCGGTTCTGCGCAAGCTGCCCGTTCGCCGCGCCGATCAGCACCGGATATCGGGTGTGCGGCCCGGAGTGGATGTTGAGCATGCTGCCCTCCTGCAGGCCGGTCACTCGCCACCAGTCAGGCCCCCCAGCCAGCCCGTCGGCGAAATCGCCCCCAGCCAGCCCGATACCTAGCGTATAGGCCGCCGTCTCGTCGCGCCGGGCGGCCGAACGCATGAGATAGACCTGCACCACATAGTCGCCAGCGGCGGGCAGCGTCACGTCGGCGACCGCGCCCGAGGTCGCGCCGATGAACATCGCCTCTGCGGCACCCTTCGGCATGATGTTGAAGTATAGCCCGCCGTTGTCGGACAAAAGATCGACCGACAGGATCTGCCCCGCCACGCCGCTGACGGTGTATTCGGCGCTGTCATCGCCGGTGATCTCTCCCGATAGGACGATCCCGGCTGCGGTGGAGGCAGCGTCGACGGTTTCGGCGCGGATGTCCTCTGCCACCGCAGGCAAGGCGCCGACAAGGAGGGCCGCGGTCAGGACGGGGAATAGCAATCGATAGGGGTGCATTCCTTTCTCCATTCAAGTGGCCTTCCCGGACGTGCCGGGAGCCGCGCGATCAGTCTTTGGGCAGAATGAACTTTGGCCTCAGCATGTCGATGCAGTCGGTCGCCAAGGCATCCCCGGGCCTTTCAACGAAAGCCAGCCCGATATCCTTGGCACATTGCGAAAAGACCAACGCCGCATGTCCGGCCTCGGGGAAGCCGAGCGCGGTTGCCCGGCTCAGGCCCTCGGCGGCCAGCAGCGCCTCTTCGGTCGATGTCTGGGTATCGTTGAAGCCGTAAAGCACCAGCGTGGGGATGTCGCTCGTCACCGCGTCGTGAAAGCCTGGGAAGGGCAACGCCGGGGGGATATAGGGGCAAAGATCATAGATGCTGCCGTCAACATTGTCGGACTTGGCAAGGAACTTGAACTTCAACCCGTCCACAACCTGCTGCATGGTTTCGCGTGTGTTGAAGGGGATATCCTCGGTGCAGGCGACCACCATCAGGTCAAGCATGTCGACGATGGGCTTGTAGAGCGTGCGCGCCTCTTTGGAAACGGCGGCAAAGACCTCGGCCACGTCGCCGTCGGTCAACTGGTCCAGAAGCGCTAGCGTCGGGTCGATGTCTGCGGCCGACAGGTGATCGACGATGAGCGCGCGCAGGGTGGCGCGTTCGGGGGTCTGGTGCGCCAGCGCCGCATAGGCACTGGCAAAGCGCAGCATCTCTTCCTTCGAGCGGGTGGCGACCATCGCGTCGGTCATCATCTTGTCCAGTCGCTTGGCAAGGCTGGTCACATCGCGCGCTGACTTCGCCAGCGAATCCGACAGCGAGGCCAAGGCATAGCCTTTGAACATCTCATCGCGCTTGGCCGCCGTCGCCCCTTCCAGCAACATCCGCGCGATCACGGTCTGATCCGGGGCCATCTTGTCGGCAAAAGGTTTCAGCATCTCGCCCCCATCCGCCGCCCGGGCAGAGGCACCCGAGGACAGAAGGTCATAGGTGCCGGTCTCTCCCCGATCCCATTCCGTAACGATCAGGGGAATATGGCCGGTGGTGTTTGGCCAGTGGCCAAAGGCATTTCGGTCCTCGAACAGTTTGATCAGCGCTGCGACATTGATCTCGGGACGGCCGCGCGCCGCCGGGATCGGGTTCTTCGCCAGCTTCACCGCGACGCGCTGGATCGTGGACTCTAGGTCGGGGAAGGCCGCCGCGCAGGCCGTGTCGGCTGCGCACTGGTTAATGACCTGCTGCACGCCTTCCTGCACTGGCAGGATGTTGGTGTCATAAGCGCGGGCATTGGGCGGAAAGACGCTGTCGATCACCACCGAACGCACGCCCTCGGGCGCCGAGCGCATGACTTCCAGCGCAAGCTTGGTGCCGTAGGAAATGCCGTAGATGTTGTAGGTGCCGTATCCGAGGGCCTGCATGACGGCCCGGACGTCCTTCGCGTTCTGCACCGTGTTGTAGGCCGACAGGTCGCGGCCGTTGTTCTTCAATTCGCCTGTGCACTTGGCGAAAATCTCTTCCATCTTGTTGCCGAGAGTGGCGGGCTGAAACAGGTCCACGATGCTGTCCTCGAAGGTCGAGAAGCAAGTGACCATATCCGATGAAATCCCCGCCGCGCGCTGGTCGAACGTGACGACATCGCGGCGCGCCCGGTGGCCCTCGAAAATCGGCACGACGATGCCCGCCAGATCGCGCACGGCCCCGCCCCCCGGGCCACCGTGCAGATAGATCAGCGGGTCGGGCGCGGGGCTTTGCGTATGCGCCTTCAGGACCGCGAAGCTGAGCGCGATCCGTGGCCCGTCCGGCTTGTCGTGGTTTTCTGGCACATCGATGCGACCGCAGATCAAGGTCTTACCTTCGACCTCGGCGGCGGGAAGTGGGCGAGGGCAGGCCTCGACGGTCACCGGGTATTCGGCCATCGCTCCTCCGGCTGTGATGACCGGAAAGGCCTTATCCGCCGGCTCGGCGGTCAGAAGCGCCAATACCGTGGCGATGATCTGGTCCGGCGTCATTTCATACTCCTTCCAAGGTCGCCAAGGATGCCACCACGCGACGACTTCCGCATAGTGGACCGCCGCATCAGTTCTATTGGACCGACTCTTCAGCCTGAGACCCAGCTCAGGTCATCCATTTTCGTCGGTAGCCTGTCTTCAAGTCGTCTGACCAATTTGGTAGCGCCGAGCGGGTGTCCGGTGCTATCCAGAATGCGAAATTTGCCGCACCTACCGCTTCGGCTGCCATCGAATGATCCGGCCAAATAGTCTCGTCCAGGAAAGCTTGGGCACGGCCTATCTAGCAGACGAAAGGAATCCGAAAGTGCGGCGACGGTTTCGCAGGGGCCCGCGCGAATTCGCATAGCGGATAGTGAACAGTGGCGAATCATCGTATCACCGTGTCTTGGCTGTGGCTCGGCTTCGGCCTTTCCAATGACGGGAGACCCTCGCATGCGCACGATCCTGTTGTCCTCGGCACTTGTCCTGATCACGCCGGCTGCCGCTCTGGCAAAGGTGCCCTTTTTCAATGCAACTTGCGGCGGTGGAATTGAAGTCCATGCCGACGAGGGCGGGCCAGTTTACATTAACGGGAAGGAGGCCAAGCTGAAGATGGTCGGCGACGCCTATGAGGCGAAACTCGGCAACGATTCCATCGACTTTTTCACCAACCCCGATGGAACGGTCACAGCGTCCTGGACTGGCAAGCACGGCGCCAACGGAATCTGCCAGGTGGACGAATAGACCGGACGAGAAATACGCGGCAAGCTGCATCCTGGTGGGGAGGTGGCGCGATCCTGTTAGCTATTTTTTGACCGTGGAGGACACGCTGACCGTTGAGGGAGATCGGATCGGCGTCCGACGGATTGCGCTGTCGCACCAGCGTATCGCTGGCAGAACTTCGAATGTGTAGCGGGCGACCTGCGGGAACCGGCCCGGATTTGGTAAGCCGCAGTCCATCAGCGCCGAGGTGACCGAGCCCACGTCGCCTTGCGACAGGATCCTCGCGCGCACCTGGTCCAGGCGCCCCCGCGCCAGGAATGTGCGAGGCGAAACGCCGTTCCCCGAGCGGCCGGACGGCTACACACTGGACGCGTTACCCAATACTCAACGGCAGGCGCAGCAATCGACAGCGCTTCGTCCGCAAATGTCTGCATGATGCTGCAGGCCAGGCTGACACGCTGGAACTCGCGCTGACCGCCGTAGAACCGCGTCCTGGCGCTTGCCCTCCGGCAAAACGCGCAAGGGAATGGTTCGATTGACTTCTCCCAATGCGCCAAGGGCATCGGCACGGCGTTCATTGAACGCCCGGAGGTCGCGCCGGATGCCACCTGCCCGGCCCATCTGAAACCCAGATTCGTGCTGCCGCAGGGTTCGAAGTGACAGAGAAGCGGTGCGTGGGGCGTTCTGCCACCCCGGGGACTTTTTTTCGGATAGGCGAGATCGCCCTTTTCTGCGGGTTTTCGCGTTTCGGATAGCCGCCCGACATCAGATGAAACACTCTTGTAGGCGCCGTAGTGCTCGCTGCGGCGCGTGCAACCTCTTGTTCCTGGGGGAATACAGATGCGAATTACGCCGATGTTGCTTACTCTCGCAGTCGTTGCCGGGCTGGCAGCACCCAGCCCAGTCCTCGCCAACAGAAATACCGACGCTGCCGCAGCCGGGCTCATCCTCGGTCTGGCGATGAGGTCGGCCATCGACCGCAACCGCCGTGAGCGGGCACAAATGCGAGAGCCTGATCAGGTGTTCTTTCCGGCCGATCTGCCCGGTGTCACCTGCTACACCCGGGCGCAGCAGTGCTACCGCAACGGGCACTATTCGGCGCGCGCCACCCGCGAAGTCTTCTGGAACTGAGGAGAATACCATGAACCGTTTCACCAGATTTTCCGCCCTGGCCCTGCCGCTTCTCGCGACCACCGCTGGTCTTGCCCAAGCCACCGATCCGGTGCCTCCGGCCGTGGCCGCCGACCTTGCGGTGTCGGCCTATGTAACCCATATCGCCGATACCACGCTCAGCCCCGAACAAGTTTCCGGGTTGAAATCCATTGCGCATCAGAAGGCAACGGCTTTCAGTTGCGAGGCCTTCGATATCGACGACGCCAAGTATCAGGAGGCGTTCGCCGCTGTCTATCCGCCCGCGGCCGAGTTTGACGTCAAGCCCGAAGCAGACCAGTTGAAGCTGCACTCGATCGTCATGGTGACTTTGGGCAGTTACATGGGATCACAATTGACACTTGCCTCGATGGACACCGCCGCCTTCTGTGCCAACGCCGAAGAAGAAAGGGCAGATCCCGCAGCACCCGGCCTCATATGGGCTGCCAAGCCCTGAGACCGGATTCTGACCGCGCCCGGCTTTGCCTCGTGTTGGGCGCGGTCAATTTCGCCATTGTCAGAAAGGTCAACAGATGAACGGCTTGAGACAGGCAAGAAGTGCAACTCTGGCTCTGCTGATGTTGCTGGCATCATCGCCAATCCAAGCGCAGGACAGCCAAAGAGTCAGCTTCCCGCGCGGTGACGATGGCGCCACCCTGACCGGTCGTATCCGTGGCTACGAGGATGTGACCTATCTGCTTGGCGCCTCTGCCGGTCAGCAGTTACGGGTCGAAATGTCGACCAGCAACGCAAGTGCCTATTTCAACGTCACGGCGCCCGGCGCGGACGCGGCGATGTTCATCGGCTCGTCCGAGGGTTCCAGCATGACGGCGGTGCTTCCCACGAGTGGTGACTACCGGGTTCAAGTCTATCTGATGCGCAATGCCGCACGGCGCAACGAGGTAGCGGATTACACGGTTTCGCTGCGGATCACCGGGGCGGCTTCGGCGGGTGATTATGCGGACGGCGATGCTGGCGGTCCGGATTTCTGGAAGGTAACCGGATTGGCCACGGGCGACACGCTGAACCTGCGCGCCGGGCCTTCGACCGGCGATGCGGTTCTGGGCCGACTGCTGGCGGGTGCAGTGGTGCGCAACCTGGGCTGCCGCGGCGGCACCGGCCAACGGTGGTGCAAGGTTGAAAGTGGGGGCCTGCGCGGCTGGGTCGCGGGGCGTTATCTTCGCGAAACCGCCAGCCCGGCGCCCGTGCCACCTGCCACCAGGCCGCGCCCTGTCGCAAATGGCGTGCTGGGCAACGGCGAGCCGTTCACCGCCACGGGCAAGGTCCCCTGCGCCATCAATAGAGGCCAGCCGACCGGGCAATGCGCCTTTGGTGTGATCCGCCCCCTGCCAAACGAGGCGAACCTGTGGATCGCCATGGGCAACGGCAAAGAGCGATATATCCTGTTCCAGGGCGGCATCCCTGCCTTCACAGATGCAGATGCTGCGATGACCTATGAAAAGGATGCCGATCTGTTTCTGATCCGCATCGGCACCGAACGCTATGAGATACCCGAGGCCGTGCTCAACGGCGGCTGAGTCTGGCCAAGTTGACCTTCAGGGTCCCCGTTTTGGCAAGACCCATTTTTGCCTTCGGTCTAGCGACGCAGGCGCAGGCCCGGAATTGAGTGCGCGGTGTTACCAGACAGTGCCGCCACCGGGCGAAACTTCTCCTCGGAATTGCCAATAGTGGAAAAGTTTCCGCGCAAGATCGGGTGGCAGATCGAGGCGATCATTGCCCGCCGAAGGCAATGGCACCACCAGCCCCAGATCCATCCTGATTTGTATGATCTGGAACAGCTTCGGCGCAAGCAAAGCCAAGGCGACCTCGCCGGAATAGCTGATTGCGCAAACCTCGGGAAAATCCGGAAAGGTCATCTCGACTGTTTCGCGATGCATGTTGGAGACGTGATAGGGGTAGGATATTCTTGCGGTGGTGTCGGTGTTCATTCCGGTTCCAGTTCTTTCATTCCTGCAGTTTCCGCCTCCCCTGCGAGCGCCGCCAACTTCGCGTCGTCACCGCTAACCCCGCCTTCCATCGATGTAGAGATTCGCGCCATACCTTCGGAAACATCCAACGCCAGCAATTCGACCTGCTGACATGCCGAGTGCGCGCCAATAGATCTGAAATGATCTGAAAGACTACCGAGTGATTGAAACACCCTCTCAAAAAGCCCGTCAATTTTGCCAGGGCTGGATTCTCTCTCGGAACTTGCCTGCAACAATAGTGGTGCATTGGCTTTTCCCGCTCGATCAGTCAGAGGACGCACCCGTTGATAGGTTGAAAACTGCAATACCTGTGACGCGAATGGGGTTTGGAAAGCCGATTGGCATTCTTGTGGCTTGGGGCTATCGGAATAGGGTTGAGAAGGCTTTGGCTCGTCCATGAGATCTAATTCCACGCAAGCGTCGTACGCGAGCAATAAATGCGTCTTGGTTCCCTGTTGCGGAAGCACGTGCAGGTACAATCACAGACGCGCGGGCTGGCCTTCTTGCTGGAAATATGATATATTCAAATAGAATCAAAGGCTTGATCAATGACTGAGATTCTAGAATCGGACAGACTGACGCAGCTGGAAACCCGGGAACAGGTCATGCGCCTTGTTTCCGCTGGGGCATTGTCGCCAGACTCGCGCTCCTTGGCCTTGCTGGAATATCTGCTGCATCACTGGCACACGAAGGGGCCGGGTGTTCCGATCAAGGCCTATGGCATCGCCGTCGATGTTCTGGGGCGCGGAGCGGATTTTGATCCCTCAACCGACAGCATCGTCCGGGTCGAAATCGGTAGATTGCGCAAACTTTTGGCATTTTACTATCAAGGCCCGGGTCAGGGTGATTTGATCCGGATTGGCATCCCGCGCGGCCAGATCATGCCGGAAATCACCCTCCTTAGGGAAATTGCGAAATCCGGTAGCAGCCCGGAAACCGGGCCGCAGATCGTCGCCCGTCTTGGCAGACCCTATCCGTTGATGGCTGCAGTGCTGATCGGAGCCAGCGTCGCGATTGCATCCATCGTGTTTTTGAACAGAGACAGATTGTTCGGGGCGCCCGAATTTCCTCATTTGGCTGTCTCTGCAGTAACCAACCAGACGGTGCATCACGACCTGGATTTCCTGAGCAGCGGTCTGGAAAATCAGCTGATCACAGAGTTGTCGCACTACCGCAGCCTGCGCGTTCTTTACGGCGAATCGCCGCAAATGGCCTACAGATCCGCTCCCGAATATCTGGTTCGGGGCGCGCTGAACCAACGCGGAACGCAGATTGATATGGCAATACATCTCGTCAGGACTGCGGATCAGTCTGTTGTCTGGTCGTCGATATCCAATTTTTCCCCGGATGACCCGGACCTCGCAAGCAATGTCGCGGCTGCCTTGCGCAATATCGTTGTGCAGATCGCGGCACCGTCTGGTGCATTGAATGCCGAAGAGCGCAACCGGCTGGCGACATTTTCGCGGTCTTGGAAAGCTGCCGCACCTGCCGCCTACATCTGCTACCTGCATTGGCAGAGCTTTGATCTGACCAAAGCGCCCGAAGATGAAACCTATGCGCGCAACTGTCTGAAAAAGCTTACAGATGCCGGTTTGCAGAATGGCTCGATCTGGGCGGCACAGGCGTTCATGGTTTTTTTCGACTGGACCCGCAGCGGTGGCGGCGGCTCCGATCCGGCGCTGGAGAAGGCGCTGGCAGCTGCATCACGGGCAATTGCGCTGGACCCGACCAGTTCAGAAACACACGAGGCAATGGCGTCAATCCTGCTGGCGCGCGGTCAGCCGGACGCTGCACTGGAATCGTTGCGCCGGGCGGTGGAGTTCAATCCTTCAAATCCCGAGCTTCGGGTCAAGATCGGGTGGCAGCAGTGCCTTTCTGGCCAATGGGACGATGGTAGCGCGCAGATCCGGAATGCGATGGCGGAACTGTCATCGGAACCTGGCTGGTATCGGATACCACTGGCGCTGGATGCATTCCGCCAGGGCGATTTTGCGACTTCCCTGGCGGAATCGCGGCTTATCGCTGCATCGGGCGATCGGCGTGGGCTGGTGCTGGCGCTGGCGGCCGCGCGCGCCCAGGACGATGCCGAGGCGGAAATCCACTTTGCGGCCGAGCTTGAGAAGATCCGCCTGACGCCAGCAGCAGCGCTGTCGGAAATCCGCGCGGTTTTCGATCAGCCGATGCTATTCACGAAGTACCAGGCCATTCTGGCGAAATCTGATGGCTGATCCGGTGCATCCAGGGCTAGGGACGCCGCCGCAAATGGCAAGCTGTCCGAAAGTACCACTTTTGTTGCCCCGTAGCCCCCCGATCAATTTGCGCGGCGTTTCTGATGGGCCAGAGTTTCGCTCGGAGTCTCGCCGTAGGTTTCCCTGTAGGTTTGAGCAAAGCGGCTGAGGTGAGCAAATCCGCAGTCGAGGGCAATGGTTGTCACTCGAGCATCCTCGGCGCTATCCAGCAGCCGCGCACGCGCCCGGTCCAAACGCATCCGGTTCAAGACAACCCTGGGGCCAGCCGCCCGGACTTGCTGGAACGCAAGCTGGAGGCTGCGCAACCCTACTCCGAGTTCCTGAGCCAGCGCAGCCATCGAAAGATGCTCGTCGCAATGCTCCCGCATGATTTCCTCGGCCTGCCGGACCTTGGCTAAGGCCGACGTGTTGTGACTGCCACCGCCAAGACCATCGTGCAGATCGGCGAGAAAATCGCCAAGCATTTCCTCCAGCAACACTTGGGCAGCACCCACGGCGCGCGGCGATATCTCAAGGTTCTTGCTGCCATGGAAGTCGGCAACACAGGCCAGAAAGGCCGAAAGCCGCCTGATGTGCGGATTGGTGCCGGAAATTGCCAGCGCATCGGGAACGCTGACCCGCGGCTTGCCATCGCGGGCGGCAATGTCCAAAAGCTCAACCACCCGCGCCTGTTGCACCATCAATACCAATGCCTGAAAGCTTCCAACCTGCGGCCGTTCCACCCGCGTGCGCCTCGAGTTTGGCGCGAACAGCACTGCCGACCCGGCCGTTACGCGGAAATCTTTCGCTGCCACCTGGGATTTCACCTGTCCGCTTTGCGGCAGGAGCAGGGTCACGTGAACGTGCTCGGTCAGATCGACCAGATGCCCGGTTGAAGTGACACGGCTGACCCGAGCACCCACGGCTCCAAAATCTGCAGTCTCGACGCGCAACTTGCCGCGCTCTTCCAGCATGGAAAAGCCGCTGGTGACGCTGAACATCTGCGACGGTTGCGAACAACCCTCGGATTTGCTGACGTCATAGATGGACGATCTGATACCAGACATTATTGCTCCGTATTTCTACGCGCGCAACAGTTGCAAATAACCTCAACCCAAATCCCTCAACCACGAGGATAGTGGCACATTCTGTAGGAAGTAAAGAAAAGCCTCGGCCTTCTATCCGTATTGCCTCGAGTTCGCGCAGAAAAAGACCGTTCTGCACTTTTTTGTGCACAAGATTTTTCCTTTGGGTTGGCTTTCGATCGCTTGATCGGGCGCGACACCACAAATGAACTATATCCTGATAGTGCAGTGAGCAATCCGACCATCCGGAGCACCATGTTCTGGTGGCGATTGGTCTGTTCGGATCCGACGATGTGGCCGCCCACTGATGGCACCAATGTGCCATGTTGGGTCGTCGAGGATCCACAAATGAGAGTGGTCATGTTGGAGATTGCATTGGTCGGGCTCAACCTGGTGAAGAATGTACTCCATGCGCACGGAACTGGCTCGTCAGGGCAGGCGGTGCTGCCAAGGAAGTTGCGACGTGATCAGGTGATGGCCATATTCAGCCAGTTACAGCACTGTGTTGTCGCAATGGAAGCCTGTGGTTGCGCCCATTTCGCTGCGTGTACCATCGGATCTGGCGTCGCGAGATTGGCAAGTTTGGTCATGGCATTCGGCTCTTCCCGCCTGCCTACGTGAAGGCCTCGATCACCATGTGGCTTCTGGTCATGCTGACGCCTGTCAATTTCCTGTTCTCGCTGCAAGCAGGGCTGGAGGTGCCGACCGGGAGCATCCTGTGGCTGCTGATTTTGGGGGGCATCATCATGTACTTTGCCCAGCACTGCCTGACCCTCAGCTACGCCGCCGCCGATGCAGCCTTTGTGCAGCCCTTTGATGACCTGAAACTGTTCTCAAACATCCTGATCAGCTGGATCGTTCTGTCCTTCGCCCCGGACACGACCTACTGGCCCGGCATCCTGATGGTCTTTGCCGGTTCCGCTTACCTTTTGTGGAGCGAGCGCAGACCACAGGTCCTGGGTCGGCAGGTTCAGGCGCTGTAGGATTCAGCGGAAGACTCCTTGCCTGCGGGCAAGGGTCAGGTCGATGTAAACCTGTATCCATGTTGAACACCTCGATAAATCAGAAAACACTGATATTGCGTTGAATTACCTTCACTCAGAGCCGCACTGGAGCGATGCTGAATACACGAAAACGATTCAACTCACCCCCGGAGACCCCACCATGACCACCCGCCGCGCCAACGCTTCCAACGGTGAGACCGTGTCAGCCACCGGTTCGAGGAACCGGTCGAACGCCTTTGACGCTTTCATGACCACCAAATTTCAGATCGACGCGATGCTGGAACGGCTGGCCGCCCTGAGCGACAACCACTTCAACGGTCACCCCGACGAGATCGACTGGGGCGATGTCGGCACCCTGAACCATTACGTCAGCCTGCTCAGCCAGATCTCCGACAGCGCGTTCAAGGAGGGCGAACATGCCGCTTGATCCCGCCCAGCGCCGCCAGATCGAACAGGACGCCTTCACCATCGCATGGTAGACCAAACACCTCGGCGCCTACGAAGGGGCCATCGCTCTGCTGCGCGAATTTGCCGATCTGGAACGCGACGACTATGGAGACGTGATCCTTGGGGCCAACAATAAGGGCCATAACGACCTCATGTCGCGCATCACCGCATTCCTTGCCACCCACGACGAGCAAGAGGAAACTGCCGTGACGAAACTCACCGAAACCCAGACTCTTATTCTTGCCGCCGGGACCCAGCGCTCTGGCAACATCGCCTTGCCGTTGCCTAAGGGGCTGGCCGGTGCTGCTGCGAAGATGGCGGTTGGCAAGATGATGGAACGCGGCTGGCTGCAGGAAGTTGATGCCAACATGCACCGGAATGAGCCCCTTTGGCGAGAAACGGGCGATGGGCACGGGACGACGCTGGTGGTCACCGCAGCAGGGCTGTTGACCATCGGGATCACATCGGCGACAGCCAATTCCATGTCAGCCACCCGGGGAAGCGCGAAGACAGAACCCGTGGCAATACCGCCGACGCCGCGCGCGGGCACCAAGCAGGCACTGTTGATCGAAATGCTGCAACGGCCTGATGGCGCTACGATGAAAGAGATCATCTTGGCAACTCAATGGTTGGCCCACTCGGCAAGAGGTGCGATTTCAGGAGTGCTGAAGAAGAAGCTTGGCTTGATCGTCACGACGGAAAAGATCGCAGGACGCGGCACTGTGTACAGGATCGACGGGCCATCATCCTGAAGGCATGATGGCCCGTCAGTCCAAAAGGCGGTAGTGCACCTCGGTTGGCTGACACGCAGCGCCGTTGATCGGGATCATGTCCTGCGGACAGGCGGACATCACCACGATGCAGTCGATGACGGCCCGCAGCACAACATGGTCTCCCGGTTTGCTGAGCGGCTCGCCCCAGGTGATCTTGCCATCAGGGCCGACCGGAATGTTCATCCACAAGTTCAGCGGGGCCGGGCAATCGGCTGCCCGCAGATGAAGCTGCCCAAGGGCGGCATGCAGGTTGTCGGTGCAATTGTCATGGTATTCAGTGCAGCCAAGAGAGGCATAGCGATGCACATCGCAGGCGGCGATTACCGTATCATGGCGGCCCGGTGATGTGTCTTCTTCCAGGATCAGGATGGGCCGCCGCCGGTTTGTCGTCAGAGCATCGCCCTTGGCGGGGAAGATGCCCTGAAGCGCTGCATGCAGGTGCTCCATCGACATGAATTCAGACAGGTCGTCGGCATTGAAGCACCATGTATCGACAACCTGCTGACCATGGGTGTTGATGATCTGGATCGCTTGCCCCTTGGCAAGGCGCACGGCCTGACCCCGGCGCGCAGGCAGAACCTGAAGGTCTGACGTCATCTGTCGCTTCCTTTGCCAATTGCGCTGCTGGATCAATCTGCGGGAAATCTCGCCGCATGAACCGTGCAAGTTCAGCCTTGATGAATGACGATACTGGGTCAAGCCCTGTCGGGGGCCGTCACTTGGATCAGCACCTATCCCACCGCGGTTGCGATGCCCAAGCTCAGGTGCCGCAGCCTTGCGGTGAAATCTTCAGCTTTCGAATCCTGGCGATAGGGTTATCAAAGGCTTGGATGCCGCACTTAACTTTTGGAATTCGGATGCTCGACATTTGACTTTTGACCCCGCCCCATTCCTGTCTTGTTGTGTTTCGGTTGATCTGGAGGTTGATCCAAAGACAGCTTCGGTCTTTGCCATCGGGGCCTTGCGGGGCGAGGCATCTTTGGTGCATCGCACCGGGCCCTGGGCGACGCTGGACGCTGGGCTTGACCGGCTGGAGGCGTTTTGCGAGGGCGCAGCGCATCTGGTCGGCCACAACATCCTGCGCCATGATCTGCCTCATCTGGTGGCCAACCGGGCGCGGCTGGCGGGCCTCGGCGCGGCGCCGGTGGATACGCTGTGGCTGAACCCGCTGGCCTTTCCGCGCAATCCTTACCACCATCTGGTCAAGCATTATCAGGACGGGCGGCTGCAGGTCGGGCATGTGAACGACCCGGTCGAGGACGCGCGGCTGGCGTTGCAGGTGCTGGTGGATCAGATCGCGGCCTTTGTGCGGCTGGGGCAGGATGCGCCTGATGCGGCTCTGGCCTATCACCATCTGACGACGCGGGGCGACGCTTCGGCCGGGTTCGATGCGCTGTTCGCGGCCTTGCGCGGACCTGCGCCCGATGCGGCAACCGCCCATGCCGCGATCCGCCGCCTGCTGGAAGGCCGGGCCTGCCATCACCGGCTGGAACAGACGCTGGGCCGCCTGTCCGACCCGCAGAATGGCTGGCCGATGGCCTATGCGCTGTCGTGGATATCGGTTGCGGGCGGTGAGTCCGTCATGCCGCCCTGGGTGCGGCTGCAGTTCCCGCAGGCAGGCAGGATCGTGCGGCATCTGCGCGACACCAACTGTGGCGATCCGGCTTGTGGCTGGTGCGTCGAAAAGAACAACCCGAACGCGGCGCTGGAGCGCTGGTTCGGCTTTCCGACCTTCCGCCCGCAACCCGTGGACGAGATGGGACGCCCGTTGCAGGAACGCATCGTGGCCGAGGCGATGGCGGGCAAATCCGTGCTGGGCATCCTGCCCACCGGCACCGGCAAATCGGTGTGCTACCAGATCCCGGCGCTGTCGCGGTTCGACAAGACCGGGGCGCTGACGGTGGTGATCTCGCCGCTGGTGGCGCTGATGGCCGATCAGGTGCAGGGGCTGGCACGGGCGGGGATATCCTGTGCAGTCACGGTGAATGGCATGCTGTCGCTGCCGGAACGGCATGACGCACTGGACAAGGTGCGGATGGGCGACGCGGCGATGCTGCTGATCTCGCCCGAACAGTTGCGCTCGCCGTCGATCCGCACCGTGCTGCAACAACGCGAGGTCGGGCTGTGGGTGCTGGACGAGGCGCATTGCATCTCGAAATGGGGCCATGATTTCCGGCCCGATTATCGCTATGTCAGCCGCTTCATCAAGGAGTTCTCGGGCGATGCCCCGGCGCCCGTGCTGTGCCTGACCGCCACCGCCAAGCCCGAGGTGGTGCGCGATATCCGCGACCATTTCCAAAGCCGCGTTGGGGTGGACCTGGTGCTTCTGGATGGCGGTGCGGTGCGCACCAACCTGTCCTTTGCGGTGTTGCCGACGCAGAAGGCCACCAAGCTGACCGACATCCTGTCCGCGATCGCGGAGAACCTGCCGCTGGAAGGGGCCTCCGGTGCCGTGGTCTATTGCGCCACGCGGAGTGCGACGGAAAAGGTGGCGGAGTTCCTGAAAGGGCAGGGGCTGGCGGCGGACTACTTTCATGCCAAGCGCAGCCCCGAGGAAAAGCGCGAGGTGCAGGAGGCGTTCCGCATCGGCCAGTTGCGGGTGATCGCCGCGACGAATGCTTTCGGGATGGGGATCGACAAGCCCGACATCCGGCTGGTGGTGCATGGCGACATTCCAGGGTCGCTGGAGAATTACCTGCAGGAGGCCGGCCGCGCAGGTCGCGACCGCGACCCCGCCAGTTGCGTGCTGCTGTTCGCCCCCGAGGATGTGGAGCGACAATTCTCGCTTTCCGCCCGCTCACGGCTGGCCCGGCACGAGATCGGCGCCATCCTGAAGGCGCTTCGGCGGATGGAAAAGCACAAATCCGGCGAGGTGGTGGCGACGCCGGGCGAGATCGTGCGCGAGGAGAAGGACCAGGAATTCGAGCGCGACAAGACCACCGACGACACCCGGGTGAAAACCGCCGTGGCCTGGCTGGAGGAGGCCACCCTGCTAAGCCGCGAGGAAAACCGGGTGCAGGTGTTTCCGTCGTCGCTGCGCATCCGCTCGGTTGACGAGGCGGCGGCGATCCTTGACCGTGCACAGATCACCGGGATGCGCCGCACCCAGCTTCTGGACCTTGTGCGCCATGTGATGAACGCAGCCCCCGATGCAGGGGTTTCCACCGACGATCTGACCGGGGCTTGCGGCTTGATGGGGCGAGGGGTTGCCAAAGCACTGGCCGACCTGGAAACGCTGGGCATCGCCAGCAACGACACGCCGGTCACGGTCTATGTGCATCTGGGGGTCGAGGATGCCTCGGTGCGCCGGTTGGAACACGCGGCCCGGCTGGAAACCGACCTGATCGCCCTGATGCAGGTGGCGGTGCCGGATATGGAAGGGGCCGAATCCCAACCTCTGAACCTGACCGAAACCTGTCAGGCGCTGCGTGACAAGAGCCACGCACAGGTGCGGCCCGATCTGGTGGAACTGATCCTGCGCGGCATGGCGCAGGATGGCCGCGACCAGGACGGCGGGCGCGGCAACCTGACCCTGCGCAAGGCCAGCCGGAACACGATCTTCGTGCGGCTGGAGCGGTCCTGGCCCACGGTCGCGCGCACCGCCGATCTGCGCAGGCAGGGCGCGCAGGTGCTGCTGGCGCACCTGGCGGGCAGGGCGGCCAAAGGCGCGCGCGGCAAGGACATCCAGGTGGAAACCACCCTTGGCGCGATGCTGGATGCGCTGAACGGCGATGCGCTGCTGCGGGCCGATGTGCGGGACATGACCCGCCTGATGGACCGGGCGCTGCTGTGGCTGCACGAACAACAGGTTGCCACGCTGGGCCGCGGCCTGACCGTGTTCCGCCCGGCGATCACCGTGCATCTGAACCCCAAGGGCGGGCCTTTTACCGTCCAGCACTTTGCACCGCTGGAGGAGCACTATTCGGAAACCACGATCCAGACCCATGTGATGGCGGCCTATGCCGAAACCGGGCTGGAAGCGATGGATCAGGCGCAGCGGCTGGCCGGGGACTACTTCGTGCTGGACCGCGACGCCTTTCTGCGCCGCTGGCTGCCGGGGCGGGGCACCGAGATTCGGCGCCAGACCACCGGCGCCTCCTGGCGCACCATCGTCGATGCGCTGGACAATCCGGCGCAGGCCGAGATCGTGCGCGATGACCGCGAGCAGACCAACGTGCTGGTGCTGGCCGGGCCGGGGTCGGGCAAGACCCGGGTGCTGGTGCATCGGATCGCTTACCTGATCCGGGTGAAGCGCGAAGACCCGCGCGGCATTCTGGTGCTGACCTACAACCGCCACGCCGCTGCCGAGATCCGCGAACGCCTGCGCCTGTTGATCGGCGAGGACGCGGCATGGGTCACGGTCTCGACCTGCCACGCGCTGGCGATGCGGTTGGTGGGGGCCAGTTTTGCGGGCGACGGCGACGGCCCGCGCGATTTCGACGGGATCGTCATGCAAGCGGTGGCGCTGCTGCGCGGCGATGGTCTTTCCCGCCCCGAAGCCGAGGCGCTGCGCGACACGCTGATCCAGGGCTATCGCTGGCTGCTGGTCGATGAGTATCAGGACATCGGCCCCGAGGAATACGCCCTGATCAGTGCGGTGGCGGGCCGGTCGCAGGATGACCCCGACCTGCGGATCAGCCTGTTCGCCGTGGGCGATGACGACCAGAACATCTATGCCTTCGCCGGGGCCTCGATCGCGTTCATCCGCCGGTTCGAGGCCGATTATGCCGCAAAACCGATCTGGCTGACCGAAAACTACCGCTCCACCCGCCATATCATCATGGCGGCCAATGCGGTGATTGCGCCTGCCGCCCAGCGGATGAAGACGGGCCACGACATCACCGTGAACCGGGCCCGCGGCAAAGCGCCCCCTGGCGGCGACTGGGCGGCACGCGACCCGGTGGCGCAGGGGCGCGTCAGCCTGCTGGACGCCGGGTCAGGCGATGCCGCACAGGCTGTTGCGGCGCTGGACGACCTGCTGCGCCTGCAGCGGTTGGACCCGGATTGGTCCTGGCGGCGCTGTGCCGTCATTGCCCGCGACTGGCGACGGCTGGAACCGGTGCGTGCCTATGCCGAGGCGCTGGGGATTCCCTTCGACATGGCCAATGAGAAGCCGCTCAATCTTTGGCGCCTGCGCGAGATGGCTGGATTCCGGCCAAGGTGGCTTCCGAAAAGTGGATTCCCTGGATTCCGCAAAAGAATCCAGCGCACCAAGATCGTGATTTGTTAACACGCTGATTTAACGAAACTTAATCGGCGAGATCGCGCGAAGTTGATTCCGCCTGGATTCCCCGGTGAAAGTGCCTGACGCTAGCGAAACGCCGCGCTGCGCCCCCCCGCATACGTTCAGGGCCGGGGAGGAACCATTGGGAGGGGGTATAGGCGCGGCCTCTGAACGACGTACTCGGCCCAATGCCGCCCCTTGATGGTCGACCATTCAACGTCCGCTTCACGGCGCCCATGGTGGTTATTTCGGCTTACCTAACGAAAGCCCACCATCGTAGACTATTCAGTGGAGAGAGGAGCTACCATCCATGCTTAATCCGCCCGGTGGCGCAGGTACGGCTCACCCCGCACCAAACGGTTGACGATCGATAACTCGAAGCGATAGCGAACCCCTTGGTCGATCCAAGCGTCAGGCAAGTCGCTGTTTGCGACGACATACCCGGCGGGATCGATCCAATCAATTCCGCCGCGGGATAAAAGCGGCATGACGCTCATCTCACGGTTTAGATAATCGGAAGCGGGCCGCGCGAGCCGGACATCGATCGCCAAGTCGACGCTGGATGTGCGCGGAGGCCGGATCGGCCGGCGTTCGTCCAGCCACGCCCGGATCGCCCTTGGATCCAACATTTCGTTGGGATCGACTCCGTCACCGCGCGAGGCATAATAGTCCAGCGCATCGCGTTCCGCTTCTGGCCGATCGACGGCATCGCCCCGTGCCAGCAGGAATGCCGCAACAGGGTCGAGCGTTCCCCAGCTGATTAGCTCCTTAAGCCAGAACGCGATCCACGGCAGTCCGCTACGAGGCCAGTCGTCGATCGTCATTGCATCGAGCGGCTGGCCCGCGGAATCGCGGTCGAGGAGCACGCCAATGATGCTGCCAAGACCCCAGCTTCCCCGGTGGATGAAATTCTCGGACACGAATTTGAACCAGTTGCCCAAGTCCTTTGCTGGTGGCTGACGTGGCAGGCTGGACTTGAACACCCACCAGCGAAGCAGCTTCTCCCATTCCTCGAAGTTCTTCTTGCGACCCAGCGTTCGCCCGATCCGGAATGCCGGAACCTCGGACAGCAGCGCGATAATGGAGCGCACGAAGGCGAACCGGGCTTCCGCTGGCCGCGACGCATAGTCCCGACCGCCGACCAGTGCGCCGCGAATCTCCTCGACGCGGTCGAGCAGGATTTCGCCCGAGCGCGGCGTAAGGCTCGTCTTGTAGAGTTGACGGCGCCGCGTAGGATCAGGATAGAGAGTCGCGATGGCTTGGCCTCGTGCGAGCCAGGTCTGCGCAAGGCGCTCCTCCTCATCGGCCGCGACATAAGCATAGGTCCGCTGCCAGATTTTCTGCAGTTCGCCTTCGATCTCTCCGGGCGCTAGGCCGCGCCCTAGCAGCAGCTCGACTTCCTGCAACGCAGTGATCAGGAGACCGTCGAGCGTGTCGAGCAGCGCGACCACAGCCTCGTCTTCCGCGTCGGCGTCGGCGATCGCTGTGGCATCGAGCCATTCGAGGAACTCATCGTCGTCGTCGCTGTCTGAGATGCTCTCCCAGGCCTCGCGCAACGCTTCCAAAAGGAGAGCCAGCGGACTGTTTGCTTCGCCTTCTTCAGCTGTTAAAGCACCCGAGGCCGCCAGCTCCGTCGCCTCTTCCAGTTGGCGGACAAGCTGTTCGTAACCGTTCCACTGCCGGTTCCACACGGGTTGTCGGCGCCCGCTGCGGCGCTCATACTCGCGTTCCGGCAAAACAACGAGCGTGTTTCCCTCGGTCGCCACTCCAGGGCGGCCCGCGCGCCCGATCAGGTTCGCGAATTCATTGACGGGCATCACGTCGTCGGCACGGCACACGCTCGGGATCAGCAGCGTGTTGACCGGGATATTCACGCCTTCGGACAGCGTCGACGTCGCGATCACGACGCGAACCTGCCCCCTGTCGATCGCAACCTTAAGGCGCCGCGCAAGCAGAGGCGGCATCTGCCCATGGTGCACGGCGACGCCTCTCGACAGCAAGCGGTACTCCGAGGACTTCCGTGTGAAATAGTCCTCGGCGGCGGCGAGACAGCGCTTCCAGTGCGGGTCCTCTTCGTCGATGGACCAATAATCGGGGAGGTCTTCGTCCTCCCACTCATCCATGAGATCCGCGCAGGTCGCGGCAAAAGTACTGACCGATTGGGTCAACGAGATCAGCACGCTTGGTCTGGTACCGTCAGGACGCTCCGCCGCAAGGTGAAGTGCGGCCCAAAGTGTTGGCGCCCGCATTCGTACTTCAGGTCCGGCTTCCACATCGAATCCGCCAGGCATGCGCCCAAATGGCTGCGGCACATAAGGCCGATCATCGGCGCGCTCGTCCTCGAACTCAAGCGTGCGGCCGTCCATTAGGTCGTAGCGGATATCGAATCGCCCGGACCGCGTAACCTCTAGTCGCCCGAGCATTTGGCGCGTGCTGCGGTGTATCGAGGTGACAGGTCCTGTCTCCGCATCGCCCGCGAGCCAAGACGCGATCGCAGGCGCTGCCTTGGCCGCCACCGCAGACAGCGCGATGACCCGAAAGCCCTTCTCCTCCTTGGCCCGCAGCAGCCGCGCGCTCAACTGCTCCAGACGCAGGGATCGTGATGTGCCGTCCGATAGACCTTGGACCCTTTTCGGATCCTGCTCGACCATATGGGCCTCGTCGATCACGACAAGCCTGACCCGGTCGAGAAACAGGACGCCGAGATAGCGAAGCAACGCATCGGCTTTCTCGAATGTGCATATCACCACCGTCGGCTGGTCGACCTGAACCCATGCATCGGTAGGTCCCCAATCGGTCCCACCATAAAGTCCGGTTACCACCACCGGCTCGGCAGCGACGCCGCGCAGATCCTCGGCGAGCCGGGTCTCTACCTCCGCCGCGAGCGCGCGCGATGGCACAAGGTACAAGACGAGGTTCTCGGCAGAAAGTGCATGCACGCGTTCCGCAAAGAGCCCCTGCACTGCGCCGAGCGTCGCAATTGTGGTCTTGCCCGAACCAGTCGGCGTGCACAACACGAAGGAATCGTCCTCGGCCAACCGTCGTATGCCCTCGGCTTGGGCGGGCCACACTAGCGCGCGCCGGTTCGCAAAGGCGGCACGGGCAAACTGGACCAGCGCAGCGTTTGCACGGGGGTTAGCATCGATCGCCAGCCGCTTGATCTGCGGCCACAGGCTGGTCTCGGCGAACACACGCGCCGTGGCAGCTGTCAGCCGCGCCAGTAGATAGGAATAGGGATCACGGCTATGGAGGAAGCCTGCCGCCAATGCTTCGAGCTTTGAGAGCGCGCGTTCGACGAGCGCGTCGTCCCCGGTCCGCATAAAGGCGCAGATCGTGCCGATGCACATCACGACATGCCGAACCGACGCGATCTCCAGATCGACAAGCTGAACGCTACTCCCGTCGATTTCCACGGTCTCGGGCCGCAACGTCCGCTCCAGCCCGAGGTTCCCTTGCTCCACCCAAAAAGTCTGGACCGCCGACAGCGCCGCGGAGAAATCCGCCCGAAGGAATGCGCAAAGCAGCTTCGAAATAGAATCTTCCGCAGGCACATGGCGCAGATGTCCGAGCGCCATCGCCGGGTAGCCAGCCAATTGATAAGCGGCAGCCGACAAGAGATGAGTCGGCGCTCCCTCCGGCCTGAGTGAGGATTGCGACAGCCATTCGAGTATTTCGGCGGCGCGCTTTACCGCCGGTTTCCACTCGCCGCCGCCTGCAGATCGCTCAATCCAGGCGGCCTCAAGCAGCAACATCGCCTCGTCGAGCCGAGCTACCCCTTCGTCTGCGGTGAAGCTTGCCAGGCCGTCCCGGCCCATGTCCCGACGGATGCGCTGGCTGTAGAGCTTGGCTTGCGGGGGCGAAAGCCGACTCCCTGCCAGTGAGCCCCGGATGTCGCGGGCAAGCGCGAGAGAGGCCTCGTTCGGCACCTAGGCTCTCCGATACAGGATGTCGACGAGGCCCTTGAGGTCCTCGAGCTGGAACTCCATGGCTTCGAGCCTGCGTTTGGCCGTGTAGGATGGATGCGGCGCCGCATGCGGAAGCCAGCTCACCCTGGCCGCCGGTTTTACCGGCCAATGGCCCACCGTATAGGACAGCCCGTCGCTGCGCTTGGCGGTGCGAAACCCCTCGCTGTAGAATGCAATCAGCCGGGCGACCCACTCCTGCGCCTGCGGGCTGTCATATTCGGAAAGCAGAGTGATCAGCTCACGCACCCCGCTCGGTCGGCGCTGCCCCGCGGAGAGCTTCTCATGCGCATCCTGAATCGTCGCCGCGTTGCTTGTGGTTAGGCACTTCGCCTCAAGCGTTAGAACGTGCGTGATCTTGCCGCTTTCGTCGATGCGAAACGCGATCGCGTCGTCACCGGTCCGTCCCGGTCGCCGCTCGGACACCGCGTCCGGAACGTGCGACTCCTCCATCAGCAGGCGCTCGTTGATCAGATCGAGATGTTGGAACTCTGTATCGTGAAATCGGAAAAGAAACGCGGGAACATGCCAGTCGGTATGGCCGAAGGCGCCAAAATGCTCGACTGCCAGGCCCGCCAGTGTCTCGCCGAGATAGCCCTGGAGCGTGATGCGATTGAGCATCGCAGGAAAATGCACCGCAGGGTCGTCGGCGGCGCCCTTAAATGGCGATAAATCGTCTTCGAACCCTTTTCGGATTCGCCGTCGCGCATCGTCAAGCGCTTCCTGCGCATAGGCGATCAACTCTTTGCGAACCGGCGAGAAATTGCCGTTCACCTCACGCCACACGCGCAGGCGATACCGAGGCGGAGCTGTCGGCAGGGTCTGGGCGGCTAGCCAAGCTTTGAGCGGTTTTAAGGTGACGCGAAGAAACCTGATCATGAGCTCTAATACCGCGTTGTGGCGGCCCAAATCGGAACTAGTTCAGGCATCCAAGTGCACCCTTTCTTATGCTAGCCTTGATTTCAGCGGGCTCACAAGTGCATTAGCGCCTTATTGGGGATAATCGTCGTCAGCCTCGTAACGGCACTGGCGCCACGCTTCGCTTTTTAGATGGCGATAGCCGACAGCGGGCTTGATAAGTTCAGGCACCCGCTTTCCAATATTTTGCTCTTGACCGGTCAAGCGACAGCAGGCATCGAACCGGCCACTCAGTCCTACTGCAGCGAACGACTGCTCACCGCCCTCTGCGATGGTCAGGCTTGTGTCGACGTTCTCGGCCCATTGCCGCCTCTCGCATCATTGAGTGCTTCGCTCCGAAGTAGCCACTCGGGCTCACCGCAGCGACAGGGCCGAGCAAGCCCTTTGCTGCCCTTCGCTAGGCGCCAGTGCCGCAGAGCTGCTCGTCCTACAGCCCAAGGACGGCGACAGTCACATGTCATGTAGCGTGCGGTCGGAGGCAGCCAAACACGCTGATCAATCAACGGGGATGTCGTCGCACGTTGCTTTCGAAAGCCGTTTCACACGCAACGACAGTTCGGTAGTGTAGCGACTAAGCGTTAAATTAATAGGGGTTAACTCTGCAATGGCTCTTTCAGAACTCTACGCAAACACGGGCGCAACAGGTTTCACCATAAATTTCTTCATGAATGCAGGGCCGCACCCCAGATCAAGCTATTTGGCTGCTCCGTTTTTCACGACGAACGACCCAATCAAAGCTCTGACCGACAAAGGAGCGGAGGTCCGGCTGATCATCCGCTTTTCCCCGATCACAACGCCACAGGCACTGCGGTTGGCGTTTGGGAATCCTCGGGTCAAGGTCCGTTATTTTACCGATTCCAAGTTTCACACGAAGCTCTATATCATCGACGATATAGCGCTCGTCGGGTCCGCCAACCTCACTCATGACGGCCTTCAGGCAAATCGGGAATTGTCAGTCCTATTGAGACAGGATCGCGATGAGGCCTTTAACGCGCTGCGTGGCCTCTTTGATGAGTTGTGGAACGACGCAGACGTTTTGAACGAAGAAGTGCTCCGTGAATATGAAAAGGCGTTTAAATCTAAAGGAAAGCCGCAAGATGAGAGCGCCTTCGAGAAGTTCATCCACACATTCGTAAAGCCTGCCGCACCCAAGAGCATCGTCGTTGGCAGCGAAAAGAAATCGAAAGAGCGCACTTTCATCCAAGAGTTTCGCAGAAAATATGATGAAATTCTGGTGCCTGCGCACCATGAAATCCTTGAAGTCGCCCAACAGCACGGCTTTGGACGCCCAGAATATGCAGGGCAAGACCCTCAGATTGAGATGGGAAGGTTCCTCGGGTGGCTGCGCCTGACACAAGGCAGCGGCGATGGCTGGCGAGAGACATCTTTGCTTAGCGACCCGAAAAACCGAGCCAAGCGGATCGCGGAATATGTGCAGATCTGGCAGTCTACAGACAATACCGTGAAAGGAGATATGTATCATGCATCTGCAGAGATCGAGAACATCGCGAACATCCGGACCTACCTTTGCGATCCAAACGAGTTAGCCCATTTGAGTTTTAACGACCTATTCCGATACCTTGCTGGCTGCCACGCCTTTTTCGAACGTCTTCGCTTTGTTTCCAAGAATATCGGGGCAGACCTGTCCGGCCTCGAACGGCTACGCATCGACTTCCAGACGAAGAACACCTTAGACGCGGTTGTCCGAACCGTTCGCTATCTTCTGTCAGGCACCGGCGATGCGATTGAGCGTGCCTATGACTGCGTATACGGCAGCTATAAGCTCTATGGATTCGGCGAAGCGTGTGTCATGGAGTTGCTTGGCTGGGGCGAACCGAAACGCCCTCCGTTCAACAATCGGTCAATTCGTGGTATCCGCTTGTTGGGTTTCGACGTGGAGCACTTGGTCGCTGGCGAATAGGGTAAACATGTGGCTATTTCCTGCGCCTCCAGTCACTCCGGCTGCGCACTTCTGCGTCAGCGGTCGTCCCGTCGAGACAGCAACTGATTGAGGCAGGTCCAACAGGAGTCACCCACACCGATTTCAAAGGCATCTTGAATGGCCGCTATCGGAATGTCCCCAATGTGGGCCCCTTCAACCTCAGCCATGAACCGTCTTGAGGAGTCCATTTTCTTCCAGAGGGCTCGAATCTCCCTTCCTGACTTAAGGCCTTCCCGCACCATTTCAGAGTCAATTCGCAACCAGATTGATCGCCCCCAAGAGCTTTTAAAGGGGATGAATTCTCCGATCGAGTTTAGTTGAACATCGGCTTCGTAAATCTCAAAATTAAAGCTAGATGGAAAATCGAAGAGGCTTACACCACCAAGAGAGCGAACAAAGGGCATACCTCCATATCTCTCGGCTTCTGGCAGAGGCGGGTCAACCATAATAAGCCCTGATCTGATAATGCCCTCGAAGCGTTCGCTAGACGTCGTGTGCCAGAAGCTACCTAAAAGATACTGCTCGATAAAGCCTTGAGCTGAAACCATCAAACACCTCCTTTGAAAGCTAAACTGCGCTGCTCTCTCAGCTTATTGGTAGTGGGAATCTTTTCCGTCAAGCACCATAATCCTGGCGCTTTAGATGGGGCTTCTACCATGTCCACGCTTAACTCCGCGTGGTTCGGGTTAACTGCTTCGGTCACTGTCCGCCAGGTCGGCGGCGCAGTGACCGCCAGCTAACTGCGCATCGCTTCGCTCCCGGGGCGCGACGCGAATGGCTGCTATCGCTTGTTTCTGCGGATGCGATGCCGCAGCCTCACAGACCGCTCTCCGCCCTTACCGACCAGTGCGACGCTATAATCCAACCCCCCACGGCCGTACCTTCGGCATTGCTCCCGTCACATCTACCTCCCTCAGCATCCCGCCCGCCTTCAGCCCGTCCCGCACCCAGTCCAACGCTTGCCACCAATCCTCGTAGCCACGCCGTGCCGATGCAATCTGCTCCGGGTGCGGCCGCCAGGTGACCGGGCAAGCGAGGACCTCGACACTGCGCCAGCGTCCCCGATGCAGTACGCGTTCGACGCCCACCACGATCGTCGTGGACCGTTCGCCATGCTGATTGCGCTTGGTTTCCACCGGCACGCAACGTGGCACGGCGCCTGGCAGCCAGTCCGGTGTCATTCCACCACGGGCGATCTCTGCGACGTAGATTGCCATGCGCTTGCCGCCCAATCTGTCGGGCATTCCGGCAAGGGTTGCGGCCACGACTTCGGCATCGGCATGGGTGTAACTGCCCATCTTGTGCTGTCCACCATCCACCTTGCACCCCAGGCGGGCACGCTGGATCAGCACGTATTCCATGCCAAAGCCAAAGCCTCCCCCGTCGACATCCCGCCGAACCGGCAGCTCGAGTTGAGCCTTTTCCACCCGGAACGCCCATTCCAGGATCGCCTGCACGCCCAGCGCGCGCTTTGAAGACGCACTGTGACGGATCGGTCTTTGCAGGGTCATCGCACCCCCCGTTCGCGCAGGCGTTCGGCGGTAACCAGCCCCCGGCCCAGCATGGCATCGCGCATGGTGTTGTTGATCGCGCTGACCGGCAGGTATCCGTCCGCGTTGACGATCTTGGCGTAGAATGCGGGCAAGTCGGTGATCGGCTTTGCCGCCGGTGCCGGTTCGGATTTGCGTTTACGCCGTTTCTGCCCGGCTGCTTCGACCTTGCGCTGGGCGGCGCGCTGCATCGCCCGGTCCAGCGCCTTCGGCCCATCGGGCGGTGCAGGATGCTCCTGGCGGGACGCCTCAGCCACCGTGACGATTTCCGCCTCCGTCAGCCCCAGCTCGTCGCGCCAGCGCTGGACATGCAGCCGGGGCGGCCAGCCTTGCCACCAGCCGGGCAGGGCGGCGGGGTCGAGGCCCAGCGCTGCCAGCACTTCCCCGAAAAACTGATCAGAGATCGCCGCGCAGGCTTGCGCGCCCTCCTCCTCCTTTACAGGTTTACTTAGGGGTTCTCTTACAAGGTTAGTCTCCGGATTCCGGAGATGGCTTTGGGCAAAATCCGGAGATGGCTTTACCGAAAATCCGGAGATGGCTCCATGTCCGGATTCCGGAGTTGGATCGCCCCCTCGTTCCCCGTCGGTTCCTTCAAAGCCGTCTCCGGTTTCCGGAGTTGGCTCTGGTGGAAATCCATCCTCGAACCCCAGGATGTAGCGTGTGGCCTGACGCTTGTGGGTGCGGGGATCATGGACTCGGACCCGGTGGATAAGGCGCGATTCCTCGAGCCTTGCGAGGTGTTCGTTCAGCGCCGAGATCGACATTTCCGCATCGTCGGCGAGGCGCGCCTGCGTCGGAAAGCAGCCGAAGTCCGGGTTGTGCCGGTCGCAAAGGAACCAGAGCACGATCTTGGTGGCAGGTTTCAGCCCGCGCTGCTGGATGGCCCAGACGGTGGCTTTATGACTCATGGTGCCGCCCTCCGCGCCGGGCGGACACAGCTGGTGAAGCCATGATCGGCCAAAGCGCCCAGCGCGTCGTCCAGGCTGCGCACCAGCGCCCAACCGAAACCCTGTGCCAGCACGCCATCGCGGAATGCTTCCTGGTCGGGGCGCAATCGACCCTTGGGGGACTTCAGTTCCAGAAACAGGATGCGCCCGTCGCAGATCACCATCAGATCGGCAAAACCGGCATGCACGCCCATGCCAACGAGGATTGCCTGACGCTTTGCCCCGCGGGGGCCGGGTTCGGTGACCTCGTTGGCGCAGTGGTGGATGATGGCGGTGCGGGGCAGGGCGACGCGCAACGCCTGCACCACGGCGCGCTGAAGATCGGCTTCGGGTGTGCCACGACGCGTCATCGTGCGGCCCTCCCGTTGTCTTCGCGCTGGGCGCGCCGCACCGGACGCCGTGCGTCGATCACAATCAGCAGCACGCGGGCGTCCTTGCGCTCGGCAGCGGTGTCCCCATGGGTTGCCAGGACATTGCAGGCCAGGCGGATCAGGTGGTCGCTATGATGGGCGACATCGGCGATGACGGCGCGGGCCTCGGCAACACGGTCAGCGGGCCAGTCGGATTTGCGGGGGTGCAGATACATCACCGGCGCCCTCCGACACGACGGCGACGCGGGGCGGCCTGCTCTTGCTCCTCCAGCCATTCCTCGACGGCGGCGCGACGGTAGTAGACCTTCCGCCCGGCGCGGACGGAAGGAGGACCGGTGCGCTGGGCCTCCCACCGGCGCAACGTGTCAATCGACAGGCCGAGTTCCACGGCGAGATCAAGACGGCTGATCCAGCCGACCAGCAGCGTTCGGGGTTTGTCCTTCGGGTCTGGCATCGATCCAAGGCGTGGCATTGGGGTCTCCCTGTTCCAGGCCCCTTCGACGCTGTGCGTCGGGGGGCGTTTGCAGAGAGCAGTGAGCGCAGGGCCGAAGGGGTGGCGGGAAGGCGCAGGGTGGCGCAAAGGAACGCCCCCTCGCGCCACCCCTTGTTTTATTGGGTTTTGCGCGTCGGGCGGCGTAGAGGGCGGCCGGGCGGGCAACCGTGGCCGACAAGCCAAATGGACGCCAAAGCTGCAAACACCTGCGAACACCCGGATTTACAGGTGATTGACCAGCATTGGCGGGCAAAGAGGGGGTGGCATCCGGCACGGCACCCCTGCCACCCATTGATTTGCTTGGGGAATTTACAGGTGCGGCATGCCTTACATCGGCGATTCCAGCCTAGCGGACGGCATGTCGGGCACCGGAGAGGCCGAGGGGTAGGGTCGGGCGCGCCGATGATCGGCCCCGCCAACGCTGAATTCTCAACAAAACAAGGGGTGGCGTAAGGAGAGCGTCCTTTCCGCCACCCTGCGCCTTCCCGCCACCCGAGCTGCCATGCTTGCCTTGATAGTGCGGCGGAACCACGCCTCATGTCGGATGCAAGAAGGATCCAACGCATGCCCGAACGCATCAAGCTGCCAGTTCGTTCTAAACTCACAGAAAAAGTGCTCCGCGAGGCCGTGCCCGTTGTCGGGCGCGACTATCAGATTTTCGACACCGATGTGCGCGGGTTTGCCGCCTGCATTTATCGTGGCGGCGGGCGGGCCTTCACCCTCGATTATCGCCATGCCGGGCGGCAGCGCCGCATGACCTTCGGGCGCTGGCCGGAGTGGTCGGTGTCGGCGGCGCGCGAGCGAGCCAAGGAAATCCGCCGCGAGATCGATGCCGGTGCTGACCCTCTGGCCCAGCGCGGGGCGCTGCGCGAAGCGCCGCGTGTGGACGATCTGATCGAACGCTACTGCGCCCAGCACCTGCCGAAGCTGGCCGAGCGCAACGCGTCTGATCAGAAGTCTGCGCTGGCCAAGATGGTGGCCCCGGTCTGGGGCCGGAAACTGGTGACGGAAATCACCTCGACCGACGTCGATAAGCTCTTGAACAAGATTGCCGAGGGTCGGCCCCGGCCGCACAAGGAAAAGCCCAATAACCGCGCCAAGAAACTGCAGCCCTCAAAGCCAACGCCAGTGCGCGCCAACCGCATCGGGGAGGTGTTGCGCAAGATGTTCACCTTGGCGGTCGAGTGGGGGTGGTGCGAGGACAACCCTGCCCAGCGCTTCCATCGTCGGATTGAGACAGCGCGGGAGCGGTTCCTTTCGAAGGATGAAATCAACAGCCTCGCCGCAGCCCTCGATGCTGCCGAGGACCGCCGCGCTGCCGACATTATCCGCATGTGCATGCTGACCGGCGCTCGTCTGGGCGAGGTGCGGCAGGCCCGGTTCGAACAGTTCAACCTTGAACACATGAGCTGGTCAAAGCCGCCCGCCATGACCAAACAACGCCGGGTGCATCGTGTGCCGATCTCGGACGAAACCGCCAGCATCGTGCGCCAGCGCCAATTGGTGGTGCCGCGCGGCACGCCGTGGCTGTTCCCCAGCGACACGCCCGGCCAGCCGGTGCAGGAGGTGCGGCGGTTCTGGGCGCAGATCCAGCAGGAGTGTGGGCTGCAGGAAGTCCACATCCACGACCTGCGCCACACCTTTGCATCCCTGCTTGTCAGCGGTGGCGCTTCACTGGAAATGATCGGCAAGCTGCTGGGCCACAGTCAGATGCAGACGACCCTGCGCTATGCCCACCTGATGGACTCGCCCCTGCGCGCCGGGGTGGACGCGGTCGCCAGCGCCTTCCGGCCAAAGCCCCGGTTGGTTCACGATGCCGATGATCAAGGTGGCCGAAAGACCGCGTGATCCGGACAGGCACGGACCGAGATCATCAAGCGTCCCCGCGTTGCAACGCTCTCCATATCGGCGTGATCCGCCGCCGGATGCTGCGACTATCGGGCATCTTCTTGCCGTCCGACCGGTCCGCGAACCACTCCTGCATCTCGGCAACCAGGTCGGCTTGGGTGTCGGGCAGACCGTGATCGAAAATGCGCACGATCAGCGCGATGTTCATCCCTTCCCAATCATAGGAAGTTGAAACTCCGGGCCCGGCCGCCACACGTCGGATCATGTCGTTCTCGTCCTCGAAGGCGTGAACCTCTTCGGCCATGATCACCATATCAGCCACCGCCACCGTTATGCCGCACACTGGATCGGTGATCAGCAACCAATCCTGACGCCCGGCAGGCTGAATGCGCCGCATGATCCCTTCGGAAGGCCCCGTTCCGCAACGCCGGAAAAGCGGCATCAACTCCATCGGCGACAAGGTAACCTTGCCTGCGATGACCTCGTCGCCACAACGGACCGCGGTAATGCCCGTCAGGATGCGGAACCTGCCTGCATCGGCCCACCCCGCGACATCTGCGATGTTGCACCCCCATCGCGCTGAGGTTTCGTGAAGGGTCAGATAAACGCGGGCGGGCAAAGCCATCACTGAAACATCCTCTAATGAACCGAGGATGATGTGTGCTCAAACCGCCTGCAGTCCGCGCCTCGACGGTGCGGGGTAAGTGACCGGACACAACGACATAAGAGGCGCTGTCGCGCCTTCAGCCGCTGAAACTGCTTTTTCCGATAGACCTGTTTTGCTTTTGGTTGAGGACTGCTCTCCCCAACGCCGAAAGCCCCTGTGGCAGCAGAGCGCCATGATCGAGTTCTGATCCCAAGATCCGGTTGGTCGCAGCAGTCCGGCTGGCCGCTCCGCCGCAGGCCGAGAGTGTCGGATGGTGTACACGATCGAAAGTGGACACGATGGCAATGGGATGTGCCGAGCGACCCCGAGCCTTCTGCGGCCATAGCGGAACCGGTGGCGCAGACCTTACGGACCCAGTGGATTGAGTTGATGCCGATCCGTCAAACCACTTCTGTCGCCATCCACTGCGACAGCGTTGCCTCTGGGCGTGACGCGCATGAAAGTGCTTCGGCCTCTGTGTAAACGACCCGCATCCTTATCCTGCTTGAAAAATCCAGGACCTGCTCGAGCACCCTGGCCAAACCAAACTGTACGTCGTCTCGAACAAGGACGACGCTGAGGGCTTCGGTGTCGAATTTCCGAAGCAGGGAGCTTACGCTCTGCACAGCAGCGAAAATCTCGGAGAACGTTGCTTGGGCGACTGTGACCCCGCGGGTGTCCACCAGCATGACATATTCGGATCGGAACAGCTCGTGCTTGACATACTCAACGAAGGACTGGCGGCAATTCGCGACGTTCATTTCCCCGACGAACTGAAACAAGGCCAAGCGCTTTTCTGGGAGGATTGTCAAACTGTAGCTCATTTCGCGGACAACCTCTCCCGATACTATCGAGCGGAGTTAGTCTTGAAGCCTAGCCACACTCCAGAACTCCTCCGACGCCGATCTAGCCCTGGGCCACACGATCCTGAGCCTATGTCGAATCGATGTTTCCCGAGATTGGCGCTTCGCGAAACAGCATTTCCTGCTCATGCCCGCGAATTGTAAGCCTTGTGACTTTTCGGGCGAAGACCGGTCAGAGTTTGTCCGGTCAGGGTTGAAACGGATTTCGCCAGACAAGCTGGCCGTGTCCAACGTTCCGAACTGACCAGGTCCACGGAAAATTCTGCTGCCAAGGTCGGCCAACCGAACCGCATGGGAGCCTAACGCTTCCAAGCAAAGGTAGTCTGAAATTCAGGAGTTAGGCGCTTGGCGCCCACCGGCAGGACCGCAACGCGGGGGAAACGGGAAGGCAATAACATTCCGGGATGCATTGTCGGTGAGGTCTTCGGCCGCGATGCTCCGCGCGGCTTCGATCGCCACCGCAATCCGATCCAGGCCGTTCAGCTTGGAATACTTCGCCATTTCTTGCAGCATGTCGCCAAGCCAGTCATGTGCTGCCATAGGGAGTCCCCGTATTCTCTTGAGTTTCTAACGCTGCTGGAATGCCACCAGGTCGCCAGTCGGCTGCCTGTCCGATTGATCAGCGGTCTTTGGCTCGGAACGACAGAACGGCAGGATACGACCGGGGATGGGCTTTGTCGTTTTCAGCTCGCGGGCGGCGGCTTCGAATGCCTTTTCCAGGATCGGGTAGAGGTGGGAATGACCGTTTTTGGATGCATGGGCTTCAAGCTCGGTCAGCAATTCAACTAGCCAGTCATCTTTCACGACGTCCTACTCCCGGAATGCCAGCCCGCACAGGGCGACCTGTGTGAAATGACCTACCGGAGCAAGGTTAATCCATTCTTAACTGTCGATTTGTGACTGATCGTTTTGTGTTCAAAGCGCAATTTGTCGCAACGCGATCGCCAAAATAGCTGGATGTTCCGTCAAAGGTACGCACATGCAGGGATGCCGCGACTTCAATCAGCGCGTGTGCCGTATCAAACCGACCGTCATGTTCGGCGACCATCGCCGCGATCAAAGTCCTGTGGATGTCATTATTCGTGTGCACGGGTAACCTCTTGCCAATAGGTTACCTTGTGCGCTGATTCCCTTAACAGCCGGTTAACGGACGGCGCGCCCACTTCAGGTAGCAGGACTTGTGGCAAGTCGTCGCATATATTGTGTGATGCACCGAAGAGGATTCTCCACCGCACCAACTGGAAAATCGTGCGTTCGGTGCGCAAGCTATCAAAGGTAATTGCGAGGGGGCCATGCATCCATCAGGTTTGGTCGATGAAGCTTTCCTGCCTTGCTCCTTGGATAACCAGTTTTCCGCAGCTCAGTAGAAGGGCATGTGCATGTCTCACCAGGATCAACTGATGGTGCTCGAGCTCCAGATGATCGAGGCGCGTAATTCGGCCGCAGTGCTGGTGCTGGACATCGCCCGTGCGATGGCCACGACGCCTGCGCGACGCGCTGAACTCAACGTCATCCTGGACCAATCCATTGCATCTGCCAGCCCACCGCAGGCTCGCCTGGCGCGCCTTGTGACTGAGGCATTGCGTAGGGAGTAGATGGAACACCAGCCGCTGCGTGTCGCCAATCGTTGCCATGTCTCTGTGGCGGAAATATGGGACGTGAGTGCTGGTGTCGTCTCCGGATTGGGCCGTTCAGTGGCGTCTGATCGCATCGTCGCGCGACAGAACAAGGTCGCAGACGCCCACGTTGTCAGCAAGGAACTAAATGCCCGACAGGTTTGCACGTCGGCATCCGTGGCGCCAACCCGCTGTGCAAACGCTTCTGACGCGCACGCCCAAACTGCCGCATTTCTTTCAGCTTCAGTCTACCGTGCAAGGTCAACGGGAAATTCCAGAGGTTGCGGCCCTGCGCTGATGGCGGCAAAGTTCTGGTCCGCCCGCTTTGCAGAGCCCGACAGTTCATCACCCGTGATAGCATCGATGTGTCCGGCGTTCAGGGCAACGTACCGCGTCATGTCATACAGCACTGCGTCGATCCAGGTATCCGTTTCCATGGTCAGTTCTTCCCGGTCAGGCCCCCAACCACTCTGGTGGTAACCCGCTAACGTAAACCGATGATGAATCCCCTCCGCAAGACATCAACCCAAAGATGTATTGACCTGTGGCCAAGAAACCAGCCGGGTTCGAGCTGGGTGGGTCTGTTCATTGGCCTCAGCTTGACCAGAGGTCGCCCTGTTCGTTTTCTGAGCCAAAACCTGCGCGATCTTTGCCGCGGCGAACTGGACCAGGATGACAATTGAGTGGCGGATCAAGAGGCGTCCTGGTCGGGCCGTGTTTCAGTCTGATCCTTTGTCGTATGCCGACCAGCGACCGACTGGAGGGCATCCGCAAGTTCGATCAGTGCTTTCGCAGTATCCGGGTGTTTTTCGCACTCGGCAACCGCAGCTGCATGTCGGAGCTTCCTGGCGTGTTCGATCAAATCCATTGTTCTGCCCCACTTTTCACTGATGCCCTCGCGAACATTGGAAAACTCTAATTCAGGATTTTCTTGACGTCGTGGTCGCAATGCAATGTTCGGCGGATTGCTGCCAGAATAAGACCCGAGGAAAACGCGTTCTCCGTCTTTCGCATTAGCCCGATTGGGAGGACCGCTTGCCTCGGGATCAGTTGTTGTACCACCGGGGGTCGGCCTGCAGTTCAGCAGCCTTTGCCAGGAGGCTTAGACCCGATCAGGAATTCAGTCAGTGCTTCGTCATCATGAAGTTGGCGGTAAACGCGTCAACGCTCATGCCTGCACCAAACAGAAATCCCTGAACTTCATCGCAGCCCTGGTCCTGCAGCCATTCCCGTTGAGCCTCGGTCTCAACGCCCTCGGCCACGGTGCGCAGCCCCAACGCACGCGCCATTGCCAATATCGCGCGCACAATCGAGTCCGAGGCACCAACGCCCGCACCCAATCTGGCAATGAAGCTGCGGTCGATCTTCAGTTCTCGCAGCTGGATGAGGTGCAAGTAACTGAGGGAGGAGTATCCTGTGCCAAAATCATCCGCCGAGATGTCGAACCCTTCGGCTAAGATCGATCCCATATTGGCCTTGCTTGTCGGGCTCATGTCCATGAGCGCACTTTCCGTCAGTTCAATCAGAACGTCGTCGGGGCCGATCCGGTTTTCATGGAAACGCCTGACCAGCGCATCCCCAAATCCACTCCACCTGAGGCTTTCCGACGACAGATTGATCGACACACGAAGGTCGATGCCTTGCTGCTTCCAGGCCGCTTTGATCCCCCCCAACATATCCACGACGCAGAGGTCGATGCTTCGGACAAGGCCTGCCTGTTCCGCAACCGGGATGAACTCGCCTGGGCCGATCGACTGAAGCAGGGGGTCATTGCAGCGCAAGAGCGCCTCCGCGCCAGACACCCTTGCTGGCTCGTTGAGGCTGAACTTCGGCTGCAGGACGAGAGAGAAAGTCTTGTCGCGAAGCGCCCGTTGCAACGCCTGCGTGACCTTTGCTTGCTGAGACATCTGCGCCCGCAGCGACGATGAGAACACGACGTGCTGGTTTCTGCCGTTGCCTTTTGCCTGATACATCGCGAGGTCGGCATTGCGCAGCATCTCGTCCGCATCGTTGGCGTCTCTTCGGAAGATGCTCACACCAAAACTCACCGTCAGGTAGACCTGACCACCATCGATGAGGAAAGGCCGTTCCAGCTCCTGAACCAGTGGGTCGAGAACCTCAGCAGCGCTTTCACCGGACTGCAATTGATGCAGGAAAGTGAACTCATCACCTCCGATTCTGGCCATGGTGTCGGACGTGTTCTGGTGTGAGGCGATGCGGTGCGACAGTTCCAGCAAAAGCTTGTCGCCATTGAAATGGCCATAGGTGTCATTGATCTGCTTGAAGTTGTCGATGTCCATGAAAACGAGCATCAACTCGATCGTGTTGCTGTTGGCCAGACGAATGGCGGCTTCAAGGTATTCACGGAAGAGTTCGCGGTTTGGCAGGCCAGTCATCTGATCGTGCAGGGCTGCGTATTGTGCTGCTTCCGCCGCGCGGGCCAGAGAGTGCTGGAATTCGGCCTGTGCCGTTATGTCGGTCACCGAACAAACGACGCGTATGGGACTATTGGTGTCCAGAATCGGCGCAACGTTTACCGAAATGATGCGGTTCCTGCCGTCTGGCCTGACAATCCTCAGGCGAATATCCCGGAAAGCTATCCCCTGCTCGACCGCCCGAACAAACGGAAAGTCATGCTCGCCGAGTGGAGAACCATCCGGCGCCGTGATCTTCCATGATGGGTCATCATGAGTGCGCCCGATCATCTGGTCTGTTGTCAGGCCGAGAATGGCTTCGGCCTCTTTGTTCACGAACAGAACCACACCGTCACCATCAAGGGCAAGGATTCCGGAAATGCTGGTCTCAGTCAGTCGCAGAAGAAAATCCCGTTCGTTCTGCAAATCTTTTTCCAACGATTTTCGAGCGGATATGTCTCCGTGAACGCCAGACATGATCACCGGTTCGCCGGAAGCCGAGAAGCGAGTCACTCGCCCCCGCGACAGGACCCAGACCCAGTGACCGAGACGATGGCGCATCCGCAATTCATTGGAAAAGAGGTAATCTCCTACTGAGAATTGGGCTTCATGGGCAGATTCCATGCGCTGCAGATCATCCGGATGCAAAAATGCGCGCCACTGTTCAACGGAAACCGGATCAAGTTCTTCCTTCGTATAGCCGAGCATTTCTGCCCAGCGTTCGTTGATGTGGATTACTTGCGCCGGAAGGTCGAAACGCCATGTCCCCAACTCGCCACCCAGAATGATCTCCTGGAGTTGCTGGGCGATGTCTTTCTGTTCGGTCACGTCCAAGGCAACGCCGACCACTTGGCCTGGTTCATCCGGGTGATCGGCAATGACCTCCGAGACAATCCGGACCCATCGATATTCGCCGTCATTTGCCAGAATGCGGCACGTGGTGTCCTGTACGACCTCGATAGGTTCATCTGTGGATTTTACCCGGGCGTCAAAGGTTGGCAGATCCTCCGGATGCACGAGCTTCCTGAGCTCGGCGTGTCGAAAATCCATTTCCGAATTCAAACCAATTTGCTCAGCGAGCCGACCCGACAGATGGACGCTCTCGCCACCGCCGTGTGTGGATCGTTCCTCCCAAACTCCACCGCCCGCGGCATCGAGTGCAAGACGAAACCGCCGTTGGAGTTGAAGGGTTTCCCTCAGTGTCTGGTTGATCCGTCCCCAAGCGTAGCTCAAGATAATCCACAGAAACAATGAGGTAATTGCCACGAACGCCCAGCCCTTGTAGGTCTGGAGCAGCTCATAGTGGGCATACGAATCCGCAACCAGGACCAGGAATCGATCACTGGCAAAGATATAGATCGTGCTTATGGCGGCATAGGCGCCCGCGACGACTAAGGGCATCGAAACTGCCGATCGGTACTTCTTTCCCACCGAAACCCTCACTCGCCGCTGCGCTGGCAGGTCGGTAACACGGATGCTCAATTCATGAGTGCAGCAAACTTGAAACCAGACCTACTCCGGTAGCTGGTGTGACGCATTGATCGCACCGCCAAAAGGACAGTTAGTCCGGTGGGGTCAGCGGGACAAATTCTCGGGTGGTGCTGGACAGCTTTGACCTGCCCCTGTCGAGGGCACGCCATCTTTGCCAAGTGCAGGTTGCCGTTTGCTTCTTTCTTTCGCGGCGCCACATCCGGAAACGAGGACGCAGGTGCCAATCACAGGCCTTGTTTGAACACCGATGCAGGGCCGGAAACCATGACCGGATTCACCAGTAATCGGCTTCGGCGAGCTTGTTGCGTCCACATTCCGAGGCTAGTGACGCAGAGGCATGACCTCGCCCGTCCCGTCAGCCGACCACCAGATCCTCGGCCTTGCGTCCGGCTTCGATCGCCTCGACGAACCAGAGCGGCCGCCGCCCACGCCCGGACCAGGTGACGCTAGGGTTTTCCGGGTGCTGGTATTTCGCGGCGGCGGGATTGCGCGTGGCCTTGACCTCGACACCTGCGAGATCGGAAAGGCTGAAGCCCAATTCCCTTGCGCGGGCTTCGAGCGCCACGCGGGCTTCGGCTTTCTTCCGGTCCTCGAAACCGGAAATCGCTTTCGCGACATCCTTCTGCAATTGCTTCAGGTCCTTGAGCGACAGTGCGTTGATGTTGAAGTCAGCCATTTGGGCCCCTTATCCAAAAAGTTCTGCCGGGAAATAATCGCCACATTGCGGACTTGCAATGCCCGGCTGTCAAATCGGCGATGCGGCGGCAATGGAATCTTCCGACCAACTGCCGCCGCGTTGAATGGCATTCCCAGACTCTGCCAGAATTGCCACGAGATTTGCAATCGTTCTGGCAGCGCCATCACCAGCAAATGCAAGATATTCACGGTGCCTGCAGCCGGGAACACACCCGCGCCTGATCCCGCAGCACGGCATAATCCGCCAGCCATTCGCCGATCACGGCGTCCTCCGGCAGTGCCCCAACGTCATCCGCCGCCCGCGCCTGCTCTGACCGGCTATACTCCACCACCGGCGGACAGACCCCAGTGCCGGGATCAAAACCGCCCGTCGCGCATCCGCTGAGCCAGAGCATCAGCATCACGAGGACGACGGCTGGCGGCCTCCAGCATCCGGCGTTGAATGTCATGGGTTCTCTCCGATGTTGAAAGACGTTCACCGACATCGCCTTCAGCGAGGGCGAATTCGCCAAATGATACGGACCCGCATCAAGCAGGCCCCGCGATGGCGGGGCTTGCTTGCGTAGGAGGGGCGGTAATCTGCGCTTCGGTGAAACGGCTTTTCCTCATCTCGTCTGCTCCGTCAGGTTGGGCAGACTCTACATCAGACTGAGGGAACTTCCGGGGGGCAGGTCAGCCGGCATTGGCGGGCAAAGAGGGGGGCATCCGGCACGGCAGCCCTGCCACCCGTTGATTTGCTTGGAAATTTGCAGGCCTGGCGTGGCTTACAGCACCGATTTCCAGCTGGCGGGCGCCAGGTCGGTCACTGGAGAGACTGACGGGCAGGCTGACGCGCGCCAAGGATCGGCCCGTGCAGCGCTGAATTCTCAATGAAACAGTGGGTGGCGCAAGGAGGGCGACCTTTGCGCCACCCTGCGCCTTCCCGCCATCCTCGCATCGAATACCCGCCCGTCGGCCTTTGACACCGAACTTGTGAAGGATCCCGCCTGTGGGATTGTTCAGCCGCCCGGCCCCGACCAGGAAGTCAATGAACCTGGCAAGTGCGGTGGCCGCCTGCTGAGCGTGCAGGGCCAAGACGGCCGGACTTGGTACCGCTGCGAGCATTCCGAGCATTGCGGCAATTTCCTGCCTGCCTGTTCCGAATTCGGCGCAGCACTTCCGCAGCGGGAAACGGGTGCGCCGCAAGCCAAGTGCAGTTGTGGGAAAGCGCACCCCGGTTGCCCGGAATGTGCTGATGGTTGGCTTGTCGAACGAACTGGCGGACCATTCGACAGCGCGGCGCGACCCCTTCACCAACCCCAGCAGAACGCCCACATCGAACGCTTTAACCGCATCGTCAGGCTTGAATGGCTCGACCAATACATCATCGAAAGCATCGAGGAGGCCCAATATCACTCCACACAATGGCTTTGGACGTACAACAACGACCGCCCGAACATGGGCACCGGCGACATTCCCGCCGCCCAAGAACGGAAAATGGCCGCGTAAGCTCTAAGAATGCGCCCCGTCAAAAATGGGGGAGTTACCTGAGGGGGCTTGCGCGACGACTGAATGAACCAAGTGAAATCAGTGGGCTGGTGAAGGGGCTTGTGGAAAATTAACCTGGATTGCGTGATTTTACTGGCAGACCGCTGCGGCCCTGCGTTAAGATTATCAAAGGCTGGGGGGCCTTTTGTTCGGGATTGCACATGTTCAAAATTCTCCTCGCCGCGCTTCTGGCTGGCACTTGCATGGTTGCGCCGGTGGCGGCACAAGAGCGCACAACGCTTGGCACTGTGCGCCTGTTTACCAACGACGCGTTGGGGGATGGCCACGACCGCTGGCGCTCGGGTTCCTACAGTATCAGCAAACTTCGCGGTTCTGGCTGGACCGGCAGCCTGCCGGGCACGCCCGGTGACTTGCTGGAATACCGGCTGCGCAGCGAAATCATCTCGCCCACCGATCTGGTGGCGCCGCCGCCGGGCGACCGGCGCTATGTCGGCGCGCTGGGCCTGGGGCTGTTCACGCATTTTGCCTGGGGCGCCGCCGAGGTCAGTCTGGGCGGCGAACTGGTGTTGACCGGGCCGCAGACCGGCATTGGTGGCTTTCAGCGCACTGTCCACAACATGTTGGATCTTGATGCGCCGCAAGTGCTGGGCAACCAGATCCCGAACGGCTTTCACCCCGCAGCGCAGGCCGAGATCGGCCGCAGCTTCGCGCTGGGCGACAGCGTGACGGTTCGGCCCTTTGCGGCGGCACAGATCGGGGTGGAAACGCTGCTGCGGGTCGGCGGCGATGTGGTGATCGGCGGTCTTGGCCGGGGCGGGCTGTTGGTGCGCGACAGCGTGACCGGCCAGCGGGTCGAGGGCATCGGCGGCAGCGATGGCAAGGGGTTCAGCCTGACGCTGGGCGGCGATGTGGCGCAGGTATTCGACAGTATTTACCTGCCCGACGGCGGGGCTGCCGAACTGGCCGACAGCCGCAGCCGGTTGCGGATGGGGGCGAACTGGCAGGGCGAGAAATCAGAAGTGTTCTATGGCGTGACCTGGCTGGGCCATGAATTTGTCGGCCAGCCCGACGATCAGGTTCTCGGCTCGCTGAAGTTGCGTCTTCGATTCTGACCGACTGTTGCCCATCTGCCATAGCCAATCAAGCCTTCGCCTGTTAACGTTTCTGATGAGGCGGATAACCGTCCGAATACAAAAAGAATAAACGAGCAGGCAAACAGGCATGAAAACGGGCTCTCGCGGCACGTTTGTCATATCTTGGTCACAGACAGAAACAGACGGCCTGCGGGCTGCACCTATGGACGTGCTGAACACCGGTGCCACCTGGCGTTGGATCGGCGAGGCGCTGAAGGTGGACGGGTTGCAGGGCCCGCTGATTCTGGAAGGGGCCGAGGGGGCAGCGGATCTTCGCAGGCGGGCGGCGCGCATGGTGCGTCGGCTGGTCGGCATGGCCGTGGGCCAGGGCAAAGACGCGCCCGAAGGCAGCCCCGACACGGATGATGACGGCATGCCCGAGCAGGGTTTCATCGTCACCGACGGGCACCAAAGCTATCAGGTGACGCTGATCGACGTGCGCGACACCGGCGCGCGGCTGGCGATGTTCGTGGATTCCGTGCCGCCGGCGGATATCGACCTGTGGGTGGTGCGCGCCTCGATCGACCGTGGGCCGCGCGGTGCC
>NZ_ACYY01000023.1 GCF_000176015.1 Rhodobacter ferrooxidans | reverse complement strand
TTGCGGCCGGGCGCCGGGGTTCTTGCTGACGGCGGCTTGCAGGCGGGCCATCGCCTCGGGCGACGGTGTGCCCATCGGCCGCGGCCGCGGTGCCACGAAAGCGGCAGCGTCCTGATCAAGGGCGGCGGTCAGCGGGCGCGGTTGCGGCGCCGGGGCGGCAGCTTGCGGGCGATAGGCGGGCGGCGGCATGTCGTCTGCCTCCGGCGCGTCGTCATACTCGGGCTCGGCATAGTCGGCCTGCGGCGCAGCCAGCGCCTGCTCCATGCCGTCAAACAGGCTGGGCGCCGGGGCGGCGGGGGCCGCAGCCTCGTGGCGCGGCTCTTGCCGCAGTTCCAGCCGGGCTTCCGGGGCGCTGAACACCGCCGGTTGCGTCATGGTCGCGGAGCGGCGGGCCACGGCGGGCTCGGCCCGGTTGGCCTGATTGGCGTCGATGCCGGTGGCCACCACGGAAACCCGGATGGTGCCTTCCATCGCGGTATCCAGCGTCGAGCCGACGATGATGTTGGCGTCGGGATCGACCTTTTCGCGGATGATGTTGGCGGCCTCGTCCAGTTCGAACAGCGTCAGGTCATAGCCGCCGGTGATGTTGATCAGCACGCCCTTGGCGCCATGCAGGCTGATCTCGTCCAGCAGCGGATTGGCAATCGCCTTTTCGGCGGCCTGCACGGCGCGGTTCTCGCCCGAGGCCTCGCCGGTGCCCATCATCGCCTTGCCCATCTCGTCCATCACCGCACGCACGTCGGCGAAATCGAGGTTGATCAGGCCGGGGCGCACCATCAGGTCGGTGACACCCTTGACGCCCTGATACAGCACATCATCGGCCATGGCGAAGGCTTCGGTAAAGGTGGTGCGTTCGTTGGCCAGCCGGAACAGGTTCTGGTTGGGAATGATGATCAGGGTATCGACGACCTTCTGCAGAGCCTCGATGCCGTCCTCGGCCTGCTTCATCCGCTTGTTGCCTTCGAACTGGAAGGGCTTGGTCACCACGCCGACGGTCAGCACACCCAGCTCGCGCGCGGCCTGCGCGATGATCGGCGCCGCCCCGGTGCCGGTGCCGCCACCCATGCCGGCGGTGATGAAGCACATGTGGGCGCCGGCAAGCTGGTCAACGATTTCCTCGATGGTTTCCTCGGCGGCGGCGGCGCCAACGGTCGGGCGGGCACCCGCGCCCAGACCTTCGGTGGCTTTCGGCCCCATCTGGATGCGCGACCCGGCCCGGCTTTGCTGCAACGCCTGCGCGTCGGTGTTGGCCACCACGAATTCGACACCCTCAAGGTTCTTGTCGATCATGTTGTTGACGGCGTTGCCCCCCGCCCCGCCGACACCGAATACCGTGATGCGCGGCTTCAGATCTTCGCGCTGCGAGGTCATCGTCAGATTAAGTGCCATTGCCTGTCCGCCTGTTGTTTTTTGATTGCCGCCAAAAGCGCCGCCAAGGTGCCGAATTTTCGGTTTGCATACCTGTCCCGGGCTGCAAATCACGACTTATCCCGGATTCTATCCACAGATCGTGCCGAGGTCACGAAAAAAACAAGGATTGCCCACAAAATATGGGGCATACCCCGCGATTTTCAGCGGGATTTCGCCACAGACGCAGGATATTGCGGGTTACCAGTTGTCCTTGAACCATTTAAGCGCCCTTTTCAGTGACCGCGCCGGGTATCTTTCGGCGGGAATATCGAAATCCCACCACTCGTCTTGCGGGTGTGCCGCAAACAAACACAACCCTACGGCACTACTGAACGCCGGTCCAGTCACCGCTTGCGGCAATCCCTGCACCCGCAAGGGCCGCCCCAGCCGCACCCGCTGGCCAAGGATTCGCGCGGCCAGCCCGTCCAGGCCGGGGATCTGGCTGGCACCCCCGGTCAGCACGATCTGCTGGCTGGGCAGATGCTCGAACCCGGCCGCATCCAGCCTTGCGCGGGCTTCCTCCAGAATTTCCTCGACCCGTGGCCGCATGATGCCGATCAGCTCGGTGCGGCTGACCTGACGGCGGTCCTTTTCCCAGTCGCCGCTGTCGCCCCCCGTTTCGATCATGTCGCGGTCATCCATGCCGGTGGCCTGCACGCCGCCATGCTTGGTCTTGATGCGTTCCGCCACCGCCAGCGGCACCGACAGCCCCTTGGAGATATCCGAGGTCACATGGTCGCCGCCCATCCGCACAGAATCGGCAAAGATCATGTGCTTTTTCATGAAGACCGACACGCCGGTGGTGCCGCCGCCCATGTCGATGCAGGCAGCGCCCAGTTCCTGCTCGTCCTCGACCAGGCTGGAAATGCCCGAGACATAGGCCGACGACGCGATCCCCGCCAGTTCCAGATCGCAGCGCTTGATGCAGTAAAGCAGGTTCTGCACCACCGAGGCATCGACCGACAGCATGTGCATGTCGCAGGCCAGCCGGTTGCCGATCTGCCCACGCGGATCGCCAAGGCCGGAACGATGGTCCAGCGCAAAGTTCACCGGCTGGGCGTGCAGCACCTCGCGGCCCGAACCGATATCGGGCACGTCGCAGGCGGAAAGCACGCGGGCCACGTCCTGCTCGGTCACCACCGAATCCTGCAAGTCCCACTCGCCCGCCAGCCCGTAGCTGCGCGGCTCCGCCCCCGAGAAACAGGCGATCACATGATCGACCCGCACGTTGGCCATCTTCTGCGCCGCCTGCACGGCGGTGCGGATGGCGCGCTCGGTTTCATTCATCACGGTGATTTCACCGAAATTCACCCCGCGCGAGCGGGTGGTGGCGGCCCCGATCACCCGGAAACTGGATTGCCCGGCCATCGGCCCGACGCCATCGACCTCGCGCAGTTTGGCCGCCCCGTCGAACCGCAGGATCAGGCAGGCGATCTTCGACGATCCCACATCCAGAATGGCGATCACGCCGCGCTGCATGGCGGCCCGGCGCATGTTGCGCATCGCCCGCTGGGATTGGTAAAGATCGGTCATAGGGAACTCTCCACGGTTTCAATTCCATTGGCGCGGCGCATTTCGCGCAAGGCGTTGGGGGCAAGGCGCAGCACCGGGCGTTCCTGCAAGCGCAGATCGACCGTCAGAATATCGCGCGCCAGCAGGTTTTCGGCCTTGTCCAGCGCCAGGATGCGCTCCAGCGCCTTTACCGGATCGGTGGCTGGCAGCAGGATGCGCTGGTCACGGTCCAGCACGATGTCCCAGCGCCGGTCGCCCATCCGCACCAGCCCGCGCAGGCGCGGCACCAGCGGCCCGGCAGCGGCGATGATCTGCAAGGCCTCGGGCACCGCCTTGGCAGCCCCGTCGCCCGCCAGCAGCGGCAGATCGGGGCGGTCGGCCCGCGCCAGCACCAGCGCCACCCGGTGCCCGCTGGCATCCAGCAGTTCCAGCGCATCGGGCTTGCGCAAGACCACCGCTGGCACCCGCTCGGTAATGCGGATTTGCAGCACCCCGCCCGATTTCACCCGCACATCGGCGGTGGCCACCGCATCCAGCGTGGCAATCCGGTCGCGCAGCGCCAGCAGGTCAATGTCGAAAGAGCTTTTCGGCAGCGGCACCGCCGCCACCTTGCGGATCGCATCGGCCAGCGCCGGGGTGGCACCGTCGATCGACATCAGGCTGACCATGAATTCCGGCCGCTGCTCCAACGCGGCGCGCAGGTCGGTGAAATGGCCGGTCAGGGCGGCGCGGCGGTCGGCATTGCCCAAATAGAGCCCAAGCCCCATGACGATGACAAAGGCCGGCAGCCCCACCCGCATCAGCGTGCGGAATAGCGGCGTCAGCCACAGCCGGTGCCAGCGATAGGCCGCCCGGCTGGGGGCCGGGTCGCGGCGCGGCGCTTCGGCTTTGGCCTCGGCGCGGGCGGGGGCGGGGGCGGCTTTGCTGGCGACGGCGCGGGTGGCCACAAGCCGCGGCGGGGCGATCAGCGGTTGCATGAGGCGTCCTCCACCATCCAGCGGCACAATTCGGGGAACGAGATGCCACACTGCGCCGCCTGTTCCGGCGACAGCGAGGTGGGGGTCATGCCGGGCTGGGTGTTGGTTTCCAGCAGGATCAATCCCGCCAGCCCCCGGCTTTCGTCCCAGCGGAAATCGGTGCGGCTGAGGCCCCGACAGCCCAGCGCCCGATGCGCCCGCAGGGCGTATTCCAGACAGGCTGCGGTGATTTCCTGCGGCAAGTCAGCCGGCACCACATGCCGCGAGCCGCCGGGTTTGTATTTGGCATCATAGTCATACCAGCCGGTGGTGATGATATCCGTCACCGCCAGCGCCCGCTCGCCCATCACCGAAACCGTCAACTCGCGCCCCGGCGCATAGGTTTCCACCATCACCACCTCGGGCATGTCCGCACCCAGTTGCGGCGGGCTGTTGGCCGCGTCCTGCACCAGATAGACGCCGACCGAGGAGCCTTCGTTGTTGGGCTTCACCACATAGGGCGGCGGCATCACGTGGCGCGCCTTCACCTCGGCGGTGCAGGCCAGTCGGCTTTCGACAATCGGCAATCCGGCAGCGCGGTAAGCCTCCTTGGCCCGCGCCTTGTCCATCGCCAGAGCCGAGGCCAGCACCCCCGAATGGGTATAGGGCAGGCCCAGCCACTCCAGCATGCCCTGGACGCAGCCATCCTCGCCCCAGCGGCCATGCAAGGCGTTGAACACCACATCTGGTTGAATTTCGCTCAGGCGCGCGCACAGGTCGCGGTCGGCATCGACCTCGATCACCTGAAATCCGGCTTCCCGCAGGGCTTGGGCACATTCGCGCCCCGAGACCAGCGACACTTCCCGCTCTGCGGAAAGCCCACCCATCAACACCGCCACACGGGAGCCTGTCTTGCCCGACATGCCCGCCATCACTGCCTCATCGGACCTTTGGCCCGTTATTCTTGTTTTTCGTCGTCTTGTTTTTCCGCGAGCCGTTCACCGACCCGCATGATTTCCCACTCTAGCGTCAAACCGCTGGTTTCGAAAACCCTTTTTCGCACCGCCTCGCCCAAATCTTCCAGATCGGCGGCAGTGGCGCCACCGGTGTTGATCAGAAAATTCGAGTGCATCGGGCTGATCTGCGCCCCGCCAAGCCGCGCCCCCCGCATCCCGGCCTCGTCGATCACCTTCCAGGCCTTCAATTCGTGGCTGTCATCGGCCCGGCCCGTCGAGGAATGGCCGACCGGATTGCGGAACGTCGAGCCCGCCGAGCGGTCCTTGGTCGGCTGGCTGGCGTCGCGCTTGGCAATCTGCTCGGCCATCCGCGCCTCCAACGCCGCAGGGTCGGCCTTTGCCGCCCGGAAGGTCGCCCGAGTGATGATGCAGCCCTCGGGCAGATCGGACTGCCGATAGCGCAGATGCAGGTCGGCGGCGGGGATGGTGATCACCTCGCCCTGCCGCGTAACCACCTGAATTTCCACCAGATGATCGGCAACATAGGCGCCATAGCACCCGGCGTTCATCTTCACCGCCCCGCCAATCGCCCCCGGAATGGTGCGCAAAAAGGTCAGATCAACCCCCGCCTCCGCCGCCCGCCGCGCCACATGCCCGTCCAGCGCCGCCGCCCCGGCGATCACGGTGCCATCCTGCACCGCAATCTCGTTGAACCCCCGCCCCAGCCGCACCACCACCCCGCGCATCCCGCCATCCCGCACGATCAGGTTCGAGCCGACGCCAATGGGAAACACCGGCACGCCCGGGTCAAGCTCCGCCAGAAACCCCCGCAAATCCGCCAGATCGGCCGGCTGAAACACCCACTCCGCCGGCCCGCCGACACGAAGCCAGGTCAGGTCGGCCAAAGGCTTTTTGGCCGTCAAAGTGCCGCGGGGAGTGGGAAGCTGCGTCATGCCCGAGGGATAGCCGCAGCGCCGGGTTCGGGCAAGGGGGTGGGCACGCTACCCCGCCACCAGCCGCAGCATATGGAACACCGCCAGCGCCACGGTGCTGCCGAACAGCGCGGCGGCGGCGGTGGTCAGGCGGAACAGGCGGATCGGGTCGTCCTCGGGCGTGCGGCGGGCTTTCAGGGCCAGCGGCAGCGAGATCGCGGCGGCCAGTGCCCAGATCAGGTAAAGCAGCGGGGTGGACAGGGCGGGGATCAGGCTCGGCAGGCCCAGGCCAAGCCCCGCGCCGCCGCCCAGCAGGATCAGCCGGAAGGCGGCGATCAGCACGATGTTGGGCTTGCCGGGCTGCGGCTGTGGCAGGATCCAGCGGAACAGGCGCAAGGGCAGCGACAGGGGCGGGGTCATGCGGGCAGGCTCCGGGTTGATGTGGCGGCAGCATGGCCGAAGTCGCGCGGCTTGGCCATGCGACTTGCGGGCTCAGGACGGGCGGGTGGGCGTGGCCCGGCCCAGCGCGCGTTTCAGCAGATACATCAACGGCTTGCGGAACATCGAGCCGAAGGCGAACAGCCCGAAGGCGGTCCACCAGATGCCATGCGTCAACCCGATCCAGACCAGCAGCACCGGTGCTGCAAGGATCAGCGCCAGACCCGGAACCATCTGCCGTTTCATCGGCAGCATGGCGGTGATCGCCGCCGCAATCACCCAAAGGCAGCCCAGCACCAAAGGCGTCATCGCTATGCCGCCGCGCCCAGCAGCCTTGCGGGCAGGCCGTTGGCCCAGGCGGAAATTGTGCCCGCGCCAAGGCAGACCACCATGTCGCCGGGCCGGGCCTGCTCGCGCACCAGCCGTTCCAGATCGTCCTCGTTCAGGATGGCGCGGGCGTGGCGGTGGCCGTGGGCGATCAGCCCCGCCACCAGATCGTCGCGGCTGGCCCCGGGGATCGGGTCTTCACCGGCGGCATAAACCTCGGCAATCGCCACCACATCGGCCTCGTTGAAGCAGGTGCAGAAGTCGTCGAACAGGCTGTGCAGCCTTGTGTAGCGGTGCGGCTGATGCACGGCGATCACCCGCGCGCCGGGGGTTCCGGCGGTGGCCTGACGGGCTGCGCGCAGCACGGCGGCAATCTCGACCGGGTGGTGGCCGTAATCGTCGATGATGGTGACGCCGTTCACCACGCCGACCCGGGTAAAGCGGCGGTTGACCCCGGCGAAACCGGCCAGGGCCTCGCGGATTTCCGCCTTTTTCATCCCCAGATGCCGGGCCACGGCAATCGCGGCGAGGGCGTTGGAGACGTTGTGATCGCCCGGCATCGGCAGGGTGCAGCCCTCGATCACCGCAATCTTCCCGGTGTCGTCAGGGCCTTCGCCTTGCAAGGCCACATCGAAATGCGCCACACCGGCGTCATAGGTCAGGTTGATCGCCCGCACATCGGCCTGGGCGTTGAAACCGAAGGTGACGATGCGGCGGTCCGTCACCCGCCCCACCAGCGCCTGCACTTCGGCATGGTCGGTGCAGCACACCGCCAGCCCGTAGAACGGGATGTTGGAGACGAAATCGTAGAACCCCTTGCGCAGGTTTTCGAAGGTGCCCCAGTGCTCCATGTGTTCAGGGTCGATGTTGGTGACGATGGCAATGGTGGCGGGCAGGCGGTTGAAAGAGCCGTCGGATTCGTCGGCCTCGACCACCATCCACTCGCCTTCCCCGGCGCGGGCGTTGGAGCCGTAAGCATGGATCACCCCGCCGTTGATCACCGTGGGGTCAAAGCCGCCTTTATCCAGTAATGTTGCAACCATGGTGGTTGTGGTGGTTTTTCCGTGGGTTCCGGCGATCGCAATGTTCGATTTCAGCCGCATCAGCTCGGCCAGCATCTCGGCGCGGCGCACCACCGGCAACTGGCGTCGGCGGGCTTCTTCAAGCTCCGGGTTGCCCTTCTTGATGGCGGAAGAGATCACCACCACCGCCGCCTCGCCCAGATTGGCGGCGCGCTGGCCTTCAAAGAACGTGGCGCCCAGCGACACCAGCCGGTCGGTGATCTTGCTGGCCTTGGCGTCCGAGCCCTGCACCCGGTAGCCCAGCGTCATCAGCACTTCGGCGATGCCCGACATGCCGATGCCGCCGATGCCGACGAAATGGATGGCGCCCAGTTCGCCGGGCAGTTTGGTGGCAGCGTTCATCGCTTGTCCTTTCTCAGCCCCTCGACCAGCGACACCAGCCGCTGGGTGGCATCGGGCACGCCCTGCGCCAGCGCGTTGCGGGCCATGCGTTCGGCGGCGGGCGGGTTGGTCAACACGGCGGTGATTTGCGTGCAAAGCACCTCCGCGTCAAGCTTGGATTCCGGCATCAGGATCGCGGCCTCGGCATCCACCAGCCCGCGGGCATTGGCAGTCTGGTGGTCGCCGGTGGCCACGGCATAGGGGATCAGGATCGACGGCCGCCCGATCACCGAGATATCGGCCACCGACGAGGCCCCGGCGCGGCTGATCACCAGTTGCGCCTCGGTCAGCCGGCGCGGGATGTCGGTGAAGAACGGCTGCACATCGGCGTCAATCCCGGCCTCGGCATAGGCGCGCTGCACCCGGGCCACATCCTCCAGCCGGGCCTGATGCGCCACCCGCAACTGGCTGTGCACCGCCTCGGGCAGCATCGCCACTGCGGCGGGCACCACGTCCGACAGGATACGCGCGCCCTGGCTGCCGCCGATCACCAGCAGGCTCATCGGATAGTCGCCGGGCGGGATATAGCCCGCCGCCGCCCGCTCCAGCACCGAGGCGCGCACCGGATTGCCGGTGTGGGTGCCCTGCACGCCCTCGGGCAGCGCGGTCGGCCAGGTGCCGCAGGCCACGGCATCGACGCGCGGCGCGAAGATCGCGTTCACCTTGCCCAGCAGGCCGTTCTGTTCATGGATCATCCGCGGCAGCCGCAGCACCGTGGCCGCCGCCAGCGCCGGGATCGACGGATAGCCGCCAAAGCCCACCACCACCGCCGGTCGGTCGCGCAAAAAGCCCGCCACCGCCCCCATCACCCCGCCCATGATGCGGAACGGCACTGCCAGCTTGGCCAGCACCCCGCCACGGGCAAAAGTGGCCGAGTCCACCTCGACCACTTCCACCACATGCGGAAAACCCCCGGCATAGCGCGCGCCGCGGGCATCGGTGGAAAGCCGCACCCGCCAGCCACGCCGCACCATCGCCTCGGCCAACGCCTGCGCCGGGAACATGTGGCCGCCGGTGCCGCCCGCGGCGATCAGCAGCAACGGCTCGCGGGCGGGAATGACCGGCAGCATCTTAGCGCCCCCGCTGGAACAGGATGTCGCTCATCTGGCCCTGCGGTCGCGTGCGCGTCATCGCCAGAAGCATGCCCACGGTGATGCCAGCCGCGATCACCGAAGACCCGCCATAGGACACGAAGGGCAACGTCATCCCCTTGGCGGGCAGCAGCCGCACCGCAACGCCCATGTTGATCATCGCCTGGACGCCGAAGATGCAGGCCAGCCCCGCGCCCGACAGCCGGATGAACGGGTCACGCTCATGCGTCAGCCGCAGCAAGGACCGCACCACCACGGTGGCATAAAGCCCGATGATGCACAGCACCAGGATCAGCCCGTATTCCTCGGCCGCCACGGCGATGATGAAATCGGTATGGGCATCGGGCAGCGACCATTTCACCTGGCCCTCGCCGACGCCGACGCCGAAAAAGCCGCCCTCCTGAATGGCGTTGGTGGCATAGCCAAGCTGGGTGCGCGGGTCGAGATCAGGCGACAGGAAGCCGTCAATGCGCCGGGCAAAGTGTTCCGAGCCGTTGTAGGCCACAAAGCCCGCGCCGCCCACCAGCGCCAGCACCACCGCGATCAGCGCAAATGGCGCACCGCCGACGAAATACACTACGCCCCAGCCGAACAGCACCAGCATGGCCTGGCCGAAATCGGGTTGCAGCGCCAGAAAGCCGGTGATGACGATGGCAATGGCGAAAGACAGGCTGCGGCCGGGCGGGCCGTTCACCTCTTGCGAGGCCGCCATCAGCCAGGCGGTCAGGATGATGAAGCCGGGCTTCAGAAACTCGGACGGCTGCACCGAGGCAAAGCCAAGGCTGAACCAGCGCACCGCCCCCTTGCCGAAATCGGTGCCAAACACCGGCAGCGCCGCCAGCGCCAGGAAGGCCACCAGGAACCCCGCCACCCCCAGCCTGCGCACCATGGCGGGCGACAGCATCGAGCATCCCAGCATCGCCAGCATCGCGAGGCCACCAAAGAACGCCTGCCGCTGCACGTAATAGAATGGCTCCAACCCGTTGCGGGTGGCCAACGGCACCGAGGCCGCCAGCCCCAGCAGGATGCCGATGCCAAACAAGGCCAGCACCGCCGTCATCGACCATTTGTCGATGGTGCGCCACCAGCGGGGAAGAACCGGCTCGCTGACCCTTGCGGGCATGGAGCCATAAACCATCTCTGTCATGGGAAAACCGCCTGATACACGCCGCACTGCCGATTGCCCGGTTGTCCGGGTCTGCGCGCAAGTCTAGCCAAGATCGCAGGCTCTGGCCAGAAAAAACGCGCAGGCGCGGCTGCAATCCCCGCCGCGCCCCCTTGGGCATCTTCTCTGCTTAAATATCCCCCGCGGAGCGTCTGTGCTGGCAGCAGGCGCCTCCGGCGGGGATCTTTGAGAACAGATGAAATCTGCCAGCGAGGACGCCGGTCACGGCGGAGGAGCGGCGGCTCAGCCCTTGGCGCGCAGGGCGGCGAGGCGGTCGAGGCTGGCTTGCGGCCAATGCAGCTTGCGGTCGTAATACTCCGGCACCACCGGTGCCGCACCGTCCAGAACCAGCCAGGGCTGTTTGGTGGAGGTGAAGATATGGATGTCGGGCGGGCAGTCGGCGGGGCGATCCAGAGTGCCGACCCGCACGAAGGCGATCGTTCGCCCGGCCCCGGCGTAGTGGCTGAACAGGGCTGTGCGGCAGGTCGGGCAGCGGGCAATTTCCTGCCCCTTGCCGGAGTTCGAGGGCGTCATCACCAGTTCCGGCGTGCCGCTGACCTCGACACATTCCGTCTCGATCATCGCGTTCAGCGCGAAGGCGCTGCCGGTTTCGCGCTGGCACCAGGAGCAATGGCAGGCATGCACGAACAGCGGTCTGGCGGTCAGCCGATAGGAAATCCGGCCACAGGTGCAGCGTCCTTGCATGACTTATCCGATCAGGGCCTGAACGCGGGCGGTGAAATCCTCGCCGCGTTTCTCGAAGTTGGGGTATTGGTCGAAACTGGCCGCCGCCGGGGCCAGCAGCACCACCTCGCCGGCTTGGGCATCACGGGTGGCGGCGGCCACCGCGCGCTCCATGGTCTCGCAGATCTCGTAGGGCGTGGCACCGAGTTCCAGCGCGAAATCGCGGGCGGAATGGCCGATCAGGTAGGCTTTGGCCACCGAACCCAGATGCGGCACCAGCGCCTTAATGCCGCCGTCCTTGCCCATGCCACCGGCGATCCAGCGGATGCGCGGAAAGGCCTGCAACGCCTTGGCGGCGCTATCGACATTGGTGGCCTTGCTGTCATTCACAAACCGCACCCCGGCCTTTTCGCCCACCGTCTGGCTGCGGTGCGGCAGACCGGCGAAGCTGTGGAATGCCTGTTCGATCAACTTTGGCCCCACCCCAAGGCTGCGGCAGGCCGCGTAAGCGGCGCAGGCGTTCTGGTGGTTGTGCGCGCCCGGCAGCCCCGCCACCCCGCGCAGATCAATCGAGGCCACCTGCTTGCCGCGCCGCCATTCGGCCAGAAACCCCTTGCGGGCGAACACCGACCAGGCAAACTCCTCCAGCTTGGTCCCCGACGAGATGCGGATCACCCGGTCATCCGCCGCGCCTTCGGCCAGTTGGCCTGCCAGATACCGCCCCTCGACCTCGTCCACCCCGATCACCGCCCGGTCCGGCCCGCCTTCGGCAAACAACCGGCGTTTGGCGGCGAAATAGCCGCCCATGCCATTGTGGCGGTCCAGATGGTCGGGCGACAGGTTGGTGAACACCGCCACATCCGGGGTCAGGGCGCGGGCAAGGTCGGTCTGGTAGGAGGAAAGCTCAAGCACCACCACCTCGCCATCCACCGCCGGGTCGATGTCGAGCACGCCGCGGCCGATGTTGCCGGCCATTTGCGTGGGCCGTCCGGCGACCTCAAGAATATGGTGGATCAGCGCCGTGGTGGTGGATTTGCCGTTCGATCCGGTGACGCAGACCACCCGCGGGGCGGTCTCAAAGTTGTCCCAGTCCGGGGTGGCGAAGCTGCGGAAGAACAGGCCGATGTCGTTATCGACCGGCACGCCTGCCTCATAGGCCCGGGCGATCACCTTGTTGGGTGCGGGGTAAAGATGCGGGATGCCGGGCGAGGTGATCAGGGCTGCCACGCCGTCGAAAGCCTGCGCGCGGGTCAGGTCGGTGCAGCTGAAACCCTCGGCTTCCGCCTTGGCACGGGATTCCGGGCTGTCGTCCCACAACAGCGGTTCGGCGCCGCCCGCCAGCAGCGCCCGCGCCGTGGCAAGGCCCGAGCGGCCAAGGCCGAGGACGGCCACCTTGCGGCCTTCATAGCCCTGCACTGGAATCATTTGCCGCACTCCCCTGTTCGCGGCGCAGAATGTCGGCTGCGGGGACGGGGTGCAAGGCAGAAGGGGGCCGTCTGCCCCCTCGCCCGTGCCGGGCTCACCCCCGAGGATATTTGGGCAAAGGAGAAATGTGGATCAGGGGGCTGCGAACCAGGTGAGGGCGGTGCGCAAGGCGTCGCGCTGCGCCTCCAGCGGTTTGAGCTTCAGCGCCAGTTCGCCGTCGAACGAGCCCAGATGATAGGTCTGCTCGGCGCGCTTGAGGGTCCGCTGGTCGAAATCGGGCTTGGCGAGCTTCATCACCCAGCCGACCCAGGCCAGATACTGCGTCTTGTCCAGCGCCTTGATGGTCAGGTCAAAGGCCGACAGGTCGCGCCATTCCTTGATCGCCTTGTGGATCGCGTCGATCTGTTCGGCGATCTGGGCGCGTTGCACCTGGGCCAGCGCCGGGTCGGCCAGCCGCTTTTCGCGTTCCTCCAGCAGCGCCGAAAGCTTTTTCAGGCTGTGGAAATCGCCCATCACCTGCGCGCCGTAATCCCCGGCGGCAATGGCTGCCGAGACATCCGCGATGGTCTTGTCAAAGGCGGCGATCTGGTCCTCCAGCGCCTTTCTGGTCCAGAAGCCACCGCCGGCGCCGGCGATATGCACGGTGAACAGGCCCTGGGTCAGCAGCGCCTCGGCGGTCTCGTAGGAGGCCTGGGTTTCGTCCAGCCGCTGTTGCAACTGGTTGCGGTTGACCCAATCGACCGAGGGGCGGAAGATGCCGAATTCACCCGCTGCGCCCTGCTTTTTCAACTGGTCGATGGCGGCTTCGGTTTCGGCCAGCCGCGCGTCCAGATCGTTGCGGGTGGTGCGGCCGATGCCGGGGATGTCCAGCACGAAGGTGCCCTTGGCAATCTGGTCTTTCACCGCCGCCAGTTCGGCGCGCTGCTGGGCCGCCATGTCGCGATGCACCCGGATCTTTTGCCAGCCAAAGGCACTGTGAAAGCTGTATTCGCCCGAGGTCACGCCCGCCTGGATCTGTTCGATCTCGTCCTTCAGCCCGTCGATGCGGGTCTGCAACGCGCCGCCGGTGATCCAGCCCACGGCGATGATCTGCCAGTTGTCCTTGCCCTCGGTGATGGCATCGCGCAACTGCTTGATTTCCAGCGCGATCGAGGTTTCCAGCGCCGCGGCGGTTTCCAGCGTGACCCAGCCGAAATTCGGCAGGTAGCGTTCCTTCTTCGGGTCCGAGGTCAGGCCGCGCAGGGTGCCGACCATCTGGCTGGCATTGCTGGCGCGGGCTTGCAGGGTTTTTTCCAGATCGCTTTGCTTTTCCTGCACCAGCGCCTGGATGCTTTCCCACCAGCCGATCCACTGCTGCAATTCGTTTATGCGTTCTTCTGCCTGACGCTTGCCTTCGGCCTCCATCGCCTCGGAAAGCGCGATCTTTGCGTCAAGCTGGCTGAGCAGCACGGCGAAGGTTTCGGCGGCAGGCAGGGGTGTCGCGCTGAACGCCAGGGTGGCGGCGAGACTGAACGACAGCAGACTGGAGCGCAGGTTCGAACAGAAGGAAGTCATGGCCACACCCTCCGGAGTGGGCAAGGACGATCATGAGTTCAGGATACCCCTGCGCGGCGGATTTGTCCAAAGCGGCGATGTCGCGGAGGGTGAAGGAAGGGGGCTGTCTGCCCCCTCGCCCGTGCCGGGCTCACCCCCGAGGATATTTATGCAAAGGTGAATGGGGGCGACAGGCTGGTGTGGTTTACCGCACCGACGCCCCCTGGGGTGCTACTGCGAGCAACTGACCTCGGACGCGGTGCTGCTCGCCGCGTTGTTGACGCTGTAGCAGTGCTGCGAGCCGTCGTCGTTGACGCAGGTTTTCCACGAGGTGCCGTTGCCCTGATCCATCCAGTCGGTGCAACTGGGCTCGGCCCGCGCCGCCCCGGCCAGCGTCAGCCCGATGGCCAGTGCCGCCCCGGCAAGCCGCAGATTTTTCGAATGAGTCATGCCTGATCCTCTCTGATTGGGTGAGGTCAGGCTAGGCGCGAATTTATTTCGCCGGTTTGATCCAGCCGCTTGACCGGCCCCGGAAGGGCAGCCAAAGCGGCGGCAGATCACCGCACCTTCAGCGTGGCGAGGCCAATCATCGCCAGGATCAGGCTGATGATCCAGAAGCGGATCACGATCTGCGGCTCGGCCCAGCCCTTCTTTTCGAAATGGTGGTGGATTGGCGCCATCAGGAACACCCGTTTGCCGGTTTTCTTGAAATACAGCACCTGGATGATCACCGACATCGCCTCGACCACGAACAGGCCGCCGACGATGGCCAGCACGATCTCGTGCTTGGTACAGACGGCGATGGCGCCCAGCGCGCCGCCCAGCGCCAGCGACCCGGTGTCGCCCATGAACACCGCGGCGGGGGGGGCGTTATACCACAGGAACCCCAGACCGCCGCCGAACAGCGCCGCACAGAACACCAGCAGCTCGCCGGTGCCGGGGACGTAATAGACCCCGAGGTATTCGGTGAAGTTGAAGTTGCCCACGACATAGGCAATCGCCCCCAGCGTGCCCGCGGCGATCATCACCGGCATGATCGCAAGGCCGTCCAGCCCGTCGGTCAGGTTGACCGCATTGGCGGCGCCGACGATCACGATCATCCCGAAGGGCACGAACAGGATGCCCAGATTGATCAGCGCATCCTTGAAGAACGGCAGCGCCAGTTGGTTGGTCAGCCCCTCGGGGTGGAAGCTGGAGGCGGCATAGGCGGCAAGCCCGGCGATCAGCAGCCCCAGCAGCATCCGGATGCGGCCACTGACGCCCTTGGTGTTCTGCTTGGTGACCTTGGCATAGTCGTCGGCAAAGCCGATCAGCCCGAAGGCCAGCGTCACCAGAAGCACGATCCAGACGTAAGGGTTGTCCAGCCGCGCCCAGAGCAGGGTGGAAAACAACAGCGCCGACAGGATCAGCAGACCGCCCATGGTCGGCGTGCCCGCCTTGGCGAAATGGCTGGCCGGGCCGTCGTCACGGATCGGTTGGCCCTTGCCCTGCTTGCGGCGCAACAGGTTGATCAGCGGCAGCCCGAAGATGAAGCCGAAGATCAGCGAGGTGGCAAAGGCCGCCCCGGCACGGAAGGTGATATAGCGGAACAGGTTGAAAAAATCGCCGCCATCGGAAAACGCGGTCAGCCAATAAAACATCTACTCTGCCCCTCGGGTTTTCGGGCTGACCTGCCCCAGTTTGCGCAAGCCGTCAACCATCAGACTGACCTTGATGCCCTTCGAGCCCTTGACCAGCACGATATCCCCGGCGTCAACCAGCGTTGCTGCGCGGGCGAGCAGTTCCGGTGCGGTGGCCACCCACTCGCCGCGTTGGCGCTTGGGCAGGGCGTCGTGAAGCCCGCGCATCAGCGGGCCGACGCAGTGGATGGTCGAGATCGCCGCCAGATGCGGGTTGGCGGCCACCGCCACATGCAGGGCGGCCTCGCCCTCGCCAAGCTCCAGCATGTCGCCCAGAATGGCGATGCGGCGGCCATGCTGGATGCGGCCGACGCCATCGGTGGGTTGGCTGGCGGCAAGCACTTCCAAAGCCGCGGCAAGGCTGGCGGGGTTGGCGTTATAGGCGTCGTCGATCAGCTCGAACGACAGATCATCCACCGCGTCCAGCACGATGCGCTCGCGCATGCCACGGCCTGCGGGCGGTTGCCAGCGGCCAAGGTCATGGGTGGCGATGGTGGGATCGAGGCTCAGGGCTTCGGCCACCGCAAGGCAGCCCATGGCGTTCATCGCGAAATGCCGTCCGGGGGCCGAGAGTTTCAGCAGCCGGCGCGCGCCGTGGTGGCTGGCCTGCACGATGGTGGCATCCGCGGTCAGCGTGACGTCGAGCATCTGGAAATCGGCGGATTTGGCGGTGCCGAAGGTCAGGCTGCGCACGGCGCTGGCCGCCCGCAGCAGCACGGGCGACACCGCCAGATCGGTGGGCAGCACGGCGATGCCGCCCGGCTCCAGCCCCTGAATAATCGTGGCCTTTTCGCGGGCGATGCCCTCCAGCCCGTCAAACGCCGCCAGATGCGCCGTGGCGATGGTGGTGATCAGCGCCACATGCAGCCGCGCCATCCGGGCCAAGGGGGCGATCTCGCCGGGGTGGTTCATGCCGATCTCGATCACCGCGAAATCGGCGGTGGCGGGAAGGCGGGCGAGGGTCAGCGGCACGCCCCAGTGGTTGTTGTAGCTGGCCTCGGCGGCATGCACCGAGCCTTGGCCCAGCAACATGCAGCGCAGCATTTCCTTGGTCGAGGTCTTGCCGACAGACCCTGTAACCCCGATCACCCGCGCCCGCGCCCGCGCCCGCCCGGCCCGGCCCAAAGCCTCCAGCCCGGCCAGAACATCGGGCACGATCAGCAGCGGTGCATTGGCGGCCACGCCCTCGGGGATGCGGGACACCAGCGCCGCAGCGGCGCCCTTTGCGAGGGCTGCGGCCACGAAATCATGGCCGTCGCGGACATCCTTCAGCGCCACGAACAGATCGCCGGGTTGCAGGGTGCGGGTGTCGATCGACACGCCATGGGCCTGCCAAACGGTCGTGCTGCGACCTCCGGTGGCGGTGGCGGCATCGGTGCTGGTCCAGAGCGGGGCCATCAGATCATCCCATCCAAAGCGGCCACGGCAATCGAGGCTTGTTCAACATCATCAAAGGGATAGACATCGCCCTTGATCACCTGACCGGACTCGTGCCCCTTGCCCGCCACCAGCAAAGCGTCGCCCGGCCCCAGCGCATCGACGCCGCGCAGGATCGCCTCGGCGCGGTCGCCAACCTCGTTGGCCTCGGGACAGGCGGCCATGATCGCCGCGCGGATCGTGGCTGGGTCTTCGGATCGCGGGTTGTCGTCGGTCACATACAGCACATCGGCATGTTCGCGCGCCGCCTGCCCCATCAGCGGGCGTTTCGTGGTATCGCGGTCGCCCCCGGCGCCGAACACCACGACGATGCGGCCCATCACATGCGGGCGCAGGGCTTTCAAAGCCGTGGCGATGGCATCCGGCGTATGGGCGTAATCGACGAAGACCGAGGCGCCGTTGCGGCGGGTGGCGGCAAGCTGCATCCGGCCGCGCACGCCTTCCAGCCGTGGCAGCACCGCGAACACGTCGCCCGCAGGCGCACCGGAACCAATCGCCAGCCCCGCCGCCAGCGCCACATTCTCGGCCTGAAAGCCGCCGATCAGGTTCAGTCGCACCTGATGCGGCTGGCCCTGCCACAGATAACGCACGTCCTGCCCGGTGGCGTCGAACCGCTGGCCCGCGATCTGCAAGTCACACACCTTGCCATGGCCGACACTGATCAGCCGCTGGCCACGTTCTGCCGCCAGCAAGGCTATCTCGGCACCGCGCGGGTCGTTGAGGTTGATCACCGCGGTGCCGTCATCGGGCAGGATGCGGGTGAACAGGCCCGCCTTGGCTGCGAAATAGGCGTCAAAGGTGCCGTGATAATCCAGATGGTCCTGGGTGAAATTGGTGAAACCCGCAGCTTTCAGCCGCACCCCGTCAAGGCGGCGCTGGTCAAGACCGTGGGAGGAGGCCTCCATCGCCGCATGGGTCACACCCGCCGCCGCGGCATCCGCCAGCAGGCGGTGCAGGGTGATCGGCTCGGGCGTTGTGTGCAGGCTGGGGGCCTCCCATGCGCCCTCGACGCCGGTGGTGCCGATGTTGATGGCGGCATGGCCAAGGGCGGACCAGATCTGCCGGGTAAAGGTGGCGACCGAGGTCTTGCCGTTGGTGCCGGTGACGCCGACCATGGTTTCGGGCTGCGCGCCGAACCACAGCGCCGCCGCCCAGGCCAGCGCCTGCCGCGGGTCTTGTGCCACGACCAGCGCCGCCGAACTGCCCGCCAGCACGTCATCGGCAATCTTCGCGCCCTCGACATCGGTCAGCACCGCCGAAGCCCCCATGCGCAGCGCATACTGGATGAATTCGCCGCCATGCGCCTTCACCCCCGGAAGTGCGGCAAACAGGAACCCCGGCTTCACCGCCCGGCTGTCCACCGCAAGGCCGGTGATCCGCGCCTCTTGCCCGGCTTTGGCCGTCAGGCCAAGGTCTGCGAGTGTCTTGACCTGATCCGCCATTGCCGCCCCATTCAGTTGTTGACGGCTACTAGCCCATCCGGGGCCCCAAGTTCAATCTCGGGGCGCAGGCCCAGCAACGGGGCGGTGCGGCGGATGATCTCGGCGGCCACCGGCACGGCGGTCCAGCCCGCGGTGCGACGCGGCTTGGGGCCAGAGGTTTCCACCGGCTCGTCCAGCGTCACGATCAGCACATATTTCGGGTCGTTGGTCGGGAACATGCTGGCGAAGGTGTTCACCACCTTGTCCTTGTAATAGCCGCCCGTGGGCTTGGGCTTGTCGGCGGTGCCGGTCTTGCCGCCCACCGCATAGCCGGGCACGTCGCCCAGACTGGCGGTGCCGCGCGTCACCACCTGCCGCAGCATGGAAACGGCAGCACGGGCGGCGGTTTCCGACATGATCCGCTCGGCCTGCAGCGGGGCATCGCGGCGCAAAAGCGTCGGCTTCACCGCAAGCCCGCCATTGGCGATGGCGGCATAGGCGGCGGCCAGATGCATCGGGCTGTCAGACATGCCGTGGCCGTAAGCCGTTGTAATCGTCACAATCTCTGGCCATTTCGACGGGATCAGCGGCTTGGCGCCCGGCGCCTCGACCAGCTCCACCGGCGTGGCATCGAACAGCCCCAGCGATTTGAAGAACGCCTGCTGCCGCAAACCGCCGATCTGCATGGCGATATGCGCCGCGCCAACGTTGGAGGATTTCACGATGACCTCGGTCACCGACAGCAGCGGGCCATAGTTGTGGCCCTCGAATTCGTTGATCTTGAACTTGCCCCAATACATCGGCGCCTTGGCATCGACCATGGTTTCGGGGTTCACCAGCCCCAGGTCCATCGCCTGCGCCACGGCGAAGATCTTGAAGGTCGAACCAAGCTCGTAAACCCCCTGCACCGCGCGGTTGAACAGCGGGCTGTCGCCGGGGTCGCCGGTCAACAGCGGCTGCGGCCGGTCGTTGGGGTCGAAATCCGGCAGCGACACCATCGACAGCACTTCGCCGGTGTGCACGTCCATCAGGATGGCGGCGGCACCCTTGGCGTTCATCATCTTCATGCCGGCTTCCAGCACTTCCTGCGTGGCCGCCTGCACCGTCAGGTCGATGGAAAGCGCCAGCGGCGCGCCAGCCTGCGCGGGGTCACGCAGCCGCGCGTCCAGCGCCTTTTCCACACCGGCGGTGCCAATCACTTCTGCCGAATCCACGCCCTCGGCACCGAAACTGGCGCCGCCCAGCACATGCGCCGCCAGCCGACCGTTGGGATAAAGCCGCATCTCGCGCGGGCCGAACAAAAGGCCGGGGTCACCGATCTCGTGCACCTGTTGCTGCTGTTCGGGCGACAACACCTTGCGCACCCACATGAAGCTGCGGCCATCGGTGAAACGGCGCTCCAGCGCGGCGGCATCCAGATCGGGGAAAATCTGCGCCAGCTCTGCCGCCACCCGGGCCGGATCGACCATGTCCTTGGGCTGGACGTAAAGCGAGTTGGTCATCAGGTTGGTGGCCAGAATCCGGCCATTGCGGTCGGTGATATCGGCGCGCTGCGCCAGAATTTCCGTGCCCGAAGAGGCCAGTTGCGGCTCGGCGGCGGTGGCGGTGGCCAGTGCGCCCATCCGCATCCCGATCAGCCCGAAGGCCGCCAGAAACGCGAACCCCAGAATCAGCAGCCGCCCCTCGGCCCGGCCACGGGTGCGGGTGCGCATCGCCTCGTGGCGCTGAGCCAGATTCTCGCGCTCGATCACGTCCGGGTTTTCACCGGCGGCACGGGCGGACAGGATACGCGCCAGCGGGCGCAGCGGCGTGCGGGTCACGGAAAGCTCTCCTGTGTGCCGGAAGTATCAACGGGCGAGGTGTCCAGCAGCACCGGAACGTCGGGGGCGGGATAGGCCACCTGCCCGGTCTGGCCAAATTGGGTGGGTTCCAGCGGCAGCAGGCCAAGCCGGTCGAAGTTGATGGTGGTCAGCTCGCGCAGCCGGTCGGGGCGGTTCAGATAGGCCCATTCGGCCCGCTGGATCGTCAGCGCATCGCGCAGGTCGGCAATTTCGGCCTGCAGGCGGCTCACGTCCTTCAGGGCGGCTTGCGTGGCATAGTTCTCGCGGTAGGCCCAGAAGGCGCAGCCGATCACCGCAAGGAAGGTGGCAAGATAAAGCAGCGGCCGCATCAGTGGCGTCCTTTCGGTCTGGTCGGTCGGATCATCGGCACGCCAAGCGCGGCGGGGTCAGAGGTGCCCGCAGGCGCCTCGGTGCGGCGGCCGACGCGCAGCTTGGCCGACCGTGCGCGGGGGTTTTCCGCCAGTTCGGCGTCATCGGGGGCCACGGCGCGGCGGGTGACCAGATCAAAGCGCGGCGCGTCTTCGGCCTTGGCCGGGGCATAGCGGTTGGCATTGGCCTCGTTGCCGGATCGCAACTGGAAGAACCGCTTGACGATGCGATCTTCAAGGCTGTGAAAGGTGACAACCGCCAGCAGGCCGCCCGGCTTCAGCGCCCGCTCGGCGGCGGCAAGCCCTTCGACCAGTTCGGAAAATTCGGTGTTCACCGCGATGCGGATCGCCTGAAAGCTGCGGGTGGCGGCGTGGCTTTGCCCCGGTTTCGGGCGCGGCAGACAGCCCGCCACGATCTCGGCCAGCCGCAGGGTGGTGGTGATCGGCGCAATCGCCCGCGCCGCCACGATCGCCTTGGCGATCCGGCGCGAGGCGCGTTCCTCGCCATAGGTATAAAGGATATCGGCCAACGCCCCTTCCTCGGTGGCGTTCACGATATCCGCCGCACTGTCGCCCTGCTGGCTCATCCGCATGTCCAGCGGCCCATCGCGCAGGAAAGAAAACCCGCGCTCGGGCAGATCAAGCTGCATCGACGACACGCCCAGATCGAGCACGATGCCATCCAGCGGCTCGCCCGCCAGCACATCCAGTTCCGAGAAATTGCCTGCCACCAGCCGCAGCCGGTCGCCGTATTCCCCGGCCCAAGCGGCAGCCATTTGCAGCGCGAGGGGGTCGCGGTCGATGCCGATCACCTTGGCCGCCCCTGCCGCCAGCAACCCGCGGGCATAGCCACCGGCGCCAAAGGTGCCATCCAGCCAGACCCCCTGCACCGGCGCCACCGCCGCCAGCAACGGGCGCAACAGGACCGGGACATGCGGAGCGGCGGGTGCAATCCCGGCCATCATTTCGCCCGGACTGCCGCCGCCAGCAGGGCGCGCGGGTTGAAGTTCGGGCCCTTGGCTTGCAGATAATCGCGGGTGCGGTTGCCACGCTGCACGGTGTAGGTCTCGGGTTCCCAGATCTCGAAGCGCGAGCCCTTGGCGACAAACATCGCCTTGTCGTGCAGGCCGATCTTGTCGCGCAGCACCTGCGTCAGCACGATGCGCCCGGTGTCATCCAGCTGCGCTTCCATCACGTTGGTGAAATACAGGTCTTCCATCGCCTCGCGGCCATCGAAATCATAGGGCAGATCGTTGACCTGGGCCTGCAATTCGGCCAGCCCGTCGGCGGAATAGCCTTCGAGATAGGCCCGCCCCGGCTCGCCATAGGCGATATAGACCGTTGGCTTTTCCCCATCCTTGCGTTCACTGTCGCCCTGTTCGATCACGCGGCGGAACGCGGCCGGGATCGACACCCTGCCCTTTCCGTCCACGACCTGATCAAAACTGCCGACGAAACTGCGCGCCACTTGTCCGCGCTCCTTGTGAACCAAACTGCCTTTTCCCGGCCCTGAAACGGAAATCGGCGGATTGAGCGGCTGCCACTGCTCAATCCGCCGTCCTGTCCCATCGCTGGGTTTGTCCGACTGCGCACGCCACCTGGGGGAGATGTCTGCTCGCCGCGCGCCGGATCTCTTTGTTCAATGAAAGCAAGTGCCTGTATGAAACCTGACGTTTTGCCTTGGGGTCTTGGTCGCCCCTTCTTGTGTCAAGCTCGCCCTCATCTCCGTAGGGAAAGGAATGACATGGTATTTCATGGTAATCAATCCCATTTTGTGGGCCAAACCGGGATATCTTGTTTCAGAACGGGCTGACGCGCAGCATCTTGTGTGTGCAGGCCGCTAATTCTGGCGAAACACGGCTTCGTGACCTACCAGATATGGTGGCGTGATCGGGGCTGTAGCCGAGGACACCGGGATGAAAAAATCTTCACCGCCGCCGTTTGGGCGGCCTGCCGCCCCCCCCGCAACATGAAAAACCCGGGCCAAGACCCGGGTTTCGCAACGTTTTCAGGGTTCAGGTGATTCGGAAATTGCCGGCTCAGGCCATGCCGCCCGCCACCAGCCGTGCGGCCAGCCGCCCGTAAGCCTCGGCCAGCGGCCCTTCGCCTGCCGCCACCGGCGTGCCGGCATCGCCCGCCACCCGCACCTCCAGCGCCAGAGGCAACTCGCCCAGGAACGGCAGGCCCTGTTTCGCCGCCTCGGTCGCCACGCCGCCATGGCCGAAGATATGCGCCTCATGGCCGCAGTTGGGGCAGATATAAGATGACATGTTCTCGATCAGCCCCAGCACCGGGGTTTTCAGCTTCTGGAACATGTCCAGCGCCTTGCGCGCGTCCAGAAGCGCCACGTCCTGCGGGGTGGAAACGATGATCGCCCCGGTCAGATGCGTGCGCTGGCAAAGGCTCAACTGGATGTCGCCGGTGCCGGGCGGCAGGTCGATGATCAGCACATCCAGCTTGCCCCATTGCACCTGGGTCAGCAGTTGCTGCAACGCCCCCATGATCATCGGGCCGCGCCAGATCACCGCCTCGTCCTCGCGCAGCATCAGCCCGATCGACATCATGGCGACGCCATGCGCCATCAGCGGAATGATGGTCTGGCCATCCGGGCTGACCGGGCGCTTGGAAACCCCCATCATCCGCGGCTGGCTGGGGCCATAAATATCGGCATCCAGCAGGCCAACGCGCCGCCCCTGACGCGCCAGCGCCACCGCCAGGTTGGACGAGACGGTGGATTTGCCCACCCCGCCCTTGCCGGAGCCCACGGCGATGATCCGGTCGATGCCGGCAATCGGCTGCGGCCCGGCGGGTTGCGCTGTGGGGTGCTGGCCGATCTTCAGACTGGGGGCCGCAGGCCCATGCGCGGTCATCACCACCTGCACCGAACTGATGCCCGGCAGCGCCCGCAACGCCGCCTCGGCCTGGGCCTGCACGCCTTCCAGCGCCCGCGCCTGGTCGGGGCTTTCGGCCTCGATCACAAAGCGCACCTGCCCGCCGTCCACCACCAGCGCCCGAATCAGATCGCGCGACACAAGGTCGCCACCACCGGGCAGCGGAATACGGGCAAGAGCGGCCAGAACGGTGTCGCGGGTGGGGGTCATCGGCGTCTCCTTCAAATCGAGCGTGCGCGGGTCGCCCATTCCTGTGGCAAACTTGAGCGCTTTGCAACAAAGGGCAAGCCCGGGTTTACCATGTGCTCAAATTTCAGGCGAAGTGTCTGTTTGTCTTGGGATAATTAACCGTTTCAGCCATGCGGGCGCTGCATGGCGGCATTGCGGTGGCGTGCTATTGTGCAGGTGCAGCATTTGGCCCATGTTACCCCTAACAGCGAGACAGACCCGGAACAAACCGATCCCTGCCGCGCCAAGAAACCGATTGAGGCTGATGAGATGGCTTTTCTGCACACTGCACGCACGACGCCGCATGGCCTTGGCGACCGCATCGCCGCGGTGGTGAAGCTGGGCCGCGAAGCCCTGCAACGCCGCCGGGTTTATGGCCGGACCCTGCGTGAACTGGCCGCACTTTCCACGCGCGAACTGGACGATCTGGGCATCAGCCGCGCGATGATCACCCGTATCGCGGCGGATGCCGCCTACGGCAAATAAGGTTTCTTGCTGAACCCCACCTCCTCCCGGGGTTTCTGGCAAACGCGGCGGCACTGATCCTCCTCCCCAGTGCCGCCGCAGCTTCTTTCCGGGGAAAAACCCCGAAACGGCATGTCGGCCCCACCTCCTCCCGGGGTTTGACACTCTGCGGCGACACCTCTCCTCCTCCCTGGTGTCGCCGCATTTTTATTCCGGGGCTTCGGCCCTGACACCGATGCTCGGCCCCACCTCCTCCCGGGGTTCGAGATATCGCGGCGGCACCGCTCCTCCTCCCTGGTGCCGCCGCAACCTTTTCCAAGGCCACGGCCTTGACCCGTCTGTCGGCCCCACCTCCTCCCGGGGTTTGACGATCGCGGCGGCACCGCTCCTCCTCCCTGGTGCCGCCGCACCCTTCCCCCTTGCATCGCCCCCCTTGCATCGCCCCGCATCTGCCCGCATCGTCGCGCCAAATCTGGCAGGACGGAACATGCGGGCATCGTTGTTTTCGGCGGCACTGGTGGCCGCCTTGGTCGGCTACGGCAGCACCATCGCCCTGCTGCTGGCCGCCGCCGCGGCGGTCGGCGCCACGCCCGCACAAACCGCCTCGTGGATTTTCGCGATATGCCTCGCCAAGGCCATCGGCAGCGCCGGGCTGAGCCTCTGGGCGCGGGTGCCGGTGGTGCTGGCCTGGTCCACGCCGGGGGCGGCCCTGATCGCCGCCACCAGCGGCATTTCGATGCCCGAGGCGGTGGGGGCCTTCCTGCTGGCGGGCGGCCTGACGGTGCTGACGGCGGCGCTGCGGCCCTTGGGGCGGGCGGTGGCGCTGATCCCGGATGGCATCGCGGCGGGGATGCTGGCGGGGGTGTTGCTGCCGTTCTGCCTGAAGCTGGTGCCCGCGGCGCAGGCTTTACCTTGGCTGGTGGCACCGATGGTGGGGATGTTCGCGCTGGTGCGGCTGTGGAACCCGGCGCTGGCCGTGCTGGCGGCGCTGAGTTGCAGTGTGGCGCTGGCCTTCGTGACCGGTGCGGCAGCAGCACCCGGGCTGAGCCTGACCCTGCCGCACCTGACCTTCATCGCCCCCGAGTTCCGCGCCAGCGCGCTGATCGGGCTGGGACTGCCGCTGTATCTGGTGACCATGGCCTCGCAGAACCTGCCCGGCTTTGCCACGCTGCGCGCCGCCGGTTACACCCCGCCGGTGCGCCCGGCGCTGGCGGTCACTGGCGGGCTGTCGGCGGTTTCGGCGCTGTTCGGCGCGCATCCGGTGTCGATGGCGGCGATCACCGCGGCGATCTGTCTGGGCGATGACGTGCACCCCGACCGCGACCAGCGCTGGAAGGTCGGGCTGGTCTATGCCGCGATCTGGGTGGCGCTGGGGGTGTTCGGCCCGGTGCTGCTGAGCCTGCTGGCGGCGCTGCCCGCGGCCCTGATCACCGCAATCGTGGCCCTCGCTTTGCTCGGGCCTTTCACCGGCGCCGCCACCGGCGCCTTCACGCCGCCGCTGCAACGCTTCGCTGCGGCGGTGACGCTGACTGTTACCGCCTCGGGTGTCGCGCTGTTCGGCATCGGCGCGGCCTTCTGGGGCCTGCTGGCCGGATTGGCGGTATTCGGTCTGGAACGCGCCGCGGCCCGGCTGCGTGCGGCCTGATCCATTCACCTTTGCTCAAATATCCCCGCCGGAGGCTCCAACGGCGCGACCGGGTGCCTCCGGCGGGGATATTTTTGCAGAGAAGAAGCTAGAACGGCACGTCGTCGGCCTGATGCGCGGGCAGCACGAAGCGGGCGACCAGTTTCTTGACCCCGGCCTTGTCGAAGGCCACGTCGAGCTTGTCGCCCTCGATGCCGACCACGGTGCCGTAGCCGAACTTGGCGTGGAACACCCGGTCGTCGAGCGTGAAGCTGGAGATCGCGTCAAGGTCGATCACGCTGTTGCGGGCCTCGCGCGGTTGCGCCATCGGGCGGGTGGGGGCGCGTTCGGTCATGCGTTTCCAGCCGGGCGAGTTGTAGGCATCGGCCGAGGCCGCACGCTGTTCGATGCCTGAACCGCCGCCGAACCCCGCCTGCATCCCCGCCGCCCCGTAGCCGCCGCCGTATAGGCCGGGCGGGGTCAGCACTTCGACATGTGCTTCGGGCAATTCGTCGATGAAGCGCGACGGCAGCGCCGATTGCCACTGGCCATAGACCCGGCGGTTGGCGGCGAAGGAGATGGTGCACAACGCCTCGGCCCGGGTGATGCCGACATAGGCCAGGCGGCGTTCTTCCTCGACCCCCTTCAGCCCGGATTCGTCCATGCTGCGCTGGCTGGGGAACAGGCCATCCTCCCAGCCGGGCAGGAAAACCACTGGAAATTCAAGGCCCTTGGCGGCGTGCAGGGTCATGATGCTGACCTTTTCCGCCGCCTCCTCGGATTCGTTTTCCATGATCAGCGAGACGTGTTCGAGGAATCCTTGCAGGTTCTCGAACTGCTCCAGCGCCTTGACCAGTTCCTTGAGGTTTTCAAGGCGGCCCGGCGCTTCGGGGGTCTTGTCGGCCTGCCACATCGCGGTGTAGCCGGATTCCTCAAGGATTTGCTCGGCCAGCAGAACATGGTTCCCATCGAGTATCGCGATATCTCTCTCGCAGCGGCCAATTCTCGCGCCGCAGATGACTATTTCCCGCTCAACTGACTCCCGCGCTTCATCATTTTCATCGAGAAGCTCCAGTTCCCTCAAAAGGCGAGAACGCTCTTCGCGCAGAACGAACAGTTGGTCGGCATACCGCTTGATCTCTAGCTCGTTACCTCTGTTCGCAACAAAGTAGTGCCAAGCATCGCAACTCGTCACAAATGTGCGGAGTTGATTGGCCCCTTTGCCGCCGATGCCGCCCTGCGCCAGCAGTTCCCGCGCACCGCCCAGCAAGGAGACTCCCGCCGCCCGCGCCCTGCGCTGGATGTTCTGCTGCGCGGTGTCGCCCAGACCGCGTTTGGGGGTGTTCACCACCCGCTCAAAGGCCAGATCATCGGCGGGCGAGACGGCCAGCCGGAAATAGGCCATGGCGTCGCGAATCTCGAGCCGTTCATAGAACCGCGGGCCGCCGATCACCCGGTAGGGCAGGCCGATGGTCAGAAACCGGTCCTCGAAGGCCCGCATCTGGTGGCTGGCGCGGACCAGAATCGCCATGTCGTCAAGGCTGTGCGGGTCCATCGCCCTTGTGCCGCGCTGCAACGCCTCCAGCTCGTCACCGATCCAGCGCGCTTCTTCCTCGCCATCCCAATGGCCGATCAGCCGCACCTTCTCGCCCGCCTCGCGCTCGGTCCACAGGGTCTTGCCGAGGCGGCCCTTGTTGGCGGCGATCACCGCCGAAGCCGCGGCCAGGATATGCGGGGTGGAGCGGTAGTTCTGTTCCAGCCGCACCACATGGGCGCCGGGGAAATCCTTCTCGAACCGCAGGATGTTGCCGACCTCGGCGCCGCGCCAGCCGTAGATCGACTGGTCGTCATCGCCGACGCAGCAGATGTTGCGATGCGCCTGCGCCAGCAGCCGCAGCCACAGGTATTGCGCCACGTTGGTGTCCTGATACTCGTCCACCAGGATGTAGCGGAACCAACGCTGGTATTGCGCCAGCACATCCGGGTGGGTCTGAAAGATCGTCACCACATGCAGCAGCAGGTCGCCGAAATCGGTGGCGTTCAGGGCGCGCAGGCGGTCCTGATACATCTGGTAAAGCTCGGTGCCGCGGTTGTTGTAGGCGCTGGCTTCCGAGGACGGCACCTTGGCGGGCGTCCAGGCGCGGTTTTTCCAGCTATCGATCAACCCGGCCAACAGCCGCGCGGGCCAGCGCTTTTCGTCGATATTCTCGGCCACAATCAACTGTTTCAGCAGGCGGATCTGGTCGTCGGTGTCCAGAATGGTGAAGTTCGACTTCAGCCCCACCAGTTCGGCATGACGGCGCAGGATCTTGACGGAAATCGAATGGAAGGTGCCCATCCACGGCATCCCCTCCACCTGCCCCAGCATCCGGCCAACCCGGTCCTTCATCTCGCGCGCGGCCTTGTTGGTGAAGGTCACGGCCAGAATCTCGTTGGGACGCGCCTTGCCGGTGGTCAGAAGATGCACGATGCGGGCGGTCAGCGCCTTGGTCTTGCCGGTGCCAGCGCCTGCCAGCATCAGCACCGGCCCGTCGGGGGCCAGCACGGCGGCGCGTTGTTCGGGGTTCAGATCGTCCAGATAGGGCGCAGGCCGCGCCGCCATGGCACGCTGGCTTAACGGCACCGCCGCCTCGAACGCATCGCTTTCACTGTCACCGCTCATCGCCCCACCCTAGCGCGGCTTGGCGCGGAGTTAAAGAAGTGTTCCGCGAATGTTCCAAAGCTTTTTGCCCTGCGGCGCCAACGGCTGTTTGCGCAAACGGAATCTTTCGCTATTCCCGCCGCAGAAGCCCTTGCGACCCTTGCGCCGCAGCGCAGCACCCCTACACTGGCTCATCCCTTAGCCTGCCGGAGATACCCATGGCCGAATTCCGCAAGATCCTGATCGCCAACCGTGGCGAGATTGCCATCCGGGTGATGCGGGCGGCCAACGAGATGGGCAAGAAGACCGTCGCGGTCTATGCCGAGGAAGACAAGCTGAGCCTCCACCGCTTCAAGGCCGACGAGGCCTACCGGATCGGTGAGGGTCTTTCGCCGGTGGGTGCCTACCTGTCCATCCCCGAGATCATCCGGGTGGCGAAGCAGGCGGGGGCCGATGCCATTCATCCGGGCTACGGCTTGCTGTCGGAGAACCCCGATTTCGTCGATGCCTGCGACGCGGCGGGGATTGCCTTCATCGGCCCGAAAGCCGCCACCATGCGGGCCTTGGGCGACAAGGCCAGCGCCCGCCGGGTGGCGATGGCGGCGGGGGTGCCGGTCATTCCGGCCACCGAAGTGCTGGGCGATGATCTGGAAGACACCAAGCGGCAGGCGGCGGCGGTGGGCTATCCGCTGATGCTGAAAGCCAGTTGGGGCGGCGGCGGCCGGGGCATGCGGCCGATCAACGGCCCCGAGGAACTCGCCGACAAGGTGCGCGAGGGGCGGCGCGAGGCCGAGGCCGCCTTTGGCAACGGCGAGGGTTATCTGGAAAAGATGATCCTGCGCGCCCGGCACGTCGAGGTGCAGATCCTGGGCGACAAGCAGGGCCATATCTACCACCTTTACGAGCGTGACTGCACGGTGCAGCGCCGCAACCAGAAGGTCGTCGAACGCGCCCCCGCCCCCTACCTGACGCCCGCCCAGCGCGCCGAGGTCTGCGAGCTTGGCCGCCGCATCTGCGCCCATGTCGGCTATGAATGTGCCGGCACCGTCGAATTCCTGATGGATATGGACGACCAGAAATTCTACTTCATCGAGGTCAATCCGCGGGTGCAGGTCGAACATACCGTCACCGAGGAAGTGACCGGCATCGACATCGTGCAGGCGCAGATCAAGATCGCCGAGGGCAAGACCCTGGCCGAGGCCACCGGCATGGCGCGGCAGGAAGATATCCACCTGTCCGGCCACGCCCTGCAATGCCGGGTCACCACCGAAGACCCGCAGAACAACTTCATCCCCGATTATGGCCGGATCACCGCCTACCGCTCGGCCACCGGCATGGGTATCCGGCTGGATGGTGGCACGGCCTATGCGGGGTCGGTGATCACGCGGTATTATGATTCTTTGCTGGTGAAAGTGACGGCCTGGGCACAGACACCCGAGCAGGCGATTGCCCGGATGGACCGGGCGCTGCGCGAATTCCGGGTGCGCGGCGTGTCCACCAACATCGCCTTTGTCGAGAACCTGCTGAAGCACCCGACCTTCCTGAACAACACCTATACCACCAAGTTCATCGACACCACGCCCGAGCTGTTCGCGTTCAAGAAGCGTCGCGACCGGGCCACCAAGATCCTGACCTATATCGCCGACATCACGGTGAACGGCCACCCCGAGACCGCGGGCCGGGTGAAGCCCGCCGCCGATCTGCGCGCACCCAAGCCGCCGGTTCTGAACGCCGAACCGGCCTATGGCACCCGCAACCTGTTGGCCGACAAGGGGCCGCAGGCGGTGGCCGACTGGATGGCGGCGCAGACCCGCGTGCTGATCACCGACACCACCATGCGCGACGGCCATCAAAGCCTGCTGGCAACCCGCATGCGCTCGATCGACATGATCCGCGCCACGCCTGCCTATGCCGCCAACCTACCCGGCCTGTTCTCGGTCGAATGTTGGGGTGGGGCGACGTTCGACGTGGCCTACCGCTTCCTGCAGGAATGTCCCTGGCAGCGGCTGCGCGACATTCGCGCGCGATTGCCCAACGTGATGACCCAGATGCTGCTGCGCGCCTCCAACGGCGTGGGCTACACCAACTACCCGGACAACATTGTTCGATTTTTCATAAAACAGGCGGCTGAAACCGGGGTGGATGTGTTCCGGGTGTTCGATTCTCTCAACTGGGTCGAGAACATGCGGGTGGCGATGGATGCGGTGATCGAGCAGGAAAAGCTGTGCGAGGGCACGATCTGCTATACCGGCGACATCCTGAACCCCGACCGCGCCAAGTATGACCTGGGCTATTATGTGACCATGGGCAAGGCGCTGAAGGCGGCTGGCGCGCATGTTCTGGGGCTGAAGGACATGGCGGGGCTGCTGAAGCCCGCCGCCGCCCGCGTTCTGATCACCGCCTTGAAAAACGAGGTCGGCCTGCCGATCCATTTCCACACCCACGACACCTCGGGCATTGCCGCGGGCACGATTCTGGCGGCCTGCGATGCCGGGGTCGATGCGGTCGATGCGGCGATGGACGCGTTTTCGGGCGGCACCTCGCAGCCCTGTCTTGGCTCGATCGTCGAGGCGCTGCGCCATACCGACCGCGACACCGGTTTGGACATCGCCGCCATCCGCGGGCTTTCGAACTATTGGGAGGCGGTGCGCGGCCAGTATGCGGCCTTCGAATCCGGTCTGCCGGCGCCCGCGTCCGAGGTCTATCTGCACGAGATGCCGGGCGGCCAGTTCACCAACCTCAAGGCGCAGGCCCGCAGTCTGGGGCTGGAGGACCGCTGGCACGAGGTGGCGCAGGCCTATGCCGACGCCAACCAGATGTTCGGCGATATCGTCAAGGTCACGCCCAGTTCCAAGGTGGTGGGCGACATGGCGCTGATGATGGTGGCGCAGAACCTCAGCCGCGCCCAGGTCGAAGACCCCGCCGTTGATCTGGCTTTCCCCGACTCGGTGGTCGATATGCTCAAGGGCAACCTCGGGCAACCGCAAGGCGGCTGGCCTGCCGGGATCAGCGCCAAGGTGCTGAAGGGCGAGCCTGCCATCACCACCCGCCCCGGCGCCCATATGACGGCGGTGGATATTGACTCCGTGCGGGCAAAGCTGGCGCGCGAATTGCAGGTGGGCAGCGACGAGGCCGAGGGCGAGGTGATCGACGACGAAGACCTGAACGGCTACCTGATGTATCCGAAAGTCTTCACCGACTACCGCACCCGCCATCGCACCTATGGCCCGGTGCGCACCCTGCCCACCCGCACCTTCTTTTACGGCATGGAACCGGGCGACGAGATCACCGCCGAGATCGACCCCGGCAAGACCCTGGAAATCCGTCTGCAAGCCGTGGGCGAGACCACCGAGGAAGGCGATGCCAAGGTGTTCTTCGAACTCAACGGCCAGCCGCGGGTGATCCGGGTGCCCAACCGCGCCATCAAGGCGAAAACCGCCGCCAAACCCAAGGCGCAAGAGGGCAATGCCGCCCATGTCGGCGCCCCGATGCCGGGGTCGGTGGCCTCGGTCGCGGTGACGGCGGGGCAGAAGGTGCAGGCAGGCGATCTGTTGCTGACCATCGAGGCGATGAAGATGGAAACCGGCATCCACGCCGACCGCGCCGCCACCGTCAAGGCGCTGCATGTGCATCCGGGCAGCCAGATCGACGCCAAGGACTTGCTCTTGGAATTGGAATGACGGCGGAAAATTTCCGCAAGCCGCCGTTTTCCCCCTTGCAAGCGCCGCCGCGACTTTATAGATCAGCCGCACTCCAGACGGTGCGGGCGTAGCTCAGGGGTAGAGCATAACCTTGCCAAGGTTAGGGTCGAGGGTTCGAATCCCTTCGCCCGCTCCAATTGGATCAGACGGAAAAGGGCGCCCCATCCGGGCGCCCTTTCGCATTGCATTGACCGCGCGCATCGGCTAGTCAGCGCCACGGAGTGCGGGCGTAGCTCAGGGGTAGAGCATAACCTTGCCAAGGTTAGGGTCGGGCGTTCGAATCGCCTCGCCCGCTCCAGAAGTCCAAAGCGCCTTCGGGCGCTTTTTCTTTTGCCGCAGCGGGCCTTGCCCGAAACCCCCGCCCCGGCCTATAAGGCGGCACCCAGCAGCGGAGCCACCCATGCGTCAGGCCACCATCAGCCGCACCACCGCCGAAACCGCCATTTCGGCCACCCTGAACCTTGACGGCACCGGGTTTTACGACGTGCAGACCGGCGTGGGGTTCTTTGATCACATGCTGGAACAACTGGCCCGGCACTCGCTGATCGACATCACCCTGCGCGCCAAGGGCGATCTGCACATCGACGACCACCACACGGTCGAGGATTGCGGCATCGCCATCGGTCAGGCGCTGGCCAAGGCGCTGGCCGACAAGCGCGGCATCCGGCGCTATGGCGAATGTGCGCTGGCGATGGATGATGCGCAGGTGCGCTGTGCGCTGGACCTTTCGGGGCGGGCCTACCTCGTGTGGAATGTCGAATTTCCCACCGCCAAGATCGGCGCTTTCGACACCGAACTGGTGCGCGAATTCTTTCAGGCGCTGTCCACCCATGGCGGCATCACCCTGCATGTCGATCAGGTGCATGGCATCAACAGCCACCACATTGCCGAGGCCGCCTTCAAGGCGGTGGCACGGGCGTTGCGAGTGGCGGTCGAGGCCGATCCGCGCAAGGGCGACGCCATCCCCTCGACCAAGGGCATGTTGTAACCGATGCTGACGGTTCTGGTCGATTACGACAGCGGCAACCTTCATTCCGCCGAAAAGGCGTTTCAGCGCATGGCCCTGGAGGTCGGCGGCGGCGATGTGCTGGTGTCGGACCGCCCCGAGGATGTCGCCCGCGCCGACCGCATCGTGCTGCCGGGCGATGGTGCCTTTCCGGCCTGCCGCAAGGCGCTGGGGTCGTATGGCGGGCTGTTCGAGGCGATCGAAGAGGCGGTGACGCTGCGCGCCCGGCCCTTCCTCGGCATCTGCGTCGGTATGCAGATGATGGCAAGCTGGGGCCGCGAGTATCAGGACACCCGCGGTTTCGACTGGATTTCCGGCGAGGTGCTGCGGATCACCCCCGCCGATCCGGCCCTGAAGGTGCCGCACATGGGCTGGAATGATCTGGTGCTGGACGCCGGAGGGGCGGCGCATCCGGTGCTGGCGGGCATCTCCACCGGCGATCACGCCTATTTCGTCCACTCCTACCATTTCCGGGTCGAAAACCCCGCCGAACGGCTGGCGCATGTCGATTACGGCGGTCCGATCACCGCCATCGTCGGTCGCGGCACCATGGTCGGCACCCAGTTCCACCCCGAGAAAAGCCAGGCCACCGGCCTGCGGCTGATCGGCAATTTCCTGCGCTGGAAGCCTTAGGGGCAGCAGCGTTTGCAGGGCCGGAACCCGGCTTCAGCCGCCGCCTGAACCGTATCAAACACCACCACATTGCGCCGCAACGGTGCGCGTGCCGCACAGCCGAACCGGCACAGAACCCCGGTGCTGCGCACGCCGTAGAACAGCGGCAGCACCTGCCGCGCCAGCAGCGCCGCCCATTCGGCATCGCCAACCGGACGGCTCGTGGTCCGCACCGACACCCCATCCCTCGCCGCCATCGCAAGCCCCCTGCCCGAACAGGACCAACCCTGCCCCGGCCCGCAGCGTCGCGCCACCCGGAAGCTGCGGGTTCAGTTCACCCGCGTCCAGGTCTGCTTCTTGCAGAACAGCCCGCCCGCGACGCAGCCCGCCAGCTTCATGCTGTTGCCGTTCAGCTCGATCCCGCCGGTGTAGATCTTGTTGTTCGACGGCCGCCAGACCTGCCCTGCATAGCTGCCGTCGCCCTCTGGCACCATGTTGATCACGATCATCTTGCCATGGTTTTCCGACTCGAACGGCGCGCCGTCCTTGAAGCTTTCGCTGATGATGCCGCAGAACGCCGGCCCGCAGGGGGCGATGGTGACATGGGCATAGGCGCCGTCATCCACCTGGGTCTGCCACACCCCCTCCAGCGGATCGGCAAAAGCCGCGCCTGCGGCAAGCATGAACGCGGCGGTCAGTGCGAGTTTTTTCATGGTGGCCTCCTCCCTGAAGCTGCCGCCATCTCGCCATGGCGGCAGCTTTCGCGCAAGCCTGACGTTGGGTAGCGGCTACCAGGCGTTATGGCGGTCCAGATCGGCCCGCAATTCGTCCGCGAAATCCAGCGCGCCCACGCGCGGCTGGCTGATCAGGCTGACCGCCACGAACAGCCCGGTGCTGACCGCCGCCACCGTCAGTGCCAGCGCCGGATTGAACACGCTGACCCCCAGCCCCAGCGCCATGACCACCGCCACCACCGACCCGCCCGCGAGGCACGCCAGCACCCCCGCCGCCGTGCCGCGCCGCCAGAAGAAGGCGCCGATGATCGGCGGCACCGTTACCAGCAGGCCCGCCGAGGACAGCGCCGCCAGTTGATCGACGATCTTCGCGGTATCCAGCGCGAAAGCCGCCGCGAACACGATCACGAGGATCACCACCAGCCGCCCGGCAAACACCTGCATCGCATCGCCGGTCCTTGCCCCCAGAAAGTCGCGCGCCACCATCGAGCCCATGGTCAGCGCGATGGATTCCAGCGTCGAAACCGCCGCCGACAGCACGCCGATCACCAGCAGCACCGCCACAGGCACCGGAATCGCCCCGGATGTCAGCAGCGCCGGGGTGGCCATGGCGGTATTCTCCAGCCCCGGCACCAGATGCAGCGCCGCAAAGCCCCAGATCACCGCCACCAGCGTGAACAACAGCCCGAAGCCCAGCACCCACAGGATCATCCGCCGCATCGCCGCGAAATCGCGGGCGACGAACAGCCGCTGGCTGACCTGCGGGTTGGAAATGGCGAAAAAGAACCACGGGAAGGCAAGCGCCACAAAGGTCGGCAGGCTCCACAGCCCCGGCCCGGGCAGATCGAGCCAGGCGCCATGGTTCTGCACGGTCTGGTCGATGAAGGCGCGCGGCCCGCCGATCGCCGCCACCGCCGCAGCCACCGCCACCGCGCCCGACAGCAGCATCACCACCGCCTGCGCCGCATCGGTCCAGGCCACCGAGCGCAAGCCCGCCAGCAGGGTCCACAGCGTCGCCAGCACCGCCCCGGTGGCAATCGCCTGCGCCAGCGTGATCCCGCCGCCGGTCACGCCCGACAGCAGCAAGCCGACCCCGGCCATCTGCGTCGTGCAATAGGGCAGCAGGAACACCAGCGCCACCGCCGCCATCGCCTTGGCCACCGCCGGGCTGCCATAGCGCGCGCCCACCATCTCGGCCGGCGAGATGAAGCCCCATTTGCGCGCTGCCAGCCAGAACCGCGGCGCAAACACCACCAGCAGGGTCAGCCCGGCGAAATAGATCAGCTCGAACCCCAGTGCGCCGACGCCGCCGCGATAGGTCAGCCCGGTCAGCACCACCAGCATGAAGGCCGAATAGGTGGTGGCGCCATAGGACAGCCCGGCGATCATGCCGCCCAACCGGCTGCCGCCAAGGTAATAGTCGGCGGCGGTGCCGGTGTTGGCCCGCTGCGCCAGCCAGGCGATGATGGCTCCGGCAACGGCGAAAACCGCGATGGCGGCCCAGATGATGGTGCTGGAGATCATCTTCTCACACCTTCCAGCGCGCGACGCCGACGCCGATCACCGCGACCACCGCCAGACCGAAGGCCAACCAGAAGCCGAAGATCGCCATCGACGGCGCACCGCCGGCCAGCACCCGGTAGGGCAGAACAACGCCTACAACTATAAGCAGAGCAACTGTCGCCAGCCAGATCGAAAACCCGCGCCGCCCCGGTCGTTCCTGCATGTTCATCCCCCCTCGGTTGCAATTCCACCGCAGCTACCTTGCACAACCGGCCTTCGCAACTGCGGCGAGACGCCGCGTTACCGCTAACAACACGCCCCGAAGCAGGCTTTGCACCCGCCCCGGTTTCCGGCTATCACCGCGCCACAGCACGAGATCCGGGAAGCCCAAGATGATCCTCTACCCCGCCATCGACCTGAAAGACGGCCAATGCGTGCGCCTGTTGCGCGGCGAGATGGCGGCGGCCACAGTGTTCGGTGACGACCCGGCGGCGCAGGCGCTGAAGTTCCAGCAGGCCGGTTGCGCATGGCTGCATCTGGTCGATCTGAACGGCGCTTTCGCCGGTGCCCCAGTCAACGCCGCCGCGGTCGAGGCGATCCTGAAAGCAATCAAAGTCCCCGCCCAGCTTGGCGGCGGCATCCGCGACATGGCCACCATCGAGATGTGGCTGTCCAAGGGCCTGGCCCGTGTCATCCTCGGCACCGTGGCGGTGGAGAACCCCGATCTGGTCCGCCAGGCCGCCCGCGCCTTCCCCGGTCAGGTCGCCGTCGGCATCGACGCCCGCAAGGGCCTTGTCGCCACCAAAGGCTGGGCCACCGAAACCACCGTGCAGGCCACCGACCTCGCCCGCAGCTTCGAGGATGCCGGTGTCGCCGCCCTGATCTATACCGACATCGACCGCGACGGCGCGATGGGCGGCCCCAACATCGCCGCCACCGAAGCCTTGGCCCGCGCCGTCAGCATCCCGGTCATCGCCTCGGGCGGCGTCTCCTCTATGGCCGACCTGATCGCCCTGCGCGACACCGGCATCATCGCCGGTGCCATCTCGGGCCGCGCGCTTTACGACGGCACCATCGACCTCGCCACCGCGCTGAAAACCCTCAACCCCTGACATTCACCTCTGCACAAATATCCTGGGGGTGAGCGCCCCCGGCGCGAGGGGGCAAAGCCCCCTTACCGCCGCCGCAGCGCGCCAATCACCAGCCGCAACCACAGCACCAGCGCCGCACCGCCCGCCCCCACCGCCACCAGAATGTTCGACGGCACCGGCCCGAACATCCCCCAGCCCGGCACCACCAGCAGCGCCGTCACCAAAGGCGCCAGCAAAAACAACCCGTGCCGCCACACCGGCACCGCCGGGCCAAGTTCGAGCCCCACCGGCCCCGGCCCCAACCGCCGCGCCGCCCAGACCGTGACGCCGATCAGCGCCGGGCAAGCCAGCAGCAGCGGCGATGGCATCGCGGCCAACCGCCCCAGCCAAAGCGCCGCCAACACCCCCGGTGCCAGCAGCAAGACCCAAGGCCGGGGCACCTCCAGCCGCCCCAGCCGGTCCAGCCCTAGCTGCGCCAGCACCACGCTGACCGCCATCCCCGGCAGATAGACCAGCGGCAGGCCAAAGCCCGGCAGATCACTGCGTTCGGTCGGCCAGAACCACCCCCAGACCGCCCCGAACAGCCCCAGCCCCAACAGCCCCACCACCTGCCGCCAAACCCCGCCCCGCGCCAGCCGCCGCGGCAGCGCCAGCACCATCAGCCCGGTGACCAGCGCGTGCCAGGCCAGCGGCGTCCACACCAGTTGGAACGGAAAGGCGTCATACATCGTGGTGGCCACCACCCCCTCAAGCCCGAAGCCCAGCACCGCCCCGCCCAGAAACGCCGCCCGCCAGCCGCTCAGGCCCGACCACAGCACCGCCGACAGCGCCACCGCCGCGACCAGCGAATAAGCGCCCCAGGTCAGCAGCCAGTCCAGCGGCGCAATGCCATCCAGCGGCACCGTCCAGAACAGGTTTTCCGACCCCCAAAGCGCAATCAGCCCCAACGCCAGCGCCGCCCCAAGATACCGCAAACCTGCCCGCCGCTGCGCCATCGCCGCCCTCCTGCTGCTGACCTTCAGCCTGCCACGACGCAGCAGATGCACCAAATCCCCAACCCGGCCCTCGGCGGCAAAAAGCCGACTGGCCAGCACCGCGCCCTGCCACTATGAAGGCTGCACTGCCCGCAAGGATCGCCCATGCTGAAAACCCGCATCATCCCCTGCCTCGACGTCGCCGATGGCCGCGTGGTCAAGGGTGTCAACTTCATCGACCTGCGCGATGCCGGCGACCCGGTCGAGGCCGCCCGCGCCTATGACGCCGCCGGGGCCGACGAACTCACCTTCCTCGACATCCACGCCACCCACGAAAACCGCGGCACCATGTATGATCTGGTCACCCGCACCGCCGAGCAATGCTTCATGCCGCTGACTGTCGGCGGCGGCGTCCGCACGCCCGAGGATGTGCGCGCCCTGCTGCTGGCCGGGGCCGACAAGGTCAGCTTCAATTCCGCCGCCGTCGCCAACCCCGATGTGGTTCGCGAAGCCGCCGACCGTTTCGGCAGCCAGTGCATCGTCGTTGCCATTGACGCAAAGACCGTCAGCCCCGGCAAATGGGAGATTTTCACCCACGGCGGCCGCAAATCCACCGGCATCGACGCGGTGGAGTTTGCCCGCACCGTCGCGGCCAAGGGCGCCGGAGAGATTCTGCTGACCTCGATGGACCGCGACGGCACCAAGCAGGGCTTCAACATCCCCCTCACCCGCGCCATCGCCGATGCGGTGAACATCCCGGTGATCGCCTCGGGTGGCGTCGGCACCCTTGATCATCTGGTCGAAGGCGTCACCCAGGGCCACGCCAGCGCCGTGCTGGCCGCCAGCATCTTCCATTTCGGCACCTTCACCATCCGCGAGGCCAAGGCCCACATGGCCGCCGCCGGCATCCCGGTGCGTCTGACATGAGCGCGCTGGACCGGCTTGCCGCCACCATCGCCGCCCGCAAGGGCGCCGACCCCGAATCTTCCTGGACCGCGAAACTGCTGGCCAAGGGCCCCGAGAAATGCGCCGAGAAATTCGGCGAGGAGGCGGTGGAGGCGATCATCGAAGCGGTGAAGGGCGACCGCGAGCGGCTGACATCGGAGGCCGCCGACGTGCTGTATCACCTGCTGGTGATGCTGGCGTCGCGCGATGTCGCGCTGGCGGAGGTGCTGGCCGAACTCGAACGCCGCGAGGGCACCTCTGGCATCGCCGAGAAAGCCGCCCGAAGTTGAGAAACAGCAAAACTTTTCGAAAAGTTTTGCAAAAATCTTCGAAGATTTTTGGCTTACAATCCCAGCCGTGGAATCTCGATCGCCGGGCAGCGGTTCTGCACCACCTGCACCCCCCGCGCCTCGGCCAAGGCCGCCGCCTCGGCGTTCTGCACCCCAAGCTGCATCCAGATGGTCCGCAACCCCGGCAACTGCGCCAAAGCCTTCTGCACCACCGGCAGCACCGCCTCGGAGCGGCGAAAGATTTCCACCATGTCCACCGGCTCGGCAATATCCGCTAGCGATGCCCGCACCACCTCGCCCAGCGCCACTTGCCCGGCCTGCCCCGGATTGACCGGGATCACCCGATAGCCCCTGGCCTTCAGGAACAGCGCCACATGATTGCTGGCCCGGTCCGGGTTCGGCGACCAGCCGACCAGAGCGATCACCTTGGTATTGTTCAAGATTTCCGTCAGAACCGCATCGGTTTCGCGCATGTTCACACCCCGGAATAAAAAGGCGCCCGAGCCGCAGGGGCCGGGCGCCAGTCGCGGAACGAGGGACAGTGAAGGAAGGCAGGGGCGTTCCGGCCCGGTGCCTGTGCCGTTAACATATGACGCCCGCGCAGGATTTGTAGGGCCGGTCGCGGTTTTGTGATCACGAAACTGCGCGGCCGGCCACCGCATACAGCGCCACCGCCGCGGCGTTCGACACGTTCAGCGAGCCAAAGCCGCCCTGCGCCGGGATGCGCACCAGCCGGTCGCAGGTCTCGCGGGTGCGGTCCCGCAACCCCGGCCCCTCGGCGCCCAGCACCAGACCAATGGGCCGGGTGCCCGCCTCGGCCACGGCTTGCGCCAGCGTCACCTCGGCCTCGCCGTCCAGCCCCAGCAGCACATAGCCCATCGCCTGCAATTCCTGCATCGCATCGGCCAGATTGACCACCCGCAGATAGGGCTGCCGCTCCAGCGCGCCAGAGGCGGTCTTGGCCAGCGCCCCGGTTTCCGGTGCCGAATGGCGTGCCGGCGCGATCACCGCCCGCGCCCCGAACACCTCGGCCGAGCGCAGCACCGCCCCCACATTGTGCGGGTCTGTCACCCGGTCCAGCAACACCACCAAGGGCGCGCCGGTGCCGGAAATGCAGACATCCGCCAGCTTGCCCCAGTTCAAGGGGCGCACCTGCAACGCCGCGCCCTGATGCACCGAGCCTTCGTCGATCGGCACGTCAAACTGCCGCGGCTCAACCACCTCGGGCGCCATGCCACAGGCGGCCACCGCGTCCTCCAGCTTGTCGAGCGCGTTCTTGGTCAGCACCAGCCGCAGCTTTTCCCGCGCTGGATTGAGCAACGCATCGCGCACCGCATGCAGCCCGAACAGCCAGACGGTTTCGCTGGCCGCCGCCCGCTTGGCGCGCTCCTTGTCGATCACCCAGCTCGGTTTCGTTGATCCCGTCGTCATGCCATCCTCGCGCCTGCCCGCGCCCGACAATGCGCCACGGGTCCGCCCGGCTGCAAGGCCAAAACACCCGCACTTTCCGCCTTGACGCCCCAAGGCCGCTGCCGTATTCCCCCGGCCCAGTGGGCGACGAGCTGCAAGGTGCGGCAGCGGACTGTAACTCCGCCGAGGAGACTCGTGCCTGGTTCGATTCCAGGGTCGCCCACCATGTTGCCTTCCGGCTCGCAAGGCGGCCTCTGGCGATGACGCGCATCTGTCAGGAGACCGCGATGACCCAGCGTGCCACCCGTTTCAGCCATGCCATAACCCGCCGCCCCGCCGCCTCGATCACCCATGGCCTGCGCGCGGTCGATACCGGCACGCCGGACCTGGCGCTGATGCGGACGCACCACGCCGACTATGTGGCAGCCCTGCGGGAAACCGGGGCCACGGTGATCGAACTGGAGCCGCTGGAGGCCTATCCCGACAGCGTTTTTGTCGAAGACACCGCCCTGTGCCTGCCCGAAGGGGCGGTGATCATGCGCCCCGGCGCGCCATCGCGGCTGGGCGAGGCCGCCGAAATGGCGCCGCACCTGGCGCAGCTTTACGGCGAAGTGCTGCGCATCGACGGCCCCGGCCATATCGAAGGCGGCGACATATTGGTGACGGAAACCGAGATTCTGGTCGGCCGTTCTGCCCGCACCGATGCCGCAGGCGTGGCCGAACTGGCGCGGCTGGTCGCCCGCTGGGGCCACAAGCTGCGCGAGGTGTTCACGCCGCCCGGCGTTCTGCACTTCAAGACCGACTGCTCGCTGCTGGACGGCGATACCGTGCTGGCCACAAGGCGGCTGGACGCCTCGGGCTGCTTTGCCGGCTACAAGGTGATCCATGTGGCCGAAGGCGAGGAGGCCTGCGCCAATGCTATCCGCTTCAACGATCCTGTGATCCTGCCCGCAGGCTTTCCCCGCACCGCCGAAATCCTTGACAAGGCCGGGTTTTCGCTGCGCCAGATCGGCAACAGCGAATGTGCGAAACTGGATGGCGGCATGTCCTGCCTCAGCCTGCGCTTCACTCCGCGCGCCTGATCGGCTTTTCGGCCGTCACCGGCCTCAGCGCCCCCCCTCAGCGCGCCCCCCCTCAGCACGGACGCCGGGAACGGCGGACAAGCGGCTCAGGGCATCAGCACCTGCGGCCGGGTCACGTCGATGCGGTCCTCGCTGCCATCGTCGTAAACCACCACCACCGCCAGCGTCTGCACCATTCCCAGCGGCAGGGTGATATAGGGCAGATGCCCCTCCAGCTTCATCGCGTTGGGCTGGGCGGTGCCTTCATAGCACGGCTCGACCTCCCAGACCTTGGCCGCCGCCGCCGAATTCACCGAAAACCGGATCTGCGACAGCCCGCAGCGCCAGCTTTCCAGATGGGTGAAATACACCAGATCGTTGCCGTCATATTCGCGCACCGCCACCCAGTTGGCCTTGGTGGCCTGCAGGATCGGCTTCACCTCTGCCGCCGTGGTGAAATCCTGCGCCTGCGCGCCGGTGGCACCCAGCAGCGCCAGCAGCGCGATCCCCTTCAAATCCATGCTGAAAATCCTTTGCAAGTGGTGCTGTTGCCCGCCAATCTTCCGCCCTATAGTTGCCAAAACGGAAACGAGCAGGTGCAGTATGGCAAACCCCCCCGCCGCGCGGCAAGTCTTCAATATCGTCGCCGTGGCACAGGCCGGGCGGCTGCAATACGAAGCCGTGCTGCTGGCCGCCAGCCTGCGCGCCGCCGACCCGGATTTTCCGGGCAAGCTTTTTCTGGCCGAGCCGCAGCCCGGAAAGCTGTGGCCGCAAGACCCGCGGGTGACAGGCCCGGCGCGGGAGTTGCTGGAAAGCCTGGGCGCGGTATTCCTGCCGTTTGACTCGCGGGCGTTTGGCCAAAACTACCCCTACGGCAACAAGATCGAATGTCTGTCAGCGCTGCCCGACGCGCCGTTCCTGTTTCTGGATACCGACACCCTGATCACCGGGTCTTTCGCGGACATCCGGTTCGATTTCGCCCGCCCCTCCGCCTCGATGCGGCGCGAGGGCACCTGGCCCACCATCGAGCTTTACGGCCCCGGCTACGACCGGATCTGGGGCGCGCTTTACGCGCGTTTCGGGCTGGATTTCGCTTCCAGTCTGGATGAAGGCCAGCCCGCAGAGTATTGGCAACGCTACCTTTATTTCAACGCCGGCTGGTTCTTCCACCAAAGCCCGCAGGCTTTCGGCGCGCGGTTTCTGGACTATGCCACCCAGATCAAATCCAACCCGCCGCCGGAACTGGTGTGTCAGCCGCTCGACCCCTGGCTGGATCAGGTGGCGCTGCCGCTGGTGATCCATTCGCTTGGCGGTGGTCGGCCGGGGCCGGACCTCGCGGGGCTGGATGGCGACATCACCTGCCACTGGCGCACCCTGCCGCTGCTTTACGCCCGCGAAAGCGATGCGGTGGTGGCGGCGCTGGAAGCCGTCGCCGCCCCCAACCCGGTGAAGCGGGTGCTGAAGGATTATGATCCGTTCAAGAAGCTGATCTATCAGGGCAAGGGCACCACCGCGCGGGCGCTGTTTGATCGCGAAAACCTGCCCCGACGCGAGCAGTTCATCCGCAACACCCTGAAACGCGAAGGCCTGTGGTTCCGCTAGGGCTTATGGCGCTGCGAAGCTGATCTGCGGCAGCATCATCTGCCAGGTCTCGTCCATCGGATAGGCCTCCGACAGCTTCGGCACCGAGAAATGGCCGTAGCGGATAGAGATCTGCCCTGCGGCCTCGTCCTCGCTGCGCCCGGCGATGCTGGCCAGATACAGCGCCGAGGCCAGCCCTGTGCGATCGGCCCCTTGCAGGCAATGGATCAGGATCGGTTTCGGCATGTCCCGCATCAGCGCGATCAGCGCCTTGGCCTGATCGGCGGTCAGCGCCTTGCGGGCCGACATGCGGAAATCGACATGGGTGATGCCCAGCTTTTCCGAAGCCGCCATCTCGGCGTCATACCAGGGCTTGCCGGGGGCGGCACCGCGCAGGTTCAGGATGCTGGCAATGCCGTGATCGGCCTGATACTGCGCGATCTGCTCGGGCGTCACCTGGGCCGAGCGGTAAAGCTCGCCCTCGATCACCGTGTGGAAGTTGTTGTAGGAATACAGCACCAGCAGATAGGCGATCAGCGCCAGTACCCCCAGCATCAGCAGCCCGAACAGCCGCAGACCGAACCGCACCACCTGTTTCATTCATCGCTCCGCTTGCCTGCCTTGCAGGTTAGATGCACGCCAAACCCCGGCAAGACAAGCCCCGGGCCGCCCGCAACGGCTGCTGCGGGCGGCCCGGCCCGGTTATTGCGCGATTTCCCACGCAATCGTGACCGAGATCGAGGTGGTCACCTCGCCTTCGGCCACCGGCACCGCGGCGGCCATGGCGCTGTCGGCCTTGAACATCGGCGCCGGGGCATAATAGCCGCCGCCTTCGGTGATCGAGATCACCCGGCCCAGCTTTGTCCCCGCCGCCTCGGTCAGCAGCGTGGCGCGGTGCAAGGCATCGGCCACCGCCAGCTTGCGCGCCTCGTCCAGCGCCGGCTCGGGTTTCGACAGGCCGAAGCTGACACCGTTCAGAGTGTTGGCCCCGTCCTGCACCGCGACATCCAGCACCTGCCCCAGCCCGTCCAGCGCCCGCACCCGCACGTTCAGCATGTTCGAGGCGATATAGCCGACGATGCGGGAATTGTTGCCGCTGGAATCGCTTTGCCAGTTCGGGTTCAGCGACAGCCCGGTGGTCTGCAGGTCGCGGTCGGCAATCCCTGCCGCGCGCAGGTTGTCCAGCACCTTGGCCAGTTGCGCCGAATTGGCAGTCATTGCCTCGGCGGCGGTCATGCCTTGCGTGGTGACGCCAAGGCTGATGCTGGCCATGTCGGGGCGGCTGTCCACCCGGCCCTCGCCCGACACCGTGATGGTGGCCGTGTCGGCGGCCTGGACGATTCCCGAAAGCGGCAGGGTCAGGGCGGTGGCAAGGCACAGGGCGGTCAGAATACGCATGATTATCTCCTTCATTGCGGCAAAGTCTCAACCTGTCAGACGTGGCTCGCAAGCATATCCTTGGGGCTTTTCCTTCCCTTCGGCAAAAAGCTGCTGTAAAAAGACGCGGGGCGCGGCAGCAGACTCCCCCCGTCAACGGAACCTGTGCTAGACCCGTGCCATGAAACCAAATTTCGCCCTCAATCTGACAGATGACAGCATCAGCCTGCTGACGCGCACCCCGCGCGGCTGGCTGGAGGTTGGCTCGACCACCTTCGACGCCCCCGATCTGGGGGACGCGCTGTCCTACCTGCGCCGCTCGGCGCTTGGCCTTGCGCCTCATGGGATTTCCACCAAGCTGGTGATCCCGAATTCGCAGATCCTTTACACCGAGGTGGTGGCCCCCGGGCCCGAGGATTCGCAGCGCCGCGGCCAGATCCGGCGGGCGCTGGAGGGGCTGACGCCCTATGCGGTCGATGATCTTGTGTTCGACTGGCGCGGCAACGGCCCCACGGTGCAAGTGGCTGTTGTAGCGAAGGAAACCCTGACCGAGGCCGAGGCGTTTGCCACCGAGCACCGCTTCAACCCGATCTCTTTCGTGGCCAAGCCCGATCCGGCGAAGTTCAGCGGCGAGCCGTGGTTCGGCGTCAGCGGGATGGCCGCCGAACTGGTGCCGGCGGGCGAAAAAGTCGATCGCGATCAGGATGCGATCACCATCGTGTCGCGCGACGGCAAAAGTCACGAATCGGCGCAGGGTGCGGCGGGCAAACCGGGGGCGGGCAAACCGGGGGCGGGCAAGGCCGAAAGCCCGGTTGCGCCTTCGGTCAAGGCCGATGACCTGCCGCCGCCCGAACCCTATCGCCGCCCGGCCGCGCCGGAACCGGTGGTGACGGCGGCGAAAGTCACCGGCGACCCGGCACCCGAGACGCCGCCGCCGACCGGTAGCAAGTCCGCCCGGCAAAAAGCCCGGCGGCAAGCCGGTGCCGCGTCCGCAAGCTCCGCCGAGCCGGTGGCAGCGCCGGTGCCGACGATGGCCACGGACCCGGAGCCGCGTTCCGAAGCCGCGCTCAAAGCCGAAACCGTCGCGCCGCAGCCCCCCGTGGTCGCAGACCCCGACTCTGCGAAAGAGCCTGTTGCGACACCCGATGTCGCCGCCGATACAGGCCAGATCGCGGTGCCGTCAGACGCGGGCGAAAGCAAGACACTGACGGCGCGCGCGGATCTGGCGCCCCGCGCGGATCTGGCGCCGCCGCCTGGCGTGCCATCTGAACCCGCCGCCGCATCGCCGTCCAGTTTTGCCACCCGGCGTGGCAGCGATGGCCCCGCCACTGGCTGGACCGCCGCGCCGCCGCCATCGCAACGCCCCGAGCCGTTGCGGACCTCTGGCATGGAACGGGGTCCGGCACCGTCGATTTCCCCGGCATCCACGCCGGAAAAACGCCCGATGCCCGAGCCGCTTTCTGGCGGTCTTTCGGCCGCCCCGCCGCTGCGCCCGCGCGTCGAGCCGCTGGCCGCGGCCGAAGAACTGGTGCCGCCGCCGCTGAAACCGGCGCGCGACCCGTCGCTGCCGAACGCCTTTGCCGCGGAAAAGGAAGGCCAGGACGATTGGGTCATTCCGCCGTCGCTGCCGCCCGCCGTGGCCGCCCTGGTGGCGCAGAAGAAGGCCCGCGGGCTGTCGGCGCCGGTCACGGCTCCGGGTATTTCGGGGCTGGATCCGCGGCGGCCGAAACCGGCGACCGCCAAGCCGTTGCCGATGGACGACAGCGCCACCGCCAAGCCGCCCTTCGCCCGGCGCGGCGTGCCGCAGCGGGGCAAGCCGCGCTTCCTCGGGCTGGTGCTGACGGTGCTGCTGCTGGTGTTCCTGGCAATTGCCGCGGCCTGGTCGTCATTCTATCTGGCCTCGTCTGACGAGCCGGCCACCGAACCGGCGCTGGCCACCGCCACGCCGGATGTGCCCGCAGCAGAAGGCGGGGCACCAGAAGGCGGGGCAACCAACGACGTGGCGGCAGCGGACGCCCCCGACCCGGCGCTGCCGACGCCCGGCCCGGATGATCCGGTGGTTGCCGATGTGCCCGCCGCCGCTGACCCGGCCGCCACTGACCCGGCAGCCGATCTGGCCACCGCCGAGCCGCTGCCGGAAGCAACCCAGCCGGAAGCGGCGGCACCGGCCACCGCCGACAGTGCGGCGGCCGCGCTGTCGGGTGCGGGCTCCAGTCAGGACGAGATTTTCCTGGCCACCATGGATGCAGCGCCGCCAGATGTCGATGCCATCGCCCTGCCGCAGCCCGACCAGACCGCCGATGTGCTGCCCGCGCCGCAAATGCCGCCGCCGCCGTTCGGCGCCACCTATGCCTTTGACGCCGATGGCCTGGTTCAGCCGACGGCTGAAGGCGTGATGACCCCCGAAGGCGTGCATGTCGTGCTGGGCAAACCTTCGCGCGTGCCTCCGCCGCGCCCGGCTGCCCTTGCCGCAGCCGAAGCTGCTGCTGCTGCGACAGCGCCGGTGGCGCCCGCAGCACCGAAACCCCGGCGCTGCCCGGTGCCGCCGCCGCCATCACGGCCCCCCGATGCGGCAGCACCGCTGCCCGATGCGACAGCGCCCTTGGTTGAGCCGGCAGCCGCCCCCGCCGACCCGGCGCTTGCCGAAGCACGGCCCCGCACCCGCCCCGCCGATCTGGCGCCCCCCCCGTGGTCAGCCCGCCCGATGATGGCGCCTCGCTGGCCATTCCGCCCGGCAGTCGCCTGACCAGCCTGCGCCCCCGCGCCCGACCGGCCACGGTGCTGGCTGCGGGCGAAGCCGCCCGCCTTGCCACCCAGGCCGCCTCTCTTTCCGCCTCTGCCGCCACCGCGACAGAGCCGCAAGCAGAGCCCGCCGGAACCCGGATCGCCCTGAACGGTGTCGGCGTTTCGCGCCGCCCCGCCGCCCGCCCCGGCGATTTCTCCAAGGCGGTCGAGGCCGCCGTGGCCGCCGCCGTGCGCGCACCCGAGCGTCAGGCCGCCGCCGCCGCGCCGTCAGAGCCCGAGGCCCAGGATGAACCCGAACCGACCGCCGCGCCGCAAATTCCCACCCGCGCCTCGGTGGCCAAGCAGGCAACTTTCGTCAATGCCATCAGCCTGTCGGACACCAACCTGATCGGCATCTATGGCCCGGCCAACAACCGCCACGCCCTGGTCCGCCAAAGCAATGGCCGCTTCAAGAAGATCAAGGTCGGTGACCGGGTCGATGGTGGCACCGTGGCCGCAATAACCGCCACCGAAGTGCGCTATCAGAAGGGCGGTCGCATGCTGGCCCTGGCCCTGCCGCGCGGCTAGGCCGCCACTTTCCAAAACGCGACATTGTGACCGGATTCCATGCGTTTGCCGCATGGACATTTCCGACCCGCGCCGCCTATCCTTGGCCCGATCCTTACGCGCCAAACGGTCGCCGCAAGGATCGCCCCCACCACCGCCAGCCCGGAAAGGACGCCGATGGAAGGATTCCTGCTGCAAGCCAGCCTCTACCTTGGTGCCGCCGTCCTGATCGTGCCGATCTCGGTCCGGCTGGGGCTTGGCTCGGTGCTGGGCTATCTGGCGGCGGGCATCCTGCTGGGGCCGGTGCTGGGGCTGGCCGGGTCGGAAACCCAGGACCTGCAACACTTTGCCGAGTTTGGCGTGGTGATGATGCTGTTCCTGATCGGGCTGGAACTGGAACCCCGCACCCTGTGGGAGATGCGGCACCGGCTGCTGGGCCTTGGTGGCCTGCAGGTCGTGCTGACCACGGCGCTGATTGCCGGGGTGATGCTGGCGCTGGGGCAGGCCTGGCAGGTGGCGCTGACGCTGGGGTTGCTGATGTCGCTGTCCTCGACCGCCATCGTGCTGCAAACGCTGACCGAAAAGAACCTGCTGCGCAGCGCCGGTGGGCGGTCGATCTTCTCGGTGCTGCTGACACAGGATATCGCGGTGGTGCCGATGCTGGCGCTGATCCCGCTGCTGGCCAGCCGCCCCGCCACCACCGCCGCCACCCATGGCGTCAGCAACAGCACCGACGCCACGCCGCAAAACGCCGCCGAGCCGCTGCTCAGCTTCGTGCAGTCGCAGCCGGGCTGGGTGGTGACGCTGCTGACGCTGGCCGCGGTGGCGGGCATCGTGCTGGGCGGGCATTTCCTGACCCGCCCGGTGTTTCGGTTCGTGCACGCCTCGCGCCTGCCCGAGATGTCCACCTTCATCTCGCTGTTGATGGTGCTGGGCATTGCCTTCCTGATGATGCTGGTCGGGCTGTCACCGGCCTTGGGCACGTTTCTGGCCGGGGTGGTGCTGGCCAACTCGGAATTCCGCCATCAGCTCGAGGCCGATATCCGCCCGTTCAAGGGCATCCTGATGGGCCTGTTCTTCATGACCGTCGGGGTCAGCATCAACGTCGCCGTGCTGGCCGAACAGCCGGGCACTATTCTGGGGCTGACGCTGGGGCTGATCGCGCTGAAGGCGGCGGTGCTGTATGCGCTGACGCATTTCTTCGCGGTAAAGGGGCGCGACCGCTGGCTGTTCAGCCTTGGCCTGGCGCAGGCCGGCGAATTCGGCTTCCTGATCGTCAGCTTTGCGGTGCAGCAGATGATCCTGCCCGACAGCGTGGCGCAACTGGCGCTGCTGGTGATCAGCCTGTCGATGCTGCTGACCCCGGCGCTGTTCATCGGCTATGACCGGCTGGCCCACCGCATCGCCGCCCGCACCCCCGACCATCACCCCGACGAGATCGACGAGAAGGCGCCGGTGATCATCGCAGGCATCGGCCGCTTCGGTCAGGTGGTCAACCGCATGGCAAGGATGAGCGGCCTCAGCACCGTGGTGCTGGACGCCGACATGGCGGCGATCGAGGTGCTGCGCCGCTTTGGCGTCAAGGGCTTCTTCGGTGACCCCGCCCGCCCCGAACTGCTGGAGGCGGCGGGCCTGGCGCAGGCCAGCGTGCTGGTGGTGGCAGTGGATGATTTTGCCAATACGGTGAAGATCGTCACCTATGCCCGCAAGATGCGCCCCGATCTGCACATCGTCGCCCGCGCCCGCGACCGGGTGAATGTCTATGAACTCTATCAGGCCGGTGCCGACGACATCGTGCGCGAAACCTTCGACTCGGCGGTGCGGGCCGGGCGCTATGTGCTGGAAAACATGGGGTTCACCGACTACGAGGCCGCCAAACTGTCGCAAACCTACTTCAAGGCCGACCGGGTGGCGCTGCGCGAACTGGCCGAGCTTTGGGTGCCGGGCCAGCCGGTGCACCTGAACGAAGCCTATATGGACCGCGCCCGCGAACTGGACCGCGACCTTGAAACCGCGCTCAGCGACGAGTTGGAACAGGCCCGCCCCGAAAGCCGCGCCGCCGAATAAACCCCTGCATTCTCCTTTGGAAAAATATCCTCGGGGGAGGGGTCCGGGGAGGGGGCCGACAGCCCCCTCCCCGGCTTCCTTTCAGCTTTCCGAAACCCCGGCCTCGCCAAAGGTCGCCATGCCGGAATGGCAGGCAATCGCCCCCTTCAGCACGCCAATCGCCAAAGCCGCCCCCGAGCCTTCGCCCAGCCGCAACCCCAGGTCCAGCAGCGGCGCCTTGCCCAGCTTTGCCAGCAGCGCCCGGTGCGCCCCCTCGGCACTGACATGCCCCGCCATCGCGTGATCCAGCGCCCCCGGCACCGCCATTTCCAGCGTCGCGGCGGCGGCACAGCAGATGAAACCGTCCAGCAGCACCGGTATCCGCAGATCATGCGCCCGGGCAATCGCCCCGGCCATCGCCGCAATCTCGCGCCCGCCCAGGCAGCGCAGCACCTGCAACGGGTCGCCCAAGCTGGCGGCATGCAAAGCCACACCTTCGGCCACCACCCGCGCCTTCAGCGACACCCCGGCATCGTCCAGCCCGGTGCCGCGCCCGGCCCAATCCGACGCCGCCCCGCCAAACAGCCCGCAGGCAATCGCCGCCGCCGAGGTGGTGTTGCCGATGCCCATCTCGCCCACCACCAGCAGATCGGCCGCCGGATCGACCGCCTCCCAGCCCGCCAGCAGCGCCGCCACCACCTCGGCCTCGGTCATCGCCGGGGCATGGGTGAAATCCTGCGTCGGGTGGTCAAGGTCCAGCGCCTGCACGGTCATCGTGGCGCCAAAAGCTTTGGAAAGCTGGTTGATCGCCGCGCCTCCGGCCTGAAAATTCGCCACCATCTGCACCGTCACTTCCACCGGAAACAGCGACACCCCACGCGCGGCGATGCCGTGATTGCCTGCAAAAACAATCACCTGCGGATGCTCCAGGCTGGGGCGACCAGTGCCGCGCCACCCGGCATACCAGATCGCCAGCGACTCCAGCCGCCCCAGCGCCCCCGGCGGCTTGGTCAACTGGCCATTGCGCTCGGTTGCCGCCAGAACTGCCGCCGCATCGGCAACGGGCAGCGCTTCCAGCCGTTTGCGGAAATCGGCCAAGGTGGAGAATGCTGCGGTCATCGTCTGTTCCTTCATTGAACCCATGGTCCGCCTTCGCTATCAACAAAGCGGCAGCACTGCCAGCACGGAAGGGGCGACAAAGTGACCACAAACGACAGGCCGGGGAATTTTCTGCGCGATCTGCGCGTGGGCTTCGGCCTGCTGACCCGGCTGCCGCTGGCCATGCCCGCCAACCCGCCGCAAGGTGCAGCCACGGCCTGGAGCTGGCCCTTGGTCGGTGCCAGCATCGGTGGCCTCGCCGCCTTGGTGGCCGCAGCCGGGCTGTCCATCGGCCTGACGCCGGGCGTGGTGGCGGCCCTGGTGCTGGGCACCACCGCCATGCTGACCGGGGCGATGCACGAGGACGGGCTGGCCGACAGCGCCGATGGCCTGTGGGGCGGCTGGGACAAGGCCCGGCGGCTGGAGATCATGAAAGACAGCCGGATCGGCAGCTATGGCGTGCTGGCGCTGCTGATCGTCACGCTGGGGCGATGGTCGGCGTTGAGTGCTGTGCTGGCGGCCGGGGCGCATTGGCCGGTGCTGATTGCGGTGGGGGCGCTGTCGCGGCTGCCGATGGTGCTGCTGATGGCGGCGCTGCCCAATGCCCGCGGCAGCGGGTTGTCGCAGGCGGTGGGCAAGCCGCAGGCAACGGTGGTGCTGGGGGCGCTGGCGCTGGGGCTGGGGCTGCCGCTGCTGCTGGTGGGCGGCATGATGCCGGGCATGGCGGTGCTGGCGGCGCTGGCCTGCCTGGGGCTGGCGGTGATAGCCCGCGCGCGGATCGGCGGCCAGACCGGCGACATTCTGGGGGCCTCGCAGCAACTGGCCGAACTGGCCGCTTTGGCCGTGGCCGCCGCAATGCTTTGACACATAAGAAAAAGCCGCCGCCCGAAGGCAGCGGCTTTTCCCTGAACTCCCGAAAGATCAGGCGGCGCGCGAAGTCAGCACGGTGCCGACGGTCTTCTGCGCCCCGGCCTCGTCCACGCCCGACACGGCGGCGACTTCGCGGGTCAGCCGTTCCAGCGCCGCCTCGTAAAGCTGCCGCTCGGAATAGCTTTGCTCGCGCTGGTCGTCGCTGCGGTGCAGGTCGCGCACCACTTCAGCGATCGACAGCAGGTCGCCCGAGTTGATCTTCTGTTCATATTCCTGCGCCCGGCGCGACCACATCGCCCGCTTCACCCGCGCCTTGCCCTTCAGCGTATCCAGCGCCTTGGTCACGATATCGGGCGAGGACAGCCCGCGCATGCCGATCTCGGTGGCCTTGTGGGTGGGAACGCGCAGCGTCATCTTGTCTTTTTCGAACGAAATCACGAACAGCTCCAGATGCAGCCCCGCGATTTCCTGTTCTTCGATCGAGATGATCTTGCCGACGCCATGGGCAGGGTAAACCACAAACTCGTTGGGACGAAACTCAGGCTTCTTCGATTTGGTCATTCAGTCGCTTCCTCGAAAGGTTCCCCATCATCCGACGAAAATCCACCGTCCGGGGAAAAACCCCGACGATGCAGATGAATTGTCGCTGGAGTATCCTTCGCAGGCAAGCGGCGCTGCCGAAGGGTCCGGTTCCCGTGCTTCTTTGTAACGACATCATAACACAAAATTCGCCTGATTCCAACGACGACAGCGCGATGTCGCAAACCGGCGATGCATTGAATTCAAACAGTTTTTTGCGTCAGGCAAAACACCCGTCGGCACCTGCCGCGGCGAAGCGATTCGCATGCATCCGGAATTACCCGGAAATCAGCCGCCCAGACCGGGCTTTTCCGAAAAATATGTAGCCAGTTTATTGGTTTCGCCGTCACGGGCCTCGGCGTCGGGCAGCATGTCTTTCTTGGTGACGATCACCGGCCACATCTCGGCGTATTTGCGGTTGAACTCCACCCAGGTGTCCATGTCCGGCTCGGTATCGGGGCGGATGGCGTCGGCCGGACATTCCGGTTCGCACACGCCGCAGTCGATACATTCATCCGGGTGGATGACCAGCATGTTTTCGCCTTCGTAGAAACAGTCCACCGGGCAAACCTCGACACAGTCGGTGTATTTGCAGGCGATACAGTTGTCGATCACCACATAGGTCATGGCAGGTGCGGTCTCCCTTGGCGTTTCGCGGTCTTGCTAGACCAACTGTCCCGATCATTCAAGCGGTGACGATGGCGCATCCAGATCGAGATAGAGCGTCTGCGCCTCGATGGAAGGGCCGCGGCGCTGTGCGAGGCCCAGAACCCGCACCAGCCGCAGCCGGTCGGCCTGCACGAAGCCCAGAACATCACCGGGGGTGACGCCATGGCCGGGCTTGCCAACCTTGGCACCGTTCAGCCGCAGGTGGCCGGAACTGACCACGGCCGCGGCAAGGGCGCGGGTCTTGAAGAACCGCGCCTGCCACAGCCAGAGGTCCAGCCGCTGCCTTGGCAATGCAGCGGGATTTCCCTGCCGCACCGCCAGGCCTCAGGTCCGGCCTTTCAGGGCCAGCAGCACGGCAAACGGGTTGTCGGGGTCGATCGGCTTTTCGGCGCGCGGCGGACGCGCCTCGTAGGTCTGCGGCGCGGACTTGCCGTGATCCTTGCCGCCGCGGTCGCCCCGGTCCGGGCGGTTGCCGCGGTCGCCGCGGTCACCACGCTCCGGCTTGCCTTCGGGCTTGCCACCCTTGGGCCGCGGCTTGCCCTTGAAGCCCTCGCCGCGGTCGGCGCGTGGCGGGCGGGCGTCGGCGGC
>NZ_ACYY01000024.1 GCF_000176015.1 Rhodobacter ferrooxidans | reverse complement strand
ATTTTCACTGGGTCGATACAGTCATCTGGTGGACTTCATTGAGTCTCAACCCTATGGGCTATTCAGACGGAGCACCGGTCATGGTTCCCCCCTCAAAACAATTCGATCATGTTCTGGCGCGCTGGTCTGTTTAGCGGAAGCTGACGTTCGACCGGTGCGAGGTTGGTCGAGGGAACGATCAACATGCGGGCCAGCCCGGAGGTAGGGCGGTAAATTACGCGGCGGGCGTTTGTGCCCCCTAGGCTTTCGCCGAGGCAAGGAATGCCCTCGGTCGCAAGAAATTCCAGCGCAAAACTGGCGTTCGACTTGCCGATATCCCGCAGATCGGCGGAAATCCTTGCTCCGCCGAACAGTTTTGCCTGAAGCCGAGTTTTCTTCGCCCCCTGCTTCATCAAGGCGTTGATCAGCATTTCCATGGCAAAAAGCCCATAGCGTACTGGTCGATTCGTTCCCTCCTCTTGGCCAAATGGCAAAAGAAAGTGGTTCATGCCCCCGACCTTGCGCACCGGGTCGTGAAGGCAGACAGCGACGCACGAGCCCAGAATTGTCGAAAGCACCTCTGACGGATCTTCGGAAATGCGGTATTCACCTTGGACGACGGCAGTGGTTTGATCCGCTTGCAGGTTCATTTTTCAGCGCACCGTCAGGCTTTTTTCGTCGCCTGCCATTTGTGAAAGCGACGCCGAACCTTGTGCGCAAACCCGCAAGACTTCGGCACCAATCTTCTGAATGGGCAACCGGTACTGTACGGCACCCATCTCCCAAGCGGTTTTCGGCATGCCATAAACTACGGAGCTGCCTTCGTCTTGGCCAAAGGTGATGCAGCTGGCCCGACGCAGTTCCAGCAGGCCCGCAGCGCCGTCCTGGCCCATTCCTGTCAAGATCACGCCGACGACCTTTGGTGCAAGTGGCAAAACCGAACGAAACAGCGCATCAACCGACGGTACGTGCCCCGAGACGGGTGGACCTGGCCGAATCTGGCACCTATAGCTTTGGGTGCCGTTGATCAGCATGTGACCCTCGATGCCGCCGGCGACACAAACCATGCCTGGACGCAGTATCAAACCATCTTGTGCGCCCACCACCTGAGGTTTGCACCGCCGATCCAGCAGACGGATCAAGCTTTCCGAAAAGTTCCTTCCGGTATGCTGGACAATCGCCGTGGGTGGGCAATCGAGTGGAAATTCCGAAAGCAGAGTCAACAGCGCGTCCACTCCACCGGTTGAAGATCCGATGACCACAAGTCGATCAAAAGCGGTTTGCTCGACCTTGCGAGGAGTCGGTGCTGGCTGGTTTCCGTAGGTTCGCAAAATCAACATGGCACGGTGAATCTGATTCTGAACAACTTGTGTCGACATCTGGAAATCTATGACCGGTTCCGGTGCTTGCTGCCCGGATTTCATGTGAACAATCGCAAGCGGTAGTTTTTTTTCATCTGTTTCCACGCGGATCCACCGGGAATCGAGCGCATAGAACAGGGACTTCATCGCCTTAAATTCATCGAGCTTCTGAAACTCGCTGGAGATAACCACCAGATCAGGCTCGCGGGCCTCGGAGATCGTAAAGGTTTCAGATAGATCACCGGTCATCGCGATGATCTCTGCACCCGGAACCGTAGAAATCAACTTGCTGATTCTGACACGGTTAACCGGGCTGGTAGAAGCGATGACAACGGTGATCTTGCGCATGAGATTTTCCCTGTTGGTGCCATCAGATCTTCACGGCCATGACGGTCATTCGGATCAGAAATCCTGCCAGATCGCCTTGGTTCCAGCGACGGCAACCTTGGAAGGTGTCGATGAGATTGCTTGGTGTCCCTCACTCGAATCTGCCAACAAGGTTTCAGAACTGGCGAAACTGCTGGGCCGGAAATGCGTCAAGGAGATAGCACCGACCGACTGAGCCTCTGTCTGCGGGACGCGGAACTTTGCCACCAGTTCGGCAAGTCCGGTCGCATCATGGTTCAGCGAATGGCTTGCAGCCGTCGATTCTTCTACCATGGCCGCGTTTTGCTGCGTCACCTGATCCAGTTGAGTCACGCCAATATTGATCTCGGCCAAGCCGGTTGATTGTTCGGCGGCACCGGCTGCGATTGTGGAAACCAGCGTCGAGATATTCGCCACGCTGGTGACGATGCTTTGCAAGGCTTCGCCAGCCTTGCCAACTTGGTCGACACCACGACCGACATGCTGTGCACTTGTGCCGATCAGAGTCTTGATTTCCTTGGCCGCAGTCGAGGAACGTTGCGCAAGTGCCCGAACTTCCGATGCAACGACAGCGAATCCCTTCCCGGCGTCACCGGCACGCGCCGCCTCGACTCCCGCATTCAAGGCCAGAAGGTTGGTCTGGAACGCGATGTCGTCAATAGCGCCAATGATCTGCGAGATCTGTTCTGATGACTTCTCGATTTCGGCCATCGCGCCTACAGCACCCTGAACTACGGCACCACTATCTTCGGCTTCCTTGCGGGCTTGCTGCACGATGTTTTCGACTTCGATCGCGCCTTCGGCGGCCGACCGCACCGATGCTGTCAACTCGTCCAACGCGGCGGCTGTCTGTTCCAAGGCGGCGGCCTGGTTTTCCGTGCGACGCGACAGGTCTTCGGAGGCCGAACTGATCTCGGTCGCGCGGGCACGGATGTTCTGAGATGCCTCAACGACCTGCACGATCGTGTCACTGAGTTTTTCCAGCGTGGCGTTAAAGTCGGAACGCAGGCCATCATAGTCTTCGGCAAAAGCGTCAGTGATTGGCTGAGTCAGGTTGCCCATCGACAGTTCCTGCATCCCGGCGCTCAGCGATTCCACAACATGCCGCAATTCCACCTGCATCCGGTCGCGCTCTTCTTCAGCGATCCCTGCAACTGTCAACTTGTCGAGTAGCGCGTTCACCGAATGCGCGATTACCCCCAGTTCGTCACCCCGATCAGCATCTTGGATGGTGATGTTCAGATTACCATTGGCAATGCTGTCCATTGCCTGGCTGATCCGACTGATCGGTTTGGTGATGGATCGCGAGAAAAAGATGCCAAGTGCAAGGGCGGCGGCAGTAATCATGCCGCCGATCAAAAGGATCTTCAGGATAAGCGCATTCGAAGCAGCCATGACCTCGGCAATGTCGCGCTCAACCACCAAGCCCCAGGAAATTCCCATCACGTCGATGGATTGAGATTCGGCAATGCCAATACTGCCATTGGACAGGGGAACGTCTTCGAAGAACTTTGCAGCGCCGCGGGAGGCCGCGATGATCTGCGGAAGCTGCGGCATGGGATCAAGCGGCTTGAAGCCGTTTTCATGGCGCGAGGCCGACTTGGCGCGCATGTCCGCGCCGACCAGATAGACCTCGCCCGTCTCGCCCAGACCTTCGGGCGAGCCGAGGATTTCGGCTACGGATTGAAGTGAAATCTGCGCTGCAACCAAACCGACGAAACTGCCATTGCGATCAACAACTTTTGTGGCAATGAAGGCTGCGGCAGCGCCATTGCTGGCGGCATACTCGCTGAAATCGCTTAGGAAAACTTCGCCAGGTTTTCCGGCTTCGGCCTTATGCAACACCTCGGCGAGGTTCGATTTGGCATAGGGACCGGTCTGGAAGCTGGTAAGGAAATCTGCATCCTTGGCCACTGAATAAACGACGTTGAAATCTTCGTCCACCATGAAGATATCGACAAAGCCATGCAGGTCGCGCAGCTTGCGCATGACCGGGTGAATTGCGGCATGATCGGCATGGTAAGTTTCCAGGCCAGCGCCGCGATCGAGCAGATATCGCTGGCCCGGTGGATTGGGGTTTTTCGCGATATACTGGCTGATCAATGTGGCTGGCCCTTCGGGCAACAAGTGGAAATCGCCATGAAGCCGGGCAAGGCTTTCTGCGATACCCGGCATTGTGGCCATCGACAACAGGGCGGCGCTGTTGGTTGCCATGAGATTCCGAACACTTTCGGCGCGCACATGGGTGACTTGGTCAAAGCGCTCTTTCGCTTCGGCGAAGCTTGCAGCCCGGAACTGCAACGTATTCACCACCTGCAGGATCCCGGCCGAGGTCAGGCAGAGACCAACGATGAGAAGGGGAAGTTTGAGTTTCAGAGGAAGGGCTCTGAGCGGATTCATGACGCATACCTTCTGTTTTCATGCGACCAGCTCGGGGCCGCTTCAAGATGGGTGATTCTAGAGTGCGGGAGATGAAATATTGCTTAAGCAAATGATTTTGCTAAAATTAGCTCGATCCTTTGCCGACACCGCATCTCGGCAGGTCGGATCAGAATATTTCGATGTGATCGATTCTGTCAGGAACTGCCGACGTCCCTTTCAGCCGGTGGCGCAGGTGTTCCAGACGGAGAGCCCCAAGCACTTCGATCGCGTTCAGCGGCACGGTATTGTGGAGTGCCGCGCCCTGTGCCGCGCTGTTCAGGCAAAGCGCCAGATCCCCCAGGCTTTGATCAAGAAGGTCCAGATCCTGCATGTTCTTTTGCCAGACCGGGCCGGTTGTATTCGCGCCTGGGGCCAGCACCGTTTCGTGCACGGCGTGTTCGACTCGGCGCAGAATTGCCTGGCAATGAGAAAGCTCTGCCGCAACCCTCTGCATCAGCAAAGACGGCGCGAGGGTCACGCTCTCCTGAGTGTTCATTAAAGTTTCCCCACGACGCGTTCAATCGAGCTTTTCAGCGTTACGGTCGTGAAAGGTTTCTTGACCAGATTGTTGGCCCCCAACTCCTGGCCGCGGCGCAGAACGTCCGCACTTGGCGTTCCGGTGATAAGAATGAACCCTATCCGCTGAGTTGAGCGGTTGTTCCGCAATGCTTCCAGCAGATCAAGTCCGCTCATGCCCGGCATGTTCATGTCCGAAATCACCAGATGCACCGGAGCAGCCACGAGTTTGCCCAACGCAGCCCTCGGGTCGCTTTCCGTGGCGATGTGTTTGATGCCGATTTCCTCAAGCGACTGCGTGATCAGTGCCCGACTGATCGACATGTCATCCACCACCATGATGCGAATGGTCTCTTTCAGGCTCATCACGCAACTCCTTCAAAAATATTCATTTTGTTCCCGGACTCGCCGGGCGTCTTGCGGTAGGTGGTTACACCAACGGCTTCTAGACTTGCCGTCGCCGGACCAGACACCCGTTCAGAATGGCCAATGAAAAGGTGACCACCAACCGTGATCAGTTCGGCGAAACGGCTCCACAATCGGCTTTGGGTCGCTTTGTCGAAGTAGATCGCCACATTCCGACAAAACAGCACTTCGAATGGACCGCGGATCGGCCAGTCCTGCATCAGGTTCAACTCGCCGAAGGTGACTATTTCCCGGGCCTTGGCGCCGATGGAAAAGCAATTGGGCTGCCCTGCCACCGTGTCCAGATGTTGCGCGCGGATGGACGGCGAAATGGCCTTCAGTTCGTCGTTTTCATATATTCCGGCCTTGGCCCGGACCAGGATGACGGGATCGACATCGGTTGCAAGCACCCGGATGTTCAACCTTGCTGCCTCAGGGCACAGGTCAAGCAGGATGAAGGCGAGCGAGTACGGTTCCTGTCCGGCCGAACAGCCCGCCGACCATAGGCGCACCCTGCCGCCCGCGCGTGCTGCCTTGATCAGCGGTGGCAGAACTGTTTCCCGAAGCGTTTGGAAATGGTGTTCCTCGCGGAAGAAATGCGTGACGTTTGTGGTCAGGGCCGACAGCATCGCCATCCGTTCGTCGGCACCAGCGTCGCTTTCGATCAGCCGACAATAGCTTGCGAAATCGGTCAAACCGAGCTGGCGCAATCGTTTGGTCAGGCGCGAATAGACGAGATCTTTCTTGACGACGGTCAGGTGGAGCCCGAAATCCATTTGAGCGCGACGCGCGATGACGGCAAAATCTGCATCCGAAAACCCATAATTGGCGACGCCGCCCACAAATGGAGGGGTGCTGGCGGCGGCGGGGTTCATTGGACAGTCCTTTTGCCGGTGGTGATGACGGCCCCAAGGTCGATTACCCGAGTCATACCTTCGTCGACGGTGATGACCCCGATGATGCTCTGGCGTGAATTGTCGGAACGCAGGTCCGGAGTTTCTTGAATTCGGTCCCGGGAAACCGACAGGATTTCCGACACGGATTCAACCAGGAGCCCCACGGTCTGATTGTCATGCGCGGCAATCACAACGACATTTCGCGCATTGTCTGGCGTACGATTCAGACCGAACCGCACGGCCAGATCGAAGATCGGTATGACCGACCCGCGCAAGTTCATCACTCCCAGAACCTCTGCCGGCGCATGTGGTAAGGGCGTTACCGCGCTCCAGCGCCTGATTTCGCGCACTTGGGTGATATCAATTGAAAAACTCTGACCGCCTGTGAAGAAAGTGACGAATTCAACTTCGGACGGCACATGGGATTCAGGCGACTGCAAGGCTTTTCCCTTCGTTCAGTTTGGCCGAGGACCAGTGTTCGGCGGTTTGCTGGACCCGGTTGTTGGCAATGGCTTCGGGATCGAGAATCAGAGCAATCTGGCCATCGCCCAACACGGTGGCTGCAGACACTCCGGGAACGGCGCCGTAATTGGTATCCAGCGCCTTGATCACCACTTGCCTTTGGTCAAACACCCGATCAACCATCAAGGCGCATTGCCCTTGGTTCTCGGTCTCCACCAGTAGCAGCGTATCCGGAGCGGGCAGCAGCGGCGGGCGCACGAACCCCAGTCCTTGCGCGACATCGACCACCGGAATGAATTTTCCGCGGATCAACAGGAGTCTGTCGCTGGTGCCGATGATGTGTAGGTCGCCATCGCCCGGCCGAATGGTTTCCAGAATGGACGTGATCGGAATGACCATGATCTGCCCGGCGACGGAGACAACCATTCCATCCAGAACGGCCAGGGTAAGTGGCAGGGAGATCGTGAATTCGGTGCCATGACCCGGCGTCGAGGCGATGGTGACCCGACCTCCAAGGGTGGTTACGGCATTACGCACCACATCCAGCCCGACGCCACGACCCGACAGGTTCGAGACCGTAGAGGCCGTCGAAAAACCAGGAAGAAACAGTAGCGCATCAATTTCTGAATCGCTTGGTTCCGCTTCTGGAGAAATCAGATTCTTGTTCCGGGCGATTTCCAGGATCTTGCGCCGGTTCAGGCCTGCTCCGTCGTCTCTTATGGTGATAATGACAGCACCCGACCGGTGCGCCGCGGAAAGATGGATGGTGCCACAGGGGTCTTTGCCAGCTGCAATACGGGCTTCGATTGACTCAAGCCCATGATCGACGGCATTGCGGATCATATGAGTCAGCGGATCGGCAAGGCGCTCGACCACGGTTTTGTCGACCTCTGCACCTTCGCCATGCGTCACAAGGCGTGCATTTTTCCCTGTTGAATCAGCAGCCTCCCGGACAATACGCGACATCCTCTGGAATAGCGGTTTCACCGGCTGCGCACGGATTGCCATGACGGCTTCCTGAATGTCGCGCGCCAGAAGTCGGTAATCTTCAACATGGGTCACGACGTCGGCATCGGTTGCAAGACGCAATTCCTGCACCCGCTGCGCGATCATCGACTGGTTGATGATCAATTCACCGACAGCATTGATCAGCCGGTCGACGCGGTCGAGATCGACCCGCAGCGTTGGCTTCGGACCTCTGGCCTCGGTATTGCCGGATTCGCCTGGCCCATCTTCACGGGCGGCGATTTGCTGACGCACGTTGCTGCGTATTTCGGTCTTTTCCAGCGCGATTCCTTCGGTTCCGGACTCCGCAAAGACGGTCACAGGCCTGATCTCAAGTTCCGGGTCAATCGAGATTTCCGGTTGAAGCGACGGTTCTTCAACCGAATTCGACACTGCAATATGCAGATCGCAAAGGCCTTCAACGAATTCGAATACCTCGTCGATTGCCGCCCTTTCTGCCAGCGTCGATAGCCGGATCATCCAACCGAGCTTCGGTTCGGTCGGATCGAAGGAGGAAACATCGCGCAACCGGGACAGATCGAGTTCTGTCGTTACCGTGCCAAGATCGGCAAGCGCGGCAATGAGCAAGGCCGGATCATGTCCGTTGGTGAAAAGCGCCGAATGGGGGCGGAACAGGATCGTGAAATTCTGTTCTGGCGCACCGACATCACTGTCCGTCGGGCCATCCAGATCGAGGAGATCCATCGAAATGGCGGCAAATGCGAAACCTGCGTCGTCGTCCGCCGCCTCTGCTGAAGGTGGTGACCCGAGGCAGGCATCGAGTGCGGCCAGAAATTCGGCGGTCTGGCCGGTATCGGTGTCATCACCGTTGCGGGCATCTTCAACCAGATCGGTCAGGTGATCTGCAGAGCGTTGCAGCGTGTGCATGACTTCCGGTTCAAGATCGAGCCGGTGGCTGCGGAGTTCGTCCAGCACGGTTTCGAACCTGTGGGCAAACCCCACCAGAGCCGCCAGTTTGAACGCTCCGGCACCACCTTTTATGGAATGAACCGCCCGAAATACCGCATTGACGGTTTCATCGTTGTGGCTGCCCGAACTCATCAGCGCCAGACCCTCGGCCAACGCTTCCAGCAGTTCCTCACTTTCCTCGAAGAACATGTCCCGGATCGAAATCTGCGCGCTCATGTCAGGCCCTCGCCCCGGTTACCCGCCGAACCACCGAAACGATGGCCACGTCGTCGAACGGTTTCACGATCCAACCGGTCGCGCCGGCATCGCGCGCCCTGGCTTTCAGGTGGGGGGCACTTTCGGTGGTCAACACCAGAATCGGCACATTGCGATGCACCGAGCCGCCGCGAATGGCGGCAATCACCCCATAACCATCCATATTGGGCATGTTGATATCGGTGATCACGACATCGGGCGGATTTTCCACAAAGCGGGCGACGCCCTGCACCCCGTCATCGGCGAGCGCACATTCAAAGCCCGCTTCCTCCATCACCTTTTGCACAAGACTTCGGATGGTGCGGGAATCGTCGATGGCCAGAACCTTGATCGTCACGCTACCACCCTCCGCACCAGCAGGTCGGGTGTTGTGCCCAATCGCACGAACGCATCCTCGATCGGCTGCGGCACCTCGGTGACCTCGAACGCCAGGCCCTGCATCCGCCAGCTGCGGGCGGCCACAAGCAGCAGCTCCAGCAGCATCGTATCCAGCCGTCGCAGGTTTGCCGCGCTGATCCGCACGGCGGACCTTGGGTTCTCCAGCAGAAAGAGCTTCAGCCGCCCGTCATCGGCGGGTCTGAAATTCTCGGAGAGAACAAAGTTTTTCCAGTTGTCAGCCATTGTGAGATCCGTCCCCGCCGTAGCCACATCGCAGCCGTTGACCGTTGAATGTGGCCCAGAATTAGGTTTGCTCTCTTAAGAAGAAGTTTCCCGCAACCGGCCCCTGTTGCTGACTTTCCGGTAAAATTTTATTCTTCTTGTTGGGGTTAAACCGACTTCAGGCGGTTTGGCCGACCCGATTCCCGGCCGGGCTTACCAAGCCTTAACGCCTCGATCGTAAGGTGAGCCAAATCCACCTTGCCGGACGGAATGAACATGACCTTCAACAAAGCCATTGATCTGTCCGCCACGGACGCGGGCGAAGAAGCCTTCGGGATCGACGAGGTCTTCTTCTCCCGCACCGACAAACGCGGCATCATTCGCGCCGGAAACGAGGTATTTCGCCGGACTTCCGGTTTTGGATGGGACCAGCTGATTGGCGCGCCGCACCGGCTTGTGCGCAACCACGACACGCCAAAAGCTGTGTTCTGGCTCTTGTGGCAGACCATCCAGGCGGGCAGGCCGATGGTTGCCTACGTCAAGAACAAATCGCAGCGTGGCGGCTGGTATTGGGTTTTGGCCGTCATCGTTCCCACAGAAGATGGCTACCTCTCGGTCAGGATCAAACCCTCTGGCGCGAGCTTTTCTATCGTCAAGACAATCTATGCGGAAATTGCGGCGCTGGAAAAAGCCCAATCGCTGTCGCCGGACCGGTCGTGTGAACTGCTGTTTGCGCGATTGGCAGAGGCCGGCTTTCCCACATATTGCCAATTCATGCATGCCGTGCTGGAGCAGGAATTTGCCGTCCGTGACTCGGCACTCGGCCGTTCGAACATGGTGCAGGTCCGCGCCCTTGCCACGATCAAGCAATGCCTGCGGTCAACGCTGGAGCAGCAGGCCGCTCTGATGCAGGACTTCGACGCGCTCCAGTCCATTCCGACCAACATGCGCATCATTGCCTCGCGGTTGGAGCCTTCAGGCGGGCCGATTTCGGCGATCTCTGACAATTACAAATTCGCGTCAACCGAGATCACCCGGCGGCTCGAAGCTTTCGCCGGTGCCGATCAGAATCTGTGTCTCACCATGTCGGACAGTGTTGGTCTGGCGTTTTTCCTGGCAGGGACGTCCCGGCTTTTGTCCGAAGTGCCGCGCCAGTTTGCGACCGAGGACCACAGCACAACGCCGATCGACGTCAAGACGGAAAAGGTCTATCTTGCTGAAATTGATAAAGAGTTTGTTGAACGTGCGCGAGTGGCGATGTTGAATGCCGAACACGTGTCCACCGAGTTGAATCAGTCCAGCAGCGAGATCCGGCGCATGATGTTGGGGCTGGATACAATTCGGGTGATGGGGCGGGTGGAAAGCGGGCGTCTTGGGGCGGATGGTGTCGGCCTTTCCTCGACCATTGACCAGCTTGACCTGCGTCATGCCGATATCGCTCAGCGGCTTCAGGTGCTCATGGATCTGTCTGCCACCATCAAGGTCGCCATCAATGCCTACCAACGCCAGGCTCAAACGCGCATGATCGACTGAGATTCTGGCGCGCGCCTTGGGGCCATATCTGCCGCATCGGGCGCCGGTTTCAGGTGCGAAAATTGTCGCGCAGAGGTCTTTTTTGATCATTGCGGCACCTTGCGGGCACAGATCCGCGCAGATGCAGTCGCTTGGCGACACTGCGCATTGACCTTTCCATCAAAGAAATAAATCTTGCGACGGCGGGGCTTTGGGCTACATCAGCACGCAGACCGAACGCTGATTCAACGGCGCCTCGGGACAGAAGTCAGAGTTGAACTCGCATGTTGAAAAAGTTCAAGGGCCACCGAATCCTGGCCATCATCGTGCTTTTCGCGGCAGCGGCCTGGGTAGCCACCGGCCAGTTTGCCGCCGTCGGCAGTGAAGAGCCGGCGTTGGCTGCGGCGGCGGATAAACCGGCTGCACCGCCTGCCACCACCAACCTGCGCACCGTGGCGGCGGTGAGGCCTGACTTCATCGACCATGCGCGCGAGATCCGTATCTCGGGCGTGACCGAGCCTGACAAGCAGGTGGTGCTGGCCGCCCGCGCCGATGGCATCGTCGAGAAACTTGGGGTCGAACAGGGTGCCGATATTGCTCCGGGCGAACTGGTGATGACGCTGGAAGGTGTCGATGTCATCGCCGCAGTCTCTGCCGCCCGCGCCGCGTTGAACCAGGCGACCGAGCAGTTGACGGTGGGCGAGGCGCTGTATTCCCGCGGCAGTCTGCCCGAGCTGGAGTTGACGGCACGGCGTTCGGCCAAATCCGCCGCCGAAACCGCACTGTCGCAAGCCAGGGCCGCCGAAGACCGCCTGCAACTTAAGGCGCCGTTTGGCGGCACCGTGAAAACGGTCGATGTCGAGATCGGTGAATGGGTTCAGGTCGGCACCCCGGTCAGCACGATCCTGGCGCTGGACCCGATCGTGGTGAAGGCCGAGGTCAGCGAGCTTGACGTGGGCTATGTAGCGGTCGGCACGGCGGCAAAGGTGCGGCTGGTCGATGGCACCGAGATGCAGGGCACCATCCGCCATGTCGCCCGTCAGGCCTCGGACGTGACCCGCACCTTTCTGGTGGAGGTGGCGCTGCCCAATGCCGACCACAAGATCCCGGCCGGCATGACCGCCGAAGTGCGGGTCTATGCGCCGCCGCAGCAAGCCTTGCTGGTGCCGCGCTCGATCATCACCATCTCCGAGGCCGGCGTGATCGGCCTGCGGGTGTTGGGCGACGACGATGTGGCGGCTTTTGCGCCGATCACCCTGATCGACGACACCGAACAAGGCATGATCGTCTCGGGCGTGCCGCAGGGTGTGCGGGTGGTCGTGGCGGGTCAGGATCTGGTGCGGGATGGCGACAAGGTGATCGTGCACGAGATTTCGGCCGCCGAGGCCGCGAAGGCGATGCAATGAAGATCGTCGAAATTGCCATCCGCAATGCCCGGCTGACCATCTCGATCCTGCTGTTCCTGATGCTTTCCGGGACCATGGCCTATATCTCGATCCCCAAGGAAGCCGAGCCGGACATCCAGATTCCGATCATCTATGTCAGCCTGGGCTACGAGGGCATCTCGCCCGAGGACAGCGAGCGGTTGCTGCTGCGGCCGATGGAAACCGCGCTGAAATCCATTCAGGGCATCAAGAAGATGACCGCCACCGCGTTTCAGGGCGGCGGCAATGTGGTCATCGAGTTTCAGGCCGGGGCCGATCTGGATACCGCCCTGGTCGATGTGCGCAACAAGGTCGATGACGCCAAGCGCGATCTGCCCGATGGCGTTGACGAGCCGACGGTGAACGAGGTCAACATCTCGGAATTCCCGGTGCTGGTGGTCACTCTGTCCGGCGCCGTGCCCGAACGGTTGCTCGCCGCCACCGCCCGCGAGTTGCGCGACCGGATCGAGGAAATTCCCGGCGTGCTGGATGCAGCATTGCAAGGCGTGCGCGACGATCTGGTCGAGATCATCATCGACCCGGCCAAGCTGTCGTCCTACAACCTGCGCCCCGATACCATGATCGCCGGGTTCAACGCCAACAACCGGCTGATCGCCGCGGGGTCGCTTGAAGGGGCCGAAGGTCGCTATGCCATCAAGGTGCCGTCGCTGATCGAGACGGTGGAAGATCTGGCCAATCTGCCGGTGGTGGCCAGCGGCAATGCCATCGTGCGCACCCGCGATCTGGCCGAGATCAGGCCGACACTGAAAGACCCCGAGACCGTGACGCGGCTTGACGGCAAGCCCGCGGTGGCCATCGAAGTGTCCAAACGCAGCGGCGCCAACCTGATCGAAACCGTCGATCAGGTGAAGGCGATCACCGCCGCGTTGCAGACGCAACTGCCCGAAGGCGTCGAGGTCAGCTTCAGCCAGGACAAATCGACCAGCATCCGCCAGTTGCTCAGCGATCTGCAGAACTCGGTGCTGACCGCGGTGGTGCTGGTATTCATCGTCATCCTGTATGTGCTGTCGGTTCGCTCGTCGATCCTGATCGGTCTGGCGATTCCGGCGTCGTTCCTGATGGGCATCCTGGGGCTGCAGATGGCCGGGCTGACCATCAACCTGATCGTGCTGTTCAGCCTGATCCTGGCGGTGGGGATGCTGGTCGATGACGCGATCATCGTCACCGAATATGCCGAACGCCGGATGAGCGAGGGGATGGAGAAACGCGCGGCCTTCACCGAGGCGTCGCATCGCATGGCCGGGCCGGTGATCGCCTCGACCATGACCCGGATCGCCGCCTTCTCGCCCTTGCTGTTCTGGCCCGGCGTGGTCGGCGAGTTCATGAAATACATGCCGATCACGCTGATCGCCACGCTGTCGGCCTCGATGGTCTATGCGCTGATCTTCGTGCCGACACTGGGGACCATCATCGCCCGGCCGTTCAAGGAAGCGCCGGCGCACAAGGACGGCCGCTACATGTGGCTGGTCGGCAAGGCGATCCGGCACCCGGTTATCGTGCTGTTTCTGACGCTGGGCACGCTGGTGGCGGTGCCCTTCACCTATACGCAGATCGGCAAGGGGGTGGAGTTTTTCCCCAATGTCGAACCGGATTATGGCCTGCTTTACGTCAAGTCGCGCGGCAACCTGTCGATTGACGAAAAGGATGCGCTGGTGCGGCAGGCCGAAGCGCGCCTGCTGGGCTGGCCAGGGGTGGAGACCGTTTATACCCGTGTGGGCAGCGGTGGTGGCGCCGGCAACGAGGCGCCTGCCGATGTGATCGGCACCATCCAGTATGAATTTGTCGATTGGCGCGAGCGCAAGCAGGCCAACGCCATCCTGACTGACCTGCGCGGCGCGATGCAGGGTATCCCCGGCGTCGATATCGAAGTTTCCGTTCCTGCCGCGGGCCCGCCCACCGGCAAGGCGATCCAGATCCGGCTTTCCGCCAACGACCCTGCCGGGCTGAATGATGCCGCCCGTCTGGTTTCGCAGCGACTGGCGCAGAACCCTGACGTGACCGATATAGATTCCGGCCTGCCGCTGCCCGGCATTGATTGGGAGCTGAAGGTCGATCGGGGTGAAGCCGCGCGTTATGGCGCCTCTCCCGGTGCCGTGGGGGCGGTGGTGCAGCTTGTCACCTCGGGCCTGAAGCTGTCGGATTTCCGCCCGGCCGGGTCGGATGACGCGGTTGATATCGTGCTGCGCCTGCCGCCCGCGCAGCGCACGGTTTCGGCGCTGGATCAGTTGCGGATCGAAACGCCGGATGGGCCGGTGCCGATCTCGAACTTCGTCACCCGGGTGGCGGCGCCGACCACTGGCACCCTGACCCGGATCGACGGCGCGCGCACCGTGACGGTGCAGGCCGGCATCCGCGAAGGCGTGCAGGCCCAGCCGGTGCGCGATGCAGTTGCGGCGATGGTGACCGACATTTTCAAGACCGAAGATTATGCCGATGCCGGTCTGCGCTGGACCATGGCCGGCGAGGATGTCGAACAGGCCGAGGCCGGGGCCTTCCTGTCCAAGGCCTTTGCTGCGGCGCTGTTCCTGATCTTCGGCGTGCTGCTGGCGCAGTTCAACAAGTTCATCTCGGTCGGGCTGGTGCTGTCGGCGGTGGTGATGTCCACCATCGGGGTGTTGCTTGGCCTGATGATCATGGGCCAGCCGTTCGGTGTGGTGATGACCGGCATCGGGGTGATCGCGCTGGCGGGCGTGGTGGTGAACAACAACATCGTGCTGATCGCCACCTACGACGAGTTGCGCCACGGCGGCATGGACAAGATCGAGGCGATCCTGGAGACCTGCCGCGAGCGGGCGCGGCCAGTGGTGCTGACGGCGATGACCGCCATTCTGGGCGTGCTGCCCATCGCCTTCGGGCTGAACATCGAACTGATGAGCCACGAGACCACCTTTGGTGCGCCCTCCACCCAATGGTGGATCGCGCTGTCCAGCGCCATCGTTTACGGCCTGGCCTTTGCGACGGTGCTGACGTTGTTGGTGACGCCGTCAATGCTGATGCTGGTCAGCCGCAGCGACAAGCCGCGTGAAAAGCGCAACTGGCGGTTCTGGCGCAAGGCCCAGCCCTCGGCGTGACCGCCTGGCTGCTTGCAAATAACTGACCGGTTAGTTATTAAGGGGCATGGAAAAACATTCCGCCTCAAACGACCGTGAACCGAAGTTTCGCAGGCGGGCCGGGGCGCGCCCCGACGAGGTGCTGGATGCCGCCCTGCATCTGTTCACCGAAGCCGGGTTCGAACGCACAACGGTGGAACAGATCGCCCATCGCGCCGGGTTGTCGAAGGCGGCGGTTTACCTCTATTTCCCGTCGAAAAAGGCGCTTCTGGCAGGTCTTGTGCGCCGCGCCGTGGTGCCGCTGGCCGACCGGGCGCTGGCGCAGATCACCAGCTATCAGGGCGATCCGCGCCCCGTTTTGCGCGCCGTTATGACCCAGATTGCCACCAATCTCACCGACCCCTCGGTGTTGGCGGTGCCGAAACTGGTGCTGCGTGAGGCCGTGACCGCACCCGAAATTGCGCAGATGTATCGCGAAGAAATGCTGGACCGGGTGTTGCCCGCGCTGACCGCGCTGATCGCGCAGGGCGTGGCGGGGGGGCATATCCGGGCAGTTGACCCAAGCCTGACCCTGCGCAGCCTGATCGGCCCGGTGTTCCTGCACATCCTGCTGGCCGAGGTGTTCGGCATCCTGACGGGGGGCGAGCTGGCGATGCAGGCGCTGATCGACAACCATCTGACCCTGCTGTTCGCGGGTCTGGAGCCGGAGGGCAAGGCATGAGCAGCTTTGGCGACGCGATCCTCTGGCTGCTGGCGGCCGTGGGTCTTGGCCCGGCCCCCGATCAGGTGTTCAACGGCTATCTGGAGGCTGATTACGTCTATGTCGCCCCGGTCAGTGCCGGGCGGATCGTGGCGATTCCGGTGACCGAAGGCCTTGCGGTGCAGGCCGGCCAGCAACTGGCGACGCTGGAAAATACCAGCCAGGCGGCGCAGTTGCAGGCGGCGCTGGCGGCAGTGGCGGTGGCGCAGGCGACCCTGGAAAACCTGCAAACCGGCAGCCGCGAGGACGAGATCGAGGTGATCCGCGCCAGCCTGCACAAAGCCGAGGCCGATCAGCGGCTGGCCCGGCTGAACCTCGACCGTGCCAGCCAGTTGCTGGCGCAAGGCCGGGTGCCGCAGGCCGAGGTGGACCAACTCAGCGCCGCGCTGCAAAGCGCCGATGCGCAGATGGAACAACTGGCGGCGCAGTTGCGGGTGGCGCAACTGCCCGCGCGGCAAGCCCTGGTGCTGGCGGCGCAGGCGACGCTGGACCAGCGCCGGGCCGAGGCCGATCTGGCGCGGGTCAACCTGTCGGACCGGGTGCTGACAGCACCAGTCGGCGGCGTGATCGAAAAGCTGTTCTTCGATGCGGGCGAGGTGGCGGCAACCGGCGCGCCGGTGGTCTCGATCCTGCCGGAAGGGGCGATTTCCGCAATCTTCTTCATCCCCGAACCCGACCGCGCCGGGTTTGCCGTGGGGGACGCCCTGACGCTGGCCTGCGACGGCTGCCCGGAAGGGTTGACCGCCAGCATCACCCGGCTGGCGTCCGACCCGCAATACGCGCCGCCGATCCTGTATAGCCGCGACGAGCGGGCAAGGCTGGTGTTCCGCGCCGAGGCCTCGGTCAGCCAGGGCAAGGGCCTGTTGCCGGGCCAGCCGGTCACGCTGGCGCGAAAATGACCGCCGAGATGGCCATATCGGTGCGCGGGCTGACCAAGCGGTTCGGCCCCCGCACCGTTGTGGACCGCTTCGACATGGATGTGCCGCGCGGGGCGATCTATGGCTTTCTGGGGCCGAACGGCTCTGGCAAGACCACCACGATCCGCATGATGTGCGGGCTGCTGACCCCCGATGGCGGTTCCGGCACCTGCCTTGGCCACGACATCCTGACCCAAAGCCAGCAGATCAAGGAGCAGGTGGGTTACATGACCCAGCGCTTCTCGCTTTATGAGGACCTGACGATCCGCGAGAATCTGGATTTCATCGCCCGGATGTTCCGCATGAAGGACCGCAAGGCGCGGGTCGATGCGGCGCTGGCCGACCTTGGGCTGGCCGACCGCGCCGGGCAGTTGGCGGGCACCCTGTCGGGCGGCTGGAAGCAGCGGCTGTCGCTGGCGTCCTGCATGTTGCACGACCCGCAGCTTTTGTTGCTGGACGAGCCGACCGCCGGGGTGGACCCCAAGGCCCGGCGCGATTTCTGGGATGAAATCAGGCGCTTGGCGGCGCGCGGGGTCACGGTGCTGGTGTCAACGCACTACATGGACGAGGCGGTGCAATGCGATTTCATCGCCTATATCGCCTACGGCAAGAAGCTGATTTCCGGCCCCGCGCGGGATATTCCGGGCATGATCGGGCTGACCACCTGGCAGGTTGAAGGGCCGGATATCGGCGCGCTGGAGGCCGCCTTGCGGCAGACGCCGGGGGTGGAGCAGGTGGCGCGGTTTGGTGCGGTGCTGCATGTGTCGGGCACCGATGCGGCGGCGCTGGCGCGGGTGGCGGCGGAACAATCGGCCTTGGGCACGCATCAATGGCATGAACAGAAGGGCGGGCTGGAGGAGGCCTTCATCTACCTGATGGCCGGGGCGTCGGACAATTTCAGCGAGGGCGAGTGATGGCGTTCTCTTTCGCCCGCTTTGGCGCCGTCTTGTTCAAGGAATTCGTGCAGATGCGGCGCGACCGCGTCACCTTTGCCATGATGATCGGCATCCCGATCATGCAGCTTTTCCTGTTCGGCTTTGCCATCAACTCCGACCCCAAGCACCTGCCGACGCTGGTGGAAATGGCAGACCAAGGCCCGGTGACGCGGGCGGTGCTGATGGGCATGCAGACCTCGGACTATTTCGACTTTCAGGGCGTGGTGACCAGCGCCGAAGAAGGCGACCGCGCCCTGCGCAACGGCTCTGCCAACTTTGTGGTGGTGATCCCGCCGGGGTTCGAACGTGATGTGATGCGGGGCCTTGCACCGGATCTGCTGCTGTCAGCCGACGCCTCCGACCCCTCGGCGGCAGGGGCGGCAGTGGCGGCCTTGTCGGGCATAGTCTCCGGTGCCATCAGCCAAAGCCTGACCGGCGCCGTCGCAGCCAAGGTGCCCACCCCGCCGCCGTTCAGCGTGACCGTGCACAAGCAGTTCAACCCCGAGGGCCGCACCGCCACCAACATCGTGCCGGGTCTTCTGGGTGTCATCCTGTCGATGACCATGGTGATGATCACCGCCGTCGCCATCGTGCGCGAGACCGAGAAGGGCACGATGGAGGCGCTGATCGCCACCCCCGTGCGACCGCTGGAAGTGATGCTGGGCAAGATTACGCCATATATTCTGGTGGGTTACGTCCAGACCATTGTCTTTCTGCTGGCGGCGCGGGTGGTGTTCGATGTGCCGTTCATCGGCGCGCCGCTGGCGCTGTTCGTCGGCTTCAACCTCTATATCGTGGTCAATCTGGCGCTGGGGTTTCTGGTGTCCACTGTGGCGCGATCACAGATGCAGGCGATGCAGCTTGCCTTCTTCACCATCCTGCCGTCGATCCTGCTTTCCGGTTTCATGTTCCCGTTTGCCGGGATGCCAGGCTGGGCGCAGACCCTTGGCACCGGTATTCCGGCCACGCATTTCCTGCGCATCACCCGCAAGGTGATGCTGAAAGGGGCCGGGCTGGCCGACATTGGCGGCGACCTGCTGGCCATCGGCATCATCACGCTGGTGATCGTGGCGGTGGCGCTGAAACGCTATCGGCAGACGCTGGACTAAGGCGCAAGCGGGGAACCGCAGGGGCTTTCAGACCCACCGCGCCGTTCAAAAACTGCTGATACGCAGGAAACCCGTGCAATTGATCCAAGTCAACGCCACGGCGGTCCTGTGGCGCAATGTGGAGGTCATCCGGCCGCCACAAGCCGTCGGCAACGCAATTCGTTTGGGGGTTGATCACATTCTTCAGATTCGTATTCACGGTCGTGGCGGCCAGGGCGTGGTGACGGCCGCGGAAATGCTGTCGGTGGCAGCCTTCTTTCAAGGTCGCCACGCGCAGGCTTTTCCCAGCTTTGGTTCCGAACGCACCGGCGCGCCGGTCGTGGCGTTCTGCCGGATCGACGATCGGCCGATCCGGCTGCGCGAGCCGATCCAGGCACCCGACGTTCTGATCGTGCAGGACGCGCATCTGTTGCAGCAAATTGATGTATTTCAAGGGCTTGATCCGAAAGGGCATGTGCTGATCAACACGCGCCGCAGTCTGGAAGACCTCGGCTTGACCGAGATCGCGGCCCAATTGCCGAAGGGGCATGTGGTCACGTTGCCCGCAACCGAAATCGCGATGAAACACTTGGGCAGACCATTGCCCAATGCCGTGTTGCTGGGGGGGTTTGCCGCCATGACCGGGATCATTTCGCTGGCGGCCGTGGTGCATGCCATCGGCGAGAAATTCCATGGCGACATCGCCCGGCGCAATGTCGCGGCGGCAACCGAGGCCCATGCCATGCTGGCCGATCTGGAGGCTGCAAGATGATCCGGCAAATCGAAGGTTCCCTCGCGGTGGCCGAGGCGGTTGCGCTTTGCCGCCCGGAAGTGATTTGCGCCTATCCGATCTCGCCACAGACCCATATCGTCGAGGGGCTGGGGGCGATGGTCAAGGGTGGCACGCTGACACCTTGCGAGTTCCTGAATGTTGAAAGCGAATTCGCGGCGATGAGCGTAGCCATCGGGTCTTCGGCTGCAGGCGCGCGCACCTATACCGCCACCGCCAGCCAGGGCCTGCTGTTCATGGTCGAGGCGGTGTATAACGCCTCGGGTCTTGGCCTGCCGATCGTGATGACGCTGGCCAACCGCGCCATCGGGGCGCCGATCAACATCTGGAACGACCATTCCGACAGCATGAGCCAACGCGACTGCGGCTGGATTCAGCTGTTTGCCGAAAGCAACCAGGAGGCGCTGGACCTGCATATCCAGGCGTTCCGGCTGGCCGAGGAAATGTCGATGCCGGTGATGGTCTGCATGGATGGTTTCATCCTGACCCATGCCTATGAACAGGTGGACATGCCGACGCAGGCGCAGGTGGATGCCTTTCTGCCGCCCTATGAACCCCGGCAGGTGCTGGACCCGGCCGACCCGGTTTCCATCGGCGCGATGGTGGGGCCAGAGGCCTTCATGGAGGTGCGCTACATCGCCCATGCCAAGCAGACCATGGCGCTGGACCGTATTCCGCAGATCGCCGCCGAATTCGCGCAGGTGTTCGGCCGTGAGGCGGGGGGCCTCGTGCGCGGTTACCGGCTGGAGGATGCCGACACGGCGGTGGTGGCGCTGGGCTCGGTGGTGGGCACGCTGGAGGAAGTGATCGACGCCCGCCGGGCTGCTGGCGAAAAGATCGGGCTGCTGTCGATCCGGTCTTACCGCCCGTTCCCGCTGGCGGCGGTGCGGGCGGCGCTGGCCGGGGTCAAGCACTTTGTGGTGCTGGAAAAAAGCTTTTCGGTGGGTTTGGGCGGCGTGGTGGCGCTGGATGTGCGCAAGGCAATGTCGGGGATGGCGGCCGTTGGCCATACGGTGATTGCCGGGCTTGGCGGGCGGCCGATCACCCAGGCGTCCTTGCAGCGGATGCTGGATGACGTGATGGCCGACCGGTTGCAACCGCTGACCTTCCTTGACCTGAACTGGGAGATCGTCAACCGCCAGCTTGCGCGCGAGGCGTCGATGCGCCGCTCGGGCCCGATTGCCGAAAACCTGCTGCGCGACATCGGCCAGAAACCCGCCCCGGAGGCAAAGCCATGACGCAGAACATAAAGTTCTACCAGACGGGCACCTTCACGGTTGGCAACCGGCTTCTGGACCCAGAGCACCGCGCCGTTCAGGCCTCGATCCAGCGCGACAATTCGCTGACCTCGGGGCATCGCGCCTGTCAGGGCTGCGGCGAGGCGCTGGGCGCGCGCTATGCGGTGGATGCGGCGATGCGGGCGACCGACGGGCAGTTGATCGCGGCCAATGCCACCGGCTGTCTTGAGGTGTTTTCCACCCCCTATCCCGAAACCTCGTGGAAGCTGCCCTGGCTGCACAGCCTGTTCGGCAATGCCGCCGCTGTGGGTTCGGGCATCGCGGCAGCGCTGGCGGTCAAGGCACGCAAGGCGGGGCTGGAGCGCAGTGCGGTGCGGGTGATTGCGCAGGGCGGCGACGGTGGCACCACCGACATCGGTTTCGGCTGCCTGTCGGGCATGTTCGAGCGCAACGATGACGTGCTGTACATCTGCTACGACAATGAAGGCTACATGAACACCGGTGTGCAGCGGTCCTCGGCCACGCCGCCCGGTGCGCGCACCGCCACCACCGTGCCGCTTGGCCCCAACCCCGGCGAGGAGTTCGGGCGCGGCAAGAACCTGCCGCTGATCGCCATGGCACATGAAATTCCCTATGTCGCCACCGCCACCGTGGCCGACCTGCGCGATCTGGAAGCCAAGGTCGAACATGCCATGAGCCTGCACGGTGCCCGCTATCTGCAAATTCTCGTGCCCTGCCCGCTGGGCTGGGGTGCCGCCAGTTGCGATACCATCCGTCTGGCGCGGCTGGCGCGCGAAACCGGGCTGTTCCCGGTGTTCGAGGCCAAGGGCGGCGAGATCACGGCGGTGACGAAAATCCGCCACCAGCAGCCGGTGGAAAACTATCTGCGGCTGCAGAAGCGGTTTGCGCACCTGTTCGGGGACAAGGGGCGGCCCGATATCGTGGCGCGCATCCAGGCCATGGCTGACAAGAACATTCGCCGCTTCGGGTTGCTGGAGGCGGCAGAATGACCATGAAGAAACCCTTCGCCATCACGCTGGACCCCGGATCATCGCTGGCCAACAAGACCGGAAGCTGGCGCACCGAGCGGCCGGTCTATGTGCACCGTCTGCCGCCCTGCAATCATGCCTGCCCGGCGGGCGAGGATATCCAGGGCTGGCTGTTTCACGCCGAAAGTGGCGATTACGAAACCGCCTGGCGGCACCTGACGCAGAACAATCCGTTTCCGGCGATCATGGGTCGGGTCTGCTATCACAGCTGCGAAACCGCCTGCAACCGCGGCACGCTGGATCAGGCGGTCGGCATCAACTCGGTCGAGCGGTTTCTGGGCGACGAGGCGTTGAAACTGGGTTGGGCGTTTGCGCCGCCCGCGATGGAAACCGGCAAGCGCGTGCTGGTGGTTGGTGCCGGGCCTTCGGGTCTGGCCGCGGCCTATCATCTGCGCCGGCTGGGCCATGCGGTCACCGTGATCGAAGCCGGCGACAGCCCCGGCGGCATGATGCGCTTTGGCATCCCGAAATACCGCCTGCCGCGCGAGGTGCTGGACGGCGAAGTGGCGCGCATTGCCGCGATGGGCGTGACCTTCCGCTATGGCGAAAAGGTCTCCGATCTGGCGGCCAGCATGGCAGAGACCCACGCCGACGCCGCTTTTCTGGCAATCGGCGCCCATATCGCCAAACGCGCCTTCATTCCGGCCAAGGATTCGGCACGGATTCTGGATGCCGTCGCCGTCCTGCGCTCGATGGAAGGGGCGGGGCCGCCGATGCTGGGGCGCCGCGTGGTGGTTTACGGCGGTGGTGATACCGCCATCGACGTGGCCCGCACGGCCCGCCGTCTGGGTGCGTCCGAGGCGGTGATTGTCTATCGCCGCACCCGCGAGCGGATGCCAGCACATGACTTTGAACTTGAGGAGGCATTGCAGGAAGGCGTCAAGGTGCGCTGGCTGTCCACCATCACCGGTGCCGAGGGTGGGCAATTGACCATCGAAAAGATGGAACTGGATGCCGCGGGCAAACCGCAGCCCACCGGCGTGTTCGAAACGCTGGACGCCGATTCGCTGGTGCTGGCGCTGGGGCAGGATGTGGACATGTCGTTGCTGGCCGCGATCCCCGGTCTGGTGACTGCGGATGGTGTGGTGCTGGTGGACCCGGAAACCATGATGACGGGGCAGCCCGGTCTGTTTGCCGGCGGCGACATGGCACCGGGCGCGCGCAATGTCACCGTCGCCATCGGCCATGGTGCCAAAGCCGCGCGCCATATCGACGCCTGGCTGCACGGCACCAAGCTGGCACCGCCAGCAGAGCGGCCACTGGCCGGGTTTGATCGTCTGAACACCTGGTATTACTCCGACGCCCCCGCGTCCTTGCGGCCACAGCTTGATCTGGCCCGGCGCACCTCCAGCTTTGACGAGGTGCAGGGCGGGCTGACCGAGGCCAACGCCCTGTTCGAGGCCCGCCGCTGCCTGTCGTGCGGCAACTGCTTTGAATGTGACACCTGCTATGGCGTCTGCCCGGACAATGCGGTGATCAAGCTGGGCTCCGGCATGGGGTTCACGATCAATCTGGATTATTGCAAAGGCTGCGGCATCTGTGCTGCCGAATGTCCCTGCGGGGCCATCGACATGGTGCCCGAGGAAAGCTGAGGGCACCGGTCCCTTCGGGATTGATACAGAAAAGTGACTGGCGGTGAGCTGTAACACCCATTGCTTCGACCGGCGTTCTGCATAGGCTTGGCTTCCGGGCATTTCCCGCTGGATTGCATTGATGTTCCTGAACACCCTGACCCGCCGCAAGGTCTATGCCCGCTGGACGCGTCCTGGCAAATTCGACCGCAACCTGATTGTCATCGGCGCAGGGGCGGCGGGGCTGGTCTCGGCCTATATCGCCGCTGCCACCAAGGCGAAAGTGACGCTGATCGAGGCGCACAAGATGGGCGGCGATTGTCTGAACTATGGCTGCGTGCCTTCGAAGGCGCTGATCAAATCGGCCAAACTGGCCCACCATATCCGCCATGCCGATCACTATGGTCTGCAGGGCACCACCCCGACGTTTTCCTTTGCCCGCGTCATGGAACGGGTGCACGGCGTCATTGCCGACATCGCCCCGCATGACAGCGTGGAACGCTACGCCGATCTGGGGGTCGAGGTTCTGCAAGGCTATGCCAGGCTGATCGACCCCTGGACGGTCGAGGTGGCTTTTCCCGATGGCTCCACGCAGCGGCTGACCACCCGGTCGATCATCATCGCCACTGGTGCTGCACCTTTTGTGCCGCCGCTTCCGGGGATCGACGATGTGGGCTATCTGACCTCGGACACGCTTTGGGACAAGCTTCGCGACCGGACCGAAGCACCCAAGCGGCTGGTCGTATTGGGTGGCGGCCCGATCGGCACCGAACTGGCGCAGGCTTTCGCGCGGCTGGGATCGCAGGTGACGCAGATCGAAATGGCCCCGCGCCTCATGATCCGCGAGGATGCCGAGGTGTCGGCGCTGGTGCAGGCGGCGCTGGAACGCGACGGGGTTGCCGTGCTGACGGGGTACAAGGCGCTGGCCTGCGGCGTGACCGATGGGGCGAAGTGGATCGAGGTCGAGCATCAGGGGCAGACCCGCCGGATCGCGTTTGACGACCTGATCGCCGCTGTGGGCCGCAGCCCGCGCCTGAAGGGTTTCGGGCTGGAGGAATTGGGCATCCCGGTGAACCGCGTGGTCGAAACCAACGACTATCTGGAAACCCTTTATCCCAACATCCTGGCGGCAGGCGATGTGGCGGGCCCCTATCAGTTCACCCACACCGCCAGCCATCAGGCCTGGTTTGCCACGGTGAACGCGCTGTTTGGCAGCTTCAAGCGCTTCAAGGCGGATTACCGGGTGATCCCCTGGGCCACCTTCAGCGACCCCGAAGTGGCGCGGGTCGGGTTGTCGGAAGCTGAGGCCGTGGCGCAGAATATCCCCCATGAGGTGACGCGCTATGGCATCGACGATCTGGACCGCGCCATTGCCGATGGCAGCGCCGAAGGCTTCGTCAAGGTGCTGACCGTGCCGGGCAAGGACCGGATTCTGGGGGTGACGCTGGTGGGCGCACACGCGGGCGATCTGATCGCCGAGTTTGTGCTGGCGATGAAGCACGGGCTGGGCTTGAGCAAGATCCTTGGCACCATCCACATCTACCCGACGCTGGCCGAGGCCAACAAATACGCCGCCGGGGAATGGCGCCGCGCGCATGTGAACCCAGCGCTGCTGGCCATCGCAGAACGTTACCACCGCTGGAGGCGCGGATGATCGACGCAAGGCTGGCACCGCTGCAACGCTGGTTGCTGACCCCGCCCGCGCGCGGGCTGGCGCGGCATGTCACCGCCGATCAGATGACGCTGGCAGGCTTTGTGCTGGGCGCGTTGGCGGTGCCGGCGCTGGCGTTCGGCGCCTTCGGGCTGGCGCTGGCGCTGCTGGCGCTGAACCGGCTGGCCGACGGGCTGGATGGCGCCATGGCCCGGCTTTCCACCCCCACCGACCGCGGCGCCTTTCTGGATATCGCGCTGGATTTCGTGTTCTACGCGCTGTTTCCGCTGGGCTTCGCGCTGGCCGACCCCGCCGCCAACGCCCTGCCCGCGGCGGTGTTGATCGCGGCTTTCGTCGGCACCGGATCGTCGTTTCTGGCCTTTGCCAGCATCGCGGCCAGGCGCGGATTGACGGCGGCCGACACTCCGGCCAAGGGCATCCACTACCTTGGCGGTTTGACCGAAGGCGCTGAAACCATTGCAGTCTTTGCGGCGATGTGCCTCTATCCCGCAGCCTTTCCCCTGTTGGCCTATGCCTTTGCCGCCGCCTGCGCGCTGACCACGGCGATGCGCTGGCATCAGGGCTGGCAGGCTTTTCGTTAAGGAAGACATGATGAAACTTGCCGCTCTTGCCCTGTCGCTGACCCTGGCCACCCCGGCGCTGGCCGACTGGCCGCAAACCCTGGCGGCGGCGCGTGGCCAGACCGTCTATTTCAACGCCTGGGGTGGCGACGCGCGCACCAACGCCTTCATCGCCTGGGTCGGCGCGCAGACCGAGGCGCAATTCGGCGTCAAGGTCGAACAGGTCAAGCTGACCGATACCGCCGAGGCGGTGACACGGGTGATCGCGGAAAAGGCCGCGGGGCAGGACAGCGGCGGCGCGGTGGACCTGATCTGGATCAACGGCCCGAATTTTCTGGCGATGAAGGAACAGGGCCTGCTGCATGGGCCCTTCGTGGCCGGGCTGCCGAATGCGCAGTATCTGGACCTCGGGCCGACGTCGCCGGCTTCGGTCGATTTCACCACGCTGGTCGAAGGCATGGAAAGCCCGTGGCGGCTGGCGAAGTTCGTGTTCACCTACGACTCGGCCCGCGTTGATGCGGTCCCCGACAGCATGGCCGGTTTTGTCGATTGGGCGGCGGCGCATCCGGGGCGGTTCACCCATCCCGATGCATCGGATTTCATGGGGGCCACCTTCCTGAAACAGGCGCTGATCGAGCTGGCGCCTGATCCTGCGGTGCTGCAACAACCGGTCACCGACGACGCCTTTGCCGCCGCCACCGCCCCCCTCTGGGTCTGGTATGACGCGCTGCGCCCGAACCTGTGGCGCGGCGGCGAGACCTTTCCGGAAAACCAGTCGGTGCAGCAGCAACTGCTGAACGATGGCGAGGTGGATATCGCCATGTCCTTCGACCCCGCTTCGACCGCCGCTGCGATCACGCAGGGCTTGTTGCCGGAAACCGCGCGGGTGTTCGTGCCCAGGGGCGGCAGCATCGGCAATATCAGCTTCGTCGCCATTCCCTACAACGCCGCGCATCGCGAAGGCGCCGAGGTGGTGGCGAACTTCCTTCTGGACCCGGCGACCCAGGCGCAGATGCAGAACATCGAGGTTCTGGGGTCGTTCTCGGTGCTGGACCCGGCGAAACTGGACGCTGCCGCGCAAGCGGCCTTTGCCGCCCTGCCCACGGCGCCTGCCCTGCCCGCCGTGGCCGACCTTGGCCCGACATTGCTGGAGCCGCACGCCAGCTGGATGACCCGGTTGACCGCGGAATGGGCGGCGCGCACCACCAGATGAGCCGCGATGGTCGCCTGCTACGGGCCTGCGTGCTGGCGGTGGTCGGGCTGGGCCTGATCGCGCCGATCGCGCTTGGGCTGTGGCAGACCGGTCGCGCCGCCTTTGGCATCCTGCCCGCGCTGGGGCGAACGGAATGGACGTTGCAGCCCTGGCACGATCTGGCGGCGCTACCGGGCTTTGCCACCAGCCTGCGGCTGACGCTGGTGACCGGGATTGGCTCCACCCTGCTGTCGCTGCTGCTGGCCACCGGCTTTTGCGCCACGGTGCATGCGCAGATGACCCCCGCCGCCAGTGCCCGGATGCTGACGCCGTTTCTGGCGATTCCGCATGCGGCGATGGCGGTGGGGCTGGCTTTCGTGCTGGCGCCCTCGGGCTGGATCGCGCGGGTGGTGGCGCCGCTGGCCGGTTGGGACCGCCCGCCCGATTGGGCCACGGTGAACGATGGCTGGGGGCTGGCGCTGCTGGCCGGGCTGATGGTCAAGGAGGTGCCGTTCCTCTTGCTGGTGATGCTGTCGGCGCTGAGCCAGATCGCGGTGGCGCAGCAGATGGCGGCGGGGCGGGCGCTGGGCTATGGGCGCGGTATCGTCTGGATCAAGATCATCATGCCGCAGGTCTGGCCGCTGATCCGGCTGCCGGTCTGGGTGGTGCTGGCCTATGCGCTGTCGGTGGTGGACATGGCGATGATCCTCGGCCCTTCCAACCCGCCAACCCTGGCCGTGGCGGTGACGCGCTGGTTCACCGATGCCGACCCGGCGATGCTGCTGCCCGCCTCGGCCGGGGCCATCCTGCAGGCGGTGGTGGTGGCGCTGGCGGTGGCGCTGTTGTGGAGTGGCGAGGGGCTTGCCCGGCGGTTGGGCCGCTGGTGGCTGCGCCGGGGTGGCCGTGGGCTGTCGGCGGAACCGGGGCTTTGGGCGGCCAGTGCCGGGGTGGCCGTGCTGCTGGCGGCGGGCGCGCTGGCGATGCTGTCGCTGCTGGTCTGGTCGCTGGCCTGGCGCTGGAGCTTTCCGCAGCTTTTGCCGCAAAGCTGGTCGCTGGAGCCCTGGGCCACGGCGCAGATGGGCTGGCTGCGGGCGCTGGGCAACACGATGTTGCTGGCGGCGGCGACGGGGACGCTGTCGTTGACCCTGGCCATCGCCTGGCTGGAGGGCGAGGATCGCGGCCATCGCAGCCGCACACGCTGGGCCGAGGCGTTGATCTACCTGCCGCTGCTGTTGCCGCAGATCGGCTTTCTTTACGGGCTGAACGTGGTGTTTCTGCGGGCTGGTATCTCGGGCGGCATTGGTGCGGTGATCTGGGCGCAGGCGCTGTTCGTGTTTCCCTATGTGATGATCGCGCTGTCCGACCCCTGGCGGGCGCTGGACCGCCGGATGCTGCACGCCGCCGCCGCCCTGGGGGCCGGGCCATGGCGCAGGCTATGGGCGGTGAAGCTGCCGATCCTGCTGCGTCCGATCCTCACCGCCGCTGCCATCGGCGTGGCGGTGTCGGTGGCGCAATACCTGCCGACGCTGTTCACCGGGGCCGGACGCATCGCCACCCTGACCACCGAGGCGGTCACCCTGTCGTCGGGGTCGGACCGCCGCATCACCGGGGTCTACGCAACCCTGCAGGCCGCCCTGCCCTTTGCCGCCTATCTGGCCGCCTTCGCGGTCCCCGCCCTGCTGCACCGCAACCGCCGCAGCCTGACCGGAGCCGCCGCCGCATGAGCCTTGATCTGCACGCCCTCTGCATCCATTCCGCCACAGGCACCGCCCTGTTCGCGCCGCTGACCCTGCACATTCCGGCAGGCGCGGTGGTCACGGTGATGGGGCCGTCGGGCGTGGGCAAATCGACATTGCTGGACGCCATCGGCGGGCATCTGGCGCATGGCTTCCGGCTGTCGGGCCAGGTTTTGCTGTCCGGCCACGACGTCTCCCGTCTGCCCGCCGAAGCGCGACGGATCGGGCTGGTGTTTCAGGAGGCGTTGCTGTTTCCGCATCTGTCGGTGGGTGACAATCTGGCCTTTGGACTGCCTGCCGCCTTGCGCGGTCGCAAGCTGCGGCGGGCCGCGGTCGAGGCGGCGCTGGATCAGGCGGGTTTGGCCGGGATGCACGACCGCGATCCCGCCACCCTGTCGGGCGGTCAGCGCGCCCGCGCCGCGCTGATGCGCACTTTGCTGGCGGAACCGGCGGCGTTGCTGTTGGACGAACCCTTTGCCAATCTGGATGCGGGGCTGAAGGCCGAGATTCGCCGCTTCACCCTTGATCACGTCAAGGCCCGTGCCATCCCCGCGCTGATGGTCACGCATGATCCCGACGATGCCGCCGCGGCGGGTGGTGCTGTGGTGGCGCTGGGCTGACCTTGCGCCGAGCACATTGACATCTTCGCCTTCTTTGCCCACGACTCCGGCTGAACCCGCCCGCAGGCTCGTGCCGTCAATGACTTGCACGGGGTCTGCTTTCGGCGGGCGGCACAAGGACACATCGGCGCAAGGGCACAGGACATGGCAGATCTGGACGACATCAAGGACGGCAAGGATTTCGGCATCGGCACGCCGCCCGACATGGGCAGCTTTCACGTCAAGGGGGCGGCGCATTACGACTGGGGCATGAAGAACCGCCTCAGCCGCATCTTCAACCCGAAGTCGGGCCGCACCGTGATGCTGGCCTTCGACCATGGCTACTTTCAGGGCCCGACCACCGGGCTGGAGCGCATCGACCTGTCCATCGTGCCGCTGGCCGAACATGCCGATGTGCTGATGTGCACCCGTGGCGGCTTGCGCGCCTGTATTCCGCCCTCGATCACCAAGCCGGTGGTGCTGCGATGCTCGGGCGGCAATTCGATCCTGACCGAGCTTTCCAATGAGACCGTTGCGGTGGATATCGACGACGCGATCCGGCTGGATGCCGCGGCGATGGCGGCGCAGGTCTATATCGGCTCGGAATATGAACACAAATCCATTTCGAACGTGATCAAGCTGCTTGATTCCGGCCTGCGCTACGGCATCCCGACACTGGCGGTGACCGGTGTCGGCAAGGACATGGTCCGCGATGCCCGCTACTTCGGGCTGGCCACGCGGATTGCCGCCGAAATCGGCGCGCAATATGTGAAAAGCTACTACACCGATACCGGGTTCGAGCGGGTGACCGCCGGTTGCCCGGTGCCGATCGTCATCGCCGGTGGCAAGAAGCTGCCCGAACTGGAGGCGCTGGACATGGCCTGGAAGGCCATCGACCAGGGGGCAGCGGGGGTGGACATGGGCCGCAACATCTTTCAGGCAGAAGACCCGGTGGCGATGATCAAGGCCGTGGCGCGCGTGGTGCACGACCTGGAAACACCGGCGCAGGCTTTCGCTTACTACAACGACCTGAAAGCGGAAAACGCCGCCAAGGCCTGACCGGATGCCCCGGCGGGGCAATGGCCGACCAAAGCCAACCTTTGCGGGTTGGCTTTGGTCACGCCCCTGCCTGTCCACTTCGGCCCAAGCGATCAGACCCGCGCGTATCGGCAAGGCTGCATGACCCGGCAGAGGTCAACCTTGCGGTGCAAATGGCACGATAACCGTATCGCCCGGCATCAGCACAAAACCGGGTATGGCAAGGATCTGGCGCTGCCCGCTGCCGGACCCGCGCAGCACCAGCAGGGTTTCAGGCTGGCTGCCGCCACTTTCGACGGTTCCGGCGCGGGCGATACCGGCACCTTCATATCCCTTGGAAAGCGCCGCCGCCCGCAATGCCGGATCCAGCCGCGACGCCACGTCCGCCAGTTCAGCTTGCGCTGCGCGCAATTCTTCATCGACGCCACTGGCAAGATCGGCGCCAAACCGGGAAAGCGACTGTTCCAGCTCCTGCAACCGCGACCGGGTTTCAGCCAGCGCCGACGCAACGTTCAACTGTTCGGCCACGGTATTGGCATAGGCCTGCGTGACCGTGACAACATCGTCGCGTGACGCCAGACCCTTGTCGCCCAGCGTCCTGACCGCATCCAGCCTTTCCCGCACCAGCGCCAGCACTTCGTCCAGCGAGGTGGCGCGCGACTCCAGAGCCTTGCGGCGGTCTTGCTGAATCTCGATCTGCGCCAGCAACGCGGCATGTGCCGATTGGCTGCGCTCGGCCCAATCTGCCAGAATCTGCCGCTCGGTGGTCATCAGATCCGCCAGCAGCGGATCGCGCACCACGGCATCGGGCAGCACCAGCAGGCTTTCGACGGCCACCTTGCCGTCAGCCTTGTTGGAAAAAACCTGGTCGATAAAACTGTTTTCGGCATTCAGCCGCGCTTGCACCAGTTGCAATGTGCGCAAGCGCTGTTCCAGCCCCGAGGCATATTCAACCGACCGCAGCGCTTGCAGGGCGGGGCCAAGCTCTTCGGTGGTCAACAGAATCCGCCCGCCCGCCAAGGCAAGCAGTTGGTCGATGGTAAGCCCGGGGCGCCAGACTTGTGCACCCGGCGATCCGACCGCGCCATCGACATAGACGTCCAGCCGCCGCACAGCGGTCACCGTGACGATGGCGCCATCCTCAAAACCGGCTTCGGCCAGACGTGCCGTGATCCGGCTTTCCAGCGCTTCGGGCTCTGTTCCCGCCGCGTCGATCCGCCCCACGAAGGGCAAGGCGATACGACCGGTCTCGTCGATCTGGCGTTCGCCCGAAAGATCGGGCTGACCATAGACTTCGACGCTTAACACCTCGCCCGGCTGAAACGGCACGGCCTGCGCCACAACCGGCAAGGGCGATACCAGGATCAGGACCAAAAAGGGAAGAACGCGAACCATCGCAGGCTCCTCGAAAATCCGGTGCAACCAAGGCGGAAAATGTGGCGCGGCAAACAGGGGCAATGGCAGGATGCTACATGCCGCCCGCAATCCGATCAATGCCCTGCCGTGGATTCAACAAATCGGCTATGCGGATCGACAAGGATTTGTTAGGACTCAGGAAAGTTGTCATTGCAGTCTTTCGTCCATTTCATGCGCAGGTGAGACGGAGTTTTCCGAATTGACCTCAGAGGTGCCGCTTCAGGGCCATTGGAATGACATTCGCGCTCAGCGGTGGGTGATCGTTGCAACTGCTGCCTTTGCCGGTTTTTTCGCCTTTGTGATCAGCATGGCGATCACGCCGATCTACGAGGCCAAGACCACCTTCTACCTTGCGTCAAACGCCGAGAGCCCGCGCTATCTGGGTGGACCCGAGACGCCACCCGAACCGCTGTTTCCGACACCAGATGAGAAAACCGCAGCGCTGAATGTGGGAATTCTGCGCGGCAGCGCCTTCATGACCGCCATGGCCAAAGAGTTCGGACTGCCGGTGGCCCTTGTGCGCAAACGCGTCGATGTCACCGTAAGCGGCGAATTCATGGTCGATCTGTTCGTGCGGTCAGAGGATGCCGGGCTGACCAGCCGAATGGCCAACCGCGCGCCAGCGCTTTATGCCGAGTTTCACCGCGCCTCGATGCGGCAGCGGGCACAGCAATTGGCGCAGACCCTGAGCGCGCATATCGCCGATCTTGAAAACCAACTGATCGGCCTGGAGGCGCAGTCGGAAGTTCATCGCCGCCGGTTCGGGGCCACGCTTGACGAAGCGCTGATTGCACGGCTGTCCGACCGTCGCGCCACAACCGAACGGCGCCTGCAAGAGATTGACGGCTCGCTCGCTGCGGCCCTGGCGCGGCGGGTCGGGCTTGAAGCTGAACTTGAAACCGAACGGCGCACTTATGCTGCGGGCGAGACCGTGTTGACCACGCCAGTCCTTGACCTGATGGTGGAACAGTTGCTGACGCTGCACGTCGAACTTGCCGCCGCACGCGATGGCCCGCAATCGCCCCGGCGCGGTGCCGTGGAAGAACAGATCGCCGCCACCGAAACTGCCATCGAAGGCGAACGTGCGCGCATGGCGGCGGCAGTGATCAAATCAACCGGCAGCAATTACGAACTGCTACGCGGGCAGATCGCCACCGCAAAGGCCGAAGAAGCGGCTGTCACCGCGTCGCGGCAAACCGCAGAAGCGCAACTGGCGGCCGCGAAAGCCGACCTTGATGCTGCGATCGCCTTTCTGAGCGAGGCCGAGCAGTTGGCAGCGAAAAAGGCGGAAGTCGCGGCGCAAGTCTCTGATGCCCGCATCAACCTTGCTTCGGCGCGGTTGCAGGCCGAGAACGCCGAGGTGCCGATGGTGGTGGTGGAAGAGGCCTCGGTGCCAACCCGCCCGGCATTTCCAATTCCGCTGCTGAATGGCATTGTGGCGGTGCTGGCCGGGGCCGTCGCGGGCTTTTACTATGCGCTGTTCATCGGTCATGCGGCGCGGGCCCGGCAGAAATTGCTGTCCGAGGCACTGCGGCCGCCGCGCTTTACCGGCACCGAACTTGCGCATCTGCAACGCCTTGCCGAAGTGTCACGGGGGGCCGCATCTTGATCCTGCCCGCGTCTTCACCGAAGTTCGAAAAGCGATTGCGACGGTCGATTGCCGACGGGCGGCTGCTCATCGCTGATGCCATCAACGCCGACGATCCCGCCCGCCGCCCGATCCTGATCGTGCGCTTTGCCGCCACTGCGGCACTTGGGCTGCTGTTGGCGGGCTTTTCCATACTGGCGGTGTTTGTGGTGCTGAACCTTGTGTTTCATTTTTCCTTGGGATGAACCGCGATGATTGAACCGGTCTCTTTTGTCAGTCGTCGCGCCTCGGGGCCAATGGCCGAACTGGATGGCATTGTCGCCCAAGCCCTGTTGCGCGAGGCGGAAGAGCGGCTGCCACTTGGCGAGTCGATGCTGGAAGCAGATTGGTATGCGCCGGCCGAATATGCGCCGGCTTGGCAGGAAAGGCGCGCAGGTGCCCGCCGGGCCGCAGTCGAATCCCTGGTGTTCTGGGCCGGGGTCGGGATGTTGGGGTTGGCTTTTGCCGGCCTTGCCGTTGTTCTCGCCTAAGCGGTTGACGCAAGCGTGGCGGCCGCTTGCGCTGGCAAGGACGTGTCAGGACGTACCGTCCGGATCCCGCTGGCGGATCAGCAGCAGGGCCTGGCCAAGCCCAAGGACAAGCCAGGTATTGACGTGGTCCAGGTTCGGCTCTGACTGGGCCAATTGCAGCGCCGCCAGCACCATCAACAGCAAGATTGCCGCAGGTGCCCGCCGCGCCCCGTCGGTCAGGCTTGCCGACGCCAGCCGCCCGACCAGCCAGAAAAAGGCGGCGCCAAGCACCACCGCGCCCGCCACACCCAATTCGGTTGCGGCCTGACCAAAGGCATTGTGGACCGGCCGTCCCCAGAAATTGCCATCGTAGGCGGCAAAGCCCTGCGGCCCGGTCCCGACCAGCGGATTGCGGGAAATCTTTTCCAGCCCCAGCCCGAACAGGGTGTGTCGTTGGCTTACGCCCTTGGCAACACCGGCATCACCGAACGAAAGGTCGTACAGCACCTGCCAAAGTCCGGTGAACCACGCCAGGGCCATCACCGCGACGATGGCCAAGGCAAAGTGCAGCGACAGGTGCGGCCAGCGCAGGAAGGGAAAGACCAGCGTCAGCACCATCGCCACGATCACCGCGCCGAAGTTCCAGGAAACCAGAATCCCGGTCAAAATCAGCCCCACAGCCAACAGGTCGCGCCAGCGCCGCCGGTCCGCCAGTCGCCACAACCCGATCGGCAGGGCATAGACCAGAAACGAGGAATAATGCTGTGCGGTGATGCACAGCGCCGATGCCCGCATGACATAGCCGATGGGCGTCGGCTTGAAGGCGGTTTCCGGCGGCGAAATCAATGTGAAAACATAGATGCCAAGATAAGCCAGCATGAACTGGACGATTCCGACCACGGCGCTGGCCACAGCCAGAACCAGAAACGCCCGCAGCGCGCGGTTCAGCGTGGCAAGGTCGCGCACCAGGTCAATCATCAGAAAGGCCACCAGTGCCGCACGGACAATTCCGAACGTGCCGATGAACCAACGCACCGGGTTCTGGATGGCCAGGTGCAGAATTGCGATCAGCACCAGCATACCCGCCGCAACCAGCAGCGGAGGAAAGAAAATCGGCCGGTCTGTGTCCAGCGCGCGGGTCGCCAGCCAGACAAGAAATACAACCGCCAGCGCAAGATCGAACAGGTCGAACGGCCCGGACCGCAGGCCATTCATCTGCGCGGCCAGCAGCAAGGCAATGCAAGCCGATAGTGGAAAAGCCGGCCAACGGCGCGAAACTCGCCCAAGTGCCAACCCGGCCAACGCAACCACCAGCAGGATTGGCGTCAATTGCAGCGGCGATGCCACAAGGCCGGTCATCCGCCACAGGGCGTGCGGCAACAGCGGCGATACCAGAGGATCGACAATCACAACCGCCGCCGCCTCCAGCGCCAGCAGAACAGGTTGCGCCAGATGCCACCGGCGGGACATCATGGTGCCGCCGCCTGAAATAGCAAAAGGTGGACGGAATAGGGCTCTACGGCCAGATCAAGAGTTTTCTGGTCCGATGCGTCGGTCACCGGACGCACCGTTCGCGCCCGTTGCGCCGCCAGGAGATCGGCCAGCCGTGTTTGAACAGGCACCACCCATTCCTGGTCGATCTGCGCCAGTGCTGCGTTGCCGGCAAGCTCGGCCCGGCCATCCAGCCGCTGTGCCAATGCGTCACCATAGCGGCGCAGGCTGGTCTCGTTGGCCGTGGTCATCTGGTCGCGCAGTGCATGTTCGGCCAGGCCCAGCAGGTCGCGCAGCGCGGTATTGGTGTCCCGGTCGGACTGGGCGATGGATTCTGGCGTGGCGGCAGTACTGGCATCCAGCACACGATGGCTGACCAGTTGCATCGGTTCTGGCAAAACCAGATGCACCGTTCCGCCATTGCGCCAAGGTTCGCGTGCAGCCTGGTCGGTACGCAGCACCTCGCGTCCCGCCTTCAGGGCAGCCACCGCCGCGGGTGACAGCCCTTGCGGCACCTCGCCATTCCGGAACATGAAGGCCGCCAGCGATTCAGGCCCCGCTGCGACGATGGCGGAAAAAACGTCCGGCTGGTCGAAGGCAACCGGCTCCATCGCATCGCGGGCAAGCATCAGATCGGTGGGCGGCATCACTGCCAGCAGCACTGCAAGCTGACTGCCGCCGTGAAACGCCGCCACCTGCACCACCGGATCACTGCTGTTGGCGGCGCGCGCCGGGCCAAGACGGGCGGCCTCGGCAGCCATGTCGAAGGCGTGCCAGACCGGGCGTGGCGTTCCGGCCGCCGTCAGCACCCCCGCCGAATACCCCGCGCTGCCCGGATCGACCGCCATCTGGAACACCTGCCCCGCGAGTCCCGCCCCGGCCATGGCAATCATCGTTGCCGCAGCATGCGCTGCCCCCGGATAGGTGCCGTTCAGATCGCCTTCCGGGTAAGGCGGCTGTGCTGCGACGTTCCATTCCGAACAGATCAGCGGCACCGTGCCATATCCGGCCGCCGCCAGCATACCCCGGGCTTCGGCCAACACGCGGGCATGGTGCCGCCCCGGCACCCGGCTGAAGGCATGATAGGTCACCGCGTCCACCGGCAAGCGATCAAGACCAAGTTCGGGCAGCGGCGTTGCGGCGGCGCGGGCCAGAAAACCTGCCACGAACCGCTCGCCGTGGATCACGGAACCCCAGTCCGACAGCGCCGGCCCGGCGATCCGCCCACCCGGGTCCGCCCGCAAAACGCCAAGCGCCGTTGCGCGATACAAGGCCACATAGTCGTCCAGTGACCCACGAAAGGCGTGGTCAGGCTCGTTCCACACTTCGTAGATTGCAGAGATGCCAAGTCCATGAAAATGCCGGGCGACGCGCTCTGCCACATCCGCCCAGCCCGCCAGATCATCGGTCGCAGACCGCGCCCAGAGTGGCCCGTCCGCCAGCGGCTTTGTTCCGGTTTCCCGGGCAAGAAACCGCGGCATGGCGTCAAGGGTCACGATGATCTGGCCACCTGCCCTGGCGCGCGCTTCCAGAAAATCGTTCAGCGGATAGGATTGCAGCAGGCGGGTCACGTCCTCGGGGCGCTCGGCGGCCGCCAGCACCTCCCAGGCCAGTGCAACGCGCCAGGTGCCGCCTTCACCCAGGGCGGTCAGCAAGGGTTCCGCCAGTCTGGCCACCTTGGGAACCCGCCAGACGCCGCCGCCAAAGCCAAAGGTGGTGGGTGTCGGGCCAGGTGCTGCCTGCACTTCGACCTCTGCCACTGGCCCCGCCTGCACCGGAACCACGGCGGGGCCTGCCAGGAAAAGACCGGCCAGAAAAAGCCCCATGACGACTTTGAAGAGTTGCAGGTGCCGTTTCATCGGGCATCCTCGCACAACGGTTGTGGCGGCTGGTGGTGCAGCGGACGCGGGAACACCTTTGTCTGCACCACCGCCAGCAGGATGACATAGGCCCGCGCCAGTACATAGGCTGCACCCACCAGCAGCCCGACGCCCCAGCCCGAACGCGGTGCAATCCTGTGGGCGATGGCGCGGATGCTTGGCACCCCGGCCCACAGCAGCCCGCCCAGACACAGCAACGGCAACCCCAGCGCCAATCCTCCGGTCCGGGGGGCCAGCGCCAGCGCAACCAGCAGCATCGGCAGGCTGATCGCGGCACATCCGAATTGCAGCTTCAGGCGCAGCGGTGTCCAGTTGTCATGCCGCCGCTTGGCAGGATATAGCCGGAACACCTCCATCCGTCCGCGTGCCCGGCGCAGCTTGACCCGCAAGAACTCGGCCCAGCCGGTCTGATGATGATGCGCCACCGCGGCAGTATCGACAAAGCCAATGCGGTGTCCCGCCGTCGTAATGCGATAGGCAATCTCGACGTCTTCGGCCTGACGCAGCCGCACGTCAAAGCCGCCCAAGGCCAGAAAGACCTGCCGCCGGAACCCGCAAGCCGGGGCGGCGATGAAATCCACACCGGTGCTGGCGATGCGCATCCCGGCATAGCGCTCGTCCACTTCGGCCTGAACGATCCGCGGCACCACACCGTCGTTCGCGGCGCAAATGGTGCCCATCACGGCATCAAACCCCTTGGTGTCGAACACCGATGCCATCGCCTCGACCCAGTTCGGCGGTGGAACACAGTCGCTGTCCAGAAACAGCACAACAGCCCCACCTGCCGCCTGCGCACCCCGGTTGCGCGCCGCGGCAGGGCCGGCGTTCGACTGGGTGATGACCCGTGCGCCCATGTCGCGCGCGATCTGCGGCCCGGCATCCCTGGATCCGTCGTCAACCACGATGATTTCGACCCTGCGCGCCGTCACTTGCGCCCGCAAACCGGCCAGTACCGCGCCAATGGACGCGGCATCATCGAAAAGCGGCAGGATCACCGAAACGTCGGGGGCTGGGGTCAATGTACCACCTCGCGCGCGGCGGCCAGCATGACATCCATCGTCTGTTCCGCCGCCCGTTGCCAGCTGAAGCCGGCCAGTCGGCGATAGCCCGCATCCGACAGCCGCGCTGCCAGATCGGCATCCTGCGCCAGCCGTTCCATTGCCGCCTGCAGGGCCGCTGCATCATCTGGGGGCACCAGTAGACCCGCGTCGCCCACCACCTCGGGCAACGAGGTTGCCGCAGCCGCAATCACCGGTGCCCCGCGTGCCATGGCTTCCAGCACGACAAGACCGAAACCTTCGGCCGTCGAGGGAAAGACGAAGCCGCGGCAGCGTGCGTAAAGCTGGTCAAGGTCGGCGTCGGGCAGGAAGCCCGGGCGTTGCACCCGGTCGCCAGCCTGCGCCAGCAGCGGTGCGATCTCGGCGCTGGCGTTGCCGTCGGGGCCGACGATGACCAGCCGAGCCCCCATCGCGGCAAGGCTTTGCGAGGCCAGGAAAGCGCGGATCAGCAAGCCGACATTCTTGGTGCGCTCGATCTTGCCGACAAACAGGAACAGCGGCCCGTCGGTCCCTTTATTGAGCTGTGCAGGCCGCGGCTGCACCAGCGGGCCGCCTTCATGGATGACGCTCAGACGGTCTGGCGCAACCGGGGCGAAACGAGCGATGTCGTCGGCAGTGAACTGCGACACGGCAATCACCCGCGTGGCCCGCGCCAATGCCCGGCGGATCACCGGCCGCAGCAGGGCAGCCTTGGCCAGACCGAATTTCTCTGGTCGGCGGAACTGCAACAGATCATGCGCGGTCAGCACTGAAGGGCGACGCAGCCCCGGCGTCCAGATCAGGTTTGGCAGAAAGACAAGGCCCACCGGCAACGCGTTGGCAAGACGCGCAAAGGCGGTGGCCTGCCAGATCAACCGCTCGGCCGGTCGTCGCGGGGCGGCGATAACACTGCGCCGCCCGCCATCGCCCAGGTCGCAGTGATCGAAGAACGGCTGCCAGGGGGCGTGCAGCAAATGGATTTCCGGCGGGGTGGGCAGGGCCACAAGCTGGCCGATGAGCGCGATCAGATAGCGGTCGGGTCCACGGGGCTGGGCGTTGTCATTGATTGCATTCACCAGAATCCGCAGACGCTGCCCGCTGGTCATCGCGCCGGTCATCGCGCCGGTCATCGCCCGCGCTCCTGCGCCAGGAATTCGGCAATCACCGCCACCGCCAGCGAGGTTGTATGCTGGTTCGACAGGCCGTCGGGTGCAACACCCGGCGCAGACCAGCCGCCATCGGCGCGCTGACGGTTCAACATCATCACCACCTGACCCGGCGTGACCAAGTGCCCCTGGTTCAGCCAATACAGCATCAAGGCGCGTTCAGCGAAGATATCGCCCATCAGCGTCGCCCGGCGATTGGCAAGATCCATCGGTGCGACAGTGGCCTGCATCAGGGACAAAAGTGCCGATTGGGAATAGGCGCCCGATCGCAGCATAAGTTCGGCCGCGACCACGATATGGGTGGTGCCATACCAGCCCCGGTCGTCGATTGCGGCCAGCCGTTGCAGAAAATCCGGCCCTGGATCGCGCTTGTCGGCCCAGACCGCCTCGATCATCAGAAGCTCGATCGGCAGATAGGGGCGAACCTGCATGATGTCCGGAAGCAGCACCACTTCGGCGGCATCGGGGTCATATCCGGGGTCGAACAGCCGCAGGGCGGGATCGCGCAGGGTTGCGCGGTAATGCGCGATCTTGGGATGGATCATGGCAAACCGGGCATCGGTGCCGCGCCGCCAACCCTGCCACAGCACATAAAGCGCCGACATCGTCAGATCCGGCTGTGGCGCGAACCAGTCCAGCCCGCGCTGAACGGCGATATCGGCCTTGCGCAACCATCCCTGCCTGTCCGCCTGGTAGGCTGCGGTCGCCCGGCGTTGCAGCAGCGGTGCCACACCCCGCTCAGCCCGCCGCCGCACCGCGCCAAGAATTGCAAGCGGTCGGTTGAAAACCGATGTTCGGCGCTGGCTGGCGTGGGTCATGCGGCCACCTTGGCGTTGTCAAGCGTGATGGGGCCATCGGTGGCCAAGCGGCGGCGCAGCGCGACAAGGATGATTGCGGCCATGACCAGACGCGTCAGCAGATCGACCGCAGCGACGCCCGCCGCCCCTCCCCAGGGAATGATGATCAGCGAAATCGCGACCTTTACGATCACTTGTCCCAGCGCCGTCAACCCGAAGATCCGCGCAGCCCCCAGTGGAAACAGCAGTGTCATGACCGGATTGGCCACCAGCGTCAGCATGGCCGATGCAAACAGCAAATCAAACGCCCAATGCGCCTCGGCAAACCCCTCGCCCAAGACCAGCGGTATGGCAAAGGGCGAGATCAGCGGCATCACCAGCACCGGCAGCAGCGCCAGCGGCGCCCGGCGCATCCAGCGGTCCAGCATGGCGCGCAGATCCTCGGTCCGCGCGACGGCCGCGATGCGCGGCAGGGTTGTCGCGACAATCGCCTGACTGACCACGCCGACGACGATGCACAACTGGATGCCCGCGGCATAGTAGGCAGCCTCGGTCGGCCCGGACAGGCTGTTCAGCAGCAAGATGTCGATCCGTCCTGACACCACCGACACTGCGGCGACCGCCATCCACAGGTTGATTGCCAGCATCTGCCCTGCCAGATCGCGCCGCACGCGCCCGCGCCCGTGCCCGGCCGGATTGGCATAGCCGGGCCGTGCAAGCACCAGTGTCGCCAGAAGGGCCAGCCCAGCCGCTGCCAGTGCCGCCTGCATCGCCGCCGTCAAGCTTAACATTCCGGCCAGCAGCAAGGCCCCCATCAGCAGCACCCGGAAGGCGTTCTTGAATGCCTGCCCCATGCCCACCTGCACAAAGCGCTGCTCGGCCTGCAGCCCGCCGATCAGGGCGGTTTGCAGCGCCAGCAATGCCCCGGCCACCCCGGCCATGGCAATCATCGGACCGCTGCCATCGGGCAGAAACACTGCAACGGCGCAGATACCGAACGCATAGGCCAAAGCAGCGGCACTTCGCAGCGCCAATGCGGTGGCCATGGCGTCGCGCCCGTCGGCGGTCGGGTCTTGCGCCATCCGGCGGGAGGCAATGGTCACGGTGCCTGCCGACAGCACGGTGTCGATGAACAAGGGGCCAAGGTCCATGATTGCCAGGGCCGGTGCCAGGCGGCCAAAGGTCTCCGCCCCAAGGCCGCGCGTCAGGATCATCAGCACGACAAATCCAAGACCGGCGCCAATTGCGTTGAACACGGCCACCTGGGCCGTCGGCCCGAACTTCATGGCCGTACTCCGTAGGTCTGCGATGCCGGTACGGCGCTCCCGGTCGCGCGTGCATTGCCCAGGCCCGCCAGCAACACCGCCTCGCGCGCGAAGATGTCGCGCCAGTCATGCGCCAATGCGGTGGCATGTGCGGCGTCGGCCATGCGGTCCCGGGTGGCGGCGGGGGTGGCCTCGAATCCGATCAGCGCATCGGCCAGTGCGGCGCTGGTAGGGGCGCACAGCAGACCGGCACCGCTGCGCGCCACCAGATCGCCGGCCTCGCTGCCCGGTGCAGCAATGGCGGGAAGGCCGGCGGCAAAATACTCCAGCAATTTCAGTGGTGCCGCATGGCAGCGCAACGGTGTGGGGCGGAACAGGCAATAGCCAAGATTGGCCTGCGCCAGCAGCGGCGGAATTTCCGAACGGTCAACATCGCCCGGCCAGTCGAACCGGGCGCCCAGACCAGAGGACGCAACAAGGCCAAGCAGTTGCGAACGGTATCCCGGCAAAGCTGGCCCGCGCAGACTGAGACGCGCCTGCGACAGGCCTGGATGCTGCAGCGCTGCGATCAACAGATCAAGTGCTGACCAGGGCGCGACCTCGCCAACATAGACGATATGCAGTGGCCCCGGTGGGCGTTGCGGGGCGGTGAAGAATCCGACATCCACCCCGGTGGGTGACAGAACAGGGTGGTGTCGGCTGGTGCCCGTATGACGAGCCGCAAGCCGTTGCCCGATCGACAGCGTCAGATCGGCAGTTCTTGCTGCCCGCGCTTCCATGCGCGTGACCCATCGGCGGCGCAGCGGCGAGCTGACGAAGCCCGGTTCGAAATCGCGGTCGATATAGGCGTAGGCCGCCAGCCGCCCTTGTCGACGCAGATGCCGCGCCGCCTCGGCGGCCCAGGGGCCGAAGGCTTCACAAGTGATGTCGGCGGGGTCAAGCCCTGCAAGGGCCTGTGCAGCGGCATGGCTCAGGGCGGCAATGGTCAGGCGGTCACGCAAGATGGCCAGTGTGTCCAGCCCTTGCCCGGCGAGGCGCGTCAGCAGATTGGCCGAAGGCCGCTGGGTGGTGGCACCACGCACCGCGCCTTCGGGCGGGTTCAGCGGTGGATCGACCGCGACGAAGGTCACCGCGGCATCGTCGCGTCGGGTGATCCGGCCTTGCAGCAACGCCAGTGCCGGCTTGCCCGCAGCCGCCCTTTGCCGGAACACCACGATAGTGCGGTCAAACCGCGGTGCCAGTTCCCGCAGGGCCGCATGTTCACGGTTGTTGCGGCGGCCCGGCACGTCCAGCGTGGTCAGAATGAGCAGGGTTTTCATAGGCTTTTCCTGCATGATCCCGGTGCCAGCAGCCGTGCGGCCAGACTGTCAAGCGCCGGTCCGGTTGCGTGGTGGCTGCGCACCAGTCGCGCGGCGTTGGCACCAAGCCGGTCGGCCAGCTCGTCGTCGCGCAGCAGGGTCAGCAGGCTGTCGGCCAATGCTGTTGCCGTGGCCGCAGCGGCTACCAGACCGGTCTCGCCATGCCGCAACCACTCACTGCTGCCGCCACGACCGAAACCCACCACCGGGCGGCCCAGCGCCATCGCCTCGGGTCCGGCCAGCCCCAGACCTTCGGGCACCAGAGACGGATGGGCCAGCACGCGCGCCCGGCCAAGACCCGCGTGCAGATCGGCCTGCGACACCCGCCCCGCAAAGGTTACGCGCCCGGAAAGATCGCGCTGTGCCGCGCGGGCGCGCATCGACGCGGCGGCGGGACCATCGCCATAAAACGTCAGCCGCGTCTCTGCGGGCAAGTGCGCCATGGCCTCAAGCAACATCGGTGCGCCCTTGGCAACCGAAAGCAGCCCGACATAGGCGATGGTCGGACCCGCCTGCGAGGGCGGCACCCCGGCAGGCATCTGCGGCACCTGATCAAGCATCGGCACTGGCAGCGTGATCCGCACCAGCCGCGCCGATGGTGCCCCGGCGCGCAGGGCTTCTTCGGCCAGATAGCGGCTTGGGGCAAGAATGGCCGTGGCCTCGGTGCAAAGGCTGGCCCAGACGGCACGACGGGTGGTCAGCCGATACCCGGCCCGCGCTGTGGCCAGCGCCGAACCGCGCCCGGCACAAAGACCGACCACGCAGGCTGCACCCTGGTGCCGGGTGCAGGGCAGCTGCCCTGGCCAGGCAAGGCGCAGGCCGTTGGGGCAGAAAGGGGACACGTCATGCAAGTGCACGAATAGCGGTGCCGAGGTGGCGGCGGCCCGGATCAGGTCGGGCGACAGCAGGCTGAAACCAAGGTGCAGCAGCACGGCATCTGCCCGCGCTGCCGCTGCCCGCACCTGCGCAATTCCCGCATCATCGGCTCGGGCCTTGCGTGCCGGGCGGGCCATGACGCTGCCCACGTCGCCGCCCCGGCGGGTCAGGCGCAGGTCGGTCACTGCCCAGCCGCGGGCCGTCAGCCCTTCGGCATAGGTCGCGACCACCTGCGCGATACCGCCGCCCCCAGCCGGCTTGTCATGCAGTTGCACAAGCGCCGGCGCCATGCCTACACCCTCAGCCGGGCGCAAAGCTTGCCCAGGTCGGCCAGCGTGCAGGCATGGAAAGCTTCGGCCTGTGCCCCGGACGCAAGCCCGGCCGTGATCGCGCGATAGGCGGCAAGTCCGCGTGATGCCGCAAGGTAATCGGTGGAAACCACCTGGCTTTCGTGCGCCGCAATGGCCCGCGCCTTCACGGCTGCAACGGTCGAGATATCAAGCACGACGGTCGCCGGACAGGGCGACCAGACCTCGTAGCACAGCACTGGCAGGCCCGGGTCCAGCGCGGCAATGTCCGCAGCAGTTGCCGCGATGCGCGCGGCCGCTGCGTGGTCGGGGTGCCTGTCGGCGGGGAAAGGCACCACAAGCAGGTCCGGCGGGCAGAGCTGCCATTGCGCGGCAAGACCCTGGCTGATGCGGCGCGCATCGCGCCAAAGCGCGCCATCGGTGCCATCAAGCCAGCGCCCCTTCGCGCCAAGCAGGCCAAGGGCGGTTTCAGCCTCGCTTTGTCTTTGCCGTGCGGTCGAGCGGGCGATGCGATTGCGCTCCTCGGCCGATAGACTGTGGTCCCGCAGAACCGGGTTGCCTGCGGCCCCGTCGGTCAGAAACACCACCTCTGCCTGCCGCCCGGCGGCGTGCCATAGCGCGATCAGCCCACCCGCGCCGATACTTTCATCATCCGGATGCGGTGCAATGACGACGAGTCGTCGGCCCGCGGGCAATTCGGTCAGCCGTTCCACGGGCGCGAAATTTTCGTAGATACCGGGGGTGATCGCCAACGGGTGACGGATCCATTGCGGTCGCAGATAACGTACGATCACGTCCCGAAAACGACCGCGCAAGCTGGCGACGGCTCCAGTCAACACACCAGACTGCTGTCGGATTTCCCGCGCTTTCATCATGGCTCCAAATACAATTCCGAGAATCGAGGGACCCACATAACGCCTAAAACGACGCGCCCCATTGGCACCAGAAAACCACCAACTACGGAAATAACTATACCGAATCGGTGCCATTTGGTAAAGATAAACCAATATTTGCGATGTTCCCTTTTCGTCCTGAAGCCACCTTTCATCTCCTTGCGGGGTTTCTCCGTCATGCGAATGGATTTGCCTTTCACCCGTAGGCTGCGCACATTTGCAGCGAAGGCGACCCTTGCCTTGCGTCGGACGCGCGCTCATTTTGCCGAGCCTGACGGGATCGAGCGTTTGATGGCGTCGCTGCCTGCGGTCGCGGGCGAAGCAGGCTTGCAGGACCGCGTGGTGATGATCACCGGTGCCGGGCAGGGCGTCGGCCGGGTGTTGGCCCTGGCCTTTGCCGAGCGCGGCGCGAAGGTTTGCCTGATCGGTCGGCAGGCCGAAACCCTGAATGGCGTGCTGACCGAGGTGGCGCGTCAGGGCGGTCGTGCCTGCGCCTTGGCGGGCGATATTTCCAACCCCGGGCAGGTGGCGCGCCTGCTGGATGGCGCTGTGGCCGCTTTTGGACCCGTCGATATCCTGATCAACAATGCCGGCGTCGGTGGTCCTTGGGCAATGCCGTTCTGGCAGGCCCCGGTGGAAGAAGTGGCCCAGACCTTCGACATCAATCTGACCGGCAGTTTCCGCATGGCCCATGCTGTCGCGGCACGGGCTGTGGCCGAAGGGCGGGCCGCCCGGATCGTCAATGTCAGTTCCATCGCCACCGATGCGCCGATGGCCGGTATCACCGCCTACACAACGTCGAAATCTGCGGTCGAGGCCTTGACGCGGGCGATGGCTGCGGATGGCGCGGCGCACCGGATCGTGGCGACGGCGGTGGCGCTGAACTCGGTGCAGACCGAACGCAAGGCCGCGCATGACTGGGCGTCGAACGCGCTGCTGCCGCCGCCGGAAACTGTGGTGCCGGCGTTTTTGCATGCCGCAACCGCCCCGCCCGACGAGGTGCAGGGCCGCACCATTGCCAGTTGGCGCTTTGCCGTCGCCCCTTTTGCAGAGTCGCTGCTGGCCAGCCACGCCGCGTTGCAAAAGCCGATCGCCTACCCGCCTTTCCTGCACAAGGGCTGCGAAGTCGCGCGCGATCCACTGCAGTTCTCGATCAACGACCGGGCGGAAAACCCCTGGGGGCCGTCGCCACATGTGGCCGAGGCCGTGGCCGCCGAGATGCGCCGGCTGCCGTTGTCGTATTATCCCGAAGAACGGCACGACCGGCTGCTCGCGGCGATTTCAAGCCATTTTGATCTGCCCGCCGATGGCTTTGCGCTTGGCCCCGGCTCGTGGGAGGTGTTGGCGCGGCTGGTGCGGCTGTTTGTGAAGCCCGGCGAAGAGATCGTCTCTAATGCGCCGGGATGGTTCGGCTTCAACCTGGTGGCGCAGCGCGCGGGGGTGCGGCTGTCGATGGCACCGTTCCACGTGGCGGCAGCCGGCAGCGGATCGCACCACAATCTGGCGCAGATCGCGGCCCGAATAACGCCGATGACGCGGATGGTCTATCTGATCCATCCCGCCAATCCCGAGGGCGTTGCACTGGGTCAGGCCGAGATGGAGGAATTTCTGGCCCTGATACCGGCCCATCTGCCGGTGGTGGTGGACGAAGCCTATATCGAATACGCCGATGCCCCCAACCTGTTCGACACGCTGGCCGAGGTGCGCAAAGGCCAGCGTCTTGTCATCGGTTTACGCACGTTTTCAAAGTTTTACGCGTTGGCTGGCGCGCGGGTCGGGTTTGCTTATGCCCGACCCGATCTGGCCGAACTGATCCGGGGTGCCGAGAATATCTTCGGTATCTCCTCGATGTCCGAAGCTGCGGCGGTGGCGGCGCTGACGGACCGGGATCACGCGGCGCAGGTGCATGCGGCCTTTGTTTCGCAGCGCCGCCGCGTGACCCAAGCACTGCAGGAGATGGGTCTTGCCCCTCTGCCTTCGCAAGCCCCTTTTATTCTGGCACGGCGCCCGGCGGCGATCGGATCGGTCTATGACCGTCTGGAAGCCGAAGGTATCTATCTCGCCCGTTATGCATTTCACGACAACGAATACATGATGGTTCCAGTGGCCAAGCCAGAGGTCACGGACCGGATTCTGACCGTTCTTGGTGCCGCAGCGCGCTCATAGTAACGCCGGGCCGCCTGCCGATTTCTGAATCTGCATTCACATGGAGGCCGTTTATGACCACCACTGTAAGGGCATTGCAACTGGCAGACACGACTGGAAAGGCCGAACCGGCCTTGCCGCCACTGGTCTTGCCAGACCCGACCACCAGTTTCTGCTGGAAGGTCAAGCGCGGATCCGAATGGCTCATGGCGGCGACATTGCTGACGCTGTTGTCGGTGCCGCTTCTCGCCATCGCCTTGCTGATCCGGCTGGAAAGCCCTGGACCCGTGCTGTTTTGCCAGCCACGCTTCGGTCGTGACAACCGACCCTTCAAGGTGCTGAAGTTCCGCACGATGCGAACCGATCGTTGCGATCTGTCGGGGGGGATGCAGACGGCGCATCGCGATCCGCGGATTACCCGGGTCGGGATGATCTTGCGAAAAAGCTCCTTGGATGAATTACCACAGCTTGTCAATGTTTTACGGGGTGATATGGCGCTGATTGGCCCGCGGGCCCACCCCTGCGGAATGAGGGTGGAAGGTGTGCTGTGCGAACATCTGGACCCGCACTATCACCATCGTCACCGGATTCCGCCGGGCGTGACCGGCTGGGCGCAGGTCAATGGCTCGCGCGGGCCGGTGGACACGTCACACCAGCTTCGCCAACGGGTGCAACTGGACCTCGATTACATCCGCAACTGGTCGTTGGGCCGCGATGTCGCGATCCTGTTGCGGACGGTGGTGGTCTGCCTCAGGGCCACGGGGGCACGATGACTCTTGCCCAAAGCCAAACGTCAGGCACGGCCGAGCTTGTGGCGCGACTGGAGCCGCAGTTTCCGGCGGCGGGCGTCTGGGCAGATCTTTTGCCTCGGCGCCCCGGTGCCACGGTGTTTGCCGGGCCGCTGGTTCAGGCTGCCCATGTGAAAGCTTTTGCGCCATCGACGCCGGTGCGGTCCCTGGTGCTGCGGCAAGGCGGGGCGCTGGCGTCGATATGGCCGCTGTGGCAGCGGCGGTTGGCAATCGGCGGGCTGACGGTGCGGGAACTGGGCTTTGCCCGCGATGCGCACAGCCTGCGCAACAACCTGCTGCTGCCGGGAGATGCGGCAGGGCAAAGCCTGGCTTGTCTGTTGCGCGCCTGCCGCGACCTGCGGGGCTGGGATACGCTGGCCTTTGACAATCTGCCCGAGATGGCGGTGCCGTTGCTGCCCGAGGCCGCCGCCGCCTGCGGTATTCCCTGCGATCCGCCGCGACCCGGACGGCTGCTGCTTTGGGCGGATATGACCGACGGCCAAGAAGCCTACCTTGCCAGCCGTTCCGGTCAGTTCCGCCGTCAACTGCGCAAACGGCAACGCGAGTTCGCGCTGTTGGGGCGGTCGGCAATCCGCGTCCTGCACGGCGATGAGATCACGGCAGCCCTGCCGGAATGGAAGGCGCTTGCCGCCAGAAGCTGGCAAGGCGAGAATCCAGAGGCCGCCGGTCTGACGGCACTGGACTGGGCGTTTCATCAGGCTCTGGTGCAGAATGGTCGGCTTTGGTTGCTGGAACTGGACGCACGTCCCGTGGCCTGTTTGCGGATGCTGGAGGATCACGACACCGCCTATGTGCACACCATGCACTTTGACCCGGCTTTGGCTGACCACGCGCCTGGCGTGGTGCTGTTTGCCGCCATGATGGAAGATGCGGCACAACGCGGGCTGCGGCGGGTGGATTTCAACGGCAACACGCCGTTCTTCGCGCGGTGGGCCACGGGTGCGACGGCGCATCAGAACTGGCGGCTTTACCGCCCTGGTCTGGCTGGTCAGGCGATACGTCTTGCGCGGGCCGGGGTTGCGCGCCTGCGGCAGGGCGCTGCGGGGAAGGCAGAATGACACCTGAACCCATGCCCGCCCATCTGCGGCCGATGGGCAGCTTGCCGCAACCGCTGGGGTGGCCTCGCACGCCGCTGCAAGGCAGCCCGGTCTTTCTGGACCTGTGGCATGGCTTTTTTGGCAAAGGGCTGCGCCGCCGGGTGATCGAGACGCAGGGGCCCGATGCGGCACGGCTTGATCTGGTGTCAGATCTGGCGCGGCGCAGGCTGGCGCTTGGCACCCGGTTTCAGTTCTGCCCGGCGGATTTGCCGCTGGTTGCCAACCCCGAGCGTCGCCTGATCCCCTTGCGCCAGCTTTCCTGCCCGATGTCGCTGGAGGCGGGCAATCTGCGCGGCAACCTGCAAATGGCGGCCGGCGCTGATCCGCAGCGGGCCATTGCCGGTCTGGCCGAAGCTTTGGCCCAGAACGGCGGCTGGGATTATCTGGCCCTGCCGGTGCCCCGATCCGAAACCGCACGGTGGCGCGCGGCGGCGGGTGATCGGGGTATGCCGATGATCCTGCGGCCCACCGGGCGGACGTTCCATGCCTGTATCGGCGCGCAGGCCAACTGGGAGCGCCTGCGGTCGGCTTGCAGCCACAACGAACGCAAGAACGAACGCCGCGCTTTGCGGCGGGCAGCAGAGGCCGACCTGCGCCTGACTGTCCACGAAGGCGATGCAGCCGTGGCCGCCCTGCCGTTGCTGCGCTGGTTGGCAGACCGTTCCACCAAGGCGCTGCGCCCATCGGATGCGCCGGTGCAAGTGCCCTACTCGGCGCGTCAGGAGGCATTTTTACGCAGCGCCATCCAGCTACCCGGATATTCAGGCGTTCTGATTGCCGCCGAAAATGCCGCAGGCTTGCTGGCAGCAACGCTGTGGCTAAAACGCGGCAACGAGATTTTAGGACTGATCACATTTCATATCGAAGCCGCACGCCCCCTGTCGCCGGGGCTGCTGCTGATGCGCGAGTCCTTCCTTTGGGCCGAGGCGAAAGGCGTTGAACGGCTGGATTTCAATGCCACCGACCCGCTTTACCGCGCTTATTCCGATGTGACCGAGGCCTGGTTCGACCTGCTGCTGTTTCCGACCGGCATATCGGGCAGAATGTTGCATCGGCTGGCGTGTGCGCGCGATCCGGGAATCGGGCTGTCAGCGGCGAGTGCGCCATGAACCCGGCCCCAAACCCCGAAACTGACACGGTGTTTGGTCCGTTGCAGACCGAATGGATCGGGCATGCTGGATGGCCGGCCATCCTTGAAGACTGGCAGGCCTTGGCAGACCAGGACCCGCGCGGCGGGTTCTTTGCCGGACCGGCCTTTGCAACGGCCTATGCCGCGGTCTTTGCCGGGCGCGCCGCTTGCGAGGTGCTGGTGATGCGCGACAGCGGCAAACTGGTGGGAATTGTGCCTATGATGGTCACCCGCGTGGCTCGCGGCAGGCGGCTGGAGGTGCGGCACGATTATCTGGCGGGCGACCTGCGATTGCTGGCGACGCCCGGGTTGCGACCGCTGCGGCTGCGGCAGATCAGCCCGCTTCTGGGGCTGGAGGCCAGCCTTCTGGCGTCGCGGATGCTGGCTGTTTCGGGGGCAGAGGCACGGGTCTGGGCGGCAATCCCTGCTGCATTACAGTCGCATCCTGGTTGGGATCTGGCGGTCTTTCCGGTGGCTGAGGCGGCCGTTGACGCCTTGCAGGCCGGGGCGCGGGCCGCCGGTCTGGACGCGCGTTTCACCCGGCTTGATCGACCGATACAGGCCCTGCAGCCGGTGATCGCGGCTGACGCATTGATCGGATCGCAGAACAAGAAATTCCGCCAGAACATGCGCCGCGCCGAACGATTTGCCGCCGAGGCCGGAATCACGGTCAGCCTGGTGATGGATGCGCCCGCGCGTGCCGCCCTGCCGGCTTTTGCAGACCTGGCAGGGCGGAGCTGGAAAGCAAGCCCGGCCAGCGACCGGGCGATCGGGCAAGCTGTCGTGGTGCCTTATGACGGACCACAGCGCGCAATGGCAGAAAGTCTGGCTGTGGCAACGGGGCTGCGTCCGGTGCTTGCAATCGCCAGCGGAAGTGATGGGGCGATGCGGGCGGCGTGTCTGGCATTCGCCACGGCGCAATCGCTGACAACCTTTGTCCTGGTTCAGGATACCGACGCCGGGCGGGAAAGCCTTGGTCATCTGGTGTTGCATGGGTTGATCAATCACGCCCATGCCGCGGGTCTGACCCGGCTTGACTATAATGCCAACTCCAGCTGGTTGGCCGCCTATGCGAACGGCTGCGACATGGTGCAAGACCTGACCCTGTTCGCCCCAAACCTCAGGGGGCGCGGGCTTTCGCTGCTGGCCCGGGCCATGGGGGGCAGGTGATCCAAAGTTCGCCCGTCTCGGTTCTTTCCTTGAATACGGCGCTTGCGCAGCCGCTGCCCGCGGCCCTGAACGGCCCGGTCAGCGATGCACGCTGGCTGGGCCTGTGGGCGGCGGCGTTCTGTGCGGCCGAACCTGTCGCACTGGTTTCAAGGGGCACATTCCTGCCGCTGTGCCGCGAAATGCGTGGGCCGATGGCCGGTGCACAAGTGCTGCGCGGCATGACCAACGGGCAATCGCAATACACGCCCGCTGCTCTTGATCCGACCGCAACCGACCGTGCCGCGCAGGACATCCTGAAAGCGCTCAAGCGCATGGCGGGGTGGGATTTCCTGCATCTGCAAGGCCTTCCCGAATCTGTGGCGGCAGCACTGGAACAGGCAGCGCTTGCGCTTGGCTTGCGGCCAGTCACCGAACACGTCTTTGCCAATCTGGAAACCGATCTTGCGGCCATTCGTGCCGGAACGCGGACCTATCCGCTGCGGGGCGAGACCCGGCGGCGCAAGGACCGGCAGTTGCGGGCCCTGCAACGGGAAGGCGAAGTCAGCTTCGTGCGCGCGACAGAAGGGCAACTGCCAGAGGCAATGCGCGCCTATCTTGCGGCCGAACAACGCAGCTGGAAGGCGAGGGCGGGCGAAGTTCTGGCAGATGGCGGTGCGCTGGAACAGTTTTATCACGGGCTGGCGCAACTGCCCGGTGTGGAAATCTGGCTGTTGCGCTTGCAGGAAGAGGTTATTGCCGGGGTGATCCTGCGCCGCGGTGGCGGGACATTGGTCGCGCTGAAATGCCTGTATGACCAGCGGTTCCACAAATTCTCGCCAGCCATCCTGTTGCTGCATCGGGTGCTGCAATACGCGCTGGGCGATCCGGACCTTGCACGCATCGACTGGTATTCCGACAAGGACTCTTACCGGATATTCAGCACCGACGCCTGTGCCCGCCGCGATCTGGTGATCTGGAGCGATGGGATGCGCCCGACTTTTCTGCGCCATTCGCGGCAAATGCTGCAGTGGATCAGGGCGGCAAGTCGGGCGGGGAAAGCGACGTGAGAGCATCGCGGCTTGCACCTGCCGGCCTTGCACTGTCACCCGTCGGGTCGGGCATCACTTCCAGGGCAAAGCGATGACCGACCACGCAGCAAGCACGCGGTTCGGCAGCCGCGTTTGCGATCATGGTGAGGATGCGGGCGGCCGCCCGGATGCACCGCGCGGCCTGAGTTCGTTTTTCCGTCGCACGACTTGCAAGTTCCGGCTTAGGGCTGTTTTCGCCTGCCGGGCGATAGAGCCAGGAACGACATTCGCTTGACGCGCCTCATACGGCAATCGGCAAGTGGAGTTCCTGCGCGGCCAGGGCGGCAGAAAAATACGCGGCCGTTCGCGTCAACCCGTCCTCAAGTGCCACCTGCGGCTGCCAGCCCAGAGTTTCCTGTGCCAGCGTGATGTCCGGTCGCCGCCGGGTCGGGTCATCCTGCGGCAGGTCGTGAAAGTCGATGATGGCATCCCGCCCGACAATGCGGATGATCTTCTGCGCCAGTTCGCGCATGGTGAATTCTGCCGGATTGCCAAGGTTCACCGGCTGCGGCAGTTCGCCCGGATGCATCATCAGGCGCACAAGTCCTTCGGCAAGATCGGTGGCAAAGCAGAAACAGCGGGTCTGCAGGCCGTCGCCGTAGATCGTTATCGGCTGTCCCCGCAGGGCTTGCACGATGAAATTGGACACCACCCGACCATCGTCCTCGGCCATGCGCGGCCCATAGGTGTTGAAGATTCGCGCCACACGGATATCGACGCCATACATCCGGTGATAGTCGTGAAACAGCGTTTCGGCTGCGCGTTTGCCCTCGTCATAGCAGGCACGCGGGCCAAAGCAGTTGACGTTGCCCAGATAGTCCTCGCGTTGCGGATGGCAAAGCGGATTGCCATAGATTTCGCTGGTCGATGCCAGCAGGATACGCGCGCCGTGGCGCCGTGCCAGGTCCAGTGCATTGATGGCCCCCAGAACGCAGGTCCGCATCGTGCGTACGGGATCCGCTTGATAATGGCGCGGGCTGGCCGGGCAGGCGAGGTGGTAAATGCAGTCGATCTGCCCAAGCCAATCCAGCGGGCGTTCCACGTCGCCGCTGACAAGACGAAAACGTGGATGCCCCAGCAAATGGGCGATATTTTCGTGGCAGCCCGTGTGGAAATTATCGAGACAAACCACAGACGCGCCACGCGAGATCAGAGCATCGCAGAGGAAAGAGCCGACGAATCCAGCCCCTCCGGTAACAAGAATTCTATTCATGGCAAAAATTCCTTGTGCAGCATTTTGGGCTACCCGAAGGGAAAATCGTCCATGCCTTGGAAAAACCTGCCACTGCTGCGCAATCGCGCAACGCCTTTTATTGATTGAATTTTTTCGATTCTCTCGCAGGCTATCATGCCCAAATTAACTATGAAAAGCTACGCAAATCAAATGACGTATGCAATATTGATGTTTTCGGGGCGGGCGAAGCAGGCAACGCGCGTTGTAGAGGGTCGTCAGTGCCCCGGACTGCCGGT
>NZ_ACYY01000025.1 GCF_000176015.1 Rhodobacter ferrooxidans | reverse complement strand
CACGATTACCAGAAAGTCCTGCGAAAACACGGCCTGACGCCATCCATGAGCGGGAAAGGCAACTGCTATGACAACGCAGCTGTCGAGAGTTTTTTCAAATCCCTCAAGGCAGAAATGATCTGGCGCAGAAACTGGCAGACCCGCAGAGAGGTCGAAGTGGCCCTATTCGGATACATCAACGGCTTCTGCAACCCGCGTCGTCGGCATTCCGCATTGGGCTGGAAAAGCCCCGTGGCCTTCGAACGAAAGGCCGCATAACATGAGCACCTGACCGGAACGAAACCGCGACAGGTCCAGATCGCCTGATGGAGGTATTCGTCGCGCAGGCTGCCGTTGTAGCTCTCGATGTAGCCCCTCGCCATGGTCCCTCGGGCCAGTGGCGTATCCATGGCTCGATGCTGCGGCTTTGCGGGGTCGATGCAGTTGGCGCTTTGACGCGTGGATTGCGGTGCGATGACGCCGCGCCCTTAGACCGGGTCTCAGTTGCCACGGGCCTTTCCCGATATTCGGACTCAGAACGTCACGATCGGGGTTCAAGCAATGGGTTCTCAAGTCCAAGGGGCGTATGTGATGCGGTGCAGGTTCTTCCTTCCCGACAATCATTCCCGTCGCGCCAGCCTTCTGCTGCTGATGGCCGCCTTCCTTTGGGGGTCTGGCAACCTCGCCAACAAGACCATCCTGTCGGACGTGGACCCGGTCTGCGCTGTTTTTCTGCGCTCAAGCATCGCCGTGCCGGCCCTGCTTTGGCCGGTTTGGCGCGAGCGGCTTCGGCCCAGGCCGGAGGGGTGGCTTCGCAGTGTCGGGCCGGGCAGCCTGATGTTCGCGCTGGCGCTGCTGACGCAGCAATGGGGGTACCAGACGGCAACCGTGACGAATGCCTCCTTTCTGGTGAACGCATCTTGTGTGCTGACCCCGGTCTTGGGCGTTCTGTTCTGGCGTGATCGTCTGCAAGGCCGGACCGTGATTTCGGCCGTGCTGGTCCTGATGGGGGCCCTGCTGATGAGCGGCGCCTGGTGGTCTCTGGCAACCGTCAACACCGGCGATGCACTGTGTCTGGTTTCGGCGCTGTTCTATTCTTTCTGGATTATCCTGATCGGGCGCCACCTGGAGCGGTTTCCGACGCCTGCCGCGACAACGTTGGCGCAATGCCTGTGTGCGGCGCTGATTTCGGTCCCGCTGGTTCTGGCTGGTGACCCGGTGGCCCCGCAAGACTGGTGGGGGGCCATGCCCGAGGCGCTGTATCTGGGGCTATTCTCGACGGCGGCTGCATTTGCGCTGACGGCGGCAGCGCAGACCCGTGTTTCGGCGTCAACGGCAGCCATCCTTGTCTCGGCCGAAAGCCTGTTCGGCGGGGCCGCCGGGATCGTGTTTCTGGCCGAGCGGCCAGCGCCGGCCGCGCTGCTGGGGGGTGGTCTCGTTCTTGCCGCGATCCTGACCATGGCACTGCGGCCCGAACCCATCCGGGCAAAGCTGCGCCTTGCCGCAACCAGGCCGAGCCTGACAACATCGCAATAGGGGGAGATCAAAGATGAACCCGCGCCGCACCAAAGACCGCAAACCCCGCCGCATCCAAGGGCGGCGCTTGCGCAAGTTGGCGTCCCGCCTTGTCGTGATCTCCGCCCTTGCGTTACCGGCGCTGGCGGCCATGATCGGGACAAGCCATGCGCGGGACTGCGCCGATGTCGATCTGGTTCTGGCCATCGACGGCTCTGGAAGCATCGACGCGGCCGAGTTTGCCTTGCAGCAGCAGGGCTACGCGGCGGCATTCCGGCGCAGCGACGTGCAACAGGCGCTGCAGGTCGCTGGCATCGTCGATGTTGCGGTGGTGCTGTGGGGCGACAGCGAGATCGCGGTTCAGATTCTGCGCTGGGTACGGCTGACAGGCCCCGGATCGGCCGAAGCTCTGGCGGCTGATCTGGAGCGGATCAACCGCAAGGTCCAAGGCAACACCGGACTGGGGCGTGCGCTTTGGCAATCGCTGGATCTTCTCGCCCAGCCGGGACAATGTGGTCTGCGCAAGATCGTCAATGTCTCGGGCGACGGGTATGAGACCATCTCGCCGCGTCCGCGCCGCCATATTCCCTTGTCGAAAGCCCGCAAACGGGCCGAAGAAATGCATGTGGTGGTCAATGCTCTGGCCATCGAGAACGAGGTCGCGGACCTTGCCGAGTGGTACCATGACCGGCTGCTCGTCGGCGCGGGGGCCTTTGTCTTGCCGGTGGAAGGGTTCGACAGCTTTGGCGAAGCCATCGCGAAAAAGCTGATCCGCGAGGTCCAGCCGCCGGATGTGGCGCTTTTGCCTGTCGGTACCGCCGAACCCAAGTCCTGACGATGCCCGAATGGGCCACGCTGGCAGGGGCAGAACCTTGAAACGAGTAGTCAGAGGAGAGATGAGATGAAGACTTTTCTGGTCGAGCGGGATGTTGGCAACACGCCGACGGTTGAACTTCTGGGAATGTCGGCCGCCAGTTGGCGAACTGCGCGGCAGATGCAGCAAGAGGGGGACCGCATCTACTATCTGGGGTCCACCTATCTGCCGGCGGACGGCCTGTGCCTGTGCCTCTACACCGCCAAAAGCGCCGAAGTCGTGGCCAATCACAGCCAGGTCGCGCGTCTTCCGGTGCGCCGCATCACGGATGCTGTCGCCTTCGGGACACCGGCCTTTCCAGAGGCCGTGGATTGAGCCGCCTTTAGGATGGGTTGACGCTGGGTCAAGCATGTCGGAAGCTGACGCTCGGAGCCTTGGGTCGTTGTGACGGCCTTTGACACGGGATGTTGGCAGATGCGAGCGCGGTTAAATGGTCCGTTCCGCGTATTCGGTGACGATGGCGAAGACATCAGCCCTGCCGGAATGAAGGAGCGCGGGCTTCTGGCCTTGCTGCTGGCGTCTCCGGGTCAGCGGCGGACACGGATCTGGCTGCAGGCCATGCTGTGGAGCGACCGCGAGCCGCAGCAGGCCTCGGGCAGCCTGCGACAGGCATTGTCCAATGTGCGCAAGGCGCTGGGTCCGCATGCGGGCAGGCTTTTGGCGGACCGCAGCACCCTGTGGCTTCAGCCCGAAGTCGCACTTGATGCCACGGCAGCAGGCGAGTTTCTGAGCGATCTGGACATCCGCGACGCCGAGTTTTCCGACTGGCTGCGCGACCGGCGCGTCCGGCAGGAGGAAAGCCACGTGACCGGCCAGCCGCTGACACCCCAGACCGGTGGAAGGACGCCCGTGCAACATTTGGCGCGGCCGCTGGTGATGCTGCGCTGGACGAACATGGGCGTGACGCCGCGCGGCCGCTTTCTGACCCACGCCGTCGCGCAACGGATCGCCGGCGATCTGATCCTGTTCGGCAACATCGACGTCATCCAGTCTGATGCCGACATCGACCGGGCCATGCAGCCGAGGCTGAGCGCGTTGGTCGAAATGGAGTGTTTCGGCGATGCCGGGCAGGACCAGCTTCTTATCCGCGTCATCGGCCTTCCCGCCCGCCGGATCGTCTGGACCGGTCGGCTGTCGCTGGAAATGTCGATACCGGATGTCTGGGAGTCTGTCGAAGCCTCACGCTGTGTCAACAAGGTGGTCAGCAGCGTGGTCGAGAGCCTCGCCAGTGCCACGATGCCTGGTCATCCGGCCTCGCTGTCGCGTGCGGTGAAGCTGATCTATTCGTTCGACCGATCCGGGCTGACGCAGGCCGACGACATGCTTGTGCGGCTGCAGGATACCGACATGCGCGGGCTGGCACTGGCCTGGAGAGGCTTCATCCGGCTGACGTCAGCGCTGGAGTTCCGCGATCATGGCCCGGACGGCGTGGCCGAAGCGCGGGCCTTTGCCGATGATGCCCTGCGCGCGATGGCCGATCATCCGGTGGTGCTGTCGCTGGCCTCGCGGATCAAGCTGAACATCGAGCATGATCTGGATCAGGCACATTATCTTGCGCTGCGGGCGGCCGAGCTTTCGGACCTGAACCCTTATGCGCTGGAAGCCCTGGGCCAGTCGCTGGTCTATCATGGCGACTATCAGGCGGCGGACCAGTTCGCCCAGCGGGCGCGGGCGGCGGCGCAGGGGATGTCCAACAGTTTCAACTGGGACATGCAGGCCTGCCTGACGTCATTGAGCATCGGCCAGATCGCGATGGCGCGCGAGGCGGCGCTGGAGTGCCACCGCAAGATGCCGTTCTACCGTCCGGCATTGCGCTATCTGGTGGCGCTGGCGCTGCTGGTCGATGATCGCGCCAGTGCCGATCATCACGCAAGCCGTCTGCGGCGGCTGGAGCCGGACTTCACCCCGATGGCGCTGCTCAGTCCGGACTACCCGGTGGCCACCTTGCGCGCTCTGGGCCATACCGAAACGCTGCGCCAGCGCATCGCCTGACGCGGGCTCAGCCGCCGGGCGGCACGTTCGGCAGGATCGTGATGCGCGCGAACGACCCGGCGGCAGCCGACGTGCCGCTGATCCGCACCCGGCGCTGCCCGCCATTCGCCGCAGCCATGGTCCCCCGGTGCGGCCAACCTTCATCAACCATTGCCGCGTTGGCGACGGGTTGCCCGTCCTCGCGCCGACTTGAATAGCCCGACGGTCCGGGGCCGCCCATCCCAAGCCGTTCCATGGCCCGCACGGCAAAAATGCCCGGGTTGCGGGCGGTTGCCAGGACGGACAGCGTGCCCGTGCGCTTGATAACGGACATGGGATCATCGCTTTGCATCAGGGCGCCATTTGCGTCGGTGCGGGTATATCCGGCATCCCAGAACCGCGACGGACGGCGCGGGCGGCCCCGGTCGGCCACCGGGTCGCGGTCATCGCGCGCCAGCCACAGGTCCATGTCCGCCACCGAAGACAGCGTCCACCGCCCATAGGATGCGCCGTTGTGGTCCTTGGTAACGGCCGTCTGCCACAGGGCAAGCCCGGTCTGCGACCGCGACGGCGTATCCAGCGCCCGGACCAGGACACCGATCTTTTCATTGTTCTGCACGGCAAAACAGTAGCTCGCCTGCGGCATTGTCACCGGGGTTGCCACCGCCTGGCCGGGGGCCGCAACAGCCAGGCTGACCGGCTGGCCCGCCACACCGAACATCGCGACCGTGTTTGTCGAGTAGTCTTCCGGTGGCAGGTCCCAGTGGACGGATGCCCGCGCCCCGCCGCCTGTCAGCCGGGCGTGGCAACGGTCTTGCAAGTGGTTTCCTGCGGGCAGGACAAGGCAGTTATTGTTGCGACCCGACCCCGCCATGGCACGGTCGATGGCCACGGCCGCCGGGTGGGATCCGTCCTGCGGGCCGGCCGGAAAGCCCAGCGGCATCACGATGGTCAGCTTGTCGGCAAGGTCTTTGGTCATCGCGATTGCCGCGGGAAGGATCATGGCCAGCGTCACGGACAGTATGCCGCCACTGTAGTCAGCGATCACCGCGCGCGGCAGTTCCAGCCCGAACAAGGCGACATCATCGGCGGTGCCGACTTCGGCGCCTGCCGCAAGATCGGCAATCGCCGTGCCATGCCACAGACTGTCCGGGTCGGGATTGGCGGCCTGTCCGAACACACTGTTGGGATATCGCGCGCCCAGCCTTTGCATGACGGCGGCATTGCCTTCCCGATCCGCCAGATCGCAGTAAGCTGCAATGTCGAGGTCGGTCAGAAGGTTGGACGGTGCATTGGGCTGGTCGAAGTCAAAAAAACGCATGCCGCGGAACCGCGGACCGGCCAGACCTCGAAACCGTCGGTTCCAGAACGCAATCCCGGCGTCGATGATCACCACTGCCTGCGAGATCGGTCGGTCGGTGATCAACTCCCACGGCTCAGCCAATATCTCGAACACTGTGGCCGGGTCGTTCGTTACCGGATCAGTGGGTTTCAGATCTGTCTCGGGCCCCAGAAAGCAGCGCGTGTCGGCGTCGGCAAACCGGTCAAGTTCGTCGATCCCGTGAAGTCCGGCGATATAGTCCACTGTCGCCGCCGGTTCGGAAAAAGTGCCGGGACCGATGGCCGCATAGCGCGCCGGCGCGGTTGCGGTGGGCAAGGCCATCACGAGGCGCGGCTGATCGCTGCCCCGGCCGATCATCTGGGGCATTGCCACCTCGGCATAGTTCCAGGGCAGCAGGGCGGCATTCGTCCCAACGAAGCTCACGGGCGGGTCGAAGGTGATGTCATTCAACATGGCGAACCCCGCCCTTCACAATTCGTCGCGCACAAGGTCGGCCAGATGGGCCAGAACCCCAGAAGGTGCCGGGCCTGCCGGGGCCGGCATTTGCAACACAGGCGAGTCATGGGCAAACCTCTCGACCGTGACGTCGGCCTCGAAAACCAATGCAGGGACCAATGGAGGGACCAATGCAGGAAGTGTCGCCGTAACCTCCGGAAGCGAGGTTTGCAGGGCCAATTTCACCGTCGCATCCTTGAAAATGTTCAAGCCAAGGGCGCGCCTTGCGGCCAGACCGCCCAGAGCATCGCCCAGCATCGCCCCGGCATAGTGGTCGATCGGGAAATGCACGCCGCCAAAGCTGCGGTTCATCGCAATGCGCGCCGCCATCTGCCGCAGATGCGGGGCGCGGTCGGGAAAGACCGCCGAAAGAACGGCGGCTGCCGCAAAGGCCTCGGTCGCGTGGCCGCTGGGAAAGGAACCGTGCGACGGTGTGCGGATCACCGGGGCCACATCCGGCGAAAGCTCATGCGGGCGGGGCATGGCAAAGGCGTGCTTCATCTCGGCCACGACGCGGAAGGCCATCTCGAACACGGCATCCAAGAGCGTGGTCAGCCAGGGATGGGTGTCGCCTGCCACGGGCAGACCAAGGGTCAGGAACGACAGGATGTCGGACTGCTGCAGGACGATTTCCTCGATCCGCTCGGGCCGGTGCCATCTCTGGGCCAGCACCTGGGCGATCTGCCTTTCCCACAGCGCGCTGTTGCCCTTGTCCAGCGTCAGGGTCACCGTCGGCGCAAGAGTGTTGCAGTTCAGCGTTGCCGTCGTGACGACCCCGGCGAGGAGGGCCGGAGTGAAATCGACCGAGACACCCTGCATCAGCGCCTTCACGATCAGATGCTGCCGGTGCCGTCCGTTCAGGGTGCGGAACGCTTGACGTTCCGTGGTATCCGGCCATTTCAGTGCGGCGAGGACGGGCGACAGGCCGGCCTGCGCCAGCATCGCCGACTGCCGCGCCACCGACATCGCGATCGAGGAGCCTTCACCAAAGGCAGACATTTCCGGCGAAAACCCGGTGTGATTGGTATGATTGGTATGGTTGGTGTGATTGGTATGGTTTGTGTGATTGGAAACAGTCAAAATCGGCCTCCCATGCAACCAGGATCGCGTGATGTTCTTGGGTAGCGTCTTCCCCGATCTGCGTCATTGCAGCGTCAGTTTGATCGGTCGGCTGTTCTGAACCAGCCGGAATTTTCGGCGGTGAAGCGGTCAATCAGAGCGTCCGTGACGCTGGGCCTGATGATGACGTGTGACATCCCCTGATGGCAAGCCAGTTGATGGGTCGTCAGGATATCGTCGCCGGGCTGCGGAAAGACCAAGGTCAAGGAACAGGGGTTCAGCAGCACCTCTGCACCCAGAGGTGCGCGGCAAGATCATCAGCGACCAAAGCTGACAGTTGAGTGCGCGACGCGGCAGTCTTCCGCGAGTGCTTCCTGTTCCAGCATCCCCAACCCATCCGGCCAGAATCCAGCCTGCGACGTTGTCGATCCAGCCCTCGGTGCCGCTGGCAAAGGCGGGGGCGCTTAGCGCGTTAAAAAAATGCAACATAGCTTGGTCATGCCGATTTCGGCCTTGGCAGACGATGTTTAGCGGATTCTTAGGGACTCGGGTTCAAGGGTCAGGAACCGGTGCAGCGCCGGTGCCAGTGAAAAGACCCATGTCATGACAGTAAACGCGCACCATTTGACCCTTCCTGCAGACGCAAACATTCATCAGGCCGAACCGCTGGCCGCACAGATTCTGGCGGCGCTGGGGCAGGTCGCTCCGCTGCAGATCGACACTGCGGCGGTCGAAAGCCTTGACCTTGCGGTGGTGCAGATCCTGGTTGCCGCCCATCGGCAGGCCAACCGGATGGGCAAGCGGATGTCGGTGGCCCTGCCCGAAGGCAGCGCCTTTGCCACGGCCCTGGCCGATTTCGGCATCCTGAACCCTGCGAACGCGCAGATCACCGTGCAAGACGGTTTCTGGACCGGCGTGCACAGCGCCTGAACAAGGACAAATCCCTGATGACCAAAACCATTCTTGCCGTCGATGACTCGCCTTCCGTCCGCCAGATGGTGCGGCTGACCCTGACCGGTGCGGGCTACGCCGTGGTCGAGGCGGTGGACGGCGAAGACGCGCTGCAAAAGGCGATGGCGCGCAAATACGATGCGATCCTGACCGACCAGAACATGCCCCGGCTGGATGGGCTGAGCTTCATCCGCAAATACCGCGCCTCGGCGGCGGCGGTGGGGGTGCCGATCGTGTTCCTGTCGACCGAGTCGCGGGAAGATCTGAAGAAACAGGCCCGCGATGCCGGGGCGATCGGCTGGATGATGAAGCCGTTCGATCAGGCGCAGTTGCTGGCCGTGGTGAAAAAGGTGGCAGGCGCATGAGCGATATGGACGAAGTCGGCGGCTTGTTCCGCCAGGAAGCGGCAGAGCTGATCGCCTCGCTGGAGGCGGGGTTGCTCGATCTGGAGCGGGCACCGACCGATGTGGCGGTGATCAACGCGGTGTTCCGCGATCTGCACACCATCAAGGGCTCGGGCGCGATGTTCGGCTATGCCGATCTGGCGCATTTCGTGCATGAGTTCGAGTCGGTTTTCGATGGCTTGCGCAAGGGCAATGCCAGCGTCGGCCCCGACCTGATCGCCGTGGCGTTGCGCGCCTGCGACCAGATCGGCCAGTTGATCGACGCGCCGCAGACCGCAGGCGGGCAAAGCGATGTGCTGCTGGCGGCGCTGCGGCAGGCGATGGACGGCGATGCCGCCGACAGCGTTTCGCCCGACCAAGGCTGGCGCCTGCGGTTCCGGCTGGGCCGCGGCACGCTGAAGCTGGGGGGCAACCCGCGGCTGCTGCTGGAAGAACTTGGTGCCCTCGCCCCCATTGAAGTGCGGGCTCTGCTGGACGAGGTGCCCTCGCTCGACGCTCTGGACCCGCATGATTGCCTGATCGGCTGGGAGGTGGTGCTTTCCGGGCCAGTCAGCCGAGAAGCCATTGAAGACGTGTTCTTTTTCCACCGCGACGACATGCTGTTCGAGCTGGAGCCGCTGGACGGGCCGTCTGCGGATGCGGCGACCGGCCCGGCCCGGCCCGAGCAGGAAAAGGCGCCGGACGCGCCGCAGGCCGCTGCCGCCGCGGGTGCCGATACCATGCGGGTGGAAACCGGCCGGCTGGATGAATTGATGGACCGCGTGGGCGAGCTGGTGATCGCCGAGGCGCGGCTTTCGGCGTTGGCGCAGCGGCTGCACGACCCCGGCCTGTTGGCGGTGGCCGAGGATATCCAGCGGCTTGCCTCGGGGATGCGCGATGCCACGATGTCGATCCGCATGGTGCCGATCGGCTCGATCATGGGGCGGTTCCGCCGCCTGATGCGTGATCTGTCACAATCGCTGGACAAGCCGCTGGCCTTTGTCACCAGCGGCGAGGATACCGAACTCGACAAGACGGTGATCGAACTTCTGGCCGATCCGCTGGTGCATATCCTGCGCAATTCGATGGATCACGGGCTGGAAACGCTGGCCGAACGCCGGGCTGCGGGCAAGCCCGACACCGGCACCATCGCTCTGGGGGCGGTTTATTCCGGTGCCGAAGTGCTGATCACCATCCGCGACGACGGCCGCGGGTTGGACGCCGAAAAGATCCGCGCCCATGCGGTCTCCAAAGGCCTGATCGCGGCCGATGCGCAGGTGCCACGGGCCGACCTTCTGAAGATGATCTTCGCACCGGGCTTTTCGACCGCTGCCGCCGTCACCGAACTTTCGGGCCGCGGCGTCGGCATGGATGTGGTGAAACGCACCGTCGATGCCCTGCGTGGCCAGATCGAACTGGAGTCCGAACCCGGCCATGGCACCACGGTGACGCTGCGGCTGCCGCTGACCCTGGCCATCATCGACGGCCTGCTGATCGAGGTCGGCGGCGAGAACTACGCCTTCCCGCTGGCGGCGGTGGAAGAATGTGTCGAACTGCCGCCCGAGTTCGAGGAAGAGGGCAAAAGCTCGTCCTTCCTGAACATCCGCGGCGCGCTGGTGCCGTTCCTGCGGCTGCGCAACCTGTTCGATGTGGCAGCCCCGCTGACGGATTTCCAGAAGGTGGTGATCGTCTCGTCCTCGGGCGAACGCGTCGGGCTGGTGGTCGATCGGATCGTCGGCAACAACCAGACGGTGATCAAGCAACTGTCGCGGCTGCATGCGCAGATGCTGTGCTTTTCCGGCGCGACCATCCTGGGTGACGGCAGCGTGGCGCTTATTCTTGATGTGCCGCAACTGGTTGCGATGGGGCGCGCCCAGGAGGAACGGGCGCGCAACCCCAGATTGGAGCGGGCAGCATGAGCATCCAGGCGCAAAACCAAAGCAAGACCAAGGCGGCGATCAACGTCGTCACCCTGCGGCTGGGCGGCGAAACCATGGCGCTGCCGGCAGACTGCCTGCGGGAAATTCTGGAACCGGTGGCGGTGACGCGGGTGCCGCGCGCCGGGGCTTTCGTCGGCGGGCTGATCAATGTGCGCGGCGCGGTGGTGCCGCTGGCCGACCTGCGGGTCGCCTTCGGCATGGCCTTGACCGAGGCCACGCCCGACACCCGGATGCTGGTGCTGGAAGTGCCGGTCGCGGGCGAAACCGTCGTGGTCGCCATTCTGGCCGACAAGGTGCACGACGTGACCGCCTTCGATCCGGCGACGCTGGAGCCTATTCCGGCGGTGGGAACGCGATGGCCGCCCGAATTCGTGCGCGGCATCGGCAAGTGGCAGGACGGCTTCGTCATCCTGCCGGATCTGGAACGGATTTTCTCGCAAGGGGCGGCGCAGGGCGCGGCCACCGGGCTGGTGGAAGAAGGGATTTGACACCATGAAACTGACAATCAAACTGAAACTCGCCGCCACTTTCACGCTGCTGATGGCGCTGGCGGCCACTGGCCAGTTGTTGGCGCTGCGCGATCTGAGCAGCTCCAACGCGGCGATGACCGATATCGTCGAGGCGGATGTCGGCCGGCTGGTTCTGGCCGAGGAACTGTCGCTGGAAAAACTGCGCGTGCAGCGCAACATCCGCGACTATTTCCTGACCGTCGATCCTGACGCGCGCCGCGATATCACCAAACGCATCACCGAAGGACGGGCCACGGCAGCCAAGATGGCCGAGGAACTGCGCGGCGTCGTCGACGAAGAAGGCACGGTGCTGTTGACGGAATTCGAAACCATGGACAAGGATCTCGGGGCGCTGAACGACCGGGCGATCGCCATGTTCGACGCTGGCCGCAGCGCCGACGCGATTCTGCTGACCCAGGGCGAGGGGCGCAGCTCCTGGATGGCAATGGAAGAGCAGATGAACAAGCTGATCGCGTTGCAGGAAGAGGCGATGACCGCCGCCTCGACCGCCGCCGCCGCCAACATGCAGCAGGCGCAGATCGTGGGCATGTCGTTGCTGGCGGCGCTGCTGCTGATCGGCACCATTGCCGCGACCTGGATCGTGATCTCGATCTCGCGCGGGCTGCGTTCTGCGATCTCGCTTTCGGAATCGGTGGCGGCGGGCGATCTGTCGCAGACCGCGACGCCGCGCGGCAACGATGAAGTGGCGGCTCTGGTGGTGGCGCTGAACACCATGGTCGGCAAGCTGCGCGATGTGGTGGTCGATGTGGCCAACTCGGCCCGCAATGTCGCCACCGGCAGCGAAGAGATGTCGGCCACCGCCCAGCAGCTTTCGGAAGGGGCGACCGAACAGGCCAGCTCGACCGAAGAGGCTTCGTCCTCGATGGAACAGATGGCCGCCAACATCAAGCAAAGCGCGCACAACGCTTCGGAAACCGAAAAGATGGCGCGCAAATCGGCCAACGATGCCCGTGAAAGCGGTGCGGCAGTGGCCAAGGCGGTGGAAGCCATGCGGACCATCGCCGAAAAGATCATGGTGGTGCAGGAAATTGCCCGCCAGACCGACCTGCTGGCGCTGAATGCCGCGGTCGAGGCGGCGCGGGCGGGCGAACATGGTCGCGGCTTTGCGGTGGTGGCCGCCGAAGTGCGCAAACTGGCCGAACGCAGCCAGTCGGCGGCGGGGGAAATCTCGGCGCTGTCGGGCAACACGGTGCGCGCGGCGCAGGCGGCAGGCGAGATGCTGCAAGGCCTAGTGCCGGACATCGAACGCACGGCGCAACTGGTCTTGGAAATCTCGACCTCGGCGCAGGAGCAATCGACCGGGGCGGCGCAGGTCAACATGGCGATCCAGCAGTTGGACAAGGTGACGCAGGAAAATACCGCGGCGTCCGAAGAGATGTCCTCGACCGCCGAAGAGCTTTCCAGCCAGGCCGAACAACTGCAATCTGCGATCGACTTCTTCCAGCTGTCCGACAGCCGCTCGGTCGAGGCCTGGCATGCCGAAGGCGGTGCCGCGCCGAAGAAACGCGCAACAGCGCCGAAGCGCCGGGCAGCGCCGATGCCGGGCAAGGCCGCGGGCGGCGGGTTCGAGTTCGACATGGCATCGGGCGAGGATCAGATGGACGAAGGCTTCACCCGGCAGGACGGCCGCAAGGGGCGCGCAGCATGACCGATGTCCTTGAACGGGGCGGCGCATCCGGGGAAAACCCGGGTGCCCCGACCGCGGGCGCGCAGGTTCTGACGCTGGGCGTGGGTGACGAGCTGTTCGCCGTTCCGGTGACCCGGGTGCAGGAAATTCTTGATTTGCAACCGATTTCCCGGCTTCCCAACGCGCCGGGGCATCTGCTGGGGGTGATCAACGTGCGCGGCGAAGGCGTAGCGGTGGTTGACCTGCGGGCGGTGCTGCACCTGCCGCCGCAACCCGATACCGAGGCCACGCGCATCGTCGTGCTTTGGGTGCGCAATGGCAGCGACACCCTGGTTGCGGCGCTGAAGGCCGATCGGGTGCAGGAAGTGACCGAGCTTGACCCCGGCCCGCTGACCGCCCTGCCGCAGGCGCGGCTGCTGCGCTGGGAACAGCAGATGGTGGACGGGCTGGGCAAGATCAACGGCGCCTTCGTGACGGTGCTGGACATCGACCGGATGTTCGACTCGCACATGCTCGGCCTGCCCGATGCCGCGGATCCCGCACGGGACGTGGCCTGATGTCGTCGCAGCCCGCCCCCTTCCACTTCACCGGACCCGCGGCAGTGGACGGGAAGCTGCGGGAGACCGGGCCGGGCGGCGCACGGCAGCGGGCGCAGTTTGATCGGTTGGCGCACCTGATCAAGGCCGAGATCGGCGTCAGGCTGCCCGCCAACAAGCAGACCATGGTCGAGGGGCGCCTGCGCAAGCGCCGGATGGCGCTGGGGTTCGCCTCGATGCAGGCCTATTTCGACCATCTGTTCGAGAACGGTGGTCTGAACAACGAAATGGCGGTCATCGTCGATGCTGTCACCACCAACAAGACCGATTTCTTCCGCGAGCCGCAGCATTTCCATCTGATGGTGGACCGGCTGGTGCCGCAGACGCTGCGCAACCGGCCGGCCCATTCGCGCCACCACATGCTCAAGGCCTGGAGTGCAGCCGCTTCGACCGGCGCCGAGGTTTTCACCATCGCCATGCTGCTGGAGGATATGCGCGGGCGCAACGCCAGCCTGAACTACGGCATCCTCGGCACCGATGTGAACAACCAGGTTCTGGCCACCGCAGCACTTGGAATCTATCCGGCAGAACAGCTGGACCCGGTGCCCCCCGAGCTGCGGGCCCGGTTCACCATGCAGGGCAGCGGCGCGCAGTCCGGTCAGGTGCGCATCGTGCCGGAACTGCGGCAACGCACGCATTTCGCCCGGCTGAACCTGATGGACCACAGCTATCCGGTGGACCATGACATCGACCTGATCTTTTTGCGCAACGTGCTGATCTATTTCGACCCGGCCGATCAGGCGCGGGTGATCGACCGGCTGACGGCCCACCTGGTTGCGGGCGGGCATCTTCTGGTCGGACATTCCGAATCCATGGTGGTGCGCCACGACGCACTGATCCAGATCGCGCCCGCGGCTTTTCAAAAGAGGTGACGCGCCATGACCCAGGCCAGCCTGCCCAAAGACCCCAACGCCCTGCGCGTGATGATCGTGGACGACAGCGCCTCGATCCGGGCGGCGTTTTCGTCGATCATCGCCGCCGACCCCGGCCTTTCGCTGATGGGGGCTGCCCCCGATCCCTTTGCGGCGGTCGAGATGATGCGGGCCGAAATCCCCGACGTGATGCTGCTGGACCTTGAACTGCCGAAGATGGACGGGCTGACCTTCCTGAAGAAGATCATGTCGCAGCGGCCGATTCCGGTGGTGGTCTGTTCCAGCCACGCCGGTTCGGGGTCCGAGGCGATGATGAAGGCGCTGGACCTTGGCGCCGCCGAAGTGCTGGAAAAGCCGAAGCTCGACGGGTTGGTGCAGCGGCAAGAGGCGGCGGTCCGCATCGGCGACGCGCTGCGGGCGGCGGTGCAATCGCGCGCACGGCTGCCCGGTCTGCGCAAGCCACAGCGGGCGGCGGCATCGCTGGCACCGGGCGAAAAACTGCTGGCCGACGTGATCCTGCCGCCGCTGCCGCCGCGCGCGGTGCCGACCACACCGCCGGTGATCGTGATCGGCGCCTCGACCGGCGGGATCGAAGCACTGAAAGATCTGCTGACCGTGCTGCCCGAAGCCACGCCGCCGGTGATCATCGTGCAGCACATGCCCGAACATTTCACCGCCGCTTTCGCCAAACGCCTGAACACCCTGTGCCGGGTGACGGTCAGCGAGGCCAAGGATGGCGACATACTGCAACAAGGGCATGTGTATATTGCCCCCGGCAACTACCACATGCTGTTGCGCCGCTCGTCAATGCAATACCGCATTGCCATTCAGGACGGGCCATGTGTCAGTCGCCACCGGCCGTCGGTCGATGTGGTATTCCGCTCGGCCGCGCAGGCCGCAGGGGCAAATGCCATGGGCATCATCATGACCGGGATGGGCGACGATGGCGCCCGCTGTCTGGCCGAGATGCGGGCCGCAGGCGCCTTCACCCTGGCGCAGGACGAGGCCAGTTGCGTGGTTTACGGCATGCCCGGCGAAGCGGTGGCGCGTGGCGGCGTGGCCAAGATCGTGCCATTGGGCCGCATTGCCGCAGAAATCGCCGGTTTCTCCGAATTGCGGACTGCCGCTGCGAAGGATCGGGCATGAAGGAGTTGCAGCAGAATCGGCAGGCTACGGCGCGGGACTTGCGCTGGGACGGGGCAGAACGACGCGAACCGCTTTCTGCCAGCAGCCTGCGTCGCCTGACCGATGGCATCGCAAGGCTGGCACAATCCACGGAAGAGGTGTTCTTGCGCGCAGGCCAGGGCCTTGAAAGTGCGGTGCAGCGGTTCGAGGCCCTGACAGAGCCGATGACCGGCCTTGCAACCGCGTCCGACAACGGCGCCTTTGGCACGGTGATCGACAAGGCCAAGCGGTTGACGCATCTGGCGGGGCAGGCCGCGGACAAGACCATGATTCTGGTCAACCATGTCTCCGAACTGGCGGCAAGATCCCGATCCCTGGACACCGGCATGCGCGACTTGCATTGGGTCGTGCGCACGATGTCGGTCGTCGCACTGAACGCGCGGGTCAACGCGGCGGCGCTGGGGGGCGGCAACGCAGCGCTGAACACCTTCACCGAGGCGGCGACCGGGCTGGTCAGCGAAGCGGGCACCGTCATTGCCGAAATTTCAAGGATGATGGGCTCCATGCGTTTGCGCATGGCGGCAGTCGAGGCGGTTTCGGCAGAACTGCAGCACATCCTTGGCGCGCAGCGATTGCGCTCGATTGGCAACCTTTGCGGCGATCTTGATCAGTTCGGCACTGCATTGGCCCAATCGAATACCGAGGGCAGCGCCCTGATGCAGCATGTTCGCAGCGAACAGGGGGCGGTTGCAACGGCGGCAATGGCATTGCAGATCGGCGATGCCACGCGGCAGCGCCTGGAGCATGTCGCGCATTTCCTGCAGGCCGCGGCAACCGATCTTGACCGCGACATGGCCCCCGGCGCGCAGATCCTGACGCTCGCGGCCGCGCAGATTCGCAACACCAAAACCCAGCATCTGGCCTCCATTTCCGTCGCGCGTGACGCCTTGCATCGGGCACATCATGAAACCGCCATCATCGGTCGAAGTGCCATGAGTGGTGGCGGCGGCGAGCGTGAAAGGCTTGCCGTCAGCCTTCAATACAACCTTGGGGTCTTGCAGAATGCCATGCGGCAATGCCGTTCGACCCAGGAACACTTCCTCAACCTGTCTGGAGGGCTGAGCTCTGGCCTGGCTTCCCTGCTCAATCTCCTCAGCGAGGTGAACGATATCCAGGACCGAATGGACAGGATCGGCATGAATGCGGTGATTGCCTGTTCGCAGCTTGGCCTCAAGGGGGCCGCCTTGAAGGAAATTTCAGTCCAACTGCGTGATCTTGCCGGCCATGCCGCACGGCTGTTTGGTGAGATGAAGGTCGGTCTGCACAAGATGGGTCAGATTGCCGATCTGACGCGCGACGATCTGTCGGGCGGCTTCGGGGAAGAATTGCTGGAACTGGCAACTGTTGGTCAGACCCTGTGCGACGATCTGGCCGGGATCGAGGCGAAAGTTGACGCCTTCGAGATGGCGGTGCACCTCCAGCAGGGCCATGCGGCGAGCGAAGTCACCGAGGGAATCAAGGCGCTGGCGGCCCATTCCAACGCTTTTGCCTCTCTCGAACTGACCGCGCTGGCACTGGACCGTTGGGCCAGCCAGAGAAACACCCACCATCTATCCCGTTCTGAAGCGCTGCTTGCCACGGCATGGCGGACCTATACCATGCAGCAGGAACGCGACCTTCATGCGAGGTTTTTCGGCGCACCGGAGGCCGAGTCTGTTCCAGTTGCCGAGGCGGCACCCAAGGCCGCGCAGGAACTGTCGGACATCTTTTTCTGATGGGTTTGTTGATTTATATGCTTAATTTGCCCAAGGTCCGGCATGGTTCCAGGAATAACTGACCCATCTGCCCTTGCCCCCTCGCCGTGATCGACGGGGGCAACGATGGGGTCAACACGGGGTTTCAAGACATCATTCGAACCCTGCGGTTGCGGCGTCGCGTTGCGATCCGCAAGATTGCCCGGAAAACCGGCCCCGATCGGATGAAAAGGTCCTGTCGGCAAAGCAGCGGGTCGCTGGCGTTTTGCCGACATGCCGGCGCGGTCAGCGCCGCGCAGGGCGCGACGGTGTCGAGCCGTCGCGGTTCAATATCTTCTCGTCTTCCTTCAACTCCAGCCACATCGCGTTCATCACGGCAAAGACGGCGGCCAGCGGAAGCCCCAGAAGCCAGGCGAAATACCACATGATTTCAGTCCTTTCCGGTCAATAGACCGAGTGGGAGTTGTCGGTGACGTCGGCCTCGGTGACCTTGCCCCACAGCACTTTGTAAACCCAGGCGGTGTACATCAGGATCAGCGGCATGAAGATCAGCGCGCAGATCAGCATGATGAACAGCGTCAAATGCGAGGACGAACTGTTCCACACCGTCAGCGACGATTGCGGGTCAGAGGACGATGGCATGATGAAGGGAAACATCGTCAGACCGACCGAGGAAATCACCCCCAGGATCGCCATTTTCGAGAACAGCAGCGTGGAAACCTCGCGCCCGGCCCGCAGGCCGAAGAAGGTCAGCAGCCCGCCAAGAATACCCATGGCCGGGGCCACGATGATCCAGGGGCGGTCAGCGTAGGCGGTCAGCCAGGTGGCGGTTTTCTCGACCTCGAAGTGCAGCGGGTTCGACGGGCCACCGGTCACATAATCACCGACGATGCGGTAGCCCTCGATCCCGAAGGCCAGCCAGACCCCGGCCGCCGCATAGGCCGCAACCGCAACCAGTGCGGCAACCGAGCCGATCGACCGCGCCCGCCATTGCACGGCCCCTTCGGCCTTCAGCGTCAGCCAGGCAGCGCCATGCATCACCAGCATGGCCAGCGACACCACGCCCGCCAGGATCGAGAACGGGTCCAGCAGGCCAAGAAACTTCATGTACCACACATCGTCGTAGATCGAATGGAGGTCGTCGGTGAAGTGGAACGGCACACCCTGTATGACGTTGCCGACGGCCACGCCGAACAGCAGCGCCGGCACCGCACCCGACACGAACAGCGCCCAATCCCAGGCCGACCGCCAGCGCGGATCGTCGCGCTTCGAGCGGTATTTGAACGCCACGGGCCGCACGATGAAGGCCGCCAGAACGACGAACATCGCAAGATAGAAGCCCGAGAACGACACCGCATAAAGCGGCGGCCAGGCGGCAAAGATCGCACCACCGCCCAGGATGAACCAAACCTGGTTGCCCTCCCAGACCGGGCCGACGGTGTTGATCGCCACCCGCCGTTCGACATCGGTCTTGCCGACAAAGGGAAGCAGCGCGCCCACCCCCATGTCGAACCCGTCAGTCAGCGCGAACCCGATCAGCAAGACGCCCAGCAGCCCCCACCAGATCACCCGAAGCAGTTCGTAACTCAGCAATTCGTGCAAGATCATGGCGATTACTCCGCGGGCGTGGCGATGGCGTCGGCGTTGCGCCGTCCGGCCAGCCGGTCATGGTGACGCTGAACCCAGGCGTCGGTTTCCAGAACATCCTGGAACGGGCCCTTGCGGATGTATTTCAGCATCAGGCCCATCTCGATGATGAACAGCGCGGTGTAGAACAGCACGAACCCGGCCAGCGTCAGCGCCACTTCGGTCATCGACAGCGCGGAAACCGACATCGCCGTGGGCAGTATGCCGTCCACCGTCCAGGGTTGGCGGCCAAACTCGGCCACGAACCAGCCCATCTCGGCGGCAATCCACGGCGCCGGGATCATCACCACCGCCAGCCACAACGCCGGCCGCGGAAAGTCCATGCCCTTGAACGAGGCGCGGTAGAAGAAATAGGCCATCGTGGCGATGAAACCAAAGCCAAGCGCCACCATCACACGGAAGGCCCAGAACAGCGGCCAGACCGTCGGCACCGTGTCGTTCGAGGCCGCAACGATCTGCGCTTCGGTCGCCGTGCGCGGGTCTTCGACGTATTTCTTCAAAAGGAAGGCAAAGCCAAGGTCCGCCGAATGTTCTTCGAAGGTGGCCGTCACGGCGGGGTCTGCCGCATCGCGCATCTCGCGGATGTGCATCAGCGCGTCATAGGCAATCAGACCCGAGCGGATCCGGGTTTCGGCCTGCGCCACCAGATCGTTGATCCCCGGAATTTCCGTGGTCAGCGACCGGGTGCCGATCAGACCCATCGCCCAGGGAATCTGGATGGCATAATGGGTCTCGCGCGCTTCCTGATCCGGGAAACCGATCAGGTTGAACGGGGCAGGCGCCTCGTGGGTTTCCCACATCGCCTCGATCGCCGCCAGTTTCATCTTCTGGCTGTGGGTGGCCGAATAGCCGGACTCGTCGCCCAGCAGCACCACCGAGAACGCCGAGGCCAGACCAAAGGCCGCGGCCACGGTGATCGAGCGCCGTGCCAGTTCGATGTGCCGCCCCTTCAGCAGATACCAGGCCGAAACCCCGATCACAAAGACCGAAGCCGTGACATAGCCCGCCGAGACGGTGTGCACGAATTTTGCCTGCGCCACCTCGTTGAACAGGACGGCGAAGAAATCGGTCATCTCCATCCGCATGGTCTGCGGGTTGAACTCGGCACCCACCGGGTTCTGCATCCAGCCATTGGCGATCAGGATCCACAGCGCCGAGAAGTTCGACCCGATGGCCACCAGCCAGGTCACTGTCAGGTGGGCCTGTTTGCTCAGCTTGTCCCAGCCAAAGAAGAACAACCCGACAAAGGTGGCCTCAAGAAAGAAGGCCATCAGCCCCTCGATCGCCAGCGGCGCGCCGAAGATGTCGCCGACATAGTGGCTGTAGTAGCTCCAGTTCATGCCGAACTGGAACTCCATGGTGATGCCGGTGGCGACGCCGAGGACGAAGTTGATCCCGAACAGCGTGCCCCAGAATTTGGTCATCTGGCGCCAGACGGGTCGGTTGGTCATGACATAAACCGTCTCCATGATCGCCACCAGGATCGACAGACCCAGGGTCAGCGGCACGAAGAGAAAGTGATACATGGCCGTCATGGCAAATTGCAGCCGTGACAGCTCGACGATACCGAATTCCATATCTTTAGCTCCAGTTATCGCAGGGCGAATCCTTGCGATACAAAGTCTCAATTCCAAATATAGTGATTGACCGCGCCATACCAAACCTTGATTCAGATCAAAAACTGGTGTGAAATTTACATGTTAAGAAAGCGCAAGCACCCGGTCAGCGAAGGCCGTCTCTGCCTGCCGATGTGCCGCGATCAGCAGGGCCGCGTCGGGCAGAAGCTGCCGCACCCCCTGCAAGACGGCGCGGGCGGTGGTATCGTCCAGACCTTCGGTCGGCTCATCCAGCAGCAAAATCCGCGGGTGGCGCAGCAGCGTGCGCGCCAGCGCCAGACGCCGCGCCTCGCCGCCGGAAAATCCTTCACCGCGCGGGCCGATCCGGGCGGCCAGGCCGTCGCGTTCGCGGATGATCCCGTCCATCTGCACGGCCGCCAGCACCTGCCACAGGTGCGCGTCCTCGGCGGGGCCGGCCAGCCGCAGCGCCTCGGCCACGGTTCCGGCCATCAGCGTGCTGCGTTGCGGCAGCAGGGTCAGGCCCGCCCGCAGGTCGGCCTCTGGCCAGTCCGCAACCGCCCAGCCGCCCAGGCTGATCTGCCCCGCAGCCAGCGGTTGCAGCCCCGCGATGGCCAGCAGCAAGGTCGATTTTCCGGTGCCGCTGGCCCCGGTGATCGCCACGGTTTCGCCCGGTGCCACGGTGAACGAAAGCCCCGAGACCACCGGCAGGCTGGTCCCCGGGCGATGCAGGGTCACGCCGCTGACCCGCAGCGCAAACCCGCTCGCGCCATCGGTGCCGCCATCGGTATCTGCGGGCAAGGGCTGGGTGTGCAAGGGCTGGGCGGGCAAGGGCTGGGCCAGATCGCGGCGGACCCGGCGGGCCGCATCGGCCATGCGCCCAAGATCCGCCACCGCGCGCCGCAACGGTGCCAGCGTTTCAGCCAGCGCCAGCGCCGCAAAGAACCCCAGTGCGGCAAAACCCGGCGCGATCCGCCCGGCCTGCACCAGCGTCATGCCGATCCCCAGCGCCCCGGCAGCAACCGCGGTTGCCAGCAGGCCAAGCGCCGCCCCGGCCCGCCGTTCGGCCTGGTCCAACTGGCAGCGCAGGTCCAGCCCCCGCGCCTCGGCAGCCATCACGTCCTTTGCCTGCGCGGTCAGCCGGCCATAGACCGCCAGATCGCGCCGGGCCCGGATCAGGTCGATCAGCCGCGCCCGGAACGCCTGTGCCGCCACCTCGGCCCGGCGTGACAGCGGCATGGCGACCCGGGCCATGCCGCCGAAAATCAGTGCGGCACCAACCAGATAGCCCGCAACAATCCAGACCGCGACGACCGGGGCGACCAGTATCCACAAGACCGCCAGCGCCAGCAACTGCGCTGCCACCCCGGCAATCAGCGGCAGCATCAGCCGCAACGGCACCCCGTCCAGGGCGTCGATATCCGCCGTCAGCCGGTTCAGCGCCTGCGCCCCGCGCACCCGGATCATCCGCAGATACTCTGCCGCGACCAGTGCGGCCAGCACCCGCAACCGCAAGCTTTCCAGCGCCCGCAGGGTGGCGTCATGGGTCAGCAGCCGTTCGCCATAGCGCGCCGCGGCCCGCCCCAGCGCCAGAAACCGCACCATGGCCGAGGGGCGGAACACGTCGAACACCGCACCGGCTCCGGCCAGACCGGCGGCGGCGGCGGCGGTGATGAACCAGCCCGACAGGCCCAGCAGCGCCGCGCCCATCACCAGCACCAGCAGGCTGAGGGCTGCACCGCGCAGCAAGGCGCTGCGCTGGTCGCGCAGGATCAGCCGGAAGATCGCCCAAAGTGCCGTCATGCCAGATGCCCCAGATCAATGACCCGGTCCATCTGCGCAGCCAGCGCCCGGTCATGCGTGGCCACCACCAGCGTGGCACCGCGTGCGGCTTCGGCCAGCAGGCCATCGGCCACGATCTGCGCAGTTGCCGCGTCAAGATCGGCGGTCGGCTCGTCGGCCAGGATCACGTCGGGCGCGCCAAAAACCGCCCGCGCCAGGGTGATGCGCCGCGCCTCGCCGCCCGACAGCCCGGCCCCGGTCTCGCCCAGCCGGGTGGCAAGCCCCTGCGGCAGGGCGGCGACGGCATCGGCAATGCCCGCCGTGCGCAAGGCCGCCTCCAGATCGCCCGCGCGCCCAAGCGTCAGATTCTGGCGCAGGCTGGCGGTCAGGAAATGCGGCGCTTGCGGCATCCAGCCCAGCCTTGCCCGCCAGCCATCGGCGTTGGCCGCCGTCAGCGGCTGGCCTGCCACGATCACGCGCCCCTGATCGGGCAGCTCCAGCCCCGCCATCAGCCGCAGCACCGTGGTCTTGCCCGCCCCGCTGCCGCCCACCAGCGCCACCCGTTCGCCCGCCGCGATGGCAATCGCCGGCAAGGCGCGGCCCGAGGGCGTGACGCAATCATGCAGCGCGATGCTTGCAGGCCCGGCCAGATGCGCGGCAGGCCCGCCGGTTCCGGGCAGGGCCGGGCGCGGTTCATCCTGCCAGGCCGCCATCTCGTCCAGCACCGCATCGGCGGCGGCCTTGTCGTGCCAGGCCGCCGACAGATCGCGCAGCGGCTGGTAAAACTCGGGCGCCAGCAGCAAAAGGAAAATCCCCGCCTCGGGGCTGACAGCGCCGCCCCAGGCCCCGAATTCCAGCGCCCCCAGCAAGGAAAACCCGACATAGACCGCAACCATCGCCACGCCGATGGCTGCAAACAACTCCAGCACCGTGGACGACAGGAACGCCACCCGCAGCACCGCCATGGTGCGCCGCCGCAAATCGCCCGCCTGTGCTGCAAAAGACCCAAGCACGGCATCGCCCGCGCCCAACAGCCGGATATCCACCAGCGCCGACAGCCGTTCGACCAGAAAATCGTTCAGGGTGCCGATCTCGGCCATCTGCCGCGCGCTGGCCTCCTTGGCGGCAAGGCCGATCAGCGCCATGAACACCGGGATCAGCGGACCGCTGACCAGCAGCACCAAGCCGACAGCCCAGGATTGCCAGAACGCCAGCGCCAGAATGACCAGCGGCAGCACCATCACCCGTGCCCGCGCCGGGGCATAGCGGGTGACATAGGGGGCCAGCAGGTCCAGCTTTTCGACCGCCAGCGCCGTAAGGCTGCCCGCGCCGCCAAAGCCGCTTTCGCCTGTCCGGGCCGCCTCGGTTGCGACGATGCGGGCGCGGGCGGCGGTCACGACGGCACGGGCCGCCGCCTGCGCCTGCGCCTCGGCGCCGTAGCCCAGCACCACGCGCAACAGTCCGACCCCGCCAAACAGCAGCACCGCCTTCAGCGCCGAGGCATCGGCCCCGGTCAGCAGCCCGCCGACAGCCCAGGCAACCACCGCCGCCTGCACCGGCCACAAAAGCCCTGCCAGCACCGACAGCACCGCCGCGCGCCGCATCCGCCGCCGACCGGGGGCCAGCAGCGGGTCGCTTGCCGGATCGCTGACAGGATATTGCTTCGGGTTCTGATCCACGTTACTGCTTAAACTATTATTCCAGATGCCAGTTATCAAGTGTGGCCTGGGTCCGGCCTGATCTGCATCAAGGACAGCCCTGACCCCCGTGCCCTAGCACCGGAAAAGTTTCAGCCCGAAAGCGACTTTGATGCGCCTGACCACCAAGACCAACCTTGCGGCCCGCGTCCTGATGGCCTGTGCGGTGAACGAAGGCGTGACGCTGCGCACCGCCGAGATCGCGCGGGCCTGCAACGCATCGCTCAATCACCTGCTGCTGGTGGTGAACGCGCTGCACACCAACGGTTTCATCGAAACCGTCCGGGGCCGCAGCGGCGGGTTGCATCTGACACGCCCGCCCGCGCAAGTGTCGATGGGCGAGGTGTTCCGGACATTCGAGTCCGGCACGCCCTTTGCCGAATGTTTTGACCCCGACACCAACACCTGTCCGCTGTCCACGACCTGCCGGTTGCGCAGCTATGTCGCGCGCGCGGTCGAGGCCTTCTACCACGAGATGGACATGGTGACGCTGGAAGATCTGGTGAAAGGAAATTGCGGCCTGAGCGGGCTGCTGAAGGTGGCAGATGGCTTGCGGCGCAATTGCAGCGAAATTGAAACCGCCTGAGCCAGCATGCGGCACCCGTCAATCCCGACCTGCGGGCTGATCGCGCCGCACCGCTTCCAAAGGATACAGCCGTGACAGTGGACAAGAACCAGAAGTTCTGGAACCGGATCGCCGACCGCTATGCCGCCCGGCCGATCAAGGACACCGCCGCCTACGAGGCGCTGCTGGCCGATGCCGCATCGCGGCTGCAACCGGGCGACAAGGTGCTGGAAATCGGCTGCGGCACCGGCGGCACGGCGATCCATCTGGCCCCGGCGGTTGCGAGCTTCACCGCCACGGATTTCTCGGCCGAGATGATCCGGATCGCCCAAGCCAAGCCCGCGCCCGACAATCTGCGCTTCGTCGTGCGCAATGCCGAACACGCCTTTGATGGCGGCCCGTTCGATGCGATCCTCGCGCTTAACGTCCTGCATCTGGTCAACGATCTGCCCGGTATTCTGGCCGGCATCCATGCCAACCTGCGGCCCGGCGGCCTGCTGATCAGCAAGACCTGGTGTTTTGCCGACATGGGGCTGAAGCTGCGCCTGCTGTTTCGGGTGCTGCGGACGTTCGGCATGTTTCCCGCCGCAAATTCGCTGCGTATCCCGCAGTTGCAGCAGGCGATTGATGACGCCGGTTTCGAGGTGGTGGACCAACGCTGTTTCGGCGCCCACCGCCAGAACCCCTACATCGTCGCCCGCAAGCCGGCACCCGCAACCGCCTGACGGCACAGGCCGGATCGCCGCGGCCCCCCTTGCGCATTGCGCCGGTCATCCTGCGCCGCGCCAGCAGGGCCTTGGCGGCATCGCGTTGGTGCTGGACAGCCCATCGCAGGGCCCCTTTGTCGTGAAAGCTTCACTTGAGACCGGTAAATATTCCGGTATTCAGGAAATATCGAACACAACCGCGCCGCACATGCCTTTGCCACGCTGGCTTTTACTCCATGGCCAACGCCGCTGGCCGCCTGCTGGGCACGCTGCTGTCGGGCCTCAGCTACCAGATCGGCGGCCTGCCGCTGTGCCTGGCCACCGCCGGGCTGATGGCGGTGGCAAGCTGGCTGGCGGTGCGGCGGCTGGCGGAAGTGGCGGCCACCCCGCCCGGACGCGGGCGACGCCTCAGGCCGTGAACGGCGCCGCGTAGCCTTCAAAGGTGATGTTGTCGGCGATCTTGCGGGCGAAGGCCTCGGCGGTGGGGAATTTGATGGTCCAGCACAGGATCGGCGTGCCTTGCGCCTTCAGGTCGGTCACGCGGCGGCGGTCGAGGTCGGTCCAGTCGTGGCTGATGAAGCTGGCCTCGGCGCGGGTGAAATCGGGGATTTCGCGCAAGGCGGCGCACAGGACTTCCGGCATCGGCGCCCATTCCTTCGGGTCAAAGCCGCAGGTGGTCAGGCCGCGCGGAATGGCGGGGGCGAGGGCGGCCATGGCGATGATGCTGTGCGGGTTGAACGACATCACCGCCGCCGGGCCGTGGTAGCTGGCAAGGGCTTTGGCGGTGGCGGCTTCCAGCACACCCTTGACCGGGCCGGACATGCGGTCCTGATCCTTGATCTCGATCAGCAGCGGCACGCGACCGGCAACCAGGGCAAGCACCTGCGGCAGGGTCGGGATGCCGTCATCGCTGTCATGCAGCAAAATCCGGCCCAGGTCGGCGGCGCTGCGGGCATGCAGCGGGCCTTTCTCGGCGGTCAGCCGGTCAAGGTCGTCGTCGTGGAACACCATGGCCTGACCGTCGGCTGACAGTTGCACGTCGATCTCGATGCCATAGCCTGCCGCCACGGCCGCGCGAATGGCGGCGGGCGAGTTTTCCGGGCGGCGCTGACTGCGGTCGTGCAGGGCGCGATGTGCCAGCGGGATGTGCAGAAACGCTTGCGGAAGCGCGACGACGGGCATCAGGAAAGCTCGAAGATGGCGTCAATCTCGACCGCGACGCCCAGCGGCAAGGACGCCGCCGACACCGCCGAGCGGGCGTGGCGACCGGCATCACCCAGCACCGCCACCAGAAAATCCGAAGCCCCGTTGATCACCTTGGGCTGGTCGGTGAAATCGGCGGTGGAGTTCACGAAGCCCGTGAGTTTCACCACCCGTTTCAGGCGGCCGAAATCGCCGTCACAGGCGGCACGCAGTTGCGCAAGCAGGCTGATGGCGCAGCGGCGGGCGGCCTCGGCCCCCTGTTCCACGGCCAGATCGGCGCCCAGCTTGCCCTTGATCAGCCCGGCCTCGTTCTGGCTGATCTGGCCCGAGACGTGCAGCAGTTTTCCCGCCAGCACATAGGGCACATAATTGGCCGCAGGCGCCGGGGCCGCGGGCAGGGTGACGCCAAGGGCTTCAAGGCGAGAGTCGATCGTGGTCATGGCAGCCTCCTGATTTGGCGGCAGGCTAGCCGGGGCAGGGCAGGGCGGCAAGCCCGCATCAGGTTTCGCGGAAGGCGCGGTTGAAGTAGTCGGTGAAGGGTTTCAGCAGATAGGCCAGCGGCGTGCGGTCATCGGTGCGGATGAACGCCTCGACCGGCATGCCGGGCAGCAGGGTCAAGCCCTGCAACTTTTGCTGCTCGCCCGGGTCCAGCACGATCTCGGCCCGGTAATAGCTGGTCTGGCTTTTAGGATCCACCAGCGCATCGGCAGAAACCACCGCGACATGGCCGTTGAGTTGGGGCGTGGTGCGGGCCGAAAACGCCGAAAACATCAGGCGCACTTCCTGCCCCGCATGCACCTGGTCGATGTGGATGGTCGGCACCTGTGCGGCGATTATCAGCGGCCGGTCCTGCGGGATCAGATACAGCACCGGGTCGGCGGGGCGCAGCACGGCGCGCGGCGTGGTGACCTGCAAGCCCAGCACGATGCCCGACACCGGGGCCCTGATCTCCAGCCGCGCCACCCGTTCCACCAAGGCGCGGCGGCGTTCCACCAGTTCCAGTTCCTGACTGCCGATGTCGCGCAGCTGGGTGCTGGCCTCTTCGCGGCGGTCGGCGGCAAGCCGCAGGATCTGGATGCGGGTTTCGGTGATCTGCTGGCCGGCCTGTGCCGCCGAGGCGGTCAGCTCGCCCACCTGGCCGCGCATCCGCGCCTCTTCACGTTGCAAGGCCAGCACCCGGCCCGATTGCGCCAGCCCCTTGTCCAGCAATTGCTGCTGATCGGCGAGTTCCTGACGGATCAGCGCCAGTTGCGTGGTCAGCGCATCGTTCTGGGCGGTGATGCCGGTGATCTGGCTTTCGATCTGCTTTTGCCGCTCGGCCAACTGGTCGCCCTGACGGGCCAGCGAATCGCGGCGGGCGTTAAACAGCCGCAACTGGCCGTCCATCAATTCGGCCACATCGGCGCGGGCAGTTGCGGCGGCCGTCAGTTCAGGCGGAAACTGCGGCGCTTCGGCATCATCGCGTTCGGCGGTCAGCCGGGCGCGGCGGGCCAGCATTTCATAAAGCTGCCCCTCGACGATGGCCAGTTCGGAATGGATCGTGGCACCGTCCAGCCGCAGCAGCAGATCGCCCGCCTGCACGGTATCGCCTTCGGCCACCGCAATCTCGGCCACCACGCCGCCATCGGGGTGCTGCACCACCTGACGGTTCTGCTCGACCTCGATCTGGCCCGAGGTGACGATGGCACCCGCGATGTTGGTGCTGACGCTCCACAGACCGAAGCCGCCAAACAGCACGGCCAGCGTCAGAAAGCCGACCACAAGCGGCCGGGTGGCCGACCAGACGGGTTTGCCGGCGGCAGGGGGCACCCCGGTCATGTCACGCCTCCGGGGCCGGCGCTTTTCACGATCTCGGTATGGTTCTTGACCATTTCGCGCAGCACGGTGTCGCGCGGGCCGAAGGCGGTGCGCATGCCGTTGTCCATCACCATCAGCAGGTCACATTCCTGAATGGCTGCGGGCCGGTGCGCCATGATCAGCACCGAACCGCCCGCAGCTTTCATGGCGCGGATCGCCAGGTTCAGCGCCATGGACCCGTCATTGTCGAGGTTGGAATTCGGCTCGTCCAGCACCAGGATCACCGGGTCGCCATACATGGCCCGCGCCAGGCCGATGCGCTGGATCTGGCCACCCGACAGCCGCCCGCCCAGGCTGGTGACGCGGGTATCATAGGCTTCCGGCAGGCCCAGGATCATGTCGTGCGCCGCGGCGCGCTTGGCGGCGGCCACGACCATGGCATCATCGCGGTTGCCTTGCAGCCGGGCGATGTTCTCGGCCACCGTGCCGTCAAACAGCGCCACCCGCTGCGGCAGGTAGCCGATATAGCTGCCCAGCACATCCGGGTCGTATTGCTCCAGCGTGGCACCATCCAGCCGCACCTTGCCGCCCGCCGGTTTCCACGCCCCGATCAGCGCCCGCGCCAGCGTCGATTTGCCCGATCCCGACGGCCCGATCACCCCCAGCGCCTGCCCGGGCTCCAGCCGGAAACTGACCGCGCGCAGCACCGCCTGCTGATCACCGGGGGGCACCACGGTCAGACCCTGCGCTTCCAGCACCGCGCGGGGCCGCGGCAGGGCGGTGTGGCTGACTTCGGGCGGGATACGGGTGAACAACTCGGCCAGACGGCCCCAGCCTTCCTGCGCCCGCTGCACCACCGACCATTGGCCCACCGCCATCTCGATCGGGGCCAGCGCGCGGCCCATCAGGATCGAGCCTGCGATCATCGCGCCAGAGCTCAACTCGCCCTTCAGCACCAGCCAGGCCCCCAGGCCCAGCATCGCCGATTGCAGGAACAGCCGGAAGGTTTTCGACAGGGTTGAAAACGCGCCGCCCAGATCGGCCACGCTGATGCTTTGCGCCAGCGCCACGCCCCGCGCCCGTTGCCAGCGGTCAAAGGCGCTGCCGGTCATGCCCAGCGCCTGCACCACCTCGGCCTCGGACTTGATGTTGTCGCCCATGCGTTCGGCCTGCAGCGTGGCCATGGTGGCGCGGTGCATCGGCCCCTGGGTCAGCCGTTGGTTGAGGATGGTGACAGCCACCAGAAACGCGCCGCCCGCCACCGCCATCCAGCCCATCCAGGGGTGGAACACGAAGACCGCAGCAATGAACAGCGGTGTCCAGGGAATGTCGAACAGCGCGATCAGCACCGGCGAGGACCACAGCCGCTGCACCGCCTCCAGATCGCGCTGGCCGGCGACGGCGGCAGGATCGCCCGGCGCCAGTTGCAACCGCCGCAACGAGGCCTGAAACACCCGCCGGTCCAGCCTGTCCTGAAACCGCGCACCGACCCGCGCCATGATGCGGCCGCGCACATGGTCAAGGATGCCCATGACCAGAAACAGGAACATCACCAGCAAGGAAAGCCCGATCAGGGTTTCGCGCGACCGGCTGCCCAGCACGCGGTCATAGATCTGCAACATGTAAAGCGGGCCGGTCAGCATCAGGATATTGACCACGACGCTGAAGATCAGCACAGCCCCGATCAAGGCGAAGGATTCGCGCCTTGCCGCACGCAGTTCTGCAAGGCCTGCGCCAAGAATGTTGCGGCTCATGCGGGCACTTTCCTGATGGGGCGGCAAAAAAACGGACTGTTCGGCATAATTGCCCCATTGTTACGCTTGCCAGTTGTGTTGCGCAACAAGGCTGCGTAAGCGTTGGAACAAAATGACCTGCCATTCCCTTATTTTGCGTGAATGGAGCATGGAAATCTGACGGGGGTACCGGCATTGACAGGGATGGTTCAAGGCAGGCGGTCACAGCGGCGCAGCGCCACGGTTGCCGCAGCGCTTTTGCTGCTTGCGGCTTGTGCGGCCCCGCCGCCTTCCGCGACGATCTGGGACCCCAACGAAGCAGCCAACCGTCAGGTCCACGCCTTCAACCTGGCGGCCGACAAGGCTCTGGTGGCCCCGTTCGCCAATGCCTATGGCAAGGGTCTGCCCGAGCCGCTGCGGCGCGGCGTCACCAATTTCGCTTCGAACCTCGATCTGCCGGGCGAAGTGGCCAACGGCCTGTTGCAGGTCCGGCCGGACCGTGCGGTCGAGAACACGCTGCGCTTTGTGCTGAACACCACGGTGGGCATCGGCGGGCTGTTCGATCCGGCGACGGCGATCGGTTTGCCGGGAAAACGCACCGACTTTGGCGAGACCCTGCATGTCTGGGGCCTGGGCGAGGGGGCCTATGTCGAACTGCCGCTGCTGGGGCCATCGACCGAACGCGACACGGCCGGCAAGGTGGTGGACCTGATGTTGAACCCGCTGTCGCTGGTGTTGCAGAAACCTGAAAGCTATGTCGGCACCGTGGCGAAGTTCGCTTCAAAACTTGGTGATCGCCAGCGGTTTTCGTCTACGGTCGACTCGGTGCTTTATGGTAGTGCTGACAGCTATGCCCAGATGCGTTTGCTGTATCTGCAAAAGCGCCGCTTCGATCTGGGGCAGGCGGTGGCAGTCGAAGATATCGAGGATCCCTATGCCCAGTGAATTTCAGATCGGCCTGACCCGCCGCAGCCTTGTCGGCGGTCTTGTCTGTGGTGCGGCGATGCTGATGCTGCCGCGGCCTGTCCTCGCGCTGGACATCAACACCGCGCGGGCCCTGATCGACCGGGCGATCAGCGAGGTCAACTCGGTGATCAACTCCGGCAAGTCGGAAAGTGCGATGTTTCCGGACTTCGAGCGGATCTTCCACCGCTATGCCGATGTGCCGGTGATTGCCCGCACCGCTTTGGGCGTGGCCGCAAGATCGGCCAGTGCCGGGCAGATGGCCTCTTTCACCAAGGCCTACGAGGGCTACATCAGCCGCAAATACGGCCGCCGCTTCCGTGAATTCATCGGCGGGCGGATCGAGGTTGTCGATGCCAGGCCGATGAAAAGCTTTTACGAAGTGATCTCGGTGGCGCATCTTCGGGGCGAGGCGCCGTTCGATCTGCGCTGGCATGTGTCCAACAAGTCCGGCAAGGACCTGTTTTTCAACATCATCATCGAAGGCGTCAACATGCTGGCGTCGGAACGCACCGAGGTCGGCGCGATGCTGGACGCCCGCCGGGGCGACATCAATGGGTTGATCGAGGATCTGAAAAGGCTCTGATCCGGGCCGGCCTGCCGCAGCACAAAACCGCCGGGTGCCGAACCGCACCCGGCTTTTTCATTCCGGTCAGTTGTTGCCGCCCAGAGTGCCCAGCACGTCGCGCAGCACCTGCTCGACCGGATCAACCCGCTGATCGGGCTGCGGTTGCTGCGCCTGCGGGGGTTGCTGCGCCTGCGGGGCCACCGGCGCGGTGCTGGCGGTGCCGGAGTTCGGCGGGGCACGGTATGTCGGCACGATCACCGACAGGGGCCGCGCGGGCAGGCCTTCATGCACCCGCACCATCACCTCGTGCCAGATCTCGGCCGGCAGGCCGCCGCCGGTGACGCCGGTCAGCGGCTTGTTGTCGTCGTATCCCATCCAGACACCCGCCACATAATCGGCGGTGAAACCGATGAACCAGGCGTCGCGCGCGGCTTGCGTGGTGCCGGTCTTGCCCGCCACCTGCCGCCCCTCCAGCCGCGCCCGCTTGCCGGTGCCCTTTTCGATCACCTGCATCATCATGTAGGTCAGAAGCTGCGCCGCCTCGGGCGAGATCACCCGCTCGCCGATGCCGCCGCCCTGACCGATCAGCGGTTCCTGTTCGCCCTGCAGCCGCAGGTCGATCAGGCCGTAAGGTTTCACCGAACTGCCGCCGTTCAGGATGCCCGCATAGGCGCCCGTCATGTCCAAGAGCGTCGCCTCGGAGGCGCCCAGCGCCAGTGCAGGCCCCGCCGCCAGATCGCTTTTCAAGCCGAACCCGGCGGCGATGCGGCGCACGGTGTCGCGGCCCATCGCCTCGGATATCCGCACCGCCGGGATGTTGCGGCTTTCGGCAAGGGCCTGGGTCAGCGTGATCATGCCCTTGAATTCATTGTCGTAGTTCGAGGGTGTCCAGGGGCCGGAGCCGCGGATGTTGATGGTCAGCGGGCTGTCCATCACGTAATCCGCCGGGTTGTAGCCGTTGTCCATGGCGGCGGCATAGACGAAGGGTTTGAAGGCCGATCCGGTCTGGCGCAGCGCTTGCGTGGCGCGGTTGAACGAGCCTGCCTCGGCGATCTTGCGCCCGCCCACCATGGCACGCACTGCCCCGTCGGCCGACATCACCACGATGGCCGCCTGCGCCTGCGAGCCTTCGCGCACCTTGGTATCGAACACGGCGGCCAGCGCGTCTTCGGTGGCCTTTTGCAGCCGCTGGTCCAGCGTGGTGTGGATGATCACATCCTCGGTGGTCTCGCGGGTCAGGAAGGCGGGGCCGGATTCCATCACCCAGTCGGCAAAGAAGCCGCCCGATTTGGTGGCCGCGGCTTCGGACAGTTGCGCCGGATTGGCCAGCGCCGCGTCGGCCTCGGCGTTGGTCAGATAGCCCTGCTCCTGCATCAGCCCGACGATCACCGCCGCACGGTCCTGCGCGCGTTTGAGGTTGTTGGTGGGGGCGTATTTCGACGGTGCCTTCAACAGCCCCGCCAGCATCGCCGCCTCGGCCGGGTTGACCTCGTTGGCCGACTTGCCGAAATAGCGCTGCGCCGCCGCCTCGAAGCCGCGGGCGCCGGCGCCCAGATAGGCGCGGTTGAAATAGATCGTCAGGATGTCGGCCTTGGAATATTTCAGCTCCATCGCCAGGGCGAAGGGGATCTCCTTGACCTTGCGCCAGATGCCACCGGCCCGGCAGTCATCCTCGTAGGCGGATTCGTCTTTCCACTGTGCCGGGTCGTATTTCACCCCCAGGCACAGCAGCTTCGCCACCTGCTGCGTGATGGTCGAGCCGCCGTTGCCCTCCAGCGGGCCACGGCCTGCCGCCAGGTTGATGCTGACCGCCGAGGCGATGCCGCGCGGGCTGACGCCGAAATGGTGGTAAAACCGCTTGTCCTCGGTGGCGACCACGGCGTTGCGCAGATAGGGAGAGACGGTGTCCGAGGTGATCTGGCCGCCGAAGGTCTCGCCGCGCCAGGCGAACACCTTGCCGTCGCGGTCCAGCATGGTGACCGAGCCGCGGGCCCGGCCATCCAGAAGGGCGTTCAGCTCCGGCAACTGCTGCTGGAAATAGAAGGTGGCCCCGGCCAGCACCAGCGCCACGGTCAGCCCGATCCGCCAGCTGATGCCCCAGATCACCCGCCAGATCAGCAGGATCAGCCCGACCAGCAGGCCATGGCGGCGGGCCGGGCGGCGCGGCTTGCGCTTGCGGGGTGCGGGCGCGGACTTGCGCGGCGGCGGGCTGCTGCCACCGCCGCCCTTCGGCACCTTGTAGCGCCGATCCGCCACCAGCGGTGCTGACCGCTTACCTGTTCCACTCATGCCTGACTGCCCGCGTTTGGTGCTTGGTTTTGCGGCAGCTTATCCCGAGTTGCAAGCAATGTGGAGAGCTTCGCTGTCTGATTCGATTCCACCCACCGCCTAAAAAAGCGGCAACACGCCCGGAAAGTGCGAATTTTGTGCGGAATCGGCCTGTTGTCGCCCCTGCGCCGACCGGGGTTTTCTTGTGCTGCACCTGCGAAAGCCGCCTTCTGTTGGCAGGCGGGCCTGCTCAAGGCCCAGAATCTGGCAGAGGGGAGCCCCGGGTGAAACTCATCATTGCAGCAATCAAGCCGTTCAAGCTCGAGGAGGTCCGCGAGGCGCTGACCACCATCGGCGTGCGCGGCATGATGGTATCCGAGATCAAGGGCTTCGGCACGCAGTCCGGCCATACCGAGATTTACCGCGGCGCCGAATATGCCGTGAATTTCGTGCCGAAGATGCGGCTGGAGATCGTGGTCAGCGACAATCTGGCCGATCAGGTGGTGGAAACCATCCGTGCCACCGCCAAGACCGACAAGATCGGTGATGGCAAGATTTTCGTGCTGGACGTTGAACATGCCGTGCGGGTGCGCACCGGTGAAACCGATGATGACGCGCTGTGACCGCGTGCGGGAAGGGGAAAGACCGACCATGAGAAACCTTGCGAAACCTTCAGGCCTTGCCGCGCTGGTCGCGGCCATCGGCTTGCCAGCCTGGGCGCAGCAGGCTGCTGATACGGCCACCCAAGCCGTGACCGGCGCTGTGGAAGGTGCCGTCGAAGGCGCCACCACCGCCGCCGGGGCCGTCACCGATGCCGCAGCTGGTGCTGCCGCTGCCACTGACGCCGCAACCACTGCCGTGGCCGAAGCTGTCACCGAGGTGGTTCCCACCGCTGTGGCCGAGGTCGCCGCGGCGGCAGGCCCGGTGCTTTACGAATACGTCAAGGCCGTGGACAAGGGCGACGTGGCCTGGATGTCGATCTCGACCATCCTGGTGCTGCTGATGATCATTCCCGGTCTGGCGCTGTTCTACGGCGGCCTGGTGCGCACCAAGAACATGCTGTCGATGCTGACTCAGGTGTTTGCCATCGTCGCGGTGGTCTGCCTGATCTGGGTGACCTATGGCTACTCGATGGCGTTTTCTTACGGCGGCGGGCTTGACCAATGGGTTGGCGGCTTCTCGAAGCTGTTCCTGAAGGGCGTGGATGCAACGACGCTGGTGCCGACCTTCTCGAACGGGGTCTGGCTGCCGGAATACACCTTTGTCGCTTTCCAGATGACCTTCGCCTGCATCACTCCGGCGCTGATCGTCGGCGCCTTTGCCGAGCGGATCAAGTTCTCGTCGCTGATGGTGTTCGTGATCCTGTGGGTGACGCTGATCTACTTCCCGATGGCCCATATGGTCTGGTGGTGGGGCGGCCCGGACTTCCTGGCCGAACAGCAGACGCTGAAGCTGATTGCCGAAGCCGCGGGCGATACTGCCGGGGTTGAAGCGGCCAGTGCCAATCTGGCGGCCAACGGCATGCTGTGGAACTGGGGCGCGCTGGACTTCGCCGGTGGCACCGTGGTGCACATCAACGCCGGTGTGGCAGGCCTCGTGGGCTGCATCGTGGCCGGCAAGCGCGTCGGCTACGGCAAGGACAACATGGCACCGCACTCGCTGACCATGACGATGATTGGTGCGGCGCTGCTGTGGGTCGGCTGGTTCGGCTTCAACGCCGGGTCCAACCTCGAGTCCAACTCGATTGCGGCGCTGGCCATCATCAACACCTTCGTGGCCACTGCGGCTGCGGGCGTGGCCTGGATGTTCGCGGAATGGCTGCTGAAGGGCAAGCCGTCGCTGCTGGGGCTGGTGTCGGGCGTGGTGGCCGGTCTGGTGGCGGTGACGCCGGCGGCAGGCTTTGCCGGGCCGATGGGGTCGATCGTGCTGGGGCTGTTTGCCGGTGTGGCCTGCTTCCTGTTCGTGGCCTACATCAAGTCGGCGCTGAAGCTGGACGACAGCCTGGATGTGTTCGGCATCCATGGTCTTGGCGGCATCATCGGCGCGCTGGCGACCGGTATCCTGGTCAACCCGGCGCTGGGCGGGGCAGGGGTGGCCGATTACACCTCGGTTCCCGGCACGCTGCAGGTGGCCCCCTATGACATGGGCTTTGCCTTCATGGCGCAGCTGAAAGCGGTGGGCTTTACCGTGGCCTTCGTCGGGATCGGCTCGCTGGTGCTGTTCCTGGTGATCAAGCTGGTGATGGGCCTGCGGGTGAAACAGGAAGACGAGCGCGAGGGCCTCGATCTGGCCTCGCACGGCGAGCGCGCCTACAACATGTGATCGGTTCCGGCCGGGGGGCCCTCCCCTCCGGCCGGGATCACGTCGCCGGACGGGGCCCTCCCCCCCGCTACCGGCGAAGGAAAAGCCCGGGCCGCCATCGCGCGCCCGGGCTTTTGCTGTTCGGGGAAGCCTGCGCCGCGGGCATCGAGCCCGCGTTGCAGGCGCTGACGCGGATAAACCTTGAAAAGGCACTGGGTTTCATCTGTTCTCAAATATCCCGCCGGAGGCTCCTGACGGTGGGGTCAGAGCCTCCGGCGGGGATATTTGTGCAAAGGTGAGTTAGCCGATCACTTGGGCCACGGCGCGGGCCAGGATCGGCACCGTCTTGGCGTTCAGGCCCGCGATGTTGATGCGGCTGTCACCGACCATGTAGATGCCGTGATCGGCGCGCAGGGTTTCCACCTGCTCGGGCGTCAGGCCGAGGCGCGAGAACATGCCGCGATGGCTGGCCACGAAATCGAAGCGGTCGGAGTTGGTGGCGGCGCGCAGTGCGTCGGCCAGGTTTTGGCGCAGGGTCAGCATGTTCTGCCGCACCTCCTCCAGTTCCGCCTTCCATTCGGCGGTAAGCCGCGGATCGTTCAGGATCATCGTCACCAGCCGCGCGCCGTGGTCAGGCGGGAAGGAGAAGTTCTGCCGGTTCAGGAAGGCGAGGTTGCCTTGGGTCGTGGCGCGCATGCCGGCCTCGGGCGATATGGCGATCAGCACGCCGGTGCGCTCGCGGTAGATGCCGAAGTTCTTGGAACACGAGGCGGCGATCAGCACCTCGGGGCAGCGGCTGGCGATCAGCCGGGTCGGGGCGGCGTCGGCCTCCAGCCCGTCACCAAAGCCCTGATAGGCCAGGTCGATGAAGGGGATGGCGGCTTTGGCGTTCAGAAGGTCAGCCACTTGCGCCCACTGGTCCAGCGTCAGGTTGGCGCCGGTGGGGTTGTGGCAGCACCCGTGCAGCAGCACCACGTCGCCGGGTTTCACGCCTGCGAGGTCGGCCAGCATCCCGGCGAAATCCACCGTGCCCGTGCTGGCATCGAAATAGCGGTATTCGGTCATCGCCATGCCCAGATAGCGGATGATCGACGGGTGGTTCGGCCAGGTCGGGTTGGACAGCCAGATGGTGGCAGCGGGGGCCGCCAGCTTGATCAGCTCCAGCGCCTGCCGGATCGCACCAGTGCCGCCCGGCGTCGCGACCGAGGCGAGGCGGTCGGCGGCCACGCAACCGTCCAGGATCATCTGCGCCATGGCGGCGTTATAGGCAGGCTCGCCCGCAAGGCCGGTATAGGTCTTGGTGGTCTCGACCTCCCACAACTGCTTTTCGGCGGCTTTCACCGCCCGCATCACCGGCGTCAGGCCGGTCGCGTCCTTGTAAACCCCGACGCCGAGGTCGATCTTGGTGGCCCGCGGGTCGTCCTTGAACATCTGGATCAGTTGCAGGATCTTGTCGGCAGGTTGCGGTTTCAGCGCGTTCAGCATCATCTATCCCTTTTCGACCTTGAGGTCGTCATACATGCCCCATTCGGCCCAGGAGCCATCGTAAAGCGCGTGTTTGCGGTGGCCGATGCGTTCCAGCGCCAGATCCAGCACGGCGGCGGTCACGCCCGAGCCGCAACTGCTGATCGCGGGCTTGTGCAGATCGACCCCGGCGGCCTCGAACAGCGCGCGCAACTCGGGCGGCGATTTCAGCGTGCCGTCGGGGTTGACCAGACTGGCGGCGGGCAGGTTCTTCGAGCCGGGAATATGGCCCGCGCGCAGGCCGGGGCGCGGCTCTGGCGCGTCGCCGCGAAAGCGGTCGGCGGGGCGGGCGTCGATGATCTCGGCCTCGGCCAGCTTGGCGGCATGGGCGACTTGCGTCACGTCCTTGATCAGCGTCGCCTGCCGCTGCACGGTGATGTGGCGGTCGCGCACCATTGGTGGCATGTCCTCGATCTCGCGGCCCTCGGCGCGCCATTTCGGCAGACCGCCGTCCAGCACCGCCACGTCAAGCTTGCCCATCAGCCGGAAGGTCCACCACACGCGGGGCGCCGAAAAGATGCCGGAACCGTCATAGATCACCACCTGATGGCCGTCACCGATGCCCAGCGCCCGCATCCGGCTGACGAATTTCTCGGGCGTCGGCGCCATGTGCGGCAGGGCCGAGCGTTGATCGGAGATCTCGTCCAGATCGAAGAACCGGGCGCCGGGGATGTGGCCTGCATCATATTCGGCGCGGGGGTCGCGACCGGCGTCGGGCAGATACCACGAGGCATCCAGCACCCGCAGGTCGGGGTTGGCCAGATGGGCGGCCAGCCAGTCGGTAGAGACCAGCGTTCTGGGGTCGTCGGCGGGCGAAAACGGCTGCATATGGGCTTCCTTGCGACTGCCTGACCGACTTAAACGCCGCCCGGCGATCAGGCAAGCCCGATGCATTGCCGCAGGGCCTTCAGCCGTTCTGTTTCATCAGCCGGGCTTTCTGGCGGTCCCAGTCGCGCTTGGCCTCGGTGGCGCGCTTGTCCTGGTTCTTCTTGCCCTTGGCGATGCCCAGCTTGATCTTCACGATGCCGCGGTCGTTGAAATACATCTTCAGCGGCACGATGGTCATGCCTTCGCGGGCGGTGGCGTTCCACAGCCGCACCAGTTCCTTCTTGGAAACCAGCAGCTTGCGGCGGCGGCGTTCCTCGTGGCCGAAGGTCTTGGCCCGCACATAGGGGGCGATGTAGCCGTTGATCAGCCACAGCTCGCCGCCTTCCACCGAGGCATAGCTTTCAGCGATGTTCGACCCGCCAAGCCGCAGCGATTTGACCTCGGACCCAAGCAGCATGATGCCCGCCTCGATATCGCTTTCGATGGCGAAATCGTAACGCGCCCGGCGATTTTCGGCGATCAGCTTGGAATTGGGGTCGGATTTTTCGGCCATGATGCGATGCAGATAGGCGAGGGGGGGCGCAGAGTCCAGATGGCTGGCCCGCCGCCTCTGCCGGGTGCGGCGCATTTGCCGCCGCAGCGGGCGCGGATTTTCCTTGGCAAGCCGGGACTTGTGGGTAACGTCAGGCAAAACTTGCCGCAGGAGAAACCGTTGTTCATCCAGCTTGCCCTTGGCACCGGGTTGCTATTGGTGTCGATCCTGATCAGCGCGCTGTCGGCGTTGCTGATGGAGGAGGTGTTTTCCCGCAACCATTCCTGGCTGGTGCGAGAGCCGCATCGTCCGAAGCTGGTCCTGGTAATTACCGGCGTGTCGCTGTGGGTGCTGCTGGTGGTGACCACCGGGGTCTGGATCTGGGCCTTTGCGTTCTGGAGCCTGGGGGCATTTCCGACGCTGGAGGAATCGGTCTATTTCTCGCTGGTCACCTATACCACGCTGGGCTTCGGTGACCTTTTGTTGCCGAACGAGTGGCGGTTGCTGGCGGGTCTGGCCTCGACCAACGGTTTTCTGAACTTCGGCATGTTGACCGCCACGTTCGTCGAGGCGCTGCGGGTGGTGCGGCTGGGGCAGATGGCGGCGCGGCGGCCGCGGGGGGACTGACGCCTGGCAGGCAAAAGTGGGAACCGGTTTTGCCGCCCGACAGGCGGAAAATCAAACGACCAAAGCCTGCCTGTCGATTCAGAATCGACTGGCAGGCTTTGGCCCACGCGGCCCGCGTGGTGTCAGGCAAAGCGCAGGGCGGCCGGCAGCGGGCTGTTGCGGCTGTCCAGACGGCGCAGCAGGGCGCGGGCGGCAGTCAGGTCCAGCCGGGTGAAATCGTCGCCCTGCGGCAGGCGGCCTGCGCCATGCTTGATCGCCGGGCAGTGCAGCAGAGTGCCACTGTTGGTCCAGATCGCCTCGACATCGGCAAACAGCGGCGTGATCAGTTCAACCGGCTGGTGCTTCGTCAGGCGGCTGGTGCCACGAAAGCCGACCAGTGCGGCAGCGGGGATCAGCGCCATGGCGTCATCGGGCAGCTCGGCATCGCCTTCGGTGTCGATCAGCAGGTGCTGGTCAGGGGCCAGCGTCAGGTCGGTGCAATTGTCGAACGCGCCACCCGGCACCAGCAGCAGCGCCGCCTCGCCCGGCAGCAGCCAGCCGCGGTCCAGCCCGACCACCTGACGCAAACCGCCATCAAAGCTTTGCACCCGGTCGCCGCTGCGCAGGGTTTCGACCCCGCGCCAGCCGGTGGCGGTTTCCACCAGCGTGCCGGCGGTCAGGCCGCTGAACAGCCGGGTCTGCGGTGCGGTCTTGGCGTGGGCGGCAGGAGCGGCAACGGCGGTGTGCAGCGAGGTGCGGGAGATGTCTTGCATGAACATGGCGGGTTCCTCTCGGGGGTTTTAACGGGGTTTAACATCTGTGGCGGTCAACCTGACCTTGCGCCCAGAAAGCACCCGGATTTTGCCATTTTTTCGTCGCGCATGCGGCCCGGCTTGGGCATTGTTCGCAGGCGCGAAACGGTGCGGCGGCGGGCGGCGGATTTGGCAGGGACGGCGCTGCTATTAGGGATTTGTTAAGCAACAATTCCGGCCACAGGGGTGGATTGTCGCTGGAACGGCGTGGTGATTCGTCTAGCGGCTGCGCGAGGTCAGCAGGGTATAAAGCCCGGCGGCAACGATGACCGCCGACCCCAGCAGGGTCAGCGCGTCGGGACGCTCGGCAAACACCAGCATCGCCAGGATCAGCGCGAACAGCAGGCGGGTATAGCGGAACGGCGTGATCACCGAGACCTGCCCCATCCGCATCGCGGCGGTCAGCGCGTAATAGGCGGCGACGCCGAACACGGTGGCGGCCAGCATCTGGCCCACCGTCACGGCATCCGGCCAGACCGCCCCGCCCGACCAGGCCAGCAGCCCGGCCCCGGTGGGCACCATCATGGCGAAACCGTAAACCCCGAGTTGCAGGTTCGACAGGACCTGTGGTGCGGCGCGGGTGGCCAGATCGCGCCCGGCAAAGCCCAGCGTGCCCAGTACGGCCAGCAAGGATAGCGGCGTAAACCCCTCCAGCCCCGGGCGCAGGATGATCAGCACGCCCGCGAACCCCACGGCAATCGCCAGCCAGCGCCGCCAGCCGACGCTTTCGCCAAACACCAGTGCGGCACCTGCCACCACAACCAAGGGCGTGGCCTGCAGGATGGCCGAGGCGTTGGCCAAGGGCGTGAAGGCCAGCGCCAGGGTGTAAAACAGCCGCCCCATCACCTCGAACACCGACCGGGTCAGGATCGGGCGCGACAGGATCGCCGGGTGCAGGAGGCGCTGGCGCTTGCGGGCGGCGAGGGCGGCAAAGGCCAGCATGCCGCCGGTGCCGAAGATCATCAGGATCAGCCCGACCGGCAGGGTTTTGGCGGCGGATTTCAGGAACATGTCCTCGACCGCAAAGCCCGCCATCGCGGCCACCATCAGCACCGCGCCGCGCAGATTGCCGCCGTGCAGCGGGGTGTGGCTCAGGAGATCAGCCCGGCATGGCGCATCGCGGCGCGCAGCTTTTCCTTGGCACCCTCGGTCAGGCCGACCAGCGGCAGGCGCACGTCCTCGCTGCATTTGCCCAACAGGGACAGGCAGTATTTGGCACTGACGAGCCCCGGCTCGATGAAGATCGCCTCGTGCAGCGGCATCAGGCGGTCCTGCAATTGCAACGCCTTGGCGTAGTCGCCCGCCAAGGTGGCCGCCTGAAACTCGGCACAGAGCTTCGGCGCCACGTTGGCGGTGACCGAGATGCAGCCGACCCCACCATGGGCGTTGAAGCCCAGGGCGGTGGCATCCTCGCCCGACAACTGGATGAAATCGGCACCACAGGTGGCGCGCTGCTGCGACACCCGCTCGATCTTGCCGGTGGCATCCTTGACGCCGATGATGCGCGGCAGCTTTGCCAGAGCGCCCATGGTGTCGGGCGACATGTCCACCACCGAGCGGCCGGGGATATTATAGATGATGATCGGCAGGTTGCAGCAATCGTGCAGGGCGGTGTAATGCGCGATCAACCCGGCCTGCGTCGGCTTGTTGTAATAGGGGGTGACGACCAGTGCGGCCGTGGCGCCGACCTTTTCGGCATGGCGGATCAGGCCGATACCCTCGGCGGTGTTGTTCGAGCCTGCCCCGGCGATCACCGGCACCCGGCCTGCGGCGGTGGCCACCACCACCTCGATCACCGTGCGGTGTTCCTCGTGGCTGAGCGTCGGGCTTTCGCCAGTGGTGCCGACCGGAACCAGGCCGCTGGAACCCTCGGAGATCTGCCATTCGACCAGCTGTTTCAGCGTGTCGAGATCCAGCGCGACGTTCTTGAACGGCGTCACCAGGGCAGGAATGGACCCTTTGATCATGACACGCATCTCCATCAGGGGGCAACGAGTCGCCCCGGTTCAGTTCCGGCCTTCCTAGCGCCGGGCGCTGGCCTTGCCAAGTTGGCGCAGAGAAAATCCTTGAAGGAAGGATTTTCGCCCTGCCCCGGCGGCGGTTTGCCACTGGCGTCGATGTGAGTTGCGGTGGCGGCGCGCAGGTGGCAGATTCGCGCCATGACCCTGATTTCCCGCATCTTGCGCCCGTGTTGGCCTGCCGCAGCTTTGGCTGTGGCGCTGGTTCTTGCTGTAATGCCTGCGCGTGCCGATCAGGCCGACGCCTTGAAGCTGGCGCTGATCCGGGCCGAGGCGAAGGACTGGCCGGGGGCGCAGGCGGCGGCGGAACCGGCGGGGGCGGTGGGGCGCGACATCGTCGAATGGCAGCGGCTGCGGGCGGGCGAAGGCTTGCTGGGGGACTATGAGGCGTTTCTGGCCCGCAGGCCGGATTGGCCGGGCCTGACGCTGTTGCGGCAGAAGGGCGAGGTGGCGGTGGCGCGGTCTTCCACGCCGTCGCGGGTGATCGGCTATTTCGACGGCACCTCGCCTGTCACCGGCACCGGCGCCCTGGCGCTGGCGCAGGCCTTGCAGGCGGCGGGGCGCGGGGCCGAGGCCGAGGCGGAGGCCAAGCGGGCCTGGCGCGCGCTGAGCTTTACCGCCGAGGATCAGGCGGCGCTGCTGGCGCTGTATCCCCGCGCGCTGGCACCGTTGCACGAGGCGCGGCTGGACCGGCTGTTGTGGCAGGATAAGCCGGAGGAAGCGCGGCGGATGCTGCCGCTGGTCTCGCCGGGTTGGCGGGCCTTGGCCAAGGCGCGGTTGGCGCTGCGGGCGCAGGCCGATGGCGTGACGGCGCTGGTCAAGGCGGTGCCTGCGGATCTGGCGGGGCATCCCGGCCTCGCGCATGAGCGGTTTCTGTGGCGGATGAAGCAGGGGCTGGAGGAAGACGCGGCGGCGCTGATCCTGGAACGCAGTGGCGACAGCTTGGGTGATGCCTCGGCCTGGGCGGAACGGCGCGGCGTGCTGGCGCGGTTTCTGGCGCGGGCGGGGCAGGGCAAGAGCGCCTACCGCGTCGCCTCGCGCCATGGGCTGAGCGAGGGCACCGACTATGCCGATCTGGAGTTTCTGTCGGGCTTCATCGCCCTGCGCAAGTTGGACGACCCCGAAACCGCCCTGCGGCATTTCACAAGGATGCAGGCGGCGGTATCGACCCCGATCAGTCTGGCCAAGGCGGCTTATTGGCAGGGCCGGGCCGAAGAGGCGCGCGGCAATGCCGAGGCGGCGCGGGGGCATTTCAGCAACGCCGCCCGCTATCAGACCGCCTATTACGGCCAACTCGCCGCCGAAAAGCTGGGGCTGACGCTGGACGCAAGCCTGCTGGACAACACCCGCCCCGCCGATTGGCGCGAGGCGGCGTTTGCCCATTCCTCGGTGCTGGAGGCGGGGCTGTTGCTGACCAAGGCGGGCGACCGCACGCTGGCCAAGCGGTTCTTCCTGCATCTGGCCGAAAGCCTGACCGACCGGGAACTGGCGCAACTGGCCGATCTGGCGCTGACCATCCACGAGCCGCATATCGCGCTGCTGATCGCCAAGCAGGCGGCAGAGCGCGGGGTGATCATCCCGCGCGCCTATTTCCCGCTGACCGATCTGGTGCCGGACGGGCTGGCGGTGTCGCGGGCGCTGGCGCTGGCGATTGCGCGGCGGGAAAGCGAGTTCGACCCCGCGGCGCGCAGCAAGGCCGGGGCGCGGGGGTTGATGCAGGTGATGCCCGCCACCGCCAAGCTGATGGCGGAAAAGCTGGGCCTGCCTTACGCGGTGGGGCGGCTGACCTCGGACCCCGGTTACAACGCCGCGATGGGGGCGGGGTATCTGAAGCAGTTGCTGGACGAGTTCGGGCCTTCGGTGGCGATGATTGCGGCGGGGTATAACGCCGGGCCGGGGCGGCCACGGCGCTGGATCGGTGAGTTTGGCGACCCGCGCCGGGCGGAAGTCGATGTGGTCGATTGGGTGGAAACCATCCCCTTTGCCGAGACCCGCACCTATGTGATGCGGGTGACCGAGGGGCTGGTGATCTACCGCGCCAAGCTGAAGGGGGTGGCGGGGCCGGTGCGAATCTCGGCCGAATTGCGCGGTGGCTGAGGCCGGATGGATATTTGGGCGAAGATGAACGGCGACGGCCTGACGTGGCGATGTCGTCAATGCGCCTCGGCCCAGTTGGCACCGTGGCCTGCCTCGACCGTCAGCCGCACTGACAGATGCACCGCCGGGTCGCAGGCGGTTTCCATCACCTCGCGGGCGATGGGGATCAGCGTATCCACCGCGTCCTCGGCCACTTCGAACAGCAGCTCGTCATGCACCTGCAACAGCATTTTCGCGTCGATCCCGGCAATTGCCGCAGGCATCCGCACCATGGCGCGGCGGATCACGTCGGCGGCGGTGCCCTGAATGGGGGCGTTGATCGCCGCCCGTTTGGCAAAGCCCGCCCCCGGGCCGCGGGCGTTGATCTCGGGCGTGTGGATCTTGCGGCCGAACAGGGTTTGCACAAAACCGTTGGCCTTGGCGAAGGCCACGGTGTCGTCCATGTAGCCCTTGATGCCGGGGAACCGCTCGAAATAGCGGTCGATGAAGCCCTGTGCCGCGCTGCGCGGGATGCGCAGGTTGCGCGCGAGGCCAAAGCCGGAAATGCCGTAGATCACCCCGAAGTTGATCGCCTTGGCCTGACGGCGGATATCGGGGGTCATCTGGTCCAGCGGCACGTTGAACATTTCCGAGGCTGTCATGGCATGGATGTCCTGCCCCTCGCGGAACGCCTGTTTCAGCGCCGGAATGTCGGCCACATGCGCCAGAATCCGCAACTCGATCTGCGAATAATCCAGACTGACCAGCCGCCGCCCCTTCGGCGCCACAAAAGCCTCGCGGATGCGGCGGCCTTCCTCGGATCGCACCGGGATGTTCTGCAGGTTCGGGTCGGTCGAAGCCAGCCGCCCGGTCACCGCCCCGGTCAGCGAATACGAGGTGTGCACCCGCCCGGTTTCCGGGTTGATATGGTCTTGCAACGCGTCGGTATAGGTGGATTTCAGTTTTGAAAGCTGCCGCCAGTCCAGCACCCGGCCCGGCAATTCGTGTTCGGTGGCAAGGTCTTCCAGCACGTCGGCGCCGGTGGCATAGGCGCCGGTCTTGCCCTTTTCGCCGCCGGGCAGGCTCATCTTGTCGAACAGAATCTCGCCAAGCTGCTTGGGGGACCCCACATTGAATTTCTCGCCGGCCATGTCATGGATTTCCGCCTCCAGCCCCGCCATTTTCTGCGCGAAGGCGTTGGACATGCGGGAAAGCGTGTCGCGGTCCACCTGAATCCCGGCCATTTCCATCTGCGCCAGCACCGGCACCAAGGGGCGTTCGAGGGTTTCGTAAACCGTGGTCACATGAGCGCGGTGCAGTTGCGGCTTGAACAATTCCCACAGCCGCAGGGTGATATCGGCATCCTCGGCGGCATAGGCCACCGCCTGATCAATCGGCACCCGGTCGAAGGTGACGGCGGATTTGCCCGAGCCCAGCAGCGGCTTGATCGCGATCGGCTGGTGGCCAAGGTATTGATCGGAAAGCGCATCCATGCCGTGGCTGTTCAGGCCTGCGTGCATGGCATAGGACATCAGCATGGTGTCGTCGATCGGGGCGACGCTGATGCCAAGCCGGGCAAGGATCTTGGCGTCGTATTTCATGTTCTGGCCGATCTTGAGGATGGCATCATCCTCCAGCACCGGTTTCAGCAGCGCCAAAGCCTGCGCCACGGGCATCTGCCCCTCGGTCAGCGCCGAGGAGCCGAACAGATCGCCGCCGCCCTGCCGATGCCCCAGCGGGATATAGCAGGCAGTCCCGGCCTGAACGCAGAGCGAGATGCCGACCAGTTCGGCGCGCATCTCGTCCAGGCTGGTGGTTTCGGTATCCACCGCCACCACGCCCCGCTCGCGGATCGCCGCAATCCAGCGTTCCAGCGCCGCAGCATCACGCACACATTCATAGGCGGCGGTGTCGAAGGGCAGGGAAGGGGCGGCCTCGGGGGCATCATGCGCGCCCGTCACCTCGGCGCCGCGAGCTGCTTCCATCGGTGGTGCTGCCACCTTCAGGCTGGCGGCGACGCGGGTGGTCAGGCTGCGGAACTCCATGGCGTTCAGGAAAGACAGCACCGCCTCGGGCTGCGGCGGGTGAACTTCCAGACTGTCCAGCGTCACCTCCAGCGGCATGGCGCAATCCAGCGCCACCAGACGGCGCGAGATGCGGATCAGCTCGGCATTGTCCTGCAAGGCCGCGCGGCGCTTGGGCTGGCTGATCTCGCCCGCCCGCGCCAGCAGGGTTTCCAGATCGCCATATTCCTGGATCAGCAGGGCGGCGGTTTTCATCCCGATCCCCGGCGCGCCCGGCACGTTGTCCACCGAATCGCCGGAAAGCGCCTGCACGTCAATCACCCGGTCGGGGGCGACGCCGAACTTCTCGAACACTTCCTCCGGGCCGATGCGGCGGTTCTTCATCGGGTCGAGCATCTCGACCCCGTCGCCCACCAGTTGCATCAAGTCCTTGTCGGAGCTGAGAATTGTCACCGTGCCGCCCGCCGCCCGCGCCCGGCAGGCGAGCGTTGCGATGATGTCGTCGGCCTCGTAGCCCTCGGCCTCGATGCAGGCGATGTTGAAGGCGCGGGTGGCTTGCCGCGTCAGCGGGAACTGCGGCCGCAGGTCTTCGGGAAGCTCGGGGCGGTTGGCCTTGTAGGCGGGGTAAATCGCGTTGCGGAAGGTCTTGGCGGAATGGTCAAAGATCACCGCGGCATGGGTGGGGGCGTCGCCCTGCTTGTTGTCCTCGACATAGCGGAACAGCATGTTGCAGAACCCGGCCACAGCACCGATCGGCAGGCCGTCGGATTTGCGGGTCAGCGGCGGCAGCGCGTGATAGGCGCGGAAGATGAAGGCCGAGCCGTCGATCAGGTGCAGATGGTGGCCCTTGCCGAAACTCATCGCGCGGTTTCCCTTCGCTGCTCATTGCTTCCTTGCGGTCGCTCTTCGCGCACCGAAGAGGGACGGCACGGACCGATGAGGGCCTATTTCACCCGGTCTTTGGCGCTTTCATGCACGAAACGCTTGTCGCAATAGCCACATTCGACAAAGCCCGTGTCCTCGGGGATCGACAGCCAGACCCGCGGATGGCCCAAGGCGCCTTCGCCGCCGTCACAGGCGACTTTCCACGTCGAGACGAGGGCGGTCTCGGGGGCGTTGAGGGTCATGTCTGGCTCCTGGGTTCAAGGTCTGGCGGCACATGATAGCGATCCCACCCGGCTCGGCAAGGGTTCACGACCCGATCAGGTCGGTCTGGCGCAGCGCCGCCAGCCAGCCAAGCCCCGCGGCGGTGCGGGCGCGCGGGCGGTATTCGGCGGCGACCCAGCCGGTGTAGCCCGCGGTATCCAAGGCACCCAGAAAGCCGCGCAGATCAAAACCGCCGCCACCGGGTTCGGTGCGGTCGGGGAAACCGGCGATCTGGATGTGGTTGACGCGGGCGGCATGGCGTTCCCAAACCCGGTCGGCATCGCCGTGCAGCCGGGCGGCGTGCCAGAGGTCGAACTGCAGCCCCAGATTGGGCGCTGCCAGATCGTCGATCAGCCGCGCCGCCTGATCATAGTCGTTCAGAAAATACCCCGGCATGTCGGTGGGGTTCAGCGGCTCCAGCGTCAGCGCCTGTTCGGGGGCCTGCGCCGTGGCCCAGGCCATGTTGGCCAGAAACACTTCCTCGGCCACCGGCCCCTTGGCTACGCCCGACATCACATGCACCCGGTCCACCGAAAGCTTGCTGGCATAGTCCATGGCCCGCAGAAAGCTGTCGCGGAACCGCGCCTCTGCCCCCGGCACGGCGGCAAAGCCACGCTCGCCGTAGGCCCAGTCGCCGGGCGGCGCATTGATCAGCGCCAAGGGCAACCCCTGCAGCGCCGCCTGCCAGTCGGCGGGGGAATGGTCATAGGGAAACAGCACCTCGGCCCCGTCAAAGCCCGCCTTCAGCGCCTGCGCAGGCCGCTCCAGCACCGGATATTCGGCAAACAGCATCGTCAGGTTGGCAGCAAACCGCGGCATCAGGGCAGGTCTGCCGAAGGGATCACCGGGAAGAACTGCCCGCCCGAGATCACGCCGAACCAGTCGGCCCCCTGATGCTTGGCATGCTCGCAAATCTCGACCAGTCGGTAGAACGACTTGCGGTCGATCAGTGCCTCCAGCCCGGCCCGCACCATCACATAGGGCGACGGCTCGCCGGTTACAGGGTCGCGCACCACCCGGATCGGATGCTCTGGCCCCGCGGTCACGCGGTCCTCCACCTGGGTCGTGAAGGTCACCATCTGATCCTGCCCCGCCCCCGTCACGTCGAAATCCACCGCCACAAAGGGCGCGTCATCGACGACTATTCCCACTTTCTCGACCGGGGTGACAAGGAAATACTTGCCGCACTCCAGCTTCAGGATCGACGAGAACAGCTTGACCATGGCGGGTCGGCCAATCGGCGTGCCCAGATAGAACCAGGTGCCGTCGCGGGCGATGCGCATGTCCAGATCGCCGCAGAACGGCGGATTCCACAGGTGCAGCGGTGGCGGACCCTTCTTGACCGCCTGGCTGGCCGCTGCCAGCACGCCTTCCGCCGATGGTTTCACGATCATTTCAAGGCTCATGCTTTTGTCATTTGTGCCCGGTGCCGGTTTTCGGTCTAATGCGATCCTAACCACAGATGGAGTGCCTTGTCATGGCCGATGCCCTGATTGCCCGGATCGAAACCCTTGCCGACCGGTTGGGCGCGGCCAAGTCCAGCATCAACCGCCGGTTCATCGGCCAGGACAAGGTGGTCGACCTGGTGCTGGGCTCGATCCTGTGCGGCGGCCATGCGCTGCTGGTGGGGCTGCCGGGGCTGGGGAAAACCCGGCTGGTCGATACGCTGTCCACGGTGCTGGGGCTGAAGGGCAACCGCATCCAGTTCACCCCCGACCTGATGCCCGCCGACATCCTGGGGTCGGAAGTGCTGGATACCGGGGCCGGGGGGGCGCGGGCCTTCCGCTTCATCGAAGGCCCGGTGTTCTGCCAGCTTCTGATGGCCGACGAGATCAACCGCGCCTCGCCCCGCACCCAGTCGGCGCTGTTGCAGGCGATGCAGGAGCGGGAGGTGACGATTGCCGGTCAACACCGCCCGCTGGGCCGCCCGTTCCATGTGCTGGCGACGCAGAACCCCATCGAACAGGAAGGCACCTATCCGCTGCCCGAGGCGCAGTTGGACCGCTTTCTGGTGCAGGTCGATGTCGATTACCCCGACCGCGCCACCGAGCGGGATATCCTGATCGCCACCACCGGCGCCGAAGATGCGCAGGTGCATCAGGTGTTTACCGCAGCCGAAGTGCTGGATGCGCAATCGGTGATCCGCCGGATGCCGGTGGGGGATACCGTGGTCGAGGCGATCCTCGATCTGGTGCGCGCCTGCCGCCCCGGCGAGGCCGAAGGCGCAGGGCTTGGCGATGTGCTCAGCTGGGGCCCCGGGCCGCGGGCGGCGCAGGCACTGATGCTGACGGTGCGGGCGCGGGCGCTGCTGGACGGGCGGCTGGCGCCTTCGGTGGCCGATGTGGCGGCACTGGCGCGGCCGGTGCTCAGTCACCGCATGGCGCTGAACTTTTGCCGCACGGGCGCGCGGCGACAGTCTGGCGGGG
>NZ_ACYY01000026.1 GCF_000176015.1 Rhodobacter ferrooxidans | reverse complement strand
GCAGCGGTTCGATCTGTGGGCGGGGCGGCTGTCGCCGGCGCTGGCGGCGGCGGTGGCGCGGCAGCGAGCGCGGCTGCAGCCGCTGGCGGCGCATCTGCGGGTGCGGGTGCTGGCCGACATGCTGGCGCGGCGCGGCGAGCGGCTGGCCGATCTGGGCCGCGGGCTGGAGGCCGGGCAGGCGCGGCGGCTGGAGCGGGCGGGGGACCGGGCCTTGGCACTTTCGGCGCGACTGGCCCCGGCGCTGGCGCGGCTGCTGGCCGATGCCGGGCGGCAGGTGCAGCGCGGGCGGGCCGATCTGGCCGCTTTGGACGCGCGGTTGCAGGCGGCGCAGAAGCAGCGGTTGGCGCGGCTGTCGGACCGGCTGGAGGCGCTGGAGCGCACTCGGGCGACGCTGGGCTATGCCGAGACCCTGCGGCGCGGCTATGTGGTGGTGCGCGGCGATGGCGCGGTGGTCACCTCGAAGGCCTTGGCAGAACGGGCGGCGGCGCTGGAGCTGGAGTTCCACGATGGCCGCATGGCGCTGGGGCTGCGCGCCGCGAAACCGCGCAAGGCAGGCGAGCCGGGGCCGGATCAGGGCAGTCTTTTCTAGCGGCTATTTCGTCAGGTCGCAGGGCACCGGCTGGTCGGTGGGGGTCAGCACGGTGGCTTCGGTATCGGGCGGATCGCCGGTGATCTGCCCCTCCAGCCCGGCCCCCACCGGCACCAGCGTCCAGCAGATCGGCGCCGGGTCGTCGTCATAGACAAAGCACAACTGGCCGTCCGTCTCGGTCCAACTGCCTTTGACGCAGCCTTCGTCAGGGCCGTGCCAGACCACCTTGCGGCCCGGCAGATAGGTCTCGGCGCCGTAAACCTCGCCTTGCGTGGCGTAAGTCAAGGTCTTGCCGCTGACAAAAGCCTCGAATTCGGCGGCGGTCAGCGGGGTTTGCGCCAGCGCGGGCAAGGGCGCAAGCAGGGCAAGGGCAAGGCACAGGCTGGCAGGGGTCATCGTGGCCTCCGAAACCGGGATGCGATCACCTTGCCAGAGCCGCAGCGGTCTGACCAGCGGCTTACACACCGACATCCGGCCCGGCGCAATACAGTGGCTTTTCGGTCTGCTCGACCTCGGACAGTTCGGTGCCTTCGGGGTCGTTGTTGAAGCGCGCGTGCAGCCCGGTTTCGGTTTGCCAGAACTGCCAGCACTGCGGTTCGGGTTCGCCGTCATAGACAAAACAGATCAGGTCCGCGTCCTCGTACCAGTGCCCCTCCTGGCAGATGTCGCCGGTATAGGCCCAGCGCACCCGGCGGTTGGGCAGATACTGCTCGGTGCCAAATACCTCGCCCGACAGCGAATAGGTCAGGGTCTTGCCGGTGGCATAGGCCTCGAATTGCTGCGCGCTCAGCGGGGTTTCGACGGCGAGTGCAGGCAGGGCGGTCAGCAGCAGGGCAGCAAGGGCAAGACGCATCGGCAATCTCCGGTCCAGAATGGAGCAAGCCTGCCACGGGCGGGCAGGCTTGACCAGTCTCGGATGCGTGATCGGGTTACGCCGGGGTCGCCGGTTCCGCCGCCGGATTGCGCAGCTTGGCCAAGGGGGCCGCCATCAGCGCCTTCCAGTGCCTGGGCGACAGCGCGAAGGCGCAGCTGACGGGAAGCGAATAGGGCAGCCAGGTGTCCTGCGACTCGTCGGGCAGTTGCAGTTGCGGATAGGGACGCGACGGGTGGGCATGGTGGTCGGAATGGCGCGGCGCATTCAGCATCACCGCCGAGGAATACCAGTGCGGCGCGTTCCAGCTGTGCTTGAAGGCCACCGGCTCCAGCGAGCCATCGGCGGCCTTGGCGCGCATCAGGCCATAGTGCTGCACATAGTCGGTCAGCAGCAGTTGCGCCTGCGCATAAAGCGCCAGCGCCAGCATGACGACGATGCCGGTGTAGCCACCGATCGCCGCCGCCAGCAGCAGCATGAACGCCGCCCCGCCCAGATAGACCGCATAGGGATGGATGCCCTTGATGCCGGTGTTGGCGGCGCGCAGCTTGTTCTCGGCCTCCAGACCGGCCTTGAAGCTGCCGACCCAGGCGCGCGGGAAGAAGACGTAGAAGGTTTCGCCGTCGCGCGCGGTGTTGGGGTCATCGACACTGCCGACATGGCGGTGATGCACCATCCGGTGCGCCGAGGTGTGATGGCCGAACAGCAGCGTGGTGAACATCGCCAGGCCCATCTGGAACATCGGCTTGTCACCGCGGTGGATCAACTCGTGTGCCGCCGGGATGCAGACCTGACCCAGATACATGCCGAACCCGAGGAACAGGATGATCCGGTTCAGGAACCCCACCTCGCTGGTGCCGGCAATCGCGTACAGCATGACCGGCATCATCAGCAACTGGGTGGCCCCGATCGCCATCAGCAGCTTTTCCGAAGCCGGCAAAGCCATCAGCCAATCCGGGCCGATCTTGTCGGGCGCGATTTTCGGCGCGCCCGAGATGATCACCAGATCAGGCCCCTCGCCCTGATCGGAGACCGCCGCTGCCGTGGGCTGGGGCACAGCCTCGGGCAGGATCGACGCATCGGGGGCCACCAGCGGCATATAGCGGTCCAGCGCAAAGGTCAGACCGGCCAGATAGGCCACGGCGATCAACGGCCAGAGGCCGCCCACCGAGACGCCAAGCAGCAGCAGGACAAGGGGAGCCAGCGTCGCCAGAGGGAACAGGACCGACGCGGGCAGCGGAAGCGAGCGGGTGAATTTTTGTGTCATGATGGCGCAGCCTAGCACAACAACGCAACTCCGCCAGCCCTTCGGCCTGCGGCGAAATTGCAGCATCCGCGCGGATGGGCCGATTCTTGCCCATGCGGCCGTTGGCCGGTTCTGGCTCATGCGGTCTTCGGCCAGTTCTGGCCCGCGCGGGCAGCGGCGATCTGCACCGGGCTTGGCCCTTCCCTCGCGGCGCCAAATTGACTAGGTGAAAGGGGAAAAGCCAGCGAGGCCCGCGATGTCGTTCTTCAAGAAGCTGCGTGACAAGATGTTCCGCTCGTCCGACCGGATCAGCGAGGAACTGGATGCGCTGGTCGAGGCGGATGCGCCCGCGGTCGCCGCCCCCACCCCTGCCGCCGCCGAAACCGCCGCGGCCAAGCCCGGCATCCTGGGTCGCCTGCTGGGCCAGAGCGTCGAAACCAGCCGCCGGGTGCTGGATGACGCCATGCTGGAGCGGCTGGAGGAAGTGCTGATCGAGGCCGACATGGGGGTGGATTGCGCGCTGCGCGTCACCGCCAACATCGCCGAGGGCCGGATGGGCAAGCGCGTCTCCACCGCCGAGCTGAAAGAAGCCCTCGCGACCGAGATCGCCCGGATCATGACGCCGGTGGCGCGACCCTTGCCGCTTTACCCCAGCAGGCCGCAGGTGGTGCTGGTGGTCGGCGTCAACGGCTCGGGCAAGACCACGACCATCGGCAAGCTGGCGTCGCAGTTCAAGGCGGCGGGCAAATCGGTGGTGATCGCCGCGGGCGACACCTTCCGCGCCGCCGCGGTGGAACAGCTTCAGGTCTGGGGCCAAAGGGCGGGCGTGCCGGTGCTGACGGCGCCGGAAGGCTCCGACCCCGCCAGCCTGGCCTTTGATGCCATGACCAAGGCGCAGGCCGACGGCGCCGACCTGCTGATGATCGACACCGCTGGCCGGTTGCAGAACCGCGCCGACCTGATGGAAGAGCTGTCGAAGATCGTCCGCGTCATCCGCAAGAAAGACCCCGACGCGCCGCACAACACCATCCTGGTGCTGGACGCCACCACCGGCCAGAACGCCATCAATCAGGTCGAGATCTTCCGCAAACTGGCCGATGTCTCGGGTCTGGTTATGACCAAGCTGGACGGCACCGCCAAGGGCGGCATCCTGGTGGCGCTGGCCGACAAGTTCGGCCTGCCGATCCATGCCATCGGGGTGGGCGAACAGATCGACGATCTGGCCCCCTTCGACCCCGAAGACTTCGCCCGCGCCCTGGTCGGTCTGGAAGCGTGAGCCTCACTCCCCCTGCCCGTTCACCTTTGCATAAATATCCCGGGGGTCCGGGGGCAGCGCCCCCGGCCTGTCCGCCATCCCGCCCTTCGGCATGAGCGACTGGCTGCGCAGTCTGGAAGGCACGGCGCAGGGCCATCAGGTGGCGCTGCTGCTGGCGCTGGCGGCGGCGCTGCTGCATGCGGTGTTCGGCGCCCTGCAGAAGGGGCGGCACGATCCCTGGCTCAGCCGGGCGGCGATTGACGCCAGCTACGGCGTGATGGCCATTCCCTTCGCGCTGTTTCTGGTGGCCTGGCCCGAGCCGCGGATGTGGCCGATCTTTGCCGGCGCCTTCGTCATCCATTCGGCCTACAAACTGTTGCAGGCGATGACCTATGCCCGCGGCGCCTATACCGTGGTCTATCCGGTGGTGCGCGGCACCGGGCCGCTGTTCGCGGTGATCGGCGCCGGGGTGATCTTTGGCGAAAGCTTCACCCTTGGCCAATGGGCGGGGGTGGCGGTGCTGCTGGGCGGCATCTTCGGGCTGGCGCTTTACAACCTGGCCCACGTCAAGGTGGACCGCGACACGCTGGTGCCCGCCTTGGGCTTCGCCGTCGCCACCGGCGCTTTCGTGGCACTTTACACCACCTACGACGCCTATGGCATCCGCGCCACGCCGGACCCCTTCACCTTCCTGGCCTGGTTCTTCATGATCGACGGGCTGTTCATGCCGGTTGTCACGCGGGCGCGCTGGCGGTATCTGCCATCCTCGGAGCTGCTGCCGCTGCTGCGGCGCGGTCTGCTGGGCGCGGTGGTGGCATGGTTCAGCTTTGGCGCCATCATGCTGGCGACGCGGATCGACATGGTGGGGCAGGCGGCGGTGCTGCGCGAGACCTCGACGGTGTTTGCCGCCCTGATCGGCTGGCTGGTGCTGGGGGAAAAAGTCAGCCGCGGCCAGTTGGGGCTGATGGCGCTGATTGCCGCCGGTGCGGTGATCGTGGAAGTGATGGGATAGGCGATGGCGGAAAAGCAGATCAACCCCTGGCTGAAACTGGCGCTCGAGCTGGGGCCGGTGCTGGTGTTCTTTATCGGTTTCGGCCGGATGAAGGATCAGACCTTCACCATCTTCGGCAATGATTACAGCGGGTTCCTGGTGATGACCGCGCTGTTCATCCCGCTTCTGCTGCTGACCACCGGCATCGTCTGGGCGTTGACCGGCAAGCTGTCGAAAATGCAGGTGGCCACGGTGGTGCTGGTGGTGGTGTTCGGCGGGCTGTCGGTCTGGCTGAAGGACGAGCGGTTCTTCAAGGCCAAGCCGACGCTGATCTACCTGCTGTTCGGCGGCATCCTCGGCTTTGGCCTGTTGCGCGGCAAAAGCTATCTGCGGCTGGTGATGGACGAGGCGCTGCCGATGCAGGCCGAGGGCTGGATGATCCTGACCCGCCGCATCACCGCGTTCTTCTTCGGCCTTGCCGTGGCCAACGAGGTGATCTGGCGCAATTTCTCGACCGAGGCCTGGGTGAATTTCAAGACCTTCGGGCTGACCGCGGCCCTGTTCCTGTTCTTCATGACGCAGGGGCGGTTGATGCAGAAATACGGCATCGAGAAAGACGACGAAGCGGCCTGAGACGCCGCGCCGCCCTGCCGGGCGGTGGCAGAACCGTCACCAAGCCCTTTGCAGATGCGTGGCGGACACATCCTCTGTGCCCGCCCGCCTTGGCCCCCCTTGCCTGCGGCCTACACCACGAAGAAGTCGCCATTGGTCAGCGTCAGACTGGTGGCAAGCAGGCCGAACTGCACGCCCGCACCCGCGCCAGTTCCGTCGGCGTCGAACATCAGCCGCCCGGTGTCGGATTCGTAGATGATGCGGTCCAGCGCATCGGTGGCAAGCCCGGTCAGGTTGGAGGCAAAAGCCGTCGCCGCCAGCCCGCCTGCGGCAAGGCCCGCGAACACTGCAGACCCCAGATAGATGGTGTCATTGACCGCGGCGAAATCGGTGATCCGGTCGATGTTGGCAGCACTTGGCGCGGTGTTGAAGATGAAGACATCCGCCCCCGCCCCACCCGACAGGGTATCATTGCCGGCCCCGCCGTTCAGGACATTGTTGCCGGAGTTGCCGCTGATCTGGTTGGCAAGCGTGTTGCCATAGCCGTTGATCGCCGCAGCCCCGGTCAGGGTCAGGTTCTCGACGTTGGCGCTCAGCGAGGTGCTGGCCGAACTCAGCACCCGGTCAGTGCCGGCCGCCGCCGCCTCGGTGATGGCATCGCCGCCATCGGTGGTATAGACGTCATCGCCCAGACCGCCGATCATTGTATCGGCGCCGGTGGTGCCATTCAGCGTGTCGTTGCCGTTGCCACCGCCCAGCACGTTGTTGCCGCTGTTGCCGGTGATGATGTTGTTGAGAATATTGCCGTAGCCGTTGATTGCCGCCGTGCCGGTCAGGGTCAGGTTTTCAAGGTTGACGGAAAGCCCGTAGCTGGCCGAACTCATCACCCGGTCGGTGCCCGCCGCCGCCGCCTCGGTAAGGGTGTCGCCGCCATCGGTGGTATAGACGTCATCGCCCAGGCCGCCGATCATGGTATCGGTGCCGGTGGTGCCGTTCAGCGTGTCGTTGCCGCCGCCGCCGCTTAGCACGTTGTTGGCGCTGTTGCCGGTGATGACGTTGTTGAGGGCATTGCCGTAGGCGTTGATCGCCGCCGCCCCGGTCAGGGTCAGGTTTTCGATATTGGCGCTTAGCGAGGCGCTGGCCGAACTCATCACCCGGTCGGTGCCCGCTGCCGCCGCTTCGACGATGATGTCGCCACCGTCGGTGACATAGACGTCATCGCCCAGACCGCCGATCAGCGTATCGACGCCGGTATTGCCGTTCAGGGTGTCGTTGCCGCCGAGGCCTGACAACGAATTGGCGGCACTGTTTCCGGTCATGCTGTCCGCGGCGCTGCCGCCAATGGCATTTTCCACCACGGTGCCATAGGCGATGCCCATGTTCAGCCTGCCACCAAGCACGTCGGAGGATGCCCCCTGGTTCAGATCAATCCTCTGGCTCCCGGAATAGCCCGACAGGTTGATCGTATCGGTGCCGCCATTGTCGAACACCGTGAAAGCGACATAGTTGTTGTTGGCGGGATCATTCAATGTGACCGCCGCATCCAGCGCGGCGTTGCCGGTGTTGGAATTGTAACCGTAGGTCGTGTTGCCGGTGCGGGTTGTCGTGGATAGGCCATACAGGTTTCGCATCGCCAGAATGTCGGCGATCATCGGGGTCAGCACATAGCGGAACTGGGCGTTTACGAAGGTGTTGGCGTCGTCGAACTCGTCATTTACTGCCTGCATGTAGGACATGATCGACAGATGCGGCGAGTCGTTCAGGTAGTAATTGTCCACGCCATAGGTGGCCGAACCGTTGTAATTCCCGCCGTGACCCAGGCCAAGCGAATGGCCCAGTTCGTGAACATAGGTTTCAAAGGAATAACTGTCCATCGTCGTCCCGAACGTCGTCAGCCAGCCTGTTGAAACCTGCAGCGTGGAGGAAATGATTGTGCCATCGGGCGATGTCACGTTGGAGTTGAACGCTTCGACATCGACGGAGTCGTTCTGGAAGGTGATCTGTGCGGCGCCACTGGTTTGCTGAAAGGTGATGCCGGTCACATCGCTCCACATCTGCAACGCCTGCTGGGCCAGAGCGGCGCCGGGCGCTGTCAATCCGGTTACATTGTAGCTGATCTGCCGCCCGCCGGACAGGTCATAGGCGGTTGCCGGAATATTCGCGGACCCCGCGCCCGAGAAGTAGCGTTCGAAGTTGTTGGTCAGTTGCCAGGCCACCTCGTCGGCGGTCAGGACCAGGCCGGCGCTGTTGTGATTGACCGCCGTCAGCAGGAAGTCACCGGTGTTGGTGCCAAAACCCCGCGCCGAGATGTAGTAGGTTCCAGTGGTCGTTGCCGTGAAAACCAGCATCGAATTGTAGCCGACCTCACCACCGGCATCGTCGTTCACGCCGAGCACGGCCCCGGTCGAATCGAGCAACGATATATAGGTGTCCGGCAAAGGTGTGCGCCCGACCCCGCCAAGACGAAAATCATAGGTCTGTCCTGCCACGAGGGTGATGGCATACCAATCAAGATCGCCAGAGGCACCAATTGTTCCATAGACACTGCGTCCAAGCGAGATGGACGATGCCGTGCCCAACGTCTCGCCCACATCGCCTATCGGCAAGGGCAGGGCGAGCACTGCTGTATTCTGCGAAAGGTCATCCAGAGCGGGCATTGAAAAATCCTCTTGATTGGCTTGATGGTTAATTGGCGAAAAGAGATTTCGGGATCGGACTTCCTTGCGCACGGCAGCACCCGCCATGAAATACTGTGCTGAAAGGATTAACGGGCGAATTGCCAGCCGCATCGCCCCTGCAACTCGGGGATATCAGCCTGATTGGCGCGTCCTGGAGGGGGGTGGGTTTCATGGCGTTTCAAGCATTTTCATCAGCGGATAAATCAGTGCCGTGGCGCTGTCAGGTTGCAAATTTCCGTCCATCACCGTGATCCACAGGTCCTGTTGGTTTGAAAACTTCATGCCATCCGACACTTGTTTGCCGACCTGCAAGATCGCAGCAGCCCGGACAGAACTGGCCGGAGTGACCGTCACCGCGACCACATCGGCGCCGATGGGAATGGCCCCCTCGGTTCGTACACTTTGTCCCGATGCCGCAGCCAGATCGGCTGCCAAACGGTTGCAAAACCCGCGCATGATCGATTCGCGCCCGTCGCCTTCCGAAATCCGGCAAACCAGCCAGAGATCCTGTTCCAAACCAGCCATGATCGGTTTTTCCTCTTGGGCATCCGTGGCCCCACCCGCCGAGAAAAACGCCGCGGGATGACGTTCCGCTGCAAGTAACATGATGCTGTTGAAAGCTCTTCTGGCCGACTGAACGAAAGCGGCGGTCTCAGCGAATGGTAGCAGTTTCAGGAAATTCGACCGAAAGCGGCTTTCTGCTGCAGGCAGGAAACAGGATGCTGGATCAACGCCCCGGGAATCTTCCTTGTTCCTGGGGCACATCATCATCGGGCCGTCGATTCTGCCCAGGCCGGTAAATGCCCAACCCTGAGTGAACTTTTCGCAGTGGATTTGTTGCGGCTTGTCGGACGCTGCGAAAGCAAAAATCGCATCCTGCCGGGTGCCGATTTTAAGGTCAGTGGCTGCTGACGAAACGCCTGGCGCAACTAATAAAAGAAGACATAACAGTTTTCGAACAAAATCAAGAGTCGGAAGCATCCTGAGAATGAAATCAATTCTGCTTACACAACTGGGCCGTGCATTATGAGATAAATCGCTTTTCTGATCACAACTGTGAGAACCAAAACCGCAATTCTTGATCCGCCAGATCATTATCGAACTCGAACACCGGGAGGCAAAAATCCATGGCACAGACTGCGCATATGCCACGACGTCATCAGAGTCAGTCGATAGAACCACTTGAAGCTATCACGGACAAGGCAATAAAAGTCAAGGCGGATTCCCGCCCGCAATATGCCGCGGCGGTCTTTGCCCAAGGCGCTGCACAGGTTTGTTGAGGCTGGCAGATGGATCTCATAAAATCCGCATTTTAAAATACATGTATTCGCTCGGGCAGTTTCCCGTTGGGAACAATAGCTGGGCGGATGCAAGTGCCCAGCCACGCGCACTTGCGCGCCTCCGATGCTTTCGCAAGGGCAGAGCGTGTTGGTTCATCGGCGGGACGGCCTGGCATGCGCGGGCAGACGCTTTTCTGCGAGGCGGGGGCGAAACGAACGGGAGTTGCCGGTTGTCCGGCACCCGTCACCCGGTCTGGCCGCGGAATGGTCCGATCGGGAAAACAAATGATCCGCGTGGTTTTCCCGCGCCGCTGATCCGGCTGCAGCGCGACTCAGTGCCGCAATTTGCCCTTTTCCAGCCCCCAGGCAAAGGCCAGTTGCAGCGCCAGGCCACCAAGGATCAGCGCGCTGTCCAGAGCAAGGCTGCCGGGCAGGGCGGCCTTGGTGACTTGCCCCGCCAGCGCCAGCATCGAGCCCAACGCAAACACCGGCAGCGCATTGCGGCCCAGCAGCGCCAGCGGTTGCATCACCGGCGATGCCGACAGGGTTTTGACAAAGCCGAAGGACGACAGGAAATAGGCCAGCGCCAGAATATGCAGCAGCCGCGGGCCGCTGACATAGGTCTTGTCGAATTTGGTGAACAGCGTCGGCACGCCAAGATCCTGCACCTGCCACAGCGCATAGCCGACCTTGCCGGCCACAGCCGGGATTTGCGTGGCCACCGCCGCCAGCAGCAAGAACAGCCCCGTCAGCACCTGCAACCACGGCAGCACCGGCACCAGCCGTTTGCCGCTTTTCAGCAGAACGCCGATCAGCAGGCCGGTGCAGAAGATCACCTGCCACGAGATCGGGTTGAAGAACCAGCCGCCGGCGTTGGGATAGTTCGGCAGATCCCAATACCATACCCCCGCCACGACCCAGACGGCCCCCGACAGCGCCCACAGCAGCAAGGGCCGCCGCAGCGCCAGCCACAGCATCACCGGGGCGGCCAGCAGCATCACCATATACAGCGGCAGGATGTTCACATAGCCGATCTGATAGCTCAGCAGCGGGATGCCGACATGGGTGGCCAGCGGGTATTTCAGCAGCGTGCCGAAGTTGGTGCCGTTCAGCCCCAGCTCGGTGCCAAGGTTCAGCGCGCCATAGGACAGGATGCCCAGCCCCGCCGCCATCGTCACCGCATGCACCATGTAAAGCGTCCAGGCCCGCCGCCACACCCGCCCCACCGCCTGCCAGGTGAACCCGGCGCGGAACGCCGCCGAATAGGCCAGCCCCGCTGCCACACCCGACATCAGCACAAAGCCCTCGGCGGCATCGGAAAACCCGAAATTGCGCGAGGTCAGGTTCTCATAAACCGTGCCCGGAATATGGTTCATGAAGATCATCACGAGGCACAGGCCGCGGAACACGTCAAGCCGCAGGTCGCGCGCGGACGGCCCTTTGGCGGCGGGATAGGTATCAAGCATTCAGGCGGGTGTTCTCCGTCGCGGGGACCTCGGCCGCAGGCGCGGACCAGCGGGCAAGCCAGGTGTCATGCAGGTGCAGCACCGGCGGCATGTTAGCATCTGAGGGGGTTTCGAACAGCCCCCCCGACTTTTGCGCACGCGACGACCAGGCGATGATCCAGGGCGCCGCGATCATCGGCAGCGCCACCGGCAGCATCCAGAACAAAAGCCCCGGCGCCGAATACCAGGTCACCGCCAGCGCCAGCACCCCGGTCAGGCTGATCCACCAGCTTGCCGCCCAGGCATCGCCCAGCGTCAACGTGCCGTCGCCGCGGTTGTTGGTGGGCCAGCCGCCATCGCGCCGCAGCACCACCTGCGCCACCGAGCGGCTTTGATACATCAGGAACACTGGTGCTGTCAGCGACGACAGCAACAGTTCCGCCAGCGTCGAAAGCCCTGCCCGCAGGCTGCGCCCGAACCCGGCGGCGCGCCCCGAGGCCGCGGCATCGACCACGATCAACAGCTTGGGCAGGATCAGCAGCCCGAACACCCCCACCGCGATGCCGATCGCCTTGAACGAGGCATCGGGCGGAAACACCGGGAACGGCCAGTCGGGATCGGGGAAGTAATCCGGCCCCGGCGCGAAATGCGGCGCCATGATCGAGGCGATGATGAAGGCCATCCAGAACACCGGCGCAATATAGGCAAAGATGCCCTGCACAAAGACGAACCGGCTCCAGGGGCGCAGACCGGGGGCCAGCACCAGACGGCTGTGTTGCAGGTTGCCCTGGCACCAGCGGCGGTCGCGCTTGGCGTGATCGACGATGTTTTCCGGGCCTTCCTCATACGAGCCTTCCAGATCGTCATCCAGCCGCACAACCCAGCCGGCACGGGCCAGCAGGGCGGCCTCGACATAGTCATGGCTCAGGATATGCCCCCCGAACGGCGGCGAGCCTGCCAGAACCGGCAGACCGCAGCTTTCGGCAAAAGCCCGCACCCGCACCAGCGCGTTATGGCCCCAGAACGGCCCGGTCTTGCCCTGCATGATCGCAAGGCCCCGCGCGAACACCGGCGAATAGAACGCCGCGGAAAATTGCATCGCCCGGCCAAAGCGCGAGGTGGCGCGCACGATCTTGGGCAGGCTTTGCAGCAGGCCCAGATCGGGTGCCGCCTCCATCCGCCGCACCATCTCGACGATGGTGGCGCCTTCCATCAGGCTGTCAGCATCCAGGATCAGCGCGTAGTCATAGGCTGCGCCGGAATTGGTAATGAAATCCTCGACATTGCCGGCCTTCTTGCCGGTGTTCAGCGCCCGGCGACGGTAGAACAGCCGCCCCTCGGCGCCGGTCTCGCGCACCAGACGGGCGAACCATTGGCGCTCGGCCCGGGCGATCAGGTCGGAGCGGGTGTCCGACAGCACGGCGAAATGGAAAACCGCAGTCTCGCCGGTGGCGACCAGCGAGGCGTTCATCGCGGCGATGCGGGCGAAGGTGATCTGCGGGTCTTCGTTATAGACCGGCACGATGATGACGGTGCGGCCAAGGATCGGCCCCGCCAGCCGCTGCACCGGCGGCTTGGCACGCGAGGTCAGGCCCAGCAAGCCCTGCGCCGCGCCCCAGGCCAGCCACCAGGTGGTGATGGTGATCAGCGCCGCGCGGACCACATCCATCCGGTCCGGCCCGTCGGCGGTGCCATAGCTGTAGAACACCAGCCCGGCGGTGATCGCCGCGATGATGCTGGCCGCCAATGCCAGAAAGCGGGAGAGGGATGTTTCCATCCCGCCCCCAGCACTGTTGGCTGGCGCCATGTTCATCTATCTCAGCCTTCGGAGCGCGCAGACCGCTGCACAAGCCGCGCCACCAGCCCGACCAGCAGGCCGCCATGACCGTATTCCAGCACCTGCTTGGGCATCGCCAGCGGTGCCAGCGGCGGCGCGATCACCAGATCATCGTCGCAAAAGCTGCTGTCGTCGCGCATATCCGCGTTCCTCATGCCACGATCCATTGATAAAGCCATTTCTCGGTCAGTTTGCGGCCATAGCCGCTGATATGGGCGCCCATTTCGACGACCGATTCCTTGACGCCCTTCAGGTCGATCACCAGCCGCCAGATCGGCTGGCCGGGGATTTTCGACAGAGTCTGCGCCAGCACCTCGCCGCCCGAGATGTTGACCACGGCCTCGACCTCGGCATCATCGGGCAGGGTGGCCAGCAGGCCGCCGCCGAAATCCACCACGAACTTGCGGCTGCCGTCGGTGTTTTCCACCCCCGACACGCCGCCGATCCCGGCCCGCGTCTCGTGGACAAAGGCCAGATCGTCGTTCCATTCCGGTTCCATCATGCCCCAGCGCATCCGGTAGGCAAATTCGCGCATCTCGCCCGGCTGCACCTTGGTGCCAGGCACCCAGAACGCCACGATATTGTCGTTGCCTTCCAGATCGGTGGGAATTTCCACCAGCCGCACCGACCCCTTGCCCCAGTCGGCCAGCGGTTCGATCACCAGCGAGGGCCGCTTTTCGTAATGCGCCGAGGCGTCCTGATAGGCCTCGAAATCGCGGTCGCGCTGCATCAGCCCGAAGGAGCGCGGGTTTTCCTCGACGAAATACGAGCCGGTCAGCCGGATCGGGTTGTTCAAGGGCCGCCAGATCACGTCGCCATCGCGCCGCTCGATCCGCAGGCCCTCGCTGTCGTGCACATTGGGGCGGTAATCGTCGAACGAGGCGCGGTTCTTTTCGGAAAACAGGAACATCGAGGTCAGCGGCGCCACGCCGATTTCATCGACCGCGTTGCGGAAGAACAGCCGGGCGGTGACTTCGATGGTGGTCTCGGCACCGGGCCGCACCACGAAGCGATAGGCGCCGGTGCAGGAGGCACTTTCCAGCGCGGCATAGACCGTGACTTCGCGGGCAAACGGCACCGGCCTTTCCAGATAGAACCGCGAGAAGCGCGGGAATTCCTCGCCCCGTGGCAGGGCGGTGTTGATCGCAAGGCCGCGGGCCGACAGACCGAAGGTGTTGCCCCGACCCAGAGCGCGGAAATACGAAGCTCCCAGAAAGGCCACCACTTCATCAAACAGATCGGCGCGGTTCAGCGGTGCGTTCAGCCGGAACCCCGCCACGCCGGGCAATTTGCCGTGCTGTGGCACCCGGGCGGCCAGATCGCCGATATATTCGAAATCGTCGGTCGAGAATTCCATCGGTCGGGCGGCATTGGCCTCGACCTCGTAGATGTGCACCGGCACTTCGAACAGCCAGCCCATGTGGAACGGATAGATGCGGAACGCCGAGTCGTCGGCAATCCAGCGCGCGGCCTCGTCTCGGAACTTGATCTTCTTGTAGTCGTCGTAGGTCAACTGCTCCAGAAAGCTGCCGGCCTTGGCGGCGGGCGTGTCGGGCTGCAAGGCGAGGGCCTTCATCTCTTCGGTCAGCAGATCGAAGGTGAAGGGCGTGCCGGGGTCCACCGCCGGTGCTGCGGCAGCTTCGGGCGTCACGGGCGGCGTCGCGGCCTCTTGCGCCCACAGCCGACCGGTCAGGGCAGTCGATGCCGTCAGCGCCGCAAATCCACCAAGCACAAACCGGCGGGAGGTATGGACCGAACCGGCCCGAACAGACGCCATGATGACCTTCGACTCCATTTTGTTACGCAGCACGAGCGGCAGGGTTTACCGTGGTTCGCGGCCCGCGAGGCCACGAGAAAGAAACATGGCTGATATGCAGCCGCAGCATAGCTGCCCGCAGCGTTACACCGCCTGCCGCAATCCGTTCAAGTCTTTCGACGTCGCATTGGCCGCGAAACAAGGTTCGCATAAAAATTCACCACTCCAAGCTGCGGTTTTCAAATCGAATTCCATTATTCGCCCGAAAAGGTCAAGACGTCGCAGTTCACAGTTTCCTGATGGCCGGCCCCAAATCGGCACACAATGGGCGGAATTCCGCGCCGCACTGCAGAATACCGCCGATGGCGCGAAGATTTGGGGCGCAGTTCAGCCGGGTCTTGCCATCTGGAGCGGGTGCCGCGGCTTTGGCGGGGCGGCAATTTTCCCGGCGAGGGGAAATTGCCGCCCTTAGGTGGTGCGCCTAAGCTCAGGCCTTGGCCAGATCGCGCAGCACATAGTGCAGCACGCCGCCGTGTTCGACGTATTCGATCTCGATTTCGGTGTCGATCCGGCACTTGATCTGGATGGTCTTGCTGCGGCCATCGGCGTAGGCGATGGTGCAGGGCACCATGGAAAGCGGTTTAAGATCGCCGTCCAAGCCACTGATCGAAATCACTTCATTGCCCTTCAGCCCCAGCGATTTGCGGGTCTCGCCGCCGGTGAACTCGAAGGGAATCACCCCCATGCCCACCAGGTTCGAGCGGTGGATACGCTCGAAGCTTTCGGCGATCACCGCCTTGACGCCCAGCAATGCCGTGCCCTTGGCCGCCCAGTCGCGCGAAGACCCCGCGCCGTATTCGATGCCGCCAAAGATCACCAGCGGCGTGCCCGCCGCCTGATAGGCCATCGAGGCGTCGAAGATCGAGGTCTGCACCCCGTCCGGCCCAATGGTATAGCCGCCTTCCACCCCGTCCAGCATCTCGTTCTTGATGCGGATGTTGGCGAAAGTGCCGCGCATCATCACCTCGTGGTTGCCGCGCCGCGAGCCGTAGGAGTTGAACTCGGACACCGGAACTTGCCGTTCCGTCAGATACTTGCCAGCCGGAGTTGAAGCTTTGAACGACCCGGCGGGCGAGATGTGGTCGGTGGTGATCATGTCGCCCAGCACCGCCAGCACCCGCGCGCCGGTGATGTTGGAGATTACGCCGGGGGTTTTCGACATGCCGCGGAAGTAAGGCGGGTTCTGGATATAGGTGGAACTGGCGGGCCAGTCATAGGTCTCGCTGTCGGTGGTCTGCACCGCTTGCCACTTGGCATCGCCCTTGAACACGTCGGCGTATTTCTTCTGGAAGGCGGCGCGGGTGACGGTGGCCTCGACCAGTGCTGCAATCTCGGCATTGCTCGGCCAGACGTCGCGCAGATAGACCGGGCCGTTGGTGCCCATGCCAAGGGGTTCGGTGGTCAGGTCGATGTTCATGTCACCGGCCAGCGCATAGGCCACCACCAGCGGCGGCGAGGCCAGATAGTTGGCGCGCACGTCGGGGGAAATGCGGCCCTCGAAGTTGCGGTTGCCCGACAGCACGGCGGTGGCGACCAGATCGCCTTCGGCAATCGCCGCCGAAATCGCCGGTTCCAAGGGGCCGGAGTTGCCGATGCAGGTGGTGCAGCCGTAACCCACCAGGTTGAAGCCCACGGCATCCAGATCGACCTGCAGGCCAGCGGCCTCCAGATATTCCGAAACCACTTGGCTACCGGGGGCCAGCGAAGTTTTCACCCAAGGCTTGCGGGTCAGCCCCAGCGCCCGGGCCTTGCGCGCCACCAACCCGGCGGCGATCATCACCGAGGGGTTGGAGGTGTTGGTGCAGGAGGTGATCGAGGCGATCACCACCTTGCCCGAGGACATGGTGTAATCCTGCCCCTTCACCGCCACTTGCACGCCTTGCGGGCGCTTGAACGAGGCCTCCATTTCCTTGGCAAAGGACGCCTTCGCTGCGGTCAGGGCCAGGTAATCCTGCGGCCGTTTCGGCCCCGAGATGGCGGGCACGATTTCGCCCATGTCCAGATGCAGGGTGCTGGTGTAGATCGGCGCGTAATCGGCACCGCGCCACATGCCGTTGGCCTTGGCATAGGCCTCGACCAGCGCCACGCGGGCCTCGTCGCGGCCGGTATTGCGCAGGTAGCGCAGGGTTTCGTCATCGACCGGGAAGAAGCCGCAGGTGGCGCCATATTCCGGGGCCATGTTGGCGATGGTGGCGCGGTCGGCCAGCGGCAGGCGGTCCAGCCCGTCGCCCCAGAACTCGACGAACTTGTTCACCACGCCATGCTTGCGCAGCATCTGCACGACCTTCAGCACCAGATCGGTGGCGGTGGTGCCTTCGACCATGCTGCCGGTCAGCTTGAAGCCGACGACCTCGGGGATCAGCATGGAAACCGGCTGGCCCAGCATCGCGGCCTCGGCCTCGATGCCGCCGACGCCCCAGCCCAGCACGGCCAGACCGTTGACCATGGTGGTGTGGCTGTCGGTGCCGACCAGCGTATCGGGATAGGCCACTTCGGCACCGTTCTGGTCTTTGTCGGTCCAGACGGTCTGCGCCAGATATTCCAGGTTCACCTGATGGCAGATGCCGGTGCCGGGCGGCACCACGCGGAAGTTGTTGAAGGCGCCCTGGCCCCATTTCAGGAACTGGTAACGCTCGATGTTGCGTTCATATTCGCGATCGACGTTCATCTGGAAGGCGCGCGGGTTGCCAAATTCGTCGATCATCACCGAATGGTCGATCACCAGATCGACCGGGGCCAGCGGGTTGATCTTCTGCGCGTTGCCGCCAAGCCCCAGGATGCCGTCGCGCATCGCCGCAAGGTCAACCACCGCCGGAACCCCGGTGAAATCCTGCATCAGCACGCGGGCCGGGCGATAGGCGATCTCGCGCGGGTTCTGGCCGCCCTTGGCACCCCATTCGGCAAAGGCGCGGATGTCGTCCAGCGTCACGGTCTTGCCATCCTCGAACCGCAGCATGTTCTCCAGCACCACCTTCAGGCTGGCGGGCAGGCGCGAGAAGTCGCCAAGCCCCGCGGCCTGTGCGGCGGGGATCGAATAGAAGGCAACCGATTTGCCGCCCGCGGTCAGGGTCTGGCGGGTCTTGGCTTTATCGTGTCCGACGGTGACGGTCATGCGGGCCTCCTGGGCGGCAGGGTGAATGGCAGCGTCATGCCGCAGGATGGCACGGGACGCAAGGGAATCGCAGGCATTGTATGCAATAGTATGCCGAAAATCCAGCCCCTGATTCCGCCCTGCGGCATCTTGTGGTGCGGGCCGGAAATGCCGCAAAAGCACGCCGCCTCGCAAAACCTTGATTGGCAGAGGCGGGGGGCTTTGACTACAAGCAAAGAACCAGATGGGGATCGGGAAATCAGGATGCGTCAGTTTGTCAGCGCCATGTGTGGCCTGTGGTTCGCCTGTGCCGGAGCAGGCCATGCGCAGACCGTAGCCTCGGAACCCGTGGTGGTGGTCGAACTGTTCACCTCGCAGGGCTGTTCGTCCTGCCCGCCCGCCGACGCCTTTCTGCAGCATCTGGCGCGCGACCCGGCGGTGATCGCGCTGGCGCTGCATGTGGACTATTGGGATTACATCGGCTGGGCCGACAGTTTTGCCGACCCGCGCTTTACCGAACGGCAGAAGGCCTATGCCCATGCTGCGGGCAGCCGCACCATCTATACGCCGCAGATGATCGTCGAAGGGCAGGACCGGGTCGAGGGCCACCAGCCCGAACTGGTCGAAGACCTGATCCGCAGCCATCTGGCAAAGGCGCATCAGGTGCGGATGAGCCTCAGCCGCAATGGCACGCAGGTGCTGATCACAGCCACCGCCAACCCGCCCTTGCACGATGAAGTGCGGGTGCAACTGGTGCGCTATCGCCCGGAACAGTCGGTGACCATCGGCCATGGCGAGAACGAGGGCCAGACCCTGACCTACAGCAATATCGTCACCTCCTGGCAGGTGGTGGGCGAATGGTCGGGCACTGAGCCGCTGTCGCTGCAGACCGAAGCCGCGGGCGATGACCCGGTGGTGGTGATCCTGCAACAGGACGGCCCCGCAGACATCCTTGCCGCGGCACGGCTGGACTGAACGGCAGACCTTAACCGCCAAGCCCTTTCACCTTTGTGCAAATATCCTCGCCGAAGGCACAAAGTCACAGCGGCGGTGCCTTCCAGCGGCGGTGAATCCAGAACCACTGGTCCATGTGGTCGCGCACCAGCACCTCCAGCGAGTCATTCAGCGCCTGGGTCATCGCCTCGGGGGTGTCCTGCGGGATCGGCGCCTCGACCACGATGTCGAAGGACAGCCCGTCCGGCTGGCGGATCGCATAGGTTGGCACCAGCAGGGCATCGTATTTCAGCGCCAGTTCGGCGGCGGAAAGCGCTGTGAGCGCGTCATGGCCGAAAAACCGCAGCCGGGTGCCGCGGCGCATGTGCTGGTCGATCACCATGCCCAACATGCCGCCGCCCCGCAAGAACCGCACCATTCCGGCCAGTCCACGCTTGCCGCGCGCAAACAGCGGTGTGCCGATCCGGGAAATCGCCGCCACGTAATGATCGTTGAACCAGTGGTTCTTCATCGGCCGATACAGGCCACCCACCCGAAAGCCGCGCCCGAGCAGCGCCGCCCGGCTGGCGTCGTAATTGCCGAAATGCCCGGTGACCAGAATGACCGGGCGGTTGGCGCGGTGTGCCGCGTCCAATGCCGCCAGACCCGGGCCACGCGGCGGCGTCTTGCGGGCCACGGCGACGAATTCGGCCCCGGAATACAGCTCGATGATGGTGCGGCCGACATTGTCGGGCACGGCGCGGCACAGCCTGCGCACCTCGTCCGGCGGCAGGTCAGGCATGACCCGCGCCAGATTTTTCCGCACCCGCCGCCGATAGCCTGCCAGCGGGGCGATCAGCTGCGCCATCATCCAGCCGCACAGCGGCACCCGGACCCGGTAGGGCAGCCACAGCAACAGCCGGATCAGGCCCCGCAAGGCGCGGTCCTGCAACCAGAGGTCCAGCCGGAAGGGAGAGGAATGTTGCATCGGGGCCTTCAAGCGGCAGCGCGCGCCGCCGAGGTTTCGCTGGCCCAGACATAAAGCCCGGCCGCGACGATCACAAGCGCGCCGACAAGGCGCCAGAGGTCGGGACAAGGACCGAACAGCACGATGCCTGAAAAGCTGGCCGACCCGCCCCGGCGGGCAGTTCTCGGAAAGCCAGTTTCGGAAAGGCGGCTTTGGAAAAGCCGGGCATCGTGCGGCTTTCAGTGGTGCGGATCGTCCGCGCCTGTTGGTGCGGTCGGGGCGGGGCAAGGCCACCCGACCTCGGGGGTGGGGGCGGTAGCCTGGGGCGATTCTGCAGCCATCGGGGGAAACTTGCGCCCGTTCTGCGGCCATCGCCGCGCACGCGATTTTCCGCCGAAATTGCAACCTCTGGCGTCGCACGGCGCGCGGGTTTTCGCGGGTGGCGATAGAACCGGCGGATTTCTGTGGAACTGCGCGTTTTCCACGCAGTCTGGCGGGTGGCGCGGTGACGGTTTGGCTGTTAAGCAACCGGGAAATTCGGTTGCGGAGGCAGGACATGTTCGATCTGACAGGAAAATGCGCGCTGGTCACCGGAGCTTCGGGCGGGATCGGCAGCGAGATCGCACGGGTGCTGCACGAGGCCGGGGCCGTGGTGGCGCTGTCGGGGACGCGGCTGGAACCGCTGCAGGCTCTGGCTGCCGAACTGGGGGATCGGGTGCATGTGCTGCCCTGCGATCTGTCGGATGCCGTGGCGGTAGAGGCGCTGCCCAAGGCGGCGATTGCCGCGATGGGGTCGATCGACATTCTGGTGAACAACGCCGGCATCACCCGTGACGGGCTGATGATGCGGATGAGCGATGCCGACTGGGCTTCGGTGATCGAGGTCAACCTGACCTCGACCTTCCGGCTGATGCGGGCGGTGTTGCGCGGCATGATGAAGGCGCGCTGGGGCCGGATCATCAACATCACCTCGGTGGTGGCGCAGGCGGGCAATCCCGGGCAGGCCAATTATGCCGCAGCCAAGGCGGGTGTTGCGGGCATGTCGCGCAGTCTGGCGCAGGAAGTGGCCAGCCGGGGAATCACCGTCAACTGCGTGGCACCGGGTCTGGTCGAGACGCCGATGACCGAAAAGCTGAACGACGAGCAGCGCAAGAGCATCCTCGATGACGTGCCCACCGGCCGGATGGGGATGCCGCGCGAAGTGGCCGCCGCCGTGCTGTATCTGGCCAGTCTTGAGGCCGCCTATGTGACCGGTGCCACGCTGGACGTGAACGGTGGCGGCGACATGCTGTGACCGCCGCTTTGCCGCACGGGAAAGCGTTTGCCAAGGGAACGGGCGCTTGCTATAGCCGCCATTGAATACGCCGGGGGTTGCAAGCTTCCGGTGCCCGACAAAAATGCCGGGACAAGCCGCCTTCAGGGGCAAGGGACAAAGACCGGGATTTTCCCGCAACGTATGAGGAACTACCATGAGCGACATCGCCGTTCGCGTGAAGAAGATCGTCGTCGAGCATCTTGGCGTCGAAGAAGACAAGGTGACCGAGACTGCCTCGTTCATCGACGATCTGGGGGCGGACAGCCTTGATACGGTCGAGCTGGTGATGGCGTTCGAAGAGGAATTCGGCATCGAGATCCCGGATGACGCTGCCGAAACCATCCAGACCTTCGGCGATGCGGTGAAGTTCATCACCTCGGCCGCCTGATCTTTCAGGCAGGGTTTTGCACGGGGCGTCCTTCGGGGCGCCCTTTTGCATTTGGGCGTCGGCGGAAACCTGTCGGGGGCGGAAAATTCTGCCCAAAGCGGGCGGGATTTGCGCCATGTTGGCCCTGAACGACGCAAGGGGGCAGCATGGCAAGTCTGGGCGAGATGTTCGGCGCGGGCCGGGTGGAAACCTTCATGGGCCTGCCGCGCTGCCGCGATCTGTCGCGGCTGGAGGCCAAGGTGGCGCTGATCGGCGCCGATGGTTGCACGCCCTATCCGGCGGTCGGGTTCTACTGCGCCGGTGGGCCGCAGGTGATCCGCGCAGCGGGGGCGGCCTTTGCCGGCAGCATCGGCCATGTGAATTTCGATCTGGGCGGGCCGATGCTGCCCCTGGGCTTTGGCGCGGTGGATGCGGGCGACCTGCCGCAGGACGAAGCCGACCCTGCGGGCAACCGGGCGCGGATTTTCGGGGCGGTGTCGCAAATTCTGGATCGCGGTGGCGTGCCGGTGCTGATCGGCGGCGATGATTCCCTGCCGATCCCGATGCTGGAAGCCTACGGCAGCCGCGGCAAATCCTACACGGTGTTGCAGATCGACGCCCATATCGACTGGCGCGACGAGGTGGGCGGCGAGCGGCTGGGGCTGAGCTCGACCATGCGGCGGGCCAGCGAGATGGCGCATGTCGAACGCATGGTGCAGATCGGCCAGCGCGGCACCGGCTCGGCCCGGATCGAGGATCTGCGCGATGCGGTGGAATGGGGCGTCGAGTTCGTGCCGGGCGGCGAGGTGGCGCGCACCGGCATCTGGCGGGCGGTGGACCTGATCCCCGATGGCGCCGAGGTGATCATCTGCTTCGATTGCGATGCGCTCGACCCTTCGGTGATGCCTGCGGTGATCGGGCGCAGCGCGGGCGGCATGGGCTACTGGCAGGTGCTGGAACTGATCGGGGCGGTGGCGGAAAAATCCCGCATCGCCGGGTTCGGTCTGGTGGAGTTCATGCCCGAACGCGATATCGACGGCCAGGGCGCCATGGTGGCGGCACAACTCTTGGCTGCGGTAATCGGTCTGATCGCCCGCCAACCCTGAGCCTTTCCCATTCTCCTTTGGATAAATGTCCCCGCCGGAGGCTCTGGCGGTGGTTGCCGGTGCCTCCGGCGGGGATATTTGAGAACAGATGAAGCTGGCAAGCGGTGGGTGCCGGGTGCCAAGGCCGGGCGAGGGGGCTCGATGCCCCCGAGACCGGCGGCCCCGGGCAGCGGATGCTTGCGGCAGCGGGCGGGGATTGTTGCGCAGCCGGAAGGGGCCGTGTAACAAGCGGGTGGAGGCAAGGTCCGGAACTGGGCCGAAAAAGGGGATTGCGGATGCGTCGGGTTGTTGTCACCGGATTGGGCATGGTCACACCTTTGGCTTGCGGGGTCGAACAGACCTGGAGCAGGCTTCTGGCCGGGCAATCGGGGGCGGGGCTGATCACCCGGTTCGACGCCTCCGAGGTGGTGACGAAATACGCCTGCGAAATTCCGCTGGGCGATGGCTCGGACGGCACCTTCAACCCCGATGACTGGATGGAGCCGAAGGACCGGCGCAAGGTCGATGACTTCATTCTGTATGGTGTCGCGGCGGCGGTGCAGGCGGTGCGGGATGCAGGATGGGAGCCGCAGGGCGAGGAGGATCGCTGCCGCACCGGGGTGATGATCGGATCGGGTATCGGCGGCTTGTCGGCGATTTCGGAAACCGCGTTGCTGATCAGGGACAAGGGGCCGCGGCGGGTGTCGCCGTTCTTCATTCCCAGCGCGCTGATCAACCTGATCTCGGGGCATGTGTCGATCCGTTATGGCTTCAAGGGGCCGAACCATGCCGTTGTCACCGCCTGTTCGACCGGCGCGCATGCCATTGGCGATGCGGCACGGCTGATCCAGTGGGGCGATGCCGATGTGATGCTGGCGGGCGGGGCGGAAAGCCCGATCTCGGAAATAGGCATCGCGGGCTTCAACGCCTGCAAGGCGCTGAGCACCAAATGGGCCGATGATCCGACCCGCGCCAGCCGCCCCTATGACGCCGACCGCGACGGCTTCGTGATGGGCGAGGGCGCGGGCGTGGTGGTGCTGGAAGAATACGAGCACGCCAAGGCACGCGGGGCGAAGATTTACGCCGAGGTGCTGGGCTATGGCATGTCGGGCGACGCCTATCACATCACTGCGCCGTCCGAGACCGGCGACGGCGCCTATCGCAGCATGGCGGCAGCGTTGAAGCGGGCGGGTCTGGAACCTTCGGCGGTGGATTACATCAACGCCCATGGCACCTCGACCATGGCCGACACCATCGAACTGGCGGCGGTCGAGCGGTTGCTGGGAAATGCCGCGGCGACGGCGACGATGAGTTCGACCAAATCCGCCACCGGGCATCTGCTGGGGGCGGCGGGGGCGATCGAGGCGATCTTCTCGATCCTGGCGATCCGCGATCAGGTGGCGCCGCCGACCATCAATCTGGACAATCCGGCGGTGGTGACGGCGCTTGATCTGGCACCGAACGTGGCGCGGCGGCGGCGGATCGACGTCGCACTTTCCAACTCGTTCGGCTTTGGCGGCACCAATGCCAGCCTGGTGCTGGGCAAGGCGGCGGGCTGATGTGGAGATCGGTCGCCTCGAACGCCTTGACGCTGTTCATCGTCATTCTGGTGGTGGCGGCGGCGATGCTGGCCTGGGGGCGGCAGCAGTTCAGCGGGCCGGGGCCGCTGGCGCAGTCGATCTGCGTCAAGGTGGACAAGGGGGCCAGCCTGAGTTCGGTTTCGCGCACGCTGGAGGAGCAGGGCGCGGTCAGTGACGCGCGGATCTTCCGCATTGGTGCGGATTACTCGGGGCGGGCGGCGCAGTTGAAGTTCGGCAGTTACTTGGTGCCGCCGGGCGCCTCGATGGCGCAGGTGCTGGAGGCGCTGACGGCGGGCGGGCAATCGACCTGCGGGCGCGAGGTGAATTTCCGTATCGGCGTGCTGAAATCCGAGGTGGTGCTGCGCGAGCTGGACCCGGCGACCGATGCCTATGTCGATGTGGTGAAGTTTGATCCCACAGCGGCGGCGCCGGCGGAATTTACCGAAGCCGCGGCGGATGCCGATCTGCGTTGGCAGGTGACGCTGGCCGAGGGGGTGACAAGCTGGCAGGTGGTGGAAAGCCTGAAGCAGGCGAATTTCCTGGAAGGCACCGTGGCCGAGGTTCCGCCGGAAGGAAGTCTGGCGCCCGAGGGTTATGAAGTGGCGCGCGGGTCGGACCGGGGTGCGTTGATCGCGGCTATGCAGGCGCGGCAGTTGCAGGTGCTGGCCGATCTGTGGGCGGCGCGGGCGGATGGCTTGCCCTATGACACGCCCGAGCAGGCGCTGGTCATGGCCTCGATTGTCGAGAAGGAAACCGGGATTGCCAGCGAGCGCAAGCAGGTGGCCAGCGTGTTCATCAACCGGTTGCGGCAGGGGATGAAGTTGCAGACCGACCCTGCGGTGATCTACGGCATCACCAAGGGCAAGGGCGCGCTGGGGCGCGGCTTGCGGCAAAGCGAGTTGCGGCGCGAGACGCCCTACAACACCTATGTCATCGACGGGCTGCCGCCGACGCCGATTGCCAATCCGGGGCGGCTGAGCATCGAGGCGGCGTTGAACCCGGATGTGACCAAGTATCTGTATTTCGTGGCCGATGGCTCGGGTGGGCATGCCTTTGCCGAGACGCTGGAGGCGCATAACGAGAATGTCGCCAAATGGCGGGCGCTGGAGGCGGCGCAGGGGGCGGCGGACGAAGGCGGCGTGCAGGGCAACTGAACCGTGGTTAACAAGCGGTTAAGCCTGCGTGCGCCAAGCCGTTGATATCACGGCAGATTTCGTTTGACTTGCGGAACGGTCCAAGCTATACCTTCGGGCATGCTAGAAGAAGTGGGCGAGCGGCTCGGGGGTGACCCCGGTGCCGCTTTTGCATTTCTCTCGTGCGGACGGGCATGAGAGGCGGGCGCAGCAAACGATGGACATGAATATCCCCGCCGGGGACGCAACGCCCGAGGTTCTGCTTCGGGCGACGGAAGAGTTGTATCGGGAAATCGCGGAAGAGTTGATCCTGGCGGTCCGCAAGGTCCGTGCAGGCGAAACGGCCGAGGCCAGGACCGCCATGCAGGCGGTGAAAGACCTGCGGGCCGCCTTCCAGATGGTGATGGATGAAAGGACGCGCGTTGACAAACTCCGCAAACAAGTTGCCGGGGCTGTTCACGACGGCGCGCTCGACTTCGACGCCGCAAGGGTTGAAATCGGGCGCAGGCTGGCTTGCCTCCGCGACGCCGCAGGTGGTGGATGAGTTTCTGGCAGGGCTGAGCAATGAGGCGTTTCTGGCCCTGCCGTGGATGTTCGAGTTCTGGGCGCTGCCGCACCAGTTGCCACCCGAGGGGGCCTGGAAGACCTGGGTCATCATGGGCGGGCGCGGGGCGGGCAAGACGCGGGCCGGGGCCGAGTGGGTGCGCGCCGAGGTGGAAGGTGCGGGACCGCTTGACCCCGGCAGGGCGAAGCGCGTGGCGCTGGTCGGCGAGACGATTGATCAGGTGCGCGAAGTGATGGTGTTCGGCGAAAGCGGGCTGCTGGCCTGCGCGCCGCCCGATCGGCGGCCGGAATGGGAGGCCGGGCGCAAGCGGCTGGTCTGGAGGCGTTCAATGGCATCGGCTTGCGGCCCTACGCGCCCGGGCATCTGAGCTATGACATTGATGCCGCGAGCGATATTTCGCTGCGCTGGGTGCGGCGGACACGGGTTGACGGCGATTCCTGGCAGTCAACGGAAGTGCCGCTTGGCGAGGATCAGGAAATCTACATGGTGCGCGTTGTCGTGGGCGGCGTGGTCCTGCGCGAGGATATCGTTGCCGCGCAAAGCTGGTTCTACCCGCAGACCCTGCGCCTGGCGGATGGTGCCGGGAATGATTTCAAGGTGGAGGTTGCGCAGGTGTCTGATCGATTTGGCCCCGGATCGTTCCGCAGTCTGTGGATACATGTCTGAGAGACGGGAGGAGGGTTGTGGCGCAACTTCAGCTTGCAGTGTGACATCTTTCTCGCGATCCGTTGCCGCTGGTTGATGCCGCTTTCCGAACCGCGAACCATTGCGGCGATGCCGCCGAGTCGCAATTTCCTGGCGCCGGGTTCCCCTCGGTGCAGCGGTTACAGCGGCATCCAAACCGGCGAGAGGAGGCACAGAGGCTATCCGTGCGGCTTTCGTTCCCTCATTCCACCAGGCAGGCTCCAGCCCGCTCGCAGGGGGCCTGCTCCAGTTGCACGGTGGCGTGAATGATGGCGAAGTGCTGCGCCAACTTGTCCGTGACATGATCAAGGAAGGCATCCGCGTCGGCGCCGTCCCAGACCAGATGCACGGCCAGTGCGGTGCGGGTGGTGGACAGCGCCCAGATATGCAGGTCGTGCACATTGCTGACGCCCGGTTGCGCGCCCAGCCAGTCGGCCACGGCCTGCCGGTCGATCGCCTCAGGCACCCCGTCCAGTTCCAGCCGCAGCGAGTCGCGCAGCAATCCCCAGGCCGTCCAGGCGATCAGCACGCTGACGGCGATGGCCACCGCCGGGTCCAGCCATTGCCACCCGGTCAGCAGGATGCCAGCCGCCGCCAGCACCACCGCCCCCGACACCGCAGCGTCGGCGGCCATGTGCAGATAGGCGCCCTTGGCGTTCAGGTCGTCCTTTTTGGATGCCATGAACAACAGCGCCGAGCCGGTGTTCACCCCGATGCCGACCAGCGCCACCAGGAGGATGGCCGGCCCCGGCACCTCGACCACGGTTTGAAAGCGCTGCGCTGCCTGCCATACCACCACCACGACGCCGATCAGGATTGCGATAGCGTTCAGCATGGCGGCCAGAATGGTGGCGCGGCCAAAGCCGAAGGTGTAGGAGGCGCTGCCCGCGCGTTTGGCCAGCACCGCCGCCCCCCAGGCAATCAGCAATCCCGCGACATCGGTCAGATTATGCGCGGCATCGGCCAAGAGCGCCAGCGAGCCGGTCAGGAAACCGGCGGTTGCCTCGACGATGACGTAGGCAGTGTTCAGCCCCACCGCCCAAAGGAACGTCGGTCCAAGGTCGGCCGGTGGTTTGTGGTCGTGGGCGTGATCGTGGGCCATTGGTCAGGTCTTCCGGCGGATGGTGCCGGAAAGGTCTACGGACCCCGCCAAGGTGTTGTAAATGGTGCCGTATTTCTGCAGGTTCTTCTGCAGCAGCGCCAGTCTGGCGCCGGTTTCGTCGGTGTCCACCACGATTTCGTTGGCGATACTGATCATCTTGGGCGGGCTGTCCTGTCGGACCCCGTGAAGGTTGACCGCAATCCCGCGCAGGTCGAATTGCAGCATCGGGATCACCCGCTCGGTGCCCTTCAGGATGCAGGCGGCAAGGCTGGCCAGCAGCATTTCGGCCGGGTTGAAGGCATCCGTCCGCCCGGCCATGTCGGTGTCCAGCGTGATCCGCGCGTCCTTGGTGGTGGCTTCCGAGCCATGGCTGTCTATGCGACGGGCAGAGACGTGGTATTCCAGCATTGGCATTCCCTTGGGAAACGCGCGCCCGAAGGGCCGGGCGCGCCGCGGTTCAGCAGCAGGACGATTTGCTCTGGGCCGCACCACCGCAGCAGGCAGAGGCTGTGGTGACATCGCCATCACCACAGACACAAGCAGCGGCAGCGGGAGGAGGCTTTGCCTCGGCCGTTCCGCCACAGCACGACGAGGCTGCTGCCGACCCGCCAACTGCCTCGGCCGAACCGGTTATCGGAAAGCCGCGCTGCACCCAGCGGTCAATGCCGGGCTTCATGTTCATCACCCGGGTGTAGCCCTGATACATCAGGAAGTAGGTGGCCTTCAGGCTGCGCACGCCCGCAGCGCAGGCCAGAATCACGTCGCGGTCGCGCGGCACTTCCTGCCAGCGGTCCTCGAACTGCGACAGCGGGATGTTCACCACCTCGCACCCGGCAAAGCCCACCTGCGCCACCTCATCGGGTTCGCGCACATCGACCAGCAGCGCGCCTTCCTTGAGCAGACGCTGCGAGGTGGTGGGGCAGACTTCACGCGCTTCAGCCAGATCTTTCTGCACAACGTCGCTCATGGCGCCCTCCCTCAGTTCAGCCAACTCAACACCTGATCGTGCGACGGGACCGAGCCCTTGTGCACGACCTTGCCGCCCATCACGACGGCGGGGGTGGTCATCACGCCAAAGCTGACGATCTGGCGCATGTCCTCGATCTTTTCGATGGTCACCGGCTTGCCGGTTTCCGCCGCCACGCGGGTGATCAGATCAGCGGTGGCCTTGCACTTGGCGCAGCCCGGCCCCAGAACCTTGATTTCCATGGTTTGTCCTTTCAGAACAGAAGGTTGAACAGATAGCCGACGGCCAGGATGCCGCTGCCGACCACGCCGATGAACACCGCGATCAGGCGCAGGGTCAGCACTTGTTTCAGGATGATCATCTCGGGCAGGCTGAGGGCAATCACGCTCATCATGAAGGCCAGCACGGTGCCAAGCGCGGCCCCCTTGCCCAACAGCGCCTCGACGATCGGAATGACACCGGCGGCATTGGTGTACATCGGGATGCCGATCACCACGGCGGCGGGCACGCTCCACCACGCATCTGCCCCCATGATCCGCACCATCAGGTCTTGCGGCACATAGCCGTGAATCAAGGCACCCATGCCGATGCCAAGGATGATCCAGACCCAGACGCGGCCGAAAATCTCGCGCACGGCCTCGATCCCCAGATGATAGCGGTCCACCATCGTCAGCGGCGCATCATCGGTGGCGTCGGGGGCGGTGGCGCCGGAATGGATGTCGCGCACCCAGTCCTGCAACCAGCCTTCCAGATGCAGCTTGCCGATCACCCAGCCCGCGACGACGGCAATGATCAGGCCAAACGCGGCGTAGGTCACGGCGACCTGCCAGCCCACCAGCCCGAACAGCAGCACCAGCGCCACCTCGTTGACCATCGGGGCCGAGATCAGGAACGAGAACGTCACCCCCAAAGGCACCCCCGCCGACACCAGCCCGATAAACAGCGGCACCGCCGAGCAGGAACAGAACGGCGTCATCACGCCAAGGCCTGCGGCCAGCACGTTGCCGATCCCCTCGCGCTTGCCGGCCAGCAGGGCGCGGGTGCGTTCGGGCGAAAAGTAGCTGCGAATGACACCCATGCCGAACACGATCAGCGTCAGCAGCATCATTACCTTGGGCACGTCGTAAAAGAAGAAGGCAACCGCCTCGCCGGTGTGGCTGTGGCGTTCGACCGGCAACAGCGCGGTGATCCCTTCCGAAAGCGGCATCAGTTGCTTGTAAACCGCATACCAGACCACGACGAAAGCGATCAGGCCCGCGTGCCAGACCCAATCGGGGCGCGGTGCGGGGCGAGAGGCGGGGATATCCGCACTCATGCGGCGCTCCTTTCGTCGGCAGCGGCAGCGATCAGAACCGCGTCAAGAATCGCCAGCACCTCGGGGGCGAGGGCCGGGTTCAACCGGTAGCGCACCCATTGCGCATCGCGCCGATCCACCACCAGCCCCGCCTGTTTCAAGGTCTGCATGTGCCGCGACATCCGGCTTTGCGTCGCATCCAGCCGCGCCATCAGTTGGCAAACGCAATGTTCCTGCCCATCGGCAAGGATCTGGATCGCGCCAAGGCGCGTCGGCTCGGCAAGGGCGGAAAGGATGGCGATGGGCATCATGATCTCCTGCGCATATGCGCCTGAACATGAATACTCCATCCGGATACATGCGGCAAGCCGCATATCATACCCGGTCAGCCGACCGCAGGGCGGTGGTTTCGGCCGGATGGGCCATCATTGGGCCGCTTTCCGACATCACCTGCAGCCGTGCGGGCAGGCCCGGACAATCCCTGCCAGGCAGAATTTCAAGGGCTATCGCCGCAAGAATCCACAGCGGCAGACCTCAATCGAGGAGCGTCGTTTGCCCTGGACAGCGGCCATTCGGCATGGGTCAGACCGTCTGTTGCAAGGGGCAAGCTGCCATCGGCCAAAGTCTGCACCTGCCCGGGCCAAGGCCGGGCCGGGCAGCCCGGGGGGCATCATTCAGGATCAACCGCTCAACTGCCCGGTGCACGCCACATCGACACCGTGATACCCTGATCGACCAACGCCTTCTGCGCCGCATAGGCCACCCGCCAGCGTGCCCGGGCATCGTCGTAAGCCGCCCGATTGTCCGGGTTCGGCGTGACGGTGCGATCGGTCTGCACAAAGGCGCGACCGGCCTCCGACAGGCCGGCGAACTGGCCGATGCCGGTGGCGGCGGCGGCGGCGGCACCAAGGGCGGTGGCCTCGCGCACCTTCGGGATGCGCACCTCGCGCCCGGTCACGTCGGCCAGGATCTGCGGCCAAAGCCGCCCCTTGGCCGCCCCGCCGCCCAGGATCAGCGGCCCGCTGCTGTCGACGCCGGCAAAGGCTTCGACCCGGGCGAGGTTCTCGGCGGCCACGATGGCGGCATTCTCCTGAATTGCCCGGAAAATCGCGCCCTTGCTGCAGACCGCCGGATCAAGGCTGAGGTTCAGAAGCGAGGGCGCCGCATGATACCAGTTGCCGAAATTCATCGCGTCGGAATAGATCGGGATGATGCCATGCGCCCCCACCGGAACTTGCATCGCCAGGTCTTCCATCAGTTCATAAGCATCCCGCCCCTGCGCTTTGGCCTGGCGCTTTTCTTCGGTGCAGAAGGCGTCACGGAACCAGCGGGCGGTCAGGCCGACAAAGAAACTGATCGACTCGGCCTGATTCATCTGCGGCACGGCAGCGCTGTTGACCCGCACCCGCATGGAGCCATCGACCGAGCCGGTGGGAATATTGACCACCTGCTGCCAGAAGGTGCCCCCCAGCACGGCGGCATCCGCCAGTTGCAGCACCCCAAGCCCGATCGAGCCCAACTGCACATCGCCGCCGCCTGCCACAAAGGGAGTGCCTTCGGCCAGTCCGGTTTCCACCGCCGCCGCAGCAGTGACCAGGCCGACGATGGTGCCCGGCTCGACCACGCGCGGAAACAACGCGTGATCAAGACCCGCCCGCGCGATCAGCACATCCGACCAGTCGCGCCGACCCAGGTCCATCAGCCCGTTGGTGCTGCCGTTGGTCGGCTCGACCGTGATCTCGCCGGTCAGCCGCGCGGCAATCCAGTCGTTCACCATCGACAGCTTGCGCACCCGCGCCCAGATTTCGGGCCGGTGGTGCCGCAGCCAGTTCAGCCGCGGCAAGGCGCCAAGCGCGAAAGTCTCGCCGCTGATCCTGTAGAAATCGCGCTCGAATTCCGGACTTCTGGATTTGAGTTCCAACACTTCGGCCGTTGCCCGGCTGTCAACATTGGCACAGGCCCAGACCTCGCGCCCGTCATCGCCGTAAAGCACGATGGCCTCGCGCATCGAGGTCGAACTGATGGCGGCAATGTCGCGGCCGCGCAGGCCGCAGCCCTTCAGCGCTTTGCCGATGCAGCGGTTCAACAAGGCCCAGCCACCGACGACGTCAAAGACCATCGAGCCGGGAACCCCGTCTTCGGGCTGATGACGCCACTCTTCCTGAGCAAGGCCGATCTGGTTGCCTTCGCGATCAAAGACGACCGCCCTGCCGCTGCCAGTTCCGGCGTCCAGCACAAGAAAATGGCTTTTCATGTTTGCCTCCGCAGCAGGTCTCTGGCGGTTTCCTCGTCTGTTACCAAGGTGTTGGCCAGCTTGCCGCGCAAAAGCCCAAGGATGGCTTCCACCTTCTCCGGCCCCGCCGCCGCCGCCACCACCGATGGGATACGCCGCATGTCATCGGGCGTGACCGCGATAAGGTGCCGGTGCAAGTCCAGGTCGAGGATCGCACCGTCCCGGTCGTAGAAATGCCCCAGCAGGTCGCCCACCGCGCCGCGCCGGGTAAACAGTTCGATCTCGTCATTCGTGCAGTAGCCATAGCGCACCAGCGAGGCCGAGCGCGCCACCGATCCGACCCCGATCAGCGCCGTTCGGGCCGTGATCGCCATTTCCAGCACGTGATGCACATAGGGTTCGATCCGCAGCATCTCGGCCAGTTCCGGCGAGGACACCCGCAGCGGCGTCGGGATCAAGTGGGCGAAATTCTGCGGACCATATAGACCGGTGTTGCCGATATAGGCCGAGACGCCGCCGGTCAGGCTGACCAGCGAAATGTGCGATTGCGGAAACACCGGGGCCATGAAGCGCAGGGTGGTGCTGGTCGCCTCGCCCCAGCCGATGGCCAGCAGGTCGTTCGGAACCAGTTGCTGCATCAGCAGGCTGGCCGCCGCCCGCCCGATCCGCGGCGGCGCTGCCAGGCCCTCTACTGCCGGCACCACCCGCGCGTCGGCAAGCCCGAAGGCGCCGATCAGATCCTGCTGCAAGCCAAGGCAGCCTTCGAAGGGCGAGTTTATCCGAAGCTCGATCAACCCGGTCTGGCGGCCCTTCTCCAGCAGGCGCGACACCTTGATGCGCGACAGCCCCAGCATGTCAGCGATCTGATTCTGGGTAAGGCCGTCGTTGTAATAATGCCAGGCGGCCCGGGTGATCAGTTCGACCTCCTCGATGTCCGACACCTGCGGCGATTCGGGAATGACCTCTGCGGTGGACATGTGGTGTGCGCCTCTTGATCCAAGCGTGAAGCGATCATTTGTAGCCGCGTCTGTCAATAGTTACCAGTTTCGGTGCTGCCCTTCGTTTGTGGCTTTGATGTGTCACTTGACAGGTGTGTTCAAATAATCTTGCATTGAACATATGATCGGCATCGAGGTCGGCACGTGGCGTCAAGCGTCGTCTCGCCCCACATGTGGAGGACTGGTTCATGTTTGTTCAACTTGTGCACATCCGGGTCAAACCGGGCCGCGTTGCGGATTTTCTGCGGGTGTTCCGGGTCAACTTCGACGGCACGCGGCAAGAGCCGGGCAACTATCGCTTTGACGTTCTGCAGGATGCCGAAGACGACCATCATTTCGTAATCTACGAGGCCTTTGCGTCCAAGGCGGCGGTGGACGAGCATCGCAAGACCGAGCATTACCGCCTGACCGTCGCGGGGCTGGCCGATCTTTCGGAAGGCGGCCGCGACAAGGACTTCTTCCGTCTTGTCATGCCCGATCCTGCGCCCGATCCTGCGCCCGATCCTGCGCCCGATCCTGCGCCCGATCCTGCGGTTGCAAAGACTGGGGAATGACGTGATGGCCCCCGACCTCCAGCCTTTGCGCAAACGCTGCTCGGGCATCAGCGCGGGCCTGTTCGCTGCATCTTCGGGCAGACTGGAGGCGGCCGCAGACCAGTTGCGGCACTGGGGCGGCGGGATTGTGCATTTCGACGTGATGGATGGCGAATTCGTGCCGCAGATCACCGGTGGCCCGGCGTTTCTGGCGGTGAGCCACAACAGTCTGCTGCGCGACGTCCACCTGATGGTGGCGCTTCCGGAACGCCAGATCGAGGCCTTTGCCCGCGCCGGCGCGGACATCCTGACCGTTCATGCCGAAGCTGCCGGTGCGGCTGCGGCGCTGGCGGCGATCCGCGCCGTGTCCGAACGCCTGGGCCGCGCCATTCTGGCCGGCCTCGCGGTCATGCCCGGAACTGCTCTGGAACAGCTTGAACCGCTGCTGGCGCTGCAGCCCGACCTGATCCTGGTGCTGTCGCTGGATCCGCGCAACAGCCTGCCCGCCGATCTGCCGGCCGCCTGTGCCCGGCTTGCGGCATTGCGCGCCGGTGCTGCCGCGGGCACCGTCTTCGCCATCGACGGCGGGATAACCGAAGCCACCGTTGCCCAGGCCGCCGCCTGCGGTCCTGACGTCATCGTTTCGGGCAGCGCCATCTTCGGGGCCGCCGATCCCGCCGCAGCCTTTGGCCGGCTGACCGATGCCTGGGCCGAAGGCCGCAGAAAGCTTGCGGAGGCCGCCGATGGCCGCTGATCCTGCCCCGCTGGTCGCGCTGCGCGGCGTCTGGAAGGTGTTCGAGGGCGTCCCGGTGCTGCGCGGGATCGACTTCGACATCCGCCCCGGCGAAGTCCATGCGCTGCTGGGCGGCAATGGCTCGGGCAAGTCAACCATCGTCAAGATCCTGTCGGGCGCCTATCAGCCGACCGCGGGCCGGATCGAAATCGGCGCAAGGACCACCGTGCTGCCGCGCCCCTCGGACGCGCACCAGCAAGGCATCTACATGGTGCCGCAAGAGCCGCACATCTTTCCGAACCTGACGGTGCTGGAAAACCTGACGATGGGCCTGGCGGGCGGCGTGGCCAATGCGGCCCAGGCACGGCGGATTGCCGACGAGATCGGGCTGTCCGTCGATTTTGCCATGCCCGGCGGCGGGTTGTCGATCGCCAACCAGCAACTGGTCGAGATCATCCGCGGCCTGCTGCGCAAGGCGCGGGTGCTGATCCTGGACGAGCCGACCTCGTCGCTGACCCGGCGCGAGGTGGATGCGCTGGCCATCGAGATGCGAACGCTGACGGCACGCGGCATCGGCATCCTGTTCATCTCGCACCGGCTGGACGAGGTGCTGGATCTGGCCGACCGGGTCAGCGTGTTGCGCGACGGCCATTTCGTGCTGTCTGCGCCTGCCGCCGAACTGACGCCGGAAAAACTGGTCGAGGCGATGCTGCCGGCCGATTTTCTGCCCGCAACCGAAAGCACCGTGGCACCGCAGGGGCGCAATCCGGTTCTGGAGGTCAGCGGGCTGACCGGGCGGGCGTTCCGCGATGTGTCCTTCAACGTCTTGCCGGGCGAAGTGGTGGGGATCGCGGGCGTTGTCGGCTCGGGGCGGACCGAACTGGCGCAAGCGATCTATGGCATCGACACGGATGTGACGGGCGAGGTGCGGATCAATGGCAAGGCCGCCCCGCACCGCGCGCCGCAAAGCTGTCAGGCAATGGGGCTTTCCTACGTTCCCGAGGATCGGCACGCCCACGGCATCTTCCTGACGCTGCCCAGTGCCCGGACGATCTCGGCGGGGCTGCTGGCGCTGGGGCGCCGGAAATTCCTGGCGCCGCGCATGGAAGGCGAGCTGGCCAGCCGTTTTGTCGATCGGTTGCGCATCAAGCTGAGTTCGACCGCGCAGGTGGCGCGCATCTTGTCAGGGGGCAACCAGCAAAAGATCGTGCTGGCCAAGATGCTGGCCCCCGAACCGCGCATCGTCATCATGGACGAGCCGACACGCGGCATTGATGCCCGCGCCCGTCAGGATGTCTATCGCATCATCCGCGAGTTGACGGCACAGGGCGTCGGCGTCGTGGTGATCTCGTCCGAGATGGGCGAGGTCGCTGAAATCAGTGACCGCGTGCTGGTGATGCTGCGCGGCCGGATGATGGCATTGCCTACCGGGCGCCGCAGTGTCGAGGAGATCTCGGCCGCCACCTTTGCGTCCAGACGGGGTGCCGCGGCATGATGCGCATCCTGAAAAGCCGCGAGTTTCTGGTGCTGGTCCTGCTGGGGGTGATGATCCTTGGGGTCGCCACGGTGAACCGGGCGGTGCTTTATCCGATCACGCTGATCAACATCCTGAATTCGTCGATCTTCCTGATCCTGCTGGCGATCGGGCAGATGTTCGTGATCCTGACCCGCGGCATTGACGTGTCTGTAGGTGCCATCGCCGGGATTGCCGCCGTGATCTTCGGCTTTGCGCTGAACGGGGGCGTGCCCTTGCCGCTGGCAATGCTGGCCGCGATGCTGACCGGGGTGTTGGCCGGGGCGGTCAATGCCGTGGGCGTGGTGCTGGTGGGTATCCCGCCGATCATCATGACGCTGTCCACGCTTGGCATTTTTCGCGGCCTGATGCGGGTGCTGACCGGCGGCAGCTGGATCGAGCAGGTGCCGCAGTCGATCAAGGCGATGTCGGTGACACGGGTGCTCAGCGTGCCGATCCTGGTCTGGGCGACCGCGGCGGTGATCATTGTGGCCGCGATCCTGCTGGCGCGGATCAAGGCCGCACGATCCTTCTATGCGGTCGGAGACAACCGCGAAGGTGCCTATCTTCTGGGTCTGAACGTCGCCGGAACCGAGTTTGCCGCCTATGCGCTGTCGGGGCTGTTTGCCGGCATGGCCGCCATCGTCTTTGTGGCGCAGATCGGCTTTGTGCCGATGCAGACCGGCCAGGGGCAGGAACTGAAGGCCATCGCCGCAGTGGTGCTGGGCGGGGTCAGCCTGATGGGCGGCACCGGCAATATCTGGTCGGCGGTGATCGGGGCGTTGTTCCTGACGACAGTGGACAGCATGATGATCTTCCTGCACGTGCCGGGGTCGTGGAACAACGCGGTGGCCGGGGCGGTGCTGCTGGCGGTGGTGGTGGCCGACTACCTGATCCGCCGCACCGTGCGCAACCGCCAGCTGGTGCTGCGCGCCGCCGAGTTGCGCCGCGCCGATGCCGATGCAGCACTTGGCCGCGAGGTGGCGCCATGACCCTGCCTGGTTGGCTGCGCAGTTGGGAAGCGATGCTGGCGGTCGCCTTGGTGGTTGAAATCGCCGTTCTGGGCATGATCTCGCCCGCTTTCCTGAATATCGAGAACCTGCTGTTTTCGACCAGCGATTTTGCGCATGTGATCATTGCAGCGGTCGGGCTCACGCTGGTGGTCATCACCGGTGGCATCGACATCTCGGGTGTCTCGGTGATGGGGCTGGCCTCGATCGTGATGGGGCTGGCCTTTGTGGCCGGCGCGCCGATCGGGCTGGCGGTGGCGGTGGCATTGGCAACCGGACTTGGGGCAGGGGCCTTCAACGGCGTGGTCGTGGCACGCACCGATGTGAACCCGCTGGTGATCACCCTGGCGACGCTGTTCCTGTTTTCCGGCATCGCCACCGGCTTGCCGACGCTGCTGGACCTGCTGGGGTTCAAGGCCTATGGCGCGGGCGGCTTCGAGGCTTATCAATATGAAGGCATCACCGGCCTGCCGAAATCCTTCACCTGGCTGGGCACCGGCAGCATCGGCTGGGTGCCGCTGCCGCTGATCGTGACCGTGATGGTGGCCCTGGCTGGCGGCGCACTGCTGTCGCGCACCCGGTTCGGTCGGTTCCTCTACTTCATCGGCGTCAGTGCCGATGTGGCGCGGTTCACCGGCGTGCCGGTGCGGCGGACCCTGATCCTGGTCTATGCCTTCAACGGGTTGTGCGCGGCGATCGCCGGGCTGGTGCTGACCGCCTATTTCACCTCGGCCCGTTCCGATCTGGGAAGCGAGGCGCTGCTGAACATCATCACCGCCGTCGTGCTGGGCGGCACGTCGATCCAGGGCGGCTCGGGGTCCGTGCTGGGAACATTTCTTGCCGGTCTGGTGCTGGGATACCTGCGGCAAGGCCTGCTGGCGCTGGGCATCACCAGCGACGTCGTGCCGGTGATCATCGGCGCCCTGCTGGTCGGCAGCGTAGCGCTGAAAATCGGCAGCGCCGCGCTGGCCATGAACCGCGCCAACCGCAACGCGCTGGAGACCGGGCGGCGCGCCGTGGAGGAAACCGTCGCCCGACCGTGACGACCGCCATTACGACCAGAGGCCGATCAACGGCCCGCCAAGACCGGACACCGAACGAAAACACCCATGAGGAGGACCAATGAAATGAACCTTTCACGCATCACCATCCGAACCGCTGTCGCCTCGGCGCTTGGCCTTGGGCTGCTGGCCGGCGCGGCATTTGCCGACGGTGCGAAGATCGCCTTCATCCCCAAGCTGACCGGCGTCGGCTTCTTTGAATCCGGCGGCAAGGGTGCCATGGAAATGGGCACGCAACTGGGCATCGACGTCAAATACGACGGCCCCAGCGAAGCCAGCGTCAGCGGTCAGGTCGAATTCATCAACAACTTCGTCAACCAGGGCTACAACGCCATCGCCATCTCGTCGCTGTCGCCCGACGGGCTGTGTGAATCGTTGAAGCGTGCCCAGGAAAAGGGCGTCAAGGTGCTGACCTGGGACAGCGACGTGAACCCCGAATGTCGCAGCTACTACATCAACCAGGGCACCGCCGAGCAGTTGGGCGCGCTGCTGGTCAGCATGGCAGCCGACCAGATGGAAGACCCGACCGCGCCGAAAAAGGTGGCGTTCCACTATTCCTCGCCGACAGTGACCGACCAGAACCAGTGGGCCGAAGTGGCCAAGGCGATCATTGCCAAGGACTATCCCAGCTGGGAAGTGGTGGCGACCGAGTTCTCGAACCAGGACGCGCAGAAGGCCGTGCAGGTGCCGACCGCGCTGTTCCAGACCTACCCCGACCTTGACGCGGTGATCTGCCCCGATGCCAACGCCCTGCCCGGCACGGCGCAGGCCGCCGAGAACCTCGGCATCGCCGGCAAGGTGATCATCACCGGCTTCTCGACGCCGAACACCATGCGGCAATACGTGAAATCCGGCACCGTCAAGGCGTTCGGGCTGTGGGACGTGGTGGTGCAGGGCAAGCTGTCGGTGTTCATCGCCAACGAAATGGTGAATGGCAAGGTGTTCAAGGTCGGTGACAAGATCGACGTCCCCGGCATCGGCACCGTCGAGGTCAGCCCGAACGCGATTCAGGGCTACAGCTACGAGGCCGAGGGCAACGGCATCATCCTGTTGCCGGAACGCACCGTGTTCACCGCCGAGAATATCGACAACTTCGACTTCTGATCGTTTGACCTTTAGGGGCCGCTGCGCCGGCGCGGCGGCCCCTTGCATTTGTCCTGCCAGTGGAAAGGAAAGCACATGGCCGATCTCGACGACATCAAGGAAGGCAAGGATTTCGGGCTGGATCGACCTGCCGATACCCAGGGATTCTTTCTGAAAGGTGCGGCCAATCACGATTGGGGCATGAAGAACCGCCTCAGCCGCATCTTCAACCCGGTCTCGGGCCGCACCGTCATGCTGGCCTTCGATCATGGCTATTTTCAGGGCCCGGCCACCGGGCTTGAGCGGATGGACCTGAGCATCCTGCCGCTGGTGCCCTTTTGCGATGTGATGATGTGCACCCGTGGCGCGCTGCGCTCCACCATTCCGCCGACCGTGACAAAACCCGTGGCGCTGCGCTGCTCTGGCGGCAACTCGATCCTTTCGGAACTGTCGAACGAGACTGTGGCGGTGGATATCGAGGACGCCGTCCGCCTCGGTGCCTGTGCCATGGCGGCCCAAGTTTACATCGGCTCGGAATACGAACACAAATCCATCACCAACGTGATCAAGTTGATCGACACCGGCACGCGCTACGGCATCCCGACGCTGGCGGTGACCGGCGTGGGCAAGGACATGGCCCGCGATGCCCGCTATTTCGGTCTGGCCACCAGAATCGCCGCCGAACTGGGCGCGCATTACGTCAAGACCTACTTCGTCGAGGACGGCTTCGAGAAGGTGGTGGCCGGTTGCCCGGTGCCGCTGGTGATCGCCGGCGGCAAGAAACTGCCCGAACGCGAGGCGCTGGAGATGGCCTATCGCGCCATCGACCAGGGGGCCGCGGGCGTGGACATGGGGCGCAACATCTTCCAGTCCGATGCGCCGGTCGCGATGATCAGGGCGGTGGGCAAGGTTGTGCACGAACTCGAACGGCCTGACCAGGCCTACAGGTTTTACCTTGATCTGAAGGCGCAGGGCGTCTGAACCCTGCCGCAGGGCGGTTCACGCAACGGCAGATCGCTGGCGTGAACCGCGACGGTATTGGCGGCCGGCAAACGGCCCGCCATGACCCGCAACCACAGAATGACCTTGCGGAAGTGACCCGGCCTGGCCGCCCTTTTGCATGTCAGCGGAAACAATGTGTCCCTGAAGCCACGAATTTTAGTCTAATTGTAAATTGCCACATTCAACAGTAGATTGTATGGTGCTCGACACCTACCGCTAGTGGTCTCTGTTCATTCAAGGGTAACATTCCGTGTTTGATTCTGCCTGCCCGACGATAAGCTGGACCGCAGGGTCTCCGAAAAAACCCACAATTCTTGGTGTTCCTCGCCGGGTGACGCAGGGTCTGCTGGCCTTGATCATGCTGGCGTCGGTTCTGATCGGTGGCACCGGGCAGGCGCAGGCGCAGGACGTGAACTGGGTGCTCAGTCTGTCCGATGCGGGGTCAGACCCGGTGGCGGCGGGCGGCACGATTGCCTACACGATGTCGGTGACCAATGACGGCTTTGATGCGGCACCGCCCACGTCGATCACGCTGCAGATTCCGGCCAACACCAGGTTCACAGGCGCCACGGGAAGCATCACCGGCTGCGCGCCCACACCCTCGATCGGCCCGTCGTCGGTCACCTGCAACGTGCCTCCGCTTGCCCCCAGCGCTGTGGCAACGCTTTCTGCCAACCTGCTGACGTCGGTGTCCGGAGATGTCTTCTTCAGCGCCTCGGTTCCACCGGTGGGCGACACCGATCCGGCCGACAACGACCTGACCGAGCAGACCACCATCACCGCAGGCGCCGATGTCGGGCTGGTTCTGCGCGGCCCTGCCACGGCCTCGGCGGGCGAGGTGATCTCTTATTCCTTCGCTGCCACCAACAACGGCCCCGATCCGGTGACCGATCTCGTCTTGCAGTTCCCCATTCCCAGCGGCGTCACCAATGTGGTGGCACCTGCGGGCTGCGTGCTGACGGCAACGACCTATGATTGCACGATTCCCGGCCCGGTCGCGGTGGGCGCATCGGTCAACGTGGATTTCACCGGCCAGATCTCGGCGGCGTCGGGATCGACGGTCACCGCGATCGGCAGCGTCGGCGCGGGCAACCCGTCCGACCCGATCGACAGCAATGACAATGCCAGCCTCAACACCTCTGTCACCGCCGGAAGCGACCTGACGATCGCCAAATCGCGCAGCCCGTCGGGGTCGCTTCTGGTTGGCAACCCGGCGGTGTTCACGCTGACGCCCAGCTATACCGGCGATTCGCCCAATGGCATTGTGGTGACGGATTCCATTCCCGCCAACTACACGATCGACACCGTCACGGCGCCGGGCTGGATCTGCACGGTCACCGGGCAGGTGGTCGAATGTAGCCGCACCACCGGCAGCGGGGCGGGGGCCAACGTGCCGCTGGGGCCGATCAGCATTGCCACCACGGTGGCGACGCCGGGCACCCCCACCAACACCACCAGCATCACCGCGGCTGGCCCGGATGATCCGGTTCCGGGCAACAACTCCGCCACCGACGGCGGGGCGACCATCGAAGAGCCGGTTGTGGATCTGCAGGCCAACAAATCCGGCCCGTTCCCGGCGCTGGTGGTGGTGGGCAATTCCTATGATTTCACCATCAGCACCTCGAACGTCGGCAATGCCGCGTTCTTTGGCACGCTGGAGATGACCGACACCCTGCCCGCCGGGCTGACGGTGACGGCCTATGCCGAAAATGGCTGGACCTGCACGCCCGCCGTTTCGGTGGTTGGGCCTGCGTCGATCCTGTGCAGCCGGGTCTATACGGCCGGCGCACCGCTGGCCGCCGGTGCCACCACCCCCAGCGTGACGCTGACCACCACGGCCACCACTGCGGGCAGCGTTGTCAACACGATGTCCGTGCTGTCGCCCGACAGCAACCTGCCGGAAGACCCGTTGAAAGACCCGTTGATCCTGGACAACAACACCACGACCTATGCGGTTTCCAGCAGCGAAGGCCCGGATTCGGCCGATATCAGCGTGATCAAGTCCGCCACACTGGCCAGCCTGAACGCAGGCGAGGTGCAGACCTTCACCATCGAGGTGGTGAACAACGGGCCCGTCGTCTCGACCGATGTGGAAATGACCGACAACCTGCAGGGCCTGATCAACAGCAGCGTCGGCGCCGCCGGTGCAGGCTATATCAGTGACAGCTTCACCACCGGAGCGGCCGGCGGCATAAGTTGCAGCACCGCAGCCACCGGCGGCACCAGCCGCGAGCTGAGCTGTGTCATCGACACATTGCCGATCTGCACCGCGGGCGTCGATTGCCCGGTCTTTACCGTTCAGGTCCGCCCCGGCGGCGACGGTGGCGCGCGGACCAACACCGCCAGCGCGATTTCCCAGACCGTGCCGGATTCGAACCTCGGCAACAACGCCGACAGCGCGCCCTTCACGCTGGCACCGCGTGTCGATGTTGCGGTGTCCAAGGCCGACAGCCCTGATCCGGCGGCGGCGGGGCAGAACCTGACCTATGTGATTACGGCGCAGAACCTGGCCAACGGTCTGTCCACAGCCACCGGCGTGACCATCACCGACACCCTGCCGCTGAACGTGACCTTCGTCTCGGCCTCGCCGTCGTCGGGCACCTGCGGCACCACGCCGCCCGCCAATTCCACCACGACGGCCGGCAGCCGAACCGTCAGTTGCGTTCTTGGCAGCATCGGCAACGGCGCGCAGCAGACCGTCACGGTGATCGTGCGTCCCAACCTGATCACCCGCAACACGACGCTGCAAAACGATGTCGCCTACAGCGGCGCTGTGCCCGACATCGAAACGGGGAACGATACCGCTTCGGCTACAACCTTCGTCTCGCCGCCAAGGATCGACCTGATCGTCAACAAGGACGACACGGTGGACCCATTGCCGATCGGCGATGACACGACCTATCTGGTGACGGTAGCGAACCTTGGCCCGTCGTCAGCGGAAAACGTCCTTGTCACCGACACGATGCCGCCCAGCCGGTTGACCTATCAAAGCCATGTGGCGACAGGCGCGACCTGCAACAGCGTTCCGGCGTTGGATTCGTTGGGCCAAACACTGGCCTGCACCTTCCCGGTCATTCCGGCGGGCGAAAGCCGCACCATCAGCATCACTGCGCGCGGCGTGGCGAAGGGCGTGGGCCTCAACTCCGTTTCGGTCAGTTCGGCCGAAACCGCCCTTGGCTACGAGCCGAACACCGGCAACAACTCGACAACCGAGCAGACCTCGATCCGCACCCGCGCCGACATGGAGGTGGCCTCGAAAACCGCCACGCCGGCGACGGTGAACCTGCGCGATCCGTTCAGCTATCTGATCGTGGTGGAAAACAACACCGGAACCGGTCTGGCCGAGGCGGATGATGTGGTGGTCTCGGATACGCTGCCTTCGGGCATGCAACTTTCCGGCGCCCCCACCGTCAGCGTGATCAGCGGCACTACGACCACCAGCACCTGCACCGGGGCATCGGGCAGCACAAGCTTTACCTGCGCGCTTGGCACGGTCAGTTCGGGTGCTGTGGTGCATGTCACGGTTCCGGCGCGGATCGTGACCGTCACGGCATTGGGGCAGACCTTCACCAACACCGCCAGCGTCAGCACCAGTTCGCTGGACGTGTTGCCGGGCAACAATTCCAACTCCGGCCCGGTGGTGGCAAATTCCTCCAGCCTGTCGGGCACGGTGTTCCGCGATTTTGCCGCCAACGGCACGCTGGACGGCAGCGACACCGGCATCGTCGGCGTGACCATGACGCTGACCGGCACCGCGCTGGACGGCACGCCGGTCAGCCGCACCGTCACCACCGGCGCGGGCGGGGCCTATGCCTTCGACTTCCTGCCCGAGGGCACCTATTCCATCAGTCAAGGCGCCATCAGCGAGTCTTACCTGACCAATGGCGCCACAGCGGCGGGGCCGGGCGGCGGCACGCCTGCACCGACCCAGATCACCGCGATCCCGCTGCTGCCGGCCACGGCCAGCCCCGGCTACATCTTCCCCAAAGTGCCGCAGGCGCGGGTGGCCATCGCCAAGGCGGTGCAGGCCGGACCCATGATCAACGCCGACGGGTCTTACAACGTCACCTTCCGGCTGCGGGTGCAGAACCCCAGCCTTGAAGGGCTGACCAACGTGGCCGTCACCGACCCGCTGGAAGGGGCGGCGCCGCTGTTTGGCACCTATGTGGCGCTGGCCGCCCCCACCGTGCCCGGCACCTACACCATGGTCGCAGCCCCCTCGGGCAGTTGCGGCGGGTTGAACGGTGGCTTCACCGGCGCAGGCCCGGCCACTGTGGCCTCGGGTTTTGCCATTGCGGCCGGGGCGACCTGCACCATTGACCTGCAACTGCGGGTGCAGCCAACCCAGCCCTTGCCGCCGCTCACCGGTGCCGGGCGCTATCTCAACCAGGCCACGGTCGACGCGCAAGGCGTGCTGTCAGGCCAGACCTCGGCCAGCAACCCGCAGCTGACCGACCTGTCGGACAACGGCACCAGCGCCGACGCCAACGGCAACGGCCGCGGCAATGAAGCGGGCGAGAACGACCCAACGCCGGTGACCCCGGTCTATAACCCGGCGATCACCCTGACCAAGGCGATCGACCTCAGTGTGCTGCCCTCGCCCATCGCGGCGGACAGCCCGATCTCGTTCACCTTTACGGTAACCAACAGCGGCAACATCACGCTGACCGACGTGACCCTCAGCGATGCGCTGGCCGGAGCCGTGGTGACTGGCGGGCCGATCACGCTGGCACCGGGGCAGGTGGACAGCACCAGCTTCACCGCCACCTATCCGCTCAGCGCGGCCGACCTGACCGCCAACACCCTGTCGAACACCGCCACCGCGACCGGCACCTGGGGCCTGGACGCCGGCGGCAATCCGCAGAAGGTGTCCGATCCGGACACGGTCGCGACCAGCTTTGCCGATATCGCGCTGGTGAAAGCGGCCGATGCCTCGCTCCTGTCGGTGCCGCCACAAGTGGGCGACATCATCAGCTATGACTTTGCCGTGACCAACACCGGCAATGTGCCGCTGACCAATGTGACCCTGTCCGACATCCTGACGGATGCCGTGCTGACAGGCGGCCCGATTCCGTCGCTGGCGGTGGGGGCAACCGATAGCTCTACCTTCACGGCGACCTATGCGCTGACACAGGCCGATATCGACGCGGGCGAGGTGATCAACCGGGCCACGGCGGACGGGGTTTACGGCACCGACGACGGTGGCGATCCGATCAGCGTGCAGGACGAGTCCGGTGCCAATGTGACCGAGGATGCCGATACCGTTGTGCCGCTGACGCAAGCGCCGCGGATCGAGCTGATCAAGTCCTTGTCTTCGCTGGTGGATACCACGGGTGACGGGCAGATCGGGGCGGGGGATACGGCGAACTATGGCTTCACGGTGACCAATACCGGCAACGTGGCGCTGGCAGGCGTGACGGTCAGCGATCTGCTGGTGTCGGTCTCGGGCGGGCCGGTCAGCCTGGCCATTGGCGCCACCGACAGCACCAGCTTCACCGCGGCCTATGTGCTGACGCAAGCCGACGTGGACCGCGGCTATGTGCAGAACACGGCGACGGCCACGGGGGCTGCGGTCACCTCGTCCGGCGATCCGATCCTGGAC
>NZ_ACYY01000027.1 GCF_000176015.1 Rhodobacter ferrooxidans | reverse complement strand
TCTCGTCTTATCAAATAGATAGAACCCGACCTAAACAGTCGGGTTTTGACGTTTGCATTTCTTGTCAACACCTGGTCAACGTTTGAAGAGTCCCCCCCCTGCACGGGGCCATGTTCGCGGCCACAGCCCTCACAGCGCCACCTCGTAATGCGTGCTGCGCCCGCCGCCTTCGCCCTTCCGAAAAAGACCCGCGTCGATCAGCGCCGCGATGTCGCGGTTGGCGGTGTCTTGCGAGCATTTGGCAATCGCTGCCCACTTTGACGAGGTCATCTTTCCCTCGAACCCGTCCAGCAAGCGGTTCAGCACCTTGATTTGGCGTTCGTTCAACGCCAGCGACCCGGCCCGTTCCCAGAACTGAGCCTTTGCGATCACGGCCGCCAGGACACCCTCCGCGCCATGAATCGCGCGTCCGAGGCATTCGAGAAACCAAAGGATCCATGCGGTGACGTCAGTTCCGCCCTTCTGTGTCCGCTCCAGCTGATCATAGTAGGCAGCCCGTTCCGCCCTGATCTGCGCTGACATACTGTAGAAACGCTGCGGGCTTTTCTCCGACCGGGCGAGCGCCAGATCGGCGATAGCGCGAGCGATGCGGCCGTTGCCATCCTCGAATGGGTGGATCGTTACAAACCACAGATGCGCGAGCGCAGCCTTGATTACCGGATCGGTGGAGGTCGGCGCGTTGAACCAGGCAAGGAAGGCGCCCATCTCGGCCGCGACCCGCGTCGACGGTGGCGCCGAATAGTGCACCTGCTCCCGGCCGTAGGGCCCCGACACAACCTGCATTGGGCCGGTGCTGTCGTCACGCCAGTTCCCGACGATGATTCTTGTCATGCCGCTGCGCCCAGTGGGGAACAGGGCTGCATGCCACCCGAACAGGCGCTCGGTGGTCAGGGGGGAGGCATAGTTCCGCGTCGCGTCCAGCATCACCTCGACGATGCCTTCCACGTTGCGGTCGGTCGGGGGCAGGGCGCCGATGTCAATGCCAAGGCGACGGGCAAGCGATGACCGCACCTGCGTGGCGTCCAGTTGCTCGCCCTCGATCTCGCTCGTCTTGACGACGTCCTGCGTCAGAGTCTGCAGCACGGCCTCTTCGCGCAGCCTGAAGCCCAGTGCTTCCATGCGGCCGATGAGCCGTCCCTGGTCATGGCGCACCTCCGCCAGCCGTGCGGCAATGGTCGCGTCCTTCCACGTTAGTTTCTGCCAGTCCGGTTGCTCCCAGATGTACATCACAATCTCCGCATCATGCGCGGCGATTGTGGGGGGCATTCGCCGCAAGCGCAAGTAAAAGCGCCGCAAGAGCTGCGGAGATTAATGCCACTATTCTCCGCACGCGGCAGAGCGTGCGGATGGAGTTCGCTCGAGGCGCCGTTCGCCGAGCCAAGAAACCGCACCCTAAGTCGCCGATCAATGTTGCAGTCAGCCCTGGTCGCAGCACAAGCTGACCGGACGCGATCAAGAGGCCCAGTTCATTGATTCGACTACAACAACGCCCTTTGCTCGGATTTCTGGCTGATCCATTCGGCAAGTCCGCTCGCGCCATGGAGATCGACGGGGAGCACCTGCGGATCATGCGCCGTGGCCGGATTGCGTCCATTTCGCTGCAGTCGCTGGCGAGTCCTCCTTCCATCCGGAAGGGGATGCTTGGAACCGCCCTTACCATCACCTCGGACGTCCACAACGACGTCACCCTGAAGGGCGCAAGCCACCTTGATGCCCGGGCATTCTCGAAGGAACTGAAGGAGGCATGGGTCCGGTTCAACTTGTTGGCCCTTGAAAAGGAAGCCGCGCGCCTGGAAAGGGTCCTTGCAGCGGTGAGGGCGCTCGAAGGGCCGACCAGCTATCCGGCTGCTTGCAAGGTGTCACCGCTGCTTGATGATGCACGCGCCCTTGATACGTCGCTGCTATCGAAGTTGCAGTCGGAGGCCATCGGCCCCGAGGCGACGGCGCGTATTGCGGTGGTCCGGAAGTTCGCAGGCGACCCTCGGACGGCACGGGCCAATGGCATCTCCGCTTTTGTCACGGCAGAACTGGATCGCTGGAAGGATTTCTTCGACACGATCGAAAGCAAGCCGCTGACACCGGAGCAACGGCTTTCCATCGTCGTGGACGAGGACGCAACGCTGGTTCTTGCCGGGGCAGGATCAGGCAAGACCAGCGTGATCACCGCCAAAGCGGCCTATCTGGTCAAGGCGGGCATCCGGCGGCCGGAAGAAATCCTGTTGCTGGCATTTGCCAAAAACGCCGCGGCAGAGATGTCGGAGCGGGTCGAGGCGCGCTCCGGAGTGCCAATCGTGGCCCGAACGTTCCACGCGATTGCCTATGACATCATCGGCATTGTCGAAGGGTCGAAGCCCGCTTTGGCTGACCATGCCACCGATGACCTGGCCTTCACCAATCTGATCAAGCAGATCCTGAAAGACCTGGTGCGATCCCAGTCGGCCGTGTCCAAGGCGATCATCCAGTGGTTCGCGCATTTTCTGGTCGAGCCGAAAACCGAATGGGACTTCAACACCAAGCACGAGTTCTACACCCACATGGAAAGCCAGGACCTGCGCACGCTGCAGGGCGAAAAGGTCAAGAGCTACGAAGAGCTGCAGATCGCCAACTGGCTTTATGAAAACGGCGTCGAATACGAGTACGAACCCGTCTACGAGCACAAGATCCCGGAAACCGGCCGACGGGACTATCAGCCCGATTTCCGCCTGACCGAAAGCGGCATCTACATCGAGCACTTCGGGGTGCGCCGCCAGAAAATGTCCAATGGCAGCGAACGGCTGGTCACCGCACCTTTTGTCGACCGCGACAAATATCTGGCTGGCATGGTATGGAAGCGGCAGGTCCACGCCGAACATGAGACAATCCTTATCGAGACCTACAGCTACGAACGACAGGAAGGGCGACTGTTGACCGGCCTCGCCGAAAAACTGGCGCCGCATGTCACCCTGAAACCGCGCCCGCTCGACACGATCTATGACCGGATCGTCGAGCTGAAGCAGGTGGATGAGTTCTCGAAGCTGCTCGGAACCTTCCTGCGCAAGTTCAAGAGTGGGGGCTACAGTCTTCAGGACTGCGAGGCCAAATCCGTGCGGATGAAGCAGGGACAGCGGGCCCGCGCGTTTCTCGACGTGTTTGCGCCGGTCTTCGAAGAATACCAGAGGCGGCTCGACGGACGGATCGACTTCGAAGACATGATCTTGCGCGCCGCGCACTATGCCGAGACCGGCCGCTATGTCAGCCCGTTTCGCCATATTCTGGTCGACGAATTCCAGGACATCTCGCAAAGCAGGGCCCGGCTGGTGAAGGCGCTGAAGGCCCAGCATCCGGATGTGCGCGTCTTTGCTGTTGGCGATGACTGGCAGTCGATCTTCCGCTTTGCCGGTTCCGACATCCATCTGATGCGCCATTTCGGGCGCGAGTTCGGTGGCAGCTTCGATGGCGAGGCAGGGTTGCACAGAACCGTCGATCTCGGTCGCACCTTTCGTTCCGTCGACCAGATTGCCTTTGCAGCCAGAACCTTCGTCCTTCGGAACCCGGCGCAGATCCAGAAGCGGATTGTCCCAGCCGGAACAGCAACAGAACCGGCGATCAGGATCGTAACGGTGTCGAGGAACGAGGATGAACGAAAACTGTCTGACGTCCTCTCTGCGCTTGCCACAGGCCCGAACCCGGAGGCAAAGCCCGCAACTGTTCTGCTGCTTGGCCGATATCGCTTTCTTGAACCGGACATGCAGGGACTTCGACGTTGCTTCTCCCAACTTCGCATCACCTTTAAAACCATCCACGCCTCGAAAGGCCTGGAAGCGGACCATGTGATCCTCCTGAATGCCGACAGCGGTCGCACAGGTTTCCCCTCGGAGATCGTCGATGATCTCCTTCTATCGCTGGTCTCGCCGGAGGAAGAGGCATACCAGAATGCCGAAGAGCGGCGTGTCATGTATGTCGCGATGACCCGGGCCCGACACACAATGACGATCCTTGCATCAAATGCGCGGCCGTCGGCCTTTGTCACCGAGCTGAAGAACGACCCTGCCTATGGCATCGTGGCGGCACCTGGCGCGGAACAAGAGGCCCATGTTTGCGGTGAATGCGGCGGGCGGTTGCTGGGCGTCACCGGGCAGGATGGTCGTATCTGGTATCGTTGCGAGCATGTCCAGCACTGTGCAAACCTGCTACCTGCATGCCCGTCCTGCGCCACCGCCCTGCCACGTCGCGCGGATGGAACGATGGAAACGCGATGTACCTGCGGCGCCAGCTATCCGACCTGTCCGGAATGTGAAGATGGCTGGCTGGTCGAACGCAGTGGTACTTATGGGCGGTTCCTCGGCTGTGTCCGCTATCCAACCTGTGTTGGTAAAGCGAAGATTTCGGCGGCCGAACGGCCCGTCGCCAGGAGGCCCAGGCGCCGAACCAGGAATTGATGCAGGGTGGACAATTGTGCCAAAAATTGTGTTGGCCAAACGCGGCATTGAGATGTCAATATTTGAGACCGGCTATCACCGGCAGTTCCTCGAAACTGCTCTGTTGCACAAATCAGTTGATGGACGTGGTTCCCCTTTCCCAGGAAAGAGTTATGACACGGCTTCGGTGACGGGTATGCCAAGCGCTGTAAAGCCGTTGAGTACGGCGACACGGACCTGGAACTCCGCGACCTGATGGTCGCAAACCGGACTCGGCGTTTTTGGCCTCGACTCCGAGTTATCTTACCAGCAGTGCCTTCAACGCTGCCACCGTCAGCCACGGCGCCTTTGCGTGCACCATCCTATGGCAATTTGCACATAACAGAACGAGGTCTGAGACCTTCGTCTTTTCGCCAATTGTTAGTGAGCTTACAGGCTTGGTGTGGTGGCATTCGATGAAGCCCTCGCCTCTCTGCCCATATTTGGCACCGAAGTCGAAGTCACAGGCCTCGCAGCACAATCGCCCCTGCTTCTTTGCGTAGCTTTCCTTCTTGCGCTTTACCAATAGCCGATTCCTCTCCCTAAAGCGGTGAAGCCTGGTGACGAGACGCCCTTCCTCGGCCTCGGCTATTTCGGGCTCCTCGGGGCCGAACAGTGCTTCTCGCAAATCCTCATCTGGGGCATCGATGCGCTGTTTGATCGAATCCGCAATTCGCTTTAGGTCTGCCTGATCATGGGCGAACCGGTCCCAGAGTTCCTTCTCCAATCGGTTTCCGCGCTGAAGCCCAACCTGTCCTCGCAAGGTGTATTCGGGATCGTGTGCTCTGAAGTTCAGCAGCTTCATCGAGACGCCATTTGCGTTCCGAAGAGTTTCCGAGGTGCCGTGGCCAAGCAGTTGCGCCAACGCGTTAATCTGCTGGGAGAGCGAAGTGACGCCAGGCGAACTGTCGTCGTGAGACTCGCCGGGGTGCTGAAGGTAGTAGTCGAGTGCGAGGATCAACTCGTCTCGCGTCCAGTTCGGATTGCGCTCCTTCCTCAGCTCAGCAGGGTTGTCGGCGAAAACCTCAAAGCCGAGCCTGTCCAGGGGTCTCTGAACCTGAGCTTGGCCTCCTGAGAAATCCGAGAACGCGAGTGGGCCAAGATCCGGTCGAGCGTAACCATGGGCGACACCGGCGATTGCTTTTGAATCGTACTGCTTGCCGTTCACGACGATGTAGTATGACTTGGCAGTGCCAAAGCCATATTTCGACAGAAACTGGTCGCGGCCAAGACGGTCGAATTCCGCCACTGCCTGCAGAACAGAATCTCGCGTGAGGTCCTTCAAAGGCATAGATCAAACAACAGCGCAGCATTCCTGGAGAAGCAAGTAGAAAAGCGATGGCAATGCGCGTTGTTTTGACAGGACGCCGACCGTGCGCGTCGATTTTCGATCGAATGTCGGTAACTGTCCGCGTCAGGTGCCACGCTGCAGTCAGTCAGCTTTCCGCCCATTGCGTCGGTCGCCGACAAGATGACGGCAGCCTGTGCGACAGTAACGCCCCTGTATGTCACGGACCCTATCGCCTCGACCTTGAAGTCGCGGCTAAACTGCCGCCACGGCATAACCATAATAAAGTTTCTTGGTCACGATCTTATCTTCGTGTCCGCTAAACTGGCTGCAGCCCACGATCGCTTCTGATCGCTTGAAACCTACGGGCTGCAGCCTTGCCTTGCCCGTCCCGTCAGCCGACCACCAGATCCTCGGCCTTGCGCCCTGCTGCGATCGCCTCAGTAAACCAGAGCGGCCGCCGCCCACGCCCGGACCAGGTGACGCTGGGGTTTTCCGGATGCTGGTACTTTGCCGCGGCGGGTTTGCGGGTTGCTTTGACCTCGACACCTGCGAGATCGGAAAGACTGAAGCCCAATTCCCGCGCATGGGCTTCCAGTTTCGCCCGAGCTTCAGCCTTTTGCCGGTCCTCGAAACCGGAAATCGCCTTGGCGACATCCTTCTGCAATTGCTTCAGGTCCTTGAGCGACAGTGCGTTGATGTTGAAGTCAGACATTTGGGCCCCTTATCCAAAAAGTTCTGCCGGGGAATAATCGTCACAACGTGATTTTGCAACGCCCAGCCTTAAAAATAGTGGTGCGGCGGCAATTGAATCTTCCGACCAACTGCCGCCGCGTTGAATGGCATTTCACGACTCTGCCAGAAATGCCCCTAGATTTGCAATGGTTCCGGAAGCGCCATCACCAGCAAATGCCAGATACCTACGGCACCTGCAGCCCGGAACACTCCCGTGCCTGATCCCGCAGTACCGCATAATCCGCCAGCCATCCGCCGATCACGGCGCCGTCCGGCAGTGCCCCGACTTCCTCTGCCGCCCGCGCCTGCTCTGCTCGGCTGTATTCCACGACCGGCGGACAGACCCCGGCGCCCGGATCAGAACCGCCCGTCGCGCATCCGCTGAGCCAGAGCATCAGCATCGCGAGGACGGCGGCTGGCGGCCTCGAGCATCTGGCGTTGCGCGGCATGGGCATTCTCCTTGGTTTGCAGACGTTCCGCCAGCCGCCCGGCACGTTCTCCGGCGCGGCGCAGGTTCAGCAGGAACAGGACGAGGGTGAGGGCCGCAGCGGCATAGATCGCCGCAGCCCGTGCCCAGCGGCTGGTGGTGAGGGCAGACAGGATCCAGCCCATCAGCGCTGCCCCCGCTTCCAGTCATCGACGCGCGCGTGGATGGCCACGGCAATGCCGAGCAGGGCCACGGCGATGAGCACCCAACGCAGAGTGTCGAGATAGGGCACCAGCGGCAGGATGGCGGATTGGGTCTCGCCCAGAACCTGCTGGGCCACCTCGACACCGGCGGCGCCGACGGTGGCGAGCCCCGCGGCACCACCGCCCTTCAGGGTGCGGCTCTCGGCCAGCACCTCGCGGGCGGGCGGCAGTTCCGCGGCGAAGGCTGTCGCCCGCACCGGGAAGGGCTCACCCCAGGACCGGGCCGGGCCGAGGTCGATGTGCAGGAAGCCCGAACGCGGATAAGTGCCAAAACCAAGGAAACCGACAGCTCGGGCAGCGGCGGCAAATTGCGCCGGATCGTGGTTCGCCATCGAGATGTCGAAGGCGGTGCCCAGCATGTGCTTGGAGGCCGGGGCGCCACCGACCGCCTTGTTGTGGGCCGGGCTGCGATAGGCCGAGAGCACGATCAGCGGCTTGCCGAGACGGTTGCGCAGGGTCTGCAGCTTGTCGAGAGCCTCGGTATTGATCATCAGCGCGCCAGTACCGCGGCAGGCGATCTCGGCGGGGGAGAAGCTGGGCCAGCGCCAGTCAGCCTCGGGGACATCGCGGAAATGCTTGAAGGTGGTGGTGGTCATGGTCGTCTCCTGACAAAAGACCCGCCTTGCAGCGGGCGGGGGTAAAGGGTTTGGTTGGTGGGGTCGTGATCGGCGCCGGGGCCGCGAAGCCCGGGCCGCGTATCTCTGGTCCCGAAGCCCTGGCCGGATGCGTTCGGCCGGATCTGGGCGGCGCATTGCCTGCCGCCGGTCTGGTCACGACGTTTGCGGACAATCTGAACCGTGGCCGGGCACGCGCACCGTCTGATCGGGCTCGGTTTGCTGCCCGATCCGAACCGGGCCGGGCATTTCCGGACCGCCCGTTCAGCCGCGTGCAGTCACGGCCCGCCGCTGAACACCTTCAGCTTGATCGCGATCCCGGCGAGCAGGGCGAGCATGATGGAGGTGGTGAACATGCGCACAGCGGTCTGCACGGCGGTGCGGCGGGCAAAGCGCAGCACCTCGAGCAGCGAACGCAGATCGCGGATGTCGAGGGCGGCTTCGGCGCCGTCCAGCCCGACATCGGCCAGCGCGCGACGTGCGCCTTCCTCGGCGGCGCGGATCAGGATGGCTTCGAACTCGGCATCGGGCATGCGCACGAAGCCCTGACGGGATTGCGAGGGGGTCATGCCGAGACAATCCCGACTTCCGCGGGCAGCGTCGCACTGGTCCAGGGCAGGCCGGTGGCGGGATTGACGCCCCAGCTGGCATAGAGCGCGGTCGGCAGATCGGGCGAGGGCGTGCCGGGGGCGGCATCATGGTCAGCCCCGGCGATGCGCAGAAAGCCTGCCATGGCGGCGGGTCCGGCACTGCCCGCCTGGGCGATCTGCTTGAGATGCACACCCGCCACCGACGTGACCCCGGCGGGGCCGGTGGGGCCGGTCAGCGAGAAGGAAAGCCGCTGGCCTGCGATGTCGCTGGCCACCCGGGTGGAGGGATCATCATCCTTCAGCGCCTCGATGCCGCCCGGCATCTGGTTGTAGGCGCCGATCAGGTCGGGGCGACGGCGCACGAAGCGCCGTCCGATGGTGGAGACCCCGTCGAGGACGGCAATATGGGCATAGTAGCAGGGGGCGACAGTGTAATATTCGTGCAGGGCGGAATTGCGCCAGATGCACTGGACCGGGCGGCCCTTGCCTGCGGTGTTGGCGGCGGTGGCGGTGCTCTGCAGCACGCCATCGACATGGAACTGGATGGTGATGCTGGCGCCGACCGAGACCCGCACATCGATCCAGTAGGGCTGGCCGATGGCGGCGATGAAGGTGGAGGCGCCTTCGACCGCGGCGTCGCCATTGGCCTGGGCGTGGTATTTGTCATCATCCTTGCGGGTGCGGATTTGCGCCACCAGCCGGGCCGCGGCGTCGTAGAACTCCAGAAACATCCCGTCGACGCCGATCAGATGGGCGCTCTGGTTCGGTGCGACATAGCGGAACCCGAGCCAGAGATCGGCGGTGGGCAGCCGCCAGGCCGCGGCGAAGGCCATGGCGGCATTCGGGAGGGTGGAGATCTTGATGCAATTGACGTCAAGCGTGGGGTCAAAGCCCGCGGCATCGGTGCTGATGCGGCCGCTGGCACCGGAGAGATCGCTGGTCTGATGGCCGAGATGGAGGATGTAACTCATGGCAGAACCTCGATGTAGATGGAAACCTGACTGCTGGTCGGGCGAGACGCACCGCCGCGTTCGATGAAGAGATCGGCCCGGCCGCAACTGATCGCAGCGGCACTCATCGCACCGGCGCTCGCACCACGGCTGATCCAGAGCTCGGCGCGGGCCGCACTGATGGTCGCGGCGCCCGCACCGAACTCGGCCCAGAGCCCGGCTTCGGCGATCTTGATGCCGTCGGGCACGAAGAGCCGGATCGCGCGGGCGGTCCAGGGCTGGTAGGTGACCGAACCGGTGCTGCGCTCGGCCTGCAGCCGCAGCTCGAAATGTCTTGTGCCCGGCGGGGCGGTGGCAAGCGGAATGGCGTCCTTGCCCAGCGTGAAGCTGTTGGCGCTGCCCGCCAGGAGCCGGGCCACCACGGGCTCCAGAACCGCACCGCTCACCGGATCGACCCAGCGCAGCTCGAGAACATAGCTCACCCCGGGTTCCGGGCCGATGTCGCCTGCATCATAGGCGTCAAACACGGAGCTGGTTTGCAGCAGCCGGTCGCGATGCGCCCAGGTCAGCAGCACCGGGCCGAGGTTCAGAAGGTTCGGGTTGACGGTGCTGGTGCCATTGGCCCGCAGATTGCCCGGCGGCAGCGGCCGGATGGCGCGGCTGGCAAGGGTGATCTGATCGGCCGGGGCTTGCGCCAGCGGCAGGGTGCCAAAGCCGGTCTCCGGCAGCATCTTCACCGCCACGGCCTCGCTGGCAGCAAAGCGCGGTTCGCTGGCATTGCCAAGCTGCTGCCAGCAAAGCAGGGCAGTGCCCGCGGCATGGGACATTGGCACGGTGTCGAGACAGCCGCGCCCGATGGTGAGGCTGGTGGCAGAGACGCCATCGATGCGGACCAGCTCCGGACCAAGGGATGCGAGCGTGCCGATCGCCACATCGCCAAGCCCGCTCCAGCCCCCGACAGAGATCGTGTCCTCGGCCGGATCATCACTGATGGCGGCGGTCAGATGTGCTGCGGGCACGAAGGCCACCGCCTGTTCCAGCCCGAAACCCGCCCCGCTGTCGGCCCAGACCTGCACCGAGAGCGCGTCGGGCGAGGGTCGTTCGCCCGCGGCGATGATGGCGCCGCAGCCCGGGTCTTCGGCCAGCAGCGCGTCGGCCTGGGCATGGCCCTGTTCCTGCACCAGGAGCCAGTAGGGCGCCTCCTCGACCCAGCGGCGGGTGAGCGGCCGCGGCGGCAGGATCAGGGCAGTACTGGCGCCGCTCTCGCCGCCGACAATGGCGGTGCGGCCGAGAGCAAAGACATCCTCGGCGATCTTGATGCGGATGCCGTTGTTGCGGCCGTCGCCATGGCTGATCTCGGCGATGCGCACCACCAGCCCGTCGAGGCCGCGGCGCGGGTTGAAGAGGCGGATGACATCGCCGGGCTCGAGACCTGCGCCGATGCGGCTGACGGTGATCTCGCCGGTGAGCAGCGGCGCCGAGAGGCCGCGCAGATCGCGTTCGGCGGCGCGCACCGCCAGCGCCTCGAAGCGGATGCCGGGATAATCGACAGTGGCGCTGATCACCTGGCCCAACTGCTGCACCAGCGCCGTGTCGGTGACGCTGACCGATCCGGTCTGGTCGGTGCGGATGTCGGAGAACTTCACGGTGACGCTGTTCACGAGATCGGCGGTCTCGCGGCGGCCGAGCTCGCCCCAATCCACCACAGAGCTGTCGTCAAACACCGGCAGGGTGGCTGCATCATAATCGGCACGGATCAGCCGCAGTTCCCAGCGGCCGCTGCGGCGGTCGACGAAGAGATGGGCGTCGATGTGTTTGAGCACATCGGCGATGAACTCCTCGATGGTGCCGTCCTGCTGCCAGAGCAACGACAGACCGAAGCCTTCGGCAAAGAGCGCGTCCGCCGCCGCGGTGAAGCTGGGGCCGATGTCGGCTGCGGCATGGCCCAGACCCCAATCGGCATTGGTCAGGCATTCGCGGATGATATGGGCGGGGTTCATGTCGGGGCCGCGGCCGAAGCCTGCGCGCAGCGAGGCCACCAGGGCTTCGGGATCATCGGGCGGCACCACCGGCACGCCATCTACGGGCGTGTTGTCGAGCTCGGCGGTGGCGCTGGTGTCGGCAAGCGCGATGTTGAAGGCAAAGACATCGACGCCCGTGATCGCCGCCAGCGTGGCCTTGGCGGTCTGCAGCGTGGCGGCGGGGCTGGGGGCGCCGTCGGTCACGAAGATCAGGATGCGGTGTTTGGCAGCGGCGCCACTGAAGAAGGCGGATGCAAGACTGAGAGCGGCGCCATAGTCGGTGCCGCCTTCGGTGAGCGGCGAGAGGGCTTCGACCCATGCGGTCAACTCGCCGTAGGCCGCGGCATCGGCGTTGCGGCGCAGCACCGTGCCGGTGACGGCTGCATTGTAGGTCACGATCTGCAGATCATTCGGGCCAGCACCTGCATCCGGGGCGGCGTTGGCGCTGATCTCGCGGATCAGCCGGGCGACGGCGGCGATCTGGGCGGCCATCCGGCTGCCCGACATCGAGCCCGAGGCATCCATGGCGATATAGACCGCGGCATCGTCGATCCGGGCTTCGGGCACGATCTGCGCCTTGGCCGGATACCATTGCGGGGCGCCGTCGGCGGCCTGCAGCACCCGGGTCAGCCGCACCGACCAGGGTTTGAGATAGGGGTTCAGCCCCATGTAGACCTGGCGCAGCACCAGGCTGCAGAGACCGCGGTAGCCCGGCACATCCGAGCGCGCCCGGGCGGCCAGATAATCGTTCTGGCCCTGGGCGGGCTCGCCCATCAGCACGTCGATATCGCCGACAATGCCGCCCTCGCGGGTCTCGCCGCCAAAGAGCTCCGGGGCGTTGATGCGGATGCGGCCACCCGCGGCGCCCTGGCTGAGACTGGGCAGGCTGGCGGCCTCGGTGACGGTGGCGGATTGGGCGGCAAAGGCGGTGCTGGCCGGTTCGACCAGCCAGGTGGTGATGCCGGTCGACTTGGCATGGCTCACCGCCTGCAGGGTGACGGTGCGGCGGCTGCCGTCGCTGGCCAGGCGCAGATCGTAGCTGGCCCCCAGCCGGATGCCCGGCAGCATGCCCGCAAAGCGCAGGGTGGCCACACTTGCCCCGCCGGTTCCGGCCTCGGCCGAGACCCCGGTCAGGCTGCCATAGCTCGCCTGGGCGCCCGCGCCGGATCCGGCGGCGCTGCTGCTCTGGGCGGTGCCGATCGACCAGGCGGTGCGGTCATCAACCCGGATCTCGCGGATGGCATCGACCGGGCCGTGGCAGAGCGCCAGATGCACGCCCAGCGAATAGCGGTAGCCGACGGTCTGGGACTTGGCGCTACCCATCGCGGCCGACCCGGTTGCGGGCGGCTTCGATCACCCGCAGTGCCAGCGCATCACCGGAGGCTGCGAGAATCTCGGCGTCAATGCCGTGGATCTGGAATTGCTGCCAGTCCAGCCCCTGGCGGCGGAACCACGGCCGGGCGCCCTGAAAACAGAGCCGGGCCGCGCGCAGATCCTGCAGGGTGACGATCAGGGGCTCTGGCAGGGGTGCCGACAGAAGTTCGACCGGTTGGACGGGCAAGGACGCTGCGGGTTTGGCAATCGGGGCCGCGCCGGATTGGTCGGCCATCGGCGCCCCGGTTTGGGTGGGCAGATTTGCGGCGGGTTCGGCGGAGGGCGCTGCTGCGGCTTCATTGGATTCAGTCACTTCTTGCCGCCTTTCTTGCGGATCGGGTCGACCCTGAGATCCCCGGCCCAGACCACATTGGGGCCGCGCAGCAGCACGGTGCCGAACACCACCGGGATCGGGCGGCCTTCCTCGGCGGTGGGCAGGTCGAACTCGTCGAGCCCGGCGGCCTTGGGGGTCTCGGACTTCGGATGCGGCGAGAGCGCATAGGAGATCGCGGTCAGCGCCAGGCTGACGACGATCTGGATCAGGAAATTCCAGACCATGGCGGATGTCCTTGAGGGAGGGCCTTGGGGTTGGCCCCGAGGGAGGGCTTTTGGGAAGGCCTGAGGGTGGGCCTTGCGAGTGGGCCTTGCGTGATGCCCGTCAGACGATGCTGGTGCCGCCGAACGGGTTGCGGCCGGGGATGTCGGGGAAGCCGCCGAAGTTCAGCAGATTGCCGAACTTGGCCTTGCAGGTGGAGCTGCGCAGATCGCAGCCCGGCGCCATCTCGATCAGCGCCAGAGTGTCGGGTGCCGCGATCGCCGCATCGATCGCCGCCTCCAGTTCCGGCATCCGGCCCGCCAGCGTCAGGCTGGCGCCGCTATGACCGATGATGAAGCCGAAGGCCCCGGCATGGCGCAGCACGCCGCCGCGGAACCAGCCATCGGGCAGCAGGGCGGCCTCGGCCACGGTGATCTGGTTGCCCGCCCGGGCGCTGGCGTTGCCACCGACGAAGTAGGTCTCGATGTCGAGGCGGCAGCCGCGGGAATAGAGCGGGTGGCGGCAAAGCCGCTGGTATTTGGCCCGCACACCCGCCCGGCGCATCGCGGTGAAGAGCGATTCGCAGCGCAGGGTGATGCGCGGGCCTTCGGTGCGGGCCGAGACCACCCGGCCCTTCCAATGCGCCACCACCTCGGCGGGCAGCTGTTCATGCCCACGAAATATCGTCAGGCTGGTGACCGGGCCACTGCGCGGGCCGAGATAGCGCCGGGCGAAGGGGTCGGACAGCGGCAAGGTGACGGAAAGATCGACCCGGCGCGGATCGCTGCTCTGGACGATGGCGCCATGCGAGATCGCCGCGGCGGCCCAGTTCAGATCCACCCCCTCCGCCGGAAACGCTGCCGCGGGGGAGAGCCAGTCGGCCGCCCGGCTGGTGAAGCGCCAGAGCCGCTCGCCTTCGGCAAAGAGGTAGAGGAAATACGGGCGGCCCTCGGCGGTGGAGGTCTCGGCCAGATCGTAACTCATGCGGGCACAGAGATCAGGGCCAGACTGAACTCGGTCCGGCTGGCAAAGTGCTCGAACTCGATCCGGTCGGTATCAAGCCGCATCCGGGTCAGAAGATGCACCGGCGTGGCGGCGGCAATCGTGATGCCCGGGGCGGCAATGCTCAGGCGGGCGCCCAGTGCGTGGTAGCTGGCGGCGGTGATGGCACGGCAGATCGGGCCGCTGGTCCGTTCGAACATCACCTGACGGCCGGGCCAGAGGGTGAGATCCTCCAGCGGCGCCACGATCATCGATGTGGCGTTGGCCGGGACTGCCGCCTGCAGTCTCAGCTCCCGGCCCCAGCTTGGCAGCCAGAAGGCACCCTGGCGACCGCGCAGCCGGTGCAGCCAGCGCCGCCGCGACCAGATGGCGCTGCGGCCGCGGTCGATCAGGGTCAGGCTGCAGCGCTCCTGCGGATAGTTCAACAGCGGCTCGGCCACCAGCGGGCCGAAGCCGTTGTCGATGATCTCGAGGCTTTGGGCCAGGCTGGCGGCCAGCGGCTGGCGCAGCACTGCCGGATCGGTCAGCACCGCTAGGCCAAGGTGGCTGGTGGCGGCCGGATCGGCGCTGGTGCCGAGATCAGCGCCATCCCGCAGCGCGAAACTCGCGGTGACGCTGCCGAGGCTCTGGCGGCGGCGCTCGATGCTGACCGGGGCAGTCAGGAAGGCCCGGCGCGCCGGGGCAACCAGCGGCCGGGTCAGCGCGGCGCCGACCGGTGATGAGAGTTCCAGTCGGTCGGGCCACACCGCCGCCACCGCAACCCGCAACGCCTCGCCGCCATCGAGGGCGACGATGGCCTCCCCCGGTGCGCGGTAATCGGCGGCGGCAGTGTCGAGGAAGATCACGCTGTCATCGGCGGCAAGATCGGTCGCGGCCCGCCCGGCCTGGTGCCAGAGCGGCAGCAGTCCGTCGCCAAGATACCCGGCGCGGGCGAGGGCTGCGGCGCGGGCAAGGCCGCCTGCATCCAGCAGATGCGTGTAGGTCAGGCTCTCGCGCGGGGCCGCGCGCAGGGCAAGCCGCTGTTCGGCGGCAGCGCAGGCCAGCACATCGGTTTGCCATTCCAGCACCTCGCTGACCGGCTGGCGCACAGGGAAGGGCCAGAGCGGCAGGTCGGGGTCAGACATTGAGGCCTCCCCGGTTGCGCCGGATCACGTTGACGATCAGCCGCTCACCCGCGGGGGTGGCGAGATAATCGCCGACGATCGAGGGGTCGAGCACATTGATGATGTGGGTGGCCGGGGCCGGGGCGGCGGCGGCGCCGCTGGTCTCGACCCCGAGACGGCCCCCGGCGCCACGGCGCAGCGGCAGGATGGCTTCGGGACCGGCCTCGCCCATCAGCCCGATGCCGCGGGCAAAGGGAAACACCGTCGGGCGGGTGACAATGCTGCCGCCACCGCCAAACGTGCCGCCGCCTCCGAATGTGCCGCCCCCGAATGTGCCGCCTTGGGCGAAGGCGGTCAGCGCGCCGCCGGTCCCGAACACCCCGCCCTTGGCAAAGCCGCCGCCGAACAGCCGACCAATCGCCCCGGTCAGCCAGCCGAAGATGCCGCCGCCGCCCCCGGCGCCGCCGCCGGAGAAAGCGCGGAACAGCGCGTCCTCGATCGGCTTGAAGGCCTGATCAATCAGCCGGTTGGCCAGATTGCGGGCAATGCCGGAGATCGCCGAAGCGAAAGTCTGCCAGCTGAGCTCGCCCGACTTCAGCGCCTCCTTCAGCGGCCCGGTGATGTCTTCACTGAGCCCGCGCGCCACCTCTTTGGTGCGTTCGATCGCGGCCTTGGCTGCGTCCCAGGCCGCCCCGGCACCGCTGGCGGCCGATTGCAGCGCGCCTCCGGCCCGGCCCGCGGCGGCGGCGGTCTCGTCCAGCGCCGCCGCCGGACCGCTGCTGCCGTCCTCGCCGAGGGCTGCGTCAAACCGCGCCGCCGCGGCACTGGCGCCGTCGAGGGCTGCTCCGGCCCCGGCACCGCTGGCGGTCATCGCGGCCTTCAGGGCGGCAAGGGCGGGCAGCGGCTGGCGCGCGCCCTCCGACAGTGTGGCAGCCGCGCGGCGCCAGCCTTCGGCCGCGGCTTCCGCCTCGGTTGCGCTGGCGGTGAGGCCGAGATCGGGTATTGCCAAGGGGTTGTCGGCGAAGGCCGCGGCAAAGGCATCCTGGGCGGCGGTGGCGGCCTGGCTCGCGGCCCCGGCAAAGCGGTTCTCGATCTCGCCGAGATCAAGATCGCCCAGAAGGGTGATGCGGCGTTCCGAGCCCAGCGCTTCCAGCCCGGAATTGACCCCGGCGATGAAGCCGTTGATCCGCGCCACCACGCCATTGAGCATGCTCTCAACGCCGTCGATCAGGCTGTTGGCCGCCTGGAACGCCAGATCGCCGATCGCGGCGGGCAACAGCCCCCAGACCGCCTTGATCGCCTCGAACGCGCCCTCGAAGCTGTTGACGGCGGTGTTGGCAAAACCGACCACCGCCGCGATGGCGCCCTGCATCGCCGTGGCGACCGCCGCCTGGATCCCGGCGAAGGCCGCGAAGGCGCTGGCGGCAGCGGCCGACGCCCCGAGCCCGATGCGGTTCCAGACCTGCGTGGCGAGATCGCCCAGGAGTGCCATCGCTGCGCCAAAGCCGCCTGCCCCGGCGGCGAGGCGGCCAAACTGGTAGACCAGCTCACCGGCACCGACGATCAGCGCGCCGATGCCGGTGCGGATCAGCGCACCGCGCAGGATGACCAGGGCGGTGGCAAGGCCACTGACCGACAGCGCCGCCGCCGCCAGACCCGCCACCCAGCGCCCGGCCAGCAGGGTAGCAAAGGTTGCGGCATAGGTGGTCAGCCGCCCGATGTTGGCGAAGAGGGCGTTGATCGCAGCCCCCAAGGGACCGGTGCCGCGCGCCATGGCGGCCAGCGCATTGGCGACGGTCTCGAGTGCCGGGGCCACGGCGGCGGTCAGCCGGTTGGTCAGGCCAAGCCAGATCAGGCTGAGCCGGGCGATGGCATCGCCGCTGCGTTCGATCTGCGCGGCATCCGTAGCACTCACAGCCACCCCGAAGTCCCGCACGTCCTTGGCAGCCTCGCGCAAGGTGGCGGGGTCAATGCGCAGAAACGCCAGCGCCGCCTTGTCGCCGAAAAGATCGGAGGCCACCGCGGCGCGTTCGGCCTCGGGCACCAACCGGGTCAGCGCCTCCTGGATCGCCACGATGCGCTGATCGAGCGGCAAGGCTTGCAATGCGGTGGCACTCAGCTGCAGCCGCTCCAGTGCCCCCACGGCCGTGCCCGACCCCGCCGCCGCCTCCGAAAGCCGGGTGGTCAGCTTCTTTGTCGCCTGTTCGATCTCGCCCAGCGACACCCCCGCCAGTTCCCCGGCCCAGGTCAGAACCTGCAAGCTCTCGACCGTGGTCCGGAGCGAGGCCGCCATGTCGACCTGGGCGCTGATGGTCTCGATGCCTGAGCGGATCATCGCCACACCCGCCGCGGCCGCCGCCACCGTCACCGCCGCCAGCGCAATCCCGGCCTTGCGGGCAAAGCTGCCCAGCCGTGCATTGGCCAGCTCCATCTCGGTGGACAACCGGCCAAAGCCGCGCGCGCCCGCTTGCCCTACGCCTTCCAGTTCGGCGCGCACCTGGCGGCCGCCGACCGCCACCAGGCGGACCGAGACGCGTTTCTCTGTCATGGGTCAGGCTCCTTGCAACGGCGGGTCATCTGTCTTACGTTCGTCTGATCGATCAAAAGGTGGTATGAGCATGTCCGAGACCGCGATCCTGTCCTCGAAGTTCCAGATCTCGATCCCCAAGGCGATCCGGCGGGCGCAGTCCTGGGAGGCCGGGCTGACCTTTGCCTTCATTCCCAAGGGCACCGGTGTGCTGCTGGTGCCGGTCCCCAAGCGCGAGGCCTTGCAGGGTCTGGCGCGTGGTGCCGCACCCTCCGATTACCGTGACCGGGCGGACCGGTTCTGAGGGTCCTTGTTGACACCTCGGCCTGGATCGAATGGCTGACCGGTTCCGCCACCGGCCTCGCCGTGGCGCCGCATCTGCCCGAGCAGGCCGACTGGCTGGTCCCCACCATGGTGCAGCTCGAGCTCGCGAAATGGCTGACCCGCGAGGTGGGCGAGGACAAGGCCGATCAGGTCATCGCCTTCACCCAGGTCTGCGAAGTCATCCCCCTCGATACCGAAACCGCCCTTGCCGCCGCCGAAGCCTGCCGCGCCCACAAGCTCGCCACCGCCGATGCCATCATCTACGCCACCGCCCGCGCGCATGGAGCGATGCTGCTGACTTGCGATCAGCATTTTGCCGGGCTGCAGGGCGTGACCGTCGTGGCGAAGGTCAGCGGGTGAGGGTTGGGTCGTCTGCGGCGGCGATGGTGAAGACGGCTGCGAGGTGGGCGTTCGGCTTGCGCGATCCCGGCCTTGCGGACATGACTGCGAATGCAAACCTGACGGTCTCCGAGACCGAGGCCGTCAGATCATTGGGCGAATGGCTGTCGGCAAGCGACAGGAGGACGAGATGAGCGACGCGTTCAAGAGCATCGAACTGGGTCTGAAGGAGGCACTGTCGCACGCCAGCGGCGTAGCCATGGGCAATGTCCATCTGATCGAGCTGCCGGAACCCGACGTGCAGGCGATCCGGGCCTGCACCGGCCTGTCGCAGGCCGACTTTGCCCGCAGCATCGGCGTCAAGAAAGGCACACTGCTGAACTGGGAGCAGCGCCGCCGCAGCCCGGACGGACCTGCCCGGGTGCTGCTGGCGCTGATCGCCAGGGATCCGCAGATCGTCCAGCGCATGCTGGCGGGCTGAAGCGTCAGATATAGTCCTGCGCTTCTGCCAGATGCTCGTTCAGCTTGCGCACCATCACCGCCTCGATCGCGGGCAGCAGTTCGGCGGTGACCAGCGGGTCGATGCCCAGCGCCCCTGCCAGCGCCAATGCCGCCCCCATGTCCCAGCCGATCACCGCCCCCGGCAGAATCCGCAGCTGGCCACCAAGGCGGCCGACCAGATCCCAGATCTGCCAACCCTCCGGCGTCTGCGGCCGGTTCAGCCGTGCCGGGCAGTCCGGGCAGGGCCCCGCGCAGGCTTCGCAGTAGCGCCCGCCGCCGCCGAAGGACCAGTCGGCGAGGGCGGTGAGGCGTTTTTTTCTGCGTCCAGCAGCAGGCCGCGGGCGACATAGCGGATCTGGAACGCCTCGAACACCGGCCAGACCTCGAGAAGGGCGTCGATGCCGTCCGGCGTGACGGGCAGGCTCTGGCCCAGCGCATCACCAACCCCCTTCCAATCGAGCACGGCGCGGCGGGCGACCGCCTTGGCCATGGCCAGCGCCAGGGCTTCGGTGCTGGCCGTGCCCGCCAGAGCCTCGACGGCGGCGTCGGCACGGGCCGAGACCATCAGCGCGGTGGTCAGCGGTGCCACCAGCAGCCGCAGGTCGGGCGCCAGGGCCAGCCATTCAGGGCTGGCGGTCAGGTTCAGGCGGATCATGAATAGGTTCCGATGCTGTTGATCAGGGTTGCGGTGCACATCCGGCCAAGGGCGCTGTCGCGCGCCGCCTGCCACTCGAAACTCGCCTGCACGCCCTGTGGCCCGGCAATCTCGATGCGCGGGCGCGGCAGATAGACGGCATGCGCCACGAAAGAGAAGCCCTCGCCCGAGGGCAGGACATAGGCGAATTCCAGCGCGCAGGGATCGCCGTTGATCGCCTGGGCGACCAGCGTGCTGTCGGCAAAGCGCACCTCGATCTTGCCGGTCAGTGCGGCGATCGAGGGATCCGCCCCGTCGATCCGGCCGTCGCTGCGGATGGTCTCGATCCGGTCGAGGTTGTTGGCATAGGTGATCTCGGCCGAGACCACATTGCCCAGCGCCGCCCCGTTCCGGCTGATCTCGCCGTTGAAATGACCAAACCGCTGCAGCGCCAGGTCCCCGGGCACACCCGCGCCGGTGATCGCGGTGATGGTCTCGCCCTGCGCCACCAGACGCGCGGTGGCGGTCAAGAGGCCTGACCGCTGCACCTGCCAGCTGATCTGATCCAGCATGCAGCCCGAATACATCGCATAGCGCGGCACCTCCGGCATGCCGGTCTCGATCGACATGCTGGGCAGCACCCAGCTGCCGGAATGGAACGTGTGGGTGTAGGGGCCTGCCCCCGAGCTGACCGGATCGCCGAACGCCGCCTTCAGCCAGAACCCGAAGGCCTCGGCGTCGATCGGCACCACCACATCGCCGTCCGCCGTCACCGCGTCCTTGATCGGCGCCAGCGGATCGCGGCCATAGCCAAGCAGCTCGCTGTCCAGCAGCGGCTGTTCCGATCCCAGCGAGGTGCTGGCAAACGGCATCCTGGTGAAGCCGTTCCCCGGCGGGCTGCCGTAAACCGTCTCGAACGCAAGCGCCATCTGCGCCCGCGCGCCTTGCGCACGTGCCATTGGGTGTTTCTCCTTTCCTAGAGAGTCTGTATTTCGGCCGGGCAAGAGGTTTCGAACTTTGAAATCTCATCAGCCTCTTGGGACGGGGCGCCTTTGGGAAATCGCCATGATCGAAGCCGTCTTTTCCATCGTTTACATGCTGGCAATCATCGTGTTCATGCTGGCAATCCTGTATTTCACGCTCTGGCTGTTCATCATGCTTCCCGCAGGCATGGCGACGGACCGTGGCCGCAGTGCATTTGGATGGGTGCTGCTGAGCCTGATGCTTTCGCCAATCCTGGCCTGCCTTCTGCTCTGGTTGCTTGGGGACAACCCGAACAGTCAGGAGTGAAATCCGCAGAACAGGCTCCCCGTAAGCCTCAGCGGGCAGCATTGTCCGGCATCAAAGCAGGGGGTTAGTTGTGGTGTAGTGCAGCACGACGGTGATCACCGCCGCCTTCAAGGTAGATGCGCCCTCGATGGGAAGATCGACAGAAGAAGGGGCTTCCGGTTCGATCCAGTCGCAGAGGTCGCCGAGTGTCCGGTCGGCTTCCAGCGCGGCGCCGATGGCAGAGATCAAGGTGTCGAAGGCGCTGGCCCGGCCAGTTCCCGTCTGGACGACGACCTCCAGCTCGGCTCGGTGCTGGTAGTGATAGCGCAGTGGTGACAGCGTCACCTCCGGCTCGCCCGGTTGGCCGTCGCGCAGGATGATCAGGCCAGCGGATGGGATGCGTTCTGGCAGAACCTCGTCGCGCAGGAAGAGGGCGGCAAGGGGTTGCAACCGGGTGTGAAGCGCGGCGAGGACGGTTTCGCGGGTGGTTGGCAATTTATCCAGTTTCGGCGAACGCAAATCAAATCTAGTATGGATAGTGCAAATGAGCTCTCGCGTGCCAATGTGAGGCATGCGCTCTAGTTTCTTCCGCGAGGGAGATTCCGTCTAAGACTTGCTGTTCGATGCACCAACTCGTAAGCGAAACGCTCTATGTCTTGACACCGCTCTGGTTCAGGGTCTCGGGCGATAACACCGAAATCACCCTCCGAACACGATTCATGAAATCTTCGCAACACTTCTTGAGCCGAGCGACACTCATCACTATGAGACTTGAAGAGCTCATCAATCATTGCGGCCAAAAAGCTGAGACGCCCAGTGATTGATGCTGTTAATCTTTTCTGTCCTTCGGCCCCGCCAGAGGAACTCCAGTAGGTACATGCCAAATCGCGGATCTCAAAAGCAACCTGCTCAATTCGTTCTAAGTCCGAGTTGCGGCGCGCTTCGATAGTAGTCGCGCTGTTAGAAAAATATCCAATGGCCGTCTCGACGCCGCGCGATCCAATATATCCAAGTACGCCAATGAGGGCAGGCCAGCCAAAGCTTTCCCAGTTCAAGAACACCACCCGCTCAATGATGCGTTTCTTTCTCTGGAGTGGCCGATCGGACGTAGCTCTCAATCATTTCAATGAAGCGAGAAAATCCTGGATCGGTTGCTTGAAATCTCAGTGCTTTCAAAACACTTTCGGCCGAAAAGCCCTCCTTTCGAACCAAGCCAGCAAAAGCTTCATCGAGAAAGGACGACGGGTAACCTGCAGCTCCATCAAGAATCACGACTGCGTGATCTCCGCTCTTCATCACTGGGACAAGGAACTTCTTGCGGAAACTGGTACCGTTTCCTTTTCCGTCCTCAGGGTAACGTCCACCCGGAAACCGAGTGTAATCCTTCGCGATGTTGATCGTCGTAGTCATGATTCTACTCCTACTTCGGCATGACCCGTAGGTATGGTCCACTCGATAAGTGTACCCCCAATATGTAGGTCGCTATCGCTCTTCTCGATCGTCCCATCACCATAACATAGGTAGCAGCCGCGGCCGCTCAATATTCGCACTCTGCCACCTTCCAAACCCGTTACCGGAGCGACAACGTCCTTGAGCCCCTTTCCATGCCCCCCATCGCGCGAAGTTCGAGAAACCTCAATAGCTGCTTCGATCATGGCAGACGCGTCGTTTGAAAAACCTCCGATCAAGGGTACCTTGCTGATGTACTCTCTAATGCGCTCCCATTTTTGAGAACGCGGGAGTGTGGCCGGTATTCCAACACCCTGATCGTAGATCATGAACCTCACAGCGGATTCCTGTGGCGACCAACATGCCGTTGCCCACCAACGCTTCCACAAAGGCTGGAACTCGTAGTTATGGTCAGTCGGATAAGCATGAAGGGTGGAGTTGTAGGCAGCTTCAGTTAACGCTGCGTAAATCGTGGGATCTTGGCGAAACACGCCAGCAACAACTTCCAAATGTTCACCAATCCTATAGAGCATCTCACCGTCAAGCCGTGCGTCGGTGACCATCGGAAGAACAACAACCTCTTTTCCGTTGAAATCATCATTTGCGCTTCTCTCAATTCTTACGCCAAGTAGATCGAAAAATCCTAGCGAAGTGAGCGTGCGCTTCACAATTGGGTCCCAATTTTCCGTATCGCGAGGTTTCAGAGACGCGCGTTTCAAGCGTCGCCACCGATCAATTTCAGCAGCGAGCACTAGGGCTCCAGCTATTGAAATGTCCTTCACTGAAGCCAGATCAATGTATACTTTGTGTCGAACCCTCGATTTCGGCTTTGAAAGTGTTGCTCTTTTAAACTCTTGCAGGCTCTGCACTGTTTCAATGTAATTTGCAGAGAAGTTGAAGTTTTCGGAAAGAATGACGCGTTTCTCGATCCATTTTATTGGGCACCTTTTCGTTCTTTTTCGTTCCAGATTCTTTTGCCAGGAGCGAATAGCTCTCCGTGAAATTTTTATTGCATAAATGGGAGAAATTCGCTTCATTGCACGCCTAATTTCTGAGATCAACCATAGCCAGAGGAATAGAGCTGAGAGGCCATTAGGCGTCAAGTGATTGTCGTAGACTGCACCCACTCCGCCACGATCATCCCCGGCACGCCATCCACCGCCCGCTCTGCATCCCTTGCCAGATCCAGCCGCTTGCGCAACTTGACCTGAGGCACCAGCAGGAAGATCGGCACGGTCGCCACGCCGCGTCCGGTCTTCGATTTTGACGCCACAGCGCGACCCTTGGAATTCAACCGCCCCTCCGCCACCAGCAGACTCGGCCCCCGTCGGCGATAGATGAACACCAGGCGCAAGCCGCTGCGGCGTTCCCATTCGCCGGGGGTGATCCGGCCGCCTTTGCTGATTTTCCCCGCCGCCGGGGTGGGGATCGCCAGCCAGAAGCCATCCCTGGAGCGGATCAGCGGCCCGGTGTCATGCGCGCCGATGATCACCGGCGCGTTGGACCAGACCAGCGCCGCGGCATTCAGGCTGTCCTTTGCCTTCGGGTAGGTCGCGAGCCGAATCGAATTGCCGAGGCGAATGCCAAGGCCCGCGCCGGTGATTTGCGCCCGCCAGGCGGATTTCAGGGAGGTGCCTGCGCTGCGCATCGCCGCGGAGACCGCCTTTTCTCCGGCGGCGATTTCCGCCTGCATCAGCGCGACGATGTCGGGATCGAAGCTGATCTTCATTTTCATGACGGTCGCAGGTCCAGCGTCCAGATCAACCGCTCGCGGTCGCGCAGGGGTTCGCCCTGAATGGTGAAGCTGTCGCTGCCAATCACGATCAGATCGCCGGGGCGGGGATCGGGCAGGTCGGACAAGCGCACATCCACCATCATGGTGTCGCTGACAAATCGGCCCGCGCCGAATTCGGTGATCCGGTCCGGCGCACGGCGGATCACCCGGATCGGGCGTTCCGCCGATGTGGCGGCCGAGATCCAGACAGCGGCCACCGCCATGGAGGGGTTGGCATAGATGCGGTCCATGGCGGCGGCGAAGACGGTCATGATGATGTCCGCCCGCCGGTCAGTTCGAGCTGTGCAGGCGGATGGCGATGCGCGGCCGCTTGTTGACCGGCAGGATCGAGGCCTCGGTCATCAGATCAATCCAGCGGCCCTTCTCGTCCAGATGTTGGCGGGCGTAAAGCGGCAGACCCATGGTGTTGGCCGCCTCCAGCAAGTTCGCCGGGCCGCCATAGGTGGTGAAAGTGTCGATGGTGCCAAGCGGGAAGGCGATGCCCTCGCTGGCGGGCACCAGCCGTTCGGCCGCCCGGGTGGAAAGCGTGACGGTGCCGGAATATTCCTCGAAGAGGATGCCTGCGAAGGGGAAGTTGCGCCGCACATCCTCGCGCAAGGGCTGCGCGCCGGTTGCGGCATAGAACTTGTAGGCCTCCTCGGTCTTGGGATGCACGATCAACTTGTCGAAGAACTCGCGGCTGACCAGCGCATGGACCGAGGACATCGCCTCGCCCAGCAGATTGTCCTCGACCGCGCGCAACACCTCGCGCACCTTGCCCTGCACATTGGTGCCAGCAGTGCCGAGCAGGAAATCGACCGAGATTTGCGCCAGACCAAACTCGGTGAAGTAATTGTAGAGCGTGGTCCCGGCCCCGTCCTTCACGATGCCGCGCAGGGCGTTGATCTCCATGTATTCGCGGGTCTGGGCGTGCTTGCGGCGCATCAGCTGCAGCTTGCGGTTCATCACCTCGACCAGCGGGTCGGCGGCGTCAAATACGCCCAGCGCGGGAGAGCCCTGGATGTCGCCGGGCAGGATCACATCGTCATGCGGGATCCACGGCAAGGCGAAGGAGCGCATCGAGCGGCCTTCGCGGCTGCCGAGGGTGGCCGGGGCACCAAGCGGCACCGAGGGCAGAAGGCTGAGAACACCCTCGTATTGCTCGATGATCACCGAGCGCTGGGTGACGCCTTCAAAGCGGAAGAGGCCGATCTGGCCGAGGCGGGTGTAGAGGTTGGGCAGGATGTTGATGGCCTGCGTCATCTCGGCCAGCGAATAGCCGCCAGCGTCAAACGGATTGCGGACAAGGGTCATGGGGTGCTCCGAGGAAGGTGGGGGAAAACTGCGTCAGACGCCGTCGCGCGGGATGATGCCGACGGCGGCCAGCTGGCCGAGTTTGGTGGTGATCTTGGCCGCATCATCGACGGTGGCGTCGTAAGCGAGCCCGGCGCGGGAGACAATCGACGGGCCGCGGGCGATGATGATGCCGGTGGCGTCTGCGAGGGTGGCATCCACGGCGTAGAGCAGCACGGCCGATGCCGTCTGAGCCCCATCTGCGCCGCCGCTGGTGGCCAGCTTGTATTTGCCACTGGCGGTGATGCGCCCCAGCACGGCGCCGACCGGATAGGGCATGCCCTGCAGCAGGGTCACGCTCTCGCGGGTGTAGTTCGGGTTGGCCTCATATTTGAGGACATCGCCCATGCTGGGCGGTTGGATCAGGACAGGCATTGGTCAGTCTCCGGGATGGGTTGGCGAATGGGTAAGGTGCTCTGGATCAGCGCCTGGCGTCGGTCGCGGCCTTCTTTGCCGCGGCGATGATCGGGCTGTCCTTGGCGGCGGCAGCGGCGGGGGCGGTGGCGATGATGCCCGCCGCATCACTGCGGGCGGCGAGATCGGCCAGCACCCGGGCGCGCAGGGCCTCGGGTTTGAGGCCCTTGGTAACGGCATCGGCGGCGTCGATGGTCACGCCCAACCGGGCGGCCTGCGCGCAGACCTGCGCCACTTCAGCCGCCTCAACGCGGACAGCGTCGGCGGTCATGGCTCCGCCTGCGTTAGTTGTCGGCGCAGTTGCCACCGCGGCAGGAGGTTCAGCGACGGTCGGTGCGACCGGTGCCGCGGTCGTCGCGGCGGGCTGGGCGGCAATCGGTGCCGGGTTGGAGGCGTCTGTGGGGGTGGTGGTCATCTGAGGACCCTTTCTGCTGGGGGAATGAGGGCCGCGAGGGGCGGCGGCGAAGGCGTGGAAGGCCAGGACGGGATCGGCCAGATCGTCGGCCAGACCGGCATGAACCGCGGCCTCGCCGCGGAACACCGCCGCTTCGGTGCCCAGCGCCCGCGCCACATCGAGACGGTCACCCCGACCGTCCGCGACCGTCCGGGCGAAGAGCAGGCGAAGCTCTTCCAGCTCGGCCTGCATCCGGGACCGGACCGCTTCGGGCAGCGGCTGGTAAGGGTTGGCGTCGACCTTGTGCGATCCGGCGTGGATCAGCGTGACAGCAATGCCCTTCTGATCGAGGGCGCCGCTCATGTCGGTGTGCAGCGCCACGACGCCGATGCTGCCCACCGCCCCGGTGCGCGGCAGGATGATCCGGTCGGCTTGCGATGCCAGAACATAGCCCGCCGACAGCGCATGTTCGGCGACGAAGGCGCGGACAGGCTTTTGCGCTCGTGCCGCCCGGATGCGATCGGCGAGGTCAAAGGCCCCTGCCACTTCACCGCCGAAGCTGTCGATATCGAGGGCAATGCCGCGCACGCCGGGGTCGGCGAGCGCCGCCTGCAGCTGGGCGGCGATGCCCTCGTAGGAGGTGAGGCCCGAAGACTGGCCGATCCAGGCGCCGCGATGCACCAGCGTTCCGGCGATCTCGATCACCGCGATGCCGTCGATCAGGGCAAAGGGCTGACTGCCTCCCTGCTGATGCCGCTGGGCGAGGTCATTGCCGAACAGCGAAGCGCGGGCGGGCCGGGCGGCCGCCTTTGTCGCCGAACCTTCAACTTTCAGCCCTTGGAAAGTGATATCTTGGCCGGTGATGCGCGGCCCAAGCCCTGACATGAAGGCCAGCGCTTTGGCGGGATCCACCATCAAGGGGGTGTTGAAGGCACGCTGGGCGATCTGGGCGTGATGCATCACTGTTTGTCCTTGGGGTCAGGCCGGACATCAGCGGTGTCATCGGCCTTGTCTTCGTCTGCGGCATCGCCACCCTGATCCGCGTTGTCGTTGCCCTTGGCGTCACCCGGCCCCTGCGCAGGCGACCCCGGGCGGCGGAAGTCGAGGCCCAGCGCCAATTCCCTCTTCCTCTCGGCGGCAATTTCGCGGTCGACCTGTTCGGCGTCATAGCCGCGCTCCGACAGAGCCTGGGTGCGGGATTTGAGGCCTGCCTCGATCTGCAGGATCTCGGCCGAGGCGTCTTTCATAGGGTCAATCCAGTCCCACTTGGTCGGCAACCAGGCGCAGGCCTGATATTGGCGGCGCTGGCTGTCATAGCCGGGCAGGTCCAGTGCGCCCGACAGCACGGCCACGTCCATCCAGCGCGTCCAGACCGCGCGGCACATCTGGAACACCAGCACGCCATGCTGCCAGGCCGAGATGCGGCGGCGGAACTCGATGAGGCTTATCCGCGTGTTGGAGAAGTTGCCCTTGGCGGTGTCGCCGGTCAGATAGCCGTAGGGAATGCCCAGCGCCGCGCCGATCTGCAGCAGGGTGCGGTACTGGAAGAGCTCGTAGGTGCCGCCGGAGTCGGGCGTCGCCGGGGTGGAAACATCCTCGCCGGGATCGAGACGGACCACCTGGCCGGGTTCGACCTCCAGATCCTCCTCGGTCGGTTCCAGCGGGGTTTCCGGGGCGGGCGAGGTGATGAACATCGCGAACATCGCCGCGATCTTCTTCCGCTCGAGTTCCGCGTCGTCATAAAGGTCGAGGGTGAACAGTTTCACGATGGCGGCGGCAAAACGCGACACGCCGCGCAGTTGGCCCGCTTCCACCGGGTCAAGGACATGGATCACATCAGCGGCGGGCACGCGGGCGGTTTCGCCGGATAGCCCCGGATCGGTCAGATCACCCGGATGGCGGCGCAGGAAGTGATAGGCGACGCGGCGGCCGATACCGTCGAACTCGATCCCCTGGCGGATCAGCCCAGCGCCGGGCAGGGTGCGGTTCATGTCGAGGGGCAGCATTTCGGCGGGCAGCATCTGCAATTGCAGCGGCACGGTCAGCCCATCCTCTGCGCGGCGCGGGCGGATGCGGACAAACACCTCGCCCGACAGGAACACCTCGCGCGCGGCCCGGCGCTGCAGCCCGTAGAAATCGGTCAGGCCTTCGGCATCTGCATCATCGGTCCATGCCAGCCAGAGCGCCTGCAGCTCTTCCTTCTTGGCGGCATCGGCGATGGTCGAAGAAGGCTTGATGCCATCGCCGACGACATTGCTGGCGAAGCTTTCCACGGCATTCGCGGCATAGCCGTTATTCCGGACCAGCCAGCGCGCCCGGGCGGTGATGGTATCGCCGGAGGCCGCGATCAGTGTGTTCACATGTGCGCGGCTGGCCCGGAACCCGCGCAACCGACGATGGGCCTGTGCCGCGTCGAAGCCACCGATGATCGACCCCAGCCGCTGGCGGAACGCCTCGAACGCCATGGATCACAGGCCCTTCGAGGCGACGGTGCCCCAGCGCCGACGACGCGGGCTGCCGGTGGTGGCGGTGGCAATCCGGGTTTCCAGATCTGCGATGGCGTTCGCCAGTTCGGCATCCGAGCCATAGGTGATCGATTTGCCATCATAGCTGACCGAGCGAACACCCGCGTAACGGGCCTCCTGCAGTGCGGCCAGCAGGGCGCGCATCCGTTCCAGATCCATCTCAGTCCCTCATGAAGTTCGGTGTCCAGGCCCGGCGTTTCCGCCGGGACGTGGTCGGTGTTCCGGCCTTTGGCGCGGTCGGCCCCTCAGGCGTTGCAGGAATTGCCACGGGCGCCTGCGGCCTGATCTCGACACCGGCCTGCGCCTCCAGCCGTCGCCAGGTCGTCTCGTCCCAGCGGTCGGCGCCCATGATCCAGGCCGCAGCCCTTGCATAGACGCGGGTGTCCAGCGCCTCGTTGCGTTCCCGCATTTTCTGCCATTCCTGGTGGGCATAGCCGCGCTTGTTGCGCACGTTGACCAGCTGTTCGGCCACCAGCTGCTTCAGCCATTCGGTGTCGATCCAGTCGGGCAAGTGTACCGTGCCGGGGGCGTCCAGCACGCCCAGCGCCCGGTCCTCGTCCGAAGGGCGTTCAAGCCGCAGGAAGCGGTAGGTCTCGGTCTTGAAGGTGGCGGTGGCTACCGACCAGAGCCGGGCGCCGCGGCGCAGACGCTTGCCGCCGATGGTGGCGTCGACATAGGTCGGCCCCGACACCGGCGTCGCGCGGTTGAAGCCTTCCAGACCCTTGATCGGTGCGACCTGCTCAAAGCCCTGCCTGCGCGCCCAAGTGTAAACCGCCGGGGCCTCGTAGCCGGTGTCGATCGCCAGCTTGCCGATCAGCATCACCGCGCCATTGGCGCAGACCCATGTTTGACCCAGCAGGGTAGTCAGCTTGTCCCAGCAGACCGGATCGTCTGGGCCGCCCGGGATGACGATGTGATCCACGAGCCAGGACTCCAGGCCCCGGCCCCAGGCCCAGACATCGACCTCGATCCGATCCTTCTGCACATCGACGCCCGCGGTCAGGAACAGCCCGCCTGCGGGGATTTGCACGCCCGCGTAAGCCTCACGGCGTTCGGCCAGCCGCTGCCATTCCGGCGCGTCGCCCGACTCCACCCAAGTCTCGCCCAGCAAGGTATTGCGGGCGGCGCGCAGCATTTCCTCGGAGCCCTGCGCCGCCAGCCAGTCGCGGGCGATCTGCTGCCAGCTTTTCCAGCCCAAGGGCGAATAGAACGCCGAGATGTGGAAGCCGATGGAATGCGGATCGGCGGAAACGGCGGTCGCCCGCCATTCGCCACGTTCCAGCATCTGCGTCTTGTGATGCTCGGCGATCGCCTTCTCGCAGGCCTCGCAATGATAGGCCGCCGTGTCAGGCCGCCCTTTGTCCCAGCGCAGCCGCTCAAACTGCAGCCATTGCATCGCCCCGCAATGTGGGCAGGGCACGAAGTAGCGGCGCTGGTCCGATGCCTCGTATTCCCGCTCGATCCGGCTCAGGCCCCGGATTGTCGGGGTGGAGACCATGAACACCTTGCGACGGTGCGAGAAGGTGGTGGTCCGCGCTTCGGCCAGCGTGACCGGGTCACCTTCCGCGTCAGCCGAGGGCGGATAGGCGTCGACCTCGTCCAGAAAGATGTAGCGCGCGGGCATCGACCGCAGGCCGGTGGCCGAATTGGCGCCGGTCAGCACCAGAATGCCGCCGGGGAATTCCTTCGACAGCATCGAGTTGCCCGCATCGCGCGACCGGGCCGGGTTCACCCGTTCGCGCAGGGCCGGGCTTTCCGCGATCAGCGGATCGAGCCGTCCGCGCGAGGTGCGCTTGGCCATCTCGACCGTCGGCAGCACCGCCAGCATCGGCCCCGGCGCATGGTGGATCACGAAGCCGATCCAGTTGTTGCCAGCCTCGGTCGCGCCGACCTGTGCAGCTTTCATGAAGCTGATGCGCTGCGCCGGATGGCGGGGCGACAGCGCATCCATGATCTCGCGCAGATAGGGCGTGCGGGCGGTGCGATATTGTCCCGGTTCGGCCGAAGCCCGCGACGACAGCTTGCGGTGCTGGTCTGCCCATTCCGACACCGTCAGGTCCGGGTCGGGCCGCATCCCCCGGCGCCAGGTGCGCAGGATATCCTCGGCGCCGTCAAAGCCAAGGTCGAGGTCCGCGGTCAGAACGTCCTTGGCCGTGTCGTCGCTATCCGAGGCTGACCCGGAGATCGGCGAGGGCGGCGAGTTGCGCTCTGACATGGGTTTCCAGCACCCTCTGCAGGATTGCGGCCTCGATGATCACCGGTCGCTCCGGTCGGACCGGTCGCACCGGATTGCCGGATTGTTTTTCCACCTCCGCTGCCACTTCGGCCGCCATCAGCGCCGCCACTCTGCTGGGCCAGGTGACCCAGGTATCGCGCTCCTCGCGCGCCAGCCGGAACACCAGCGTCTCCGCCCGGGCGCGGTCGACCAGCGTGCCCTTCTTCTTCTGGATGCCAAGCTGCTTGTCCTGCGCCTGGTAGACGGTCAGAGCGGTGCGGGCCTTCAGATAGGACGAGCTGTCCGCAGGCCCGCTGAACCCGGTATCGCCAGTGCTGCGCCGCTGCTGATCTGGGTCGGTCATCTCGCCGCGACGCACATCGGACGCCGCCGCATTGATCGACCCGTCGCCATAGACCACCAGCCGCCCGGCTTTGCGGGCCTTCTGGATCGCCCCGCGCGAGAGGCCGGAATGGGCGGAATACTCGCGCTCGCTCATGCCGTCCATGGCGCTGTAAACTCCAGATAAATCAATGATATTGCTTGGTATTCAGTTGATTACACTCCGCATCGGAGCGATTCTGATTGCACCTGAACGATGCAACTCAGCGAAGGATAACCACGTCATGACCACCCGCCGCGCCACCGTCCCGAACGAAAAGGCCCTCGAATCCTTCCTCGCCGCCAAACGCCGGATCGACGACATGCTGGCCCGCATCCTGACCCTCAGCGACAACCATTTCGACACCGACCCGAACGCCGTGCATTGGGGCGATGTTGGCACCCTGAACCATTATTCCAGCCTGCTGCGTCAGATCACCGACATCGCCTTCAGCGAGGGCGAATTCGCCAAATGATACGGAAGCGCATCAAACAGGCCCCGCGATGGCGGGGCTTGTTTGCGTAGAAGGGGCGCCAAGCAGCGCGCCCCAGATCCGGAGGTTGCCATGATCAAACTCACCGACACCCAGACCATCATCCTCAGCGCCGGGGCCCAGCGCCCCGACAACATTGCCTTGCCACTGCCCAAGGGGCTGGCCGGTGCTGCGGCGAAGATGGCCGTCAGCAAGATGATCGAACATGGCTGGCTGCAGGAGGTCGATGCCAACCTGCGCCGCGGCGAGCCGCTCTGGCGTGAAACTGGCGACGGACATGGGACCACGCTGGTGGTCACTGACGCGGGGCTGCTGGCCATCGGGATTGAGCCGGTGGTGGTGAAGACGGTTGCTGCGATCCGCGATCATGCCGCCAAGGCTGCCGCCCCCAAGCCGCCGAGCCAGCGCGCCGGAACTAAGCAGGCGCAGGTCATCGCTATGCTACAGCGTTCCGATGGAGCCACCATCGCCGAAATCGTCGAGGCAACCCAGTGGCAATCTCATACAGTCCGAGGCTCCATCGCGGGTGTGCTCAAGAAGAAGCTTGGCCTGCTGATCACCACCCAGAAGGTCGAGGGCCGTGGGACGGTGTATGGGATACCGTTGTGTGATCACAAGCAGTGAGCTGCATTCCAAGGCTTTTCAAATGGCCTTCGCCGCATCCCGACATTTTTCGCAGAAGTATAGAACATCCAATTCGACGATACTTTCGAGAGAGCCGCTCGTGCTGAGCGCACAGAAGACAAACACATGCCTATCTGCATCAATACGGAAATTCATCGCGGCGGGATGGCGATGCTTTACTTTGTTCAGCGCCTTTTCAAGGCTGATATCGGTAATCAACGGTGATGCAGGGAGACCTGCATTGCCCGGAACCGCGGTGATGATGTCAACATCTGATTGAGACGCGTTTGGTTTTGATCGACCAGAAACCGCGGCCATCGAAGTCGCGAAATTTGAGCTTGCATATTTTGGGTCTTGCTTTCGACTGTCCCGAATTCGCATCAGTTCGCCGATCACATGATCGAAGCAGATCATTGCTTCTTCACTCGCTTTTCCAGCCTGTTGAAGCTGGTTGCTCTGCCAGCGGCGTGTAAAAATCAGTGATAGATTTTCAAGCTTTTCAATCGCATCTTCAATGTTGGAGAAACCTCTTCCATTTCCGACGACGAGAAACTCAGTGTGTCCCACGCTACAACTACCTTCCATCGCCCAGTGTGTACTGGCCTTGCTTCACTGTTCCCGAGCAACATCAGCGCTGGCCCACGACCTGCTCGCTCTCCCCATAGATGAAATGGCGGCCCTTCAGTCAATCTAGTTGTGTAACAACTGCCTGCCGCCCGGTTGCCATTTCCCACCGCCGCACCGCCACGTCGCAATAGACCGGGTCCATTTCCATGGCGAAACACAGCCGCCCAGCGCGCTCGGCAGCGATGATCTGGGTGCCGGAGCCGCAGAACGGCTCATAGATCAGGTCGCCGGGATCCGAGAATGCTGTTAGCACTGCCTCGACTAGCGCCACCGGGAACACTGCTGGGTGCGACCCCGCTGCGCCGAGCCCACCCTTGTGGCGCATAATCCGGAAGACGCTGTCTGGGATACGATGGCTCTGGATCGCGTTTCCGGTTCCGGTCTTGGCATGGACGGTGCCGTCGGCCCCGCGCAGCCCACCCCCGCCGAGAGTTTCGCCTGCGTGCTTGGAGGGTACGGTCTTGTGCGGTTTGCGCGGCGCGCGGTTGAAGTGGAAAATGAACTCGTGCGACGGAGCCAGGCGGCCGTTCCAGTCGCCCGGTAAACCGGGGCCCTGATCCCAGACATACCAGCCAAACCGCCGCCAGCCAGATGCGCGCATCCATTCCACCCATCCTTCCCAATAGGGCTGCCATTCGCTGTCGCGATGCACGAGGCCGAGGTTGACCAGCAGCTGCGCCTCGGCGGTGACCGGCGCTGTGGCGAACACGCCCTGCATCAGCGCATCCCAATTTCCGACCTTTTCCTTGGCGGCACCGTAGTCCCGCTGCTGCGCATAGGGCGGCGAGGTGAACATCAGGGTGGCCTGTTCGCCCTGCATCAGCCTGGCGACGACGGCCGGATCGGTGGCATCGCCGCAGCATAGCCGGTGCTTTCCCAGCGCCCAGATGTCGCCCGGCTTCGTGATCGGATCAGCGGGCGGGGCCGGGATCGCATCGGCCGCATCATCAGAAATCGCAGGGCGGTCGTCAGCGTCTGCCAGCAGTGCGTCCAGTTCATCCTCGGGGATCCCGATCAGCCCGAGGTCGAAATCCTCAGCCAGTAGCGCCTGCAGTTCTTGCAGCAGCAGGGCGTCGTCCCAGCCGCCCAACTCGGTTAGCTTGTTGTCTGCAATCCGATAGGCGCGGCGCTGGGCTTCGGTTAGGTGGCCGAGGACGATCACAGGGGCTTCGGAAAGCCCGAGGTGTGCGGCGGCCAGGATGCGACCATGGCCAGCGATCAACTCGCCGTCGGCCGCGACCAGCACGGGCACGGTCCAGCCAAACTCGGCCATGCTGGCGGCAATCTTCGCCACCTGGTCGGCATCATGGGTCTTGGCGTTTCGTGCGTAGGGCTTCAGCCGGGCAAGGGACCAATGCTCGATCCTGCCCGGCAGGAGGGGCACGTTCATGCCGCCAGCCTTTTCGCCTTCAGTTCGGCAAAGGTCTCGCCGGTGTCAGCCAAGACGGCGTTCGCGCCGGTGAACTGCTGCCAGCGCTCGATGGCCACGTCGACGTAGACCGGGTTCAACTCGATCCCGAAACACACCCGCCCGGTGGTTTCTGCCGCGATCAGGGTGGTGCCTGATCCCATGAAGGGTTCGAACACCGCCTGACCGGGGCTGGAATTGTTGAGGATCGGGCGGCGCATGCACTCCACCGGCTTCTGTGTGCCGTGGACGGTGGCGGCGTCCTGGTCCTTGCCGGAAATGTGCCACAGCGTGGTCTGCTTCCGATCCCCGGCCCAATGGCCCTTGCCGGTCTTTTTGACGGCATACCAGCAGGGTTCGTGCTGCCAGTGGTAATCGCCGCGGCTGAGGACGAGGCGATCCTTGGCCCAGATGATCTGCGACCGCACTGCGAAACCCGCCGCCACCAGACTTTCGGCAACGGTCGAGGAGTGCAGCGCGCCGTGCCAGACATAAGCCACGTCGCCGGGGAACAGCGCCCACGCCTCCCGCCAATCCGCTCGGTCGTCGTTCAACACCTTGCCGGTGCGTTTAGTCTTGGCCGCGCCCGCCTGGTTGCGCCAGGAGGGATCGTACTCAACGCCATAGGGCGGGTCCGTCACCATCAGCAACGGTCGAACATCTCCCAGCAAGCGTCCGACCACATCGGCGGAGGTACTATCGCCACAAATCAGCCGGTGCGATCCGAGCTGCCAGAGGTCACCCGCCACTGACACCGGCGCGACCGGCGGTTCGGGGATGTCGTCCTCACCCTCGACCGCGCCGCCGTCCACCTGATCCGGATCGCGCAGCAGGGCGTCCAGATCCTCGTCGGTGATCCCGAGCAGCGACAGGTCGAAATCCTCGGCCAGCAGCCCCGCGATTTCATCACGCAGCATGGCCTCGTCCCACTCGCCCAACTCGGTCAGCTTGTTGTCTGCGATCCGGTAGGCCCGGCGTTCGGCCTCGTCGAGGTGACTGAGCCGGATCACCGGCACCTCCTTCAAGCCCAGCAGGGCCGCCGCCAGCACCCGACCATGCCCGGCGATCAGCTCGCCATCGTCAGCCACCATGCAGGGCACGGTCCAGCCGAACTTGGCCATGCTGGCCGCGATCTTCGCCACTTGCTCCGTGCCGTGGATCTTGGCATTGCGGGCGTAGGGCCGCAGTCGGTCAATCGGCCAAGTCTCGATTTGGCTCGGCGCAAAGACCAGGTCCATGGGGTGGCTTTCATGTGGGGCAGGGCGGATAAGCCGATGCGCGCAGGGCGATGCCAACGGCTGAAACGGGATCCGCGATATGGGAAAAACGAAAGCGCCCGCGAGGGTGTCCTCCGGGCGCAATTCTTCGATGATCAAGGGGTAGGTCAAGGGGAGCAGCTTTGTCAAACGAAAAATACGCGTGGATTCAACAGCTTCCCGGCAGATGGCTTCCGCTGGCTGGCTTCCGGCAAGGTGGCTTCCGCAAACTGGATTCCTTGGCTTCCGCAAAAGAATCCAGCACGCCAAGATCGTGATTTCGCATGCCTTTGATAATGAGTCACTTTCCCGCCGATCAGGCGCCAGGTGGATTCCGCCTGGATTCCCCGGTGAAAGTGCCTGTCGCTAGCGAAACGCCGCGCTGCGCCCCCCCGCATACGCTCAGGGCCGGGGAGGAACCATTGGGAGGGGGTAGGCGCGGCCTCTGAACGACGTACTCGGCCCTCAGTTGCCGTTCAGCCTCGGCGAAGCGCTGCAGTGCGGCGTCGCCGAACCGGCCATTTATTTCCACTGCAGCGAAATCAGCTCCCGAATGACGGCGATGCGGACAAAGCAGTCAGCGTCATGCATGATAGCTCCCTTTCATCGATGTTGAAGCCACTTGGCGGTTAGAAGCTCATGCGCCTTGTTGTCGTCCCAGCACAAAGTGACCCAACTTGTCGAAGTCGGATAAGAGATTTCAATTCGGCCCGGGCGATATTTGGCACCTCTCAAGAACGGGTACTTGGTCAGATCATGCGCTTCGAGCAGCAGTACGAAGCGAAATCCCATAATGTTGAACGCCAGAGCTTCGATGTCGTCATCCTCGTTTGTAAGCGGCTGGAATTGAAACCTCACCGAATTCTCGGTTAGATCGCCGATATTCATGGTGCAGTAGAGACCTGCTCCTTCAGGCCAGTGCCGTGGATCATCAAGCATGTCGAGTATCGATTCGTCGCGCGCGAATGCGCCTGACAGCCGTTTCCCTCCATGCGCTAAATTGCGAGAGACCGCCGCTGCCTTCGCAGTTTTCAAAAGCCAGCGTTCGAGATCATGCCCGGAAAGAAGCGCGTGTCGCGGTCCAGTATCGTGTTCAAGATATGACCTGAGCGATGCGAAGAAGTAACACGCGGCAGAATCGAGCGGGCTAAGCGAGCTGTTGTGCTTGCGACAAAGACATTTTGCTTGTGGAGGCGCGATTATCTTCGTCTCACCTGCCTCGAGCCAAGGAACGCCGGAGATCGAAAACTCGCCGTCTCCCATCAAAACCTGACAGACAGATTCAGAAATGATGTGCTCGCCAGAAATGGGCCCGATACACGAGCCCAACTCTTTCATGTAGCATTTCTCGACGCGCCCCGCCGGAGGCAGGGTTTTGAGTCCAAGTATGGCGGGCCTCTTATGCCATTGCCAGCCCTTCCCGGTGAAGCAACAAAGGTGCGCGGTTTCGCCCGAGCCACATGGGCACGGCCCGTTCAAAGCAGCTTCCCGCTTTCGTTTCGCCTCACCCATCGCAGTGCATCGCGACCTAAATTGCCCAAGCAGAAGCTGCCGGAAAACGTCGCTGCGCACAACTATAACAGTTGGTCCATTGTCCCTTTGGGCTCGAAGCGGCCATTCCGCGGCGCAGCAAAGGGTCAGACCAGAGTGGTCAAGGTTGATCGACGTGTTCGGCCCATAGCCGCCGGTTGGCCCTCCCGGAGTAGGCCTCCGAAGCGGTCAGTCGAGGGCGCTGCAGCGAAGGGACCGACCAGCCCTTTGCTGTAGACTGTGCGGGACTCAGCGCAAAGCCTCACGCCGTCGCTGAGGGCGGAAAGTCGTCAACCCCATGCCTTTGACCGGGCGGCGTTCGTGGACTGCCTGCTCCAGTGCAATAGCGGGAGTATCACCCCAAGACAAAGCCCAAATGAACGCGAGTGTTTCTCTTTCGCCATCGACCATATGCGGTTTGAAGTCATGCGCGGAATGCAACTGCGTTTTCAGCACGATATCCACTCAGACCTATCGCCTCGCGGAGTCCAGCGACCACAACGGTAATCTATTATCTCTTTAATCTCCGCTTCGACCCGTCCTGCGGCCTCATCGGGCGGAGAACTAATTGTCGCTCTGACTTATGCTTGACACTTTTGCCTTGCTCAGCACCGTCACTCGATGAACAGGCCAGAGCATCTTGACGACCGAAGGATGGTCATTGCACTGCACTAGGACAAGTGCATCTCCAGTTTCTGCAATGATCGAATATTTAGCCAGATCATTCTCCAGCTGCAAATTTAAATAGACGCATGACGCCATTGACAATCTAAGGCCGTAGAAACCAATTACGAAACTCGTGGAGGTGATTGCGAATGCGGTCCAGCCAATTTGCGCAGCAAGCACCCTACTGTCGGAAACGCTCTTGCGGTTGAAAAAATTGTAGAAGCTCGGTGAGAAAACTTCAACTATGGAGAACCGGAACTCTCCGGCATAGATCGCAAGATAAGAGGCCCAGTACACAAAAAGCAAAACAGTATTAATCTCCACGAAGTAATCTATAGGGAAGTATATTAAAACGGCCGCCACAACCCATAGGGCAAGCAAGGTTATTAACTTATCATTTACAACAAATCTTCTTAAAGGAAGCAGTAAAGCTATTAGTTTTGTCCTGCGCGCAGTGATCTGTCGAAGTCCGAGGCGCAAGAATCCGTAGGCAAGTGTGGAAATTGCACCTGGAACAAAAAAAGCAAAAGCTAGTGGGTGGATGTAGTTGGAAAATCGAACAGTTCCCGATGCAAAAACTGAAAAATCGCGCAGACTCCAAATGTAGCCAACTCTGAACGAGAGCGCCATTGAGGCAACTGCCAGAATAGCAGAAGTCACACTGATCAGCGCTTTCGCCAGAAAGTTCGACCTGCCCCAAAGATCGTGCAAAAGTTGACTTAACGTATGGAGGTGGCCTTCTGGATCTTTACTGGTTGTCATTTGCGCTCACAATTTAAAGATTACTCACCGAACTGGGCGGATGGCAATTTAGTGCGCCTAAAATTACTGTAGACCCGAACCTCTAAACAGATATCTTAAGCAGCCTCCGACGCAGGCATGGATAAAACTTATCGCCAGTCACGGCCGGGATCAACCGCTATCCGAGCGGGTCGCGAATGGCCGCTATCGGCCGATTGCCGCGGATGCAATGCCGCGAGTTCACTGGCCGCTCCCCGCCCATTCCGTCGATTGAGAGCCGCAGATTCCGCGAAATGATTGAACTGCTTTGCTGGCCAGGTTCTGCGGGTGGAACATGGCATCGCACCCGAACCGTTCCGTGCGCTTTGGGGGGGCGTTTGCATTTCTGCCGCCGCTCGCCCGGCCAAGTCGTTCGATCAGATGCAAACGCGCTGCCAGAACATTTCCCTTCGCACCGCACGTTCTATTCGCACCCCGCGTTACGGCTTGCCTCTGCCCTTGCCGAGGGTCAGCATGAGGGCAAGCGGACTTGCCGGAGGCAGACATGCAGAACACCCATCCGATACTGAACATGGTCGAGGCGCATCGCGACGATCTGGCGGCGCTGGCCGACCGGGTCTGGGCCACGCCCGAACTGCTTTATGGCGAGTTCGCCTCCTGCGCGGCCCATACCGACGTGCTGCGCGCCAAGGGCTTCCGCGTCACCGAGACCGTGGCGGGCATTCCGACGGCGGTGATGGGCGAGGCGGGCAATGGCGGGCCGGTGATTGCCATCCTGGGCGAATACGATGCCTTGCCGGGGCTGAGCCAGCAGGCGGGAATTGCCGAGCCGCGGCCCGTGATTGAGGGCGGCAACGGCCATGGCTGCGGGCACAACCTGCTGGGTGCGGCCTCGCTTCTCGCTGCCTGCGCGCTGAAGGACTGGCTCGCCGCCACCGGCATCCCGGGCCGGGTGCGCTATTATGGTTGCCCGGCCGAAGAAGGCGGCGCCGCCAAGGCATTCATGGTGCGCGACGGCGCCTTTGCCGATGTGGATGCCGCGATCACCTGGCACCCCGACTGCATGACGCGGGTGGACGACCCCGAAAGCCTGGCGAACATGCGGATGGATTTCGAGTTCGCCGGCCGCGCCGCCCATGCCGCGGCGACACCTCACCTTGGCCGCTCGGCGCTTGATGCCGTGGAACTGATGTCGGTCGGCGTGAACTACCTGCGCGAGCACATGGTGAACGGCGCGCGCATCCACTACGCCTACCTTGATGCAGGCGGCACCGCGCCGAATGTGGTGCAGGCCAGCGCCAAGGTGCGCTATTCGATCCGCGCGCTGGAACTGGCCGACATGCTCGCCCTCGTCGAACGGGTGAAGGATGTGGCACGCGGGGCAGCGCTGATGACGGGGACCGAGGTCGCGTTCAAGGTCATCTCGGCCGTGTCGAACAACCTTGTCAACGAGGTCATGGACCATGCCATGCACCGCGTGCTTGAAGAACTCGGCGGCGTGCCGTTCGACGAGGCCGATCACGACTATGCCCGTGCCATCCAGGCGACGCTGAGCGGGGCCGACCTGGCCGCACCCTACCGCGGCGTGGCGATGGAGCCGCGCGACGGCGAGTCCCTCTGCGATTACATCGTGCCGCTTCGCCCTGGCGGCGAAAAGATGGTGGGCTCGACCGACGTGTCGGACGTGACCTGGGCCGTGCCGACAACCGAGGTCCTGGTGGCCACCCACGCGATCGGCACGCCGGGGCACAGCTGGCAGATCACAGCACAGGGCAAGGCTCCCGCGGCGCACAAGGGCATGACCCATGCCGCCAAGGCGATGGCGCGGCTGGGCCAGATGCTGTGCGAAGACGCGGGCCTCCTGGCCGATGCCAGGGCCGAACACGCCCGCCGCCTTGGCCGCACCCCCTATGCGAGCCCTCTCCCGGCCGACCTGGCCCCGCCGCTGATACCGCGCCCTGCGTGATCCAAAACGCGCGGCCCTATGGTACCGAATGAGACCGGTTCGAGAGCATCAGCGTTGTTGGATCTGGTCGGGCGACATCAAAATGATCTCGGGCTTGCCTTTGTACATCTCGATCATGCCGCTGATCGCAACGATCCGGCCTTCCATGTCGCGGGCATCTGGGAATAAATCAGCGTAATCCTCGAAGACCACGGCATAGAAGACTTCATTCGGAAAGCGGCCGCCGAAGTTCAGGAAAATGGTGCCTTTGTCGCTGACAGACACTTGGTCAATTGCTCCTTCGACCGTGGTCTGTTCACCGACGTGATACACGGCATTCTGCGGGGAAATTGTCTCGGACTGCGCAGCACTCGCGAGGCACAAGGCAAGCCCTACTGCGCAAAAAGACCTTATGACATGCAGCATTACTTCTCCGTTCGGAAAGAACCTCTGCCGAGTTTTTGCGATGCTCGGACGAAAACGCGGACGAATCCTTGGCATTCCGCGTCAGGGTACAGTGCGGCGCTGCCTGTAGCCAGTGGTCCTTTCCCAGCATACTGCCGCACCGAGCAACAACCTACTAAAATACCGAAAAGTTACTCTTGACCCATATCCAATTTCCAAGAAGGATTCAGGGCTCTCAGCTACCCAGCAGTAATCCCGAGTTGCGTCAACGTTTCCGGAGTGATTGTGCCAGTTTGTTGGAGCCCGAAATTCTTCTGGAATTGCAGCAAAGCTGCGCGAGACGCAGGGCCAATCACCCCGTCAATTGCACCATTGTAGTATCCGTAGGCCGTGAGAGCAGTCTGGACCTGTCTCACGATCTCAGTGAATCGAGGTGAATTTCCCGGGAGCGTGAGTAAACCAGTTCTCGGCGGAGCTGAATAGGTAGGTGGAGTATAGCTGTAGCCGCCCGTCGAGGAACGGTGGCTCGCATGGGAACTATGAGACGCGTGCGAACTATGGCTTCGATGATTTGCAAGAGTGAAGAAATGGTCCAATGCAAATTTCTGGAACAGGGTCGATTTCCCGCCCATATCCTGGGAAAAACCATTGGGTGCGAGAGCTTGAACGTCTTGCGGAGTGAAACCTGCAGCTGCCAGCGTCGAGATCAGGAATCTTTTCATATTGCACCTAATTTAGAAAACGCACCGTTTTTTGGGTGCCACGCAAAGAAGCCGCTACACAACGGCCTAGCCGAGCACCCACCGCACTGCGCCATATATACGTTCTTCCAATCCGAAATGGAACGCAAGGACCGGCGTCGATATGGCTCAGGAACGGAACAGAGAGGGAAATTGTAGAGGGTCGTTTCGATACCGCGGATGTCTGCTGTGTCAAGTGCTCTCGCTATGGGAGCAAAATTGGCCGAATTGTCGAAGAACTCCTCTTTCCATACCCGACGGCCGAAGCCAATATTTTCCATTTGCATGATGGCCCAGTAGTCAATGAAGGCAAGATTTCGCGAGACGAAGACCGCCATATCTTCGAGTGCCGCTACGTTAGAGCGCAATAGAACCGTACGCAACTCAATTCGAGCACCGGAACGGCCGAGTAGGGCTAACGATTCCATTAGGCGAGCGAACGCGCCGTTCTTTTTGACGATTCTGTCGTGAAGACAAGAGTTTTCTGAATAGAGTGGAATGCCCCAAAGGACATGTTTGGGGTCGAGTTCCTCGACGTCTTTCATGTCTTCCTTGTCGAAGTGTTGGCCGTTAGTGAGCACGTGGAAAAGAAGATCAGGTCGCGTTCGTCTCGCATTCAATAACATTGAAAAAAGCGCTTCCTTGTGTAGAAGCGGTTCACCGCCGGAAATTCCGATCGCAGCTCCAAATGGCGCGATTTGAAGAGCTTCAGAGAACACCCCAAACATGTCCGCATGTCGCTTCTTTGGAGGCTGTGAGCACATAATGCAAGCTTGGTCACACTGCTCGGTCACAAGGAGAGTATTGTGCGCAGAGTTGGCACGGATAAGCCGGTGCAGCGTCGTCTGTTGTGGAAACATCAGCACGACATCGCCGTCAATTTCGGAAGGATCTTCAATTTTGACCGACAGGGTGAAGCCTTGGACGTCAAATTCTAGGTGACTTGACTCAGCGCGGGTCAGCCACACATCGTTTCCGCGCGCTGAGAACTGGTCATCCGTTCCGGAGCATCGGAGTCGCAGGACAATTGGTGTGTCGATTGGCAGACGGGAACACGATAGGCGTAGAGGGATCATGAATGCCTCGGTGTGGTATCAGCTGGCAAGCTTGCGACCCCGAGCCAGCTTCGAACGGTGTGCTGAGTTGCAGCATCCGCCGAGTAGATGAGCTCAAATGCGAGTTCGAAAAGCCCTTGATGGACCTGGCAGTGATCCGTTGTTGGTCGCGGCAGGTCGATGCGGCCATATCGAGACAGGTCGTCGATTATATCGAGCCCGCAATAGGCTTGGAACGCACAATGCTGGCAGTCGGGATCATCGAAGTTTGAAACTTGGGTCTGGAGCGTTGCAATCTTGTTTTCGTCGAATCCTGTCCTGACATGCCCGATTGAAAGGTCGATCTGGCCAACCCTTGTCATCATGCGCGCTTCATCCGAGGGGTACAAAGCACCATCAAAATCGATGACGATGTAGTCTTGCGCGATCCAGTTCGGGTTGCGCAAATTAACATGACCATGTTGGCCGCCTTGAACAATCCTACGAATGAGGTGTGCGATGTAGAATTCTTCGACCGGTTCGGCCACAATTGCGTTGTGGGAAACCACTGCGCGCACAAACTGTCGGTAGTAATCAATCCAGGCATTCGGCGTGGTGGCGAAATCGTAACGCTTTCGGGCAAACCCTTGGTAGTTAACGCGCCGGAGAAAAATAGATCGAAGGCCCAGCGCGACAAATGACCGAATTACATCGGCGGGTTCGGGCAAATCGACTGGATCGAACGTAGGAAGTGCTGAAATCTTTTCTGGTCCCAATTCTGTGGCTGCACGCAAAAGATTCATCTCAAAGCGGTGGGTTGCTTCTGGCGTTTTTGTGCGTTGCCGCTGATGCTGGATCATGGTGCCGTCAAATGATGTGCTGAGAACTGTATCGGTGGCCGAGAGGAAGTGCCAAGCCTCGGCGGAGAGATTCTGTAAGTTTGTGCAAACGACGAACTGCACCTCTTCAAATCGGTCGCGACAATAGTCACGGACTCTTTCCAGAAGATCGATTCGAAGCAGGCATTCACCCCCTTGAAACTCAACTTTGAGCTTGGGCCCAGCGTTTTCGCCAAGCCAAAGAAGAACCGCTTCCAACTGCTCTTCAGACCAGTCAAAACCATTCGCATTCACGTTGGCACGGGATACTTGGCAATAGGAACAGGCAAGATCGCAACGCAATGTCGGTATCAGAATGACAAAATCGAGTTCCTTTACCCGATTGATTCGTCGCGACCAACGAGCGGCAAACCCAATGAAATTAATATCTCTCTCATGAAGAAATGCATGACCGTTCCGCAGCAGGAATTTTTGGTCGTTTGCTGTCAGTTTTCCAGAGATATACCTTGTGAGGAAGGCTTCGGAACTGCGAAAAAAACCGCCAGCATCGTCGGTTATGATCAGTCCGCCGTCCTTCACTTCTCTAAATTTGAGTGGCCAGACGTGCATCAGGAATGTACCGAGCGCCAAAGCATGGCACGCAATTCCGCACCCTCAGAGTAGATCTTCATGCGGACTAAGGTGTAGTGAATATCGCGTCTCAGATCGGCATCGACTGCTGGTCCGTGTACTTCGATCCCGGTCTCAGACAGGGCGAACTCGAAGTTGGGGTACAAGTAGGAGAGCCGGGCAATAGCCTCTCTTGCGTGTCCTCGCAGTTCATCGGGAACGGCGACTATGACCGTTTCAGTGGGACGCTTTGCGCGGTCGGTCATCATCGTCATCACCTTAATACGTGTTCGCATACTGCTATGCTTTTGGTTGAGTTTACATGTGGCTAATTCGCGCGAAGTAGGCGTTTCGGCACTCCCACTTCGAATCCGAAGCACGCATTGAAGCCGAACTTTGTGTGCCTAGACGCAACCTGCAGCGCAAAATTACCGGGCTGACAATCTGAAGCTCAGCGGAAAATCCGGGCACTGGACCCAACATTTGATCTGCGGTCGCTAGCTTTCAGAAGGGTCCGACTTTTGCAATGGTCTTGTCGAATTCCGCTTCCGCACAGCAAAGCCTGTTTTGCTGCATCCCAAAACGACCACAAACTGCCCACATCGTCGATGTTACCGATTTCCCCACGGCCGCACCTTCGGCATCGCGGCCGTCAC
>NZ_ACYY01000028.1 GCF_000176015.1 Rhodobacter ferrooxidans | reverse complement strand
GGGAGGGGGCCGAAACAGGATCGACGAACGTCTAAAGGGGCCAGCTTTCGCTCGGTGAGCCACCACCGTTATCGGTGCAAAATGTACAGTTGCCAATGACAACCGTGCTCCGGCAATGGCTCTGGCTGCGTAAGCAGTTCGAGTCGCCGAAACTAAGTCCTTGGGCTTAGCAGCTCAAGGCGGGGTCCGCAGGCACCTGGCAACAGAAGCCTGCACTCTAATTTCCGATCCGTAACATCCTGATTTTGCATCATTCCTGTTTTCCACTTTTCCACGGTTTTACAGGCTGCTTGGTTTCGCGTTCTCGGATTTCCCTCAGAACAGCCTGCCCGCTAGCCTTCCGGTCCGAGTGACGGCAGTAGTGCTCCACCATCTCAACCGACATTCCGACCATGTCCGAGATTTGCAGGGCGGAGTATCCGCCGACCCTCAGCCGGATCACCGCGTTTGCGCGCAGCCCGTGCGGAACCGCTCCGGCTAGGATCGGGTGCTTGGCCCGTTCCGCGTCGAAGGCCTTCCACATTTGATTCGTGCTGAAAGGCTTGCCCGCGCTTTTGCCGATTTCCTGCAAAAGGTAGGGCCCAAGCCGCCGCTCCCACGTCGCCATTTCCGTTTCGAGTTCCGCAAAGATCGGGCACCACGGCTTCACGCCGGTCTTCTTCTGTCGAAGGCTGAAACCGCCGTCATCCACATCACCGGGATTGAGCCGCACCACATCGCTGATCCGCTGCCCTGTGTAGCGGGACAGGAAGTAATAACGCCGCAGTGGCCCGGTGAAAGTCTGTTCCGCAAAGGCAAGTTGCGCCTCAGTCCAAGGCTCATGCCCAGCACCCTTTTCGAAGCGGTGGACGCCTTTCGTCGGATCATGCGCCAGCAGGTCAACCGGCCCGTTCGCCCACCGGCAGAGCGCCTTGAGCGCATCCAGGACGTTGTTTGCGGCACCAGGGCGTTCGGCCCCAATCTTGCGGATCAGGGCATCAACGTGCTTCGGGCGCAGATCGCGCGCGGGCAGATCGCCCCAAGCCTTGCGGCTCGGTTTAAGGTTTCGCCGGTATTGTTCCTGCGTCCCCTTGGACAGCTTGCGCTGTAGCGTCGGCCAGGCTCCCTCATAGGCGTCGATCAGCGCGCCCACAGTATCGGTCGGGGTCGGGCCGAACGTGCCCTGCGCCTGGCGCACGGCGTTCCAAAACTCGGGGGTCTGCGGTTTGTCGGGCAGGCGGATGCGTTCGCCTTGATGCGGGGTTCCCCGGCCTTCCTGATAATAAAAATAGTCCCGCCCGCCTGATATGACGTGATGGACGTGGCGGGGTAGCGATATCTTAGACATTTTTCAGCCCTGCCATGAATTTATCATCTTCGCCGCCGCCCTGCGGCTTCATGGACGCATCCACGGCAGCCCAACACCAGCGAAGGGAGCCGCCTAGCTTGATCGGCTTGGGCAACAATCCGCGCTTAGTCAAATCGTCAACTGTGCTCTCGCTCATGTCCAGTTCCGCCGCCAGGGTTGCCTTGGAGGGGTAAGCCGGGGGGCGATCACCAGTCAGGGCACGGCGGGCTGCCATCACAGGCCTTTGGAGCTTGAGAAAAGAACGACCCCTGTGCGGGTCATTGAGGCGCGACGGATGCGCGCCTCAATGTCGTTGATTGCGGCGGTCATTTCCGCATCGGACTTATATTCGACCCGCTCAGTGTCCATCTGAACACTGCGCACGCCCCGCGCTCGCGCCCGGATCAGCTCGTCGCGCAGGGCTTCCAGTTCTCCGGGTTCAAGTGCCATCAGCCCACCCGATACCAGCCGCGATGGTCAATCCAGCCGCAGCCGAAGTCCAGCCGGACCTTGATCTGGACCCCGTCCACTTCGAAGCCGGCGCGAGTTTCGATCTGCGGGCCGGGCGCGCCTTCCAGATAGGCGTATTCCAGCCCGTCAATCGTCGCCGGATCGGCCAGCACATACCACTGCGTTCCCGAGGTCAGGCGGGGTTCGACCACCAGAGTCAGATTGGCGAAGGGGTTGGCATCTGCGGTTTTCGTGGCGGCGATGGTGGCAAGCGTTTGCTCGCCCAGCGTTTCCAGTTCGGGCGGCACCAGCAGATATTTCGGAACAACGTCGATCAGTGCGCCGGAAAGCCCGGTCTGTTTGCGCATGGCCAGACGGGCAGCGGAAAGCGAGGTCACTGACAGTTCTGCGGTGGCGGCAAGGTTGCCATGGTCAGCGTGAAACACGGCAACCGCGTCGCTCATGGCCGGGTTGCTGGCAACTTTGGCTGTGAGCTGCGCCGCCTCGAACACAGCGGCAGCGGTGCCCATCATGGCCGGAACGCGGGTAAAAGCCCCAAGATCGTCGTTCACCAGCGCCTGCCGCGAGATTGCGAATATCTTGCCGAAGGTGGCCAAGCTGTAGGATTCGGCGGATTCGTCAAGCGTGCCGTTCTTGAATTCACCGCCCTCTGGCACCTTTTCCAGTTCCGATGCTTCGCCCATCATGATGGACCTCTTGGCGCGGAAGTCGCGAGCGGTGGTCTGCCGCGCAAGGGTGCGGACGCCGGACGCAGGGGCCGCATAGGCGCGGCGCAGCTCGCGCCCCACCGCATCGCCCAGGATCAGCGGGAAGTCGGACGTGCTGTGCAGCGCGCGGGTTATCAGCGTCTCGCTGGTCATGGCGAGGGTCGAGACGCCCCGCAGGTGCAGGACTTCGCGCGCCACGTCACCGATGCTGCGCCACGCCCACGGGCGGGCCGCTTCGGACAACTGGTGCTCAGGGTGCGAACGGGCGAAAATCGCCTCACCCGCCCGCGTGGCAATCACAGCCGGGTCGGTGTTATCGGCGGTGATGACCGCCCGCGTGGTGCGGGTCTGGGTCTGTGCGCTGCGCGTCTGCATCGCGGCAAAGGCCGCGGCACGGGCCGCATCGGGTTCGGCCTGCGCGTCGATCTGGGCGTCGGCCCAATCGCGGGTCAAGCCTGCGGTTTCAGCGATGCTGCGAATCTCGGCATTCGTCTGGGCGCGGGTCAATACCGCGCCGTTGTTGGCCGACTGATCGGCCGTCTGCGTTTCGACTTCCATTTGATGCTCTCCTGCTCGGAAGTGTGCCCCTGCGTCGGCCGGGACGGGAACGATGGAAACCTCGAGTGGCGTCCACCGGGTTGCGGTGCGGATGCGGCGTTCGCCGTCCCGCGTCTCTTTCCATTCGGCAACCGTGTAGCCGATGGACAGGCCGCGCAGCGTTCCTTCGCCGATATCTGTCAGAACGGATTGCGCGGCGTCGTTGCTGCGAAACTTGATGCGGACCCAAAGGCCCTCCGCGCGCAGCTCGGCGGCTTCGACAACCCCGAGCTGATCTTCGATAGAACCGGCGCGGTGAGCGTTCAGGACAGCCGATCCGATCAGGCGCGACAGGTCAGCGCCGCGCAGGTCCAGGCGTTCGACAAAGCCCGGCCTTGCCGTGTCGGCTCCGGTCGAAACTATGGCTTCAACGGTCCGGCTAACTTGGTCGAGGCTTTTCGGGCGCGGTGTCAGCGCGCGAAGATGAATGGTCATTCCTGCCCCCCTTGAGCCGCGCGGCGCGCGTCGGCTGCAATCTCTTCGTCCAGTTCGTCAATGTCGCGCCCACGCCCGGCCACCACCTCTTGCCGGGATTTCAGGCCTGCCGCGATTGCGGCAACCTCTGCGTCAACCTCGTTTTGCGGATCGACCCACTGCCAGCCCGGTGCCACAAACCGCACGGCGTGGTAGTCGGCCAATGCACCGGCGTCGGACGGAATCAGCCCGGCAAGCGCCTGGGTGTCGATCCAGCGCCGCCAAAGCGGACGCAAGTATTGCGCCCGGATCAGTGCACCTTGCAGCATTTCGGCGCGCCGCCTGAATTCCAGCAGGCCAACACGGGCGGACGAATAGTTGGCTTCGCCCAGATCGCCTGTAAGCGCCTCGAAGGTCACGCCTGCCCCAGCGGCAATCTCGCGGTCCTGGGCGCGCAGGAAGTCCACCGCCTGGGCAAGACCCTGACCCGGCTGCGAGAACGTCACATCAGCGCCGGGGGGCAGAATACGCATTGCGCCGGGTTCCAGGGCGACGTTGATCGCTGCGCCGCTGGTGTCGCCGTCCAGACCCGCCGCGCCGCCCTCGGGGTCGCGCACAAATCCGGTGATCAGGCTTTGGGTTTTCAGGCTCATCAGCATGGCATCGGAAGCCGCGTCGCGGTCGGCCAGCTTCAACAGCACCGGGGCCAGCCACGACAGGCCGCGCACCTGACCGGGGAAAAGCAGGTCGAACACATGCAACATGTCAGCAGCCGGGATGCGCAGCGCCTGACCGAAGACCGCAAAGGGCGCGCCGGGGGCTTCGCGCAAGACGTGATAGGCCACCACCCGGTCGGATGCGTCGAATTCGACGCCTGCCACGATCCGGGCACCGTTGCCAAGCTCGCGCGACAGCGAAGCATCCACCTGATCAGCCGGGATGAGTTTCAGCCGCAGCGCGCCAGTCTCTTCGATGATGATTTGCACAAAGGCTTCACCGTCGCGCACCAGTGCCCGCGCCAGCGCAATAAGAATCGGGTTGGCCAGTTCTTCAAAGGCTTCATTCAAGGCGCGCCGGATCGCGGAGTCGGAGTGTTTGGAACGAGTTTGCCAGCCTTTGCCGACAAGCGCCGCGACCCATGTTTCCACCAGGCGGTTGCCGTAGGGGGTGTTGATGTAAAGTCCAGTTGCCCGCGCCTTCGTCACGCCACGCGCCGCAAGAGCCGATTGCTGCGGCATTCCCAGCAGCGGCGTTCCATCCCAGCGCCGCCCGCCGCCGCCCGCTTCGATCTGGCGTTTGGATACGGAGTCCGTGACGCGAAACATGAGGCGGGAGAAAAAGCCCATCAGATTGCCTCGGAAAAATCGCTGCCTTCCGGCAGCCCGTGTTCAAAGGCGCGACGGCGCACAAACGCGGCGGCGCGCGAGGCGTTGGCGAGGAAAGTCCGCACCGGCGATGCGCGCAGCCCCTGATACTCGCCCTCAGCCTTGGCAGTTTCCGCGCTCAACCAGTCGCCAAAGTCGCTGATCGGGCCAAAATACCATGAGGAAAACCGATAGGGCGTGCCTTTAGTCGGCCTGTGTTCGAAGATCACGACACCGGCCCACAGGTCCGGTTGGGCGATAGTGTTCAACGGGTGCCTCTCGGCATAGCCCATCGCGTTGGTGATGACTTTGGGGACGTAGGACGGGGCGAGTCCGCCCAACTGATCATCGCCCGTGCCTTCGCCGCCAATCATGTCGAGCGTCAGCCGCAGGCGAAAAGCGTCGTCGAGCGTGAAGTCGGACCAGCCCCCCTCTTCTGACTGCCCATCGGTCCAGAACGGCAATTGATCGCGCTGTTTCAGGACTTTGTAGCGCGGCGCGTCGATATCGGCGCAGTAAAGCATCGCGGCACGTTTCATTGGCATGTCTCCAAAATGGTATCACTTGATGCTAATCTGCGCCGATCACCAAAGGGTGTCAAGAGATACCTTTATGGCGCCTCAGCTATTCCCGCCCTCGCCACCAACCGATGTGTCTCCTCAAGCCGTTCGATCTTCCATTGCAGCGCGGCGCAAAGGTCGCGCTGCAGCCACACAAGCGCGCCCATTTGCTCTCTGGCGTGAACATCGGACGTGCCACTGGCCATGACTTTCATCCAAGCATCCGCGACACATTCGGCGACTTGCGTCAGTGTGCCTGCGTCGAGGATTGCCGCAGAAAGGTCAAAGTTCTTGAACGAGACTGGCAGGTCTTCGATTGCAACAAAGCCGGGGGCAATTTGTGTATGGGCTGTTTGGTCGGCCATGGTCACAGGTTCCCTTCAATCGGCCTAAGCGCCTCATATCGGGCGATGCAGGTTTTCAGGCGCTGCTCCAGAGCAGACGTAGTGCCAGACAGGGCGTCTCTCGCATTCCGGTCATCACTTTTGAAGAGCGGGACCTGATCGAAGTGATTTTTGATCATCTTCAAGCAGGCGATCATTTCCTTCATGTCGCCAAGTGCAAACTCTAGGTCTTGCAGAAGGTGGAGGAAGGTCGGTTCGGCAGACAAGCCAAGATCGTTCCCCGGGGCTGGGGGTTTGGTGGTCATAATGTTCTCCGTTGCTGAGACAGTATATTTTCTATAACCTAGCCAAGCCATCAAGACAATAGAAAAACTACAAGGTTGAACATGACGCCCGCACAGTCCAGAGCAGCCCGCGCGATGATTGGACTTTCCCAAGAGGAAATAGCGAAGGCTTCCGGGGTCGGCATTCAAACCCTGATTGCCTTTGAAAGCGGGAAGCGCCAGCCCTACGCCCGGACACTGGACGCTATCCGTGCCGCCCTCGAGGCATCTGGCGTCGTGTTCCTGCCAGAGAATGGAAACGGCCCCGGTGTGGCATTAAGAAAGGAACATAAGCAATGATGTCAGAGGAAGCCCGGCTCATCCTCTCAACGCTAAATATGAACCTTGAGGCAAAGGCACTAGTTTCGCGCCAAGCTTTTCAGATCCTTCTGCAAGTGATTGAGCAGACCACGGATCAGACAGTCCGCCCTGCCGTTTTAAAGGCATTTCACAAACTGCGCGAAAGCAGCAGCCTCCTAAGTGACGAGGAAGGCGATTTCCGCGATTTAGTAGCTGAAGAAGTGATGGGCTACATTGACGATCTAACTGACGACTAAGGCCGGGCGCACCTACCCGATTCCGCTCACCTTTTCATCCATTGCGAGGTCAGCACCGGCGCAGGACGCGCCACCGGCTGCGCGCCTGCTACCAGCTCGGCCCGCCGTGCGTCCCAATCCGGGTTGACGATCTGGCGCGCGGCGATGGCATACACCAGGCAGTCCAGCGCCTCGGCCCGCCGCCCTGGGATGCGTTCGAAGTTGCGCACCGGCTGACCGCGCCGGTAGCGCAGCACCGCCCGCTCGCTGGCCACCTGTTCATGCCAGACGCGAGGCAGATCGGATGACAGCCGCATGGATGCGCCGCGCGACAGCCGGGCAAACACCATCGTCTTGATCGTGTCCACTCCGACAATCCACAGCCGCGCGCCGGTCTTGGTTTTCGATCCAGCCCTTTCGATCATCGGACGGTTGCCCGGTGCGCCCTTGATGGCCATGATGCGCCGCCGCGTCCTGGGCGCGGCAAAAGCCGTGACGCGGTGCATGGTCGTGCCGTCGCCCGCGTCCACCGCCACCGCGTCCACCCCGATCCGCCCGCCCAAGGCGTGCGGGAAGCGGGTGCGCAGCAGCTCGTCCAGCTCTTGCCATGTTTCATCCGCATCCCAAGCGCCCCAGATCACCCGGTGCCCCAGCACAAAGGCAGCACCGCCTTCGGCCCAGCCGATGAACGTGCATTCAAGGCGGTCATGCTGCACGTCCACCCCAGCAGTAACGGCCAACGCATCGGCAGGCACCGCGCCCAGCCCGAACGCCTCGCCGCGTGCCGCCATTTCATCGTCGGCCAATTCGTCGCCTTCGCCGCGCCAGCCCTGACCCAAGATCGTGTTGACGAAGGTTTGAAGGGTCGAGGGATCATCCTTCGCGGTCACAAATTCCGCCGCCAGCCGCGCCCAGGACGCGTTGCTGTGCAGGGAAACCAGGGCATTCAGGCGAAAGCCCGCGTGACCGCGAACTTCGGGCCGCGTCGCGCGCCAGACACCTTGCGCGACCATGGCGGGCTTGTGGCGTTCCGCCACCTCTTCTCGGCAATGGGGACAGCGCCAACGTGCCGATTCCGGCGCGCCGTCATCCCAGATGATCTGGTCCCATAGAATCTCCGAAAGCGCGCCGCAGCCTGGGCAAGGAACCTCGAACACCCGCCCGTCAGACTGCGCCCAGGCGCGCAGGACATGGCTTGTGTCTTCGTGCACCGGGGTCGATCCAAGCACGATCTTGCGGTCGGGGAACGACAGGGTGCGGCGTTCGGCCAACAGAATTGGCGACCCTTCGGCGGTTGCCTCCATGCCGTCCACTTCGTCCATGAACAGGATACGCACGTTGTGCCGTCGCAGGTTTCGGGGTGCTTTCGCTGCCACCACCTTCAACGATCCACCAGGGAACCGGCGCGACAACAGCGTGTTGCGCTCGCCCTCTTCATCGTCGCGGGTCAGGGCATCCGCCACCGCCCGACTTGCGCCGAAGATCGGTTCAATATCTGACACCACATAGTCGCGGCAGTCCGCTTCGGCGGGAAGCAGGCACAGAATTGGTGCAGGGTCATTGGCGATGAAGGAAGCCACGGCAGAGGTCAACAACGTGGTGAAGCCGACCCGCACCGGCTTGACCAGCGTTACTCGTTCCACCATCGGATCACCGATGGCGTCGGCAATCTCGCGCTGGAATGGCCACAACCGCACGGGGCCGGGCTGTGCGCTCAGGCCCTCGGGCAGAGTGATGTTGCCCTCGATCCAATCCGAAAGGCGCAACCTGGGCGGGGGAAGCAGAGCGCGCCGGGCGCGAACGGCCACTTCGTCAAGCGTCGCCATTGGCCAACTCCGTCAAGGCGTCGCGCAGCTCGCGGTCGATCTGCTCCACGTCACCCGGTGCAAGGTGCAGCCCCTGGCGCAACCGTGACGGGACGGCAAGGATGCGGGCGCGCACTTGGCGCAGCGTGTCCGCCCAAGCCCGCTCAACTTCGGCTGCCGGGACCAGCTCCGCGCGCAGGGCGGCGTTCTTCATTTCCTGCGCCTCGGCCTGCGCCCGCGACAGCCGCGCCCGTTCGCCAGTGAGGTTAAGCGCCTGTTCTTCGCTACCCCAACCCGCCGCGATGCCACGAAGATGCATGACATAGGCCCGCACGGTCGCCTCGAGGTCGTAAGCATCGTGCCCCAGATGCACCGCGATGCCGCGTTTTTTCAGGTCGGTCAGCGCCCCGGACGATAGGCTCAGAAGGGCGCAAAGGTCCTTGCCGCCTATCCGGTGCAGCCTTTCGCCGTCCAAAGCCAGTTCGTCCAGGATGCGCAATCTCTTATCCCCTTGATTTTATTTGCACAGCTTCAACTGTCGGGGCGCGAATTACCCGCATAGGGGGTGCCCGGGAAGGACCCGCGACATGATCAGGCTCTTCCGGCAGGTGCTGCGAATGCAAGAGACGCAGCGGCAGCCGATGGCAAGTCGTGGATGCGAGCGGCAGCCCGCTTGCAGGCTTCCGCCGTTGCAGGTCCGCCAAGATGCTCGGTCATCGCCGCCACAATCTCGGCGTGGCAACCGGCGAGGATGATATCCCAGGGGACACCGGCTTCGCTGTGAAGGGCTGCGATCTGAGTGCGCAGATAGTCCGCCACTTTGATTGCAACAGTCGTCTTGGCTTCGATGCGCTCTTGGTTTGTCATGGTCTAATCCTCCGTGCTTGGGCGCTCAACGTGTGGCTTGCTTTGCCAGCAGGCGAAGCTGGTGTTCGATCTCGCTCTTCTCGGCGTGGTAGCTTTCGGGGTCGCGGTGCGACGGGGCCAGCCGCCGCACCCTCTGGGCAAGGTCTGACAGCCGATCTGAAAGCCGGGATTGGTCTGGGTCGGGATAAATGGGATATCCCCCCTTTAGGGGGGTATCCCGTTCATCCCGCCCTATCCCGGCTTTACGGGCCAACGGGATAAAGCGGGATATCCCGCATGTATCCCGGTTATCCCGCGCGGTCATGTCAGCCACCACACATCGTCAAAGCAGCGTGCCAAGTCCTTTTTCAGCAGCGCCTCTTTCGCCTGCGAGAAGGTCTTGCGCTCCGATTCCGGTTGCACGCCTTCGAACAAGCCATGCGTCGCGCAGGCTTCTTTCCAATGGTCTGCCGTGACACTGCGACACGATGGATAGTCCGGCCCTTGCCGGGTCAATCCGTGACGCTCAAGCGCCGTCTGGAGCGCCTGCAAGGCAATCATAGCCTTGCCGGTCACTTTAGCCCGCGTCGGCTTCTCGCCGCCCGCCGCCCGCTCCACTACGCATGTCGTCACGTCGTCGCCGTCACGATCCTGACCCATGGCCACTTGCCGCAGCACATAGGGGAAAGTCTTGCCCACCGGCATGTCGCGTTGCTTCGTCGCTTTCGCCTCGATGACGTCTTGTCCTGCCTCCTTTGTCAGTTCGATTTCGGTGTCGATCGCCGCGCGCAGTGAGCTGTGACCGCGCGCGCCCTGGGCGGCATTCTTGCCCATGTGGTGAATCAGCATGACATGCGCACGCGTCCGCTCTTTCAGCAGATCGACTGCGGCAATCAGCTTGCCCATGTCCTGAGAAGAATTTTCGTCGCCGCCTGTCATGGCGCGGGCAAGTGTGTCAATCACCACCAGCCCGACAGGGCCATGGGTTGCTGACAAGTCGAAAAGCGCCTCACAAAGAAAGGTCGAGTCCTTTGCCTTGTCCAAGAATGACAGCGGCATTTTCAGCACCCAGAATTCGGGCGCATCCAGCGCCTTCACACGCAGGTCGAATTGCGCGCCGCCTTCCAGGGTGATGTAGATGACCAAAGCTCGCCGCACCTTGGAACCGGCCCAAGGACGCCCTGATGCAACAGCCTGCGCCATGTCCAGGGCGAGGAAGGTCTTGCCAACATTCGGCTGCCCATACATGACGCTGATCGAATTCGGCGCAATCCAGCCCTTTATGAGATAGTCGGGATCGGTATCCACTTCGATGTGGCTGGCGTGCGTAAACTGCCCGAATATCTCTTGGGCGCGCTTGCCCCGCTTGACCTTCATCGGCGTCACATTGGCAAACGGATCTTCACTCATTGCCGCTGCCCCCGACCGCGTAGGCAAGAAAGCGGGCGCGGTCATCCGCCCCAAGGCTCTTCCACAGTTGAAAGAACAGGCGCTTGCGCATGTCGCGGTGCATTGCCAGATCGCCAAGCCGCTCCAGCGTTGCGCGCATGACAGCCATCAGTTCAACCGGCGTGGCGATGCTGGCCCACCACTTCGCATCCTCTTCGGCACAGACGAAGAGCGAACCTTGGCCGGGATTGCCTGCAGACAGGTCGATAAGCGCGGCGGTCATGATCTGCGCAGCGTCGTCGGGATGCGCGTCCGCAATGGCCTCGGCAAGCTGCGATGCCATCGCCGCCCGCATCTTGATGTCTTCCAGGGCAAGGCTGATGGAGCCTCGCACCGCGCCGGGGTTTTCGTTTTCGGGCGTGCCGGAAACCGTTTTACAAGATGCCAGTCCGTTCCCGTGCCGTTCACGAATGTTCCGGGTATCGCTGTAAATCGCATCCGCTTGATATGCCGACACAAGCGCCGTGTCAGGCAAAAGCCTGCACTTTCCCCCCTTTTCGGTGTGATACGGGTTTGCCAGTGGCAAATATCGGGAAAGACGAGCGAAAATCCTGATCTGTGCAACGGAACTGCCGCGCTGGCGCGTTATACTGGACAAAAGCTTTGCGAGGTTTGGCCGGATGAGAAAAGCATGGATAGCAGGCGCCGTGGCGCTGGTGCTGGCGGGCGGCGTTTACGGCTGGACGCTGTGGCGCGCCGATACCGCCACGGCGGTTCCGGCGACGGTGGCGGTGACGCTGGGCACGGTGGAAAAGACCGTGCTGGCCTCGGGGGTGATCGAAGCGGCAAGTCTGGTGTCGGTGGGCGCGCGGGTGTCGGGGCTGGTGGAAACCCTGGCCGTCAGCCTGGGCCAGCAGGTGCAGGCCGGGGATCTGATCGCGCAGATCGACAGCATGAACCAGCAGAACGCGGTGTTGCAGGCCGAAGCGGATCTGGCGCAGATCGAGGCCGATATCGTGGCCAAGGACGCCTCGATCCATGCCGCACAACTGGTCTATGACCGCGCGCTGAACCTGAACGAAAAGAACCTGTCCAGCACCGAGTCGCTGGAGGCCGCGCAGGCGGCGCTGGCGGTGGACAAGGCGGGGATGCTGTCGCTGCAGGCCAAGAAGGCCCGCGCCGAGGTGACCATCGCCTCGGCCCGGCTGGAACTGCAACGCACGAAGATCACCGCCCCGATTGCCGGCACCATCGTCGCCATCGTCACCAGTGCCGGCCAGACGGTGAACGCAGTCCAGGCCGCCCCGGTGATCGTCAAGATCGCGGTGCTGGACCGCATGGTGGTGAAGGCCGATATCTCCGAGGCCGACGTGGTGCAGGTGGCCCCCGGCCAGGGCGTCAGTTTCACCCTGCTGGGCGAGCCGGACGTTGCCTATGCCGCGACCGTGCGCGCCATCGAACCCGCCCCCGCCTCGATCAAGGACAGCGACGAGATCGCCACCGATCAGGCGATTTATTACAAGGGGTTGTTCGATGTGGATAATCCCGAGGGCAAGCTGCGCATCGGCATGACGGCGCAGGTGTCGATCCTGATCGACCGGGCCGAGGGCGTGCCGCTGATCCTGTCGTCGCAACTGGGGCCGCTGGAAAGCGACGGCCGCCACGTCGTGCAGGTCTATGACCCCGCCACCGGCACCACCACCGCCCGCGCCGTCCGGGTCGGGTTGAACAACAACATCCAGGCCGAGATCCGCGAGGGCCTGAAGGTGGGTGAACTGGTGGCGGCGCCGTCCTCGACCACCGTCGCGCCCACGTCCACCCGCAACGGCCCACCGATGGCATTGTGACCGCCATGTCGTTGATTTCATTACAGGGCATCGGCCGCGAGTTTCTGGCAGGCGACGAGCATATCGTGGTGCTGGACGGCATCACGCTGGACATCGACGCCGGCGAGATGGTGGCGATCATCGGCGCCTCGGGGTCGGGCAAATCGACGCTGATGAACATTCTGGGCTGTCTGGACCGGCCGACCTCTGGCACCTACACCTATGCCGGGCAGGACGTGGGCGAATTGGACGGCGAAGACCGGGCGCGGCTGCGGCGCGAGCATTTCGGCTTCATCTTCCAGCGCTACCAACTGCTGCCCGATCTGGATGCGCGGGCCAATGTCGAGGTTCCGGCGGTTTACAAGGGCACCTCACGGCGCGACCGCAAGCTGGCGGCCACGACGCTCTTGACCCAGTTGGGCCTTGGCGACCGCATGGACCACCGCCCCAACGCCCTGTCGGGGGGGCAGCAGCAGCGGGTCTCGGTGGCGCGGGCGCTGATCAACGGCGGCGAGGTCATTCTGGCCGACGAACCCACCGGCGCGCTGGACACCAAGGCCGGCGCCGACCTGATGGCGCTGCTGGCCCAGTTGCACAGCCGCGGCCACACCCTGATCATCGTCACCCACGACCCCGATGTGGCGGCACTGGCCAACCGCATCGTGGAGATTCGCGATGGCCGCATCGTTTCCGACACCCGCAAGACCGTGGCCAGCCCCGCCGACAGGCTGGTGATCGCGGAATCCCGCGACGGTCGCGGCGGCACGTTCGACCGTATCACCGAGGCGTTCAGCATGGCCACCCGCTCGATGAACGCCCACCGGCTGCGCACCTTCCTGACCATGCTGGGCATCATCATCGGCATCGCCTCGGTGGTCTTGGTGGTGGCGCTGGGGGCGGGCAGCAAGCAGAAGGTGCTGGAGGATATCTCGTCGATCGGCACTTCGACCATCTCGATCCGCGCCGGCACCGGCTTTGGCGACCGGCGGGCCGAGGCGATCACCACGCTGGTGCCCGCCGACGCCACGGCGCTGGCCAGCCAGCCCTATGCGGTGTCGGTCTCGCCCTCGGTCAACACCAATGCCATGCTGAACTACCGCAGCGTATCAACCGCGGCACAGGTGCAGGGGGTGGGCGGCGGCTATTTCGACCTCGCTTCCTATGACGTGACCGAAGGTCAGGTGTTCGGTGACGATGCGATCAGCCGCCGCGATCAGGTGGCGGTGATCGACACCGACACCGCCACCACGCTGTTCACCAGCGGCGAGGCGGCCACCGGATCGGTGATCCTGCTGGGCCGGGTGCCGGTGCGGGTGATCGGCGTCGTGAAGAACTCTGGCGCCAGTTTCGGGCCGCAGACGCTGAAGGTCTTTGTGCCCTACACCACGGTGTCCAGCCGGATCACCGGCAAGGACAGCATTGATTCGATCTCGGTCAAGATCGACGACGCCTACGGCACCAGTGCCGCCGAGGCGCTGATCACCGATCTGATGATCCAGCGCCACGGCGTGCGGGATTTCTTTCTGACCAACTCGGACACCATCCGCGAAACCATTGAAAGCACGGCCTCCTTGCTGACCATGCTGGTGTCGGCCATCGCGGTGATCTCGCTGATCGTCGGCGGCATCGGGGTGATGAACATCATGCTGGTGTCGGTGACCGAGCGCACCAAGGAGATCGGCGTGCGCATCGCCGTGGGGGCGCGCAGTTCCGACATCGTGATGCAGTTCCTGATCGAGTCGATCCTGGTCTGCCTGCTGGGCGGGATATTGGGGGTGGGGCTGGCCTGGGGGGTGGCGCTGATCGCCAGCGCCTTCCTGCCGTTCAAGCTGGTGTTCTCGCTGACCGCGGTGCTGGCGGCCTTTGCCTCATCCACCGTGATCGGCATCGCCTTCGGCTTTCTGCCCGCAAGGTCGGCCTCGAAGCTGGACCCGGTGGTGGCGCTGTCGCGGGAATGAGCGGGCGGTTGCAAGGGCGCGGGCTTGGGCTACAGTGGGGCCTTGTCCTGAAGGGGAACCGCATGAGATTTCTGATCGCCACCGCACTGGCGCTGACGCTGGGCCTGCCCGCGCTGGCGCAGGAGGAATCGCTGGCCAAGCTGGGGCCGAACGCGGTGCCGGTCACCGCCGACAACGGCTGGCTGCGCAACAACCCTGCGCCGGATTACTGGGCCTTCAACCCCTTCGTGAAGCCGCAGGTCACCACCTCGGCCTGTTCGGTGGCCGCCATCACCGCGGCGCTGAACGGCCTGAGCGGATTGCCGGCAAAGTCGGAAGACACGGTGATGACCCAGCAGCAATTGCTGGACCTGACCGCCAATGCCGACTGGGCCAAGCTGTCCGCCGAGGGCGGCGACGGCGTGACCTTCGATCAGCTTGTGGGCTTTGCCAAGGCGGCGCTGACCGCCCGGCAGATGGCGGATTACAAGGTGGACGCCTTCCACCCCGCCGTGGCCGATGCCGAAGCGGGCAAGACCATGCGCGCGCTGCTGACCGCCAACGAAGCCTCTGCCACCGATGCGCTGCTGGTCTATTTCAACCAGGGCGTGGTGACCGGCGACTGGGACGGCCCGCATGTGGCGCTGATCGGTGCCTATGATGCCACCGCCGACCGGGTGCTGGTGCTGGAGGTCGATCAGGAGTGGTATATCCCCCTACTGGACCCCGGCCGAGGTGTTGCTGGCCGCCATGCTGAAACCCGCCCCCGCCGATCAGGGCGTGCTGGCGGGGCAGACCGGCGGGCTGGTGCGTATCGGCAAATGACGGTGTCGCTGGCCGATCTGGGCCGGGTGTTCGGCCGCATCGGTCTCGTGTCGTTCGGCGGCCCTGCGGCGCAGATTGCGCTGATGCACCGCGAGCTGGTGGACTCCCGCCGCTGGCTGACCGAGGCGGAATTCCTGCAAGCCCTGTCGTTCTGCATGTTGCTGCCGGGACCAGAGGCCATGCAACTGGCCACCTGGTGCGGCTGGAAATTGCAAGGCCTGCGTGGCGGGCTGCTGGCGGGGCTGCTGTTCCTTGGCCCAGGTGCTGTGCTGGTGCTGGGTCTGGCGATGGCCTATGCCGCCTGGGGCCAGATGCCACTGACGGCGGCGCTGTTTGTCGGCGTGCAGGCCGCCGTGGTGGTGATCGTGTTCGAGGCGCTGCTGCGGGTGTCGCGCCGGGCGCTGAAGACCCGGGCACACTGGGCCATCGCCGGGCTGGCCTTTCTGGCGCTGTTCGCCTTTGACCTGCCGTTTCCGCTGGTGCTGCTGGCGGCGGCAGGGGCCGGGGCGCTGCTGGGGGCGGCAAAGCCGCCTGCCGATCGCCCGCCGCCCCTGCCCTCGCCGCCCGGCCTGTGGCGCCAGACCCTGCGCACGGCGCTGATCTGGACAGCCCTTTGGCTGCTGCCGCTGGCGCTGCTGTGGCTTTGGCCGGGCGGGTTGCTGCTGCAGATCGGCCAGTATTTTGCCAAGCTGGCGCTGCTGACCTTCGGCGGCGCCTATGCGGTGCTGGCCTGGATGGCGCAGGCGGTGGTGGCCGACCTGGGCTGGCTGCAGCCGCGGCAGATGATCGACGCGCTGGGGTTGGCCGAAACCACGCCGGGGCCGCTGATCCTGGTGACCGAGTTCGTGGCGTTTCTGGCAGCTCAGCAGCAGGGCGGCATGGCTTACGGGATGGCGGCGGCGCTGCTGACGCTGTGGGTGACCTTCGTGCCCAGCTTTCTGTTCATCTTCACCGCCGCCCCGCACCTCGCGCGCCTGATGGCGGTGCCGCAACTGGCCGCGGCGCTGGCGGGCATTACCGCGGCGGTGGTTGGGGTGATTGCCAACCTCGGGCTGTGGTTTGCCGCCCATGCCGCCTTTGGCCGGGTGGGGCACTGGTCGGCAGGCCCGCTGCATCTGATCGCACCGGATCTTTCCAGTCTGAACCCGGTCAGCCTGGGGCTGAGCCTGCTGGCCCTTTGGCTGCTGGGGCGGTGGCACTGGGGCATCCTGCCGACGCTTGGCCTTTGCGCCCTGCTGTCGGGCGGAATATCGCTGCTGGCCATCGCCTGAGATTTGGCCGCAACCGCCCCCTTCCTTTCGGCAAGCGGCGCTCCTATGGTAAAGCTGTGGACGAACAGGTGAAGCATGACGCAATCCATTGATTACGGAAATCTGATGCACCGCGCGATGCGCGGGCTGATCCAGTCGGTGCTGGCCGATGTGGCCCGCGACGGCCTGCCCGGGGCGCATCACTTCTTCATCACCTTCGACACCACCCACCCGGATGTGCAGATCGCCAAATGGCTGCACGACCGCTATCCGGCGGAAATGACCGTGGTGATCCAGCACTGGTTCGAAGACCTGATCGTGACCGACAAGGGCTTTTCCATCACCCTCAATTTCGGCAACCAGCCCGAACCCCTGGTGATTCCCTTTGATTCATTGCTGACCTTCGTTGACCCCTCGGTCGAGTTCGGTCTGCGATTTGAACCGCAGGGCGATGCCGAGGATGACGAGGACGAGGCCGGCGATATCGACGATGACGACGACGAACCCGAGGCAAAGCCGCATGCCGCCGAAGTGGTCAGCCTGGACAAGTTCCGCAAGTAGCTGCGGCGTGGCGTCTCACGGTATGCCACGGTATGCCAATTGATTTCGCAAGCCTGACGGCCTAGAACGGCGCCAACCCATTCAGGAGTTTGCGCCATGACCAACACCCGCACCGAAACCGACAGCTTTGGCCCGCTGGAGGTGCCTGCCGACAAGTATTGGGGGGCGCAGACCCAACGCTCGATCCAGAATTTCCCGATCGGCTGGGAACGTCAGCCGGTGGCGATCATCCGCGCCCTGGGCATCATCAAGAAAGCCTGCGCGCTGGTGAACATCGACCAGGGCGATATTTCTCCGGAACTGGGCAAGGTGATCGCCGCGGCGGCGACCGAGGTGATCGACGGCAAGTTCGACGACAACTTCCCGCTGGTGGTCTGGCAGACCGGCTCGGGCACCCAAAGCAACATGAACGCCAACGAGGTGATCTCGAACCGCGCCATCGAGATGCTGGGGGGCGTGAAGGGCTCGAAAAAGCCGGTGCATCCGAACGACCATGTGAACATGGGGCAAAGCTCGAACGACACCTTCCCCACCGCCATGCATGTGGCCATCGGCATGATGGCGCGCGACGTGCTGCTGCCGGGGCTGGAAAAGCTGCATGCGGCATTGGTCGACAAGGTGGTGGATTTCAAGGACATCATCAAGATCGGCCGTACCCACACCCAGGACGCGACGCCCTTGACGCTGGGGCAGGAGTTTTCCGGCTATGCGCATCAGGTCAGTCAGGGGATCTTGCGCATCCACAAGGTGCTGCCCGAGATTTACGAACTGGCGCAGGGCGGCACCGCGGTCGGCACCGGGCTGAACACCCGCGTCGGCTGGGACAAGCGGGTGGCGGCGAAGATCGCCGAAGTCTCGGGCCTGCCTTTTGTGACCGCACCGAACAAGTTCGAGGCGCTGGCGGCGCATGACGCGATGGTGATGTTCTCGGGTGCGCTGAAAACCGTCGCGGTCAGCCTGTTCAAGATCGCCAACGACATGCGCCTGCTGGGGTCTGGCCCGCGCTCGGGTCTGGGCGAGTTGATCCTGCCGGAGAACGAGCCCGGCAGTTCGATCATGCCGGGCAAGGTCAACCCGACGCAAGCCGAGGCGCTGACCATGGTCTGCGCGCAGGTGATGGGCAATGACGCGGCGGTGGGATTTGCAGGCAGTCAGGGGCATTTCGAGCTGAACGTCTACAACCCGATGATGAGCTACAACGTGCTGCAATCCATGCAGCTTCTGGGCGATGCCGCGGGGTCTTTCACCGACAACATGGTGAAGGGCACGCAGGCCAACCTGCCGCGGATCGACAAGCTGATGAAGGAAAGCCTGATGCTGGTGACGGCACTGGCCCCCACCATCGGCTATGACGCCGCGACCAAGGTCGCCAAGACCGCGCATCACAACGGCACCACCCTGCGCGAGGAGGCGATTGCGCTGGGCTATGTCGATGCCGAAACCTTCGACCGCGTGGTGCGGCCCGAGGACATGATCGGCCCCAAGGGCTAGGCCATGGGCGATCTGGTCAACCTGAACAAGGCGCGCAAGGCCAAGGCGAAGGTAGCGGCCAGGGCGCAAGCGGCTGAAAATACGGTGAAGTTCGGCCTGACCAAGGCCGAACGCGAGGCCGAGGCGGCACGGGCCGAAAAGGCGAAGCGCGATCTGGACGGGCACGAGCGGGAATGACCGGGCGACCCGAAAAGCACTCGCTGACCCTGCACGGCCACCGCACCTCGGTATCGCTGGAGGCCGAGTTCTGGCGCGCCTTCCGCGACATCGCCGCCCTGCGCGGCGTTCCGGTCAACGCGTTGGCGGTCGAGATCGACGAGGCGCGGCAGGGCGATATCGGGTTGGCATCGGCGATCAGGCTGTTCGTGCTGCGGCATTATCGCGGTTAACCACGGTTTAACCATGCCGCGGCAGGATGGGGCAAACCGCAGGGAGGAGCCCATGACCGAACTTGCCGAAATCGTGACGCCCGAACAATGGCTGCGCCATATCTTCAGCGCCCGCGCCGCAGCCGAAGGCGGCATCGTGCGCCGCAAGGTGCGGGACGTCGAACGCCTGCTGGGGCGGCAGAATTTCGAACGTGAATTGCGCAGGCGGGGCTTTCACGCCGTGGAAAATGCCGGGCAATTCGTGATCTTCTGCAACAACGAGCCGGTGCGGGTGTTGTGCTGAGTCAAAATCCTTCGAAGGATTTTGCAAAAGTTTTCGAAAACTTTTGCGCTTACCCCCGCGGCCGCAGCCTCAACCAGATGCCGTCTTTCGCCCGCACCGTCAGATGCGCCACCGGCACCGGATCGCGCCCCTCGACCCGCTCGAACCGGAAGGCTTTCAGCAGCAGCGCCAGCAGCAGCGGCCCCTCGGCCATGGCGAAGCTTGACCCCGGGCAGACCCGCTGGCCCACCGAGAACGGGATATAGGCCGACCGCAGCCCGGCGCGACCGTTTTCGGTATCGAAGCGGTCGGGGTCGAACTCGTCCGGTCTGTCCCAGATCCGCTCGTGCCGGTGCAGGTGCCAGGGCGAGATCACGATCTGCGCCCCCGGCGCTATATCGCGGCCACGGAAGGTTTCCGGGCAGGTGCTTTCGCGCACCATCATCGGCACCGGCGGGTAAAGCCGCATCGCCTCGCGGAACACCGCGCGGGCCACGCGCAGCTTGTTGACGATGGAGAAATACGGGATCTCCGGCCCGATCATCTCGTCGGCCTCGGCGGCCAGCCGGTCCTGCCATTCCGGGTAAAGCGCCAGCAGATACAGCGCCCAGGCCAGTGCCGAGGCACTGGTTTCGTGGCCGGCCAGAAAGAAGATCGCCACCTGATCGACCATCTCGGCGGTCTCGAAGGTCTCGCCCGATACCGGATCGACCGTGGTCATGATCTTGGTGGCCAGATCATCGGGCGCTTTGCCCGCGGCAATCGCCGCAGCGCGCTCGGTGGTCAGGCTGGCGATCAGCGCCCGGATGCGGGTCGCCGTGGCCTTGGTGCGGCGCGAGTGAAAGCGCGGAAACCAGCGCGGCAGCGGCAGGATGGCGCCGATGTTGACGATGGGCTGCGCCCGCTGATGCTCGCGGAACTCGGAAAATACCGCCCCCGCCACCGCATGTTCGATGGGGATGGAAAACAGCGTGCGGAAGATCACATCCGCCGCGGCATGGCTGGTTTGCGCCTCGATTTCAATTGGTTGACCATCGGCCAACCCGCGCAGCCGTTCCACCGCCGCAACCCCGGCATCCCACATCGCCGGGAAGGTGTCGCGCAAGCGGCCTCCCTCGAAGGCCGGGTCGATGATCCGACGCTGGCGTTCCCAGGTCGCGCCATTGGTGATGAACACCGACTCGCCCAAAAGCGGCTTCAGCCCCTCGCGGATGCGGTCGGATTTGGGAAAATCGCCGGGCCGTTCCTTCAGCACCAGATCGACCAGTGCCGGGTCGTTGCACATGTAGCTGCGGAAGAACGGCGTGCGGAACTCGGCCATCCAGGCGCGATACAGCCGCGCCGGTTGCGCCGACAGGATATCGGCGCGGAACAGTTGCAGGTAGCGGCGCAGCGACACCCGGTCGGGGCGAGCAAGGGGCTTGGGAGGTATCATGCCGCCATACTGGTATGCCCGGAGATCGCCCGGTCAATGCGGCTTTTTGACGGCTCCCGCCCGGCGTAGCGCGCGCCCAGCGTGATCGGCCCGGCGGTGATGCGGAAGTAGTCGTAGTCGCCGGGTCGGTCAAAGGCGCAAAGATATTGAAAATGCAGCCGGAAAAACCGCCAGCGCAGTTCCTTCCAGCGCTCCGGGCTGAGCGTCTGGGTGAAGGCCGCCGACATCACCAGCGGCCAGCGTTTGCCGGGCGGCGACACCCCCGAAACCGCCACCGGATCGCACAGCGCAAAGGCGCAGCCGTCGCCCGGCGCCGTGACATCGACCCAGGTCAGTTCCGGCCTGGCCGACAGATAGTGCAGATCGGCGCGCAGCCGCTGCGCCTTTGGCAGGAACGACACCATCGGCACCACCTGCCCCAGCGACAGGAAGGCCAGCGCAGGCCCGCCCGGCGCCAACCCATCGCGGATCAGATCGGCTAGGATCGACACCGCCAGATGCGCGCCAGAAGAATGGCCGACCACCAGCACCTCGTCGAAATCGCCCTGCATCGCCTCGGCAATCGTGTGGCGAAAGGCGGTCATCCGCGCTTCAAGCTCGGGTGGGTTGGCGCCGCCGACCTGTGCGGAATAGGCGTAATCATGCATCAGGTAATAGGCGAAGAACTTGCCATCCTTGCGGCGGAACCAGCGCAGGATCAGCCAGACCAACGCCGCGCCGGCCAGCCCCCCCGGCAGCGGCCCTGCGGCCTCGGGCAGCAGCATCCCGATGCCGATAGCCAGCCCCCAACCGGCCAGAACCGCCACGCCAAGCTGCGCCAGCAGCGCGAAAATCGGGTAAAGGGCGGCAATCATCGGCCCCTTGCGCAGCCGCATCAGCCGGAACAGCGCCCCCGAGGCGATATAGGCCCAGGCGGTGCGCAAAAGTTGCAGGTAAGTGCCGGGAATCGAAGGGTCCATGCTGTCGCGCACGATATCCGACCAGACCAGCACCTCGACATCGGCATCGGCAGCAGCACCTTCGATGCGGGCCGAGACGTGCCAGCCGTAAGGGCCTTTGACCTTTTTCGGTTTCAGTTCAAGCGTGTAGCCCGAAATTTCCGCCTGCGCCGTGCCCTCCTTGCGGTAAAGCTCGCGGTAGCGGCGCGGGTGGATCGGGTCGTAGCCGGGGATGTAGAACACCCGGCGCGAAAACGCCCGCCGAGGTTTGTCGGTGCCGTTGGTATCGGAATCCATGTTCACTCGTCCTGTTCGCCGCGCAAGCCTAGCGCGAAAATCGGGCGGAAAACAGGCGGCGGGTCAGCCAAGCTGGCCAAGGAAGGGCAGATTTTCCAGCAAATACCATGAAAACATCGACATCGCCCCGGTCAGCAGCGCGATGCCCACCAGCAAGAGCAACAGCCCCATGGCCCGCTCGATCAGCTTCATGTGGCGTTTCAGGCGGGTCATCACCCCCATGGCGCGCTCGATGAACAGGGCTGCCAGCAGGAACGGCAGGCCAAGCCCGGCGGCATAGACCGCGAGCAGCAGCGTGCCGCGGGTCAGGCTGGCTTCGGAAGCCGCCAGCGACAGGATGGCGCCCAGTTGCGGGCCGATGCAGGGGGTCCAGCCGAAGGCGAAGGCCAGCCCCAGCACATAGGCGCCCAAGGCCGAACCGCCACGGTCGCCCGCGTCCATCCGCGCCTCGCGGTCCAGAATGGGGATGCGGAACACACCCAGGAAATGCAGCCCGAAGATGATGACCACGGCGCCCGAGGCTTTGGCAAAAATCTCCTGATTTTGCAGGAAAAAGGCCCCGAAAGCCGAGGCGGTGAAGCCGAGGAACAGGAACACCGTCGAAAGCCCCAGCACGAAGAACAGCGCGGGCAGCAGCACCCGGCGGCGGGCGGTGGTGCCGGTCATCTCGCCCATCGAGATGCCGCCCATGTAGGCCAGGTAAGGCGGCACGATCGGCAGCACGCAGGGGCTGAGGAAGGACAGCACCCCGGCCAGCAGCGCCACCAAGAGCGAGGGCAGCAGGGCGGCGTCGATCAGGTCAATTCCGAACATCTGGGCTCCTGTTTTGCACGGTGATAGCGTATCGCTGTGGGGGCGTCACCGGAAGATCGGTCACAATGGCGTGGCGGTGCGGGCGGGAGCCTCCGGCGGGGATATTTGAGAACAGATGAATACCGGAGTTGGGCAAGGCGAGGTGGAACTGGATTGCGAAGGGTTGTTGTGCCCCTTGCCGGTGCTGCGGGCGCGCAAGCGGTTGCTGGCGATGGCGCCGGGGCAGGTTCTGGCGTTGCGGGCCAGCGACGCGATGGCGGCGGTGGACTTGCCGCATTTCTGCGCTGGGGCCGGGCATGAGTTTCTGGGGGCAGAAAGCGTTGGCGCGGTGACCGTTTACCGCATCCGGCGCGGGGCGGACCAGCAAAACGCCGGGGAGTGACCCCCGGCGTTTCGGATTTCAGGCAACAGGTTCAGCGGCCCAGCGACCACCAGCCCTTGCGTTTGGTTTTCGGCTCGCCGGTTTCGGTTTCCGCAGCCTCGGCCTCGGTCGGGTCGGCAACCGGCGGTTCGGCGCGGGCCAGACCGGGGTCGGGTTGCAGCGCCACCGGGGCGGCAGCGGTTTCTGCCACCGGTTCGACGGCAGCTTCGACAGCGGCTTCGGCCACCGGGGCTTCAGCCACGGGCGCTTCGGCTTTCGGCTTGCGCGACCGGCTGGATTTCGGCTTTGCCGGGGCCTCGGTTGCGGGTGCCGCTTCGGCCTCCGCGGCGTCGATCTTGGCCTTGCTGGTTCGCGCCGGTTTCGCCGGAGCCTTGGCGGCACTGTCGCTGGCAGCCCTGGCAGAAGGCTTGCGCGAGCGGCTGACGGTCAGCTTTTTCGGCGCGGCTTCGGCTTCGGCCTCGGCGGGCGCATCAGCGGCTGCGCTTTCGGCTTCGTCGCCGTCTTCCGCTTCGTCGCCGTCGTCGTCGCCATCGTCATCGCCATTGGCGGCCTGATCGGCATCACCGGCAGCCCCCGAACCCGGCTTGCGGCGGCGGCGGCGGCGGCGTTTCTTCTTGCCGGTGCCATCGCCCGCCACTTCGGGGCGCGGCTCGCGGGCTTCGGCCACCGGAGCGGCTTCGACCTCGTCTTCGTCGTCCTCGGGGATATCCTCGTCGATCAGATCGTCGTCGGCCTCGTCCACCGGCGCGCCCATCATCGCGGCATTGCCCGAGATCGCCGCCGAATGGTGTTCCGGCACCACGCGGGTGGCGGTCTTGAACTTTTCGATCAGGTAATCCGGGCTGACCAGCGCCGGATCGGCCTCGATCCGCACCGACATGGCATAGCGCGCCTCGATCAGCGCGATATGCTCGCGCTTCTGGTTCATCAGGAAGTTGATGACCGCAACCGGGCCTTTCAGCAGCACCTCCTTGCTGCGTTTGCGGGTGCCCTCCTCCTCCAGCGCCCGCAGGATCTGCAGCGCAAGCGAGTCGTCCGAGCGGATCAGCCCGGTGCCGTGGCAATGCGGGCAAGGCTGGGTGGTGCTTTCCAACATGCCGGGGCGCAGGCGTTGGCGCGACATTTCCATCAGGCCAAAGCCCGAGATGCGGCCGACCTGAATCCGGGCGCGGTCGGTTTTCAGCTTGTCTTTCAGGCGCTTCTCGACCGAGGCGTTGTTGCGCCGTTCCTCCATGTCGATGAAGTCGATCACGATCAGCCCGGCAAGGTCGCGCAGCCGCAACTGGCGGGCCACCTCTTCGGCGGCCTCCAGGTTGGTCTTCAGCGCGGTTTCCTCGATCGAGCCTTCCTTGGTGGCGCGGCCGGAGTTCACGTCGATCGCCACCAGCGCCTCGGTCACGCCGATCACGATGTAGCCACCGGATTTCAACTGCACCGTCGGGTTGAACATGCCCGCCAGATAGCCTTCCACCTGAAAGCGCGCGAACAGCGGCATCGGTTCGTTGTAAAGCTGCACCGCCTTGGCGTGGCTGGGCATGATCATCCGCATGAAATCCTTGGCGGTGCGGTAGCCCTCGGCCCCCTCCACCAGAATCTCGTCGATCTCGCGGTTGTAGAGGTCGCGGATCGAGCGTTTGATGATGTCGCCTTCTTCGTAGATCGGCGCGGGCGCCATCGAGCGCAGCGTCAGTTCGCGCACCTGTTCCCACATCCGCATCAGATATTCATAGTCGCGGCGAATCTCGGCCTTGGTGCGCTTGGCACCGGCGGTGCGGATGATCAGCCCGGCACCTTCCGGCACCTCGATCTCTTGGGCGATTTCCTTCAGCTTCTTGCGGTCGGCGGCCATGGTGATCTTGCGACTGATGCCGCCGCCACGCGCGGTGTTGGGCATCAAGACGCAGTAACGACCGGCGAGGCTGAGGTAGGTGGTCAGCGCCGCACCCTTGTTGCCGCGTTCTTCCTTGACCACCTGCACCAGCATGATCTGGCGCACCTTGACCACTTCCTGGATCTTGTAGCGCCGGATGCGCGGCTTGCGCGGGGCCTGAATTTCCTCGGCCACGTCTTCTTCGGCGATGGATTCGATCTCGTCATCGGTTTCCGAGGCGTGATCGACGGCGCGGTAGGGCTGTTCGGCCTCGTCATCGCGGCTGACTTCGGCGCGGTCGGCGTTGCGCTGCACGAACAGCGCATCGGCACCGGTTTCCTCGCCCAGATCGACGACATCCATGCCCTCGATCTCGGCGGTCTTCACCGGGTCGGCGGCAACTGCCTCGGCGCGCGGCGCATCGCGGCGCGGGCGCGGGCTGCTGCGGCGCGAGCGGTTGTTGTCTTCGTCATCCTCGGCGCGGTTCAGCGCGCGTTCTTCTTCCAGCAGGGCTTTGCGGTCGGCCACCGGGATCTGGTAATAGTCCGGGTGAATCTCGGCAAAGGCCAGAAAGCCGTGCCGGTTGCCGCCGTAATCGACGAAAGCCGCCTGCAGCGAGGGTTCGACCCGCGTTACCTTGGCAAGGTAGATGTTGCCGGCAAGCTGGCGTTTGTTGACGGTTTCAAAATCGAACTCTTCAACCTTGTTTCCGTCCACCACCACAACCCGAGTTTCCTCGGAGTGCGTGGCATCTATCAGCATTTTCTTGGCCATTGTGTTCCATGGCACCCAGACGCACCGCCCGACCCGGAGAATCCCCCGGCAAGCAGACGACAGACCTGTGGTGACTTGTTCGGGCAGGGCCGCGCCAAAGGGAAAGCGCAGCAGTGCCCGGCGGGCACCTGTCGCTTGTCACCTTGGTCGTTGCGCGGCGCATTGCGGTTCTATATCCCAGATGCCGATACCGGCATCCATCTGAAAAGCCCGTTTTGTCAACGACTTGACGGGCAAACTTGCGGCCTTGCGGCCAATCGGTCTGCCAAGTTGGCGCGTTCGGACCTGTGGCCCGCCCTGCGCACTGGGCAGCAAAACTGAAAGGCGGGGTCAGGTCGGTGCGACCTCAGACCCGCTTGACCTTACAATAAGGCCAGAGGCGGCAAAAACACAATGCCATATTTGCCGGGATATTTGCGAAGATACACGCGGGGGTTGCGCGTGGCGTCGAGGGCAGACGGGGGGCTGTCTGCCCCCCGAAGTTCCGGCGGCGCCACGGGCGCCGCGTTCCGCCCTGAAAATGGTCCACCGGACCATTTTCCGGGCGCGCGTCACCCCCGAGGATATTTGTGCAAAGGTGAATGGGAAGTTCAGACGTATTCGCCGCGGCTGAGGCCGTATTTCGCCATCTTCTCGTTCAGGGTGCGGCGGGGCAGGCACAGCTCCTCCATCACCGCGACGATGCTGCCCTTGTGGCGGCGCATGGTGTTGTCGATCAGCATGCGTTCGAAGGCATCGACGTAGTCTTTCAGCGGCTTGCCTTCGGTGGTCAGCGCCGGGCCCGAGGCCTCGTTGTCGGCCATCAACAGGCTGGCGATGGAGCCCGAGCCGCGGCGGTTCTGCAGCACGGCGCGTTCAGCGATGTTCACCAGTTGCCGCACGTTGCCGGGCCAGGGGGCTTGCAGCAGTTGTGCGGCCTCTTGTGCGGTGACCTGCGGCGCGTCGCAGCCGTATTCTTCCGAGAATTGTTCCGACATCCGGGTGAACAGCGTCAGGATATCCTCGCCGCGCTGGCGCAGCGGCGGCAGCACGATGGTCATCGCACCCAGCCGGTAGAACAGGTCGGGGCGCAGCACGTCTTCCAGCGTCTTGTCGGGCGCGTGTTCGTTGCAGATGGCGATGATCCGGGTTTCGGGCGGGGTGCCGGCCTCGTTGATCAGCGTCAGCAGCCGCGACTGCACCGGATGGCTGAGCGCCTGAATATCCTCCAGACACAGCGTGCCGCCGCGCGCCTCTTCGACCAGCGGGACGGTGCCTTCTTCCGAGGGGCCGAACAGCTTGGCCACCAGTTGATCCTCCGACCAGGCGGCGCAGGAGATGGTGACGAACTTGCGCCCGGCCCGCGGCCCCACCGCGTGCAGCGCATGCGCCACCAGCGTCTTGCCGGTGCCGGTTTCGCCGTCGATCAGCACATGGCTGTCGGCCTGCCCCAGATCGAGGATATCCTCGCGCAGCCGTTCCATCACCGGCGAGGTGCCGATCAGCTTGCGCATCAGCACGGTGCCATCGGACAATTCGCGGCGCAGCGCCCGGTTGTCCAGCGTCTGGCGGCGGCTTTGGGTGGCGCGTTTGGCCAGTTCGGTCATCCGGTCGGGGTTGAACGGCTTTTCCAGAAAGTCGAAAGCGCCGACCCGCATTGCCTCGACCGCCATCGGCACGTCGCCGTGGCCAGTGATCAGAATCACCGGCAGACCGCTGTCCATGCTCATCAGCCGTTTCAGGAAGGCCATGCCATCCATGCCGGGCATCTTGATGTCCGAGACCACGACGCCGGGGAACTCCGCGCCGATCCCGGCCAGGGCTTCCTCGGCCGAGGCATAGGTTTCGGTGTCGAACCCCGACAGGGCCAACCACTGGCTGATGGATTGCCGCATGTCGGCTTCGTCATCGACGATCGCGACTTTCATTGCACGGGCCATTTGGTCCTCATTCCGCTGCTTCGGTTTCCTTGCCCAACAGGGGCAACTGCATCTCGAACACCGCACCGCCATCTTCGGCATTATGCGCCGTCAGGCGGCCGCCCAGATCGGTGACGATACCGGACGAGATCGCAAGGCCAAGCCCCACCCCCTCGCCGGCCTTCTTGGTGGTGTAGAACGGCTCGAACAGGTTTTCGAGATCGGTGATGCCGGGGCCGTTGTCGCGCACCGTCAGGGTGGCAGTGTCGCCCGCGGTCAACAGCAGGTCGATCTGCGGGCTGGTGCGGCCCTTGGTGGCATCCAGCCCGTTGCGCAGCAGGTTGATGATCACCTGTTCCAGCCGGATACGGTCGGCCATCACCATTACCGGCTGGCGCGGCATCGCCCGGGTGATCCGCACCACCCGCAGCTTCAGTTGCGGCTCCATCATCGACAGCGCCGACGACACGCAGGTGCGCAGATCGACCGGCTCGAACGCCTCGCCGCCTTTGCGGGCATAGGATTTCAACTGCCGGGTGATGGCGCCCATCCGGTCGATCAGATCGTCGATCCGCTGGAACGACGACAACGCCTCGTCGGGGCGGCGGCGCTGCAACAGCAGGCGCGCGCCCGCCAGATAGGTCTTCATCGCCGCCAAGGGCTGGTTCAGCTCGTGGCTGACCGCCGCCGACATCTCGCCCAGCGCCGCCAGTTTCGAGCTTTGCGCCAGCGTCAGTTCGGCCACCTCCAGATCCTTCTGCATCTTCTCGCGCTCGGCCACCTCGCGTTGCAACCGGGCGTTCAGCAGCCGCAGTTCCGCCGATTCGCGCTGCGCCGAGATGCTTTGCGACCAGGCCTGCCGCGACAAAAGGTAGAAAGTCAGCGCCAGCAGGATGGCAAAGGCCATGATCTCCAGCGCCAGCACGCCGTTCACCCGCTCGCGCACCGAATCGTAAGCGGTGAAGGTGACCAGACGCCAGCCGCGGAACGGCACCTTGGCCTCGGTCTGCATCACCGCCTTGCCATAGACATAGGCATCGGGCGGCTCTTGCGCCCAGTCGGCAGTGGCCTGCAAGGCCCGGCGGATCGCCGAGGGCGGATCGCGCACCGCCAGCGCCTCGGCCAGCGGATAGCCGCGCCAGCGCGGTTCGGTGGCCAGGATCACCGTGCCCGCGCTGTCGGTGACCAGCACGGCATCCTGCAACCCGGCCCAGGCGCGTTCGAATTTCATCAGATCGACCGCGACCACCACGACGCCCAGCACCCGGTTGTCGGACCGCACAGCGCGGGAATAGGTGAAATCGAAGCCGCCCGCCTCGCGCTTTTCGGCGGTGAACACGGTCTCCTTCAGCCGCTGCGCGTCGATGAAGGCGCGGCTGGCGCGCAAGTTGGTGCCCAGCAGATTGCGGTTGGTCGCCCCCACGGTGCGGCCATCGGCATCCAGCAGCAGGATCGACGCGGCCCCGATCTCGGTCTGGAACGAGATCAGCCGGGCCGAAGTGCTGGAAAACTCGCCACCGTTCAGCGCGCCGATCAGCGCGGGGTCGCTGGCCAGCAGCAACGGCACTACCGAGGTGCGCTGCAACTCGGCCATCATGTTGCCGGAGTAAAGCGCCAGCCGCAGCTCGGCGCGGTTGCGCGTGGCGTCGGTGAAGCGGTTGCCGAGCCAGTGGTTGGTGACGATGACGACGCCGATGGCCAGCAGCACCAGCAGCGCCACCACAAGCTTGATGCGCCAGGAAATTCCTTGCGCTGCGGCGGTGCCATCGAACTGGTGGTCGGTCATCTGCATCGGCCAAAGGTAAAGCGCGCCTGCCGCAGCCTCAAGGCCGGGGCCGGAATGGAGCTTCAGGCCAGCGCCATCTTGCCGATCAGCCCCGCAAACAGCGCCGCACCGTCCGCGCCGCCGGTTGCTGCGTCCACCACCCGCTCGGGGTGCGGCATCATGCCCAGCACCCGGCGGTTGGCCGACAGCACCCCGGCAATGTCGCCCATCGCGCCATTGGGATTGGCGACATAGCGGAACGCCACCCGGTCCTCGGCCTGCAACTGCGCCAGGGTCTCGGCATCGGCGGTGTAATTGCCGTCGTGATGCGCCACCGGCACCTTGATCACCTGCCCGGCCGCATAGCCGCAGGTATAGGCGCAATCGGTGGTCGCCACCTGCAATTCCACGGTCTTGCAGATGAATTTCAGCCCGGCATTGCGCATCAAGGCCCCCGGCAGCAGCCCCATCTCGGTCAGCACCTGAAAGCCGTTGCAGATGCCCAGCACATGGCCGCCACGCGCCGCGTGCCGCTTGACCGCGGCGCCAATCGGTGATTGCGCGGCAATGGCACCACAGCGCAGATAGTCACCAAAGGAAAAGCCGCCGGGAATACCCACCACATCGACGCCCGCCGGCAGTTCGGTGTCCTTGTGCCAGACCCGCAGCACCTGCGCCCCCGCCCGCTCGAAGGCCACCGCCAGATCGCGGTCACAGTTCGAGCCGGGAAAGGTGATGACAGCGGCTTTCATGGGCGGCACTCCAATCAACGGGTTTTCCTGCGTCCTAAAGCAATCGCCCGGCCGTTTCCAGCCTTCCACATTCACCTTTGCGCAAATATCCTCCGGGGTGACGCGCGCCCGGGAAATGGTCCGGTGGACCATTTTCCGTGCGGAACGCGTCGCCCGTGGCGACGCAGGGGGGTGGAAAACCCCCGGCTCTGTCACCGAGTAAAATCGGTGATCACCGCCACCCCCGGCGGCGTCGGCCCGTCAAACGCCCGCAACTCGGCAGAAGCGTCGGCAAGCCCGACCCGCCGCGCCACCAGCGGCGACAAATCCACATGCCCACCATCAATCAGCCCGAACAGACTGGGATAACGCCAACCCGGCATGCCGCGGGTGCCATAGATTGCCAACTGGCCCGAATAGACCGCATCCATCGGCAGATGCATGTTCAGATGATCCCCCGCAGGCATCCCCACCTGCACCATCCGCCCCAGCTTGCGCAGCGAGCGCAGCGCCGCCAGCGTGGTCGCCTCGATCCCCAAAGCCTCGACAGCTACATGCGCGCCGCCGCCGGTGATGTCGCGGATCGCCGCCACCGCATCACATTCGGCGGCATTTACCACCGCGTCCGCCCCCAAGGCCTTGGCATAGGCCAGCTTTTCCGCCACCACATCAACCATCACCACCCGCGCGCCGATCGCCCGGCCCAGCAACAGCGCCGCCAGCCCCACGCCGCCCGCACCCTGCACCGCCAGCCATTCGCCCGGCGCCAGCGCCGCCCGCCCGGTCAGCGCCTGCCAGGCGGTTGTCACCCGACACCCCAGCGAGGCCGCCAGTGCTGGCTCCATGCTGCCCGGCAACCGCGCCAGATTGGCATCGGCATGCGGCACCGCCAGCATCTCGGCATAGGCGCCCGCCATGTTGAAGCCGGGCAAAGCCTGCGTCGCACAGATGGTCTGATGCCCGGCGCGGCAATCGGGACAAGTGCCGCAAGCCAGGATGAACGGCGCAATCACCCGGTCGCCCAGCCGCCAGCCGGTGACCAGCGGCCCCACCGCCACCACCTCGCCGCAGTATTCATGGCCCAGGATATGCGGCAAGGCCACCGGATCGGCGCCGGTCCAGGCGTGCCAGTCAGAACGGCAGATGCCGCAGGCCAGCACCCGCAGCACCACGCCATCGGAGGGGCAAGCCGGATCGGCAACCGTCTCGATCGACAGGCTTTCCGAAAATCCCCGCATCACCGCTGCGCGCATGTCTTGCCCCCCAAAGCCGCACGCCCCGAAGCGGCGACCAAAATCCTTCGAAGGATTTTGCAAAAGTTTTCGAAAACTTTTGCCTTTCCCGCGGCAACCGCCTCAGACGATCTCGACGCTGTATTTCTCGATCACGGTGTTGGCCAACAGCTTTTCGCACATTGCCCGCACCTCGGCCTCGGCCGCCGCCTTGTCGCTGCCCACCAGATCCAGCTCGATCACCTTGCCCTGCCGCACGCCCTGCACTCCGGCAAAACCCAGCGTGCCCAGCGCATGGCGCACCGCCTCGCCCTGCGGATCCAGAACCCCATCTTTCAGCATGACATGGACACGGGCTTTCATCGGCAGGGCCTTTCAGTTGATCAGGGTTGGCTTGGTGGTATGGGTGACGTTCGAGGGCAGAACCCCCAGCCGCCGCGCAAGTTCGGTATAGACGTCCGCCAGCGGCCCCGGCTCGCGGGTCACGCCTTCGCGGTCGGGCGCTTCGGTGCCGCGGGTATCCCACAGCCGGCAACTGTCGGGGCTGATCTCGTCGGCCACGATCAGCCGCATGAAATCGCCCTCCCAGATCCGGCCCACTTCCAGCCGGAAATCCGCCAGCCGGATGCCGATGCCCATCATCACGCCCGACAGGAAATCATTGACCCGCAGCGCCAGCGCCACGATGTCGTCCAGGTCCTGCTGGCTGGCCCAGCCGAAGGCGATGATATGTTCCTCGGCCACCATCGGGTCGCCCAGCTTCTCGTCCTTGAAATAGTATTCCACAATCGGCCGCGGCAGCGCCGTGCCTTCGGGGATGCCCAGCCGGGTTGAAAGCTCTCCGGCGGCAAAATTGCGCACCACCACTTCCAGCGGCACGATTTCGGCCATCCGCACCAGTTGCTCGCGCATGTTCAGGCGGCGGATGAAATGCGTCGGCACCCCGATGCTGTTCAGCCCCGACATGAAGAATTCCGACAGCCGGTTGTTCAGCACGCCCTTGCCTTCGACCGCGGCTTGCGGCGGTGTGGCCCCGGCGCGGCCATCGTCCTTGTAATACTGGATCAGGGTTCCGGGCTCGGGGCCTTCATAGAGGATCTTCGCCTTGCCCTCATAGACCTTCTTGCGACGTGCCATGAACTCTCCGATCGAACGCCAAACAGGGCGGCAAAAGCCTCCCTTCGCAGTTGGGGGCCTTCTACGGCAAGGCGCCGCCGCTCGCAAGGACAACACGCCGCCGGGTGCGACAACCTCTTGCAGCGCCGCCGCCGGAAGGGCATATGAAGGGGGAACGGAACCGCCAGAAGGGGCCCCGCCATGACCACCTTTGACAATCGCGAAAAGGCTTTCGAGTCGAAATACGCCCATGACGCCGACATGCAGTTCCGCGCCGAGGCCCGGCGCAACAAGCTGGTCGGGCTTTGGGCGGCGGGTCTGCTGGGCAAGACCGGTCAGGAGGCAGCCGACTATGCGCTGTCGGTGGTGCAGGCCGATTTCGAGGAAGCCGGCACCGAAGACGTGGTCCGCAAGGTGGCCGCCGACCTGGGTGGGCTGGCCGATGTCGAAACCATCCGCGCCAAGCTGGCCGAACTGCTGCCGGTGGCGAAATCGCAGTTGATGGACGAATTCTGATCGCTGCGATCTTGTGACCAAAGCCAGGCCGTCCTTCGGGGCGGCCTTTGCATTTTTGCCGACAATTTTACCGGTCCTGGCGGCGTTAATCCGATGTCCATGGCCCTGCCCTAGCCCTGCCCCCTGAACGGGTGCGGAGCGGATGATGGCAAAGGCAACGACGGCGCTGGCCCTGGTGCAAGCGGAGGCGGCGGCAGGGCAAAGGCGGGTGCTGCGCCGGATCGGCCTGTCGCTGGCGCTGGCGTCGCTGTTTCTTGGCCTGTTGTGGCAAAGGCTGCAGACGCTGGACCTTGCCGAGGTGGCCACGGCCTTCGCCTCCGTGTCACCAGCACAATGGGGGCTGGCGCTTGCCGCAACGGCGGTCAGTTTCTGGGCGGTGGCGCAGTATGACGTGACCCTGCACCGGCATCTGGGCAGCCGGGTGTCGCCGCTACGGGCCGGGCGGGCCGGGGCTGCGGCGATTGCGGTCAGCCAGACGCTGGGGCTTGGCGTGGTGACCGGCGGTCTGGTGCGCTGGCGGATGCTGCCCGAGCTGTCGCTGTGGCAGGCGACGCAGATCACGCTGGCGGTGACGGCTTCATTTCTGGCCGGTTGGGCGGTGGTGACAGCCTGCACGCTGCTGCTGCTGCCCGCAGCCCCGTTCAAGGCGGCAGCGCTGGCGGTGGTGCTGCTGGCTTTGGTGCTGACGGTGCCGGGCCTGCTGGGCCTGCGGCTGCGCTGGCGCGACAAGGCGGTTGCCCTGCCCAATGGCTTCACCCTTGCCCGGGTGCTGGGGCTGACGGCGGTCGATACCATCGCCGCAAGCCTGGTGCTTTTCGCGCTGTGCCCGCCCGACCTTGCCCTGCCCTTCGCCACCCTGCTGCCCGCCTTTCTGCTGGCGCTGGGGGCCGGGATGGTGTCCGGCGCGCCGGGCGGGGTTGGCGCTTTCGAGGTGGTATTGCTGGCGCTGCTGCCCGGCGGCACCGAGGCGCCGTTGCTGGCGGCGATGCTGGCCTTTCGCGGCTGCTATTATGCGCTGCCGGCGCTGGTCGGCGCGGCACTGGCCAGTCTGGCACCACAGCGACCGCGGGCAACGGCGCGGACATCGGACCCGATGACCTCCGTCGCTGCCCCGATGCCACATCTGGCCGAGTTCGGGCTGGTGCATCAGGGCACGCTCAGCCTGCTACCGACGCCGGAAGGGGCTGTCTGGCTGACCGGTCGGACACCACATGCGCTGGTGGCGCTGCGCGACCCGATGCTGCGCGCCGAGGCGGTGGCGATTGCCACCCTGAAGACGCAGGCGAAAACCGAGGGCCGCCTGCCCTGCCTTTACAAATGCGGCGCCCGCAGCGCCGCTGCCGCCCGGCGCCTGGGCTTTGCCACTTTGGTGGTGGCGCGCGAGGCTCACCTTGACCCGCGCAGCTTTACTACCGCCACGCCCGCCCGCGCCGGTCTGCGCCGCAAACTGCGCCGGGCACAAAGCGCCGGGCTGCGGCTGACCTCTGCCGCCCCCAATGATGCCCTGCCACAGGCGGCGATGGCGCAGGTCAACGCCGCCTGGGCCACGGCGCATGGCGGCGAGCGCGGCTTTTCGATGGGACGTTTCTGCCCGCGCTACCTGTCGCGGCAGTGGGTGGTGCTGGCCTGGCTGGGCTGCGATCTGGTGGGCTTTGCCAGCTTTCACCAAGGCGCGCAAGAATGGACGCTTGATCTGATGCGGCAGACCACAGCCGCCCCCGATGGCACCATGCAGGCGCTGGTGGCCGCGGCGATTGCCGAAGCCGGGCGGCTGGGCCTGCCCCGACTGTCACTCGCTGCGGTGCCCGAGGCGACCCTGAAAACCCATGCAATTCTGAACCGACTGCTCAGCCCGCACGGCGCGGGCCTTGCGCAGTTCAAACACAGCTTCGCGCCGCGGTGGGAGCGGCTCTACCTCGCCGCCCCCTCGCGCCCCGCTCTGCTGCTCTGCGCCGCCGAGATCGCCCGCGCCATCCACCGCCCCGGCCCGCTGCGCCCCGGCCCCTCGCCCCGGCGCGACGAATTTCCTGCGCCACAGGCCGAATATGAATTTGCGCCCGCGGGCGCCGCGTGGCACAGCAAGGCAGACTGACCGGCCGCCGCCGCGGCCTGCCCCTGACCCCTGCGAGGCCCCGATGACCAACGCCCTGTCCCGTCTTTTGTCCACCCACGACTGGCTGATGGCCGATGGCGCCACCGGCACCAACCTGTTCAACATGGGGCTTTCCTCGGGCGAGGCGCCGGAATTCTGGAACGCCGACCAGCCCGACAACATCCGCAAGCTCTATCAATGGGCGGTTGATGCCGGCTCCGACATCTTCCTGACCAACTCGTTCGGCGGCAATGCCAGTCGGCTGAAACTGCACGGCGCGCAAGGCCGGGTGCACGAGTTGAACCGGCTTGCCGCCAGCCTTGGCCGCGAGGTGGCTGACAAGGCCGGTCGCCCCGTGGTGGTGGCAGGCTCGGTGGGGCCGACGGGCGAGATCATGGCACCGATGGGCACCCTGACCCATGCCATCGCCGTCGAGATGTTCCATGAACAGGCCGAAGGGCTGAAGGCGGGCGGCGCCGATGTGCTGTGGGTCGAAACCATCTCTGCCGCCGCAGAATATCAGGCGGCCGCCGAGGCCGCAGCGCTGGCCGGCATGCCCTGGTGCGGCACCATGAGCTTTGATACCGCCGGGCGCACCATGATGGGCGTCACCTCGGCGGCGATGGTCGAGATGGTCGAGAAACTCGCCAACCCGCCGCTGGCGTTTGGTGCCAACTGCGGCGTTGGCTCCTCGGACCTGCTGCGCACCGTGCTGGGTTTCGCGGCCCAGGGGTCGGAACGGCCGGTGATCGCCAAGGGCAATGCCGGCATCCCGAAATACAAGGACGGCGCCATCCATTACGACGGCACGCCAGCGCTGATGGCCGATTACGCGGTGCTGGCGCGCGATGCAGGTGCCCGGATCATCGGCGGCTGCTGCGGCACCATGCCCGAGCATCTGCGCGCCATGCGTCAGGCGCTGGAAACTCGCCCGAAAGGCCCGCGCCCGACGCTGGAGGCGATTTCCGCGGCGCTGGGGGCGTTTTCCTCGGCATCGGACGGCACCGGCGACGACAGTGGTGCGCCCAAGCGCGAGCGGCGGCGCGGGCGGTAAACGCCGCTCCTTGCTTCCTGTCGGGCGCGCGTCGCTGAACAGCGAAGACGCCCGTGCGGGCGGATGAGCGCGCCGGTCAGAACAGGCTCAACTGATCGCCCGCCCGCGGTGGTGCCCTGAACAGATCGCAGCGCAACGCGGGCAGGTCGCCAAAACCCAGCCGCGCCGTTGCCTTGGCGAACCGTTGTTGCAGCAGATCGGCCCACACCCCCTGCCCGCGCATCCGCGCCCCGAACGCCGGGTCATAGTCCTGCCCGCCATGCAATTCGTGCAGCCGCGCCAGAATCTTGTCGGCCCGCCCCGGCAGCCGCGCCTCCAGCCAGTCGCGGAACAACCCGGCCACCTCGCCCGGCAACCGCAGCAGGATCCAGGCGGCGGCACGCGCCCCGGCAGCCTTCGCCGCCGTCAGGATCGCCTCCATCTCCGGGTCGGTCAGACCTGGGATCACCGGCGCCAGCATCAGCCGCACCGGCACCCCGGCCTCGGTCAACCGCCGGATCACCTCCAGCCGCCGCATGGGCGCCGCCGCCCGCGGCTCCAGCGCCCGGCTGAGGCCCGCATCCAGCGTTGTCACCGAAATGCCCACCGACAGCAGCCCCGCCCGCCCCATCGGCCCCAGAATGTCCAGATCGCGCTCGATCAGCGTGCCCTTGGTGGTGATGGTCAGCGGATGGTTGAAATCGCGCAGCACCTGCAGCACCTCGCGCATCACCCGCTGCTGCGCCTCGATCGGCTGATAGGGGTCGGTGTTGGTGCCGATGGCGATCGGTGCCACCCGGTAGGCCTTGGCGCGCAATTCCGCCGCCAGCACCGCGCCGATGCCGGGCCGCGCGATCAGTTTCGTTTCGAAATCCAGCCCCGGCGACAGGTTCAGAAAGGCATGGGTCGGCCGGGCATAGCAGTAGATGCAGCCATGCTCGCAACCGCGATAGGGGTTCACCGAGCGGTCGAACTCGATATCCGGCGAGCGGTTCCACGCCAGCGCCGAGCGCGGCACTTCCAGCCGCACCTCGGTGCGCAACAGCCGGTCGTCCTCGGCCATATCCCAGCCGTCGTCGGCAGCCACCCGGCGCAGCGGCTCGAACCGCCCGGCAGCATTGCCCAAAGCCCCACGGGCGCGGGTTCGGTAACCGTTTGGCAAGCGGGTTTCGGGCGGTTCCATGGGGCAATTATAGAACATTGGATGAACATTGCGCAAGGTTGCCGGCGCTGCGCCTCTTGCCTGTCGGCTTTCACCCTGCCAGTGTCGCAATCCGAAAAGTCCCGCCCCGGCTTTGCCCGCATTGAAGCTGAGACACATCCCCGCAGGAGCCCCCATGGCCGAAGATGACATCATCCTCTCCGAACTTTCCGACGACGAGCTGGTCCTGCAGATGCACGACGACCTTTACGACGGGTTGAAGGAAGAGATCGAAGAGGGCGTCGGCATCCTGCTGGAACGCGGCTGGACCCCCTATGACGTGCTGACCAAGGCGCTGGTGGCGGGCATGACCATCGTCGGTGCCGACTTCCGCGACGGCATCCTGTTCGTCCCCGAAGTGCTGCTGGCCGCCAACGCCATGAAGGGCGGCATGTTCATCCTCAAACCGCTGCTGGCCGAAACCGGCGCGCCGCGGATGGGCAAGATGGTGATCGGCACCGTCAAGGGCGACATCCACGACATCGGCAAGAATCTGGTCGGCATGATGATGGAAGGGGCCGGGTTCGAAGTGCTCGACCTCGGCATCAACAACTCGGTCGAGAAATACCTGGCGGCACTGGAAAGCGAACAACCCGACATTCTGGGCATGTCGGCGCTGCTGACCACCACCATGCCCTACATGAAGGTGGTGATCGACACGCTGAAGGAAAAAGGCATGCGCGAGGATTACATCGTGCTGGTCGGCGGCGCGCCACTGAACGAGGAATTCAGCCGCGCCATCGGGGCCGACGCCTATTGCCGCGATGCCGCCGTTGCGGTGGAAACCGCCAAGGCGTTCGTCGCCCGCAAGCATAACCAGCTTGGCGCCTGAAGAAGCCTTGCAGGTTCGCTCTGGCCCCCGGCGCAATCCGGGGGCTTTTTCTTTTGCCGGGGGCGCCTTGGCAAAGCCCGGTGGCCGCGCCATCTAGATGGTATTGCTTGCAAAGGCCCTGCCCATGCCCGCCCGCACTTTCGTATCCTTGCTGCTGATCGTGATCGCCGCCGCCGGGCTGACGCTGCTGGCGGCGCAGCGCATCGGCCTGCCGCTGGCGGCGCTGTCGCTGGTGGCTGTGCTGGCGGCGCTGGCGCTGCGGCTGTGGATGGACAAGCGATGACCCCCGATGACGCCACCCTGACCGAAGCGGGGCTGGAACCGACGCATCACGGCCGTATCCTGCTGATCGCCTGCGGGGCGCTGGCACATGAAGTTCTGGCGCTAAAGCGTTTGAATCATTGGGATCATCTGGATCTGCAATGCCTGCCTGCCAACCTGCATCTGTGGCCCGACCGCATCCCGGCGGCGGTCGAGGCGGCGGTGGAGAAGCACCGCGATGCCTATGCGTCGGTCTTCGTGCTGTATGCCGACTGCGGCACGGGCGGCCAATTGTTCGAAAAGTGCAAGAAACTTGGGGTAGAGATGCTTCAAGGCCCACATTGTTATTCGTTTTTTGAAGGTAACGAAGACTTCGCCGCCAAGGCCGAGACCGAATTCACCGCGTTTTACCTGACCGATTTTCTGGTGCGGCAGTTCGATGCCTTTGTCTGGCGCCCCATGGGTCTGGACCGCCACCCCGAGTTGCGCGACATGTATTTCGGCAATTACACCAAGCTGGTCTATCAGGCGCAGACCGACGATCCGGCGCTGGACCTGAAGGCGCAGGACTGCGCCCGCCGCCTTGGTCTGGCCTATGAGCGGCGGCTGACCGGCTATGGCGATCTGGCGCGGGAACTGGCGGTCGTGGCGGCAGGCTAGACCCGCCCTACCCCGCCAGCAGCGCCCGCGCCGCCGCCCTTGCGGCATCCGACACCGAACCACCCGCCAGCATCCGGCCGATTTCTTCCACCCGCGCGGCATCGTCCAGCGGCGTGACAGTCGAGGTGGTCATCTCGTCCCGCACCGCCTTTTCGACCCGCCAGTGATGCGCCCCCAGCGCCGCCACCTGCGGCGAATGGGTCACCACCAGCACCTGCGCGCCCGTGGCCAGCGATTTCAGCCGCCGCCCCACCGCATCGGCGGTCGCCCCGCCCACGCCGCGGTCGATCTCGTCGAAGATCAGCGTCAGCCCCGGCGTGTCGCCGGTCAGGCAGACCTTCAGCGCCAGCAGAAACCGCGACAGCTCGCCGCCCGAGGCGATGCGGTTCAGCGGTCCGGCCGGTGCGCCGGGGTTGGTGGCAACTGTAAAGGCCACCGCGTCGCTGCCCTCGGGGCCGGGGTCGCCGGGGCTGATCTGGGTGGAAAACTGCGCCCGCTCCATCTTCAAGGGGGCAAGTTCCGCGGCCATCGCCGCATCCAACGCCAAGGCGGCGGCCTTGCGCGCGCCGGTCAACTGGACGGATTCGCGCAGAAAATCCGCCTCGGCCTCGGCCTTGGCGCGGGTCAGCCCGGTCATCACCCGCGCGCCGCCATCCAGCGCCGCCAGCCGCGCCCGCAGGCCTTCGGCAAAGCCGCCCAGATCGTCGGCCAGCACGCCATGCTTGCGCGCCAGCGCCCTTATGGCAAACAGCCGCTCCTCCAGCGCCTCCAGTTCCAATGGGTTGAAATCCAGCGCCGCAAGGCAGCTTTCCACGCCGGCCTGCGCCTCGTTCAGTTCCACCAGCACCCGGCCAAGCGCCGCAATCGGTGCCTCCAGCCGCCCCTCGGCGCGGTCGGCCACCCCCTCCAGCCAGCGCAGGGCGTTGCCGATCAGCCCTTCGGCGCCCTGTTCCGACAAAGCGCCGTGAGCGTTGACGATATCGGCGCGGATGCGTTCGGCGCCCTGCATGGCGCGGCGGCGGGCGTCCAGCACCGCCTCCTCGCCGGGCTGCGGGTCCAGCTTGTCCAGTTCCTTGACCGCATGGCGCAGATAGTCTTCCTCGGCCTGCATCGCCGCAAGCGCCGCCTCGGCCTCGGTCAGCGCCTTGCGCGCCGTGGCCAGCCGGGTCCAGGCCGCCCGAACACCTGCCACATCGACCCCGGCAAAGGCGTCCAGCATCTGCCGGTGGCCGCGCGGGTTCAGCAACCCGCGATCATCATGCTGGCCATGCAGTTCCACCAGCGTGTCCGACAGTGCCCGCAACACCTCGCCCGACACCCGCCGGTCATTGACCCAGGCGGTCTTGCGGCCATCGGCATGATTGATGCGGCGCAGGATCAGCTCGTCTTCAGCGGCAATCCCGGCCTCGGCCAGCACGTCGCGAGCGGCATGTCCGGGCGGCAGATCGAAGGCTGCCACCACTTCGCCCTGCTCGGCGCCCTGGCGCACCAGTTCGGCACGGCCCCGCCAGCCCAGCACAAAACCCAGCGAATCCAATAGGATCGACTTGCCCGCGCCGGTCTCGCCCGTCAGCACGTTCAGCCCGGGCTGGAACGCCAGGCTGAGACGGTCGATGATCAGCATGTCGCGGATTTCAAGACCGCGCAGCACCAGCCCGCCCCCCGATCAGATCCACTCGCCCCTGATCACCTGCCGGTAAACCTGCTTCAGCCAACTGTCGCCCTTGGCTTCCGGCTTCAGCCCGCGGTCGGTCAGCAGCTTGTAGCTGTCCTGATAGAACGGGCTGGCCTGGTAGTTGTAGCCCAGAATCGCCCCGGCGGTCTGCGCCTCGTCGGTCAGACCCAGCGCCAGATAGGCCTCGACCAGCCGGTGCAGCGCCTCGGCGGTATGGGTGGTGGTCTGGAAATCCTGCACAACCACGCGGAAGCGGTTGATGGCGGCGGAATAGTTGCCGCGCTTCAGGTAATAGCGACCGATTTCCATTTCCTTGGCGGCCAACTGATCGAAGGCCATGTCGAATTTCAGGATGGCCGAACGGGCGTATTCGGTGTCGGGATATTCCTCGATCACCGCCCGCAGCGCCTGCAGGGCCTGGAAGGTCACACCCTGATCGCGGCCAACATCGTCGATCTGGTCGTAATAAGACAGAGCCAGCAGATACTTGGCATAGCCCGCATCTTCGTCGCCGGGGTAGTAGTCAAGGTAGCGCTGCGCCGCCGAACGGGCCTCTTCATACTTCTTGGACTTGTGATAGGTGAAGGCCTGCATGATCAATGCGCGCTTGGCCCATTCGGTATAGGGATAAAGCCGCTCGACCTCGGTGAAATAGCGGATGGCTTCGGTCGGTTTCGGCCGGGTTTCCAAGGCGTATTCGCCGCGCTTGTAGATTTCCTCGGCGGTCAGGCTGTCCAGCGGCACCTCCTTGGTGCCACCGCCGCCGCAACCTGCCAGAGTCGCCACAATCAGCGCCGTGCCCAAAAGTCGCGCGCCCGATTTTCCGCCAATCATCTTTCGCCTACCTGCCTCGTCGTTTCCGGCCCAGCCGAGGGCAAAGTCTGGCACCAAGCGGCCGGTTTGGCCTTTGTCCTAGCACAGAAAATTCCGGGGCGCAAAACGCCTTTCGCACCGGCCGACAGGTTCAGGCAGACAGAGGGATGTCGGACACATGCACGCCAACGCCGGGCAACTTGCAGCCGCTGTGCAGGCCGCAATCGACGTGGTCAAACGCCATTTCCTGCGCGAACAGCGCCCGCAGCAGCCGGTTGGTCAGCGCGTGCCCGGCGCGGATGCCGGTGTAACGCCCCAGAATCGGCGCCCCGGCCAGCGCCAGATCGCCCAGCGCGTCCAGCATCTTGTGGCGCACCGGCTCGTCGGCATAGCGCAAACCGCCCGGCGACAGCACGTCCTCGCCCGAGAACACCACCGCATTTTCCAGCGTGCCACCCAGCGCCAGACCATTGGCGCGCATGTGATCGACATCCTGCTGGCGGCAGAAGGTGCGGCTGTCACACAACTCGCGCACAAAGGCGCCGTTGGCCATGTTCAGGGTCTTTTCCTGACGACCGATCGCGGCATCAGCGAAATCAATGCTGAAGTCGATCTCCAGCGTATCGGCAGGCTCCAGCCGCGCCACGGCGTCACCGTCGCGCACTTCAACCGCGCGCAGCACCCGGATCGCCTGCAACGGGGCCGACTGGTTGGCCACACCGCACGCAAGGAACCCCGCAACGAACGGCACGGCAGAGCCGTCAAGGATCGGCACTTCCGGTCCGTCGATCTCGATCCGCGCGTTGTGGATGCCGCAACCGGCCAGCGCCGCCATAAGATGTTCGATGGTCGAAACCGAGGTGCCGGCAGCATTGGCCACCAGCGTGCACAGTTTCGACGCCACCACCGCATCCCAGCGCGCCGGGATCATCGCGTCAGCGGCGGCCACATCGGTGCGCTGAAACCAGATGCCGAAATCAGCGGCGGCAGGATGCACGGTCATCTGCACCGGCGCGCCAGAGTGTAGCCCGGTTCCGGCAAAGATCGCAGAGGATTTCAGCGTATGTTGCACGTCGCACTCCAGGCACTACCAGATTTGGTCACCAGTCACTCTGACGAGTTCGGTCAATTTTAGGTAAGGCCGAAGGCGCTGCGCCACAACTCACTCTTTGTGACGGGATGTAACACTGGGCGGGAAGCCCTGCGACAATCCGCCCACTTATGGCATAACATACTGACTTTAATAATGAAAAAGCCCGGCGAGCCGGGCTTGTCCACAGAAAATGTGACCGGCTTCAGTTGGCCTGACGGCGCAGGAAAGCCGGAATTTCGATGCGTTCCTGGTCGGCCCCCAGGTCAGGCTCGTCGTCATAGCTGGTGACGGGGGGCTGCTGGCGCGGCGCCGGTGCCGCGCGTTCGGCCTGCGGCTCGGCATGGCCTGCCATGCGGTTGATCAGGCTGCCAATACCAAAGCGCGGCTTGTCAGCCGGGCGCGGCGCCGGGGCAGCGGGACGGGTCGGTTGCATCGTGGCTTGCGGCCGGGCGCCGGGGTTCTT
>NZ_ACYY01000029.1 GCF_000176015.1 Rhodobacter ferrooxidans | reverse complement strand
CCCGGAAATCGGCGAAAGCTCGGTGCGCGCGCTGATGAAGGCGGTGGACGAGTATATCCCGACGCCCGCCCGCGCCGTTGACCAGCCGTTCCTGATGCCGGTCGAAGACGTGTTCTCGATCTCGGGCCGCGGCACCGTTGCCACCGGCCGGATCGAGCGCGGCATCGTCAAGGTCGGCGAGGAAGTCGAGATCGTCGGCATCCGCGCCAACAAGAAATCGGTCTGCACCGGCGTGGAAATGTTCCGCAAGCTGCTGGACCAGGGCCAGGCGGGCGACAACGTCGGTCTCTTGCTGCGCGGCATCGACCGCGAGGGCATCGAGCGTGGCCAGGTGATCTGCAAGCCGGGTTCGGTGAAGCCGCACACCAAGTTCGAGGCTGAAGCCTACATCCTGACCAAGGAAGAGGGTGGCCGTCACACGCCGTTCTTCGCCAACTACCGGCCGCAGTTCTACTTCCGCACCACCGACGTGACTGGCACTGTCCAGTTGCCCGAGGGCACGGAAATGGTGATGCCGGGCGACAACCTGAAGTTCAACGTCGAGTTGATCCAGCCGATCGCCATGGAAGAAAAGCTGCGCTTCGCCATCCGCGAAGGCGGCCGCACCGTCGGCGCCGGCGTCGTTTCGAAAATCATCGCTTAATCACTTGATTGGAAGAGGGGCGGGGGCCCCGATCGCAAGACCGGTCTCCCCCGCTACCCGCCAAGCCCGAGGGCACGAATATGCAAGGTCAGACTATCCGTATCAGGCTGAAAGCCTTCGATTACCGTGTGCTGGATGCCAGCACGCTGGAAATCGTCAACACCGCCAAGCGGACCGGGGCGCAAGTGCGCGGCCCGATTCCGCTGCCGAACAAGATCGAGAAGTTCACGGTTCTGCGTGGTCCGCACATCGACAAGAAGTCGCGCGACCAGTGGGAGATCCGCACGCACAAGCGTCTTCTCGACATCATCGACCCGACCCCGCAGACCGTTGACGCGCTGATGAAGCTCGACCTCGCTGCCGGCGTCGATGTCGAAATCAAAGTGTAAGGGGGCATGACCAAGATGCGCTCTGGAGTTATCGCAAAGAAGCTGGGCATGACCCGGCTGTTCCTGGAAGACGGCAAGCAGGTTCCTGTGACCGTTCTTCAACTGGACGCGCTGCAAGTCGTGGCGCAACGCACCGCCGAGCGGGATGGCTATACCGCCGTCCAGTTGGGCGCGGGCGCCGCCAAGGCCAAGCGGACCACCGCCGGGATGCGCGGCCATTTCGCCGCCGCCAATGTTGCGCCCAAGCGCAAGATTGCCGAGTTCCGGGTTTCGCCTGACAACCTGATCGACGTGGGCGCGGAAATCACCGCTGATCACTATCTGGCGGGTCAATTCGTTGACATCGCCGGCACCTCGATCGGCAAGGGTTTTCAGGGGGCGATGAAACGCCACAACTTCGGCGGCCTGCGGGCTTCGCACGGGGTTTCGGTGTCGCACCGCTCGCACGGCTCGACGGGCCAGTGCCAGGACCCGGGCAAGGTGTTCAAGGGCAAGAAGATGGCCGGTCACATGGGCGCCGTGCGCTGCACCACGCAGAACCTGCAAGTGGTGCGCACCGATGCCGACCGTGGCCTGATCATGATCAAGGGCGCGGTCCCCGGTTCCAAGGGCGGCTGGGTCACCATCAAGGATGCGGTCAAGAAAGCGGCGCCCGCCGGTCTGCCGCTGCCTGCCGCCATCCGTTCGGCGCAGGTTGCTGCTCCGGCTGCCGAAGTGGCAGTCGAAGGGGGTGAAGCATGAAACTCGACGTGATCAAGCTGGACGGCGGCAAAGCCGGTTCCATCACTCTGGACGAAGCGCTGTTCGGCCTTGAGCCGCGCGCCGACATCCTGCACCGCGTGGTGCGCTGGCAGCGGGCGAAGGCCCAGGCCGGCACCCACTCGACGCTGACCCGCGCCGAAGTGTCCTACTCGACCAAGAAGATCTACAAGCAGAAAGGCACCGGCGGCGCGCGTCACGGTTCCAAGAAGGCGCCGATCTTCCGTCACGGTGGCGTTGTCAAGGGTCCGACCCCGCGCAGCCACGCCCATGACCTGCCCAAGAAGTTCCGGGCACTGGGTCTGCGGCATGCGCTGTCGGCCAAGGCCCAGGCCGGCGAGTTGATCATTCTGGACGTGGCCACCATGGCCGACGCCAAATCCTCGATCCTGGCGAAAGCCGCCAAGGAACTGGGCTGGAAGCGTGTCCTGATCATCGACGGCGCCGAGGTCGACGCGAATTTCGCGCTGGCCGCCCGCAACATCGAGGGCATCGACGTGCTGCCGTCGATGGGTGCGAACGTCTATGACATCCTGAAGCGTGATCAACTGGTGATCACCAAAGCCGGTGTCGAAGCTTTGGAGGCGCGTCTGAAATGACCGTGAAACCCGAACATTACGACGTGATCCGCAAGCCGATCATCACTGAAAAGGCCACCATGGTTGGCGATGCCAATGCCGTGGTGTTCCAGGTGGCGATGGATGCGACCAAGCCCGCGATCAAGGAAGCCGTCGAGGCGATCTTCAACGTGAAGGTGAAGGCGGTCAACACCACCATCACCAAGGGCAAGACCAAGAAGTTCAAGGGCCGCCCCGGCGTGCGCTCGGACAAGAAGAAGGCCTATGTGACGCTCGAGGCGGGAAACAGCATCGACGTCTCCACCGGCCTTTGATAGAAGGCGACGAATCTCGCGGCCCCGGTTTTCCGGGGCCGCAGGGTTTTTTCGAACTGGGGATCTTCGGAGCCCTGCAAACCGGATCCCAACGATGGATCCTTCAACTGACGGAAGACAGAAAGCATGGCACTCAAGTCGTATAAGCCGACGACGCCTGGCCAACGCGGGTTGGTTCTGATCGACCGTTCGGAACTGTGGAAAGGCCGCCCCGTCAAAGCCCTCACCGAGGGTCTGACGAAATCGGGTGGTCGGAACAATACCGGACGCGTCACGATGTGGCATCACGGCGGTGGGGCGAAACGCCTGTATCGCATCGTTGATTTCAAGCGCACGAAATTCGACATCGCGGCTGTGGTCGAGCGGATCGAATACGATCCCAACCGCACCGCCTTCATCGCCCTGGTCAAATATGCCGATGGCGAGCTGGCCTATATCCTGGCACCGCAGCGTCTGGCGATCGGTGACTCTGTCATCGCGGGCGCCAAGACCGACGTGAAGCCGGGCAACGCCATGCCGTTCTCGGGCATGCCGATCGGCACGATCGTCCACAACGTCGAACTGAAGCCCGGCAAGGGTGGTCAGTTGGCCCGCGCGGCGGGCACCTATGCCCAGTTCGTCGGCCGCGACGGTGGCTATGCGCAAATTCGCCTGTCGTCGGGCGAACTGCGGATGGTGCGTCAGGAATGTATGGCCACCATCGGTGCCGTGTCCAACCCCGACAACTCGAACCAGAACTTCGGCAAGGCCGGCCGCATGCGCCACAAGGGCGTGCGCCCGACGGTGCGCGGTGTGGCCATGAACCCGATCGACCACCCGCATGGCGGCGGCGAAGGCCGCACCTCGGGCGGCCGTCATCCTGTTACTCCCTGGGGCAAAGGCACCAAGGGGAACAAGACCCGCAAGAACAAGACAACGGACAAGCTTATCGTCCGCTCGCGCAACGCGAAGAAGGGGCGCTGATCCATGGCACGTTCTCTCTGGAAAGGCCCTTTCGTCGATGGCTACGTCCTGAAAAAGGCCGAGAAGTCGAAAGAATCGGGCAAAAACGAAGTGATCAAGATCTGGTCGCGTCGCTCCACCATCCTGCCGCAATTCGTCGGGCTGACCTTTGGCGTTTACAACGGCAAGAAGCACATCCCGGTTGCGGTTACCGAAGAAATGATCGGCCAGAAGTTCGGTGAATATTCGCCGACCCGGACCTATTACGGTCACGCTGCCGACAAGAAAGCCAAGAGGAAGTAAGCCATGGGCAAGGAAAAGAACCCCCGCCGCGTGGCCGACAACGAAGCCATGGCGAAATCCAAGATGCTTCGCACCTCGCCGCAGAAACTCAATCTGGTCGCCGGTCTGATCCGCGGCAAGAAGGTCGACAAGGCGATTGCCGAGCTGGTCTTCTCGAAAAAGCGCATCAGCCAGGACGTGCTGAAGTGCCTGCAATCGGCCATTGCCAACGCCGAGAACAACCACAACCTCGACGTGGATGAACTGGTGGTTGCCGAAGCCTATTGCGGCAAGAACCTGGTGATGAAACGCGGTCGCCCGCGCGCCCGTGGCCGGTTTGGCAAGATCATGAAACCATTTTCCGAGATCACCATTCTGGTGCGGCAAGTCGGGGAGACTGCATAATGGGTCAGAAAGTCAATCCGATCGGCATGCGTCTTCAGGTCAACCGCACCTGGGACAGCCGCTGGTTCGCCGAGTCGAAAGACTATGGCAACCTGCTGCTGGAAGACCTGAAAATGCGCGCCTTCATCCATGAAGAGTGCAAGCAGGCTGGTGTGAGCAAGGTGATCATCGAGCGGCCGCACAAGAAGTGCCGCGTGACGATCCACACCGCGCGTCCGGGCGTGATCATCGGCAAGAAAGGCGCGGATATCGAAACCCTGCGCAAGAAGCTGACGGTGTTCACCAAGTCCGAACTGCACCTGAACATCGTCGAAGTGCGCAAGCCCGAGCTTGACGCGCAACTGGTGGCTGAAAGCATCACCCAGCAGTTGGAACGTCGGGTGTCGTTCCGTCGCGCCATGAAGCGTGCAGTGCAGAACGCCATGCGCATCGGCGCCCTGGGTATCCGGGTCAACGTCTCGGGTCGTCTTGGCGGTGCCGAGATCGCCCGGGTGGAATGGTATCGCGAAGGCCGGGTGCCGCTGCACACGCTGCGCGCCGACATCGACTATGCGCTGTCGGAAGCCATGACCGCCTATGGCATCATCGGCGTCAAGGTCTGGATCTTCAAGGGCGAAATCCTTGAGCACGATCCGCAGGCCCATGATCGCCGTCACGCCGAGGCACAGGAAGGCGCCGCACCGCGCCAACCGCGCCGCGAACGCGCGTAAGGAGTAAGACAGATGCTGCAACCAAAACGGACAAAGTTCCGCAAGCAGTTCAAGGGTCGGATTCACGGCGAGGCCAAGGGCGGCTTCCTGTTGAACTTCGGCACCTTCGGCCTGAAAGCCACCGAACCCGAGCGCGTCACCGCGCGGCAGATCGAAGCGGCCCGCCGCGCGATCACCCGCCACATGAAGCGTCAGGGCCGGGTCTGGATCCGAATCTTCCCGGATGTCCCGGTCTCGTCCAAGCCCACCGAAGTGCGGATGGGTAAGGGCAAAGGCTCGACCGACTACTGGGCGGCCAAGGTGAAACCGGGCCGGATCATGTTCGAGATCGACGGTGTGGCCGAAGCCGTGGCCCGCGAGGCGCTGCGCCTTGGGGCGATGAAACTGCCGGTCACCACCCGCGTCGTGATCCGCGAAGACTGGTAAGCCGGGCGGGGTGACCCCCGACCTACGAAATTGGCCCCTGCCGGAAACGGCGGGGGCTTTTTCTTTGGGGGCAGGGCGGTCGGCCTTGACGCCGGGGTGTCGTGAAGTGGGCAGAAGCGGCGCAGGCGCTGCGTGGCCAGCAAGATTGCTTTGTCTGTCGCACGCCTGTCGGCTAAGTGCTGAACCATGACACAGGACCGGATCACATTGGTGGCGACGGCAATCGTTGTCGGCACCGGGGCTCTCTGGGGCTTTTACTGGCTGCCGGTGCGTGCGCTTGCCGGGATGGGGCTGCCCGGAGCATGGGGAACGGCGCTGATCACTGTTGCGGCCCTGGTTCTTCTGGCACCCTTGGCAATTGGCAGGCGGTACCAGATCGCGCGGGCCAACAGGGCTGCCCTGGCCTCGGTTGCGTTGGGTGGTGCCGCTTTCGCGCTATACTCGATCGGATTCGTCTATGGCCGGGTAGCGATCATCATCCTGCTTTATTTCCTGACGCCGGTCTGGAGCACGCTGATCGGTCGCTATGTGATGGGCTGGCACACACCACGGCTGCGGATCGTTGCCATTGCTGTCGGGTTGGTCGGACTGGCGGTGATGCTGAGTGCGGATGGCGACATCCCGGTGCCCCGCGGCGCTGGAGAGTGGATGGCATTGCTTGCAGGTTTGCTGTGGTCGGTGGCGACCACCGGCATACGGGCGAAATCGACGCTTGATCCGGTGGCGGCTGCCTTCATCTTTGCCCTCGGCGCCGCGGTTGCCGCGCTGATGCTTGCCCCGGTGCTGGAGCCTTGGCCGGTTGGCATCCCCCTTGAAAACGCCGGTCGCATGATCGGTCTGGCGCTGGTGACCGGCGGCTTCTGGTGGGGACTGTCGGTGGCCAGCCTGATGTGGGCGACGGTCCGGCTTGAACCGGCGCGCGTCGGCATCCTGCTGATGACCGAGGTTCTGGTCGGGGCGGCCTCGGCGGCGCTGCTGGCAAACGAACACCTGGCACGACTGGAGATCATCGGCGGCGCGCTGGTGTTGTGTGCCGGAGTGCTGGAGGTCTGGCCCGCGAGGCGCAGCGCCTTGGGGCGATGAAACTGCCGGTCACAACGTGAGGCGTGATCCGCGAGGATTGGTGAGCGAGTCGGGGTGAACCCCGACCTACGAAATTGGCCCATGCCGGAAACGGCGGGGGCTTTTTCGTTTGGGGGGGGTGAGGCAGACCCGGTCTGTGACCTTGAGAATTATTTAGGGAAGCCGCATATTGGGAAGGTGCGAGCGCATCACCGACGTGCTTTCGCAAGAAGGTCGGAGGTTAAAATTTTGGATCCCTTTAAGAAAAGGCCGAATTCGAAAACTGCCGTAAAGGGTGGATGGATCGTGCGTGAGGCAGGGTCGGGTAAGTTTTTGGCGGTCGAGACCCGAAATTGTCAGGTTATGTCCAGCCCGAAATCGCAATCCTCGGTCAGGGAGGCTTCGTCAAAGCGCAGTTCGGCGCTGAAGCGGTTGGCAGATCGCTAGGCGGCATTACCGGCTGACGCTGGCCGACGCCTTCACCGCGCATGATGAAGCCATGACCTATGGCGGCCGCGATGGCGTCGCCAGTCTGCACTTGATCGAATCCGCCTTGGCGCGCGCCTATTCGGGGTATCACCGCTCGATTGCCCGAAAGGCGGCGGCCACGCTGCACAGTCTGGTTGGAAATCATGGCTTCGTCGATGGCAACAAGCGCACAGCCTGGCTGCTGGTTGAAATCCTGATCGACCGCAGCGGCTATTTCCTGAACATCCCCGATGACGAACCGATTGACGATCTGGTGGTTGCCGTCGCCACCGGGCAGATCGACTTCGATGCGCTGACCCTGTGGTTCAAGGACCGGCTTGTGCGGCAATAGCGCGCTTGTCCCGCCATCCGCTGCCCTCCGAACTTCCCGCTTGCCCCGCCCCCGCGCATAACCTATACGACGCCATCCACGGCTCCGGGGCGACTCGGAATCGGGGTTCATCATTGATCCACCGGGTTCAGTGTAACCCTGCGAATTTGGCAGGGGCGCTCTGGTGATTGAAAAGGAAAACGGCGCATGAACGCCACGGAACTGAAGACCAAGACGCCCGACCAGCTGCGCGACAGCCTGGTTGCGCTGAAGAAAGAGGCGTTCAACCTGCGCTTCCAGCAAGCCACCGGTCAGCTTGAGAACACCGCCCGCATGCGTGCCGTCCGTCGTGACGTGGCGCGTATCAAGACGGTCCTGAACCAGAAAGCCGCCGAAGCGGCGGCGAACTGAGGAGTTACTGATGCCCAAACGTATCCTGCAAGGTGTCGTGACCTCGGACAAGAACGAGCAGACCATCACGGTTCTGGTCGAGCGCCGCTTCAAGCACCCGCTGCTGCAAAAGACCGTCCGCAAGTCCAAGAAATACCGGGCCCACGACGCCGAGAACAAGTTCAAGACCGGTGACACCGTCCGCATCGAGGAATGTGCGCCGATCTCGAAAACCAAACGCTGGACGGTGGTTACCGACGCAACTGCGTAAGTAACCCCCCAAGGCTCCATCGAAACCCTGGGCGTGCTGCCCAAAGGTCGGGAGAAACCAAATGATCCAGATGCAGACCAATCTGGATGTGGCTGACAACTCTGGCGCGCGCCGGGTTCAGTGCATCAAGGTTCTGGGTGGCTCGCATCGCCGCTATGCTTCCGTGGGCGACATCATCGTGGTGTCGGTCAAGGAGGCCATTCCGCGTGGCCGTGTGAAGAAGGGCGACGTCCGCAAGGCCGTTGTCGTGCGCACCGCCAAGGAAGTTCGCCGTGAAGACGGCACCACCATCCGTTTCGATCGCAATGCCGCCGTCATCCTGAACAACCAGGGCGAACCGGTCGGCACGCGCATCTTCGGGCCGGTGGTGCGTGAATTGCGCGCCAAGAACTTCATGAAAATCATCTCGCTGGCTCCGGAGGTGCTCTGATGGCCGCAAAGCTGAAAAAAGGCGACAAGGTCGTCGTTCTTGCCGGCAAGGACAAGGACAAGCAGGGCGAGATCGTCTCGGTCAACCCCAGCGCCAACAAGGCCGTGGTTGAGGGCGTGAACATCGCCATCCGTCACACCAAGCAAAGCCAGCAAAGCCAGGGCGGCCGCATCCCGAAAGCGATGCCGATTGATCTGTCGAACCTGGCGCTGATTGACGCCAACGGCAAGGCGACCCGCGTCGGCTTCCGTTTCGAGGGCGACAAGAAAGTGCGCTTTGCCAAGACCACCGGGGAGGCGATCTGATGCTTGACAAGACCGCCTATACCCCGCGGCTGAAGACCGACTACAAGGACCGCGTGCGCGCCGCCCTGAAGACGGAATTCAGCTATACCAACGACATGCAGATCCCGCGTCTGGACAAGATCGTGATCAACATGGGCGTCGGCGAGGCCGTGAAGGACACCAAGAAGGTGAAAGCCGCGGCCGAGGAACTGACGCTGATCGCCGGCCAGAAAGCCGTGATCACCCATGCCAAGAAGTCGATCGCCGGCTTCCGCGTGCGCGAGGAAATGCCGCTGGGCTGCAAGGTCACGCTGCGTGGCGACCGCATGTATGAATTCCTTGACCGTCTGATCACCGTGGCTCTGCCCCGCGTCCGCGACTTCCGCGGCGTCAAAGGCACCTCGTTCGACGGTCGCGGCAATTACGCGATGGGCCTGAAGGAACAGATCGTGTTCCCCGAGATCGAATTCGACAAGGTCGATGAAGTGCTCGGCATGGACATCATCATTTGCACCACCGCGAAGACCGACGCGGAAGCCAAGGCGCTGTTGAAGCAATTCAACATGCCCTTCACCAGCTGATCGCGGGAGGAAAAGAAGATATGGCGAAGAAATCCATGATCGAACGCGAACTGAAGCGTCAACACCTTGTGAAGGTCTATGCTTCCAAGCGTGCCACGCTGAAGGGGATCGCGCGCAACCAGGACCTGCCGATGGAGGAGCGTTTCAAGGCGCAACTCAAGCTGGCCGGTCTGCCCCGCAATTCGGCTGCGTCCCGGCTGCACAACCGCTGCCAACTGACCGGTCGTCCGCATGCGTATTATCGCAAGCTCAAACTTTCGCGCATCATGCTGCGTGACCTGGCCTCGTTCGGCCAGATCCCCGGCATGGTCAAGTCCAGCTGGTAAGGAGATCGGGATATGATGATGAACGATCCCCTCGGCGATATGCTGACCCGCATCCGCAACGCGCAGATGCGCGGCAAGTCCACTGTCAAGACGCCGGCCTCGAAGCTGCGCGCCTGGGTGCTGGATGTGCTGGCGGCGGAAGGCTACATTCGCGGCTACGAGAAGGCCACGACCGACAACGGTCAGGGCGAAATCACGATCAGCCTGAAATACTTTGAAGGCACGCCGGTCATTCGTGAACTGAAGCGTGTCTCGAAGCCCGGGCGTCGGGTCTACATGGGCGTGCAGGATATTCCTGTGGTCCGGAACGGCCTTGGCGTTTCCATTGTGTCGACGCCGAAAGGTGTCATGTCCGATGCAGCTGCACGCTCTGCCAATGTTGGCGGCGAAGTGCTCTGCACCGTGTTCTGAGGAGGGTATAATGTCTCGTATCGGCAAAAAACCCGTTCCGCTGCCGCAAGGCGTGTCGGCCTCGATCAGCGGTCAGTCCGTCGAAGTGAAGGGGCCGAAAGGCACCCGCAGCTTCCACGCGACCGACGACGTGACGCTGACCCTGGAAGACGGATCGGTGAAGGTGACCCCGCGCGGCACGTCCAAACGGGCGCGCCAGCAATGGGGCATGGTGCGCAGCCAGGTCGAGAACCTGGTGACGGGCGTCACGGTCGGCTTCAAGAAAGAGCTGGAGATTCAAGGCGTTGGTTACCGCGCTGCGATGGCTGGCAATGTGTTGAAACTGTCGCTCGGCTACAGCCATGATGTGAACTTCGAAGTGCCCGACGGTGTGACCGTCGCCACCCCGAAGCAAACCGAAATCACTGTGGAAGGCATTGACCAGCAGCTTGTTGGTCAGGTCGCCGCGAACATCCGCGAATGGCGCAAGCCCGAGCCCTACAAGGGCAAAGGCATCCGCTACAAGGGTGAGTTCGTGTTCCGCAAGGAAGGCAAGAAGAAGTAAGGGGCGAGAGAAATGGCGAACAACAAGCGAGAGCTGTTCCTCAAGCGCCGTCAGCGCGTGCGGAACAAGATCAAGGCGATGGCCAACGGGCGTGCGCGCCTGTCGGTGCACCGTTCGAACAAGAACATCAGCGTGCAGCTGATCGACGACGTGAACGGCGTGACGCTGGCCGCGGCCTCGACCCTCGAAAAGGATCTGGGCTTCCTGGGCAAGAACAACGTCGAAGCCGCGACCAAGGTCGGGGCTGTGATCGCCGAGCGGGCGAAGGCAGCGGGCATCGACGCCTGCTATTTCGACCGCGGTGGTTTCCTCTTTCACGGCAAGATCAAGGCTTTGGCCGAGGCTGCCCGTGAAGGCGGCCTGAAGTTCTAAGGAGACGATGATGGCAGAACGTGAACCCCGCCGGGAACGCCGCGACGACCGTGCGCCGCGCGAAGAAACCCCGGAATTCGCCGATCGTCTCGTGGCGATCAACCGCGTGTCGAAAACCGTGAAAGGCGGCAAGCGCTTCGGCTTTGCAGCCCTGGTGGTTGTCGGCGATCAGCGCGGCCGTGTCGGCTATGGCAAGGGCAAGGCGAAAGAAGTGCCCGAAGCGATCCGCAAGGCCACCGAACAGGCGAAACGGCAGATGATCCGTGTCGCGCTGCGCGATGGCCGCACGCTGCACCACGACATGGAAGGCCGCCATGGTGCGGGCAAGGTCGTGATGCGCACTGCCGTGGCCGGCACCGGCATCATCGCCGGTGGCCCGATGCGCGCCGTGTTCGAGATGTTGGGGCTGCAGGACGTGGTGGCGAAATCCATCGGTTCCTCGAACCCCTACAACATGATCCGCGCCACCATCGACGGCTTGAAGCAGGAAACCAGCCCCCGTCAGGTCGCGCAGCGTCGCGGCAAGAAGGTTGCCGAGATCCTGCGCAAGCCCGAAGCCGAAACCGTGGAGGCCTGAGCATGACCGACACCGTCAAGAAAACCATCGTGGTCAAGCAGGTGGCCTCGGCCGCCCGCCGTCCGGCCAAGCAGACCGCGACCCTGAAGGGTCTGGGCCTGAACAAGATGAACCGCACCCGCGAGCTGGAAGACACGCCTTCCGTGCGCGGCATGGTCAACAAGATCGCCCACCTGGTGACGATCATCGAAGAGCGCGGGTAAGCCCGCTGAAGGCCGTTCGCGGCCTTCTTTCATCACACCGCGTTTGCCCCGGAAGTCGCTTTCCGGGGCAGTTCCGGTAAAAGGAGAAGCGACATGAAACTGCATGAACTGCACGACAATCCCGGCGCCACCAAGAAGCAGAAGCGCGTGGCGCGTGGTCCGGGCTCGGGCAAGGGCAAGACTGCCGGCCGGGGTATCAAGGGTCAGAAATCCCGCTCGGGCGTGGCCATCGGTGGCTACGAGGGCGGCCAGATGCCGCTGTATCGGCGTCTGCCGAAGCGTGGCTTCAACAAGCCGAACGCCAAGCATTATGCCGTGATCAACCTCGGGCTGATCCAGAAATTCATCACCGAAGGCAAGCTGGACGTCACCGCCCCCATCAGCGAAGACGCGCTGATTGCGGCCGGTCTGACCAAAAGCAAGCTTGACGGTATCCGCGTGCTGAACAAGGGCGCGATCACCGCTGCCGTCACGCTGAACGTCACCGGCGCCTCGGCGGCGGCTGTCGAAGCCGTGGCTGCCGCTGGCGGCACCCTGACCGTCGCCCCGGCGCTTGCGCCGCATGGCAAGTCGGTGCGCAAGGCGCAATAACCGGTTGTGAGCGGTCGCAAGACCGCTTACATAACGGCATGTTTTCCCGCGTCGCCAACCGGAGAACGGTTCGGCGACGCAGTCATGAAAGAGATCGGGCATGGCATCTGCTGCAGAGCAAATGGCGGCGAACCTTAGCTGGGGCGCACTGGGCAAGGCGACAGACCTTCGCCAAAGGATTTTCTTCACCGTCGGCCTGCTGATCGTCTACCGCCTGGGCACCTATATCCCGGTCCCCGGCATTGACGGCACCGCGCTGCGCGAGTTCATGGCGAATGTCGGCGCTGGCATCGGCGGCATACTCAACATGTTCACCGGTGGTGCCATCAGCCGTATGGGCATCTTTGCCCTTGGCATCATGCCCTACATTTCGGCCTCGATCATCGTGCAGTTGATGACTTCGATGCTGCCCGCGCTGGAGCAGTTGAAGAAGGAAGGCGAGCAGGGCCGCAAGAAGATCAACCAATACACCCGCTACGGCACGGTGTTCCTGGCCACGTTCCAGGCCTGGGGCATTGCGATGTCGCTGGAAGCGGGCGATCTGGCGCAGGATCCGGGTCTGTATTTCCGGTTGGCGGTGGTGATTACCCTGGTCGGTGGCACCATGTTCCTGATGTGGCTGGGCGAGCAGATCACCGCCCGCGGCATCGGCAACGGCATCTCGCTGATCATCTTTGTCGGCATCGTCGCGGAAATCCCGCGGGCGCTGGCGCAATTCTTCAGCCAGGGCCGTTCCGGCGCCTTGTCGCCTGCGGTGATCATCGGTGTGCTGGTGATGGTGGTGGCGGTGATTGCCTTCGTGGTGTTCATGGAACGCGCGCTGCGCAAGATCCACATCCAGTATCCGCGCCGCCAGGTCGGCATGAAGGTCTATGACGGCGGCTCGTCGCACCTGCCGATCAAGGTCAACCCGGCGGGCGTCATCCCGGCGATCTTTGCCTCCAGCCTGCTGCTGCTGCCGATTACGGTTTCCACCTTCTCGGGGGCGCAGACCGGGCCGATCATGTCCACGATCCTGGCCTATTTCGGCCCAGGCCAGCCGCTGTATCTGCTGTTCTTCACGGCGATGATCGTGTTCTTCACCTATTTCTATACTGCCAACGTCGCCTTCAAGACCGATGATGTGGCCGAGAACCTGAAGAACCAGAACGGCTTCATTCCGGGCATCCGCCCCGGCAAGGCCACGCAGGAGCATCTGGATTACATCGTCAACCGGGTGCTGGTGCTGGGTTCGGCCTATCTGGCCGCCGTCTGCCTGCTGCCGGAGATTCTGCGCAGCCAGTTCGCGGTGCCGTTCTACTTTGGTGGCACCTCGGTTCTGATCGTGGTGTCGGTGACGATGGACACCATCAACCAGGTGCAGTCGCATCTGCTGGCACATCAATACGAAGGCCTGATCGAGAAGTCGCAACTGCGCGGCAAGAAACGCACGGGGCCGCGCGCTCCGACCCGGCGCTAAGGCCGCAGGCAATGGTGAATATCATCCTTCTGGGGCCGCCGGGGGCGGGCAAGGGCACGCAGGCCAAGCGTCTGGTCGAGGACCGCGGCATGGTGCAGCTTTCCACCGGCGACATGCTGCGCGAGGCGAAATCCTCCGGCTCTGAAATGGGCCGCAAGGTGGCCGAGGTGATGGCGCGTGGCGAGCTGGTCACCGACGAGATCGTGATCGGTCTGATCGGCGAAAAGCTGGCACAGCCGTCGGCTGGAGGTTTCATCTTCGATGGTTTTCCGCGCACCCTGCCGCAGGCGGATGCGCTGGGGGCCTTGCTGGCCAAGCTGGGGCAAAAGCTGGATGCGGTGATCGAGATGCAGGTCGATGACGCCGCTTTGGTGGCGCGCATCACCGGGCGCTACAACTGTGGCGATTGCGGCGCGGTCTATCACGACGTCACCCGGCCCAGCAAAGTGGCGGGGGTTTGCGACGCCTGCGGCAGCACCAATCTTGTGCATCGCGCCGACGACAACGAGGCGGCGCTGCGGCAGCGGCTGATGGAATATTACAAGAAAACCTCGCCGCTGATCGGCTACTACTATGCCAAGCAGCAGCTTTCCTCGGTCGATGGGCTGGCGGAAATGGACGCAGTTGCCGCGGCCATCGCAAAAGTGCTTGACAGATCGAAATAACCCTGCCGCCTGCCTTGACGGGCGGGTGAAAACCCCATAAGTCACGGCGTCCCGCAGGGGAATCGTCCGTTATGGGCGGCCTCGGATTTCGAGGCATTCGAACCGGCAAAGGCCCCGCGCCCGCGACCGGAGTTGTGAAAAAAGGTTCTGGCACTACGGAACCGCAACCAAAAGGAAGACACGTTTGGCACGTATTGCTGGCGTCAACATTCCGACGGGGAAACGCGTCCCCATCGCATTGACCTATATCACCGGGATCGGCCCGCACATCGCGGAACAGATCTGCGAAGCTGTCGGCATCGACCGCGCCCGTCGCGTCAACGACCTGACCGACGCCGAAGTGCTGGCGATCCGCGAGCATATCGACGCCAACCTGACGGTTGAAGGCGATCTGCGGCGCGAAACCGCGATGAACATCAAACGTCTGATGGACCTGGGCTGCTATCGCGGCCTGCGTCATCGCCGCGGCCTGCCGGTTCGCGGTCAGCGCACCCATACCAACGCACGCACGCGCAAGGGCCCCGCAAAGGCCATTGCCGGCAAGAAGAAATAAGGGGCGCAGGACATGGCACGCGACAAGACGCGCATCAAGCGCAAGGAACGCAAGAACATCGCCGCCGGCGTGGCGCATGTGAATTCGTCGTTCAACAACACCAAGATCCTGATTTCCGACGTGCAGGGCAATGCGATTGCCTGGTCGTCCTCGGGGACCATGGGCTTCAAGGGCTCGCGCAAATCGACCCCCTATGCCGCCCAGATGGCCGCCGAAGATGCCGGCCGCAAGGCGCAGGAACACGGCGTGAAAACGTTGGAAGTCGAAGTGCAGGGCCCCGGTTCGGGCCGCGAGTCGGCGCTGCGCGCGCTGGCGGCTGTCGGCTTCAACATCACCTCGATCCGTGATGTGACCCCGATGGCCCACAACGGCTGCCGTCCGCCGAAGCGCCGCCGCGTCTGAGGCCAATTTTCAAGGTCGGGCTGCGCGTTGGCGCGGCCCGATTTTCGCTATTTCTGATCCTCGGGCGTCACCTGCTTAAGGACATGGGCAGATGACTAGTATGGAGGCGACAGCATGATCCACAAGAATTGGGCCGAACTTATCAAGCCAACGCAACTGGTGGTCAAGCCGGGGCCCGACGCCTCGCGCACGGCAACCGTGATCGCCGAACCGCTGGAGCGCGGCTTCGGCCTGACGCTGGGCAACGCGCTGCGCCGCGTGCTGATGTCGTCGCTGCAGGGCGCGGCCATCACCTCGGTGCAAATCGACAACGTGCTGCACGAGTTCTCCTCGGTGGCGGGCGTGCGCGAAGACGTGACCGACATCGTGCTGAACCTGAAGGGCGTGTCGCTGAAGATGGAAGTCGAAGGCCCGAAGCGGCTGTCGATTTCGGCCAAGGGTCCGGGCGTCGTGACCGCGGGCGACATTTCCGAAAGCAACGGCATCGAGGTTCTGAACAAGGACCACGTGATCTGCCACCTCGACGATGGCGCCGACGTGTTCATGGAACTGACGGTCAACACCGGCAAGGGCTATGTTGCCGCCGACAAGAACAAGCCGGAAGATGCGCCGATCGGCCTGATTGCCATCGACGCGATCTACTCGCCGGTCAAGAAAGTCAGCTACGAAGTGCAGCCCACCCGCGAGGGTCAGGTGCTGGACTATGACAAGCTGACGATGAAGATCGAGACCGACGGCAGCCTGACGCCCGATGACGCCGTGGCCTATGCCGCGCGCATCCTGCAGGACCAGCTTTCGGTGTTCGTGAACTTCGACGAGCCGGAATCGGCGCTGCGTCACGATGTCGATGACGGGCTGGAGTTCAACCCGCTGCTCTTGAAGAAGGTGGACGAGCTGGAGCTTTCGGTGCGCTCGGCCAACTGCCTGAAGAACGACAACATCGTCTATATCGGCGACCTGATCCAGAAAACCGAAGCCGAGATGCTGCGCACCCCGAACTTTGGCCGCAAATCCCTGAACGAAATCAAGGAAGTGCTGTCGGGCATGGGGCTGCATCTGGGTATGGACGTGGAAGACTGGCCGCCGGAAAACATCGAAGACCTGGCCAAGCGTTTCGAAGACCAGTTCTAAGGCCAAGGGGGGCGGCAACGCCCCTCCAATGCCCGGATTGCCGGGGAAGACATGGGCATGATGCCCCAAGGTGAGCCACCCATTCGAGGGCGGCCGGACAAAGCAAAACGAACGTAGGAGAACACCATGAACCACGGAGCCGGCTATCGCCGCCTGAACCGCACCCACGAGCACCGCAAGGCGCTGTTTGCCAACATGGCAGGTTCGCTGATCGAGCATGAGCAGATCAAGACCACCTTGCCGAAAGCCAAGGAACTGCGCCCGATCATCGAAAAGCTGATCACGCTGGCCAAGCGCGGCGATCTGCACGCCCGTCGCCAGGCCGCCAGCCAGCTGAAGCAGGACCAGTATGTCGAACGGCTGTTCGCCATCCTCGGGCCGCGCTATGCCACCCGTCAGGGCGGCTATGTGCGGGTGCTGAAAGCGGGCTTCCGCTATGGCGACATGGCGCCGATGGCGATCATCGAATTCGTCGATCGTGACCCGACCGCCAAAGGCGCCGCCGACAAGGCCCGCGTTGCCGCCGCCGAGGCGGTCGAAGCGTAAGGTTTTCCTGACCTGCATGGTTAAAGGCCCGCCTTCTGGCGGGCCTTTTGCAATTGGAACGCCGCAGGTTCACCGCAGAAAAACCGAAATCCGGCAATAGTTTGCGATTCGCGCCAGACCCTATGGCGCAAAACCCCGATGCAATTTATGGTTGCTTCAGAATCGGAACCTATACAAAAAGACATGTCCATAAAGACCGGCCTTGACCTTGAACTGCACCAGCTTTCCCTGCTGGCCCCCCAGGGATATTTCCTGGGCCTGCACATTCGTTTCACCTCGCCGTTGATGACATTTCAGACCTATGATCAGGCTTGGGTCGATCATTACACCGAAAACGGTTTCGTGCTGCGCGACCCGATGATTGCCTGGGGGTTCTCGACCACCGGCAGCATCCGCTGGAGCGACGAAGGTCTGCTCGACCCGTTCCATCTGTTCGACGAGGCCAGAAAATTCGGTCTTTGCTATGGGGTCACGGTCGCCTGCGGGCCGATCAATTCCCGCACCATCGGCAGTTTCGCGCGCAAGGACAGGGAGGTGCGGGATGACGAGATCGCAGCACTTTCCCTGATCGTGCACAGATTGCACGACATGACCCAGCCCCCGGAAGAACTGACCAAGGCGCAGATCGAAGCATTGAGATGTATTGCGGGGGGCGACCGTCATGCGGCGGCGGCGGAGAAACTGGGGATTTCGGAAAGCGCGCTGAAGGCGAGAATTTCCTCGGCGCGCATCCGGCTGATGGCGCGCACCACGGCTGAGGCCATTCAACGCGCCAAGGATTACCGGCTGATCTGACCGTAACCCCTCCGTAAGGTTTTGTTGTTACCAACCCTGCAGGAGGCACATATGCAGACCACCACCCTTTCTTTCGCCAACATGCACAATCATGGCGAGTTATTCGCCAATATGCTGCGCGCCCGGCGCGAATTGTTCATCGTCCTGAACAAATGGGCGCTGCCCGAAGCCATGGGCATGGAGTTTGACCAGTATGACACCCCGGCCAGCCGCTGGATCGTGGTGCATGACGAGGAAGGCCGCGTTATGGCCGGCAACCGGCTGACGCCCACCACCGCCAAATGCGGCATCTACAGCTACATGATCCGCGACGCGCAGCGCGGGCTGCTGGATACCATTCCGGCGCATCTGCTGTATGCCGAGGCGCCGGTGTCCGACACCATCTGGGAAAGCTCGCGGCTGTTCGTGTCGCATGACGTGCCGGCACATCTGCGCCGCCGGGTGCATGCGACGCTGATCAGCGAGATTGCGGTGGCGTCGCGGGCGCTGGGGGCGACGCAATGCCTGACGCTCTTGAACGCCAACTGGCCGCGTTGGGCGGCGCGGGTCGGCGTCGGCATGAAGGCGATGGGCCCGGTGATGGAGATCGAGGGCATCGACAATCAGGTGGTGGCGATGGATTTCGCAGCACAACTGCACTGACGCGCTTTGGGTTGTCTGACCGCCACCGATCCCCGATATTGGTGGCGGAAACAGCCTTTCGGAGGTGTGATGCGTTTGCCGCTGCTGGCCCTTGCCGGGCCGTTCCTTGCCTTGGTGCTGGCGGTTCCTGCCGCCGGCGAAACCGCCGTTCCGGGCGGGCAGGCTGAGATCACGCTCAGCTTTGCCCCGGTGGTCCGTCAGGCCACCCCGGCGGTGGTCAACATCTACGCCACCGTCTTGGTGGCCGACCGCTCCAGCCCCTTCGCGGGCGATCCGTTTTTCGAGCAGTTCTTCAAGGATTTCGGCCCGGCGACGCCGCGGCTGGAAAACTCGCTGGGGTCCGGGGTGATCGTGGCACCCGACGGGGTGGTGGTGTCGAACTACCATGTGGTGGCGCAGGCCACCGAGATCAGGGTGCAACTGGCCGACCGGCGCGAATACACCGCCCATGTGCTGCTGGCCGATCAGGACAGTGATCTGGCGGTGCTGCAACTGGAAGGCGCTGACGATCTGCCGGCGCTGGCGCTGCGCAATTCCGACGAGGTCGAGGTGGGCGAACTGGTGCTGGCGATCGGCAACCCGTTCGGCGTTGGCCAGACGGTGTCGCTGGGCATCGTGTCGGGGCTGGCGCGGTCGGCGCTGTCGGTGGGCGACGGGCGCGGCTATTTCATCCAGACCGATGCCGCCATCAACCCCGGCAACTCGGGCGGGGCGCTGGTCGATGGCGCGGGGCGGCTGGTGGGCATCAACACCGCCATCCTGACCCGCGGCGGCGGCTCGAACGGCATCGGCTTTGCGATCCCTGCCAATCTGGTGCAGCGGTTTGTCGATCAGGCCCGCGACGGCCAGACCCGGTTTCAGCGGCCCTGGGCGGGGATTTCCGGTCAGACCATGGATGCCGCCATTGCCGAGGCGATGGGACTTGCGCGCCCCGAAGGCGTGGTGCTGACCGACCTGCACCCGCTCAGCCCGTTCCGCGCCGCCGGGATGGAAGCGGGCGACGTGCTGCTGAGCCTGGACGGCAAGCCCGCCGACACGCCGCAAGAGGTGGTGTTCCGGCTGGCCGCGATCGGCGTCGGCAAGCAGGTCACGGTAGGCTGGCTGCATGATGGCGACATGCAGGAGGCGGAAGTCACCCTTGCCCTGCCGCCGGACGAGCCGCCGCGCGACACGGTGATGGTGCAGGGCAATGCGGTGCTGCGCGGCCTCACAGTGGCGCGGATCAACCCCGCCGTTATGGCCGAACTGGACCTGCGCGGTGCGGCCGAGGGCGTGGCGGTGCTGGCGGCGGAGGATCTGGCCGCCGAGGTTGGCTTGCAAGCAGGGGATATTCTGATTGCGATCAATGGGTTGAAAGTCACCAGCCCTGCGGATGTGAAAACCGCGCTGGAGGGGCCTTTGCCCCGGCGCTGGCAGATCGTGGTGCAGCGCGGCGATCAGGTGCTGCAATTGCGGTTCCGGGTCTGAGGTGGTGGTTCGGGTTGTGGCGGTGGAGCCTCCGGCGGGGATATTTGTGCAAAGGTGAAGCCGATGCGACAGCACCTTTCGCAAGTCGGCGCATCCGCGTAGGCTGCGGCCATGGCCGATCTGTTCGACAGTGCTGACACACCGCAACCCGTGGCGCCGCGGCCTTTGGCTGATCGTTTGCGCCCCAAGACGCTGGCCGAGGTGATCGGGCAGGGCAAGGTTTTGTCGCCCGAGGGGCCGCTGGGGGCGATGCTGGCGGCGCACAGCCTGTCGTCGCTGATCTTCTGGGGGCCGCCGGGGGTGGGCAAGACCACCATCGCCCGGCTGCTGGCACATGAATCCGACATGGCCTTCGTGCAGATCAGCGCGATCTTCACCGGGGTGCAGGATCTGCGCAAGGTGTTCGAACAGGCGCGGATCCGGCGGGCGAACGGCCAGGGCACCTTGCTGTTCGTTGACGAAATTCACCGCTTCAACAAGGCGCAGCAGGACGGGTTTCTGCCCTATATGGAGGATGGCACCATCCTGCTGGTCGGCGCCACCACCGAAAATCCCAGTTTCGAGCTGAACGCCGCCTTGATGAGCCGGGCGCAGGTGATCGTGCTGGAACGCCTTAGCCTGGACGATCTGGAACGGCTGGCACAGCGCGCCGAGCAGGACATGGGCCGGGCGCTTCCCCTGAAGGCCGAGGCGCGCGAGGCGCTGCTGGAAATGGCCGATGGCGATGGCCGCGCCGCGCTGAACCTGATCGAGCAGGTGGCGGCCTGGAAGCTGGACAAGCCCTTGGACCGCGAGACGCTTTCGAAGCGGCTGATGCGGCGGGCGGCGAAATACGACAAGTCCGGCGAGGAGCATTACAACCTGATCTCGGCGCTGCACAAATCGGTGCGGGGGTCGGACCCGGATGCAGCACTTTATTGGTTCGCGCGGATGCTGGAGGGTGGCGAAGACCCGCGGTTTCTGGCCCGCCGCATCACCCGCATGGCGGTGGAGGACATCGGTCTGGCCGATCCGCAGGCGGTCGAGGTCTGCTTGCAGGGCTGGCAGACCTATGAACGGCTGGGCTCGCCAGAGGGTGAGTTGGCGCTGGCGCAGGCGGTGGTCTATCTGGCTCTCGCGCCCAAGTCGAACGCGGTTTACACCGCCTACAAGGCGGCGCGGGCGGCGGCGCGGTCCACCGGGTCGGAACCGCCACCGCGGCATATCCTGAACGCGCCGACCAAGCTGATGAAGGACATCGGTTACGGCGACGGCTACGCCTATGACCATGATGCCGAGGATGGCTTTTCCGGTCAGGACTACTTCCCCGAAACCATGAAACGTCCGGTGTATTACCAGCCCGCCGAGCGGGGTTTCGAGCGCGAGTTGAAGAAGCGCATCGACTATTTCGCCAAGCTGCGGGCCAAGCGGCAGGCGCCCTGACCGGCTGCGGTTGACAAAACCGCCCGCGCGGCACATCAGGGCCGGATGATCAACACCCTTCCTCAAGTGGCACTGGGCGGCGCCATTGGCGCGTCCTTGCGCTATGTGACCAATGTGGCGGCGATGCGCGCCTTTGGTCCCGGCTTTCCGATGGCCACCATGCTGGTCAACGTCCTCGGCTCTTTCGCCATGGGCGTGCTGGTGGTGGTGCTGGCACAAAAGGGCGGCACGCGGTTTGCGCCGTTCCTGATGACCGGCATCCTGGGCGGCTTCACCACGTTTTCGGCGTTCTCGCTGGACGCGCTGACGTTGTGGGAACGCGGGCAGGTCGGGTTGGCTGCGGCTTATGTGCTGGGCTCGGTGGCGCTGTCGCTGGCGGCAATCGTGGCCGGGGTCTGGGTCACGCGGGGGATATTTGCATGAGTGCGGTGAAATTGCTGACGGTGTCGGGCGACGAGGGCGAACAGCGGCTGGACCGCTGGTTCAAGCGCCGCTTTCCGCAACTGACCCAAGGCGCGGTGGAAAAGATGTGCCGCACGGGCCAGGTGCGGGTCGATGGTGCGCGGGCCAAGGCCTCGGACCGGGTTGTTCCCGGCATGGAGATCCGGGTGCCGCCGCTGCCCGACAGCGAGGCGCCGTCGCGGCCGCTGCGCGATGGGGTTTCGGCGGCGGATACCAAGATGATCCAGTCCTGCGTGCTGTTCAAGGATGAGCATATCATCGTGTTGAACAAGCCGCCGGGCCTGCCGTCGCAGGGCGGTTCGGGGCAGGGCGACCGGCATGTTGACGGCCTGACCGAGGCGTTGAAGTTCGGCTACAAGGAGCGCCCGAAGCTGGTGCACCGGCTGGACAAGGACACCTCGGGCGTGCTGATTCTCGCGCGCACCGACCGGGTGGCGCGGGCGCTGTCGGAGGCCTTCCGCCATCGCAACACCCGCAAGATTTACTGGGCCCTGGTGGCGGGCGTGCCGCATCCGCGGCAGGGGTCGATCAAATACGCGCTGATGAAGGCGCCGGGCCATGGCCGGGGCGGCGAGGGCGAGAAGATGCTGTGCATCCACCCCGCCAAGACCGCCGATTACCCCGACGCCAAGCGGGCGCAGACCGATTATTTCGTGCTGTGGTTCCTTGGAAGTCGCCTCTCGTGGGTGGCGCTGGAGCCGATCACTGGCCGCACCCACCAGTTGCGCGCCCATATGGCCGAGATGGGGCATCCGATCCTGGGCGACGGCAAGTATGGCGGCGGTGGCGCCGACAATCTGGGCGATGGCTGGGGCGCGCAGGTTGGTGGCGACATTTCCCGCAAGCTGCACCTGCACGCCCGCAGCCTGTCGGTCGAGCACCCCATTACCAAAGCGATGATGACCTTCGTGGCGCAGCTGCCGGAACACATGGCCAAGACCTGGAAAACCTTCGACTGGAACGAGAAAGACGTGCCCGCCGACCCCTTCGTGACCGAGGAAAAATGAGCGGCGGTTGGGTGGCGAAACGGTTCTGGAAGCAGGCTACAGCCGAGCCGGTTGGCGCGGCTTTCACCGTGCGGCTGGACGGGCGGGCGGTGAAAACCCCGGCCAAGACGCTGCTGGAGGTGCCGACGCTGGCGCTGGCGCAGGAAATTGCCGCCGAATGGGATGCGCAGCAGGGCGTGATCAAGCCCGACGCCATGCCCTTCACCCGCATGGCCAATTCGGCGCTGGACAAGGTGGCGCCGCAGTTTGCCGAAGTGGCGGGGCTGATCGCGGCTTACGGGGCCTCGGACCTGATCTGCTACCGCGCCAACGGGCCGGAAAAGCTGCTGGCGCGGCAGGCTGCGGCCTGGGATCCGCTGCTGGCGTGGTCGGCGTCGCTGCTGGAAGCGCCGCTGATCACCACCGCGGGCGTGATGCATGTCGAACAACCGCACGCCAGCATCGCGCGGCTGGCCGCAGAAGTGCAGGCCTGCACGCCGTTCCAACTGGCGGCGCTGCATGATCTGGTGATGATTTCCGGCTCGCTGGTCGGCGGCTTGGCGGTCAGCCGCGGCTGGATGGACGCGCAGACGCTGTGGGATATCTCGCGCGTCGATGAACGCTGGCAGGCCGAGCTTTGGGGCGAGGACGAGGAGGCCGCGCAATCCGAAGGCCTGCGCCATGCCGCCCTGATCCATGCCGGGCGATTCTATGGATTGTGTGGGTGACAATCTTTCGCAATTGCGCCTGCGGCAACAGCATCTTTCCAGATTTCGCCTATATTTCAGTGTGTTTGCACTAATTCCGGCTGCGCGGTTCCTTTCGCTTGACCAAGCAAACCGCTCGTCGGAAACTGCCCTCTGCTGAGGGGGCTCCCCTCCATCAGTTTCGGCCCCGCCAGCGGCGGGGCATCCACAAGAAGACGCCCGAAACGGGCGCCAACTCAGGAAGAGGTACGTATGAAAAAATCTGTATTCCTCGGTACGCTGGCAGTCTCCGGCCTGCTGGCCGGCATGGCAGCCGCCGGCACGCTGGACGACGTGAAGGCGCGCGGTATTCTGAACTGCGGCTCCAACAACGGTCTGACCGGCTTTGCCGCCCCCGATGCCAACGGCAACTACCAGGGCTTCGACGCCGCCCTGTGCAAGGCGATTGCCGCCGCCGTGCTGGGCGACGCGTCCAAGGTCAAATTCGTGCCGCTGACCGGCGAGACCCGCTTTACCGCGCTGGCTTCGGGCGAGGTGGACGTGCTGATCCGCAACTCGACCTGGACCTTCTCGCGCGATACCGACCTGAAGTTCGATTTCGTGGCGGTCAACTACTATGACGGCCAGGGCTTCATGGTGAAGAAAGAGCTTGGGGTTTCCTCGGCCAAGGAACTGGATGGCGCGACCGTCTGCATCCAGACCGGCACCACGACCGAGCTGAACCTGGCCGACTTCTTCAAGTCGAACAACATGAGCTACACGCCGGTGACCATCGCCGACGACAGCGAAGGCCAGCGCCAGTATGTCGCCGGGGCCTGCGACGCCTACACCACCGACGCCTCGGGTCTGGCCGCGGTGCGCGCCACGCTGCCGGATGCGGAAAACCACATCATCCTGCCGGAGATCATCTCGAAAGAGCCGCTGGGGCCGGTTGTGCGCCATGGCGACAACAACTGGGGCGATATCGTGCGCTGGACCTATTACGCGCTGGTCTCGGCCGAGGAAAACGGCATAACCGCCGCCAATGTCGAGGAAACCGCTTCCACCACCACCAACCCGGAAATCAAGCGCCTGCTGGGCGCCAGCGATGACAATCTGGGTGCGATGATGGGCTTGGACAAGGAATGGGCCAAGCGCGCCATCGCAGCCCAAGGCAACTATGGCGAGATTTTCGCCGCCAACCTGGGCGAATCCACCTCGATCGGCCTGGCCCGCGGCCTGAACGCGCTGTGGACCCAAGGCGGGCTGCAATACGCCCCGCCGTTCCGGTGATCTGATCCCGAAACGGGCGCGCTGCAACGGCGCGCCCGTTTTTTCCTTTGACGTAAAGACGACCTGAACCACATGGGGCAAAAGACCCCTGTTTTCCGGCAGGTTCCGGGATCATGGGCAGGCGCAGGGGGTAGACCAATGGCGATGGCCAGCGACGCGCCGAAAGGCGGCTTTCGGCCCAGTATGCTTATCTATGACACGCGGTATCGCGCGATCACCATTCAGGTCATCGTGCTGATTCTGGTGCTGCTTTGCGTCAGTTGGCTGGTTCACAACACCATGGTCAACCTGGCCGCCAAGGACAAGGACATCAACTTCGGCTTCCTGTGGAACCGCGCCGGTTACGACATCGACCAGCAGTTGATCCCCTATACCAACGACAGCAGCCATGGCCGCGCCGCGGTCGTCGGGCTGCTCAATACGCTGGTGGTGGCGGGGCTGGCCTGTGTGCTGGCGACGGTGATCGGGGTGTTCGTCGGCATCCTGCGGCTGTCGAAGAACTGGCTGGTTGGCCGCCTGATGACCGTTTACATCGAGGTGTTCCGCAACGTGCCGGTGTTGCTGTGGATTTTCGTGGCCGCCACCATCCTGTCGGAAACCATGCCCGAGCCGAAGGATTTCAAGGTCACCGATGCGATGATCGCGGCGGGGCAGGCGCCCAAGGCCGCGATGCTGTTCGACGGTGCGGTGGCGCTGACCAACCGCGGCACCAACATCCCCGCACCGCTGCTGTCGCGACCGCTGGGCAGCCTTGATCTGGGGCTGATCACGTTGAACTTCAGCTTTCTGGCGATGCTGGCGGTGATCATCGGCAGCGTGCTGGTGCATCGCCTGCTGCTGCGCCGCGCCCGTGCGGTGCAAGAGGCGACCGGGGTGCGCCCGGCCACCTGGTGGAAAAGTCTGATCGTGCTGGTGGTGCCCTTCGTCGCCCTGCTGTTCGCGCTGGGCTTCCATCTGGACTACCCGGTGTTCAAGGGCTTCAACTTCAAGGGCGGCATCAACCTTGCACATTCCTTCACAGCACTGCTGCTGGCCCTGTCGCTGTATTCTGCCACCTACATCGCCGAAAACGTCCGTGCGGGCGTGATGGCGGTGTCGCATGGCCAGACCGAGGCCGCCTTTGCGCTGGGCCTGCGCCCGAGCCGCACCACGCGACTGATCATCCTGCCGCAGGCGCTGCGGGTAATCGTGCCGCCGCTGATCTCGCAATACCTCAGCATCACCAAGAACACCTCGCTGGGCATCGCGGTCAGCTATCTGGACCTGCGCGGCACGCTGGGCGGCATCACCCTGAACCAGACCGGGCGCGAGCTGGAGTGCATGTTGCTGATGATGCTGATCTATCTGATCATCAGCCTGATCATTTCGGCGGTGATGAACGTCTATAACAGTTCCGTCAAGCTGAAGGAGCGCTAGGATGACCGAGCCTTCCTATCTGCGCGACACCGTGTTGCCGCAACTGCCGCCGCCCTTGGTGGATCGCGGCATCATCAAGTGGATCCGCGAAAACCTGTTCTCGGGCGTGCTGAACACCTTCCTGACGCTGGCGGGGCTGGCGGCGGTGTGGTGGCTGCTGGCGGCCTCGCTGCCGTGGTTCCTGCACGGGGTCTGGGATGCCAACTCGCTGGGCGAATGTCGCAGCATCATCGCCGCCGAGTTCGGCGAGGGGGCGCAGGGCGCCTGCTGGGCCATGCTGCGCGAGCGCTGGCACCAGTTCATCTTCGGCTTCTACCCGCCCGAGGCTTACTGGCGGGTCGGGCTGGCCTTCGTTCTGCTGTTCGTGGCGCTGGCGCCAGTGCTGTTTACCGAAGTGCCGCGGCTGCTGCTGTGGGGCACGGTGATCTACCCGGCGCTGGGCTACTGGCTGCTGTGGGGTGGGTCGATCTGGGGGCCGGTGGTGGCGATGGCGGGCTTTGGCTTGCTGGCGCTGGTGTTCAAGTTGCTGCGACCGCTGCTGGGCGTGCCGGTGGCCGGGGGCCTGGGCTTCGTGGCCGCCGTGCTGTGGTGGCTGTTTGCCCAAGGTCCGGTGGCGGGGCTGCTGGCCGGCGTGATGCCCGTCGGGCTGGTGCCGGTGGAATCCGACCGTTTTGGCGGGTTCCTTCTGTCGATCGTGATCGGCGTCACCTCGATTGCCGCCTCGTTGCCGCTGGGCATCCTGCTGGCGCTGGGGCGGCGGTCGGACATGTTTCTGGTGAAAACCCTGTCGGTCGCCTTCATCGAGTTCATCCGCGGCGTGCCGCTGATCACCATGCTGTTCACCGCATCCCTGCTGCTGCAATATTTCCTGCCGCCCGGCACCAGTTTCGACCTGATCCTGCGGGTCGATATTCTGGTGACCATCTTCGCCGCCGCCTATCTGGCCGAAGTGGTGCGTGGCGGCATGGCAGCCCTGCCGCGCGGCCAATACGAGGCCGCCGACGCGCTGGGGCTGGATTACTGGAGCGCCGAACGCCTGATCATCCTGCCGCAGGCGCTGAAGATCTCGATCCCCTCGATCGTCTCGACCTTCATCAGCCTGTTCAAGGACACCACGCTGGTCTCCTTTGTCGGCCTGCTGGACCCGCTGAAGGGCATCAGCACCATCGTGCGGGCCGACATGGCCTGGAAGGGCGTCTATTGGGAGCCCTACCTGTTCGTCGGCGCCGTGTTCTTCGTCCTCTGTTTCAGCATGTCGCGCTATTCGATGTATCTCGAGCGCAAGCTGAAAACCGACCACAAGTAAGGAGCTTTCCATGGCCGAAACCGCCCGCGACCCCGGCAAGATGCAGGTCTCCGACGAGGTGGCAATCCAGATCACCGCGATGAACAAGTGGTATGGCACCTTCCACGTGCTGCGCGACATCAACATGACGGTGCGGCGCGGCGAGCGGATCGTGATCTGCGGCCCGTCCGGGTCCGGCAAATCGACGCTGATCCGCTGCATCAACCGGCTGGAAGAACACCAGACCGGGCAGATCGTCGTCGATGGCACCGAACTGACAAGCGACCTGAAGAACATCGACAAGGTGCGGTCGGAAGTTGGCATGGTGTTCCAGCACTTCAACCTGTTCCCGCATCTGACGATTCTGGAAAACCTGACGCTGGCGCCAATCTGGGTGCGCAAGACCCCGAAGAAAGAGGCCGAGGAAGTGGCGATGCACTACCTGCGCAAGGTGAAAATCCCCGAGCAGGCGGCGAAATACCCCGGCCAGTTGTCGGGCGGTCAGCAGCAGCGGGTGGCGATTGCGCGCAGCTTGTGCATGAAGCCGCGGATCATGCTGTTCGACGAACCGACCTCGGCGCTGGACCCCGAGATGATCAAGGAAGTGCTGGATACCATGATCGAGCTGGCGCAAGAGGGCATGACCATGCTGTGCGTGACCCACGAGATGGGCTTTGCGCAGGCGGTGGCCAACCGGGTGATCTTCATGGACCAGGGCCAGATCGTCGAGCAGAACGAGCCGCGCGAGTTCTTCAACAACCCGAAATCGGAACGCACCAAGCTGTTCCTGAGCCAGATCCTCGGGCACTGACGGCGGTTTGCACGGGCGGAAGGCGGGCCTGCGGGTCCGCCTTTGTCATGTCCGGCGGGCGGGCTTTGTCGGCTTTGCGACACACCCTGCCGAAGGGCCCCGTGGATACAGGCTTTCCGGCCTTGGCACGATCTGTGCTTCCCCCAAGCTGTCTGCGTGAAACCGGCCCGGCCGGCCAATTCCGCCTGACCGTCGCAGGGCGGTGCGGGTGGCCCTTTTAGGAAATGAGACATGGCAAACGTGACTTTCTCTTCGCCGATGCTGCATCCCAGCAAGACGATCTACGCCGTGGCGGGCGACACCCACACCGTGCTGGCGCTGGCGCTGGCCAACCACATTCCGATCCCCTTCGATTGCCGCGACGGCAACTGCGCCTCGTGCCTGATCAAGGTGACCTATGCCGACCCCGCCAACCGCAAGGCGATTGCGCTGACCGAAAAGGAAAAGACGAAGCTGCGCGAGTTGGGCAAGCTGACGGCGGCGGAACTGGAAGACGCCGAGGTGCGCGACCTGCCGCCGCATTACCGGCTGGCCTGCCAGTTCATCGTGCGCGACGAGGATGTGACGATTTCCTATACCGGCGAGCCGGGTGGGGCGTGAAAGAAGCCGGGGGGTTTCACACCCCCCAGCCCGGCCATTGCTGGCCGGGCGTTCTTCACTGAAAACCTTCCACTGGAAGGTTTTCCGGGCGTTCATCACCCCCGAGGATATTTTTCCAGAGAAGATGCGGTTCAGACGGCCAGTTCGCGCGGCACGATGAAGTCGAGCGCGGCGGCGAGGCCCCAGTTGGCGTCCTCCCAAGCGTCAATGGCGAAATCGACGACCAGCGTGGCACCGGTGGGGTAACGCTGGAACTCGGGGTTGATCGGGGCATGGGCGACAAGCCGATGGGCGAACTCGGCGATGCCGGGGTTGTGGCCGATCATCATCACCGTATCGACCGTGGCATGGCGCAGCACCGCCAGCATCACATCGGCGCTGGCGTGGTAGAGCGCGGGTTTCAACTGCACGGTCACCGTGCCGGGCAGGGCGGGGGCGATGCCCGACCAGGTGGCGCGGGTGCGCAGCGCGTCCGAGCACAGCACCTTTTCCGGCACATAGCCGCGCGAGGCCAGCCAGTCGCCCAGATCGGCCGCCGCCGCCTTGCCGCGTTCGTTCAGCGGCCGGTCATGGTCGGGGGTCAGCGGGTCGTCCCAGTTGGACTTGGCGTGGCGCGTCAGGATCAGGCGCTTGGTCATCGGTGGAACTGCCCCATATGGTATGCGGATTGCTGTGGCATCCTTGCATAGGCAAGGGAGAGGGGGCAAGCGCGCCGGGCCACACAACCGCTTGTCAGGCAGTCTTTTCCGGCAGGTGCGTCAAGGTGGCCGTGGCAGGCGGCCAGATCGTAGCCTTGCGCGCCAAGGGCCGATACCGGGCAGGCGGTGCGGCAGGGTTGGCCCGCGCAGGTGTCGCAGGGGCGGGTGGCGGTGGGCAGGTCGATGGCCTCGGGCAGGGCCAGTGCGCCGCGGAACGACACCATCAGCCCGGCCTCGGCATGAACCAGCAGCCGGATCGGGCTTTCCCAGGCGCGGCCGGTGCGCAGCGCCCATTGGTAGAACGGCTGCCAGGGCGGGCCGCCGAAGGGGAACAGCGGCGTGGCGCCGAGGGTTGCGGCGATGTCGGTGATGGCGCGGCGCGACCAGCGGTCCACCGGGTCGGGGGTGCCGTCCCATTCGGGTTGGCTGGTGAGATGTGGCCAGAACCCCGGCTCGCGCGGGCCAAGAAGCATCAGGGTCCGGGTGCCTTCGGGAAGCGCATCTTCGGCGTTGGTGGCAAACCCGCCCAGAACCGCAAGGCAATGGCCGTCGGCTAGGGCCTCTATTTGGGCCAACGTCATGTCTCGCGCGGCTTTACCCGCGGCTCGGTCGAGCGGATCAGCGAGCCTGCACCGTGGTCGGTGAACAGCTCCAAGAGACAAGCGTTGGCGATGCGGCCATCGAGGATGACCACGGCGCGCACGCCCTGTTCCAGCGCCAGCAGCGCGGTTTCGGTCTTGGGAATCATCCCCCCGGCAATCACGCCGCTGTCGGTCAGGTCGCGCACCTCTTGCGGCGTCAGTTGCGTCATCACCTCGCCCGCCGCGTTCTTCACGCCGGAAACATCGGTCAAAAGCAGCAGCCGGTCGGCCTTCAGCGCCCCGGCGATCGCCCCGGCAGCGGTGTCGCCATTGACGTTGAAGGTCTCGTTCGGGCCCATGCCGGTAGCGACCGGCGCCACCACCGGGATTATGCCCGCGCCGAACAGATCGCGCAGCACCTGCACGTTCATCTCGACCGGGCGGCCGACAAAGCCCAGCTCCGGGTCGTCGGCGACGCAGACCATCATGTCGTCGTCCTTGCCGGAAAGGCCCACCGCGCGGCCGCCCTCGTCCATGATCGCCTGCACGATGCGCTTGTTGACAAGGCCGGTCAGCACCATCTCGACCACCTCGACCGTGGCCTTGTCGGTGACCCGCTTGCCGCGCACGAAGCGCGATTCGATGCCCAGCCGCTTCAGCAGGTCGTTGATCATCGGCCCGCCGCCATGCACCACCACCGGGTTCACCCCCACCTGCCGCATCAGCACGATATCGCGGGCAAATTCGGCCATCGCCGCCTCGTCGCCCATGGCGTTGCCGCCGAATTTCACCACCACCACGGCACCGGCATAGCGTTGCAGATAGGGCAGGGCTTCCGAAAGCGTGCGGGCGGTGGTGATGGATGCGTTCATGTCGGCAAGCTGCTTTTTCATGGGGTGCCCCCGGTTTGGGTTGGCCGCTTTGGTAGCCGCTTTGCGGCGCGCTGCCAAGACCGCGCGGCTGGCCTTGTCGTTCCCGACAATAAGGGTAAGTCTTTGCCGGTAACGCAAGGAGTGCAGCATGACGGAACAGAAAACACTGGTGCTGACCGGGGCCAGCCGCGGCATCGGCCATGCCACCGTCAAACGCTTCGAGATCGAGGGCTGGCGGGTGCTGACCTGCTCGCGCTATCCGTTCGACCCGCGATGCCCCTGGCCGAATGGCGAGGCCAGCCACATCCAGATCGACCTTGCCGACCCCAAGATGACGATTGCCGCGATCGAGACCATCAAGGGCAAGATCAACGGCAAGCTGCACGCGCTGGTCAACAATGCCGGGATTTCACCGAAAGGCCCGGGTGGGGCGCGGCTTTCGACGCTGGATACCGACCTGCGGACCTGGGGCCATGTGTTTCATGTAAACTTCTTTTCCTGCGTGGTGCTGGCGCGCGGGCTGATGAACGAACTGGCGGCGGCCAAAGGCTCGATCGTGAACGTCACCTCGATTGCCGGATCGCGGGTGCATCCGTTTGCCGGGGCGGCCTATGCGACATCCAAGGCGGCGCTGGCGGCGCTGACGCGCGAAATGGCGCATGATTTCGGGCCCTTGGGGGTGCGGGTCAACGCGATTGCGCCGGGCGAGGTGGAAACCGCGATCCTGTCGCCGGGCACTGACAAGATCGTTGACCAGTTGCCGCTGCGCCGGTTGGGCCAGCCCCGCGAGGTGGCGGACGCGATCTGGTTCCTGTGTTCGGATCAGTCGAGCTACATTTCCGGCGCCGAGATTGAAGTGAATGGCGCGCAGCATGTCTGACGGGAGCCAAAAGTTTTAGGAAAACTTTTGCAAAATCCTTGGAAGGATTTTGGTCTTACTGCAGCGTGGCGATGATCGCCCGCAGCGTCTCGATTCCGTCGCCTTTTTCGGCGCTGGTCACCACCAGTTCGGGATAGGCGGCGGGATGCTTGGCCAGCGCACCGCGCACCTGGTCGATGATCGCATCACGCTCGGCTTTCGACACCTTGTCGGCCTTGGTCAGCACCGCCTGGAAGGTCACGGCAGAGCGGTCGAGCAGGGTCAGAATCTCTTCGTCCACCGCCTTGACCCCGTGCCGCGTGTCGATCAGCACGAAGGCGCGGCGCAGGGTCTGGCGGCCTTGCAGATAGTTTTTCAGCAGCCGTTGCCACTTTTCCACCACCGCCACCGGCGCCTCGGCATAGCCATAGCCGGGCAGATCGACCAGATAGCGCTCGGTTCCCAGCGCGAAATAGTTGATTTCCTGGGTGCGGCCCGGCGTGTTCGAGGCGCGCGCAAGACTCTTGCGCCCGGTCAAGGCGTTGATCAGGCTGGATTTCCCGACATTGGAGCGGCCGGCAAAGCAGACCTCCAGCCGGTCGGCGGGCGGCAGGCCGGGCATCGCCACCACGCCCTTGACGAAATCCACCGGCCCCGCGAACAAGAGCCGCCCGGCCTCGCGGGCGGCAAATTCGGGCTCATCGGCCAGCGGGAAGGGCAAGCTCATGTCTTGGCCGGCGGTTTCTTCGTCGGGGCCTTGCGCGAATTGGCGGGCTTGGTGGCCACCGGCTTCGGCGCGGGCTTGGGCGCCGGTTTCGGGGCTGCTGCCTTGGCCACGGCGGGTTTCGGCGGCGTCACCCGCACCGACACCGGCTTTACCGCGGCGGGCTTTTTCTTGAACCCCGATTTGATGTTGCCGAAGATGTCGGGATGGTGGCCGTGGCTGCGCATGATGATGTATTGCTGGGTGAAGGTGATCACGTTGTTGGTGATCCAGTACAGCACCAGACCGCTGGCAAAGCTGCCCAGCATGAACATGAACACCCAGGGCATCCAGGCGAAGATCATCTGCTGCGTCGGATCAGCGGGCGCCGGGTTCAGTTTCTGCTGCAACCACATCGAGATGCCCAGCAGGATCGGTAGCAGTCCGATGAAGATGGTGGCCAGCAGGGTGCCGTGTTCCGGTGCGGCCCAGGGGGCCAGCCCGAAGAAGTTGAACAGCGACGAGCTGTCACGCGCCGAAAGGTCGGTCAGCCAGCCGAAGAACGGCGCGTGGCGCAGCTCCAGCGTGACGAAGATCACCTTGTAAAGCGAGAAGAAGATCGGAATCTGGATCAGCACCGGCAGACAGCCCGCCGCCGGGTTCACCTTCTTTTCCTTGTAGAGCTTCATCATCTCTACCTGGACCTTTTGCTTGTCGTCGCCGACCCGCTCTTTCATCGCCTCGATTTCCGGCTGCAATTCCTTCATCCGGGCCATCGAGACGTAGGATTTGTAGGCCAGCGGGAAGACGATGACCTTCAGCACCAGCGTCAGGCCGATGATCGCCAGACCCATGTTGCCGATCAGGGCGTTGAGGTTGTGCAGCACCCAGAACATCGGTTTGGTCAGGAAAAAGAACCAGCCCCAGTCGATCGAATCGATGAAGCCCGGCACGCCCGCGTCATTCTGGTAGCCGCGGATGGTGGCCCATTCCTTGGCACCGGCGAACAGCCGCGAGGTGGTTTCGGCTTTGGCGCCGGGGGCCACGACCAGCACCGGCTCCCGGGTTTCCACCTGATAGATGTCGGCGGAGGCGACGTATTTGGTGACCGAGGTGAAGGGTTTGCCCTGTGCCGGGATCAGCGTCGTCATCCAGTATTTGTCGGTGAAGCCGATCCAGCCGTCGGTGGTGGCCTCGACCACTTCGGCCTGCGCGCCTTCGCGTTCGACCACCGGCAGATCGACCAGATCCTTGTATTTGACCTCTTCCAGCTTGCCATCGGTGCGGCCGACCACGCCTTCGTGCAGCACATAGAAATTCTGCAGGCCGGCCGGTTTGCCGTGGCGGGCGACGATGCCATAGGGGGCCAGCCGGACTTCGGCGCCGGTGGTGTTTTCCACGCCTTGGGTCACGGTGAACATGTAATGGTCGTCAATCGCGATGGTGCGGGTGAAGTTCAGGCCCTTGCCATTGTCCCAGGCCAGGGTGACCGGCTGGCCGGGCGCCAGCGAAGTGCCCGCGGCCAGTTTCCATTCGGTATTGGCACCCGGCACGTCTTCATTGGCCAGATCGCCGCCCGGAGCCCAGCCGTAAAGTGCGTAATAGGCGCTGTCCTTGCCCACTGGCGACAGCAGCCGCACAATGTCAGAGGCAGGATCGAGCGATTCCTTGTAGCCCTTCAGCGACAGATCGTCGATCCGCCCGCCCAGCATCGAGATCGAGCCTTGCAGGAGCGGCGTGTCGATGGTCAGGCGCGGGGTTTCCGGCACGGCAGCGGCAGGTTCGGTGGTGGCGGCCGTGGTCTGGTCTGCCACCGGAGGCGTCAGGGCTTCGGTGGCCGAAATGGCGGGGGCGTTGGGATCGACCACCGGCTCGGGCGGCGGAAACAACACGAACCAGACCAGGATCACCAGGAAGCTGAGCGCCGTTGCAAGGATGAGGTTCTTGTTCTGACCGTCCATCTGGACCACCACCGTTCCTGTTCAGGGTTTGGCGTGGTTCAACAGAAGGGGGCACCAAAGGTCAAGCGGTTTTCCCGGTTTTGCTGGCATCCGAGGCGCTTTGCCCCGGTCTTGGGCGGTTATTCGGCTTGCGGCGGGCGGGCAGCGCAGAGGTTGGCTGCCGCAGCGCCGATCCTTGGGCTTAACGGGCGCGATGGCCGATGCGCGGGGTGGTGGCCACCTTGGTGCGATGCTGGGCGATCCAGTCGGCGGTGGCTTCGAAGGCCATCGGTCGGGCGATGCCGAAGCCTTGCACATGGCCGCAGCCCAGTTGCGCCAACATGGCATGTTCTCCCGGGGTTTCCACGCCTTCGGCCAGGGTCTCCAGCCCCAGTTGCTCGGCCAGCGACAGGATGGCCGAGACCATTTTCTGCTGCTCGCGGTCCTCGTCCACCTTGGTCACGAAGCTGCGGTCGATCTTCAGCCGCCGCACGGTGAAGCGGCGGATATTGGTGATCGAAGCGTGTCCGGTGCCGAAATCATCCAGATCAATGCCGCAGCCCAGCTTGGCCAGCGCCGCGATATTGTGCACGATCACGTCATTGTCGGTTTCGGCCACCACGGTTTCCAGAATCTCGACCGACAACCGTTCGGGTGTCAGGCCGAAGCGGTCCAGTTCCCATTTCAGCTTTTCCACCATCCGCGGGTTGCGCAACTCGGCGGCCGAGAAGTTCACGCCGACAGTGGGCACCTGCAGCCCGCTTTTGTCCCAGCGCACCAGGGCTGCCAGCGCGTGATACAGCATCACCTCTCCCAGCCGTTCGATCAGCCCGGCCTCTTCCAGTGCGGGCAGGAATTCCGCCGGCGAGACGAGTCCGCGGTCGGGGTGGTGCCAGCGCGCCAGCGCCTCGAACCCGGAAATCGCCCCGGTATCGGTGGACACCTGCGGCTGGAAATACGGCCGGATCTGGCCTTCATCCAGCGCGGTTTCCAGCAGGCCGCGCAGGGCGTCGCGGTCCGCACGGTTGCGCGCCATGTCGGGGGCAAAGCCGCGGATGGCACCGGGGCCGTTGCGCAGCGCCTCGTCGGCGGCCACCTGGGCGGCATCCAGCAGGGCGGCGCCACTGGGTTCGGGCGACCGAACGCCGAGGCAGAACCCGACCGAGCAGGTCACGTAAAGCCGCACCGCGTCGATGCTGATCGGCGGCGAGATCGCCGCTTGCAGCCGCGCCGACAGTTGCACCAGGGTTTCCAGATCAATCCGCCGCTGCGGGCTGAGCGCCACGGCAAAGCCGCCGCCCTCCAGCCGGGCGATGGTGTCGCCCGCGCGCAGGGCCGAACAGATGCGTTCGGCGCTGCGGGCCAGCACTTCGGTCTGCGCCGCGCGGCCATGCCGGTCCAGCAGCACATCGGCATCGTCGAACTGGATCACCACGCAGGCGGTGGTCTTGCCGGTGAAGGCGCTGTCGCGCATCACCCCATCCAGCACCGACACGATCTGTGGCCGCATCGCCAGCCCGGAAAGCCCCTCGGGCAGCGCCGTTGGCACCAGGTCGTGAAACCGGAAGGCACCCGCCACGGCAAAGGCCAGCGGCAGCCCCAGTGCCACCAGTATAAGCGCCTTTTCGCCGCCCAGCCAGAAGGTCGCCAGCGTCAAGGCGGGCAGGAACACCATCAGTTCGGGCCGCCGGAACTGTGCCATCAGCCAGATCAGCCGCCCCGATACTCCCGCCCCGTTCCGATCGCTCATCGCCCTGACCTCGCGCTGCAAAGGGCCGACAGCTGCCCTTCCAACGCCAGACCCTAAGGACCGACCCTGATCTCTTCGTTAATTTTCCCCGCCAAGTTGCAGCGCATTTTCATTAAATGTTCCGCTTTCGTTCGCAAGGCCGGCAAAGTCGAAAATCCCCGGGTCCAGCAGGTGCGAGGGCCGCACATTGGCCAGCGCCCGCGCCATCACCTGCCGCCGCCCGGGGCTGCGCGCCTCCCATCCATCCAGCAAGGCCTTGATTTGCTTGCGTTGCAACTGCTCCTGACTGCCGCACAGATCGCAGGGGATGATCGGGTAGGCCATCGCCCGGGCAAAGGCGTCGCAATCGGCCTCGGCCACCATGGCCAGCGGGCGACAGACAAAAAGATCGCCCTCCTCGTTCAGCAGCCGCGGCGGCATGGTGGCCAGTCGCCCGCCGTGGAACAGATTCATGAAGAAGGTTTCCAGGATGTCATCGCGGTGATGCCCCAGCACAACCGTTGAGCAACCCTCCTCGCGGGCGATGCGATACAGGTTGCCGCGCCGCAGCCGCGAGCACAGCGCGCAGGTGGTCTGACCGGCGGGCACCTTGTCCATCACGATGGAATAGGTGTCCTGATACTCGATACGGTGCGCCACCCCCATGCGGGTCAGAAATTCCGGCAGCACCGTCTCCGGAAAACCGGGCTGACCCTGATCAAGGTTGCAGGCCAGCAGATCGACCGGCAGCAGCCCGCGCCACTTCAACTCGTGCAGCACCGCCAGCAGGGTATAGCTGTCCTTGCCGCCCGACAGGCACACCAGCCAACGGTCGCCGCGCCGCGCCATGCCATATGTGTCGATCGCCGCCCGCACCTCGCGCACCAGGCGTTTGCGCAGCTTGGCAAAATCGTCGGTGTCGGGGGCGCCGGCAAACAGCGGGTGGATCGGATCATCTGGCATGGCAAACCTTCGGCTGGATCCCGGCTGGATGCCAGAGCCGCCGGGCCGATGCAAAGGCTTTGGCCGCGGCGCAACCCGTGGTAGCATAGGCGCATTGCCTGAACCGTCAGGAGGACGCCGATGGATTTCGTCTTCTGCACCCGCAACCTGCACAACGGCGCTTTTGGCAGCGAGCCGGGGCCGACCCGGTTTCTGCAAGTGCCGCAAGCCGCCGCCACACCTGACCCGTCGCACGCCATCACCCGCCGCAACTGGTTCGATGCAGTCATCGCCGAGGCCGAGGTGCGGCGCAATCCGCGCACCGGGCGGGCCGTGGGTGACGTGCTGATCTATGTGCATGGCTACAACACCGCGCAATCGCTGATGCTGCAACGCCACCGGCTGATCCGCGCAGGCCTGGAGGCGCTGGGATATCAAGGTGTTGTGGTCAGCTTCGATTGGCCCTGCGCCGAGGCGGCGCTGAACTATCTGGAAGACCGCACCGACGCCAAGCTGACCGCGATCCGGCTGGTTGATGACGGCGTGGCACCCTTCTCGCGGCTGATCGACCAGGGCTGCGAGATTTCGGTGCATCTGCTGGCCCATTCGATGGGGGCCTATGTCGTGCGCGAGGCCTTTGACGATGCCGACGACCGCCCCGCCGTGGCGGCGACCAGCTGGATGGTCAGCCAGGTGATTCTGGCCGCAGCCGACGTGTCGGCCGACTCGATGGGCACCAGCCCGAAAAGCTCGTCGCTGTATCGGCATTGCGCGCGGCTGACCAACTATTCGAACCCGTTCGATTCCGTGCTGTCGATCTCCAACATGAAGCGGGTGGGGGTTTCGCCGCGGGTGGGGCGGATCGGGCTGCCGGTCAGCGCCCCGGCCAAGGCGGTAAATGTCGATGTCGGCATCTATTACGACGAACACCGCGCCGAGTTTGCCGGTATCGTGAACCCGGACCATTCCTGGTATTTCCACGATGCCCAATGGCTTAAGGACGTGCACCTGACCTTGCAGGGCGAGATCGACCGCGACTCGATCCCGACGCGGTTCCTGGCCAATGACAAGCTTTACCTGCGGGTTGACTGATCGAACTCGGGGTCGGCGCCGGGCACCGGGTCGTAGCCATGGCCGCCCCAGGGGTGGCAGCGGCAGATGCGGTGCACCGCCAGATAGCCGCCCTTGGCAGCGCCATGCCGCTCCAGCGCCTCCAGCGCATAGGCGCTGCAGGTGGGCTGGAACCGGCAGCCATTGCCCAGCCAGGGGCTGAGGAACAGACGGTAAGCCCGCACGGGCAGCGCCAGGATTTGCGCCAGCGGAGTCATGGCCGGGCCTGCGGCTTGGCGTTGTGAATCTGGCCCATGGCGGTGGCAAGATCGGCCAGCAAGGCCTTGAAATCCCGCGCGATGGTGGCGCTGGGGCGGCCGACCAGCACATAGTCCCAGCCGGGCTGCGCCAGTTTCGGCAGCACCGCCCGCGCCACCTCGCGCAGCCGCCGCTTGGCGCGGTTGCGGGCGACGGCGTTGCCGATCTTTTTCGAACAGGTAAAGCCGACGCGCACGCCGGGCTGGCTGTCGCCGCGGTTGCGCGCCTGCAGCAGGAACCCCGGTGTGCCCTGACGGCGGGCCGAGGCGGCGCGCAGGAAATCGGCACGTTTGCCGATGATGGCAAGCTTCGGCAGACAAACGGAAACCGCCGGAGGCGCTGCGGGTGCCCCGGCATCGCTGCCTGCGCCCTCTGCCTCCGGCGGTGTCATCTCATTGCCCCTGGAAAGGGAAAAGTGTCAGGCCGACAGCTTTTTGCGGCCCTTGGCGCGACGGGCGGCCAGAACCAGACGGCCGCCTTTGGTGGCCATGCGGGCGCGAAAGCCGTGACGGCGGGCGCGAACCAGGTTCGACGGTTGAAAAGTGCGCTTCATCGCGGGTCTCCATCAGACATATCGCCCAAACCCCAGCGGATTCGGCCAAGCTTCATATTCGAAGCCCGTCCTTTACGGTCGGATCGGGGGCAAGTCAATTCGCCCGCGGCGCATATTTGCAGGATTTCGCGCGCGGGGCGGGGTTTTGCCGCGTCTGGTGGCGCGATCACCGCCGATCAAGGTCGTGTGAGGCCCCTATCGCCGCGGCAATCGATCGGCCATCCTGTTCTCTTGTGCTTCAGGAGCCGATTTTGACCGAAATGCCCGCAAACCCGTCAGCCTCGCCCTGGCGCAAGCTGCCGTTCCTGCTGATTCTGCTGGTGGCCGGGCTGGGGGCCTTCCTTTTGCGCGACCAGTTGAGTTTCGCGCAACTGGCCGAACACCGCGACGCCCTGCTGGCGCTGCGCGACCAGCATCCCATGGGGGCGGCGCTGGGCTTCGTGCTGGCCTATGTGCTGATCGTGGGATTCAGCCTGCCCGGTGCCACGGTGGCGACGCTGACTGGCGGCTTTCTGTTCGGGCTGTTTCCCGGCGTGGTCTATAATGTGGTCGCAGCCACGCTGGGGGCGGTGGCGATCTTTGCGGCGGCGCGGATGGGGTTTGGCGACCGGTTTGTTGCAAAACTGCAAGAATCTGGTGGTCAGGTGGCCAGATTGCAGGCCGGATTGCGTGAAAATGAATGGTCGGTGCTGTTTCTGATGCGGCTGGTTCCGGTGGTGCCGTTCTTTATGGCCAATCTGATCCCGGCGTTTCTGGGGGTGCGACTGCACCGCTTTGTCATCAGCACCGCGCTGGGCATCATTCCGGGCGCGCTGGTGTTCACCTCGGTCGGATCGGGGCTGGGGGCGGTGTTCGACCGCGGCGAGACGCCCGATCTGGGCGTGATCTTCGCGCCGCAGGTGCTGTTGCCGATGCTGGGGCTGGCGGCGCTGGCGGCCTTGCCGATGCTGCTGCGGTTTTGGCGGCGGGCGGGTTGAGCCTGCACTTGGCAATGGTCGTGCAGAACACTGTTTTTCCCTGAAAATCTTTGCTACCTCTGGGTGCAGGCGGTCTTTTCGGGCTGCCCGAGGGCATATCGGCGGCAGAGCCGGGGGACTGTCTGCCCCCCGGACCCCCCGAGGATATTTGAGAACAGATGAAAGGGCAGCGGGCGGTGCGGGGCAGGGGCGGCTTTCTGAACACGCTGTCGGGGCGGTTCCTGCTGTTGACCGTGGGCTTCGTCATGCTGGCCGAAGTGCTGATCTTCGTGCCGTCAATTGCCCGGTTCCGGGTGGATTACCTGTCGCTGCGGCTGGAAAAGGCGCAGATCGCCTCGCTGGCGCTGCTGGCCAATGACGGGATGATCACGCCGGAACTGGAGACGGAACTGCTGGCCAATGCCGGGGTGTTCAACGTGGTGCTGCGGCGCGACGAGGTGCGGCAACTGGTGCTGTCGTCACCGATTCCGACGCCGGTGGCGGCGACCTATGACCTGCGCAGCGCCGGATCCTGGCAGATGATCCGCGATGCGCTGGCCGGGCTGGCCGATCCGGAGGACCGGGTGGTGCGGGTGATCGGCAATCCGGTGCAGCAGGCCGGGCTGCTGATCGAGATCACCCTGCGCTCGGCACCGCTGCGGCAGGCGATGCTGGACTATGGACAGCGGATTCTGGGGCTGTCGGCGCTGATTTCGGCGGTGACGGCGGGGCTGTTGTTTCTTGCGGTGCGGCGGCTGATGGTGCTTCCGATCCGCCGGGTGGTGCGGCACATGCAATCCTATGCCGAGGCGCCCGAGGATGGCCGCCGGGTGATCGCCCCCACCGCCAAGGTGGCCGAATTGCGCGCCGCCGAGGATGCGTTACAGACGCTGCAGACCCAGTTGACCGGCGCTTTGCGGCAGAAAGAGCGCTTGGCGCAACTGGGGTCGGCGGTGGCCAAGATCAGCCACGATCTGCGCAACATCCTGACCACGGCGCAACTGTTTGCCGACCGGATCGAGACCAGCGCCGATCCGGCGGTGGCGCGGGCGGCGCCCAAGCTGGTCGGCTCGATCAGCCGGGCGGTCAGCTTGTGCGAATCGACGCTCGCGTTCGGGCGGGCCGAGGAGCATCCGCCGAAGCTGGCGCGGCTGGCCTTGCGTCCCTTGGTCGAGGATGTGGCGGCGGGCGAGGGGCTGGACGGGGCGTCAAACCCGGCCTGTCTGATCGACGTGGCCGCGGGCCTGACGATCCGCGCCGACGCCGAGCAGTTGTATCGGGTGCTGTCCAATCTGGTGCGCAACGCCCGGCAGGCGATCGAGGCCACCGGCACCCCCGGCACCATCGAGATTGCCGCGGGCGAGGATGACACCGCCTGGTGGATCCGGGTGGGCGACACCGGCCCCGGCCTGCCTGCGAAAGCCCGCGAGCATCTGTTCGCGGCGTTTCAGGGCGGCACCCGCAAGGGCGGCTCGGGGCTTGGGCTGGCCATCGCCGCTGAGCTGGTGCGCGGCCATGGCGGGCGGCTTGACCTGGTGCGATCCGACGCCGAGGGCACCGAGTTCATGATCCGGCTGCCGCGGGCCGAGGGGCTGGCCGAGGAAACCTGAGCCCTGCGGTTTTGTCAGGGGCTGCGGTTTTTCGCCCTTGCAAAGCCCGGCCCCTGTCGCTAAATCCGCCTCACCGTGCACCCGTAGCTCAGCTGGATAGAGCATCAGACTACGAATCTGAGGGCCGGGCGTTCGAATCGCTCCGGGTGCACCACATCTTTCCGCAACAAATCGTTTTTGCCTTGAACAGCGGGCGATTGCCTGTTGGGCGATGCGTCACGTTTCCGCTGTGCGGCGCCTGTCTGACCAAGGGTTGCTGACAGTTCCCTGTATTACCCGGTACGCAGCGGCTTTTCCGTCAGACTGGTTTTTTCCGATGCCGGATGCATGCGGGCCACGCCGCGCCCGGCGTGTTTGCCGGCGTAAAGCGCCAGATCGGCGTCACTGACCATCTGTTCGGGGGTCGGCGTGGGGTAAAGGGTCGAAATCGTCATGCCGATGCTGGCGGAAATCCGGCAGGGATTGCCCTCGAAATCCATCGGCTGTTTCAGCTTGGCGATGATGCGGTTGGCGATGGTCAGCAGCCGGGCCGGATCGGTCTGGCGCGGCAGCAGCACGGTAAATTCGTCGCCGCCGACCCGCGCCACGGTGTCGCCGGTGCGGGTTTCATCCACCAGCACCCGCGCCACCTGTCGCAGCACATGGTCGCCCGCCGCATGGCCCAGCGTGTCGTTCACCGTCTTGAAGAAATCCAGATCAATGTGCATCAGCCCGAACGGAATGTCCCGCTCGATGGTCTGGACAAGCGCGTGATCCAGCGCCCGGCGGTTGCGCAAGCCGGTCAGCATGTCGGTCAGGGCCTGTTCCTCGGCCGCGGCCTTGGCGCCGTGCAGCCGCAGGTTCAACTGGCGCAATTCCTCCATCACCGCCGACTTGGCCTCGACCAGATACAGCAGTTCCACCGCCAGATCGGTGGCGGCGAAGTCGGCGTCGGTCAGGGCGTGATGGCGCACTGCGTCAATGATCTCGATGCCGAAGGACAGGTTGAGCAATATCCCCAGCCCGTCGGCCAGCGGGATGGCGATGCCGCGAAAGGCCTGGCCGCCGGGGCCGCGCAGCGACAGATAAAGCCGGTTGCCCGCACGGCGATGCAGGTCTTGCACCGAGGCGATGCCGCCGGGGCGCCTGATTTCGAACAAGTCGAAGAAGCCGCGCCCGATCAGCCGCCCATCCGGCACCAGCTTGCGCAGGGTCGGGCCGCAGGCAAAGATATGGCCGGTCGCTGACAGGCACAGATGCATCGGCATCAGCCGGTCCAGCGCCTGGGTGGTCATGCTGACTTCGGTTTCGCGCACCGACCCATCCATCGCTCAGCCCGCCCGC
>NZ_ACYY01000030.1 GCF_000176015.1 Rhodobacter ferrooxidans | reverse complement strand
CCCTGCAGGACGTCGTCGCCTTCGCCGCCCAGCAGCGTGTCACTTCCGAAAAAACCTTCTAACCTGTCATTGCCTGCTGAACCAAATATTCTATCCGGACCAGTGGATCCGGATAGGATATCATTGTCATAGTGGCCAGAAATTTCAGCGCCACTGGTGTCAGTGGTAAATATAAGTCTGATCGTCTCCCAAGGATCTAAGTCAAATGATAGCACTCCATTCTGAAATGGTAGCGCGGCAGAACCTGACAGAATTTCCAAATCTGGCAACGCCAATGGGTCAAGGGGATTTTCGTCAGTCGTTCCAAGGACTGTTCCCCAAACATGCGAAAAGTCTCCAAGAAGTGCCTCCACATTCAGAGAAATGCTTTCGTTAACTCCATTTCGCTCCGATATGAATACAACAACTCGATGCGGCCCACCAAAAGCAGTTAGACAGTCCTCGTCAACATTTATCAAGTTTCTGTCATCGATGCGAGAATGTGCAACCAGGCGTAGTCCAACCACTGACTCACTCATCAGTCTGAACATCTCTCCATTGATCGTCAAGCCGCTCGAATTGCTGTTCGGCAGCCCTGTAGACATCGCTAGGCGCTGCGAATTATTCTGTTGAATTGCCCATATATTAGCCTGATCCACGTCAGCTGCTAGAAGTTCAGCAACTAATTTAACGAGACATGAGGCAGATTTCAAACCCCGCTCTTCGTCATTGTTTGCTTTTACATTCCACTCGGAAACATGACGACTTAAATTTCCAAAATTTGAATTTGATTCGGCCAAGCGGTCCCATTCATCAAATTGGCCATAGAATGGAAGAAACACTCCAGGGCTTCCGATTTGTGAAAAATCACCACTTAGATAGCGATGGGTGACAAGTCCATCGATTGCCGTTTGTTCAGCAACAGTATTAAATTCGTCAAATATTTGCTGAGTTTCTTGAGATGCATCTGTTAAATGCCCAACTTGGACTAATATTTCTGGTTCGACCCATGCTGAGGGAAGTTGGTTAGATGAGATGAACTCATCAATTGCGCCTTGTACAATAACGGACATTTGGCTCGCGAGGCGGCCATATTCACTTGCGGAAAGGTCCGTCCCCCACCACTCATTTCCCAGTTCGATCGCTTCAACGCCAACACCTTTCACAAGTGCATCATTTAGAAGCTTTGTAACGAATGCAACAATTGATTCAGCATCTTCATCGGAAATCGGGTTCTCGGTATCTGCTGATGCTCTGTCGTAGAATCGCGCCGTTGGCATAACCATTGTCAGGGATGCGCGTGAAGCTGCACAAAAATTAAGAAAATCACCAAGCCCAGTCACCTCAACACCGTTTTGTACAGACGAGTCAACATTGTCGATATCCAAGATGCTCTCAGAAACACTGCCTCCTGGGTATCTTAATGTTCCAACCCCAAGGGACGATATCACCTCACCGTACGAAGATTGGGGAACAGTCGCCGCTAGGTTGTCAACGCGGTCACGGTCAAACAGAATATTCGCGCCGAATGTTTCTATTCGAGCGGCTTGTCCAATATAATCGTCATCCTGCAGCATTGGCATTCTATATTTCAACCGGCTTGATATCGAAGGAGCTCGAAGTATTCTTGCTCGCTCTAGTCAATATTCGAGTCTCTTGCGGCGCAATGAGAACTGAATCATGACCGCCGGTGGACATTCCCGATGAATTTTAGAAAATTGGTCAGTGGCTTTTAGCTCTATGTCTACGTTTCAGTTCTAGAAGGCGTTGTTGGACAACTCTGTCTGCCGAGGATTCACATCGTGAATCCATGCGGTTAGACAGGCCGCATGAGTAGGCCATCACCTGCCCGCTACCGCACGACGAACTGGTCCAGCTACACGTCTTCTCTGCGTAAGCGAGGCTCGTTGCTGATCTGGCTGGACGAGGAGATGACCTGGCTCGCGCCACCTGACGGCAGCCCCGGTCGCCCCGCGGTGTTCCGCGGGTGGGCATGTACTATTACAACATCAACCAGGCCAGAAAGCCGTTTGACGATGTGCGGGTCCGCAAGGCCTTCCAGATGTCGATCGACCGGCAGACCATTCTGGACAAGAACTTCTACGGCAAGGGCGAGTTGGAAAACGGTGTGATGCCGCGCGGTCTGGCCTGCTATACCCCGGCGACGCCGATCGAATACAACCCTGCCAAGGCCCGGGAACTGCTGGCCGAGGCCGGCTATCCCGACGGGGTCGAGATCAACCTGCAACAGGTGTCAAGCTGGTCGTCGAAATGGTCTGACATGAACCAGATCATTCAGGCCCAGGTGGCCGAAGCCGGCTTCAAGGCCAATATCGTGACCACCGACGAAGCGGCCTTCCTTGCTGCCCGCAAGGTTGGCGAGGCGGAAGCCTATACGCAGGTCTGGTCTGCCGACTTCAACGATCCCGACAACTTCTTCTACACCTTCTTCTCGGAATCGGGCACCAAGACGCGCGGCTACAACAACAACGACCCCGAGGTCTTTGCCGCCATCGAAACGGCGCGCGGCATGACCGACCAGGACGCACGTTGCAAGCTGTATCAAGAGCTTACCGCGCAGATCGTTGACAAGGACGCGGCCTGGGTGCCGCTGTTCAGCCTTGACCACAATTATGTGGTGCAGCCGCGCGTCAAGAACTTCGTCGTTCCGTGGAACGGCTGGAGCGACATGAACTACTACAGCGTCGAGGTCGAGTAGAGGCCCCTTGCCGGGGTGCGCAAAGCGGTTGCGCACCCCGGTTCCCCCTGCCTGACTTGTGTCAAGGTCGCCCTTCCGCCCCGCCCCCCGCATCTTGCGGGCGCCGCAGAAAGAGCATTCCACGGATGTTGATGTTTGCGTTCAGACGTATGCTCGCGTCGATCCCGGTGCTGATCGGGATCACGCTGATCTTGTTCATCATGCTGAATGTGGTTCCCGGCGACCCGATCGCGCTGATGATGAAGGAACATGCCAGCCCCGAAGTCATTGCGCGGGTGCGAGAGCAGATGCATCTCGATGATCCGCTGGTCAGCCGCTACCTCAGCTTTCTGTGGAACGCCGTGCAGGGCGATCTGGGCAATTCCATCAAGCTGAACCGCCCGGTGACCGATCTTATCCTGAAGGCCTTTCCCAACACGCTGGTGCTGGCGGTCAGTGCGGCGCTGGTTTCGTGGGTGGTCGGCATCCCTGCGGGCATCCTGTCGGCGGTGCGGCGTGACAGTTTCGTTGACCGTTTCTTCATGGGCTTTTCGCTGCTTGGCGTGTCGATGCCGATCTTCTGGTCGGCGCTGGTCGGCATCCCCGAACCCGAGGCGCGGCTGGACGCCTATCCGCACCAGTTGTCCGGCGGCCTGCGCCAGCGCGCGATGATCGCCATGGGCCTGATCTGCGAGCCGAAACTGCTGATCGCCGACGAGCCGACCACCGCGCTGGACGTGACCACGCAAGCGCAGATCCTGCGGCTGATGCGCGAGCTGCGCGACCGGGTGGGAACCTCGATCATCCTGATTACCCATGATCTTGGCATCATTGCCGAGATGTGTGAGGAGGTGAACGTGATGTATGCCGGCCAGATCGTCGAGCAGGCCGATGTGTTCGATCTGTTCGAGCGGCCCTCGCACCCCTACACGCGCGGCTTGCTGGCCTCGATCCCGCGGGCGACCGAGCCGCGGATGGGGCGGAAGATGCCGTCGATTCCCGGCATGGTTCCCAATCTGGCCAGGCTGCCACCGGGCTGCCGGTTCAATCCGCGCTGCGGCGAGGCGCTGCCGGTTTGCCGTCAACAGGCCCCGGACATGGCAAGCATAGGCGATGCCCATGTTGCGCGCTGCTGGCTGCACGCCGGGCCGGATGCCCTGCCGCCCGGTGACCGCACATGACAATGCCCGCCAAAGACCTTGCCCCCGGCGCCGACATCGTGATGTCAACCCGGGCATTGACCAAGCACTATCCGGTCGGTGGCGGCATCCTTGGCGGTCCACCCCGCATGGTGCGCGCCGTCGATGGTGTGACGCTGGACATCCGCGCCCGCGAGACCTTTGCTCTGGTGGGCGAATCCGGTTGTGGCAAGACCACCCTCGGCCGGGTGATGCTGCGGCTTCAGGAACCGACCTCGGGCAGCATCCACTATCGCGGCACCGATCTGACGGGCTTGGGCGAAGCCGCCATGCGCGGGCTGCGCAAGAAACTGCAGATCGTGTTCCAGGACCCCTATGCCTCGTTGAACCCCCGTATGCGGATCGAACAGATCCTGGCCGAACCCTTGCGCAGCCACGGCTATGGCTCGCCGGTGGAAATCCGCGACCGCTGTGCCGAACTGCTGGAGATGGTGGGTCTGCGGCAGCAATATCTGCGCAGCTATCCCCACCAGTTTTCCGGTGGCCAGCGGCAAAGGATCGGCATCGCGCGCGCCTTGGCGAACAAGCCCGATTTCGTGGTTTGCGACGAATCCGTCTCGGCGCTGGACGTCTCGATCCAGGCGCAGGTGCTTAACCTGCTGACCGACCTGCAGGATCAGTTGAATCTGACCTATTTCTTCATCACCCACGACCTTGCCGTGGTGCGCCAGTTCGCTGACCGGGTGGGGGTGATGTTCCTTGGCCGTCTGGTCGAACTGGCCACGACCGAAGAGTTGTTCGCCCGGCCACTGCATCCCTATTCGATGCTTTTGATGGCAGCGGTGCCGCGCCCCGATCCGCGCCAGCGCGGGCGCGAGCGGCCGATGCTGCAGGGCGAGATTCCCAGTCCGATGAACTTGCCCAAGGGCTGCCGGTTCCATACCCGCTGCCCCTTTGCGCGTGACATTTGCCGGGTCGAGGATCCGGTCTTGCAGACCCTGGACGGCCGCGCCGTGGCCTGCCATTTCCCGCTGGACGGCTGAAGAGGAAGACATGGACCTGATCGTGACCCGGCAGGGCGACATATGGCAGGCGCGCTACGGCGACAGGATCTGGCGCGCGGCGGTCGGCCGCAGCGGCATCGCCGTCAAGCGGGCCGAGGGCGACGGCGTTAGCCCGATCGGCTGCTGGCCGATCCGTGCCGTGCTTTACCGGGCCGACAAACTGGCCGCGGCGCCGGTTTCGGTGTTTCCGACCAGGGTCATTGCCGAAGATGACGGCTGGTGCGATGCACCGGATCACCTTGCCTACAACCGCCCCGTCAAGCTTCCCTTCTCCGCCAGCCATGAGGAAATGTGGCGCAAGGACGATCTTTACGACATCGTCGTCGTGCTTGGCCAGAATGACGATCCGGTCGTGCCGGGTGCGGGCAGCGCGATCTTCCTGCATGTTGCAAGCGCAGGCTACGGCGCCACCGCCGGCTGCGCCTCGCTGAAGCTGGCCGACATGCTGGAATTTCTGGCGCAGGCCCGCCCGGACACGCGGCTTTGCTTCCGCGAAGGGGCCTGACGGGAACAGCCATGACCGGAATTGACTTGCAAGCGCTGGAGCGGGCGCTGGACCTGCTGCCCGGCCAGTATCGCGGCCCCGCCGGCGTGGCGGGCGTGGTCCATCAGGGGCAGGTGATCGCCCGCCGTGCCTGGGGTTTTGCCGACATGGCGGCCCGGCTGCCGATGACGCCCGCCAGACGGATGCCGATCTGTTCGATCTCGAAACAGATGACCTGCGCGCTGCTGCTGGATCTGTTCGATGACCCCGAGGTGCTTGCACCGCTGCTGCCGGGGCTCTTGCCCGGCTTCCGGGGGCCGCTGCCCAGTGTGGCGCAGCTTTGCCACAACCAGTCCGGCCTGCGCGACTACTGGGCGTTGACCGTCTTGCAGGGCGCGGCCCCCGAGGGTCGGTTTACCGCGGCGGACGGTCTGGCGCTTCTGGCGCAGGCACAGGACGGGCAGTTCCCGCCGGGCGCGCATTATTCCTATTCCAACAGCAATTTCCGCTTGCTGGCCGAATTGATCCGCCAAGCCACCGGGCGGGATTTCGCTGACCTTCTTGACCAGCGCATCTTCCGCCCGGCCGGGATGCCGACCGCCCGCCTTGCAACCGACATGGCCGAGCGGATCGACGGGGTTGTCGGCTATGAGGGCAATGACGAGGTGGGTTTCCTGCCCGCCGAAAGCGCGATCACCTGGTTTGGGGATTCCGGCGTTTCCGCATCGCTGGACGACATGCTGGCATGGGAACGGCACATCGACGCGACGCGCGACGATCCGGCAGGGCTTTACCGGCGCCTCACCGCCCCGGTCCGCTTTGCCGATGGCACCTCTGCCCCCTATGGCTATGGCTTGCGGCGCTATCGCCAGGCCGGGCACGATCTGACCGGCCACGGCGGCGGGGTCAGGGGCTTTTGTTCGTTCCGGCTGCATGTGGCGGCAGAGCGGCTGTCCGTTGTGGTGATCTTCAACCACGAGGCCAGTGCCATGCGCGCGGCCGAAGCGGTGATGGCGGCGGCGCTTGGCGCACCGCCGCCGCCTGTTCCTGTGCCCGGGCAGGGTTGGGATGGGCTATGGCTGGACCGTGAGCGGGCCCTGTTCCTGCGCACCCGCGATGTGCCCGCCGGGGTGCGGCTGGACTATGCCGCCTCTCCCGTCGTGCTGACACCGACAAGCGAAACCCGTGCCGAAGCCCCCGGCCTTGTGTTGCGCCGCGAGGGCGATCTGCTGGTCATGGAGCGTCAGACCGAAAACCTGACGGTCCGCGCGGAACGGCTGGTGCCGCTTGACCGCGCGGACGCGACCCCGATCGCCGGGCGCTACTGGTGCGACGCCCTCGGGACGACGCTGGACATCGAGGCGCGGGACGGTGCGGCCCATGTCGGCTTCGATGGCCGCTTGGGCGCCGGCCCGATGGAGCGGATGTATCCGCTGGCGCAGGATCTCTGGGCGGTGACAAGCCGCCGCGCGATGGATGCCGCGCCGCCGGGAGAGTGGACGCTGCATGTCTGCCGCGATGCAAGCGGGGCGGTCGAAGGGCTGACGCTTGGCTGCTGGCTGGCGCGACAGATCACCTTTCGCGGCCCCGTGCCGACGCATCGCCGCACCTGAGCGACCTCTGTCGCATTGCCGAGGATGGCGATGGAGCCCACCGCCAATTGGACACATCGTCAATCGCGCGCCAGCGAGGGGTTGATGCCGCTCCCCCCCAAGCAGAGGACTGCTGGGCGGCGGAGCTTACCCCGGCGCCGCGGCCATGTTATGTGCCGCAAACGGACAGGGCGGCTGCGCGGCAGGAGACGGCATGAGCGAGAACGGGGCATGAGCGAGAACGGGATTGATCCGATCTGCTGGCGGGCGGGCATCACCACCGGTTACGACGGGCGCGCGGTGCCCGAAGGCACCAAGCGGGCGCTGCTGGCGGCGCTGGGCATCAACCCCGAAGCCCCCGACTTTGGCAGCGTGCCGGACTTTTCTGCCGACCCGGCCAGCGCCGGGTCCTGCCCGGTGCCGCAGCGGCCAGCCTGGGGGCTGTTCTGCCAGCTTTACGAGTTGCGCTCGGCGCGCGGCTGGGGAATTGGCGACTTTGCCGACCTAGCCCGGCTTGCGCGCATTGCCGCGGCGGCGGGGGCCGATTTCCTGGGCGTCAACCCGCTGCACGCGCTGTTTGCGGCCGAGCCGGAGCGGTACAGTCCGTTCACGCCGTCGAACCGGCGCTTTCTGAACGTGCTTTACATTGCCATGGACGACCTGCCCGGCAAGGCCAGGGCCCCGGCCGGGCTGAAAAAGCTGCGGGCGGCCGATCTGGTGGACTATCCCCGGGTTGCCGCCGCCAAGCTGGAGGCGCTGGCCGCGGTGTTTGCGGCCAGCCCGTTCGATGCCGGGCGCTGGGCGCAAGCTGATTTTAACGATTTCTGCACCGAAAAAGGCCAGATGCTCTATCGCCACGCGCTGTTCGAGGCGCTGTCCGAGGCGATGGTCGCCCAAGGCCATGGCGCGCGCTGGACCAGTTGGCCGGCCGCATGGCAGGCGGTCGAAAGCCCCGAGGTGGCGGCCTTTGCCGCGCAGGCGCAGGCGCAGGCCCAAGCGCAGGACCGGGTGCGCTTTCATCTGTGGCTGCAATGGCTTGCCGCGCGCCAGCTTGCGGCGGCGCAAATGGCGGCACAGGCTGCGGGCATGGGTATCGGGCTTTATCTTGATCTGGCGGTGGGCGAGGCGCCCGATGGGTCAGCCACCTGGTCCGACCCCGGGCTGACGCTGCACGGGCTGGAAGTGGGCGCCCCGCCCGACGTGTTTTCGCAAGGTGGGCAGAACTGGGCGCTGGCAGCCCCTTCGCCGGTGGCGCTGGCCGAGCGCGGCTGGGAGCCGTTCCGGGCGCTGATCGGTGCGCAACTGGACTATGCCGGGGCGTTGCGCATCGACCATGCGATGGCGCTGCGCCAGTTGTTCCTGATCCCGAAAGACCACCCGGCCGCGGAAGGCACGCATCTGGCCTATCCGTTTGCCGATCTTTTGCGCATCGTGGCCGAAGAGGCGCGCGCGCGGGGGGCGGTGATGATCGGTGAAGACCTGGGCTGGGTGCCGCCGGGGTTCCGCGCGCTTCTGGGGCAAGCCGGTATTCTGACCATGCGCATCCTGTATTTTGCGCAAGAATGGGGCATGTTCGATCGCGCCTCCGCCTGGCCGGAACTGGCGCTGGCCTGCCTTTCGACCCATGATCTGCCCACGCTGGCGGCCTGGTGGAAAGCCGACGATATCGCGGCACGGCAGCGCTACGGCCTGATCAGCGACGCCAAGGCCGCGGCCGATCTGGCCCGGCGCGCCGACGAGCGGGTGGCGCTGGTCAATGCCCTGATCGACGGCGGCCACCTGCCGCCCGGGGCCGAGGATGCCGCAGCCCCGGTTCTGAGCAACGCCGTGCTGCTGGCCACACATGGCTTTCTGGCCGCCACGCGCTCGCGGCTGGTCGGGGTGCGGCTGGCCGATCTGGTGGGGCCAGAGGCCGCCACAAACGTGCCCGGCACGATTGACGCGCATCCCAACTGGCAGCGCCGCGCGCCGCTTGATCTGGCGGAGATCGCCAGCCATCCCGCCTTCCTGGCGGTCTCCGCGGCAATGCGCGCCGCACGCCCGTGCGATCAAGGCGGCTTGTCGGGCGAAGAACGGGTCCGATTTGGGTGATCCCCCATTTTCAGCGGGGTGAACCCTTGGCGCTCACGCGGCCATTTCCAATTTCGATGCGGGTGTGATGCCGCCGATGGGCCAGCCGCTCTGCGCGCGGATGATCCCCAACCGGCGTGGGCTATCTGGCGCGCGGGCGGTCCCAGATCATGTCCGTCAGGCGCGGATCAGGGCCGAACGTTCCGCGCCGGAACTCGAGGCCAAGCCTCGGGTGCTCGCGGATGGCCTGCGCGCCGCTCTGGCCGATGCGGATGCGCCAGGTCTGGCGGTCCACCGGCTGCGGTGCTGCGAAGGCACTGCAGGTCAGCACCGCAAGGTTTGCGCCGTTCTGAGGGTCGCGGACCGATGTATAGCGGATGACCTCGGCCCCGATCTCGCGGGCCGTGTCGGCAAGATGTTGGCAGGGGGCGTAGTCGGTCAGATGGGTCCAGAGGTCGTGACCTGCGGCAAGCGCACCGGTTGTCAGGTCCAACGAAACCGCTGTTGCCAGATCGACGCAAAAGGCGGTGTATTCTGCGGCATCATCGGGGAACGGCGTCGCCGGGCTCTCGGCGTAGAAGAGGAACCGATAAAAGACCATCTCCGCCGCCGCTGTCTCGGGCCGTTCGGCGCCATACCAGACGCCGGGCGTCAAGCCGGCGCGGCGGAACCGTGAACCGCCTGGATAGGGGCGATAGCGGAACGGCGTGGACAGCAGGTAATCAAGGCTGCGACACGCATCCGGCACCGGTGGCTTGGTATCCTCAAGAATGTCCTCCAGCGCCGCCTGTTCAGCGAGGCTGTCAACAAGTTTCAGGGTCGAAACCCGGTGCTGGGCCTCGACAAACCGCCATGCGGGGCCGGTGTAGGGCCGCGTTTCAGACCGCAGCGCGGCGGGCGTCAAGATAGGTCGTGACATCGACAAGCCCCTGCACTGTCGCCATTCGTTCGATTGGCGGTGTGGCAAGCGCCGCGTTGGCCGCCGTCATCCATATGCGGGCAACCGCCTCGTCGCCGCCGGTGATGGCATCAAGCGAGCGGAAAGCGCGCACCAGTAGCGCTGCCAGTTCAAAAGGTTTCGACCCGGCCTCGAGTGTCGCCTCGCCGCGCCTGAGGCGCGACACCGTGGCTTCGGAAACACCGACGATTTCGGCAAGCTGGCGACCGGACAGGCCCAGCCGCTCGGCGGCACGAAGCATGGCCTTGGTCAGGACCGCATTGCGATCGGGGGCAGGGGCAAGATTGTGCCGGCGTGTCATGGTTCCCTCTTGTCTGGTGAAAATATAGTGCGCAATAATTCCATATGAAAGAGTAAAGATGGCGCTTGCCTTCGAAAATGCGACCAGGATGGTCTTTTCAGCCCCAAATATCGGGCGCGACGTGGTTTGCATCGCCAACCGCGCTGCCACCGGCGTTTTGCTGACCGTCGCCAGCCGATTTGAACCTCGCCAGATGCTGGTGCCCGTTGCCGAGGTGCCGACATGCTTCGGAATTATCCCAATACTTTGGCTTGAGGATTGATCCCCGCAACAGGTATCTTCCGGGACGGGATGGCACAGGCAGAAATTTCTTCACGGAAGGCCGCTTGCCATTCCCGATTAAAATGGTAGGTAATACCTTCATCCCAGCAAGCCGCTGGACGCACCTGGAGCCGGTCGTCGCATGAGCCCGCATTTTCAGCCCCTGGCGCTGTCGCCAACCGGCGCATCGGTTGCCGTTGCAGCCCTGATCGGCGGCCGCGAGATGCAGCGTCGCATGACCGAGCTTGGCATCGTGGTCGGGCGCGAGTTGCGGGTGATCCGCGGTGGCAGCGCGGGGCCGCTGGTGGTGGCGGTGGGCGAAACCCGGCTGGCGCTGGGGCAAGAGCTTTCGCGCAAGATCCTGGTGACGATCGCGCCATGAAAGGGCCGGCTATGGCATTGAAATTCTCTGATATACCGCTTGGCGGCCTGGTGCGCGTCGCAGGCTATGCCCCGGGCGGGCAGGCCTACCGGCAAAAGCTGCTGTCGATGGGGCTGACCCCGGGAACCCGTCTGCGTCTGGTCAACATCGCCCCCTTGGGCGACCCGATCATGATCGAGTTGCGCGGTTTTCGGTTGTCGCTGCGCAAGGCCGAGGCCGAGGCGCTGGAAATCGAAGGGTGCGCGGAATGACCGATTTCACCATCGCCCTGCTGGGCAATCCGAACTGCGGCAAGACCACGCTGTTCAACGCGCTGACCGGCACCCGCCAGCAGGTCGGCAACTGGCCCGGCGTCACGGTGGAACGCAAGTCGGGCCGCTTTGCGCATGGCGCCAGCCGGGTCGAGGTGATCGACCTGCCCGGCACCTATTCGCTGGCCTGCACCCAGGCGGTTTCGCCCGATGAACGGGTGGCGCGCGATTATGCGCTGTCGGGGGCCGCACAGATCATCGTCAACATCGTCGATGCCTCGAACCTGGAACGCAACCTTTACCTGACCATCCAGTTGATCGAGATGGGGCTGCCGGTGCTGCTGGCGCTGAACATGATGGATATCGCCAAGGCGCGCGGCATCGAGATCGACACCGCGGCGCTGTCGCGCGGGCTGGGCTGCCCGGTGCTGCCGATCGTCGCCGCCACCGGGGTCGGCATCGAAGCGCTGAAGGCCGAGATCGTCCGCGCCGCAGCAGTCGGGGTGCCGACGGCCCCGCCGATCCACTATGGCCCGGAAATCGAGGCGGCGGTGGCCGATCTGCTGCCGCTGGTGGCACAGGCCGGTGCGGTGCGGGCACCGCGCTGGCTGGCGCTGGCCTTGCTGGAGGGCGACGAGACGCTGCTGGCGCGGATGCCCGATCTCGCGGCGCATGTGCAGCAAACCCGGGCGGCACTGGCCGAAACGCTGGGCTATGACGTTGATACCGCCATCGCCAGCGGCCGCTATGACGCGGTGGCGGACGTTACCGCCCCCAGCATCCGCCGCGTCCTTGAACTGGACAGCACGCTGTCGGACAGCATCGACCGGGTGATCCTGAACCGTGCGCTTGGCATCCCGATCTTTCTGGCGGTGATGTATCTGATGTTCATGTTCACCATCAATGTGGGCAGCGCCTTCATCGACTTTTTCGACATCGCGGCGGGCACGATCTTCGTCGATGGCTTTGGCCATCTGTTGCGGGCCATCGGCAGCCCCGATTGGCTGACCACGCTGCTGGCCACCGGTCTGGGCGGTGGGGTGCAGACGCTGGCCACCTTCATTCCGGTGATCGCCTGCCTGTTTCTGGTGCTGTCGATGCTGGAGGATTCGGGTTACATGGCGCGCGCCGCCTTCGTGATGGACCGCGCCATGCGTGCCATCGGCCTGCCGGGCAAGGCCTTCGTGCCGCTGATCGTCGGCTTTGGCTGCAACGTGCCCGCGATCATGGCCACCCGCACGCTGGAGGATGCCCGCGACCGGGCGATGACGGTGGCGATGGTGCCCTTCATGTCCTGCGGCGCGCGGCTGCCGGTCTATGCGCTGTTCGCCGCCGCGTTCTTTCCCACCGGCGGGCAGAATCTGGTGTTCGCGCTGTATCTGATCGGCATTGCCGCGGCGGTGCTGACCGGCTTTGTGCTGAAATCGACGCTGCTGCCCGGGGCGATCTCGCCCTTCGTGATGGAACTGCCGCCCTATCACCTGCCGACGCTGAAAGGCGTGCTGATCCGCACCTGGGACCGGCTGAAGGGTTTCGTGATCCGCGCCGGCCGGGTGCTGGTGCCGGTGATCATGGTGCTGGCCTTCCTGAACTCCTGGGGCCGCGACGGCAGCTTCGACAATCAGAACACCGACAACTCGATGCTGTCGGAAATCGGCCGCCAGATCGTGCCGGTGTTCGAGCCGATGGGGATCGAGGCCGACAACTGGCCCGCCGCCGTCGGGGTGTTCACCGGGATTCTGGCCAAGGAGGCGGTGGTCGGCACGCTGAACGCGCTTTATGCCGGGCAGGGTCCGGTCGCGGCGACCGAGTTCGATCTGGGTGGCGGTCTGGCCGCCGCCGTGGCCAGCATCGGCACCAACCTGTCGGGCCTTGGCGATACGTTCAGCGACCCGCTGGGGCTTTCGGTCGGAGATGTCAGTTCGACCGATGCCGCGGCGGCAGAGCTGGCGGTCGAACCCGAAACCTTCGGCGCGATGCGCGCGCAGTTCGATGGTCAGATCGGGGCCTTCGCCTACCTGCTGATGGTGCTGCTTTACATGCCCTGCTCGGCGGCGATTGCCGCGGTTTGGCGCGAATCCGGGCCGCGCTGGACGGCTTTTGTCAGCGGCTGGACCACGCTGATGGGCTGGGGCTCGGCGGTGCTGTTCTATCAGGCCGCGACCTTCGCCCGCCATCCCGGCAGTTCCGGTGCCTGGATCGCCGGGGTGCTGGCGGCCTTTGCACTGACAATCCTGACCCTGCGCCTGCTGGGCCGGTCGGCCCGGCGGTCTGCGCCGGTCGTGGCAGAGTGAGGGCGAGCCGATGCTGATGGATATCCGCGCCTATGTGCAAGACCGCGGCCGGGCCAGCCTTTCCGACATCGCGCTGCATTTCCGCCGCGACCCCGAAGCGTTGCGCGGGATGCTGGCGCATTGGGTCGCCAAGGGCACGCTGCGCCACCAGATCGCCGCGCCGTCCTGTGCCAAATCCACAGGGTGCGGTGGCTGCAGTTGCGACGCGTCCGGGTTTGAAACCTACGAGTTCATCGCCCCCGCGGCAGAATTTGGGTCCTGATCGAAAAAACCGACCTGACAAGACGCAGCTTTGGCGGAATTGACGGCCTCGCCCAGCCAAACCCTCGCCCAGCCAACCCGCCGCCGCCGATGTCCAGCATGCCGCCCCCGAGAACGGCCGGAACGCGGCGTGTGTGCGGGCGACGCCGGGCGTGATTGCCACGTCGATCAACCCTTCGCGGAACCGCCGCTCAGAGGCCCAGCAGCCTGGCCGTGCCGGCATCTGGCACGCCGCCGCCCCAGCGTTGCAACGCCATGCGGAATGGCGAAAACGCACTGGGGTCGGCTTGTGAAAACAGGCTCATGCATGACAGGAACTTGCGGTCGTCAGGCGGGGCGAACAGCGTGGTCAGCGGCTTCGGGTCGCGGGCCAGCACGGTTTCGCAGGCAAGCTCCAGCCGCCGCCCCAGCACCTTGTGGGCAAGATAGGCCTTGGCCTCGTCCAGCGAGGCGATGCCGTAGCGCTCGGCCATCGGCGATTGCCCCAGGCCGCGCATTTGCGGAAAGATGAACCACATCCAGTGGGTCTGCTTGCGCCCGGCCTGCAACTCGGTCATCGCCGTCTCGAACACAGTCCATTGCGCCTTGACGAAGCGTTGCAGGTCGTGGGGGTCGCTTGCGGTCATGTCACACTCGTTTCGGCCAGCCGCAGGATCACCGCGGCGTAGAACATCCCGGTCGCGGTCAGCACGAAGCCATGCCAGATCGTGGTGTGGAACGGCAGGCGGTCGAACAGGAAAAACCCGGTGCCGATGGTGTAAAGCCCGCCCCCCATGGCCATCAGCAGCAGGACCGGGGCGGAATAGCTGGCAAACATCGGCCAGCCGACCGCCGTGCCGATCCAGCCCATTGCCAGGTAAAGCCCCAGCGCCAGCCAGCGCAAGCGGTCCGGCGCCAGCACCCGCAGCGCCGTGCCGCACAGCGCCGCAGCCCAGATTCCGACAAGCAGCAGCGCGCCTTGCCCCGAGATCAGCACGAAAGCCGTGAAGGTGCCCGCGATTTTCCAGTAGATCGCGGAATGGTCAAGCCGGCGGAAGATCATGCTCCATGTCGGATGCGCCACCATGTTGCACAGCGCCGAAAACAGGATCATCGCAATCAGGGTTGCGCCATAGACCGCCACCCCCGACACCGCCGATGCATCGCCGCGCCAGATCACGGCCAGCGTGATCAGCACCGGCACCGCCAGCAGTGCCATCGACAGTCCCGACAGATGCACCGCCGCATCGCTGATGCGTTCGGCGCGGCTGTATCCGCTGCGAGAGGTCAGCATAAGTCCCATGGGATGACCCTAAGGTGCCGGCCGGGTCTTGGCTACTGCCTGTCGCCAATTCGTGATCAGCGCCATGTTGTCGGCCCATGCCGCCGTCATCTTGCCTTTTGCCGGCAAAAGGGCCAGATATATTCAAAACAACGAATGGGATGATCATGCACAGACGACAGATGCTTGGACTGATGGCGCTGGCCGGGCTGGCTGTCGCGACACCTGCGGCCTGGGTCGGTGCCACGCCGGCCAACCTGACGCAGGAATCGCCCTCTGGCGCGACGCTGGCTGCCGACAAGGCGACCTTGCTGGTGGACATCCGCAGCCCCGAGGAATGGCAGGAGACCGGCGTGGTCGAAGGGGCGTTGCTGGTCACCTATACCGATGCCGACAGCTTTCTGCAGGCGGTAAGGCCGCATCTGGCGCCGGGGCAGAAACTGGCGCTGATCTGCCGTTCGGGGCGTCGGTCGGGGATTGCCTCGTCCGAGGTGGCACCGCTGGTCGACATGCAGGTGGTGGACGTGGCGGGCGGCATGCAGCGGCTGCTGGCCGAGGGCTATGCCCCGGTGGCACCGACCGCCGCACAGGGTTGCCCCAGCTGCTGATACCGCTCAGGTGTTGTGCGGCATCCCCGCCGCGCGCACCAGCCCGGCCACATGCACCAGTTGTTCCGACAGCGGGTTGGTGCGGCGCCAGACCATGCCGATGGTGCGGCTTGGCCGCGGGCTGGCCAGCCGCGCCACCGACACCTGCGCCGAGCGCGTCTCGATCGGGATGGCCATCTGCGGGATCAGGGTGACGCCGATGCCGGCACCCACCATCTGCACCAGCGTGGTCAGCGAGGAGCCCTCCATCAGGTCGCGCGGCTCGGAGGCCGACATCTTGCAGAACGACAGCGCCTGATCGCGGAAGCAATGGCCTTCCTCCAGCAACAGCAGCCGCATCTCGCGCAGGGTTTCGGGGTTGGGCACCGGCAGGTCTGCATCGGCGGCCGGGCGCACCAGCACGAATTCCTCGGCAAACAGCGGCTGTTCGTGCAGGCTGGGTTCGGATACCGGCAGCGCGACGATGGCGGTATCCAGCCGCCCCTCGATCAGATCCTTGACCAGCTTGGCGGTCACCGCCTCGCGCGGGCGCAGATCAAGCCCCGGAAACCGCTGCGAAAGTTTCTGGATGATTTCCGGCAGCAGATAGGGGGCGACGGTCGGGATGACGCCGATCCGCAGCCGCCCGGTCAGCGGGCTGAAGGCGGCGCGGGCCAGATCGCCCAGTTCATCAACCTCGCGCAGGATGGCGCGGGCGCGCAGGGCGAAGGCCTCGCCCAGGCTGGTCAGCCGGATCTGCCGCGGCCCGCGCTCGATCAGCGGCGCGCCCAGCAGCGCCTCCAGTTCCTTCATCTGCATCGACAGCGCGGGCTGCGAGATGGCGCAAGCCTCGGCGGCGCGCCCGAAATGGCCGTGCCGGGCCAGCGCCTCGAAGTAGTGCAGGTGTCGCATGGTCAAGCCATTCATAAGCGCAGGATATCGCCGCGATAAGAAAATGCAAATTCTGTTTATCGCTGTGCTGTGCTAGGCTGTCGCAGGACGTGAATTGCCTGCCTTGGCAGGCGTTGTGCGGTTGTGCAGAAACGGGAGAGAGACATGGACGGAAATGACAGCGGCTCGGGCGGCAAATGCCCGGTGATGCATGGCGCCAACACCACCACCAGCGCCTCGGTGATGGACTGGTGGCCCAATGCGCTGAACCTGGACATCCTGCACCAGCATGACACGAAAACCAACCCGCTGCCGGGGTTCGATTACCGCAAGGCACTGGAATCGCTGGACGTCGCGGCGCTGAAGGCCGATCTGACCGCACTGATGACCGACAGTCAGGACTGGTGGCCCGCCGACTGGGGCCATTACGGCGGGTTGATGATCCGCATGGCCTGGCATGCTGCGGGCACCTATCGCACCGCCGATGGCCGCGGCGGGGCGGGCACCGGCAACCAGCGCTTTGCGCCGCTGAACTCCTGGCCCGACAACACCAACCTCGACAAGGCCCGCCGCCTGCTGTGGCCGATCAAGAAGAAATACGGCAACCAGATCAGCTGGGCCGATCTGATCATTCTGGCGGGCAATGTCGCCTACGAATCGATGGGGCTGAAGACCTTCGGCTTCGGCTTTGGCCGCGAGGATATCTGGCACCCGGAGCAGGACATCTACTGGGGTGCCGAAAAGGAATGGCTGGCACCCTCGGACAGCCGCTATGGCGATCTGGCCAACCCCGCGACCATGGAAAACCCGCTGGCTGCGGTGCAGATGGGGCTGATTTATGTGAACCCGCAGGGGGTGAACGGCCAGCCCGACCCGGTAAAGACCGCAGCGCAAGTGCGCGAGACCTTCGCCCGCATGGCGATGGATGACGAGGAAACCGTGGCGCTGACCGCAGGCGGCCATACCGTCGGCAAGACCCACGGCAACGGCGATGCCGAACTGCTTGGCCCCAGCCCGGAAGGCGCGGATGTGGCCGAGCAGGGTCTGGGCTGGATGAACCACACCAGCCGTGGCGTCGGGCGCAACACCGTCACCTCGGGGATCGAGGGGGCCTGGACCACGCATCCGACCAAATGGGACAACGGCTATTTCGATCTGCTGCTGGGCTATGACTGGTGGCTGGCCAAATCCCCCGCCGGGGCCTGGCAATGGGAGCCGATCGGCATCAAGCCGGAAGACATGCCGGTGGACGTGGAAGACCCGTCGATCCGCTGCAAGCCGATCATGACCGACGCCGACATGGCGATGCGCTTTGACCCCGAATACCGCAAGATCGCCGAGCGGTTCCACAACGACCCGGCCTATTTCAGCGAGGTGTTCGCCCGCGCCTGGTTCAAGCTGACCCACCGCGACATGGGGCCGAAGGCGCGCTATGTCGGCCCGGAAGTGCCGGCCGAAGACCTGATCTGGCAAGACCCGGTGCCTGCGGGCCGCAAGGACTATGACGTGGCGGCGGTGAAGGCGCAGATCGCGGCCTCGGGGCTTTCGGTTGCCGACATGGTCGCCACCGCCTGGGACAGTGCGCGCACCTTCCGCGGCTCGGACAAGCGCGGCGGGGCCAATGGCGCGCGTATCCGTCTGGCGCCGCAGAAGGATTGGGCCGGCAACGAGCCTGCCCGTCTGGCGCGGGTGCTGGCGGCGCTGGGGCCGATTGCGGCGGCCAGCGGTGCCAGCCTGGCGGATGTGATCGTGCTGGCGGGCAATCTTGGCGTCGAACAGGCGGCCAAGGCGGCGGGCTTTGACGTGGCGGTGCCGTTTGCACCGGGTCGCGGCGATGCCAGCGAGGCGCAGACCGACACGGACTCCTTTGCCGTGCTGGAGCCGGTGGCCGATGGCTTCCGCAACTGGCTGAAGCAGGATTACGTGGTCAGCGCCGAGGAACTGCTGCTGGACCGTAGCCAGTTGATGGGCCTGACGGCACAGGAAATGACCGTGCTGGTCGGCGGCATGCGGGTGATCGGCACCAACCATGGTGGCGCAGCGCATGGCGTGCTGACCAGCCGGGTCGGGGCGCTGAGCAACGATTTCTTTGTCAACCTGACCGACATGGCCAACACCTGGAAACCCGCGGGCAAAAACCTTTACCAGATCACCGACCGCAAAAGCGGCGCGGTGAAATGGACGGCGACGCGGGTCGATCTGGTGTTCGGCTCGAACTCGGTGCTGCGTGCCTATGCCGAGGTCTATGCCCAGGACGACAGCAAGGCCAAGCTGGTGCAGGATTTCATCGCCGCCTGGACCAAGGTGATGAACGCCGACCGCTTCGATCTGGCCTGAAAACCGCCGCCCCGCACGACCCTGACGGGTAGTGCGGGGCGGTTTGCCTTCCGGCCCTGGCAGACCTGCCGCGCCGCCGCCCCGGCCTTGCGGCCTGCGACCACAAACGCGCTTGGCCAGAAGCCTTTGCCCTGACATTGTGCGCACGACCCAACCCCGAGGAGACGTGCCCGATGAGCGCCTATCTGAAATCCCACCCGACCCGCGAAGGCTTTTTCGGCGCTTATGGCGGGGCCATGCTGCCGCCTCCGTTGGTGCCGCATTTCGCGGCGATCCGCGAGGCCTATGACCGGCTGTCGAAATCGGCCGATTTCATCAACGAGCTGCGCTATATCCGCAAGCATTTTCAGGGGCGGCCGACGCCGATCTCGCATCTGAAGAACCTGTCGGCGATCTGCGGCGGTGCGCAGCTTTATGCCAAGCGCGAGGATCTGAACCACACCGGCGCCCACAAGCTCAATCACTGCATGGCCGAAGGCCTGCTGGCGCGGTTCATGGGCAAGACCAAGCTGATGGCGGAAACCGGGGCAGGGCAGCACGGGGTGGCGCTGGCCACGGCGGCGGCCTATTTCGGCATGGAATGTGAGATCCATATGGGCGAAATCGACATCGCCAAGGAAGCACCGAACGTCACCCGCATGAAGCTGCTGGGCGCCACGGTGGTGCCGGTATCTTTCGGCGGGCGGTCGCTGAAAGAGGCGGTGGACAGTTGCTTCATGAGCTACATGAGCCAGGCCGATACCGCGCTGTTTGCCATCGGTTCTGTGGTGGGGCCGCATCCCTTCCCGATGATGGTGCGCGATTTCCAGCACGTCGTGGGGGTCGAAGCGCGCGAGCAGTTCCTTGATATGACAGGCGAATTGCCCGATATCGTCACTGCCTGCGTCGGCGGCGGGTCGAACGCCATGGGCATCTTCTCGGGCTTCATCGACGATGATGTGGCGCTGTATGGGGTGGAGCCCTGCGGCACCTCGTCGAAGCTGGGCGAGCATGCGGCGACCATCACCTATGGGGTGGACGGCGAAATTCACGGCTTCAAGACCATGGTGCTGAAGGACGCCGCCGGTGAACCGGCACCGGTGCACACCATCGCCTCGGGGCTGGATTATCCGGGCGTCGGGCCGGAGCACGCCTATCTGCACCGCACCGGCCGGGTGAACTATACCGGCGCCGATGACAAGGAAGCACTGGGGGCGTTCTTTGCGCTGTCGCGGCACGAGGGCATCATTCCGGCGCTGGAAAGCGCGCATGCGGTGGCTTTTGCAATGCGCGAGGCCAAGGCGCATCCGGGCAAGTCGATCCTGATCAACCTGTCGGGGCGCGGCGACAAGGACATCGACTACGTCACCGAAAACCACGGCTTTGGCGAAGGCCTCTGACGCCGGCTTGGCCCTTCGCCTGGAAATGGCGGGCGAGGGGCCAATGATATTTTCGATTGCGGCAGCGTGGTTTGGCCGCAGTCGCTCTTGCATGGCCCGGCGATCTGAATAGACTGCCGCTGTCCATGGATCAGGGTGCGCTTCGTGTTTCTTCACAAATTCATTATGCCGATCATTACCGCCGTTCTGCTGACCTCTGCCCCCGCGGCACAGGCCGCCACCTGCGGCAACACCTCCAGCGGCTTCGAGGCCTGGAAAGCCGAAATGGCCGACGAGGCTGCCAGCGCCGGGGTGGGCAAGCGCGGCATCGCGGCATTGATGGGGGCCAGCTACGCCACCAGGACCATAGGTGCTGACCGCAACCAGAAAAGCTTCAAATACACCCTGGCGAAGTTCCTGCAGGTGCGTGGTGCCGATACGATCGTATCGCAGGGCCGCAAACGCCTGGCACAATCGCCCGAGTTCTACGCCTCGCTGGAACGCCGCTTTGGCGTGCCCGCCGGGGTGGTGATCGCCATTCACGGCATGGAAACCGGCTTTGGGGGCTTCATGGGCGACAGCAACGTGGTCTCGGCCATCGCCACGCTGGCCTATGACTGCCGCCGGACCGAGTTCTTTACCGGCCACCTGCTGGCCGCGCTGAAACTGGTGGATCAGGGCACCATCAGTGCCGCCACCATCGGTGCCAAGCATGGTGAGGTGGGCCACACCCAGTTCCTGCCCGGCAACGTGCTGCGCTATGGTGTGGACGGCGACGGCGACGGTCGGATCGATCTGTCGAACCAGTCCGATGCGCTGGCCTCGACCGCGAATTACCTGGCGGCAAAGGGCTGGCGGCCGGGGGCGGGGTTCCAGAAGGGCGAGCCGAATTTCGCGGTGATCAAGGAATGGAACGCCGCGACGGTCTATCAGGAAGCCATCGCCATCATGGGCGCGCGGATCGGCGGCTGAGGCGGATTTTCCCCCTTGCGCAAGGCCTTGCCGTGGCCTAAACGACCCATCGTGGCCCGTTCGTCTATCGGTTAGGACACCAGGTTTTCAACCTGGTAAGAGGGGTTCGACTCCCCTACGGGCTGCCACTTCGATGTGACAAGCGCATTGTCTTATCGCAGAAAATCTCGGTCTTATCGCAGAAAATCTCAAAACTTGGGCCGATGACCTGCAACTGGTGTTGCTGCAGCGTTTTGGGCGGATGCCTGTGCCCGGTGCGGTGTGGGCCGGCTTCGGTCCTGTCGGTTCGGCGGGGCGGGCCGGGTCGCGATCAAAGCGCTGCCGGCACCATAATGCTGCAATTGATGCTCGATCACCCCAGGATAACCGGCTTGAAATCCGCCGACCAAGCGCGTATCTGCGCTGCAACGCAATGCAGGAAACCATGATGGCCAAGGCGAACCCCCTTCAGTTTATCCAGCAGGTCCGCTCGGAGGTCTCCAAGGTGGTCTGGCCGACCCGGCGCGAAGTCATGCTGACCACCATCATGGTTTTCATCATGGCTGCGCTGGCCGCGACGTTCTTTTCGCTGGTCGATATCGTCCTGCGGTTCGGGCTTTCCACGGTGCTGACCAGCTTCGGCAGTTAAGCCGCGACGCTGCGTTTTTCCTTGAATTCGGGCGTGCGGGGCTGTAAGCCCGCGTCAAGAAATGGAAACCGGCGCGCAGCGATTCGTGTTGCGCGCTGTTTTTTGTTCGGGTGGCTGGCCGTATAACCGGCTGAAATAAAAAGAACTTCCGTGGGATTTGCCGCGGGTTAAGAAGGTGTCTGAGGCATGGCAAAGCGGTGGTATTCGGTGAGCGTTCTCTCGAATTTCGAGAAGAAGATCGCCGAACAGATCAAGACAGCCGTTGCCGAGGCCGGTCTGCAGGACGAGATCGAAGAAGTTCTGGTGCCCACCGAAGAGGTGATCGAGGTGCGGCGCGGCAAGAAGGTGACCTCCGAGCGGCGCTTCATGCCCGGCTATGTGCTGGTGCGGATGGAGATGACCAACAAGGGCTATCACCTGATCTCGTCGATCAACCGCGTCACCGGCTTTCTGGGCCCGCAGGGCAAGCCGCAGGCGATGCGCGATTCGGAAGTGAACGCCATCCTGAACCGGGTCGAGGAAGGTCTGGAAGCGCCGCGCAACCTGATCCGCTTTGAAATCGGCGAGCAGGTGCAAGTGTCCGATGGCCCGTTCGAGGGCTTTACCGGCATGGTGGAAGACGTTGACGAAGGCCACAGCCGCCTGAAGGTGACCGTGTCGATCTTTGGCCGTGCCACCCCGCTGGAACTGGAATTCACCCAGGTGACCAAAAACCTGACGTGACCGTGTGGGAGGCGCGCGCGGCTCGTCCGTGACAGACCGAACCACTAAATTGCCCCGCGTGGGCGGTGAAAAAGGAGAGGCCAGATGGCCAAGAAGATTATCGGCAGCCTGAAGCTGCAAGTGAAGGCGGGGCAAGCCAACCCGTCCCCGCCGGTCGGCCCCGCTTTGGGCCAGCGCGGCTTGAACATCATGGCGTTTGTCAAGGAATTCAACGCCAAGACCGCCGATGCCGAGCCGGGCACGCCCACTCCGGTCATCATCACCTACTATCAGGACAAGTCGTTCAGCCTGCAGTTCAAGACCGCTCCGGCCTCGTTCATGCTGAAAAAGGCGGCGGGTCTGCCCCCGGTGGGCAAGCGCAACCGTGCCAAGGGGTCGGTGAAGCCGGGCCATGTGGTCGCCGGTTCGGTGACCGTGGCGCAAGTGCGCGCCATTGCCGAAGCCAAGATGAAAGACCTGAACGCCAATGACGTCGAAGCGGCGATGCAGATCATCCTCGGCTCGGCCAAATCCTGCGGTATCGAGGTGAAGGCATAATCATGGCAAAGCTTGGAAAACGCACCCGCGCCGCTCGTGAAGCCTTCGCGGGCAAGGATCTGATCTCGGTCGAAGCCGCCGTGGCGCTGATCAAGAAATCGGCCACCGCTAAATTCGACGAAACCCTGGAAATCGCCATGAACCTCGGGGTTGACCCGCGGCACGCCGACCAGATGGTGCGTGGCGTCGTGGCGCTGCCGAACGGCACCGGCAAGGTTGTCCGCGTGGCGGTGTTCGCCCGTGGTGCCAAGGCTGATGAAGCCAAGGCCGCTGGTGCCGACATCGTCGGTGCCGAAGACCTGATGGAAACCATCCAGTCCGGCAAGATCGAGTTCGACCGTTGCATCGCGACGCCGGACATGATGCCGCTGGTCGGCCGTCTGGGCAAGATCCTGGGGCCGCGCAACCTGATGCCGAACCCGAAGGTCGGCACCGTCACCATGGACGTGAAAACCGCGGTCGAAGCGGCCAAGGGCGGCGAAGTGCAGTTCAAGGTCGAAAAGGCCGGCGTGATCCATGGCGGCATCGGCAAGGTGTCGTTCTCGGACGAGAAACTGGCGCAGAACATCCGCGCCTTCGTGGACGCCGTGTCGCGCGCCAAGCCCTCGGGCGCCAAGGGCACCTATCTGAAGAAGGTGTCGCTGGCCTCGACCATGGGTCCGGGCGTGGCGGTCGATCTGGCCTCGGCCACGGCCAAGTAAGAATTCCCCGGTCGCAAGGCCGGGCGAACGGCGGGGCCTCCAAAGGCCCTGTCCTGTCCGAGACGGTGGGTGGCGCAAGCCTTAATTTCCTGCCCGAGATGGGGATCGAGACGAATTTCCGCGGGGGCAACCCTTCGGCATTTCTGGCCTCGGGACCCGGAAACGGACCCGAACGCCCCCGTTCGCGGGGGCAAACATGAGCCGGGGGGAAACCCCCAACCTTGGAGTGAAACTGTGGATAGAGCCCAGAAAGAGAAAGTGGTCGGGGAACTCGACCAGATCTTCGCAAGCTCTGGCGTTGTTGTGGTTGCACACTACGCAGGTATTACGGTTGCACAGATGCAGGACCTGCGCGCAGAAATGCGTGCCGTTGGCGGGTCCGTCCGCGTTGCCAAGAACAAGCTCGCCAGAATTGCCCTGGAAGGGAAGCCCGCTGCAAAGATGGGTGACCTGCTGACGGGCATGACCGTGATGGCCTATTCCGAGGACCCCGTCGCTGCGGCGAAGGTTGCGGATGCCTATGCCAAGAAGAACGACAAGTTCGTTATTCTGGGCGGGGCGATGGGCGACACGATCCTGGATCCGGCCGGTGTGAAAGCCGTGGCCTCCATGCCGTCGCGCGAGGAGCTTATTGCTTCGATCGTGGCGTGTATCGGTGCGCCCGCCTCCAGCATTGCCGGCGCCATTGGCGCGCCTGCTTCGAACATCGCAAGCATTCTGTCTACCATCGAGGAAAGGGCTGCGGCCTGATCTTCGAAACCTGCGTGGGCCTGCCCCACCTCGTTGGAACCCCTCTTTAACGAACGGAACTGAAAATGACCGATCTGAACAAACTCGCCGAAAGCATCGTGGGCCTGACCCTGCTGCAAGCGCAAGAACTGAAGACCATCCTGAAAGACAAATACGGCATCGAACCGGCGGCTGGCGCTGCGGTTGCCGTGGCTGGCCCGGCGGCGGCTGCTGCTGCTCCGGTCGAAGAGCAGACCGAATTCGACGTCGTGCTGACCGAAGCCGGCCCGAACAAGATCAACGTGATCAAGGAAGTGCGCGCGATCACCGGTCTGGGCCTGAAAGAAGCCAAGGACCTGGTCGAAGCTGGCGGCAAGGTGAAGGAAGGCGTCTCGAAAGCCGACGCCGAAGGCTTCAAGAAGAAGCTGGAAGAAGCCGGCGCCAAAGTCGAGCTGAAGTAATCGGGCGGGTGCCGTTGGCGCCCTGACCGCAAGATACCGGCTGGGTCCGAAGCAATTCGGGCCCGGCCATTCGCGTCTTGGCAGCGGCTTCCGCAAGGAAACCCCTTCCAAGGCGCGGCAAAGGTTCGGGAGCAGACCGGTGGGACGGGCTGCATGTATGGAACCTGCCCCCGGTTTCGCAAGCGGCGATGCCCCGTGACCCCGACGGTGCGCGCCCGCGAATGATGAAAGGTGACTTCGAGCATGGCTCAGAGCTACGTCGGCCAGAAGCGTATCCGCCGCTACTTTGGCAAAATCCGTGAAGTCCTGGAGATGCCGAACCTGATCGAGGTTCAGAAATCCTCCTACGACCTGTTCCTGAAATCCGGCGACGGCCCCAAGCCCACCGATGGTGACGGCATTCAGGGCGTGTTCCAGTCGGTGTTTCCGATCAAGGACTTCAACGAGACCTCGGTGCTGGAGTTCGTGAAATACGAGCTGGAAAAGCCGAAATATGACGTGGACGAGTGCCAGTCGCGCGACATGACCTATGCGGCGCCCTTGAAGGTGACGCTGCGGCTGATTGTGTTCGATATCGACGAGGATACCGGCGCGCGCTCGGTCAAGGACATCAAGGAACAGGACGTCTACATGGGCGACATGCCCCTGATGACGCAGAACGGCACCTTTGTCGTCAACGGCACCGAGCGGGTGATCGTTTCCCAGATGCACCGCAGCCCCGGCGTGTTCTTCGACCATGACAAGGGCAAGACCCATTCCTCGGGCAAGCTGCTCTTCGCCTGCCGGATCATTCCCTACCGCGGCTCGTGGCTGGATTTCGAGTTCGACGCCAAGGACATCGTGTTCGCCCGCATCGACCGTCGCCGCAAGCTGCCGGTGACGACGCTGCTGTTTGCCATGGGGATGGATCAGGAAGGCATCATGGATGCCTATTACGAGACCGTCGCCTTCAAGCATGAAAAGAACAAGGGCTGGGTCAGCCGCTTCTTCCCCAAACGCATGAGCGGCACCCGTCCGGCCTTCGATCTGGTGGATGCGGCGACCGGCGAGGTCATCCTGAAGGCGGGCGAGAAAGTCACGCCGAAGATGGCCAATTCCTGGATGAAGGACGGCAAGATCACCGATCTGCTGCTTCCGTTCGACCAGATCCTGGGCCGCTATGTTGCCAAGGACATCATCAACGAAACCACCGGCGAAATCTGGGTCGAGGCCGGTGACGAGCTGACCATGGAATACGACCGCGATGGCGCGGTGAAGGGCGGCAGCCTGAAAGTGCTGCTGGACAACGGCATCACCGATATCCCGGTGCTGGACATCGACAATGTCACCGTCGGCCCCTACCTGCGCAACACCATGCACGCCGACAAGAACCTGGGCCGCGACACAGCACTCATGGATATCTACCGCGTCATGCGCCCCGGCGAGCCGCCGACGGTCGAGGCTGCCAGCCAGTTGTTCGACACGCTGTTCTTCGATAGCGAGCGGTATGACCTGTCGGCCGTGGGCCGGGTCAAGATGAACATGCGGCTGGACCTGAAGGCGCCGGACACCCAGCGCACGCTGGACCGCGCCGACATCATCGCCTGCATCAAGGCGCTGACCGAATTGCGCGACGGCAAGGGCGAGATCGACGATATCGACCACCTCGGCAACCGCCGGGTGCGCTCGGTTGGCGAGTTGATGGAGAACCAGTATCGCGTCGGTCTGCTGCGCATGGAGCGCGCGATCAAGGAGCGGATGAGTTCGGTCGAGATCGACACCATCATGCCGCAAGACCTGATCAACGCCAAACCGGCGGCGGCGGCGGTGCGGGAATTCTTCGGCTCCTCGCAGCTGTCGCAGTTCATGGACCAGACCAACCCGCTGTCGGAAGTGACGCACAAGCGCCGCTTGTCGGCCCTGGGGCCGGGCGGTCTGACCCGCGAGCGTGCCGGCTTCGAAGTCCGCGACGTGCACCCGACCCACTATGGCCGGATGTGCCCGATCGAGACGCCGGAAGGCCAGAACATCGGCCTGATCAACAGCTTGGCCACCTTTGCGCGGGTCAACAAGTATGGCTTCATCGAGACGCCCTATCGCAAGGTGATCGACGGCAAGGTGACCGACGAGGTCGTCTATATGTCAGCGACCGAGGAAATGCGGCACACCGTGGCGCAGGCCAACGCGGCGCAGGATGCCGAAGGCCGGTTCACCGATGACCTGATCTCCAGCCGGAAATCGGGCGAGTTCATGCTGAACCCGCCGGACGCCATCGACCTGATCGACGTGTCGCCCAAGCAGTTGGTGTCGGTCGCGGCCTCGCTGATTCCGTTCCTGGAAAACGACGACGCCAACCGCGCCCTGATGGGGTCGAACATGCAGCGTCAGGCGGTGCCTTTGCTGCAATCGGACGCGCCGTTTGTCGGCACCGGTATCGAGGCGGTTGTTGCGCGCGATAGTGGCGCCGCCATCATGGCCCGCCGCGCCGGCGTGATCGACCAGGTTGACGCCACCCGCATCGTGGTGCGCGCCACCGAGATGCTGGACCCGGCCGAGCCGGGCGTCGATATCTACCGTCTGCGCAAGTTCAAACGCTCGAACCAGTCGTCCTGCATCAACCAGCGGCCGCTGGTGAAGGTGGGCGATGTGGTGACCCGCGGCGAGGTGGTGGCCGATGGCCCCTGCACCGACATGGGCGAGCTGGCTTTGGGGCGCAACATCGTCGTCGCCTTCATGCCGTGGAATGGCTACAACTATGAAGACTCCATCCTGATCAGCGAGCGTATCCTGCGCGACGACGTGTTCACCTCGATCCACATCGAGGAATACGAAGTGGCGGCGCGCGACACCAAGCTGGGGCCGGAAGAGATCACCCGCGATATCCCGAACGTCGGCGAGGAAGCCCTGCGCAACCTTGACGAGGCCGGGATTGTCTATATCGGCGCCGAAGTGCAGCCGGGCGACATTCTGGTGGGCAAGATCACCCCCAAGGGGGAGTCGCCCATGACGCCGGAAGAAAAGCTGCTGCGCGCCATCTTCGGCGAAAAGGCCAGCGACGTGCGCGACACCTCGCTGCGGCTGCCGCCGGGGGCGTTTGGCACCATCGTCGAAGTGCGGGTGTTCAACCGGCACGGCGTCGACAAGGACGAGCGCGCCCTGCAGATCGAGCGGGAAGAAGTGGAACGGCTGTCGCGCGACCGCGACGACGAGCTGGCCATTCTGGAACGCAACATCTACTCGCGTCTGAAAACCCTGATCATGGGCAAGGTCGCCGTGAAAGGCCCCAAAGGCGTCAAGGCCGGGTCCGAGATCAACGACGAGCTGCTCTCCACCCTGTCGCGCGGCCAGTATTGGCAGTTGGCGCTGGGTGAAGAGGCCGATGCCAAGGAGGTCGAGGCGCTGCACGACCAGTTCGAGGCGCAGAAACGCGCGCTGGACAACCGCTTTGACGACAAGGTGGAAAAGGTGCGGCGTGGCGACGATCTGCCCCCCGGCGTGATGAAGATGGTCAAGGTGTTCGTGGCGGTGAAGCGCAAGCTGCAACCGGGCGACAAGATGGCCGGTCGTCACGGCAACAAGGGCGTGATCTCCAAGGTGGTGCCGATGGAAGACATGCCGTTCCTGGCGGACGGCACGCCGGTCGATTTCTGCCTCAACCCGCTGGGCGTGCCCAGCCGGATGAACGTCGGGCAGATTCTGGAAACCCACATGGGCTGGGCCGCGCGTGGCCTGGGCATCAAGATCGACGATGCGCTGAAGGAATACCGCCGGTCGGGCGATCTGACCCCGGTGCGCGAGGCGGTGCGTCATGCTTACGGCGACGAAACCTATGAAGCCGCCTTTGCCGACCGCAACGAGGCTGATCTGGTGGAACTGGCCGGCAACGTCACCCGTGGCGTGCCGATCTCGTCGCCGGTGTTCGACGGCGCGAAAGAGGCCGACGTGAACGACGCGCTGCGCCGCGCCGGGTTCGACACCTCGGGGCAGTCGGAAGTGTTCGATGGCCGCACCGGCGAGAAATTCGCCCGTCCGGTCACCGTGGGCGTGAAATACATGCTCAAGCTGCACCACCTGGTTGACGACAAGCTGCATGCCCGCTCCACCGGGCCTTACAGCCTGGTCACCCAGCAACCGCTGGGCGGCAAGGCGCAGTTCGGCGGTCAGCGCCTTGGGGAAATGGAGGTCTGGGCGCTGGAAGCTTACGGCGCCGCCTACACCCTGCAGGAAATGCTGACGGTGAAGTCGGACGACGTGGCCGGCCGGACCAAGGTCTACGAAAGCATCGTCAAGGGCGAGGACAATTTCGAAGCGGGCGTGCCCGAGTCGTTCAACGTCCTGGTCAAGGAAGTGCGCGGCCTCGGCCTCAACATGGAACTCCTGGATGCGGAGGAGGAGTGAGGACCAAAAATCTTCGAAGATTTTTGCAAATTCCTTGCAAGGAATTTGGCTCTCACCTTCTGACCGCAGCCCTCTTATTGGGAAGATGAAATGAACCAGGAACTCTCGACCAACCCGTTCAACCCGGTTGCCCCGATCAAGACCTTCGACGAAATCAAGATCAGCCTGGCCTCGCCAGAGCGGATCCTGTCGTGGTCGTTCGGCGAGATCAAGAAGCCGGAAACCATCAACTACCGCACCTTCAAGCCGGAGCGTGACGGGCTGTTCTGCGCCCGGATCTTCGGGCCGATCAAGGACTACGAATGTCTGTGCGGCAAATACAAGCGCATGAAATATCGCGGCGTGGTCTGCGAGAAATGCGGCGTTGAAGTCACCTTGCAGAAGGTGCGGCGCGAGCGGATGGGCCATATCGAACTGGCAGCACCCGTCGCCCACATCTGGTTCCTGAAGTCCTTGCCCAGCCGCATCGGCCTGATGCTGGACATGACGCTGCGCGATCTGGAACGCATCCTCTACTTCGAAAACTATGTGGTGATCGAGCCGGGTCTGACCGACCTGACCTATGGCCAGTTGATGACCGAGGAAGAATTCCTTGATGCGCAGGACCAGTATGGCGCCGACGCCTTCACCGCCAACATCGGTGCCGAAGCGATCCGCGAAATGCTGGCCGCCATTGATCTGGACGCCACTGCCGACCAGTTGCGCGAAGACCTGAAGGAAGCCACCGGCGAGTTGAAGCCGAAGAAGATCATCAAGCGGCTGAAGATCGTCGAAAGCTTCCTTGAATCCGGCAACCGGCCGGAGTGGATGGTGCTGACCGTTCTGCCGGTGATCCCGCCGGAGCTGCGCCCCTTGGTGCCGCTGGACGGTGGCCGCTTTGCCACCTCGGACCTGAACGACCTGTATCGTCGCGTCATCAACCGCAACAACCGTCTGAAGCGGCTGATCGAATTGCGCGCGCCCGACATCATCGTGCGCAACGAAAAGCGCATGCTGCAGGAAGCGGTCGATGCGCTGTTTGACAACGGCCGTCGTGGCCGGGTGATCACTGGCACCAACAAGCGCCCGCTGAAATCGCTGTCCGACATGCTGAAGGGCAAGCAGGGCCGCTTCCGCCAGAACCTTCTGGGCAAGCGGGTGGACTTCTCGGGCCGTTCGGTGATCGTGACCGGGCCGGAGTTGAAGCTGCACCAGTGCGGGTTGCCGAAGAAGATGGCGCTGGAGCTGTTCAAGCCGTTCATCTACTCGCGGCTGGAGGCCAAGGGGCTTTCCTCGACCGTCAAGCAGGCCAAGAAGCTGGTGGAAAAAGAACGTCCCGAGGTTTGGGACATTCTGGACGAAGTGATCCGCGAACACCCGGTTCTCTTGAACCGCGCGCCGACGTTGCACCGGTTGGGGATTCAGGCCTTCGAGCCGATCCTGATCGAGGGCAAGGCGATCCAGCTTCACCCGCTGGTCTGCTCGGCCTTCAACGCCGACTTCGACGGCGACCAGATGGCGGTTCACGTGCCCCTTTCGCTGGAAGCCCAGTTGGAAGCCCGCGTGTTGATGATGTCGACCAACAACGTGCTGTCGCCCGCCAACGGCGCGCCGATCATCGTGCCGTCGCAGGACATGGTGCTGGGGATCTATTACACCACCATGCAGCGCAAGGGCATGACCGGCGAAGGCATGGCGTTCTCGGACATGGACGAGGTCGAACATGCGCTGGCCGCCGGGGCCGTGCATCTGCACGCCGGTATCCGCGCCCGCATCCGTCAGATCGACGAGCATGGCAACGAGGTCTGGAAGCGTTACGACACCACGCCGGGCCGGCTGCGGCTGGGCAACCTGCTGCCGCTGAACGCCAAGGCGCCGTTCGATCTGGTGAACCGGCTGCTGCGCAAGAAAGACGTCCAAACCGTCATCGACACCGTCTATCGCTACTGCGGCCAGAAGGAATCGGTGATTTTCTGCGACCAGATCATGGGTCTGGGCTTCCGCGAGGCGTTCAAGGCCGGGATTTCCTTCGGCAAGGACGACATGCTGATCCCCGACAACAAGTGGGAAACCGTCAATCTGGTCCGCGATCAGGTGAAGGAATTCGAGCAGCAGTATATGGACGGCCTGATCACTCAGGGCGAAAAATACAACAAGGTGGTCGATGCCTGGTCGAAATGCTCTGACAAGGTGGCGGCAGACATGATGTCCGCGATCTCGGCGGTGCGCTATGACGATGCCGGGGCGGAAAAGGAACCGAACTCGGTTTACATGATGTCGCACTCCGGGGCGCGTGGCTCGCCGGCGCAGATGAAGCAGTTGGGCGGCATGCGCGGTCTGATGGCCAAGCCCTCGGGCGAGATCATCGAGACGCCGATCATCTCGAACTTCAAGGAAGGTCTGACCGTTCTTGAATACTTCAACTCGACCCACGGCGCCCGCAAGGGTCTGGCCGATACCGCGCTGAAAACCGCGAACTCGGGCTATCTGACGCGGCGTCTGGTGGACGTGGCGCAGGATTGCATCGTGCGCAGCCACGATTGCGGCACCGAAAACGCCATCACGGCCGTTGCGGCGGTGAATGACGGCGAGGTGGTCTCCTCTCTGGCCGAGCGTATCCTTGGCCGGACGGCGGCGGATGACATCCTGGTTCCGGGCACCGATCAGGTGATCGTGGCACGGGGCGAGCTGATCGACGAACGCCGGGCCGACCTGATCGACCAGGCGGGCGTGGCTTCGGCGCGTATCCGCAGCCCGCTGACCTGCGAGGCCGAGGAAGGCGTTTGCGCCATGTGCTACGGGCGCGACCTTGCCCGCGGCACGCTGGTCAACCAGGGCGAAGCGGTGGGCATCATCGCGGCGCAGTCGATCGGCGAGCCGGGCACCCAGTTGACGATGCGGACCTTCCACATCGGCGGCATCGCCCAGGGCGGCCAGCAGTCGTTCCTCGAAGCCAGCCAGGAAGGCAAGATCGAGTTCCGCAATGCCAGCCTGCTGGAAAACGCCAATGGCGAGTTCATCGTCATGGGCCGCAACATGAGCATCGCCATCATCGACGATGCCGGGCAGGAACGCGCGACCCACAAGGTCAGCTACGGTGCCAAGGTTCACAGCAAGGACGGCATGGCGGTGAAACGCGGTGCCAAGCTGTTCGAATGGGACCCCTACACCCTGCCGATCATCGCCGAAAAGGGCGGTGTGGCGCGGTTCGTCGATCTGGTCTCGGGCATTTCGGTGCGCGAGGATACCGACGAGGCGACCGGCATGACCCAGAAGATCGTGTCCGACTGGCGCTCGGCGCCCAAGGGCAATGATCTGAAGCCGGAAGTCATCATCATGGACCCGGTGTCGGGTGAACCGGTGCGCAACGAAGCCGGCAATCCGATCACCTATCCGATGTCGGTGGATGCCATCCTGTCGGTCGAGGACGGTCAGGATATCCGCCCCGGCGACGTGGTGGCGCGTATCCCGCGTGAAGGTGCCAAGACCAAGGACATCACCGGCGGTCTGCCGCGGGTGGCCGAACTGTTCGAAGCCCGTCGCCCGAAGGATCACGCGATCATCGCGGAATCCGATGGCTATGTGCGCTTCGGCAAGGACTACAAGAACAAGCGCCGCATCACCATCGAGCCGGTGGACGATACCATCCACCCGATGGAATACATGGTGCCGAAGGGCAAACACATTCCGGTTCAGGAAGGTGATTTTGTCCAGAAGGGCGACTACATCATGGACGGCAACCCCGCCCCGCACGATATCTTGCGGATTTTGGGGGTCGAGGCGCTGGCCAACTACATGATCGACGAAGTGCAGGACGTCTATCGCCTGCAGGGCGTGAAGATCAACGACAAGCATATCGAGGTGATCGTGCGGCAGATGCTGCAGAAGTTCGAAATCCTTGATAGTGGCGAGACCACGCTTTTGAAGGGCGAGAACGTCGACAAGGCCGAGTTGGACGAATACAACAACAAGGCCCTGGCGCATGGCATGCGTCCGGCGATTGCCGAGCCGATCCTGCTGGGCATCACCAAGGCAAGCTTGCAGACCCGCAGCTTCATCTCGGCGGCGTCATTCCAGGAAACCACCCGCGTGCTGACCGAAGCCTCGGTTCAGGGCAAGCGCGACAAGCTGGTGGGTCTGAAGGAGAACGTCATCGTCGGTCGTCTGATCCCGGCGGGCACCGGTGGTGCCACCAGCCGCGTCAAGAAGATCGCCGCCGACCGCGACCTGAAGGTGGTCGAGTCGCGTCGCCACGAGGCCGAAGCCGCGGCGGCGCTGGCAGCCCCGGTGTTCGATGTGGCCGAAGCTGACAGCGGTCTGGTGGAAACCGTCGAAGACCGCGATCTGTGATCGGCTGACCTGCAGCAACAGCCCTCCGTCCGCAAGGACGGGGGGCTTTTTTCATGGGCCTGCCCATGCAAGGATGCGCCGTCAGCGGTGCGATGGGGTGGGCATGAAGATACAGGCTCTGGGTCTTTGCCGGTTCTCCTATCCCGCCGAGGGCGGCTTTCAGGTGATCCACGGCAACACCGCCGCCCGCAGCGCCGCACTTTTCCACCCCGACCGGCTGGCGCAGCGGTTCATGTGGTTCGAACATGTCTGCCTGCCTGGCTGGGCCGGGCAGACCGACCCGGATTTCACGCTGCTGGTGCTGACCGGCAGCGACCTGCCGCAGCCCTGGCTGGACCGCTTGCGCGCGCTGACCGCCCGGGTGCCGCAGATGCAGATTGTGCAAGAGGCTCCGGCGCCGCACCGCACCATCTGCCGCGAGGTGATGCAGCGCAACGCCGACCCCGAGGCCGACCTGATCGCCGAGTTCCGCCATGACGACGACGATGCTGTGGCTTTCGATTTCATCGCCCGTTTGCGCGCCGACACCGGCCTGCTGCGCGGGTTTCTGCGCAGCCACCGGATGCTGTCGCTGGATTACGCCCGCGGTTTCGTGCTGTCCGCCGATGCGGGCACCCTCAGCTTGCACCCGCGGATCGAAACCCGGCTGACAGCGGCGCTGGCCATCGTCAAGCGGCCACGGCTGCCGCGCTCGGTGCTGGATTTCCCGCATCAGCGGCTGACGGCCTTGATGCCGGGGCTGACCTTGCAGGACAGTCTGATGTATGTGCGCGGCAAACATGGCAGCAACGACAGTTCGATCTCGCTGACCAGCGGTCATACGCTGGAGATGGAGCCGGCGGCGGCGGCGCAGGCGCTGCGCCAGCGGTTCGGCATTGATCTGGCGGGGTTTCAGGCGGTGCTGGCCGCCATGCCTGCCAGCGCCAGCTAAACCGTTTCCCTTGCGCGCCTTGCGTTGCTAGCATGGCGGCGGGGCAGGCGGAGCAGTGCGGGTGGCGGCAGTATTCAGAAACCAGATCATCGGGCTGGTGCGGTTTTCCTACCCGTCGAATGGCGGCTTTACCAAGACCGTCGCTGATCCCGCCGCGTTGGAGGCACAGCTTTACGACCCCGACCGGCTGCAACGCCGGTTCGACCTGTTCGAGAAGCTGACGCTGCCCTCGCTGCTGGCGCAAACCGATGACGGCTTTCAGACCGTCTTCCTGACCGGGCGCAATCTGCCAGAGCCGGCGATGAAGCGGCTGCGCGACGTGGTGGCGCCACTGAAGGGCGCCAAGGTGGTGGCGATGGCCGCCTTCAAGCATTACCCGGCGATGCAGCGCGCCTTTGCCGGCCTGCGCAATGACAGTGCCAGCCATTTCACCAGCTTCCGGCTGGACGACGACGATGCGCTGGACCGCGGCTTCGTCACCCGGTTGCGCAAGATCACCCGGGCGCTGGTGACGGCGCGGGGCAGCGACCGACCGCTGGCCGTCGGTTTCAACCGCGGGCTGTTTCTGGAAAAGAAGGCCGAGGGCAACACGCTTTACGAGGTGACGGAAAAGCTGCCGCTGGGCATCGGCCTTGGCCTGTGCGTGCCTGCCGGGTCGGACGAGAACATCTTTCGGCGCAACCACCGCCATCTGCCGCAGTATTATTCCACCTACACCGACGCCGACACTCCCGCCTTCATCCGCAGCGTGCATGCCGACAACGACAGCCAGCCCAATGCCAGCGGCCTGATCGCGCACCCCTCTGACGACGAATTGCGGGCGATGCTGAAGCGGCATTTCCCCTTCACCCTGGAACAATTGCGCGGGTTCTGAACTGGCAGCGCGTCGGCGGGCCTGCTAAAGCGCGTCAGGCAAAAGTGGATACCGGTTTTGCCGCCAGACGCGCGCTGGTAGGGAGGCGCAAATCAGGGGCAGGGCATGGCGATCTCGGACAATCTGCGCGGCGCGATCTACATGAACATCGCCATGCTGGCCTTCACGCTGGGCGATAGCTGCATGAAGGCGGTGACGCAGACCCAGCCGCTGTATCAGACCATGCTGCTGCGCGGGATTCTGACCACGTCCGTGCTGTTCGGGTTGGCCTGGGCCACTGGCGCCTTGCGGGCGCGGGTCGGCGGGCGGGATGTGGCAATGCTGGGCTGGCGGGTGGTGGGCGAGATCGGCTCGACCATCACCTTCTTTCTGGCGCTGATGCAGATGCCGCTGGCCAACCTGTCGGCGGTGATGCAGTTCGTGCCCTTGGCGGTGACGCTGGCGGCAGCACTGTTCCTGCGCGAGCCGCTGGGCTGGCGGCGGTTGTCAGCAATTTTCGTGGGCTTTCTGGGCGTGCTCTTGATCATCCGCCCCGGCACCAGCGGCTTTGACATCTGGTCGGTGGTCGGGCTGGCATCGGTGGGCTTTGTGGTGCTGCGCGATCTGTCCACCCGCAAGCTTTCCCGCGCCGTGCCCTCGGCGCTGGTGGCGCTGACCGCAAGCGTTTCGGTGACGCTGATGGGCGGGGTTGGGGCGCTGTTTCAGGGCTGGCAGGCGGTCGGCGGCTGGGAGGCGCTGCTGATCGTGGCGGCGGCCTGCAACCTGATCATCGGCTATCTGACGGTGGTGATGGTGATGCGGGTGGGCGATCTGGGCTTTATCGCCCCCTTCCGCTATACCGCGCTTCTTTGGGCCATTCTGCTGGGCTGGCTGGCTTTCGACACCCTGCCCGATGGCTGGACCATTGCGGGGGCCGCGATCGTGGTGGCGACCGGCATTTTCGCCCTACTGCGCGAGCGCAGGCTGGCGCGCGGCAGGGGCTGAAACCAGCCTTCGGGGTGTGTTGACATCCCCCGCGACTCCCCCTATACGCCGCGTGACCGAGAGACAGGCTTGCCCTGATTTCGGGAAATAAAAGACTGAAGTGGTCAAGATCCGGGCCGAAACGCTCCGATCCTCTGGAATTCCACCGCACCGTCCCCGCGAAGGGGGCGCCTGCGGTATTTGTGTTTTGCGGTCGCGTAAAGCACTTGTGAAGAAAATGCCCCCGGAAAAGTCGCTGACGGGCGACGTGATAACGGGTTGCAACAAAGGGCGAACCGAATGCCGACGATCCAGCAGCTTATCCGCAAACCGCGGGAGCCGAACGTAAGAAGGTCCAAGTCTCAGCACCTGGAATCCTGCCCGCAGAAGCGTGGTGTCTGCACCCGCGTCTACACGACGACGCCGAAGAAGCCGAACTCGGCCATGCGGAAAGTCGCAAAGGTCCGTTTGACCAACGCTTTCGAGGTGATCTGCTACATCCCCGGCGAAAAGCACAACCTTCAGGAACACTCGGTGGTTCTGATCCGCGGCGGCCGTATCAAAGACCTTCCCGGCGTCCGTTACCACATTCTGCGCGGTGTGCTTGATACCCAGGGTGTCAAGGAACGTCGCCAGCGCCGGTCGAAATACGGCGCAAAGCGTCCGAAATAAGGAGAACGACAGATGTCCCGTCGTCACGCCGCCGAAAAGCGCGAAATTCTGCCGGATGCCAAATATGGCGATACGGTCCTGACCAAGTTCATGAACAACCTGATGATCGACGGCAAGAAATCTGTCGCCGAATCCATCGTCTACAACGCGCTGGAGCGGGTGCAGACCCGTCTGAAGCGCGAACCCATCGAGGCCTTCCACGAGGCGCTCGACAACGTGAAGCCTTCGGTCGAAGTGCGCTCGCGTCGGGTTGGCGGTGCGACCTATCAGGTGCCGGTCGAAGTGCGGGTTGAACGCCGCGAAGCCCTGGCGATCCGCTGGCTGATCATCGCGGCGCGCAAGCGCAACGAGAACACCATGGAAGAACGCCTGGCCGCCGAACTGGCCGATGCGGTGAACAACCGTGGCACCGCGGTGAAGAAGCGCGAAGACACCCACAAGATGGCCGACGCCAACAAAGCGTTCAGCCATTACCGCTGGTAACAAAGAAAGCCTGAGGCAGCCCAATGGCACGCGAATACCCCCTGAACCGCTACCGTAACTTCGGGATCATTGCCCATATCGACGCGGGCAAGACCACGACGACCGAGCGGATTCTGTATTACACCGGCAAATCCCACAAGATCGGCGAGGTGCATGATGGCGCCGCGACGATGGACTGGATGGAGCAGGAACAGGAACGCGGCATCACCATCACCTCGGCGGCGACCACCACGTTCTGGGAACGGACCGTGGATGCCGGGCTGGCTCATGCGCAGAAAGACAAATACCGCTTCAACATCATCGACACCCCCGGCCACGTCGACTTCACCATCGAAGTCGAACGTTCGCTGGCGGTGCTGGATGGTGCCGTGGTGCTGCTGGACGGCAACGCCGGTGTGGAACCGCAGACCGAAACCGTCTGGCGTCAGGCCGACCGTTACAAGGTGCCGCGCATCGTCTTCGTCAACAAGATGGACAAGACCGGCGCCGATTTCTACAACTGCATCAAGATGATCGCAGACCGCACCGGCGCCAAGCCGATGCCGGTGCAGATCCCGATCGGGGCCGAAGACAAGCTGGAAGGCATTGTCGATCTGATCACCATGGAAGAATGGGTCTATGAGGGCGAAGACCTGGGCGCCTCCTGGGTGCGCCAGCCGGTTCGCGCCGAGCTGAAAGCCACCGCCGACGAATGGCGCCACCACATGCTGGAGCTTGCGGTCGAGCAGGACGACGACGTGATGGAAGCCTATCTGGAAGGCAACGAGCCGTCGGAAGACGTGCTGCGCGGCCTGATCCGCAAGGGCTGCCTCGCGCTGGACTTCGTGCCGGTGCTGGCGGGCTCTGCCTTCAAGAACAAGGGCGTGCAGCCGATGCTGAACGCCGTGATCGACTATCTGCCGAACCCGCTGGACGTGCCGCCCTACCTGGGCTTCGCGCCGGGCGACGAGACCGAGACCCGCAATATCGAGCGGTCGGCCGATGACGCGCAGCCGTTCTCGGCGCTGGCGTTCAAGATCATGAACGACCCCTTCGTGGGCTCGCTGACCTTCACGCGCATCTATTCGGGCGTGCTGAAGAAGGGCGACGCCATGCTGAACGCGACCAAGGAACGCAAGGAACGCGTTGGCCGCATGATGATGATGCACGCCATCAACCGTGAAGAGATCGACGAGGCCTTTGCCGGCGACATCATCGCGCTGGCCGGGCTGAAGGAAACCACCACGGGTGACACGCTGTGTGATCCGGCCAAGCCGGTGGTTCTGGAAACCATGACCTTCCCGCAGCCGGTGATCGAGATCGCCGTCGAGCCGAAGACCAAGGCCGACCAGGAAAAGATGGGCATCGCCCTTGCCCGTCTGGCCGCCGAAGACCCGTCGTTCCGCGTCGAAACCGATTTCGAATCGGGCCAGACCATCATGAAGGGCATGGGCGAGTTGCACCTCGACATCCTCGTTGACCGCATGCGGCGCGAGTTCAAGGTCGAGGCCAACATCGGTGCGCCGCAGGTGGCCTACCGCGAGACCATCTCGCGCGAAGCCGAAATCGACTACACCCACAAGAAACAGACCGGCGGCACGGGCCAGTTCGCCCGCATCAAGCTGATCATCACCCCGACCGAGCCGGGCGTTGGCTACTCGTTCGAATCCAAGGTGGTGGGCGGTTCGGTGCCGAAGGAATACATCCCCGGTGTCGAAAAAGGCATCAAGTCGGTGATGGATTCGGGCCCGCTGGCCGGTTTCCCGGTGATCGACTTCAAGGTGGCGCTGGTGGACGGCGCCTACCATGACGTTGACTCGTCGGTGCTGGCCTTTGAAATCGCCGCCCGGGCCGGGATGCGCGAAGGTCTGAAGAAAGCCGGGGCCAAACTGCTGGAACCGATCATGAAAGTCGAAGTTGTCACCCCGGAAATGTATACCGGCGGCATCATCGGCGACCTGACCTCGCGTCGGGGCATGGTGCAGGGGCAGGACAGCCGCGGCAACGCCAATGTCATCACCGCGATGGTTCCGCTGGCCAACATGTTCGGCTACATCAACACCCTGCGCTCGATGTCTTCGGGTCGGGCGAACTTCTCGATGCAGTTCGACCATTACGACGCCGTGCCGCAGAACATCTCGGACGAGATCCAGAAGAAATACGCTTAACCGGTGTGGCGGGGTGAACCCCGCCCTACCACCCCGTAGGGCGGGGTTCACCCCGCCGCATCCGAACCGCACAGGAGGCCATCATGGCAAAGGCAAAGTTT
>NZ_ACYY01000031.1 GCF_000176015.1 Rhodobacter ferrooxidans | reverse complement strand
GGTCGCCGGGTTTCAGGCTAGTGACGCCGGGGCCGACCTCCAGCACCACGCCGGCACCTTCATGGCCCAGAATGGCCGGGAAAAGCCCTTCAGGATCAGCGCCCGACAGGGTGAATTCGTCGGTATGGCAGATGCCGGTGGCGCGGATTTCCACCAGAACCTCGCCCGCCTTCGGGCCTTCCAGATTGACCTCCATCACCTGCAACGGTTGTCCGGCAGCGACAGCAACGGCGGCGCGGGTGCGCATTCCAACTCTCCCCTGGCGTGAAATTCGGCGCCTTTGCGGCTTTGGGGTCGAGTATAGGCGCGGGCTTCCCCCTCACAATTGCGACCTTAGTTTATGGGGTGCCCCCTTTGGCCGTGCGGCGAACCACGGCTATACTGGCCGCAACCGCCACCCCGGAGGGCCGCCGATGAACGGAGCACATCTGCTGATCTGCCTGCTGCTGGCCACCCCGCAACTGGTTGAGGCGGCAGACTATTCCGACCCCGACTGGCCCTGCATCCAGCCGCGGGTGGACAATCTTTCGCCGGGGCTGATGTGGCCGCAAGAGGTGCAGCCGGTGCCGCTGTCGGCGCAGGCGCGCGATCTGGTGGCGATGCTGGCGCTGCGCCGGGTCGGCCTGCCGCAGGCCGAGGCAGCGGTGCGCGGTTTCGCAGCCACCACCCCGCCGCCCGACGCGCAACTGCTGGGCAGCGTCTTTCTTGGCGTGTTCGACAAGTTGGACCGCGAGCGTCACCGCCTGATCGGCGGCATCGCCCGCTATGCCAACAGCCAGACCGCGCTCGCCGCCCGCATCGAGACGGCGCGCGGCCAGATCGAGGCGCTGATGGCCGCCACCGCCCCGGATTTCGACGCCGTTGACCGGCTGGAGGAACAGATCGACTGGGACGAGCGCATCTACCACGACCGGGCGCGGGCGCTGACCGCGGTTTGCGAAACCCCGGTTCTGCTGGAGAAACGCGCCTTTGCGATTGCGCAGATCCTGCTGAAGCAACTGCCGCAATAGCGGTCAGTCCCATTCCATCTCGGTATAGGCCACGGTAGCGTTGCGGCGGTTGTATTGCTCGAACAGCCGCCAGTGGCTGGCCTCGGACTGGCCGATCAGTGCCGTGGCCGCCGCCAGACCAAGCCCCTGATCCAGCGCCGCCCGGCTGTCGGTTTCCAGCACCTTCAGATAGCGGTTCATGGCATCGCCCCCCGCAGGCCAAGGCAGCAGCGGGCCGCCGTGACCCGGCACCACCAGCCGCGCCTCGCTGGCTTGCAGATCGGCCAGCACCGCCTGCCAGCCGCGCAGGCTGCCGTCCAGCGCCGGGGTCATCTGGTCCACCACCAGATCGCCGCTGAACAGGATGCCGGAAGTTTCGTCGAACACCGTCAGGTCGGTGGCGGTGTGGGCGGTTGCCTGCGGTTGCAAATGCAGCCGACGCCCGCCCAGATCGAGGGTTTGCGGCCCCACAAGGCCGAGGTCCGGGCCGATGATCCGGCTGGCCAGGAAGCCCTGCGACCCGATCAGCCGGGCGAAATTGGTGGTGTAGGTTTCGCGCCGGTCCGACAGTGCCTGCGCCAGCGTGGCATGGCCCAACACCTGCGCCCCGGCCTCGCGCAGGGGTTCCGCCCCCAGCACATGGTCGGGGTGCATGTGGGTCAGGATCAGATGCGAGACCGGCAACGGGCTTTGCGCCCGGATCGCCAGATAGACCTGCTCGCCGATGGCGCGACTGGCCCCGGCGTCGATCACCGCGATGCTGCTTTGGCCGACGATGAAGCTGATATTGGCCACGTCGCCACCGTTGGCCGCATCCGGCTCGGCAATCAGGCCAAGGTGGACAAAGACCCCCGGCGCGATCTGTTCGAAGGCCAGAGTGGGTGGCGGGCGCGGGGCGCAGGTGGGTTGCCAGGAATAGGCGGCCAGCCAGTCGGGCGGGGCGGCGCGCAAGGCGGCCTCGCAGGTGGTGCTGCTGTCGCTGGCAAACCCCGGCAGCAGCACGGCGCGGCAGGCCGCCGGGGCATCACCGGTGGCCAGCGCGCACAGCGTCACCAGGGCCTCGAACATACTGCCTCCCTGCGGTTGCGGCCCTGATCCTGCCCCGCGGCAGGGGCCGCCGCCACCTATCCGAAAGGCGCGGTTCCGCGATGGGCGGGGGACATGGTAAACTGCTTGCCGCTGCCCTAGCCCTGACCGGAGGTCCGTGCCGATGAAACAGCTTCTTGCAGGCCTGTGCCTGATGGTTCTGGCCCAATCTGCTATGGCCCAAACCGCCGACAACCCGCTGATCGAGGGCGAGACCTGGCAATGGCTGCGCGAGCAGGTGACCGGCGACACGGTGCTGCTGGATGGGGCAGGGCTGTTTGCCGTTTCAGCCCCCTACCGCGCCGAAGATGCCGCCACCGTGCCGGTTGCAATCGAACAGACCGACGCCAGCGCCGGGCCGATCACCGCGCTGAAGCTGGTGATCGACGAGAACCCCTCGCCTTTGGCTGCGGAAATCCGCTTTGGCCCGGCGATGCATCCGCTGAAATTCGAAACGAGGGTGCGGGTGAACGCCTATTCCAACATCCGCGTGATCGCAGAAACCGCGACGGGCAGCTACATGACCGGGCGCTATGTGAAATCGGCGGGCGGTTGTTCGGCACCGGCCACCAAGGACCCGGCGGCGGCGCTGGCCAACATGGGCGAGATGAAACTGCGGCTGTTCGGTGCGCCGCCCGCGCCCGCGATGTCCACTGCCCGGCGCGAGGCGCAGATCATGATCCGTCACCCCAACTACACCGGCCTGCAACGCGATGCGGTCAGCCTGCTGTTCATCAACGCGCATTTCATCTCGACGCTGGAGGTGCGGCAGGGCGATGACCTTTTGTTCGCGATGCAGGGCGGCATTTCGATCAGCGAAAACCCGGTGTTCCGCTTCAGCTATGCCGACAATGGCGCGCCTTCGCTGACGGTGCATGCGGTGGATACCGAAGGCAATGTGTTCGATCAGGTGCTGCCGAAGATGCCTCCGGCGTGAGGCCTAGAAGCAGGTGATCTCGGCCTCGGCTTGCGCCCGGCGCAGGTCGGCCACGAAGGTCTGGGTCATGGTGGCGGATTTGAACATCGCCAGTTGCTCTCCGCCGCCCTGTTGCAGCGACAGCACGGTTTCGGCGGCAACGTATTGATCATACGGCAGGATCGCCGCGATCACGTCGATCGAGCAGGCGCATTTCTGCAGCACCAGACGGCTTTGGCCATTGGCGGCCATGCAGGCGAACACATAGTCGGCCCGCGCCTCGGTCGGATAGTCGTTCAGCCGCTCGGCCATGGTTTGCGACAGCGCGGGCGTGGCAAGGGCGGTCAGGATCAGGCTTAGGCTTAGGCGGATCATGGTTCCCCCGCCGGGGCGGCCATCAGGGTCAGGGCGTTGGAATAGCCGGGCACCGCGCCAACAGCCGGGGTGCTGGCCTCCAGCGCGTAATACCAGCCGGGAATATCGGGCGAGACGGTGACGGCAAGCGCCAGATCGGCAAAGGCCCCCATGCGGGCGCGGGCTTCATCCTGTGCGAACGGATGCAGGGTGATGCGGCGGGCGGCAATGTCGGCATCGCCATAGTGCAGCGTCACGGGCAGGATCTCCGCCTCGGTCAGCAGCGATTCCTTGATGCGGTTGCGGATGTAGAACGGGCTGCCACCCGATTGCGCCGCCATGTCGCGCAGCGCGGTTTCCAGAAAATACATGATCACCGGATTGCCGACCGAGGCCGGGTAGCTGCCGCCGCCCTGCATCGCCGTGCCCTGCATCAGCGCCAGATCGACCATGCCTTCGGGCGCCAGCCGCAGCGTCAACTGCGCGGCCGGTGCGGGCTTGCCGTCGATCACCACGGCACTGGCATAATCCAGCCCGCCGGCTTGCGAAACCCCGTCCAGCGCCGCGGGCTTGAACAGCAGATCATAGGTTTCGCCCGCCACCAAAGGCGTGGCGCAAAGCGCAAGTCCCAAGCCCAGGATCCATCGCAGATGCCGCATGTCACCCCCCCCTTGTTGCGCCCAGACTAGCCGACCGGCGGCGGCTGTCACCGCAGACCTTTGTCGGTGGTTTCCGGCGGCGCGCGGCGGGTCTTCCAGTCGATCAGCGCCCGCAGTCGCGCCAGTGGCACCGGCTTTGGCAGCAGCGAAAAGCCCATCTCCGCGCCTTGCCGCAACAGCGCCTTGCTGCGGTTGGCGGTGATCATGATGGCGGGCACCTCGAAGCCCGCCTGCGCCCGCAAGGCCCGGATCGCCGCCACGCCGGTGTCGTCGCCGTCAAGCTGGTAATCGGCCAGCAGGATATCGGGCGGGCTGCCCACCTCGTGCAGCAGCGCCAGTGCGGCGGTGGTCGAGCGCGCGGCCAGCACGCTGGCACCCCAGCTTTCCAGCCGTTGGGTGGTGGCATGCAGCACGTCGGCATCGTTTTCCACCAGCAGCACGATCAGATCAAGGCTGCCTTCGGTGGTGGTTTCCGGCGGCTGCGGCTGCGGCAGATCGGCCGTCGCCGGGCTGGCCAGCGGCAGGTCGATGGCGAACATCGACCCCAGCCCGGGCTGCGACACCAGCCGCACCGGATGGCCCAGATGGCGGCAGGCCCTCTCGACGATCGACAGGCCAAGCCCCATGCCGCTGCCCGCCGCCACGCCGCCGACCCGGGTGAATTCCTGAAAAATCCGCGCCTGATCGGGTTCGGAAATGCCGATGCCGGTATCCCAGACCTCGATCAGCAGCCGGTCGCCCTGCACCCGCGCCCCCACCAGCACCCGGCCCTTTTCGGTATACTGGATGGCATTCACCACCAGATTCTGCACGCAGCGCGCCAGATAGCGCAGGTCCGATGTCACCCAGCGGCGACTGGGCACCACCCGCAACTCCAGACCCTTCTCCGCCGCCAGCGGCGCCAGATCGGCAGCCAGCGCCTGCATCATCGGCTCCAGGCAAAAGCTGGTGACGTTGAACTCGGCCCCGGCGCTGTCCAGCCGCGAAATGTCCAAGAGCGCATGCAGCAAGCTTTCGACCGAGGTGAAAGACCGCCCCAGCCGGATCACGGTTTCGCGCGCCGCCGGGGCGGTGACGGTTTCCATCAGCGTCGAGATATACAGCTTGGCCGCGTTGATCGGCTGCAACAGATCGTGGCTGGCCGCCGCCAGAAACCGGGTTTTCGAGGTGTGGGCGGCCTCGGCGGCCTCTTTGGCCAGCCGCAGCGCGTCTTCGGTGCGGGCCTGTTCGGCGGACTGCACCTGCAACAGCCGGTTGGCCTCGGTGAGTGCCGCGGTGCGCTCGGCCACCCGGGCCTCCAGCGCCGCCGCGGCTTCGGTTTCGGCGGTCACGTCCATCACCGACACCAGAAAGCCGCCGTCGGGCAGCGCGTTCAGCCGCAGATCGAGGCTGATGCCGTCGTGGCGGCGAAAGCGTTCCTGCACGGGCACGCCGCGCTTGACCGCCTTGAACCAGCGGGCAAACTCCGGGCGGCGGCTTTTGCGGTCCAGCAGATCGTGACGCTCGACATGTTCGACGATGCGCTGAAACGCCGTGCCCTTGGTCAGCAGCGCCAGCGGCACCCCCAGCAGCGCGCCGAAGCTGTCGTTGCGCAGCATCAGATCGCCGCTGGCGGAAAAGGTGCAGACCCCCAGCGCCATGTGATCGAAAGCCGCTTGCAACACCTGCGCCTGCTGGTCGATCAGCAGCGTCTTCTGCCGCCGGTTTTCCCGCACCACATCGGTGATTTCGGCCTGCAGCACGGCGATGGTGGCCGAGCTGGTGCGGTGGCAGGAAATCTGGAACCAGCGGTCGTTCTTCAGCCCCATCACCGCCGCCGAAAACGGTTGCCCGCCATTGGGCGTTGCACAGCCGTCCAGATGGCTGACCGACCGCGACGCTTTCAGCGCCGCCAGATAGGTGTCAAAGCCCAGACCGGGCTGGATCAGCGGCTCGATATCCGGCAACAGCTTGCGAAACAGCGTGTTGCAGACCTGCAGGCGGTCGTCGAAGAACAACGCAAAGCCGCCCTCCATCGCCACCAGCGCATCGGCCAGGGTCTTTTGCACCCGCTCCTGCGCCTGATGCGCAATCTCCAGATCGCTGGAGGTGCGGCCAAGCCGGTCCAGCGCGCTTTCCAGATCGCGGGTCTTCTGCCAGACTTCGGCCTGCAGGGCGATGGCCGACTGGAACAGCGCATAGGCACTGTCGCCCACCCCGTCGGCGCGTTCGGCCCGCGCCACCAGCGCCTCGATGATCCGGGCCTGACGGGCGATCTGCTCCTCGGGAGGGGCGGTGGGGTCGATCACGGCAGCCGGTCTCCGTCTGGCCGGAAGAAGGCGACGCCGACGAAGGTCTGGTTGACATGCACGCCCAGATGCTGCTCGCCATAGGTGTTGAACCCCAGCACCCGGCGGTCGCGCAGCCGGGCACTGGCCTCTGCCGACAGGCCCTTGTGCTCGATCTCCAGCTTGCGCAGGAAGCAGTCGAAGCCAAGGATGAAATCGGGTGCCGCCCCGGTTGCGTCGGTCACCGCCAGCCCGGCATCCAGCGTGCGCAAAATCTCTTTGCCGCGGCCCAGCGTCAGCAGCAGCCCGTCGTCGATGGCCGACAGGAAGGTCAGCCCGCCGCCGGGGTGGATCTGCTGGATGGCGCGGACGTGATAGCTGCCGCGGTTGCGCACCAGCACCGGGTTTTCGGCAAAGATGATCGGGGACAGGTCGGCCACCGCCACGCCGACCAGCCGTGCATATTCGGCAGCGGCCGGCGCGCCGTTCAGTTCCAGCACCAGCCGGTCCTCGGGCACGGCGCGGGTCACCACCATGCGCTTGTCGGTCGGCTCGAAATGATGGAACCCCAGACCGCGAAACGCCAGATCGGTTTCCAGCAGCAACAGCAGGGCGGCATTGCCGTGGAAGGCGCCGCCATGCAGCACGAAGGTGTCGTCAAAGCTCAGGCCATCCGCCGCCGAGCCGCCGAACACCGGAATGTCGCGCAAACCGGCCTCCAGTGCTGCCATCAGGATGTCTTCCTGTTTCGACAGCCCGTCGGTGAACACCAGCGCCAGCCGCCTGCGCCCCGGCGTGGCGGGAAACTGCGCCGCCAACCGCTCGGCCCGCGCCATCACCGCGGCGATTGACACCGGCGCAACCGGCTTGAACAGCAGCGAGGCGACGCGGAAATGCCGCCGCTGAAACGCCAGCGCCAGCAGCACGTTGTCCTGATAGCCCTGCGGGGTGATCTGGCCTGCGGTGGTGCAGCCGAACACCACCGTACCGGGCAGCGTTTGCGGCAGCGCCGCCGCCAGTGCCACAGGGTCCAGCGTGGCGGGCACCAGCAGCATCACGAAGCCGGCGTTGACCAGAGCAATCTGCGCCGCGATTTCCTGAAGTGCCACCAACGGGTCGGCGGCCTGCGAGACCGCGACCTGCACCGCCTCGGCCGGAGCCTGGTTCAGATTCTGGCAGGCTGGCATGCTTCGGCCTTCCGGTTGCGCCCCTTATTGCAGATGCTGGCGTATCGAGACATCGCGCATCATCAGCGCCGCCTGCGTGCGGTTCTGCACCCCCAACCGGCGCAGCAGGGCGGTGATATGCGCCTTCACCGTGGCCTCTGCGATCTGCATTTCGTAGGCGATCAGCTTGTTGGGCTTGCCCTTGCAGATCAGGCTCAGGATGCGGCTTTGCTGTTGTGACAGATCTGCGATCCGGCGCGAGATCACCGCTCCGGTGGGTTCGGCGGCCTGCGTTGCCATCGCCGCAGTATAGCCCGGCGGCACATAGGGCTCGCCGTCCCAGATCTGCCGCATCGCCGCCTCGAAGGTCTGCCGACCGCAATCCTTGGGGATGAACCCCGCCGCCCCCGCCGCCATCACCGACCCGATCACCTCTTGCGAGGTCAGCGCCGAGATCACGATCACCGGCACATCCGGGGTCAGTTCCTTGATCTTCAGATAGCAACTCAGGCCGGAAACATCAGGCAGATTCAGATCCAGAAGCACCAGATCAGGCGAGAACCGCGCGCGCAACTGCTGCAACGCATCGCCCATCGAGGTGGCCTTGCGGATGCGGCGGGTGTGAAAGATGCTTTCCATGGTGGTGGCAAGCGCATCGCAATACAGCGGGTGGTCATCAATCACCAGCGCCGAGCGGATCGACAGCTCATGGCCAGACGCTTTTTGCCGTATCATCGTATCCCCCCGGATGGCTGTCGTCTTGGCAGGCAAAGCACAACTGATGCGCGAAAGATCGCGCAGCAGGCAATAAATCGAACTCAGAAAGCGGTTGCAGTCTCCTCAGGTGCAACTTGCGATTGTTGTCGCACAGATTCGGCGTTTGCGCAATAAAATGGCGCGTCTCCCGACCTTGGTCGGGGAACGCGCGGAAACTTGCCGATCCCCGAGGACATGCTGCGGCTGTTGCATCAAGTCCTGATCCGGAAGACCCGCTTCGAGTGGTGCGGGACTGCCGATTGGCCGGGATCGCTTGCCCCGCCGCGGCGCCGGGCGCATGATCGCTCCCGGGAGAATACCATGAAACCAGTGCCGAAAACCCTTGCCTGTGCCATCTGTGGCACCGAATTTCCGCAGGCCAGCCTGCGCGCCTTCAGCCAATTGACGCCGGGCATCCAGGCCGCGATGCTGGCCGAGCATCCCGACATCGGACCCGACGACCTGATCTGCCGCACCGACCGGGCCGGGGCGCGGCGGCGGCATCTGGAGGCGGTGCTGGCCGCCGAGCGTGGCGCGCTGACGGCGCTGGATCATCAGGTGCTGGACAGTCTGCAGGCCGAAAGCCCGCTGGCGCTGGACCCTGTCGCCATGGGGCTGGAAGACCGCACCACCGGCGAGGTGGCCGCCGATGCCGTGGCGCGCTTTGGCGGCTCCTGGGGTTTCATCATGGGTTTCGGCGTGGTGCTGGTGGTCTGGATGACGGTGAATGTCACCGGCTACCTGACCGGCAGTTTCGACCCCTATCCGTTCATCCTGCTCAATCTGGTGCTGTCCTGCATCGCCGCCCTGCAGGCACCGATCATCATGATGAGCCAGCGGCGGCAAGAGGCGAAGGACCGCATCCGCTCGGAAAACGATTACAAGGTCAACCTGAAGGCGGAACTGGAAATCCGCCACCTGCATGACAAGATCGACCTGCACCTGACCCGGCAATGGGAACGGCTGACGCTGATCCAGCAGATGCAGATCGAGTTGCTGGAGGAAACCGCGCCAGACCGGCCGCGCCGTTAGAGCCTGTTTTCGCGTGTCTGGCGGCAAAACCGGCATCCACTTTTGCCGGACACGCTCTAAGCGCCGGGCAGCGCGCCGATGCCGCGCAGGATGATCTGCTTGACGCTGGCCTTGGCGGCCTGCCACTGCGCCTCGGTCAAGGGCGCGCCGCCGTTCAGGGTTTCGATCTGGTGGCCGAAATCGGCGTAATGCTGGGTGGTGGCCCAAAGCATGTACAAGAGGTGCTGCGGGTCGATTGGGTCCATCTTTCCGGCATCAATCCAGCCCTGAATCAGCGCCGCCCGCCCGCCCGTCCATTCCCGCAGCGTGGTTTCCAGATAATCCTGGATCACCGGCGCGCCGTGCATCACCTCGGAGGCCCAGACCTTGGACCCCGCGGGATGGCGGCGCGAGATTTCCATCTTGGCGTCGATATAGGCGCCGATGCCGGAGGCGGGGTCGGGGGCGGCGTCGAAACTGTCGGCGGCGTGCAGCCAGATCTCGAAGATGTCCTGCACCACGCGGCGGTAAAGCTCTTCCTTGGTGGCGAAATAATAGTGCAGATTGGCCTTCGGCAGGCCGGCCATATCAGCGATCAACTGCATGGTGGCACCACCAAACCCGGCTTCTGCAAACACCTTTTCGGCGGCGGCCAGGATCAGCCGCTGGTTTTCGCGGCGGTTTTCGCTGCGGCGCCCGGGTTTCAGGCGGGGGATCGGGCTGGGGTCTGGCATGGGCCTCGGCGGCAAGATTGTCGTTGACCGGATGGGCGGCTTGTGCTGCGCTGCACCCTGACCATACGGTCAGGAAAAGATTCGTCGCAAGGGGCATCAGACCCCGACGCTCAGGGAGAATGCAGATGCCGGCACCGGGTGAAAACCTGCGGATCAACTCCGCGCGGCTGTGGGACAGCCTGATGGACATGGCGCAGATCGGTCCCGGCGTGGCGGGCGGCAACAACCGCCAGACCCTGACCGATGCCGATGGGCAAGGGCGGCATCTCTTCAAGGATTGGTGCGAGGCGGCGGGGTGCAGCGTAGGTGTCGATACCATGGGCAACATGTTCGCCACCCGTGCGGGGACAGATGCGGCGGCGCTGCCGGTCTATATCGGCTCGCATCTGGACACCCAGCCGACCGGGGGCAAGTTCGACGGCGTGCTGGGGGTGCTGGGCGGGCTGGAGGTGCTGCGGTCCTTGAACGACCTCGGCATCCAGACCCGGCATCCGGTGGTGGTGACCAACTGGACCAACGAGGAGGGCGCGCGCTTTGCCCCCGCCATGCTGGCCTCGGGGGTGTTCGCGGGCATCCATACCGAGGATTACGCCAAAAGCCGCCGCGACCTGGACGGCAAGGTGTTCGGCGAGGAGCTGGCGCGGATCGGCTGGGTTGGGGATGAGGTGGTCGGTGCCCGCAAGATGCACGCGATGTTCGAATTGCACATCGAGCAGGGGCCGATTCTGGAGGCCGAGGGCCGCGATATCGGCGTGGTGACGCATGGGCAAGGCCTGTGGTGGCTGGAGATTACCCTGACCGGCAAGGACGCGCATACCGGCAGCACACCGATGGCGATGCGGGTGAATGCGGGGCTGGGCATGGCGCGGATCACCGAACGGGTGCATCAGATTGCGATGGCACATCAGCCGAATGCGGTGGGGGCGGTGGGGCAGGTCAAGGTCTTCCCCAACTCGCGCAACGTCATTCCGGGGCGGGTGGTGTTTACGGTGGATATCCGATCGCCGGAACAGGGCAAGCTGGACCTGATGAAGGGCGAGGTGATCCGCGCGGCGCAGGCGGTGGCGGCGGAACTGGGGCTGGGGTGTTCGATTGAAGATGTCGGGCATTTCGACCCGGTGGCGTTTGATGCGGGGCTTGTGAAGATCGTCCGGCAATCGGCGGAAAAGCTTGGATATTCCCATATGGATATCGTCAGCGGCGCCGGTCACGACGCCTGCTGGATCAACCGCGTGGCGCCGACGGTGATGATCATGTGCCCCTGCGTCGACGGGCTGTCGCACAACGAGGCCGAGGAGATTTCGCCCGAGTGGGCGGCGGCCGGGACGGATGTGCTGCTGCACGCGGTGCTTGAGGTGGCGGGGGTGGTTGGCTGAGGCCAGGCCGGGGGTTTCACACCCCCGGACCCCCGTGGGATATTTGTGCAAAGGTGAAATGGGAAGGCGCGTCCAGATGAAACTTGATGAGTTCGTGAAGCAGACGCTCCTCGATATAACCAATGGAGTTGCTGATGCACAAGAAACCGCCAAACTTTGGATCGCGCCGGGAACGGTTGAAGGTGAGCCGAAGTTGGCACCTCAAATGGTTTCGTTTGAGGTGGCTCTTACCGTGAACAAGGGAGGTGGCGGCGGGATCAGTGTATGGTCATTGGGCGATTTGAAAGGCCAAGCATCATCCGAAAGCATGAACCGGGTTTCATTTGATGTTCCGGTTTATTTCCAATCTCAAACACCCAATCACGCGAAGTTCGCAGAGTCATATCCGCTTGTCGCGGCAAAGATGAAGGGTAAATGACCATGACCACAGTCATCAAAAACGGAACCATCGTCACCGCCGATCTGACTTACAAGGCGGATGTGCTGATCTTGGGCGGGGTGATCACTGCCATCGGCGCGGGGCTGAGTGGCGACAAGGTGCTGGACGCCTCGGGCTGCTATGTGATGCCGGGGGGGATTGATCCGCATACGCACCTGGAAATGCCGTTCATGGGCACCTATTCCAGCGATGATTTCGAGAGCGGCACCCGGGCGGCCTTGGCGGGGGGGACCACGATGGTGGTGGACTTCGCGCTGCCCGCACCGGGGCAAGGGCTGCTGGATGCGCTGCAGATGTGGCACAACAAGACCGGCCGGGCCAACTGCGATTTCAGTTTCCACATGGCGATCACCTGGTGGGGCGAGCAGGTGTTCAATGAGATGAAAACCGTGGTCGATCAGGGGATTACCAGCTTCAAGCACTTCCTGGCCTACAAGGGCGCGCTGATGGTGAACGACGACGAGTTGTTCCATTCCTTCAGCCGCTGCGCTGATCTGGGCGCCTTGGCGATGGTGCATGCCGAGAATGGCGACGTGGTGGCGGAACTGTCGGCGCGGCTGCTGGCGGCGGGCAATACCGGGCCGGAGGCGCATGCTTACAGCCGCCCGCCGCAGGTGGAGGGCGAGGCCACCAACCGCGCCATCATGATTGCCGACATGGCCGGGGTGCCGCTTTATGTGGTGCACACCTCTTGCGAGGACAGTCACGAGGCGATCCGCAGGGCGCGGATGCAGGGCAAGCGGGTCTGGGGCGAGCCGCTGATCCAGCATCTGACGCTGGACGAGAGCGAATATTTCAACCCCGACTGGGACCATGCGGCGCGGCGGGTGATGTCGCCGCCGTTCCGGTCCAAGCAGCATCAGGACAGCCTCTGGGCCGGCCTGCAATCGGGCAGCCTGTCGGTGGTGGCGACCGACCATTGCGCTTTCACCACGGCACAGAAACGTTTTGGGATGGGCGATTTCACCAAGATCCCCAATGGCACCGGGGGCTTGGAGGACCGGATGCCGATGTTGTGGACGCATGGGGTGGCGACGGGTCGGCTGACGATGAACGAATTCGTGGCCGTGACATCAACAAACATCGCCAAGATATTGAATTGCTACCCGAAAAAGGGCGCTGTGCTGGTGGGGGCGGATGCCGATCTGGTGGTGTGGGATCCCGCGAAGTCCAAGGTGATCTCGGCGGGGTCGCAGCAATCTTCGATTGATTACAACGTGTTCGAAGGCAAAGTTGTGAAGGGCCTGCCGCGCTACACGCTCAGCCGCGGCCAGGTGGCGGTGGAGGATGGCGAGGTGAAAACCCGCGAGGGTCATGGCCACTTTGTCGGGCGCGAGGCGCGGCCGGCGGTGAACCGGGCGCTGAGTGCCTGGAAGGAACTGACCGCCCCGCGCCCGGTGCAGCGCGGCGGTATTCCGGCAAGCGGGGTTTGATGAAGGACACCCTGCAACAGAACCTGCCGGTGATCGAGGCGCGCGCTCTGGGATTGACCTTCCAGACTGGCGACGGCCCGGTGGATGCGCTGAAGGACGTGAACCTGACGGTCGAGAAGGGCGATTTCGTGTCGTTCATCGGGCCGTCGGGTTGCGGCAAGACCACGCTTTTGCGGGCGATTGCGGCCCTGGAGCATCCGACCAGCGGCACCTTGACCGTCAACGGCATGACGCCGGACGAGGCGCGCCGCAAGCGGGCTTACGGCTATGTGTTCCAGGCGGCGGGGCTTTACCCCTGGCGCACCATCGCGGGCAACATCAAGCTGCCGCTGGAGATCATGGGGTTTGCGCGCGACGAGCAGGAGGCCCGCGTGAAGAACGTTCTGCAACTGGTTGATCTGGAAGGATTTGGCAAGAAATATCCCTGGCAGTTGTCGGGCGGGATGCAGCAGCGGGCCAGCATCGCGCGCGCTTTGGCGTTCGATGCCGACATCCTGCTGATGGACGAACCCTTCGGCGCGCTGGACGAGATCGTGCGCGACCGGCTGAACGAAGAGACGCTGAAGCTCTGGGCGCGTACCAACAAGACCATCGTTTTCGTCACCCACTCGATCCCCGAGGCGGTGTATCTGTCGACCAAGATCGTGGTGATGTCGCCGCGTCCGGGCCGGATCACTGATGTGATCGACAGCCCGTTGCCGCGCGAACGGCCTTTGGAGATCAGGGACAGCCGGGCCTTCATCGAGATTGCGCATCGGGTGCGCGAGGGGCTGCGGGCGGGACATTCCTATGAGGATTAAGCTTGCGGCAATGCTGCTGGCCTGCGGGCTGGCGGGCGCGGCTGGCGCCGAGACCGAGGTGGATGCCTACGGGCTTGGTCCCCACAAGCCCAACCCCGAGGAATGGATCAAGCTCGACGACGCGGTGTCGCTGCGGGTGCGGATCGTGCATGACAAGTCGGGGGAACTGGCGCCGACCATCACCCGGGCCGAGGTGTTGCGGCTGGAGGTGGCGTTTACCGCCGCCAATGGCGCCAAGGACCGGCCGCTGCGGTTTCATTGCAAGGTCAAGTTCGTCTCGCCCGAGGCCGAATGGTCGGACTGGAAGGCCGATCAGCCCTGTTTCGAGGGGCGGCTGGCGCAGGGGCTTGGCACCTTTGTGCCGCTGGACCTCGATTTCCGCTTTCGCCCCAAGGCGTCCGATCCGCGGGGCACCAGCGGCGTGTCGGTGCAATTCACCGAGGAAATTGCCAACGACCATCTGACGCTGACCCCGACCTTCCGCTGGGAGGATGATAGCGAATGAACCGGCTGCTGCCGATCCTGACGGTTGTCGCGGCGATCGTGGTGCTTTGGTATGGCGCTGCGGTCTGGCTGAACGGCCCCTGGGTGCAGGATCAGGCGGCGCGGGCCGGGGTGACGGTGTCGGGCATGGACTTCGTCGGCCAGACCATGACGCAGGACCGCCCGGTGCTGCCGGCACCACATCAGGTGATCAAGGGGCTTTATGACGGGGTGGCGGGGCAGGCGATCACCTCGAAGAAATCGCTGATTTATCACGGCTGGATCACGCTTTCCGGCACGCTGCTGGGCTTTGTGATCGGCACGGGCCTGGGCATCCTGCTGGCGGTGGGGATCGTGCACAACAAGGCGATGGATCTGAGCGTGATGCCCTGGGCGATTGCCAGCCAGATGATCCCGATCATCGCCATTGCGCCGATGCTGGCGGTGGTGATGAACTCGCTGGGGGCCTCGGGGATTGTCACCAAGGCGATCATCTCGGCCTATCTGAGTTTCTTCCCGGTGGTGGTGGGCATGGTGAAGGGGCTGCGCAGCCCGGATGCGATGCAGCTTGATCTGCTGCGCACCTATTCGGCGGGCGAGGCCACGACATTGGGCAAGCTGCGGCTGCCCTCGTCGATGCCCTATCTGTTCGCCTCGCTGAAGGTGGGGATTGCCGCCAGCCTCGTGGGGGCGATTGTCGGGGAATTGAACCAGCCTGCGGGGCTGGGGGCGCGGCTGCTGAGTGGCAGTTACTATGGCCAGACCGTGCAGATCTGGGCGGCGCTGTTTGCCGCGGCCACCATGGCGGCGCTGCTGGTGGTGGGGATCGGCCGGATCGAAACTGTCACCCTGCGGCGGATGGGGATGGCGCGATGAGCTGGCTGATCTTTGCCGTGGTGTTCTGGCTGGTGGCCTGGGGGGTGAACTCCTACGCCGCCCGGGTGGCGGGCAGGAACCGTTGGGTGCGGCTGTTCGTGCCGACGCTGTTCGGCATCACCGTGCTGGTGGTGTGGGAGGCGGTGATCAAGGGGCTTCAGGTCAGCCCGATCATCCTGCCGCCGCCATCGGCCATCGGCGCAAAGCTGGCCAGCAGCCTGCCGGTGCTGTGGGGCGATCTGGTGCAGACCTTTTTCAAGGGGGCGCTGTCGGGCTATCTGATCGGCTGTGGGGCGGCGGTGCTGGTGGCGGTGGCCATCGACCGCTCGCCCTTTTTGCAACGCGGGTTGCTGCCGGTGGGCAACTTTGTGGCCGCGCTACCGATTGTCGGCATCGCGCCGATCATGGTGATGTGGTTCGGCTTCGACTGGCAGTCGAAAGCCGCGGTGGTGGTGGTGATGGTGTTCTTTCCGGTGCTGGTGAACACGGTGGCGGGGCTTTCGGCATCGGACCGGATGCAGCGCGACCTGATGGCGACCTGGGGGGCAAGCTACTGGCAGGGGCTGTGGAAACTGCGGCTGCCCGCGGCCATGCCCTTCATCTTCAACGGCTTGAAGATCGCGGGCACGCTGGCGCTGATCGGCGCCATCGTTGCCGAATTTTTCGGCAGTCCGACCCGCGGCATGGGGTTTCGCATCACCGCCGAGATCGGCCAGTTGGGGCTGGACATGATCTGGGCGGAAATTGCGGTTGCGGCCTTGGCAGGATCGGCCTTTTATGGGCTGATTGCGCTGATCGAACGGGGGGTGACGTTCTGGCACCCCTCGCAACGGAACTGAAAAAGCCCGGCAAGGGCGCAACATGGAGGTTGACCAATGAAAAGAATCGTAACGGCGGCACTGTTCACGGCATTTGCCGGGGGCGCGGCGCAGGCGGCGGATGACGTGACGCTGCAACTGAAATGGGTGACGCAGGCGCAGTTCGCGGGCTATTACGTCGCGGCGGCCAAGGGCTTCTACGAGGCCGAGGGGCTGAACGTCACCATCCTGCCGGGCGGGCCGGACGTGGCGCCGACCCAGGTGATCGCCGGTGGCGGTGCCGATGTGGTGGTGGACTGGATGCCCTCGGCCTTGGCCGCGCGCGAGAAGGGGCTGCCGCTGGTCAACATCGCCCAGCCGTTCAAATCCTCGGGGATGATGCTGACCTGCCTGAAGGAATCCGGTGTCGCCACCCCGGCGGATTTTGCCGACAAGACGCTGGGCGTCTGGTTCGGCGGCAACGAATATCCGTTCCTGAACTGGATGAGCACGCTGGGGCTGAAAACCGATGGCTCGGCCGGTGGCGTGACGGTGCTGAAGCAGGGTTTCAACGTCGATCCGCTGCTGCAAAAGCAGGCGGCTTGCGTGTCCACCATGACCTACAACGAATACTGGCAGGTGATTGATGCCGGCATCGCGCCCGAGGATCTGGTGACCTTCAAGTATGAAGAGCAGGGCGTGGCGACGCTGGAAGACGGGCTTTATGTGCTGGAGGCCAACCTTGCGGATCCGGCGTTCGAGGACAAGATGGTGCGCTTTGTGCGTGCCTCGATGCAGGGCTGGAAATATGCCGAGGCCAACCCGGACGAGGCGGCGCAGATCGTGATCGACAACGACGCGACCGGCGCGCAGACCATCGAGCATCAAAAGCGCATGATGGCCGAGATTGCCAAGCTGACCGCAGGCAGCAATGGCGCGCTGGACGAGGCGGATTATCAGCGCACCGTGGACAAGCTGTTGGCAGGCGGGTCGGACCCGGTGATCTCGGCGGCCCCCACCGGCGCCTGGACGCATCAGATCACCGACAAGGCGCTGCAATAAGCCTTTGATCGGTAATGAGAAAGGGGGCGCGTCCGGGATCGGGCGCGCCCCCTGGCCTTATTGCAGGTAGGTCATCGGATCGACGCTGTCGAGACCGTTGCGCACCTCGAAATGCAGGAAGGCCGGGCTGGCCGCGCGGACCTTGGCGAAGGTCTGGCCGCGTTTCACGGTGGCGCCCTTGGCCACGGTGATATTGTCGATCCCGGCATAGACCGTCAGCAGGTTGTTCGCGTGGCGGATCACCAGGATCGGCACCTGATCGGTGTCCTTGGTGATGGCGGCCACGGTGCCGTCAGCCGCGGCCTGCACCGATGTCCCGGCGCTGGCCGAGATGTCGATGCCCTCGTTCTTGCCCTTGGCATAGCCGCGGATGATCTGGCCGTTCACCGGCATGGCAAAGCGCGCCGCCGAAGCGCCGGTGCGCTGCGCCCCCAGATTGGCGGCGGCCGGGGCGGCTTGCGGCGTGGCGGTGTCTTCGTCGGGCAAGGGTTGCGAGGCCGAGGGCGGCACCGGCGTCGGTGAGCCTTGCCCCGGGGCGGTGGCGGCACTGGCGGCAGCGGCGGCCGTCGCCACCGGGATCAGCAGGAACTGGCCCTCGCGCACGCTCATGTTGGCATCCAGCCCGTTCCAGTCGGCCAGCGCACGGGCGGAAACATTGTAGGTGCGTGCGATGGTGAAGGCGGTCTCGCCGCGGGCGACCTTGTGGCGCACCGGCTCGACGCCCGGCGCCGTGCTGGCCGATTGCGCCCCCGCCTGCCAGCCGGGGGTTTGCGCGGCACTGCCCGAGGCGCGGTCGATGGCGCCCGAGGCGATGGTGGTCACGTCGATCGGCCCGCTCTGGATCGGTGCGCCGATGATGCCGCCGCTGCCGGACGTGCCGCTGCCGCCACTGCTGGCCACCCGCCGCGGCAGCGCCAGCACCTCGCCCGAGCGCAGCTTGTCGCCCGCCCCCAGCGCGTTGTAGCGCGCCAGTTCCGCGCCATCGAGGCCGACCCTTGCGGCCACCGATCCCACGGTATCGCCGCGCCGCGCCACCGCCACCTGATAGCCGGGATACGAGATCACGCCGCGGCTGTCGGCTTGCGGGCGGTCGGCCGTGGCGCGCTGGGCGGCTTGCGCGGTGTTCAGCCCGACGTTCGGGCGCAGATCCCAGTCCATCTTGTCGGTGGTGCAGGCGGTCAGCGCCAGCAGCGCCGTGCCGAAGCAAAGCACCCGCAGGCGGGTTTGTGGCGGCAGAATCGGGCGGGGGTGACTGCGCATCGTGGCCTCATGTGCTGTGCCCGGGTTAGCCCCGGGGCTTTGGTTACTCGGACCCGAGTCCCTCGACCAGTGGCACGAAACGCACCGGGCGCAACTCGTCATATTCGAAACCGCGGCTGTGGCGGGTGACTTTGATCAGGCTTTGCACCGCGTCGGACTGGCCGACCGGAACCACCATGATACCGCCGATTTTCAGCTGCGCCAAGAGCGGGCCGGGCGGGTCTTCTGCCGCAGCCGTCACCAATATCTTGTCGAACGGCGCCTGATCGGGCAGGCCAAAGCTGCCATCTACATGCAGCGCGGTGATGTTCACCAGGCCAAGCACGTGGAACACATCCTGCGCCTCGCGCACCAGACGGCGGTGGCGGTCCACGGTATAGACCCTACGGGCCAGCAGGCTGAGGATGGCGGCCTGATAGCCCGAGCCGGTTCCGACCTCCAGCACCATGTCGCGCGGCTGCACCTCCAGCGCCTGGGTCATCAGGCCCACCACCGAGGGTTGGCTGATGGTCTGGCCGCAGGCAATCGGCAGCGGCATGTCCTCATAGGCGCGGTCGGCAAACAGCCCGCGCACAAAGGCCCCACGGTCGATCCGCTCCATCGCGCCCAGCACCCGGGCATCGGTGACCCCGTGCGAGCGCAAGGCGAACAGAAAGCGCATCTGGCGTTCTGCGGCATCGTCAAGCGGGGCCGGGCCGTTGCTCATCCGCGCGCCACCTGCGGCTTTTCCAGCAGGCGGGCAAGATCGGCCAACCGGTCATGCGCGGTCAGATCGGCCCGCATCGGCGTGACCGAGATATGGCCATCAAGGTTCACCGCCGCATCGGTGCCGGGCAGGGTGGGGGCATGCTGCGGCCCGCCCTTGATCCACAGGAACTTGCGCCCCGAGGGCGAATGGTGCGGCTCGACCGAGAAGCTGGTGTCGCGGCGGAAGCCTTGCGCTGCGGCGCGGATGCCCTTGACGGCCTTGGCGGCGACGGGCGGGAAGTTGACGTTGTAGAACAGCCGGTAATCGGTGTTGTCCCAATGCGACTGGTCCAGCAGGGCGCGCACCACGGCGGCACCGTGCACGCGGGCGGCCTCGAACGGGTCGGCGGTTTCGCTGGTATCCGGACCCATGTATTGCGACAGCGCGATGGCGGGCAGGCCTTGCAAGGCGGCCTCCAGTGCCGCCCCGATGGTGCCGGAATACAGCACGTTTTCGGCGGCATTGTTGCCGCGGTTGACGCCTGAAAGCACCAGATCAGGCCGGGCGCCCTCCAGCACGTCATAGATCGCCGCCAGCACGCAATCGGCCGGGCTGCCCTCGGCGGCAAAGCGGCGGGGCCCAAGCCGGGCGATCATCATCGGATGGGTATAGCTGATGCAATGGCCGACGCCCGATTGCTCGAAAGCCGGGGCCACGGTCCAGACCTCGCCCTTGGGTCCGGCGATCTCGGTGGCGATGTCGGTCAGAACCTGCAAGCCGGGGGCGTTGATGCCGTCGTCATTGGTGATCAGAATACGCATCAGGCCGCCTTTCGCTGCCCTTTCTGATTAGACGAGGCCGGGGCGGGCGTAAAGCGCCGCCTCGGGGCAAGCCCGGTCCGCAGGTGCATTTTTGGCCGCAGGGGTGGCCGGGTCACAAGGTGACAGTCGCCAAGCCATGCTGTAAGCAGCCAGCCAGTCCGTGCAAAAGGAAAAACCGTGCCGACACTCTCTGTCCGACGCATGTTGCCAGACGACCTGCCCGCTGTGGTGCGGGTGCACCAGTTGGCGTTTCGCGGCTTTTTTCTGGACCGGATGGGGCCGGCCTTTCTGCGTGGCTATTATCGCGCGGTGCTGGACTGGACCGGCGCGATTGCGCTGGTGGCGCAGACCTCGGCGGGGGTGCAGGGCTTTGCCGTGGGGTTTGCCGATCCCGACGGTTTTTATCGGCATTTCCGGGCACGGCGGCGCAGGCTGATCCCGGCGATCCTGCTGGCGCTGATCCGCCGGCCGTCGCTGCTGGCCGATATCCTGCGCAATGCCCGCCGGGTCGAGGTGGCGCAGGGTGCCGAGCCGGGGGTGGTGGAGCTGTCGTCGATTGCCACGGCAGCGCCGGGTCGCGGCATCGGCGCGGTGCTGGTGCAGGCGTTCTGCGCCGAGGCCTTTGGTCAGGGTGCCGTGGCCGTGGCCTTGACCACCGACCGCGACGACAATGGCGTGGTGCGGGATTTCTATGAACGCCATGGCTTCAAACACGTCGGCCACGAAAGCCGCGGCGAGCGGGTGCTGTGTTGTTACCGGCTGGCGCGGCCCTGACCCGGCCTTTGGTCACGACTGGCGCGGAAAAGCACTGGCGGGCACCCAGCGCAGCGCCAGTTCCATGTCCTGACGCGGCGGATTGACCGGGTGGCCGGTGGCCTCGCCCAGGATGGCGGCGGCGGTCAGCCCGATGCAATGCAGATCCGACAGAAACCCCGCCCGCTCCATATAGGCGCGCTCGACCGCCAGTTTCGGCGGCAGCAGCCGCGCCACATACGAGCCTTCCGGGTCGGCGGCATCGACCAGCCCTTCGCCCTGCGCATAGTAGAACACCGCCCCCGGACTGGTGATGCCGGGGCGCAGGCGCAGGGTTTCCAGCATCCAGGGGGTGTAGTGATCCTGCACCATCCGCGGGTCTTCGGGGCGGGGGCCGACCACCGACATCTGGCCTGCCAGCACGTTCAGGAACTGTGGCAACTCGTCGATCTTCAGCTTGCGCAGCCAGGCGCCGACGCGAAAGATCCGCACGTCGCCCTTGGCGGTGATCACGGCCCCTGCATTGGCCACATGCATGGTGCGGAATTTCAGCATGTCGAACGCCACGCCGTCCTTGCCGATCCGCCGGGCGCGGTAGAACACCGGGCCGGGCGAGGCCAGCTTGATCGCCGCCGCCACAGCGGCAAACAGCGGCAGGCACAGCGCCAGGATCACCAGCGAAAAGCCGATGTCGAACAGCCGTTTCAGCACGAAAGCACGCGGCGCACGGTGGCGATGACGTGATCCTGTTCCTCGGGCGTCATCGCCATGAACAGCGGCAGCGAGACGCAGCGGGCGAAATAGGCATCGGCATGCGGAAAGCTGCGCCCCGCACAGAAGTCTTTCCAGAAGGTCATCTGATGCAGCGGCCGGTAGTGCACCGAGGTGCCGATCTCGGCGTCTTTCAGCGCGGCGATGAAGGCGTCGCGGCTGAGCGGTGCGGTCTGCGGCAGTTGCAGGATGTAAAGGTGCCAGGAATGTTCGTCGCCGGCGGCGGGGCCGGGCGGCAGGATCAGCGGCAGGTCGGCAAAGGCGTCGTTGTAGCGCGCCACCAGCGCCGCCCGCGTGGCACCGAAATCGTCGCAGCGGCCAAGCTGCACCAGCCCCATGGCGGCGGCAACGTCGGTCATGTTGTATTTGTAGCCCGGCGCCACCACGTCATAAATCCAGCTGGCGCGGGTGTTGGTGAAGCGGTTGAACACGTCGCGGTCGATGCCATGCAGCCGCATGGTGCGGGCGCGGGCGGCAATCTCGGGGTTGGCGGTGACCAGCATGCCGCCTTCGCCGGTGGTCATGGTCTTGTTGGCATAAAAGCTGAACGCCGTCGCATCTGCACCGCACTGGCCGATCAACTGCCCCTGGTGCCGGGTGGGCAGGGCGTGGGCGGCATCGTCAAGGATGCTGAGGCCGTTGGCGTCGGCCAGCGCCCGCAGCGCCGTCATATCGCAGGCGCGGCCGGCGAAATGCACCGGCATGATCACCTTGCTGCGCGGGGTGATCGCCTGTGCCACGGTTTCGGCATCAAGGCACAGCGTCGCCGGGTCGATATCGACCAGCACCGGGTCGGCACCCAGATAGCGCACCACTTCCGCCGTGGCGGTGAAGGTCAGCGTCGGCACGATCACCTCGCAGCCGGGGCCGACGCCCAGGGCTTCCAGACCCAGATGCAGTGCTGCGGTGGCCGAATTGACCGCCAGCGCCGACACGCCGCCGCCAATGTAATCGGCAAAATCGGCCTCGAACGCCTGCGCCTTCGGGCCGGTGGTCAGCCAGCCCGAGCGCAGACATTCGGATACGGCGGCGATTTCGGCTTCGCCGATCGAGGGGCGGAAAAACGGAACTTGCATGGACTTCATACCCGGGTTCTGGATGGTCTGACAAAAGGCGGTGGTTGCGTTGAAAACACGCGCGCGGGGCTATGGCTACAGCGCCATCGCAGGCCGCTGCGTCAGGTCTGGCTGCGGGCAAATTCCTCCAGATACCAGGCGACGAACGCGCCGATCCCCTGACCGACACCGGTATGCGGCTTGTAGCCGGTCAGCCGCTGCAGCAGGCTGGCATCGGCCCAGGTCGCGGGCACGTCGCCCTGCTGCATCGGCATGAAGTTGTAGGCGGCCTTTCGGCCCAGTGCGGTTTCGATCGCAGCGATGAAATCCATCAGCCGCACCTTTTCGGAATTGCCGATGTTGACGATGCGGAACGGCGCCACCGGCGACAGGCTGTCGCCCGGTTCGATCTCGGCGGGGCTGGCGGGGCGCTGCGGCACGGCGTCGATCAGCAGCGAGATGCCGCGCACCAGATCAGCCACATAGGTGAAATCGCGCCACATCTCGCCGTTGTTGTAGATGTCGATCGGGCGGCCCGCCAGAATGGCCTCGGTGAACTTGAAATAGGCCATGTCGGGGCGACCCCAGGGGCCATAGACGGTGAAGAAGCGGAACATCGTGGTCGGCAGGCCGTGCAGATGGGCGAAGGCGTGGCCCATCGCCTCGGTCGCCTTCTTGGTGGCGGCATAGAACGACATCTGGGTGTCGGCCTTGTCGGTCTCGGCATAGGGCATATCGGTGTTGGCACCGTAAACCGAACTGGTCGAGGCCATCAGCAGATGCTGCACATGGTTGCGGCGCGCGGCCTCCATCACGTTGAAGCTGCCGATGATGTTGGCGTCGATATAGGCGCGGGGATTGTCGATGCTGTAGCGCACCCCGGCTTGTGCTGCCAGATGCACGATCACGTCGGGGGCAAAGCTGTCGATGGCGGCATCAAGGGCTGCGGCATCTTCCAGCATCGCCTCGGTGGCGGCGAAACCGGGATGGCGGCGCAGGCGGGCGTGGCGGCGGTGTTTCAGGCTGACGTCATAGTAATCGGTCATGCCGTCATAGCCCTGCACCTGCGCGCCCTGCGCCAGCAACAGCTCGGCCAGATGGTAGCCGATGAACCCGGCGGTGCCGGTGATGAAGATGCGTTTCACTTTGGTGTCACTGGCGGGCATCGGGGGGTATCCGGGGTTCACGCGTCGGTCCTGCCGGGGTCGTGGCACCGACATGCATCAATCCATAGCGTGCAGGCGGTATCTCGGCAATGCATTTGGGGGGGCGGGCGGCTAGCGGGTTTCCTTGGGCTGCATCACCAGCCAGATCAGCGCCCCGCCCGCCAGCACCAGGAACGGCAGCATCGCCATGTTCACCGCCGACCAGCCCGCCTGCACCGAGCCGCCCGAACAGTTCATCAGCCCACCCGAGGAGAACGACGCCAGCGTCACGCCGCCGAACACGATCAGGTCGTTCATGCCCTGCATGCGGCCGCGTTCCTCCGGGGCATGGCTGCCCGCCAGCATGGTGGTGGCGCCGATGAAGCCGAAGTTCCAGCCGATGCCCAGCAAGAGCATGGCGGCAAAGAAGTTTTCCAGCGCCACGCCCGACATTGCCACGGCACCCGCAGCGGCCAGGATCAGCAGCCCCAGCGCCATCACCTTTTCCACGCCGATGCGGGCGATGACGTGGCCGGTGATGAAACTGGGGGCATACATCGCCAGCACATGCGCCGTCACCACGTTGGCGGCATCGCTGGTATCAAAGCCGCAGCCCACCACCGCCAGCGGCGACGAGGTCATCACCAGGTTCATCAGCGCATAGGACACCGTGGCGCAGATCACCGCCACGGCGATGCGCGGGGTGCGGATCAGCTCCATCCGGCTGCGGCCGCGCGCCTCGCCCAGTTGCGGCGCCCGCGGCCTGGGGCTGTGCAGCAGGCTGAACAACCCGACGCCCAGCAGGTTCAGCGCGATCACCGCCAGGTAGGTGCCCAGGAACGGCACCGCCATCGCGTCGTTGGTCAGCTTGACCAGTTGCGGCCCCAGCACCGCCGACATCAGCCCGCCCGCCATCACCCAGGAAATCGCCTTGGGCCGGAATGCCTCCGAGGCGGTATCGGCGGCGGCAAAGCGGTAGAACCCCTGCGCCGACATGTAGATGCCGGTGAACAGCGCCCCCAGCAGGAACAGCGGAAACGACGCCACGGTCAGGGCATAGGCACCGATCGAGGCACCGATCACCCCACCCAGGGCACCCACGACGAACCCGGCCCGTCGCCCGTAGCGCTGCATCAGCGCCGACAGCGGCGTGGCCGACAGCATCGAGCCGATCACCGTCAGCGAGATCGGCAGCGTGGCCCAGCAGGGGTTGGAGGCCAGCGATTGCCCGGCGAGACCGGCGATGATGAAGATCATCGACATCTGCGAGCCAAGGATCGCCTGTGCCGCCACCAGCACCAGCACGTTGCGGCGGGCGGCGCGGTCGTCGGTGGGAAAGGCGGTGCTTTGGCTCATCGGGCATGGGTAGACCGAAGCCGCGGGCAGGCCAAGGGGCAATCGGCGGCAAAACTTCTTGCCTTCGGCGAGGGTATTTGCACCAAGGAGAACGGGAAAGGCGGTGGACATGGTGGGGCGGATCATTCGGGGACCGGACTGCCTGGCCGAAGGCGCGGGCTGGCTGGTGGGGCGCGAGCCGCGGTTCGGGCCGGTATTGGCGGCGGTGGGGCCGTTGCCACTGCGGCTGCGCGGCGACGGCTTCCTGGCGCTGTGGGATGCGATTGTCAGCCAGCAGGTCTCGGTCGCCTCGGCCAATGCGATCTGGGGGCGGCTGGCGGCGGCGGGGCTGACCGATGCGCAGGCGGTGGCGGCGGCGTCGGACGAGGAATTGCGCGGCTGCGGGCTGTCGCGGCAGAAGATGCGATACGGCCGGGCGCTGGCCGCGGCGGGGATTGATTTTGATGCCTTGCGGGTGTTGCCCGATGCCGCGGTGCTGGCGCGGCTGGTCGAGGTGCCGGGAATCGGCCGCTGGACCGCCGAGATTTACGCGATGTTTTCGCTGGGCCGTGCCGATGTGTTCGCGCCCGGCGACCTGGCGCTGCAAGAGGCGGCGCGGTTGCTGTTCGGGCTGGACGCTCGGCCAACCGAGCGGGAGTTGCGGGCGATGGCCGAGGTCTGGTCGCCGTGGCGGGGCGTTGCGGCCCGCGCGCTCTGGGCCTATTACCGGCACATCAAAACGCGCGAGGGCATCCGGTGACATTGAAATTCCAACGACGCGGGCCGCAGTCGGGGCGGGCGAAAAGCCTGGTGGTGTTCGTGCATGGTTATGGCGCCGATGGGGCCGACCTCTTGGGGCTGGCCGATCCTTTGGCGCCACATCTGCCCGATACGGTGTTCGTCTCACCCGACGCGCCGCAGCCCTGTGCGGGCAATCCCTTTGGTTATCAATGGTTTCCGATCCCCTGGCTGGATGGATCGTCCGAGGCGGCGGCGGCAGAGGGGTTGGCGGCGGCCACGGTGCTGCTGAACGATTTTCTTGATGCGCGGCTGGCCGAGGAAGGCCTGAGCGATGCCGCACTGGCGCTGGTGGGGTTCTCGCAAGGTTCGATGATCAGCCTGCATATCGCTCCGCGCAGGCCGCGGGCAATGGCGGGGGTGGTGGCGTTTTCCGGGCGGCTCTTGGCACCGGAACGGCTGGCCGCCGAGGCCCTGGTCAAGCCGCCGGTGCTGCTGATCCATGGCGATGCCGACCCGGTGGTGCCGTTTGCCGACATGGCGCGGGCCGAGCAGGACTTGCAGGCGGCGGGATTCGACACATATGGCCATGTGATGCGCGGCACCGGCCATGGCATCGCCCCCGATGGGCTGTCGGTGGCACTGGCGTTCCTGAAGGACCGGCTGCCCGGCTAGGGCGGCTTTTGGTCACAAGGATGTTGCAGGCCGACACTAACCTAGATCAAGGCACTTGCCAGTGGCAAACTGCCAGATATAGTTTCATGCGACCGGAACAGCCCGCCTGTTCCGCGACCGCAAGGCCCGAGGGTCGGGCACAAGGGGCAGCACGGAATGGACGGCGCCAGGGCCACGTCTGATCTGCAGCACAGCGCCACGGCGCGGCCCCTGCGCTATCGCCGCGACGGCTTCCGATGTTTGCCGCGGGGGGCCAGATGACGGTTCCGGTCGGCAATCTGCGCACGCTGGTGCTGAATGCGGACATGCAGCCGTTAAGCTGGGCGCCGCTGTCGGTGTGGAGCTGGCAGGACGCTTTCGTGGCGGTGATTCAAAGCCGCGTGGTGCAGCTGAAAACCTATGACGATGTGCTGGTGCATTCCGGCAGCCGGGCGTTCGAGGTGCCGGCGGTGGTGGCACTGAAACGCTATCGCAAGCGCCGCTCGGTGGCGTTCACCCGCTATCACCTGTTTCTGCGCGACGAATTCACTTGCCAGTATTGCGGCGGGCGCTTTGCCGCCAAGGATCTGACCTTTGACCATATCGTGCCGAAAAGCCGCAAGGGTTTGACCTGCTGGAGCAATATCGTCGCCTGCTGTGGGGCCGACAACCTGCGCAAGGGCAACAAGACGCCGCAAGAGGCCGGGATGCGGCTGTTGCGCCCGGCGTTCCAGCCGACGCCGCACCAGATCGACGCCGCCGCAAGGCGCTTGCCGGGGGCGAAGGCGGAACTGCACCAGACCTGGATGGACTATCTTTACTGGGGCAGCGAGCTGGAGGCCTGAGGGCCGGGCGCTGCCCGGCCTTGGCAGATCGCGGGTTTTTCGTGTCGGCATGTGCCGATCAGCCTGGTTGCCGCCGATCAGCGCGGATCGGGTCGGACAGCAGGCGCAGGCCGTTCAGCACCACCAGCAGTGTGCCGCCCTCGTGGCCGATCACCGCCAGTGGCAAGGGCAGGGCGAAGAACAGCCCCCCCACCACCAGAACCGCCATCATGCCGATGGCAAAGATCAGGTTCTGCTTGATGATCCGGGCGGTGTGGCGGGCCAGGCGGTGTGCCGCTGCCAGACGCCCCATATCCTCGGACAACAGCGCCACGTCGGCGGCTTGCAGGGCCACTTCGCTGCCCGCAGCCCCCATGGCGATGCCGACATCGGCGCGGGCCAGGGCTGCGGCATCGTTCACCCCATCCCCGACGAAAGCCACCCGGCCGGCGGCGGCCATCTCGGCCACCAGCCGGACCTTGCCTTCGGGCAGCAGATCGGCCTGCACTTCGTCGGGGCCAAGCCCCAGTTCGGCGGCGATGTGCAGCGCCACCGGGCGGCGGTCGCCGGTCAGCATCACGATCCGGCCGATCCCGGCACGCCGCAGCGCTGCAATGCCCGCGGCCGCAGTGGCGCGGGGCAGGTCGGCCACGGTCAGCCCGCCGATCAACCGATCTGCACGCCCCATGAACACCAGCGTTTCCGCCCCCGAGGCCAGCGCCCGCAGGGCAGGGGTGTCGATATCAGCCCCCATGCGGGCAGCCAGACGCGGATTGCCGGCCCACAGCGGCCCCAGCGCATCCTGGCCGATCAGGCCTTCGGCGGGAATGGCGCTGACGCCATGGGTCGGGGTCGGGGCCAGGCCGCGCGCCAGCGCCGCCCGGCGGATCGCATCGGCAATCGGGTGTTCGGAATGGGCCTCCAGCCCCGCCAGCAGCGCCAGAAACCCGGCCTCGTCACCGCTTTCCGCCACGATTTCCGTCACTTCCGGCCGCCCGGTGGTCAGGGTGCCGGTCTTGTCGAAGGCAAAGCTCTGCACTGCCGCCAGGGTCTCCAGCGCAGCACCACCCTTGAACAGCACACCGCCGTGTGCCGCCGCCGACAGCGCCGACAGGATCGCCGCCGGCACCGAGATCACCACGGCGCAGGGGCTGGCGGCCACCAGCAGGGTGGCGGCATGGTAAAGCGCTGCGTCGAGGTCGTGGTCGAACCACAGAAACCCCAGCAGCGCCAGAACCGCCCCCAGCAGCACCGCCACGGTGTAGCGCTGGCCAAACCAGGCGCTGAAGCGTTCCGATGGTGCCTTGGCGGCTTGCGCTTCGGTGACCAGCGCGATCATCCGCGCCACCGTGCTTTCGGCAGCGGCCTTGGTGACGGTGACCTGCAACACGCCGTGCATGTTCACCGTGGCCTCGAACACCTTGGCGCCGGGGCCCTTGTGCACCGGCATCGACTCGCCGGTGATGGTGGCCTCGTCGATGGCGCCTTGGCCCAAGGCAATCACCCCATCGACCGGCATCCGCGCGCCCGGGCGCACGATCACCACATCGCCCACAACCAGCTCTGCCACCGCGACCTCGGTCACGCCCGCGGCACCATCCAGCCGCAAGGCGGTATCGGGGCGCAGCGCCATCAGCGCCTCGACCGCGCGGCGGGCCTTGCCCATGGCGCGATGCTCCAGCGTCGAGGCCAGGCTGAACAGCGTCAGCAGCACGGCGCCTTCCAGCGCCGCGCCGACCGAGGCCGCGGCAACGGCGGCCACCACCATCAGGAGGTCGATGCTCAGGATGTGGTCGCGCCACAGATCGCGCAGCGCCCGTGCGGCAGCAGGCAGGCCACCGGCCAGATAGACCAGCCCCAGCCCGATCGGTCCGATCAACTGCGGCCCGATCAGCTTTGGCCCAAACACCTGCGGCCCGAACACCTGCGGCCCGATCACCTGCGGCACAGCAAAAGCCGCCAGCGTGGCCAGCGCCAGACCCAGCACCGCAAGCCCGCTGAGTTGCAGCATCAGCCGGTCCTGATCGCGCACCAACTCCATGTTGCCTGCCCCCTTGATCCGGCCGCAGGCTACCCCCGTCGCCGCAAATACCGAAGTGCGAACGTCTTGCAGGTGTGCGCGGAGACGGGAAGCCACGCTGCCGCCATGCTTGCAAACACCGATGTTCATGTTAAGAAATGGACATGATCCGGGTTTCGCGTTCGCATCTGGCCGGTCTGGCCCTGACGCTTGTGCTGCTGATCGCCACCGCGGCGACCGGGTTTGCGCATCGCGCCCTGCCATCCCCCGACGATATCGCCCGCGCCTCGCACGCCCTGTTCTGGGGCGAGCCGCTTGCCGACCTGTGCGATCCCACCGACAGCGACGGCACTGCGGTGGCTTTTGGCGATTGCCCGGCCTGCCACCTGGTCGGTGCAGCGGTGCTGCCCGGCTTGGGCGGGGCTGACCTGGGTCTGGGGCTGACCTTTACCCTCGTGGTGGCGCTGACCACCGTGGCAACCCCGGTATGGCGGGCCCGAGACGCCGCCCACCCGGTGCGCGCGCCACCGCGCGCCTAAGGCCGCAGTCTGCGGGCCTATCTGTGATTTACCTTTGATATCTGTGCCTTGTTGCCCGTTCTTCGGGTTAGTATGGCGCGTCGCCTTGGGTTGTTTGGCCCATGGCACCCCCATTTGGGGGCAGGTGCGGAGTGCGTCCCTTGCCTGCCCTTCAAACGATCCCCCTCGGTCCCGGGGGCAGGGTCGCACTTGCCCCTCCGGTGATGGCTTTTGCCAGCCGGGGGGGCCTTTTCTCTTTCCCGCACCGACTTCACTTTCCCCTGAAACCGGAGATTTCATGATGAAGAAAACCCTTGCCCTGCTGACCGCGCTGGCCTTTGCCGCCGCCGCCGAGGCGCATCAGACCAATGTCGGCGCCTTGCAGATCATCCACGCCCATATCGCCGCCCCCGCCGAAGGGGCGCAATCGGCGGCGGCCTACATGGACATTCTGAACACCGGCCCGACGGCCGAGCGGTTGCTGGGCGTCGAGGTCGGCTTTGCCTCGGCCGCCCTGAGCGGCACCGTGGTCGATGCCAATGGCGTGGCCAGCATGGGACCGCTGGAGGCGGTCGATCTGCCGCCGGGCAGCTCGGTGGCACTGGAACCGGGCGGGTTGCATGTGATGCTGATGGGCCTGACCCGCGCGCTGGCGGTGGGCGACGAGCTGCCCGGCACGCTGGTTTTCGAGCATCAGGGCCGGGTCGAGGTGGAATTTGTTGTCGATGCGCCGGGGGCGATGGGCGACTGAACCGGCGTTTCGGGCGGCAAAATGCCGGTTGTGGCCCGGGGCGGGGCAAAACCGCGGGCGGAGTTCTTGAGTTCCGCCCGCAGCCCCCCTATTGCTGGACGAACAGCAGGAAGGACCACCCCATGCGCATATACCGCGATCTGGCCCAATCCATTGGCAACACGCCGCTGATCCGGCTGAACCAGGCCAGCGCCCTGACGGGGTGCGAGATTCTGGGCAAGGCCGAGTTTCTGAACCCCGGCCAGTCGGTCAAGGACCGCGCCGCCCTTTACATCATCCGCGATGCGGTGGCGCGCGGCGCTCTGCGGCCCGGCGGCACCATTGTCGAGGGCACGGCGGGCAATACCGGCATTGGTCTGGCACTGGTCGGTGCCTCGATGGGGTTCCGCACGGTGATCGTGATCCCGGAAACCCAAAGCCAGGAAAAGAAGGACATGCTGCGGCTGGCCGGCGCCGAGCTGGTGCAGGTGCCGGCAGCCCCCTACCGCAACCCCAACAACTATGTGCATTACTCGCGCCGTCTGGCCGAGGCGCTGGCGCAGACCGAACCCAATGGCGCCGTCTGGGCCAACCAGTTCGACAATGTGGCCAACCGGCAGGCGCATGTGGAAACCACCGGGCCGGAGGTCTGGGCGCAGACCGAGGGCCGCGTGAACGGCTTCATCTGCGCCGCGGGCACCGGTGGCACGCTGGCGGGGATGGCGCTGGCGTTGCAGCCCAAGGGCGTCAAGATCGGCCTTGCCGACCCGGAAGGTGCGGCGCTGCACAGTTTTTACACCACCGGCAAGCTGGAGGCTCCGGGGTCGTCGATCACCGAGGGCATCGGTCAGGGCCGGATCACCGCCAACCTCGAAGGCTTCAAGCCCGACTTCAGCTATCGCATCCCCGATGCCGAAGCCCTGCCGATCGTGTTCGACCTGCTGGAGCATGAGGGCCTGTGCATGGGCGGATCGACCGGCATCAACATCGCCGGTGCCATCCGCATGGCGCGCGATCTGGGGCCGGGCCACACCATCGTCACCATCCTGTGCGATTACGGCAGCCGCTATCAATCCAAGCTTTATAACCCGGTGTTCCTGAAGGAAAAAGGCCTGCCGGTGCCGCAATGGCTTGACCGCGCGCCGCGCACGATTCCGGCGGTGTATCAGGACGCATGAGGCGGGCGGGCTTTCCCCTTTGCGGTCTGGTTTCGGCACTGAGAGTGCTGCTGCTGGCGCTGTCCCTCGGGGCAGGGGGGGTGCAGGCGCAGACCGCCGATCCATCGGGCGGCATCGTCGTCACCCCGCCCACCGCAGGCACTGGCACCGAGACCGGCCCCGGCACCGAAACCACCCCCGCGCCCACCGGCCCGGTCAAGGGCCAGACCCCGCCGAAACCGGCCGGAAAGGGTGGCAAGTCGATCTCGATCCTGCCGCCGGAAAACAGCGGGCCGGACTATGCCGCCTGGGAAAAGCTGGCCACCCGCGCCGAAACCGCCACCGAAGACCGCACCACCTCGAACAACGGGCTGAACCTGTTGCGCACGCAACTGGTGGATTGGCGCTCGGCGCTGCTGGTGGCGCAGAACACCAACTCGGCCCGCATCGCCACGCTGCGCACCCAGATCACCGCGCTGGGCGCCTTGCCCGCCGATGGTGTGGCCGAGGCGCCAGAGATCGCTGAACGCCGCAAGAAGCTGACCGACCAGTTGGTGCGGCTGCAAGCCCCGGCCATCGCCGCCGACGAAGCCTACCGCCGCGCCGATGGTCTGATCGGCGAGATCGACCGGGTGCTGCGCGAACGCCAGGCGGACGAGTTGCTGCGGCTGTGGCCCGCGCCGATCAACCCCGCCAACTGGCCGGTGGCGCTGGGGGGGCTGTCGAAAACCGCGCTGAACCTGTGGCTGGAGTTGCAGAAGGCCTGGACCAACCCCTCGGCGCAAGTGGCGCTGAAGGACAACCTGCCGCTGGTGCTGGCGCTTCTGGTGTTCGCGGTGGCGCTGATCTGGCGCGGGCGGCGCTGGATCGACAAGCTGGCGCAACGGCTGCAGGAAAAGGCCAGCGCCCGCGGCCGCCGGGTCTGGGCGCTGCTGGCCTCGCTGGGGCAGATCGTGGTGCCAACGGCGGGGGTGGTGGCGCTGTCGCAGGCGCTGCTGCGCAGTGGCATGCTGGGCCAGACCTGGACCGGCATCGCCCAGACGCTGCCGCTGATCGGCGGGGTGATCTTCGTGGCGATCTGGCTGGGCGGGCGGGTGTTTCCGCATGGCCCGGGCGTGCAGGGGCCGCTGAACCTTTCGCCGGAAAGCCGGGCCGAGGGGCGGTTTCACACCTTCCTGCTGGGGGTTCTGCTGGGGCTGAACCTGCTGCGGCAGGAAGCCATCGACCCGCAGGTGGCGGGAGAGGCGGGCACGGCGCTCTTGGTGTTCCCGCTGCTGGTGGTGGCGGGGCTGCTTCTGGTGCGGATGGGCCTGCTGTTGCGCCGCCATGTCGCCGCCGACACCGCCCCGGGCGAGGTGCCCAGCTATCGCAACCGGCTGATCGGCTTGCTGTGGCGTGGCGCCGTGGTGATCGGCGTGGTCGGCCCGCTGCTGGCGGCGGTCGGCTATATCGCGGCGGCGGCGGCCATGGTGCTGCCTGCGGCGGTGTCGCTGGGCCTGCTTGGCCTTTTGTTCATCCTGCAACAACTGGTCGGCGACGTTTACGGCCTGCTGATCCGCAGCGAGGAACAGGCGCAGCAGGGGCTGGTGCCGGTGCTGGTGGGCTTTGCCCTCAGCCTCTGCACCCTGCCGCTGTTCGCGCTGATCTGGGGCGCGCGCCCCGCCGACATCACCGAACTCTGGAGCCGGTTCCGCGAAGGCTTCCAGATGGGCGAAACCAAGGTCTCGCCCACCGATTTCCTGTATTTCCTGGTGCTGTTCGGCATCGGCTACACCCTGACCCGGCTGTTTCAGGGCGCGCTGAAATCCACCATCCTGCCGAAAACCAGCCTGGATCAGGGCGGCCAGAACGCCATCGTCGCAGGCGTCGGCTATACCGGCATCTTCCTGGCCGCCCTGCTGTCGATCAACGCCGTCGGCATCGACCTTTCCGGCCTTGCCATCGTCGCCGGTGCGCTGTCGCTGGGCATCGGTTTCGGCCTGCAGAACATCGTGTCGAACTTCGTTTCCGGCATCATCCTGCTGATCGAACGGCCGGTGTCCGAAGGCGACTGGATCGAGGTCGGCAACGTTTCCGGCACGGTGCGGGCAATCTCGGTGCGCTCGACCCGGATCCAGACCTTTGATCGGTCCGACGTGATCGTGCCCAACGCCGATCTGGTGACGCAGCGGGTGACCAACTGGACCCGCTTCAACCTGACCGGCCGGCTGATCGTGCCGGTGACGGTGGTGCATGGCAGCGACACCCGCAAGGTCGAGACGATCCTGCGCCAGATCGCCGAGGCGCAGCCGCTGGCCATCCTGAACCCGCCGCCGGTGGTGGCGCTGATGGGGTTTTCGATGGACGGCATCACCTTCGAGATGCGGCTGATCCTGCGCGACGTGAATTTCTCGATGAATGTCCGCTCGGAAATCAATCACGCCGTGGTGCAGCGCTTTGCCGAGGCCGGGATCGAGCTTGCCCATACGCTGCGCCCGGTCGCCCCCCGCCGCCCCGCCCGCCGCCGCCCCGCC
>NZ_ACYY01000032.1 GCF_000176015.1 Rhodobacter ferrooxidans | reverse complement strand
CCTGCCCGCCACCTTGGCCGAAGCGGTCCCGGCCCCCGCCGACCCGCTGCGCCCGACTGCGGCCCTGACCGACGCTGGCCCGGACGCCGCCGAACTGCCACCCTTGCCGCCGCTGACCCCGGAAGAAATCGCCATTCTGGCACCGCCCCCCGAACCGGTTGCCGAACCGGCGGCCGAACCGGTGGCCGAACCGGCACCAGAACCCGGGGTGCTGCCCGAGCCGATCCTTGACGCTCAGCCGCTGCCTGCAGGCGATGCGACGTCCGAACCCTTGCCGATGCCCGAGCAAACCGCGATCCTGCGCCCGGTTCCGGCGCTGGAGACCCAGGCCCTGGATGTCACCGCAAACCGCCTGCCGCGTATCGGTGATGCCGAAGCCGCGCCACCCGCCGAGACCGCCTTGCCGGACGAGGACCAAACCGCCCTGCAACGCTTTGCCCGCGCCTTCGAGAACCCCTCGGCCAAGCCGATGTTCGCGCTGATCCTGATCGACACCGGCGGCCCGGATGTGGACCGCACCGGCCTTGCCTCCTTGCCGTTTCCGGTCAGCTTTGCCATCGACCCTGCCGCCCGCGATGCCGCCACCGCCGCCGCCATCTACCGCGCCGCGGACCAGGAGGTGATCATGCTGGCCACCGGCATCCCGCAAGGCGCCACCGCCTCGGATCTGGCGGTCAGCTTTCAGGCCAATGCCGCCGCCCTGCCGGAATCGGTGGCGGTGCTCGATCTGGAGGAGGGCGGGTTTCAGACCAACCGGCCGCTGGCCACCGAAGTGGTGCCGGTGATCAAGGACATCGGGCGTGGGCTGATCACCTGGGACAAGGGGCTGAACGCCGGCGATCAGGTGGCACGGCGCGAGGGGCTGGCGGCCTGCATGGTGTTCCGCCGCCTCGATGGCGCGGGCGAAAGTGTCCCCACCATGCGCCGCTACCTTGACCGCGCCGCCTTCAAGGCCGCCCAGGATGGCCGCGTCACCGTGGTCGGCACCACCAACCCCGACACCGTGAAAGCCCTGCTGGAATGGACCGTCGAAGGCCGCGCCGCCTCGGTCGCCCTGGCCCCGATCAGCGCCGTTCTCGCCACGCCCTGAGGCCTTCGGCTTCACCTTTGCACAAATATCCCACGGGGGGTGTGGCGCGCCCGGAAAACCTTCCAGTGGAAGGTTTTCAGCGACGAACGCCCGGCCCGTGGCCGGGCTGGGGGGTGTGAAACCCCCGGCTCCTCCGGTTCAGCCGTTGCCGCGCCGGGCAAACAGCCCCGCATCTTCCGCTGCCCGCCGCAGGGCGCGGGATTTGTTCAGCGTCTCCTGATACTCCGCCTCGGGGTCGCTGTCATATACCACGCCACCGCCCGCCTGAATATACAGCACCTCGTCCTTCAGCACCGCGGTGCGCAGGGCGATGCAGAAATCCATCTCGCCATTGGCGGCAAAATAGCCGACGCCGCCACCATAGACGCCACGCTTTTCCGGCTCCAGCTCGTCGATGATCTGCATCGCCCGCACCTTGGGCGCGCCCGACACCGTGCCCGCAGGCAACCCCGCCAGCAGCGCCGACAGCGCGTCCTCGCCCTCGGCGATCTGCCCCACCACGTTCGAGACGATGTGCATCACATGGCTATACCGCTCGATGATGAACTGCTCGGTCGGGCGCACCGTGCCGACCTTTGCCACCCGACCCACATCGTTGCGGCCCAGATCCAGCAGCATCAGATGCTCGGCGCGTTCCTTGGGGTCGGCCAGCAGATCGGCCTCCAGGGCGCGATCTTCCTCGGGCGTGGCACCACGTTTGCGGGTGCCGGCAATCGGGCGGATGGTCACTTCGCCATCGCGCAGCCGCACCAGAATCTCGGGACTGGCCCCCACCACCTGAAAGCCGCCGAAGTTGAAAAAGAACAGGAACGGCGAGGGGTTGGTGCGGCGCAGACTGCGATAGAGCGCGAACGGCGGCTGCGAAAAGCTTTGCGCCCAGCGTTGGCTGGGCACCACCTGAAAGATGTCACCGGCGCGGATATAGGCCTTGGCGGCCTCGACCGCCGCCTTGTAGCCCGCGTGGGTAAAGTTCGACACTGGCTCACCCACCGGCACCGCCTCGCCAAAGTCGCGCAGGGCAGGGGGCGCGCGGTCCAGATCGCGCAGCGCGTCCATCACCCGTTCCGCCGCCTGGGCATAGGCCGCCCGTGCGGTCAGGCCCGAGCCGACCCAGGCCGGCGCCACCACTGTCACCTCGCCCTTCACCCCGTCCAGCACCGCCACCACCGAAGGCCGCAGCAGCACAGCATCGGGCAGGCCCAGCGGGTCGGGGTTCACGTCGGGCAGGTGTTCGACCAGCCGGATCATGTCATAGCCCAGATAGCCGAACAGCCCGGCGGCAATCGCCGGAAGGTCGGCGGGCATGTCAATCGCGGATTCGGCAATCAGCGCCCGCAGGCTGTCCAGCGGGGCGGCAGCTTCGGCGGTGAAGGCGGTGGGGTCGAACCGCGCCTGTCGGTTGATCCGCGCCGCGGTGCCGTGGCACTGCCAGATCAGATCGGGCTTCATGCCGATCACCGAATAGCGCCCGCGCACCTCGCCGCCCGTCACCGATTCCAGCATGAAAGTATCAGTGCGGGCCTCGGCCAGTTTCAGCATCAGGCTGACCGGCGTATCCAGATCGGCGGCCAGCCGGGCATAGACCAACTGGTTGCGCCCGGCAGTCCAGCCAGCTTCAAACTCTTCGAACGTCGGCGTCAAACCCATGCCGCAGCCCTCAGCGGAACTGGGCGTGGACAGCGTTGATCGCCGCCTCGTCCAGCCGGATGCCCGCGGTCTGCGCCAGGGTATTGGAGAACATCAGGAAGGCATCCTGCGCCAGCGCCTGTTCGATCTGTGCGTTCAGTGACGCCTTCAGCGCATCGGCGGCCTCGCCACTGGCAGCGGCGGGGGTGATGCTGTCCACCTGCACCAGACCGGTGAAATCGGGGCCTTGCACCAGCCCCACACCCGCCTGCGGCAACTTGAACACCGTGGACAGGATATCCGCGGGCGCGCCTTCGACAAAGCCGTCGCGGGCAATCTCCGGCGTGACGGCCGGAGTGCCATAGTCGGCCAGCGTATCGCCGCCTTCAACCGCCGCCTTGATCTCGGCCGCCCGGGCGGCCAGCGCCTGCGCCACCGCGGCCTTGCGCCAGCTTGCGGTCACCGCCTCTTGGGCCTGATCCAGCGGGATCGGGGCTGCGGGCACGATTTCATCCAGCCGCAGCGCCACCACGCCGCCGTCATCCAGTTGAACGGTCTGGGCAAAATCGCCCTCGACCGCCTGCGTTGCGGCCTCGCGGAACGCCGGATAGCCGGTGATGGCATCCTCGCCTTCGGCCGGAACCTCGGGCACGAAGTCGATGCTGGCCACCGCCATGCCGAATTCCTTGCCCAGATCCTCCAGCGAGGCTCCCCCGGCCAGCGCATCGTCAATCGCCTCCAGCTTGTCGCCGATGGCGCGGCGGGCGGCATCCTGCTGCATGTCGGGCACCAGGGTGTCGCGGGCGTCCTCGAAGCTGACGTTCTGCGCCGCCAGAATGGCGTTCATCCGCAACAGCGCCGGGCCAAGGTCGGTGGCCAGCGGGCCGACCACCCCCGGCTCGGTCAGCGCGAACACCGCCTCGCCCGCCGCCCCGAGATCGGCCTTGCCGACATCGCCCATGTCGATGGCCTCCAGCGTCAGGCCGCGTTCAGCCACCAGCGTCTCGAACGGCGTGCCTGCGTCCAGTTTGGCGCGGGCGGCGGTGGCATCGGCCTCGGTCGGATAGACCAGCCGCTCGACCAGCCGCTTTTCCGGCTGCACGAATTCGTCGATCCGCGAGTCATAAAGCGCCTTCAACGCCGCCTCATCGACCGGCATGGTGGTGGCCAGCGTGGCGGGGAACAGCGCGGCATAGGTGATGCGCCGGGCCTCGGGCTTGGTGAATGCGGGCAGATTGGCGGTGTAATGCGCCTGCAGATCGGCCTCGGTCGGCGCGGGCACTGCGGTTTTCAAATCGGCCTCGGTCAGCCGCAGCAACGAAAAGCCGCGCCGTTCGGCGATAAAGCTGTAAAGCGTGTCGGTCAGTGCCGCGGGGGCCACGATGCCGCCCGAAACCGCCCCTTGCAGCAGGCTGCGGCTGAGGTCGTCGCGCAGATTGCCTTCGAAATCCGCCTCGGTCAGGCTGTTGTTTTTCAGGGTTGCGCGGTAGGTTTCGCGGTCGAAACTGCCGCCTGCCCCCTGAAACGCCGCCATGCCCGCCAGCTCGCGCGCCACTCTTGCATCGCCCACCGACAGGCCGATGCGGTCGGCCTCGTTGTCCAGCGCCGCCGCGATCAGCAACTGCTGGCGCACCTGCCGGTCGATGCCGCGCTCGATGCCTTCCTGCAGCGACACTGTGCTGCCGACCTGCGCCGAGAACGCCGCCAGTTCCTGCTGCAGGGCGCGGGCATATTGGTTGACGTCGATCTTGCGATCACCCACCGCGCCGATCTCGGACACGCCCGAGCCGAAGTTGGTGACGCCAAAGCCACCCAGGCCCAGCATCAGCAGCGCCATCAGCGCCCAGACCACGGTCGAGGCGCCCTTGCGCTTGCGGACGGGGGCATCGGGTTCGGGTGCTTTGGCCATGGTTTTTCCTGTCGGGGTGCGGAAATCTGCTGCCCTGTCTATGCGGTTGCGGGCAGGGGGGCAAGATGGGCTGCGGCCACCCGTGGGGGCGGTTCGGGGGCGCGGCCGTCAGAGTTTCAGGGCGGCCAGACGCCGGAACATCTCGGCAATGCCGGTGGCATCGACATTGGCGAAGGCGATGCGCAACTGGCGTTTGCCGTCCGGGTTGCCCGCAGGCTGGAACATGGTGCCGGGCAGCATCAGGATCGCGGCCTCTTGCACCAGCCGCTTGGCGAGCTGGTCGGAGTCGAGCGCGAACGGGTGTTCGACATAGGCGAAATAGGCGCCGCAGCCCAGCAGCCGCCAGTCGGGCAGCGCCTTGAAGCCGCTGATCATCGCGGCCCGGCGGGACAGGATTTCCGCGCGTTCCCCCGCCAGCCATTGCGACAGGTTGCGCATCCCCCACAGCGCGCCGATCTGGCCCAACTGGCTGGGGCAGATGGCGACGGTATCCAGATACTTCTCGACCTGCGCCAGCCGGGGCGAGGCCGCGACAATCGCGCCAACCCGGTGGCCGGTCAGCCGGTAGGCCTTGGAAAAGCTGTAAAGATGGATCAGCGTTTCCGGCCAGTCCGGGTCGGTGAACAGATCATGCGGCATACCACTTCTGCTGTCGAAATCGCGGTAGGTCTCATCGACGATCAAGGCCAGCCCCTGCGCCCGGGCCAGATCGCGGAAGGCGGTCAGCGTCGCCGCCGGATACTCCACCCCGCCCGGATTGTTGGGCGAAACCAGCACGATGGCGCGGGTTCTTGAAGTGATCAGCTTGGCGGCCTCGGCAGCATCCGGGATCAGACTGCGGCCGGTGGCCAGCGGCACGGTGACAACACCCTGCATGTCCAGCCACATCTTGTGGTTGAAATACCACGGCGTCGGCAGGATCACCTCATCGCCGGCCCCGGCCAGGGTGGACATCACGGCGGTGAAGGCCTGATTGCAGCCTTGGGTGATCGCCACCTGATTGGCGGCAATCGCACCGCCATAGGCCGCCGACCACTGGCTGGCGATTTCCGCCCGCAACGCCGGCAGACCCAGCACCGGGCCATAGATATGCGCCGCCGGATCGTTCAGCGCGGCCTCGGCCAGCGCCTGCCGCAAGCCCAAGGGCGGGCTGTCCACCGGTGCCGCCTGACTGACATTGATCAACGGCCGTTCCGGCGTGAACACAGCCCCCGCCAGCCAGCGCCGCGCCTCCATCACCGGCGGCATGTCGGTGGCGGCCATCGCAGGGTTCAGCGGCAGGGTCATGGACATCTCTCGCAAAAGGGGCCGCAGCCCGAAAAGGTCAACAACAGCGAACCACCCCGCCGCCCGCCGCGCAAGAGCCGAAGCATCTTGCCATTCATCTGTTCACAAATATCCTCGGGGGGTGAATTGGCCGCAGGCCAAGAGGGGGGCAGACAGCCCCCTTGCCTTCAATCCTTGCCGCGGAACGGCTGGACGTATTGCAGCGCCATGTCCCAGGGGAAGAAGATCCAGGTGTCCTGGCTGACCTCGGTGATATAGGTATCGACCTGCGGCTTGCCCGACGGCTTGGCATAGACCGTGGCGAAATGCGCCTTGGGATACAGGCTGCGCACCAGTTCCAGCGTCTTGCCGCTGTCCACCAGATCATCGACCACCAGAATCCCGGTGCCATCGCCCATCAGCTCGGCCTGCGGCGATTTGGTCACCTCGGCGTCGCCGCGATCCTGATGCGCATAGGAAATCACCGAGATGGTATCGACCACCCTTATGTCCAGCTCGCGGCTGACGATCATCGCCGGCACCAGCCCACCACGGGTGATGCCGACCACCGCCTTCCAGGCACCGCCTTCGCCCGGACCCTTGCCGTCCAGCCGCCAGGCCAGCGCCCGGGCGTCACGGTGAATCTGGTCCCAGGAGACGTGAAAGCCTTTTTCATGCGGCAGACGTTCGGGCGACATCGGAGTTCCCTTTCAGGTGGCGGCGATCTTCAGGCCCAGCAGGGCCAGCATCCCGCCAAAGGCGCGGTCGATCACCGATTTCAGGCTGATATACACCGCTTTCGAGCGGTCAAACGAGAAGATTCGCGCCACCAGCGTGTTCCAGATCGCTTCATTCAGGAACACCACGGTCAGCAGCGCCAGCACCACCCAAAGCGGCGTGCCCTGCGGCACCGTGCCGACGAAGATGGCGGAAAACAGCACGGCGGGCTTGGGGTTCGACAGTTGCGTCAACAGACCCAGCCGGAACGCCGATGCCGCACTGCGCGGCGGGCGGCGGTCGTCGGTCAGCGCCAGCGGCGTGTCGGCCTGCCGCCACATGTTCCACGCCATGTGCAACAGATACAGCCCGCCCGCGATCTTGAAGCCCCACAGCAGCGCAGGTGCTGCGGCAAACAGCAGCGCCAGCCCGAACATCGCCGCAGCAGCCCAGACCACGGCGCCCGCCCCGATGCCGATCGCCAGAAACGCGCCGGTGCGCAGGCCCTCGGTGATGCCGGTGCGGGCAGACATCAGCACGGCGGGGCCGGGGCTGATCGCCGCCATCAGATGCAGCAGCGCCACCGCAAGGAAGGCGGCAAGCGTCATTCCTTGCGGCCCGTCACCACGTCGATATCCGGCGCATCCACCGCCTTCATGCCGACCACATGATAGCCCGCATCGACATGCAGGTTCTCGCCGGTGGTGCCCGACCCGAGGTCCGACAGCAGGAACAGCGCGGCCTTGCCGACCTCCTCTTGCGTGACGTTGCGGCGCAAGGGCGAGTTCAGCTCGTTCCACTTCATGATATAGCGGAAATCGCCAATACCCGAGGCCGCCAGGGTCTTGATCGGCCCGGCCGAGATGGCGTTGACGCGGATGCCGTCCTTGCCCAGATCCTCGGCCAGATACTTCACGCTCGCCTCCAGCGCCGCCTTGGCGACCCCCATCACGTTGTAATGCGGCATCACCTTTTCGGCGCCGTAATAGGTCAGCGTCAGCAGGCTGCCGCCATTCGGCATCAGCTTTTCGGCGCGCGCGCAAACGGCGGTAAAGGAATAGACCGAGATATCCATGGTCATGGCGAAATTGGCGGGCGTCGTTTCGACATAGCGGCCGCGCAACTCGTTCTTGTCGGAAAACCCGATGGCATGCACCACGAAATCCAGACTGCCCCAAGCTTCGGCCAGCGTGGCAAACAGCGCGTCCAGCGAGGCGGGGCTGGAGACGTCGCAATCGACCATGATGCTGGAGCCGAGCGTGGCGATCAGCGGCTCGACCCGCTTCTTGAACAGATCCCCCTGATAGGAAAACGCCAGCTCCGCGCCCTGCTCGGCGCAGGCCTTGGCGATGCCCCAGGCAATCGACTTGTCGTTGGCCAGCCCCATGATCAGGCCGCGTTTTCCCGCCAGCAGTCCGTTCGCCATCATGTATCCTTCACAGCGGTTTTATTGGTAATTCCGAGGTGTAGGCGATAGATGGAATGGCTTCAAGGTGCTGCGGCTTGCGGCACCCGCCCGTGCGGACTAGGTTTCGCCGGCAATACCCGTAAGGATGACCATGGACAGAAGCGGCATTTTCGCGGGCGATGACCCTTTCGCCATCGCCCGGGCCTGGCTGGCCGAGGCCGAGGCGTTGGAGCCCAACGACCCCAATGCCATCGCGCTGGCGACGGTGGACGCATCCGGCATGCCCAACGTGCGCATGGTGCTGCTGAAGGACATCGAGCCTGCGGCCTTTGTGTTCTACACCAATTATGGCAGCGCCAAGGGGCAGGAAATCGCGGCCTCGGGCAAGGTGGCCTTCGTGCTGCACTGGAAATCCCTGCGCCGCCAGATCCGGGTGCGCGGGCTGACAACGCGCGAGGAGGGGGCGGCGGCGGATGCCTATTACGCCTCGCGCAGCCTGAAAAGCCGGCTGGGGGCCTGGGCTTCGGATCAGTCGAAACCGCTCACGTCGCGCGGGGCGCTGATGGCCGAGGTGGCGAAGGTGACGGCGCTTAAAGGCCCAAACCCGCCGCGGCCGCCGTTCTGGGGCGGCATCCGAGTCACGCCGCTGGAGATCGAATTCTGGGCCGATGGGGCCTTCCGGTTGCATGACCGCTTCCGCTGGCAACGCAAGGATTTGGCCGATCTGTGGCAAATCGACCGGCTGAACCCTTAATTGCGACAAATGCCAGCCATGTCTGGCATTATGCGTTTGTTTAGCACTTGAAAACCCGGCGCGATTGACAGAGTTAGGCATTACGAAGGGCTTTATCTGGGGAAACGGCTCTCATCATGAATGACGAAGAAAACGTCGTGCAGACAGTGCACGGCCATGTGAAGTGGTTTGATCCGACCAAGGGATTCGGCTTTATCGTCGCCGATGAAGGTGGGCCGGACATTCTGCTGCACGCCAATGTGTTGCGCAACTACGGGCAAAGCTCGGTCGCGGATGGCACGGCCATTTCGGTGAACGTGCAGGCCACCCAACGCGGGCGGCAGGCGGTCGAGGTGCTGGAGATCGAACCGCCGGTGGCGGTGTTCTTTCCGATGGGCGATGATGGCACTGGTGCCACGCCCGAGGAGATTGCCGCCCGTCCGGTGGAACCGGCGCGGGTGAAATGGTTCGACAAGGGCAAGGGCTTCGGCTTTGCCAACGTGTTCGGCCGCCCCGAGGATGTGTTCGTGCATGTCGAGGTGCTGCGGCTGTCGGGTTTTGCCGACCTTGCCGCGGGCGAGGCGGTGGGTCTGCGGATCCTTGACGGGAAACGCGGCCGGATGGCGGTGCAGGTGGTGTCATGGGAAGCGGTTGCGCGTCACGGCGGCTGAGCGGCGGGTTGATCGCCTGCCTTTTGCTGCTGCCAAGCATGGCGATGGCAGAATGTCGTGGCGATTCGGTGGAATTGCGCGGCCCCGCCGGGCAGGCGCGGTTCAGTGTCGAACTGGCCGACAGCAATGACGAACGCGCCAAGGGGCTGATGTTTCGCGAAAGCATGGCCACCTCGGCGGGGATGCTGTTTGTCTATGACCGCCCGCAGCACGCCGCCTTCTGGATGAAGAACACGCTGATCCCGCTGGACATGGTGTTCGCCGATGCCACCGGGCGGGTGACGGTCGTGCATGCCAATGCCATTCCGCAGGACGAAACCCCGATCGACGGTGGCCCCGGTGTGCTGGCGGTGCTGGAGATCAACGGCGGGCTTGCCGCGCGTCTGGGCATCGTGCCGGGCAGCGAAATGCGGCATCCCGCGCTTGATCAGGCCACCGCAGCCTGGCCCTGCGCCGCGCAATAGGCTTTTCAAGCCCGCCGATCCATCGTAAAGCAGCCGCAGTCGGGGCGTAGCGCAGTCTGGTAGCGCATCTGGTTTGGGACCAGAGGGTCGTAGGTTCAAATCCTATCGCCCCGACCAACGGGCCGGGTCTGCATCCCGCCGTTACAAATCCGTTACATTCGGCGTGACATTGCCGCCCGGCTGGCGTTTTGTGGGGCAATTGGCCGCACCCGGCCGTTTGCAGCGGAATGTCCGATGACCGTCACCCTTGATGCTGCCGCGCTGAACATGTTCGTGGCGCTGTCCTGCGGCGCGCTGATCGGGTCCGAACGGCAGGTGCGGCAACGCATGGCGGGGTTGCGCACCAATGCGCTGGTGGCACTGGGGGCGGCAAGCTTCGTGATCTTCTCGGGGCTGTTTCCCAACGAGGTCAGCCCGACGCGGGTGGCCGCACAGGTGGTTTCCGGCATCGGCTTTCTGGGCGCCGGGATCATCTTCCGCGACGGCTTCAACGTGCATGGGCTGAACACCGCCGCGACGCTGTGGTGCTCGGCGGCGGTGGGGTTGATGGCGGGGGCGGGGTTCTGGCCCTTTGCCGCGGTGCTGACCGCCATGGTGGTCTTCGTCAATCTGGGCCTGCGGCCGCTGGTCAAGTGGTTGAAACGCAAGAGCAGCGCCGGGATGCCGCTGGCGCGGCATTTCCGGGTGACGGTGACCTGTTCGGCAAGCGCCGAAAGCGATGTGCGCAATCTGGTGCTGCGCACCTTCAGCATGGGCGGCCTGCGGATGGCGGAAATCGAAGCCGCTCCGGCCGATGCCGGCGAGGGCGTCGATCTGGTGGTGCTGGTGATCGGTGACGGCATCCCCGATCTGGTGATGGAGCAATCGGTGGGGCGGCTGGCGGTGGAGCCGATCCTGCGGCGGGTGCGTTGGCAGGTGGTGGACGAGGGCTGAGCACGGATTTGCCACAACCCGCCGTGCCGCCTTCACACTGGCGGTGCGCAGGACTAGACTTGCACGGGTTCGACGGGTAAACGTCCGCTCGTTAGCGCTAACAAGGGCTCGCGGATGTGCCGGCAACCGGCGCGGTTGCGCGGGCAGGCAGCGCGGGTAGGTCGCCTTCGCGACAGCAAGGAGTGCCATGGTTTCGCGCGTCATCCCGGTAGAGCCCTTCGATCTTGTGGTGTTCGGCGCCACCGGCGATCTGGCGCGGCGCAAGATCCTGCCGGGGCTTTACCGGCGGTTCTGGGCCGGTCAGGTGACCGCCGACAGCCGGATCATCGGCGCCGCCCGTGCCGCCCTGACCGAGGACGCCTTTCGCGCCGACGTGAAGGCGGCGATTGACGAATTTGTCAGCGCCGACAAGCGCGATGCCGCGATGATCGACGCCTTTCTGGCCCGCCTGCATTATGTGCCGATCGACGCGGTGGGCGAGGCCGGCTGGAAACCGCTGAAGGACATGATGCGCCCCGGCGTGGTGCGGGCGTTCTATTTCTCGGTGGCGCCCGCCTTGTTCGGCGATCTGGCGCAGCGGCTGCACAGCCACGGCATTGCCGATACCGGCAGTCGCATCGTGGTGGAAAAGCCGTTTGGCCGCGATCTGGCCTCGGCCCGCGCCCTGAACGCCGTGCTGGCGCAGCATTTCCGCGAGGATCAGATTTACCGGATCGACCACTACCTCGGCAAGGAAACCGTGCAGAACCTGATGGCGGTGCGTTTCGCCAACATCCTGTTCGAGCCGCTGTGGAAATCGGAATACGTCGATCATGTGCAGATCACCGTGGCCGAAACCGTGGGGGTGGACGGCCGCGGCGCCTATTATGACAAGTCGGGTGCGATGCGCGACATGGTGCAGAACCACATGATGCAGCTTTTGTGCCTGATCGCGATGGAGCCGCCCTACCACTTCGACCCCGCCGCGGTGCGCGACGAAAAGCTGAAGGTGATCCGGGCGCTCGATCCGGTGGCGCCGGATGATATCGTGCGTGGTCAGTATCTGGCGGGGGCGGGGCAGGACAGTTATGTGACCCACAGCCAGAACCCGGCCAGCCGCACCGAAAGCTATATCGCGCTGAAGGTGCATGTGTCGAACTGGCGCTGGAAGGGCACGCCGTTCTACCTGCGCACCGGCAAGCGGCTGCGGGCGCGCGAATCGGAGATTGTCGTGACCTTCCGCGAGCCGCCACATTCGATCTTCGACGACACCGAGGGCTGGCGCGAAAACGTGCTGGTGATCCGGCTGCAACCGAACGAAGGGATCAACCTGAAGGTGATGATCAAGGAACCGGGGCCGGGCGGCATGCGGCTGACCCAGGTGCCGCTGGACATGTCTTTCGCCGAGGCGCTGGGCGAGGAAGGTGCCGATATTCCAGACGCTTACGAGCGGTTGATCATGGACGTGATCCGCGGCAACCAGACCCTGTTCATGCGCGGCGACGAGGTCGAGGCCGCCTGGGCCTGGACCGACCCGATCATCCAGGGCTGGGAGGCGCGGGGCGACCGCCCACGCGGCTATGATCCGGGCTCTTCCGGCCCCGAGGATGCGCTGATGCTGATGCACCGCGATGGCCGCCGCTGGCGGGAGATACGCGAATGAACTTCGTCGAATACCCCGACCGCGAGTTTCTGACGCTGGCGCTGGCCGACCGGCTGGCGGGCGATCTGGCGCAGGCGTTGCGGCAGGACGGGAGGGCCTCGTTCTGCGTGCCGGGCGGCACCACGCCGGGGCCGGTGTTCGACACGCTGTCGGGCGTCGATCTGGATTGGTCCAGGGTCTCGGTGTTCCTGAACGACGAACGCTGGGTGCCCGAGACCAGCCCGCGCTCCAACACAAGGCTGCTGCGCGAACGGCTGCTGCGCAGCAAGGCGGCGGCAGCCACGCTGGTGCCGCTTCATGCCGATGCCCCGCTGCCCGAAGATCAACTGGAGGCGCTGGCCGAAGGCCTAGCACCACATCTGCCGATCTCGGTGCTGCTGCTGGGCATGGGGGCCGACATGCACGTAGCCAGCCTGTTCCCCGGCGCCGACCGGCTGGCCGAGGCGCTGTCGCCGCAGGCGCCGCTGCTGATGGCGCTGCGCTCTGATGCCGCAGGCGAGCCGCGCATTACGTTGACAGCGCCGGTTCTGCGGGGTGCCATGGCAATTCACCTGTTGATCACCGGCGCGGAAAAGCGCAACGCACTGCAGCGGGCGGCGACCCTGAGCGACCTTGAGGCGCCGGTTAGAACCGTGCTGGCAAACGCAACCGTGCATTGGGCGGAATGAAGATGAAACAGCTTTGGCAGGCGCTGGCGGCGCATCAGGCCGGTGTGGCGGATCGCTCGATCCTGTCGCTGTTCGACGCGGACCGGGCTGGCGATTTCTCGGCCCGCGCCGGTGACATGCTGTTCGATTATTCCAAGACCAATATCGACGCCGAGGCCCGCCGCCTGCTGCTGGAACTGGCCGAGGCTGCCGGGGTGGCCGCCAAGCGCGAGGCGATGTTCGCGGGCGAAAAGATCAACGAAACCGAAGGCCGCGCCGTGCTGCACACCGCGCTGCGCAACCTGGACGGCGCGGTGCTGGTTGATGGTCACGACGTGATGCCCGAGGTGCGCGCCACCTACGCCCGGATGCAGGCTTTTGCCGCGGACGTGCGCGAGGGGCGGTTTGTCGGGCAGGGCGGGCGGATCACCGATGTGGTCAACATCGGCATCGGCGGGTCCGACCTTGGCCCGGCGATGGCCACGCTGGCCCTCGCCCCCTACCATGACGGGCCGCGCTGCCATTTCGTCTCCAACGTCGATGGCGCGCATGTGCATGACACGCTGCGGGGCTTGAACCCGGAAACCACGCTGGTCATCGTCGCCTCGAAAACCTTCACCACCATCGAGACGATGACCAATGCCGAAACCGTGCGGCGCTGGATGGCTTTGCGGGTGGCCAACCCGGCGGCGCAGTTTGCGGCCCTTTCGACCGCCGCCGAGCTGACCGCCGCCTTCGGCATCGACGCTGCCCGGGTGTTCGGCTTTGGCGATTGGGTCGGCGGGCGCTATTCGGTCTGGGGGCCGATCGGGCTGTCGTTGATGCTGGCTGTCGGCCCCGACGATTTCGCGCAGTTCCTGGCCGGTGGGGCGGCGATGGACGCGCATTTCCGCGAGGCGTCCCCGGCGCAGAACCTGGCCGTGCTGCTGGCGCTGGTCGGCCTCTGGCACAACCAGGTCTGCGGCCACGCCACCCGCGCCGTGCTGCCCTATGACCAGCGGCTTTCCCGGCTTCCCGCCTACCTGCAACAGCTTGAAATGGAGAGCAACGGCAAGCGCGTGGCGATGGATGGCAGCGATTTGCCGATGAACTCTGGCCCCGTGGTCTGGGGCGAGCCGGGCACCAACGGCCAGCATGCCTTCTACCAGTTGATCCATCAGGGCACCCGGGTGGTTCCTTGCGAATTCCTGATCGCCCGGCAAGGCCACGAGCCGGATCTTGCGCATCAGCACCGCCTGCTGATGGCCAACTGCCTGGCGCAATCGGCGGCCCTGCTGCGCGGTCGGACCTTGGCCGAAGCCACGGCGCTGATGGTGAAAAAGGGTCTGACCGGCACCGAGCTTGACCGCCAGGCCCGCCACCGGGTTTTCCCCGGCAACCGCCCCTCGACCACGCTTGCCTATCCGCAACTGACCCCCTTCGTGCTGGGCCAGATCATCGCGCTTTACGAACACCGGGTCTTCGTCGAAGGCGTGATCCTCGGCATCAATTCCTTCGACCAGTGGGGGGTGGAACTCGGCAAGGAACTGGCGGTGGCCCTTCAACCGGTTCTGGAAGGCCGCGCCAGTGCCGAGGCCAAGGACGGCTCCACCCGCGCCCTGCTGGATTATCTGCGCGGCTGAGCCGCGCCCGGAAAACCTGCCAGTGGCAGGTTTTCAGCGGCGAACGCCCGGCCTTTGGCCGGGCTGGGGGGCAAAACCCCCGCTGCCGCCGCCTGTCACCCCACAGCGGCGGTGACGATGATTTCCACCTTGTAGCCGGGGGCGGCAAGTTTCGACTCGCCGGTCGCCCGCGCCGGGGTGTGCCCCGCAGGCACCCATTGATCCCAGACCGCGTTCATTTCGGCAAAGGTGGCGATGTCGGCCAGCCAGATCTGCACCATCAGCATCCGGGTCTTGTCACTGCCTGCCGCCGCCAGCAGCCGGTCCACCTCGGCCAGGCAACTGCGGGTCTGATCGGCCACCGACTCGCCGGGGGTGCCGACCTGGCCTGCCAGATAAACGGTGCCATTGTGCACCACGGCGTCGCTCATGCGGGCACCGATGCCGATGCGGGTGATGGGGGTGGTCATGTGAACTCTCCTGTTGCGATGGCGCTGAATAGCGCCTTGCAGCCCCCGGGGAAAGGGTCAAGCGCGGCTTGCCAGCCCTGCGGCCATCGGCTATTCAGCCTGCGTCGGGTGATTAGCTCAGTTGGTAGAGCGCTTCGTTTACACCGAAGATGTCAGCGGTTCGAGCCCGTTATCACCCACCATCCTTTCCCGTCTTCTGGTTGTTTTGCCCCAGGATGCGTTGCACCCGGACAATCCACGATCCTGCCCGCCGCCTGCAAATGTTCGGTGCAAGACGGCAGGGCGTCGCTTGACGACGAACAATCCGGCCGACCCCGGACCAGGCGGAAGAATGGCCCCTTGGCTTGCATAGGCCGCAGCGTTTCGTGGCCCCGATGCCAAGCCCCGCGCTGGCCTGGATCGCACGCAGGGGGCCAGCGCGCTACCGCTACCGGTTTTTGAGCCGGCTTTTTTAGGTCACCGGCAAGCCCCCCGCCTGCGCCGTGCCGCTCTGACCCGACCCGCGCGAAACCGGCAGCGCCAGATGCCATTCCGCCAGAGCATCGCGGCCAGCGGGCTCCCGGCACAACCATCGCACAAGTCGAGGGTTCCTCAGATCGGTCGTGGAGAATTCGGGGTTGCAAGTGCCCCCGGACAAGGCTAAATCGCCCCCGTTGACCCCTACCGCGGAGAGGTGGCAGAGTGGTCGAATGCGGCGGTCTCGAAAACCGTTGTCGGTTTGCGCCGACCCAGGGTTCGAATCCCTGTCTCTCCGCCACCTTGCCTTGCAAGCACTTGGTTATCAAAGGTTTCCCGAAATCCTGAAGGCCGAAGAACTCCGACCGGTTCCGTCGGTGTTTGCACCATGTGCGGAACCCCGGGATTGGTCGGGCGCGGTGGGATCCATGTTTCCGCATGGCGCTGCGCAAAGACCTGCTAGAGGCCCTTGGGCGCGGTCAGGTCAGGACCACGTCAAAAACCGCCGATCGTGCAAAGGTCAGCGAGTCGCGGTGCTTGAGCGCTGTGGTGTCGTCATGCCGGATGCCGGGCTTGCAGGCGGGTGGCACGTTTGCGCGGGACTTGCAGCTGACATGCAGGAGCCCCGCAAGCAAACCCTCGCGGGATTTGGGCACAAGAGCCGCTTCAGCCCGGTCAAGCGTCGATGAACATCCCGCGTCACCTCCGGGGTGGAAAGCAACTCCGTTCACTTTGATAACGCCGCAAGAGGCGGCTTTTCACCCGATCTTCGGCGTTTGCCATGCCGGAACCCGACGCTATAACCAAAACAGAGATGCGGAGATCACATGCTGATTGTCACCGACGAAACCCTGTTCAACCGCGGTGTTCTCAAGACCAGCTACCTGCCGAAGAAGTTCCTGGGCCGGGTCGTGCTGTTGCCGCGCGGCGCCAGCCTGGGGTTCTGGCTGCGGTTGATCGTGGAAATGCAGATGCCGCGCTACATGATGACGCTATCGCCCTTCATCGTTGCGCCGCTGATCGACCGCGACCTTGCGGTGATCGCGATGCAGGGACCGGCCTTGATGATGGTCATGGTCGCGGCCGTCGAGCTGAAGGTGCTGGGCCTGTCCAAACCGGCGCGGGCGCGCATCGTAACAAACGACGAGGCCGCCCGCCGCCTTGATACCCTGGCTTTCCGTGCCCGCGCCTGTCTGCGCCACATCGCAGCCCGCCACGAGATGGCCGAGGGGGAATTGCGGCTGGTGATCGAGCAGTCGCAGCTTGCCAATATCCCGCCGCTGACGCTGGTCTCGGTGCAGACCGAAACTCCGGAAGCCCACCTGCCACCGCTGGACGCCAAGGATCGCGCGGTGTTGCAGGCGGGCCTGTTCGACGCGGGTTTCACCGAACGCGACCTCTTGATGGTGAACCACCGCGACAGCCTTTATCTGCGCGAGGTGGCTCAGGAAGCGCGCGCCGTCTCGGCCCATTCCCGGCTGGCGGCGTTTCTGGAAAAGCGCGCGGTGGCGTCATGAGCGTCAATGCCACCACAGTTTCCGCCGGCGAGGCGCTGCGCGTGCTGCAGGCCGGCTGGGCCGCGCAGATGGCGGGCGGGCTGACGGTATCCTGGATGCTGCATGGCCGCCCCGGCGTGGGCAAGACCGAACTGGTGCAGAGCCTGGCAAGCCAGATCGGCGCCGAGCTTTTCGACCTGCGCCTGACCACGATCGAGCCGCAGGATCTGCGCGGGCTGCCGTATTTCGACCACGAGGCGAAGAAAACCGTCTGGTATCGCCCCGAGGATCTGCCCGACACCGCCGCTCCGGCGATCCTGTTCCTGGACGAGTTGACCGCCGCCGCCCCGGCCTTGCAGCCCACGGTTTACGGCCTGTTGCAGGAACGACGCGTCGGTCGCCACCGCTTGCCCGCCAACGTGATGATCGTGGCGGCGGGCAACCGGGTGGAGGATGGCGCCATCGCCTATGACATGGGCACGGCGCTCAGCGACCGGCTGATCCACATGATCGTGCAGGCCAATGCCGAGGATTGGGTGAAGCATTACGCGATGCCCGCCGGCATCCACCCCATTGTCGCGGCCTTCATCCGCACCCGCCCGGATCTTTTGGAGACCACCGAGGACAGCCTGCGCCGCGGCCAGATGATCGCCTGCACCCCGCGCAGCTGGACCCGGGTCAGCCGGATCATGGACAGCGTGTCCGACCGCGCCCTGCGGGGGGTGATGATCGCGGGCACCGTCGGCTCTGCTGCCGCCGCGGAATTTGCGCTGCTGGCCGACGAGATCGCGGCGACGGTGCAGATCGAGGCGATGCTGGCCACCCCGCGGCGCGAGCGTGCCGCGCTTTACCCGCGCACGCTGCACGGGCTGACGGCGCTGGTCTATGGCCTGACCGGGGCGGCGAGCCGGGAAAACCTGGCCGTGGCCATCGAAATTCTGGCCGATCTGCGGGGCATGGGTGGCCCGGCGCTTGGCGGCCTGCCGGTCAGCGAACTGGCCAGCTTTGGGTTCGAGTTGCTGATCGGTCGCGCCTTCGAGCAAGGCTGGCAAGAGGTGTTCGCCGGTTCCGAGGCCTATGCCGGCTACGCCGCCGAGCGTCGGGCCGCCGGTCTGCCGTGACCAGCGCCTCGCCCCGCGCCGCCCGGGCGCTGGCGCATCTGGGCGAGGTTGATCCGGCGCTTGCGGTGCTGACGCTGTGGTGTCGCCACCGCGACGGCCCGGGCACCACCCGAACGGATGGCGACGTGATCACCTATGGCCCCGCCTTCGACAGTCTGGGCCTGCCCGAACAGGTCGGGCTTGTGGCGCATCATGTGCTGCATGTGGCGCTGCGCCATTCCGACCGGCAAGCGGGGTTGGCCGAACGGCTGGGCACGGCCTTTGACCCCTCGCTGTTCGGGCTGGCGGCCGACGGCATCATCAACGAAACCCTGATTCTGGCGGGCCACGCCATCCCGCGCCCGGCAGTGACGCTGACCGACCTGCTGGCCGAGGCCGGGATACCCGAGATCAGCGCTGTCGCGGCGCTGGAGCGGTGGGATGCCGACCGTCTGGCCATGGCGCTGCACAGCGAGCCGAAGCGGGCCAAGCGCCTGCGCGACTGGAGCCAGAAGCGCGGCTTTTCGGTGGACCTTGGCATCGGTGATCCGAAGGAAGACGCCAAGAAGCAAACCGCCTCGGACTGGCGCAACCAGATTCTGCGGGCGTTCGAGGCCGGGCGCAAGGCCGGCACCGGCATCGGCCGGCTGGGGGCGATTCTGGCAGACCTCGCGCCCGACACGGTGCCGTGGGAGCTGCACCTGCGCGGCGCCCTGGCGCGGGCGCTGATCGAACGGCCGCGCACCAGTTGGCGCCGGCCCGCAGGCGCTTGGGTCGCCCGCATGGCCGAGGCCGAGCGCTCTGGCGGCCCGGTGCCGGTGTTCGAGCCGGGGCGGCAGCGGCTGGACCACCGCCCGCGCTTCGTGATCGGCCTTGACACCTCGTCGTCGATCGACCCGCAGACCCTGCGGCTGTTCACCGCCGAAGCCGAAGCCATCGCCCGCCGCACCGGCGCCGAGGCGCATCTGCTGGCTTTCGACGTGGCGGTGTTTGCCCAAGTGCGGCTGGACCCGAACGGCTGGAACGGCCTGCGCGACGTGCCGTTTCGAGTGGGTGGCGGCACGGATTTCCACGATCTGTTCGAGAGGGCGGCAAGGATCCAGCCCTCCATCGCCGTGATCCTGACCGATCTGGATGCGCCCCTGCCACCCACGCCGGGCTTTCCGGTGCTTTGGGCCGTGCCAAAGCCGGTGACGCAGCCGCCCTATGGCCGGGTCATCAGGATCAGCGACGCCGGATGATGCGCAGGACCTGACCGTTTGGCGCCCGGGCGGGCAACGGGCCCCGATGACGGTGGTTGACGCAATCGCCCCGCGCGGTGACACTGGTGCAACGAAAAAGGGGCAAGATGGACGATTTCGCGCAGACCGGGATATGCGGCCAGGCAGGCATTGTGCGGACCGCCCGCGATGTGGTGGCCTTCGAAGCCGCCCTGTTGGCCGACCACGCCGCCGGGCGGGTGGCTGACAGCCTGTGCTTTCACCGGGTCGCCCCTGCGGTAAGCCTGGGGCGGCATCAGCGGCTGGCGCAAGAGGTGCGCCGCGACTGGTGCGACGCTGCGGGCGTCGCCGTGGTGCGGCGGATCAGCGGTGGCGGGGCGCTTTACCTCGATCCCGGGCAGTTGGGCCTCAGCCTGGTCGTGCCCGGCGCGGCGCTGGGGGCAAGTCTGGCCGCGCAGTTGCGGACCGGGGCAGAGATCGTGGCCCAAGCCCTTGACGACCTTGGGGTTTCCACGCGCTTCAAGGCCCCGAACGACCTTGAAACGCCGATGGGGGGCAAGATTGCCTCGGTGTTCATCGCCACGCAGGGCGGCTCGACGCTGCTTTACGCCACGGTGATCCTGCGGCTCGACATTGCCGCTGCGATGCAGGCGCTGCTGGTGCCCACGGAAAAGCTGACCCGCACCGGGCTGGAACAGGCGCGCGAGCGGATGGCGGCGCTGGAGGATATTCTGGAGCGGATGCCCGCGGAAGCCGATCTGACCGACGCGCTGCACCGCGCCGCCGCGGCGCGGTTGGGGCGGGTGCTGCACCGGGTCGGGCCTGGTTCTGGCGCTTCCGATCCGCTGCCCGAACCGGAATGGTCCGAGGGTGCTGCCGGGTTCGAAACCCTCGACCGCTTTGCCGCGGCAACGCTGCGGCTGTGGCTGGCGGTCACGCCCGAAGGGCAGGCGTCGGTCCTGCGCTTTGCCAGCGATGGCCAGTTCGCCCCCGCCGATATGCTGGAGCGTCTGGCGGAGCATCTGACCGGCACGCCGGTGACCGACATGCCCGTTCTGGCCGCGGCATGGCTGGCGCAAGCCACCCCCGATTGCGTGGGCTTTGCCGCCGCCGACATTGTGGCGCTGCTGCACCGCGCGGTGGCGAAACAGGGGCTGCGCGACGATCTGGGCCTTTCGCCTGCGGAAACCTCGGCGCTGATGCTGGCGGGCGATGATGCGGGGGGGCTTGCGCGGGCCACGACCCTGCTGGTGCCCTATTGCGCCAAGCCCGCCTGGTGCAAGTGGCGCCACCGCCCCGGCTGCCCCGATTGCGGGCTGTGTTCGGTGGGCGAGGCTTACCGGCTGGCGCGCGACCGCAACATGGCGGTGCTGACGATCACCAATTACGAACATCTGGTCGAGACCTTGGCGGAAATGCAGGCCGAAGGGGTGGAAAGCTACGTCGGCATGTGCTGCGGCGAGTTCTTCCGCAAGCGCCATGCCGCCTTCCGCGCGGCTGGGATGCAGGCAACGCTGATCGACATCGAAGGGGCCACTTGTTACGAGCTGAAAGAAGAGCATCTGGCCTATGCCGGCACCTTTACCGCCGAGGCGGCGCTGGACATGGGCGCTTTGCGCAAGGTGATGGCGGCGGTGCCGGTGGCAGAGCAGCCGCCAGCGCTGTCCGGGGCTTGCGCCTGTGGCAAGGCACCGGGAAAGCCGGCCCGATGCAACGGCACCCCAAAGCCCGCCACTCCGGGCGGTTGAGAAGGCGGAAACGTCCGCGGCATCGGGCGCGGCCTTGCCTTCGGCTGTGGCACGGCAGTCGCAGGCCGTCTTTCAGCCCGGCCAAGGCGAACCTTCCCCGCGGCAATGCCGATGCCAGGCTGTTGCAGAACGATCGGGCGGGGCGTTGGTGCCGAATGGAATAGGGCCCGCCTGCGGGTGGCAAACATCGCATGGCTCAAATCGGTTTGAACCTGACGCAGCACCATGCTAGGCGCGATTCCAGTTCATTCCCGCGTCCAGACCTGCCCGGAGGCCGCCCCTTGTATCATCTGGAAGAGGAGACCGAGGCCGACTGGTGGGAGGTCGAGGCGCTCTACGATCTGTGCTTTGCGCCGGGCCGCACGGCGCTTTCCTCCTACCGGCTGCGCGACGGGGTGGCGACGGTGGCGCCGCTGTGCCTGGTGCTGCGCGACGAGGATGGCGTGCTGGCGGCGGTGATCCGCTATTGGCCGGTAGAGGTGGCGGGGCAGGACGTGCTGCTGCTGGGGCCGGTGGCGGTGCACCCGACGCGGCAGGGCGAAGGCCTGGGCGGTTTGCTGATCACCGAAAGCCTGGCCGAGGCGCGCCGCTTGGGCTGGCAGCGGGTGATGCTGGTGGGGGACGCGCCCTATTACGGCCGCTTCGGCTTTCGCAAGCTTGCGGGCGTGGTGATGCCGCCGCCCACCAACCCCGACCGGGTGCTGGGGCTGGAACTGGTGCAGGGGGCGTGGCAGGGCGTGACCGGCGACGTGGTCAAGGCGCACAGTTAGCCTTGCAGCCAAGGCCGCGCCTGCCTACCTATGACGCATGGACCAGACCCTTCCCGCCCTTCGGCTTGCCCCCCCACGCGCCGAAATCGCCGCCCTTGCCGCCCGCCAGCACCGGGCGGGTGGGGCGTTGATTGCACTGCTGAACAAGCTGGGCGGCGGCATCGAGGCACAGATGGCGCTGTTGCCGCAGGGCCTGCAGCGGCAGATCGAGCGGCTGGTGACCGGCGCCTTGCAACAGGGCCATGCGGCGGCCTCGCTGGGCCGTCGGGCGCCACGGCTGGGGCATCGTGCAGGCCCGGCGCTGGCCGCGCTTTCCGGGGCTGCGGGCGGCGCGGGGGGCCTTGCCACCTCGCTGGCCGAACTGCCGTTCACGGTGACGCTGATCCTGCATGCCATCCGTCGCGCCGCCGAGGACGAGGGCTTTGACCCCGACGCCCCCGAAATTCGCGCCCAATGCCTGCAAGTGTTTTCCGCAGGCAGCCCGCTGGAGGCGGATGACGGGGTGAACACCGCCTTTCTGGGGGCGCGGCTGACCGTTACCGGCCCGGCGCTGCAAAAGCTGATCGCCAGCGTGGCGCCGCGTCTGGCGGCGGCCTTGGGGCAAAAGCTGGCGGCGCAGGCGGTGCCGGTGCTGGGGGCGATCTCTGGTGCGGCGCTGAACGCGGCTTACCTGAGTTATTACCGCGAACTGGCGCAGATCCGCTTTGCCCTGCTGCGGCTGGCGCAAACCCATGGCGCGGAACCGGTGCTGACTGCCTTTGCCGAAGCCGCCAAGCCGCGCCCGATCTTGCGCGCCTGACCAGAGCCGCTTGCCCTGCGCCGCCCGGGCGGGCTGACCTCTCCGCTGTCAGGCCCGGTCCTTCGCCGCCAACCAGTCGCGGATGATCTGGCGGTGCCGCGCGCCGTCATAGCTGGGAAAATGCCCGCCATGCACCACCCGCACCGGCAGGGCCAGCAGCCGGGTCATCGAGGCGTGGTAGTCGGCCTGTTCCTGCGGGCTGCTGCCCTCGATCAATTCGCCATCATAGACGATATCGCCCGAGAACAGCACGCCGGTCGCGGCCTCCCACAAGGCAATGCCGCCGGGGGAGTGGCCGGGGGTGTGGATCACCTCGAAATGCCGGTCGCCCAGGTCGATCACGTCATGGTCGTGCAGGATGCGGGTCGCGGGGGCCGCGCGCACGGCGTAAGTCATTGAAGAATATGGCGCGGGGGGCAGGGCGGTGAAGATGTCGTCGGTCACATACTTGTCGGCATAGGTGTTGGCGCGGGTCGGGGCCGCCAGAAGGTGCGCCTCGGCTTCGTGGCACAGCCGGCAGGGAAATTCGTGATGCGCGCCGATGTGGTCGAAATGGGTGTGGCTGGCCACGGCATCCAGGGGGCGCTCGGTCACCAGCGGCACCCAAGCGCGCAGCGGCGCCACCCCCATGCCGCTATCGACCAGCATGTCGCGGTCGCGGCCCCGCACATGCCAGACGTTGCAGCGGTAGAATTCGCGGATATGCGGCTCGTCGATATGGGTGATGCCGTCCGCCATGCGGCGGAGGCGATACCAGTCTTGCGGGCGGGCGGTGGGGATCATGGTTCGGCTTTCGACACTATCGGGGGACGGCAATTTCCAGATCGCGGCACCCCGGTGCCGCTATTCGATCTGCACAGCCAGCCAGTCCATCAGCGCCGGGCGCACGGTTTCCGCCCCCGAGGCGCGGGCCTCGTCGATCACGGCGCGGGCCTCGGCCAGGTTGATCCGCCGCAGCAGCGATTTCACCGGCCCGATCGAAGCTGGTCGCATGGAAAGCGTGCGGATGCCCAAAGCGGCCAGCGCCACCGCTTCCACAGGCCGCCCGGCATCCTCGCCGCAGAACGACAGCGGCGTGCCTGCCACCGCGCAGCGGTTGATGATCTGCTCGATCAGACCCAGAAAGCTGACATTCAGCGTGTCATACCGCCGGCGCACCCGCTCGTTTTCGCGGTCGGCAGCGAAGAAGAACTGCTTCAGGTCATTGCCGCCGATCGAGATGAAATCGACCATCCTGAAGAACGCATCGGGGGCGAAGGCGAGGCTTGGGGTTTCCAGCATGGCGCCGATTTCCAGAACCTCGGGCACCGGATGGCCGATGCTGCGCTCGCGGTGGATCTCGCGGAACACATGGCCGCGGGCCTGGGCGAATTCTTCGGCCTCGGCTACGAAGGGAAACATCACCGTCAATGGCCGCGCGCCCGAGGCCCGGATCAGCGCCTGCATCTGCATCCGCAGCACGCCGGGCTTGTCCAGCCCCACCCGGATCGCCCGCCAGCCCATCGCCGGGTTCGGCTCGTCATTGGGCTTCATGTAGGGCAGCACCTTGTCCGAGCCGATATCCAGCGTGCGGAACACCACGCGGCGGCCATGGGCGGCGGCGATCACCGTGGCATAGATGCGGGCCAGTTCGTCGCGCTTGGGCATCTGGTTGCGCACCAGAAACTGCAATTCGGTGCGAAACAGACCAACGCCATCGGCGCCCGAGCTTTCGATGCTGGGCAGATCGGCCATCAGACCCGCATTCATCTGCAGGCTGATGGTGGTGCCGCAGGTGGTCTGCGCCGGCAGGTCGCGCAGGCTGGCATAGCGCTCCTGCGCCGTGGCCTGCATGGCGATCTTGTCGCGGAAGGCGCGGGCCACGGTGTCGTCGGGGCGCAGATGCACGATGCCCTGATCGCCATCGACCAGAATCGGGTCGCCGTTCAGTGCCTCGTTGGTGATGCGGGCGGCATGGATCACCAGCGGGATCGCCAGCGCCCGGGCCACGATGGCGGCATGGCTGCCGACCGAGCCTTCCTCCAGCACCACGCCGCGCAGGTTGCGCCCGTAGGCCAGCAATTCGGCGGGGCCGATGTTGCGCGCCACCAGCACCGGGTTCTCCGGCATCTCGGCCCCGGTATCGGCGCCCTGGCCGGTCAGGATGCGCAGCAATCGGTTCGCCAGATCGTCCAGATCGTGCAGCCGGTCGCGCAGGTAGGCGTCGGGCACCTGTTCCAGCCGGGCGCGGGTGGCGGATTGTTCCTTTTCCACCGCCGCCTCGGCGGAAAGGCCAAGGGCGATGTCCTCCTCCATTCGCCGCAGCCAGCCGCGGGAATGGGCGAACATCCGATAGGCTTCCAGCACCTGTTTCTGATCTTTGTCCAGGCTTTCAGCGGCCAGCAGGTCATCGACCGACACCCGCAGCACCCCCACCGCCGCCCGGATGCGTTCGGTTTCCAGCACCGGATCGTCGGCCACCGGATTGGTGACCACCACCCGCGGCTCGTGCAGCCAGACCCGGCCTTCCGAGGCGCCCTCCTGCCCGGTCGAGCCGCGATACATCACCGCCTGCTTGTGCATTGCTGATAGGGATTCGCCGTCGCCCAGGAAGGCGCCCAACTCGTTCATCTCGGCCAGCACCATGGCCACGACTTCCAGCGCGTAAACCTCGTCATCGGAAAACTGCCGGGCGATCTTCGACTGCACCACCAGCACGCCCAGCTTTTCGCCAACCCGCTGAATCGGCACGCCAAGGAAGCTGCTGAAAATCTCCTCGCCGGTTTCCGGCATGAAGCGGAAGCCCTTTTCTGCGGGGGCGTTGCCGGTGTTGATCGGCGTGGCGCTGCGGGCAACCCGGCCCACCAGCCCTTCGCCCAGGCGCAGCCGGGTCTTGTGCACCGAGGATTTCTTCAGCCCTTCGGTGGCGCACAGTTCCAGCGTGTCGGGGTCGCGGAACAGGTAGATCGAGCAGACCTCGGACTGCATGCTGTCCGCGATCAGATGAGTGATGCGGTCAAGCCGGTCCTGGCCCTTGCCCGGCACGGCAAGGCTGTCGCGCAGCCGTTTCAGCAGCTTGCGGCTTTCACTTTCGCTGCGGTCGGCCATGGACCCTCGGCTGTTGGCGTGAAATTACGCCTTTTCCAACTCGAAGGCATCATGCAGCGCCTGCACGGCGAGTTCCATGTATTTCCGGTCGATCAGCACGGAAATCTTGATCTCGGAGGTTGCAATGACCTTGATGTTGATGTTCTCGGCGGCCAGCGCCTTGAACATGGTGGCGGCGACGCCAGCATGGCTGCGCATGCCGATGCCCACCACCGAGACCTTGGCCACCTCGGTGTCCTGCACCAGCTCGGAATAGTTGATCGCGCCCGAGGCCTGGGCATCCTCCATCGCCTTGCGGGCGCGCGGCACCTGATTGACCGGGCAGGAAAACGTCATGTCGGTCACGGCGCGGCGGTCGCCGCCTTCGTCGATCTCGGAGATGTTCTGCACGATCATGTCAACATTGACCCCGGCCTCGGACAACGGGCCAAAGATCGCCGCGGCGATGCCGGGGCGGTCCAGCACCTTCACCAGCGTCATTTTCGCTTCGTCGCGGCTGTAGGCCACGCCCGAGACAACTTTCGATTCCATGATATCATCCTCGTCGCAGACCAGGGTTCCAGAATTCTCGTCGGTATCCTCGAACGAGGACAGCACGCGCAGCCGCACCTTGTAGCGCATCGCCAGTTCGACCGAGCGGGTTTGCAGCACTTTCGCACCAAGGCTGGCCAGTTCCAGCATTTCTTCAAAGGCGATGCGGTCCAGCTTGCGGGCCTTGTCGGTGATGCGCGGGTCGGTGGTATAGACGCCATCGACATCGGTGTAGATATCGCAGCGTTCGGCATCAAAGGCGGCGGCGAAGGCCACGGCGGTGGTGTCAGACCCGCCCCGGCCCAGCGTGGTGATGCGGCCTTCGGGCGACACCCCCTGAAAGCCCGCCACCACGGCGACCTTGAAGCCTTCGGCAAACTTGGCGTCGATATGCTCGCGCGGGATCGACACGAAGCGGGCGCTGGAATGGGCCGAGGTGGTGTTGATCGGCACTTGCCAGCCCTGCCAACTGCGGGCGGGCACGTCCATTTCCTGCAAGGTCAGCGCCATCAGCCCGGCGGTGACATTCTCGCCGCTGGACACCACGGCGTCATATTCGCGGGCGTCGAACAGCGGCGAAGTGCCCTCGACCCAGCCCACCAGTTCGTTGGTCTTGCCCGACATGGCAGAGACTATGACGATCACGTCATAGCCGCGCGCGACCTCGCGCTTGACCTTGCGGGCAGCATTCTGGATGCGCCCGAGGTCGGCCACCGAAGTGCCACCGAATTTCATCACAAGCAGCGGCATGGCCCTGATCCTGTTCCCGCACGAAAAGCGCCTGCTACATAGCAGAAGACCGCGCACGCGCAAGCGGGGCTGGCGTTGCCGATCGGAAACAGAAGCGGCGATTTGCGACAAGGCGATGTCGGCTTTGGCTGGGCTGTGTCGTTTCGGGGCAGGTCAGGGCCGGGCTGCATGGCATTACAGGCGGAACGCAGGGCCTTGTGAAGGAAAGCCGATGAAGTCTTATGTGCTGGTGGTGAAATGCGTCTCGACCCGCGGGATCGTGGCGGCGATCTCGGGGTTTCTGGCGCAGAACGGCTGCAACATCACCGATTCCGCGCAGTTCGACGACGCGCAGACCGGCATGTTCTTCATGCGCATCACCTTCCGGTCGGAAGCGGGGGTGAGTGCCGCCGACCTGACGGCGGGTTTCGCCGCGGTGGCCGACGGCTTCAGCATGGATTGGGCTATCCATGACGCGGCGCACCGGGTGAAAGTGCTCTTGATGGTGTCGAACTTCGGCCATTGCCTGAACGACCTCTTGTATCGCTGGCGCATCGGCGGCTTGCCGATCGAGATTGTCGGCGTGGTGTCGAACCATCTGACCTATCAGAAGCTGGTGGTGAACCACGACCTGCCGTTCCACCTGATCAAGGTGACCAAGGACAACAAGGCCGATGCCGAAGCCCGCCTGCTGGCGCTGGTCGAGGAAAGCGGCGCCGAACTGGTGGTGCTGGCGCGCTACATGCAGGTGCTGTCGGATGCGTTCTGCCAACGGATGTCGGGGCGGATCATCAACATCCACCATTCCTTCCTGCCGTCGTTCAAGGGGGCGAACCCCTACAAGCAGGCCTATGAGCGCGGGGTGAAGCTGATCGGCGCCACGGCGCATTTCGTCACCGCCGATCTGGACGAAGGCCCGATCATCGAGCAGGACACCGTGCGCGTCACCCACGCCCAGTCGCCCGAGGATTACGTGTCGCTGGGCCGCGATGTCGAAGCCTCGGTGTTAAGCCGCGCCATCCACGCCCATATCCACCACCGGGTGTTCCTGAATGGCAACAAGACCGTGGTGTTCCCGGCAAGTCCAGGCAGCTATGCCTCGGAACGGATGGGGTGAGGGCCGTCTCGGAAACGCTCCAGTGGAGCGTTTCAGGCCCGAACGCGCGGAGCGCCGGGCAAAGGCAATAATCCCGCCTGCACCTTTCATCTGTTTCTAAATATCCCCCGCGGAGCGTCTGTGCTGGCAGCGGGAGCCTCCGGCGGGGATATTTGAGAACAGATGAATGGCTTGGCAGGTCGCCGTCGCGGGCGGCTGACACGGAACTGTCATACGGGGCTGCTAGGGCAGGGCACATCCTGACCTGCCGAAAGCCAAGCTGACCATGAATGTCTCTGCCAAACTGACTGACGACCAGCCCGATGCCGCCCTGCCGGTTGCCGCCCCGCCACCGCAGCAGGCGCTGGCGCGCGGGCTTTATGCCGATCTGACGGCGCTGCGGGCCGAACTGGTGCGGCAGGCCGATGCACGGATGGCGGGTTGGGCACCGGCGGTGCGCGATCTGGAGTTTCTGCCGTCGGTCGAGAACATGGCCGACTGGCTGGCGTTGCGGCAGGCCGACATGACCGCGTTGCAGGCGCCGCTGGCCAGCCTGGGGCTTTCGACGCTGGGGCGGCTGGACGGCCATGTGCGGGCCTCGCTGGATGCGGTGATCGCCACGCTGGCGGTGATCGCGGGCGACGAGGCCGGGGATGCCGGGCGGGATACTGCGGCGGTCTATCCGGCGGCTTGCGCCTTTTCCGATGGCGCAGACCTGCTGACGACCCGCCGCGATGCGATGTTTGGCGCGGGCAGGGGCGGGCCGCAGACCCGGATCATGGTCACGCTGCCCTCCGAGGCCGCCAGTGACCAGCGGCTGATTCAGGCGCTGGTGCGCGAGGGCGCCGATTGCTTCCGCATCAACTGCGCCCATGATGCGCCGAAGGTCTGGGCGGCGATGATCGGCCATATCCGCGCCGCCGAGGCCGAGTTCGGGCGGCGGGTGCCGGTCTCGATGGACCTGGGCGGGCCGAAGTTCCGGGTGCAGGAGGTCAGCGACGGTGGCAAGCACCGCTTTGCCGCCGGCGACAGTTTCGCCATTGCCAACCGGCTGAAGGACGGCCCGGCGGCGATGGTCTGCGCCACGCTGAGCCATGGCGCGCTGCTGGCGGCGTTGGTGCCGGGGGCCGAGGTTTCGGTGGATGACGGCAAGATCTGGGCCCGGGTGACAAAGGTCAAGGCGGGGCAGGCGGTGCTGGAAGTGACCCGCGCGCCCGCCAAGGGTGGCCGCATCCGGCCCGGCAAGGGCGTCAACCTGCCCGGCGCCGATCTGCGGGTCGATGCGCTGACCCCCGACGATCTGTCGGCGCTGGATTTCGTGGTGCAACACGCGGATATCGTGGCCTATTCCTTTGTTCAGACCGTAGAGGACGTGCGCGCCCTGATCGCCGGGATGCAGGCGCGGGTCGAACCGGGTGCGCCGCTGCCCGCCGTGCTGCTGAAGATCGAGACGCCGCTGGGGTTGCACAACCTGCCCGATCTGATTGTCGAGGCCGGGGGCGTGCTGCCGGTGGGGGTAATGATCGCGCGCGGCGATCTGGCGGTGGAAATCGGCTTTGACCGGCTGTCGGAAATTCAGGAGGAAATCCTGTGGCTCTGCGAGGCGGCGCAGGTGCCGGTGGTCTGGGCCACGCAGGTGCTGGAGGGCATGGTCAAGGACGGCCAGGCCAGCCGCGCCGAGGTGACCGATGCCGCGATGAGCCAGCGCGCCGAATGTGTGATGCTGAACAAGGGGCCGCATGTGGTGGCAGCGGTGGCCTTTTTGCGCGGCATTCTGGGGCGGATGGACCGGCATCACGCCAAGAAATCGCCACGTCTCGGGCCGTTGCAGGTGTGGCGCGGCTGAGGGTTACAGCGCCCGCCAGCCGATGTCGCGGCGGCAAAAGCCCTCGGGCCAGTCGATGGCATCCACCATGGCATAGGCGCTGGACTGCGCCTCGGCCAGACTCGCACCGCGGGCGGTGACGTTCAGCACCCGGCCGCCATTGGCGGTGATCTGGCCGTCGTGGCTGGCGGTTCCGGCGTGGAAGGTCATGTGGAAACTGTCTTCCGGCAGGGTGTTCAGGCCGTGGATCGCGCTGCCCTTGGCATAGGCACCGGGATAGCCCTTGGCGGCCATCACAACAGTCAGGGCGTGGTCCTCGGCCCAGTTCACCCGCATGTCGGCCAGCCGCCCCTCGGCGGTGGCCAGCAGCAGGTCCAGCGTCTGCGCGCCAAGCCGCAGCATCAGCACCTGGGTTTCGGGGTCGCCAAAGCGGGCGTTGTATTCGACCAGCCTTGCGCGGCCATCCTCGATCATCAGCCCGGCGTAGAGCACGCCTTGGTAGGGGGTGCCGCGGCGGGCCATCTCGGCAATCGTCGGCAGCACGATCTGGCGCATCGCCTGTTCGGCAATCGCCTCGGTCAGGCAGGGCGCGGGCGAATAGGCGCCCATGCCGCCGGTGTTGGGGCCAAGGTCGCCGTCGAAGGCGCGTTTGTGGTCTTGCGCGGTGCCGATGGGCAGCGCCGTGGTGCCATCGGTCAGGATGAAGAAGCTGGCCTCCTCGCCTGCCATGAATTCCTCGATCACCACCTCGGCGCCCGCCGCACCGTATTCGCCGCCGAACATGTCGTCGATGGCAGCGAGGGCTTGCGCGATGGTCGCGGCCACGATCACGCCCTTGCCCGCGGCCAGACCATCGGCCTTGACCACGATGGGGGCGCCCTGGGTGCGGATGTAGGCCTTGGCGGGTTCGGGGGTGGTGAAGCGGGCGTAGGCGGCGGTGGGGGCGGCGCAGGCGTCGCAAATCTCCTTGGTGAAGGCCTTGGAGGCCTCCAGCCTTGCTGCTGCGGCAGAGGGGCCGAAGGTCAAAAGCCCCGCCGCACGGCAGGCGTCGGCCACCCCGGCGGCGAGGGGAGCTTCGGGGCCGATCACCACGAAATCAATGGCATTTTCCTCGCAGAACGTCACCACTTCGGCACCGTCCAGAATGTCGATCCCGGCACATTCGGCCAGCAGCGCAATCCCCGCATTGCCCGGCGCCACGATCAGGCGGTCGCATTTCGGGTTCTGCTTGATCGCCCAGGCCAGCGCATGTTCGCGCCCGCCACCGCCCAGAATGAGAATGTTCATGCCGCCCCCGCTTGCCTGCCTGCGCGCCTTCTACGGTTTGCGATGCGGGCTGACAAGCGGCGGGCGCGCGGTCAGTCGGGGGCGCCCCGCTGCACAAAGCCGGTGACGGCGGCGATGCCGAGCGAGGTGACCACCCAACCCGCGATCTGAAAGACGAAGCCGAACCAGCGCGTTGCAAAGCCGCCCCAGGTTGCCGTGGTGGCCGCCCAGGCCTGATCCTCGCCCAGCGACACCAGCGGCACGAACACATCCAGCGCATAGGGCAAGGCGTAGAAGGTTTCGTAGTGCTGGCCCGAAGGCGTTCCGGTCCAGAACTCCGCCGGGGCATCCTTGGCTTCCAGCATCGCGCACAACCAGTCGGGCGATGTCAGGATCACCGCGGAATTGGGCACCATGACCCCGGCGCGCCAGGCGAAGCCATACCACGCGGCGCCGAAAAGGGTCGCGGCCAGCGCCCAGAACAGCGCGTATTCCGGGCGGTGGCCATAGCCCACCACGCGCCGCGACAGGCCGGACCACAGCCTGCGCCCGAAGGCCCGCAGCCAGATTTGGTCGCGATCGAAGCGCACAGCGCGGCTATGGGCCGCGCGGTCGGCCTTGTCGGCCTCGGCAAACAGGATGCGGTCGCGTTCCATCAGCGCCCGCCGCGCCTCGGCGGCGTGGCCGGCATCGCGCATCACGCGGGCGAACTGGGTGTAGGGCTGGGGGAAGAACGCGCCGTTGAAACGTGATCCCTTGGCCAGCCAGTCGGCCCGCGCGGCATAGCTTTTGGGGGAGGTGTCGCCGCTGATCCGGTCATAGCTGAAGCCGTCAAGGACGATGTCGGCGCATTTGGCCCAGGAGGCCGCATCATCCGCCAGATCGCCGACATGGGCCGCGGACAGATCGACCTGGCCGGAGACCGAGGCGACCTCGCGGAACATGAAAGCCTGCTCCACCCGCGCGCCCTGTGCGTTCAGCGCATCGCCCTCACCGCCGTTAAGCGTGGCACCCTCGAAAACCAACTGCCCGCGGATCACGGCGCTGTTCACAGCCACCGTGCCCGTCGCCGTGACGCCGTCGAGGAACACATCCCCCGTCACCTTTGCCGCTTGCGCGTTCGGCGCCTTGCCCTTGCCGCCGTTCAGCGTGGCGCCCTCGCAAACCAACTGCCCGCCGATCTCGGCACTGGCCACAACCACCGTGCCCGTCGCTACGGCATCGCGCAGGAACACATTCCCCTTCACCTTTGCCCCATGCGCGGAAAGGCCGGGGAAATGGCTGCCTTGCAGCGACAATTCGAGCAGGCGGGCCTGGTCCAGCCGCGGCATTTCGGTAAGGCGGCAGTTGTGCAGCACCAACAGCCCCCGGCAGATGGCAAAGCGCAGGTCGATCTGGCCGGTGATGACCGCGCCTATCAGCATCACCCCGACTTCGTGCAGGCCACAAGCGGGGGTGCCGCCCAGTGCCAGCAGGCGGATCACCTCGGCGCGGACGGTGTGGGCGGGGTCGGTGCTGCTCTCGGGCGGAAGGGTGCCGCCGTTCAGGAAGCAGGCTTACCCAGCCCGGCAGGCGGCGATCAGGTCACGCTCGGCCTGTGTCACTTGCGGATCGTTCAGAACCTCTTGCACCGATTGAAACATCTTGCACCTCTCGGCCGCAGCTTGCCCGCAAGGAAGCAGCCGCCGCAACCCCTTTCCCTTCGCCCGATCCGCCCTTATCCTGCGGCGCATGGACCTGATCGACGACATCCCCAAGGGCAACGCCCCCGAATACACCGTGTCCGAGTTGTCGGGGGCGGTGAAGCGGGTGATCGAGGGCGAGTTTGGCCTGGTGCGGGTGCGCGGCGAGGTGGGGCGGGTGTCGCGTCCGGCCTCGGGGCATCTGTATTTCGACCTGAAGGATGACCGTTCGGTGATTGCCGCGATCAGTTGGAAGGGGCAGGTCGCGAAGATGCAGGTGCGGCCCGAGGAGGGGATGGAGGTGGTGGCCACCGGCACCATGACCACCTTTCCGGGGCAGTCGAAGTATCAGTTGATCGTCTCGGACGTGGCGCCTGCCGGGGCGGGGGCCTTGATGGCGATGCTGGAGAAGCGGCGGTTGGCGCTGGCGGCGGAGGGGTTGTTCGATGCCGCCGGCAAGCAGCCGATCCCGTATCTGCCGGGGGTGATCGGGGTGGTGACCTCGCCTTCCGGCGCGGTGATCCGCGATATCCTGCACCGGCTGCGCGACCGCTTTCCGCGGCATGTGCTGATCTGGCCGGTGGCGGTGCAGGGGCAGGCCTGTGCGGCGGAAGTGGCGGCGGCGATTCGCGGCTTCAACGCGATTGTGCCTGGGGGGGCGGTGCCGCGGCCTGATCTGATCATCGTGGCGCGGGGGGGCGGGTCGCTGGAAGACCTGTGGGGCTTCAACGAGGAGGTGGTGGTGCGGGCGGCGGCGGCATCGGTCATCCCGCTGATCTCGGCCGTGGGGCACGAGACCGACACCACGCTGATCGACTTTGCCGCCGATGTGCGGGCGCCGACGCCGACGGCAGCGGCGGAAATGGCGGTGCCGGTGCGGCTGGAATTGCTGGCGGCGCTGGACGGGCTGG
>NZ_ACYY01000033.1 GCF_000176015.1 Rhodobacter ferrooxidans | reverse complement strand
AACGGTCAATGCCTTTCAGCATCTCCTTGGCCCGGCGCGCGCCTTCCTGCAACGGTTCCGGCAGCAGGCTGATCGCCCCCTTGGCGGCGGCCTTGAACTCCTGGAACGGCGCCCCGGCGTAAAGGCGGGAAAGGTAAGCCGACAGCGCGCCAACCGGCGGGGCGATGCTCATCTCGTTGTCGTTCAGGATGACGAACATGCGTTTTTTCAGGTGGCCCGCGTTGTTCATCGCCTCGAAGGCCATGCCCGCCGACATCGAGCCGTCACCGATCACCGCAATCGCGTCGCCACCGTCGCCGCCCAGATCGCGCGCCGCGGCAAAGCCCAGCGCCGCCGAAATCGAGGTGGAGCTGTGCGCCGCACCAAACGGGTCATAGGGGCTCTCAGAGCGCTTGGTAAAACCCGACAGCCCGTCTTTCTGCCGCAAGGTGCGGATACGGTCGCGCCGCCCGGTCAAAATCTTGTGCGGATAGCACTGGTGGCCAACGTCCCAGATCACCTTGTCGCGCGGGGTGTCGAACACCGCATGCAGCGCCACGGTCAGCTCAACCACGCCCAGCCCGGCGCCCAGATGGCCGCCCGTCACCGACACCGCCGAGATGGTCTCGGCCCGCAATTCCTGCGCCAGCACATGCAACTCGTGGTCGGTCAGCGCCTTCAGATCGGCGGGCACGTTTACCCGGTCCAGAGTCGGCGTCTTGGGTCGATCAGTCATGGCGGATCCTCCGCAGCCTTCAGCTTTCCCGAGCGATAACGAAGCGCGCCGCCGCAATCAAGGTCGCCGCTGACGCACCATAGGGCGCCAAGGCCGCCTCGGCCTCGGATTCAAGCGCCCTTGCACGGGCTTTGGCCCCCTCCAGCCCCAGCAAAGACACGAAAGTGGCCTTGCCGGCATCGGCGTCCTTGCCCACCCGTTTGCCCGCTACCGCCGCATCGCCTTCGACATCCAGAATGTCATCAGCGATCTGGAAGGCCAGCCCCAGGGCCGTGGCAAACCGCGCCAGCGGGGCTGGGTCTGCCCCCGCCAGCAGGGCCCCGGCCTGCGCCGACCAACTGATCAGCGCCCCGGTCTTGCCCGCCTGCAACTCGGTGATCTGCGCCAGCGTCAGCGGTTCGCTGGCAGTTTCAGCCGCAATATCAAGCGCCTGCCCATAGACCATCCCCGCCGCCCCCGAAGCGCGCGCAAGACTCGCCACCAGCGCCAGCCGGGCCTTTTCCGACCCCAGCGCCGGGTCGCACAGCAACTCAAAGGCCATGGTCTGCAAGGCATCGCCCGCCAGCACCGCCGTTGCCTCGTCCCATTTCACATGGCAGGTCGGCAACCCGCGGCGCAGGTCGTCGTCGTCCATGCAGGGCAGATCGTCGTGCACCAGACTGTAGGCATGCAGCGCCTCGATCGCCGCCGCCGCCGAAACCGCATTTTCCGCGGCAATGCCGTGCAGCCGGGCCGATTCGAGCACCAGAAACCCGCGCAACCGTTTGCCGCCCTGGGTGGCATAGCGCATCGCCTGCACCACCGGCTGATCGGAAAGCCCGGCCATCGCCGCATCCAGCCGCGCCTGAATATGCGCGGCATCGGTCAACAGAACGTCCTTGAAACTCACAGCCCCTCCACCGGCGTCGTGCCCACGGCCCGGCCTTCCGCCGCGCGGATCAGTTCCACCTTTTCCTCGGCATCCTTCAGCTTGGCCGCGCAATGCGCCTTCAGCGCCGCGCCGCGTTCGTAAAGCGCGATGGATTGCTCCAGCGCCACTTCACCGCGTTCCAGCGCGCCGACAACCTGTTCAAGTGCGGCCATGGCCTCTTCGAAACTCATCCCGGCAATCGGCTTGTCGCTCATGCGCCCCGCTCCTGCAAAACCCCGACATGTGCGGCCACCGAGGCGGCCAGTGCCGGCAGATCATAGCCACCCTCCAGAACGGATACCACCCGGCGGTCGCAGATCTGTTCCGCCAGATCGCATATCCGGCCTGTCAGGGCTTGATAATCCGCCTCGCGCCAGTTCAGCCCTGCCAAAGGGTCGCAGGCATGGGCGTCGAAGCCCGCCGAAAGCAGAATCAGTTCCGGTTGAAAGGCTTCGATGCGGGGGAAAACCTGCGCCGCGTAGGCCGCCCGCATTTCAGCCCCGCCTGTGCCTGCCCGCAGCGGCACATTGACAATCTGCCCCTGCGCGCCGGTTTCCGACGCCGCCCCCGAGCCGGGGTAAAGCGGCATCTGCTGGCTGGAGGCGAACAGAACCCGCGGCTCGTCCCACAGCAGCGCCTGAGTGCCGTTGCCGTGATGCACGTCGAAATCGACGATGGCGACGCGGGAAAGCCCGTGCACTTCCAGCGCCCGAATCGCGGCAATGGCGATGGAGTTGAACAGGAAGAAACCCATGGCGGTTTCAGCCTCGGCGTGGTGGCCGGGCGGGCGAGTGGCGGTGAAGGCGTTCGCAGCGCCGCCGCCCAGAACCAGGTCCACCGCCGCACAGGCAGCACCGACACCGCGCCGCGCGGCGGTCAGACTGCCGGGGGACAAATAGGTGTCGCCGTCAATCTGCGCCCAGCCCAGCGCGGGCAGGCTTTGGCGCACCCGGTCGATATGGCGTTGCGGATGACAGCGCAGGATGTCGGCATCGTCACCCAGCGGCGCGGGCAGGCGCAAAAGGTCCAGCCCGGCCAGCCCCAGCGCCACCGCCGCCAGCCTTGCCCGCTGTTCGGGGTGGCTGGGCAGCTCGACATGGTCGTCGCAATCGGAATGGGTGAACAGCGCCGTGACCATCTGCCGTTCACCCCCTTGGTTTCAGCCTTGCTTGTCCTGGCACTCGATGGCGCTGACCAAGGCCTTGTCGCTGTCGGTCAGGTCGATCTTCATCACCTCGGTGCCGTTCGACGACAGGGTCATGGTATTGCTGGCGGCAAGGCCGGTCAGGAACTCGATGCTGTCAAACGGAATATCCACCCCCGGCAGATCGTCAAGCACAACGCCCTTGGCCACGCCGTCATAGGAGGTGCCGTCCAGATCAAAGCTGATCGGATAGTCCTGATCCACCACAATCTCTCCCCAGGCGGCGTTCATCGCCATCAGATAGCCGGTGCCCGCCGCCCGGTCGAACCCGATCCGCACGTCCGATCCGTCTTCGAATTCGGCGTTGATCAGGCAGCCGTTGCCGATGGTCGGGTCGATCAGCACTTCCCAGACGCCGACGGTGGCATAGGATTCAAGGTCTTGCGCCATCACGGCCGCACCGCTTGCACAACAGGCAGTCGCCAGAACGGCCGACAGCATCACAGATTTCATTCATCTTCTCCGGTTTCAACCCGGCCCGAACGGCCGGATTCGAGCGCCGAACCATAAGGTGAATTGGCCGGATATCAATGCGTTGCCGCCAAGTTTAATCAGGTGCCAGCATGTAGCCTTCGCCGCGCACGGTTTGCAGATAGCGCGGCTGCTTGGGGTCGGCCTCGATCTTGCGGCGCAGGCGGGTGATCTGCACATCCACCGCCCGGTCCTGCGCCTTGTCGGCATCATCGCCCGGCCCCAGATCGCCCACCAGACGCTCGCGGCTGACCGGCTCGCCTGCCGCGGCAGCAAAGATCCGCATCAGTTGCGCCTCGGTCGCGGTCAGCCGCACCGGTTCGGTGCCGCGCCACAACTCGCCGCGTTCCAGATCATAGCGCACGGCGCCCAGATGCAGCACCTTCGGCCCGGCCACCGCCGTCTTGGCCTGCGGCACCCGGCGCAGAATGGCGTTGATGCGCAGCAGCAGTTCCTTCGGCTCGAACGGCTTGGCCAGATAGTCGTCGGCCCCGGCCTCCAGCCCCTCGATGCGGTTGGCGGTTTCGCCCTTGGCGGTCAGCAAGAGGATCGGCACTGCCAGCCGCGCCCGCAGATCGCGGGTCAGGGCAATGCCATCCTCGCCCGGCATCATCACGTCCAGCACCACCAGATCGAACTCCAGCCCACCCAGCAGACGGCGGGCCTGGGCAGCATCGCGGGCGATGGTCACCAGAAAACCATTGCGCATCAGAAACTTCTGCAACAGCCCGCGGATGCGTTCATCGTCGTCCACCACGAGCAGATGCGCTTGCGGATCGCTCATGCCCCGGCCTCCTTCAGGGTCTGGAACTGGCGGCGCAGTTCGGGGTCCATCATCGCTTCCAGCACCTGACGAAAGCCCTGCACCGCCTGCGGCCCCGCCGCCCGATACGCCGCCCGCATCCGCGCGCGTTGGGCATCCGACAGCGCCCGCTCCAGGCCTGCGCCCTTTTCGGTCAGCGTCAGATGCCGCTCGCGCCGGTCCACCCGGCCCACCTTGCTTTCCACCAGCCCATCCTCGATCAGCGTCCGCAGCACCCGGTTCAGGCTTTGCTTGGTCACCCCCAGAATCGACAGCAGGTTGTTGACCGTGGTGCCGGGCGAGCGGTGGATGAAATGGATCGCCCGGTGATGCGCGCGGCCATAGTCCATGTCCTGCAGGATGCGGTCGGGGTCGGCGGTAAAGCCGCGATAGGCAAAGAACATCGCCTCGATGCCCTTGCGCACCTGCTCGTCGGTCAGAAACAGCAGGCTCTCGCCGCCTTGCCCGGTGTTCGCCGTTGCCATGCCCGCCCCCCTTGTTGCAATCATTTTATGTCAGCCTTGTTGACTTTCCAAGACTCAACTGTTACCCAACCCTCCGATTTCGCGCAACTTTATGTCCACTTCGGACCTATCTTGCGCAACTAATGCAAAGATCCCGCTGAAGGAGGGGAAAATGGCAGGCTACGACGACCGCGACGGCTTTATCTGGATGGATGGCAAGCTGGTGAACTGGCGCGATGCCAAGGTGCACATCCTGACCCACGCGCTGCACTATGCCTCCAGCGTGTTCGAGGGCGAACGCTGCTACAACGGCAAGATCTTCAAGTCGGTCGAACATTCCGAACGGCTGCGCAAATCGGGCGAGTTGCTGGATATGCCGCTGCCGTTCTCGGTGGCCGAGATCGAGGCGGCGAAAGAGGCGACGCTGAAGGCCAACGGGCTGACCGACGCCTATGTGCGCCCGATCGCCTGGCGCGGTTCGGGCGAGGATATGGGGGTCGCGGCCAAGCGCAACCCGATCCATCTGGCGGTGGCGGTCTGGACCTGGGGCAACTATTACGGCGACGCCAAGTTCAAGGGCGCCAAGCTGGACATTTCGAAATGGAAGCGCCCCAGCCCGGAAACCATTCCGCATGCCGCCAAGGCTGCCGGGCTTTACATGATCTGCACCATGTCGAAACACGCGGCCGAGGCCAAGGGGTGTTCTGACGCGATGATGTTCGACTATCGCGGCTATGTGGCCGAGGCGACCGGGGCGAACATCTTTTTCGTGAAGGATGGCGAGGTGCATACGCCGCTGCCGGATGCCTTCCTGAACGGCATCACCCGGCAGACCGTGATCGGGATGCTGCGCGAAAAGGGCATCACCGTGCACGAACGCCACATCCTGCCGGGCGAGTTGGAAGGCTTCCAGCAATGCTGGCTGACCGGCACCGCGGCGGAAGTGACGCCGGTGGGGCAGATCGGTGATTACAATTTCGAGGTCGGGCAACTGACGAAGGATATCTCGACCGACTACGAAAAGATGGTGCGGGCCTGAAACGAAAGAGCGCGCCCGACCGGCGCGCTCTTCCTTTCCTTGCGGTCAGTCATCGCTTCAGGCAGTGCGGCCCCGGGCGATGCGCATAAACTGCACCAGACGGCGGTTGCCATCCGGCTTGGCCTCGGCGCGGTGCCAAGGTGCGCGGTTGCCGCGGGCGATGCGCAGGAAATTCTTGACCCTGCCGCCCAGCGACGGCGTCCGATGGTCTGCGATATGTCGGCCCATGTTCGTCCCTCCCAGGTTGATCGGATTCTCACGCTACCACGGGTTGCGCTGATTCTCCCAACCCGAACAGTGTCCTGCATCAGGACAGGCGCGCCACCGCCCAGACCGCCGCATCCGCCACCGCTGCATCGGCATCGCCCTGCAATCCGGCCGCTACCGCCCGCAGCCGCTTATCCCCGGAATTTCCCATGGCATACAGCACGTTGCGCACAAAGCGGTCGCGCCCGATCCGCTTGACCGGACTGCCCGCGAACAGCGCGCGAAACCCGGCATCATCCAGCACCACCAGATCGGCAAGCATCGGCGCCCCCACCTTCGCCGCATAACCGATCTCGCGCGCCGCACCCGCGAACTTGTTCCACGGGCACACCGCCAGACAATCGTCACAACCATAAATCCGGTTGCCCAGCATCCCGCGCAACGCGGGGTCCACCGGCCCGCGATGCTCGATGGTCAGATAGGAAATGCAGCGCCGCGCGTCCAACTGGTATGGCGCCGGAAATGCCCGCGTCGGGCAGATGTCCAGACAGGCCGAGCAAGACCCGCAATGATCGGCTTCCGCCGCATCCGGCTGCAATTCCGCCGTGGTGAAAATCGCGCCCAGAAAGAACCAGCTTCCCAGATCGCGCGCCACCAGATTGGTATGCTTGCCCTGCCAGCCCAAGCCCGCCGCCTGCGCCAAAGGCTTTTCCATCACCGGGGCGGTATCGACGAACACCTTGATCTCGGCCCCCGAGACGCCAACGAACCAGCCCCCCAGCCGCTTCAGCCGCCGCTTCACCAGATCGTGGTAATCCTTGCCCTGCGCATAGACCGAAACCGCCCCGCGATCCCGCTGCCCCAGCACTGCCAGCGGATCACAATCCGGCGTGTAAACCTCGGCCAGCATCACCACCGACCGCGCCGCCGGCCACAGCGCCGCCGCCGAGCCGCGCCATTCGGCCCGATCCGCCATCCAGCCCATCTGCCCGTGATGCCCCGCCGCCAGCCATTCCGCCAACCGCCCCGCCGCCTGCGGCACCGCACCCGGCGCACAGATCCCGACCTTGGAGAATCCCTCTTCCAAAGCCCGCGCCACCAGCCGTTGTTTCAGATCGCCGAAACCCTGGACTTTCATCTGTTCGAAAATATCCCACGGGGGTCCGGGGGTGTGAAACCCCCGGCGCCCGCCGCCTAGAAATCCAGATCGGTATAATGCGCCGGCGGCGGAAAGCCGGGCACCTGATCCACCAGCAAGGTGCGGAAACTCGGCCGCGACTTGATCTTGGCATACCAGTCCTTCACCACCGCATGCCGGTTCCAATCGACATCCGAGATGTAGTCCAGACACGACAGATGCGCCGCCGCACAGAAATCGGCCAGCGTCATCGCGTCCCCGGCCAGCCAGCGCCGTTGATCCAGCAGCCAGGCCATGTAATCCAGATGATACTTGATCCGCGCGGCCCCGGCCTTGACGTTCTTGCTGTCGGGGTAGCCCTGACCCATCACCTTCTTGTTGATCCGCTCATAGACCAGCTTCGAGGTGACCTCGGTCTGGAATTTGTCGTCGAACCAGGCGCAGATGCGCCGCACCTCATAGCGGCCCTCGGCATCGCGCGGCATCAAAGGTGGCGTCGGCACGGTTTCTTCCAGATATTCGCAGATCGCCTGCGATTCCGACATCACCTTGCTGTCCATCCGCAGCACCGGCACCTTGCCCGCCGGGTTGCGGCGCAGGAAATCCGGGCTGGGCTCCCAATAGCGTTCCTCGACCAGCTCCACCTCGATGCGCTTTTCCGCCAGCGTCAGGCGCACCTTCCGGCAGAACGGCGACAGCGGCACATGATACAGGCGGTTCATCGGGACAACACTCACAAGCCAAGGTTGCCCCCGTGATAGCGACCCCCGCCCAAGGGATCAATCCTTGTCGCCATGCCCTGCGGGAAGGCGCCGCCTCAGCAGCGGTTCGGCTTTGCGACCCCAGAAGCCGCTCTTGCAGCTGCTCCATGGTGATGTGGTTGAACCCTTTGCTTTCCACCGCGTAGACCGTAGGCCAATCCACCCGGTTGTGCAGATCCTGCGCCAGATCCTCGCGCCCCAGCATCATCAGAGCTGTCGTGCCCATTCGCAGGGCGTCCTTCCGCCGATCCATTTCCGCCAGCAATGGAAGCATTTGCGCATGAACAAACGGCGCCAGACTGTCTGCCCATTTCGGATCGGAATTGCAGGCAGCATGAAACAACGCATACAAGTCCGGCCCGTCCTTCGGGCGATTTGGTGCCTTCACCTCGGCCTGAAACAGCGGCAGCGGATCAAAACCATAGCGCCCCGCCACCTGGATCAGATATCCCCATTGCCGCCCCGAGGCGATGACTGTCCGAAAAAGATCCGCCTCGGCGGCATGGCTTTCCGGCGGGTCGCGGCGCACCGTTTCCAGGATCACCGCCGCCGCAGTAGTCGATTGTTGGTCTGGCCCCGAAAGAACCCGATCATAATAGGCGCGGAAGTCTGGCACGAACAGCTCTGGCTGTACTTGCATCAGCCGGTCCAGCGCATGAATGCGTTGGGTTTCCAGCGGCAGCCGTGCCAGCAGCGCCCGCTCGGCCAGCGTCGGTGCGCGCCCGCGGCTGAACCTGTCGAGCCAGGCGCTGATTTGCGCAGCCTGCCGTTCGCCGGGTTTTCCAAGCAAAGAGGCAATCAGCGCCAGATCATGCGGCCTCTCGTCGAAATAGCCCTCGGCCGCCCGAGAACGATCGCCGGGTTTCGTTTGCGTAAAGCCGCGCGCCGGGGCAAGCGGCACGGCTGCCGCTTGCAGCACCGACGCCACGTCCAGCGGCGCATCCTGCAGCCGCACCCAGGGAAAGGTCAGCCCGCCGCCATGCAAGCCGTTGCCGTCAAAGCCGGCGTTGGCGTGCAAAGGCACCGGCTGGGTCGCCTGCATCCAGATCCGTCGGCTTTGGTCATGCAGCAGCACCGGTGACGGCCCGCGCAGGTCTTCCACCAGCAGCCGTTGCCGCGACAGCAGGAAGGCAAGGCCCGACATATCCTCGCGCGAGGCATGGCCGTCGCCCTGTTGCGTGACCGTCAACCGCAGATCGGCTGCGCTGCCACGATCGGCGCGCAACAGCAGACAGGGTGCACCATCGGGAAAATCGGGGTCCAGCGCCCGACAGTCCACAGCCTCGGCCCGGGCGGTGACGGTTGCGACGGGCACGCCATCCGGGCCCGGGCTGACGACGCGCACCCAGTCCATGCCGCCAATCAACAGCCGTTCGCACAGATCGCCGCAAACCGAATTGCCCAGCAGCGCGCCATCGCGCCCCTCCACCAGTTCGGCAGACAGCACTTGCCCCGACAATGGCTGCGCCACGACCAGTGGCACATAAAGGCTGGCCAGATGCGCCGCGCGCAGGCTGTAGAACCCGCCAACCGCCAGCGCCATCAATCCGGCAGAGAACACCAGCCCCACCAGAATCCGGCCCCGCCGCAGCGACCAGATCACCGGCCAAAGCAGCAGCAGCACCCACCACAGGTTTGCCGCAACGAACCACAGCATGCCGACCGGAAATCCCCAGCCGAAGGCGTAAAACGACGACAGGATCACCACGGCCGGCAGCATCGCCAGCACCGCTGCCACGGCGGCAATCACGGCCAGAACCCAGAACCACACCGGCATCGCAACGCCCTTTCCCAATCCGTTGGGGGTATGGGTAGTGGCCGAATTGGGCCGGAAAGAGACCGATTTCAGATCGTTACATGAAACAGGCCGCCCGGCCATCGGCCAGAATGGTCTCGGCACCGCTGATCACCTGGCCGGTGCGGCGGCGCACCACCGGGCCGGGCTTGGCGGCGCTGCGGTGCTTGGGGTCGGGCAGCACCGCGGCCAGCCGGGCGGCCTGCAGCGGTGTCAGGTCTTTCGCATCGACGCCGAAATAATGCTGCGCCGCCGCCTGCACGCCAAACACCCCTTCGGCAAATTCAGCGACGTTCAGGTAAACCTCCAGGATCCGCCGCTTGCTCCAGACCAGTTCCACCGCTGGGGTCAGCAGCGCCTCCATCGCCTTGCGCGCCCAGTTGCGGCCCTGCCACAGGAAGACGTTCTTCACCACCTGCTGGCTGAGGGTCGAGGCGCCGCGACCGCTGCCCTCGTCCAGCGCCGCGCGGATCGCGGCCATGTCGAAACCCCAGTGCAGGCAGAAATTGGCATCCTCGGCGGCCACCACCGACCGCGCCATCACCGGGGCAATGGCTTCCATCGCCACCCAGTCGCGCTGCAAACCACCCAGCCGGGCGCGTTCCTGCAGCAGGTAGATCGAGGTCGGCGGGTTCACCACCGCAAACAGCAGCACCAGCGCCACGAAGAAACCGGCCATTCCCGCCAGCCCGCGCAGGGCCCAGCGCAGTCCGCGCCGCCACAGCAAGGGTGTCGGCGGCGGTTCGGGTGGGGCTTCGGCGGGTTTGCGTTTGGGTTTCGCGGCCATGCCGCCACACTAGCCATGAACCGGCATACAGGGTCAAGCCGCCCGAGACACCATGCCGCCCCCCGTTTTCATTGGCAAAATCCGGCCTATTCTGCATCTTCATTGATGCAGCGCAGCAAAGGGTGCAGGCTTTCGCCTACAGTCAAGCCATGGCCGACTCAGCGGCCCAGACGGGAGACCGGATATGGACGATAAGACCGAAAACACGACGGCGACAGAAAACACCGCCACTGCGGACGCGCCGAAAGCCGACATCAACAAGACCATCGAGGGGATCGGTGGCAAGGTGATGGCCAAGGCCAAGGAGTTGATCGCGCGCGGCAATGCCCGCACCGTGCGGTTGCAGGCCAAGAAATACTTCCTGCTGGAAATGCCGGTGACGGTCGCGGTGATCGTGGCCGTCGTGCTGGTGGTGGGGGCACCCTGGATGGCGGTGATCGGCGTGATTGCCGCGGTTTTCGCCAAGACCAAAGTCGAAATGATGCCGACCCCGGAAGCCACGATCGCCGATAAAATCCTCGGCGCCTGACGAAAGCTGCGGCCCCCGCGCGAACGGGGGCCGCTAATCCTATTCCGCGGGCATCGCTTGCGGTTCGTCGCTCAGCGGCCAGGGCAGGTGCACCAGCATCTCCTTGGGGCAGACCTGCAGGAAATTCGCCCGCTCGGCCTGCCAGTTCGCCAGAATCTCGGCACCATGACGGCTGCCGGTCTCGGCAGCATGCGCCTCGATCAGCCCGCGCAGTTGCGCTTCCCAATGCGGATGCGACACCGCACAGGTCACCAGTGATTCCAGGTTCATGAAATCTTCAGCGACACCCTTGGGGTCGTAAAGATAGGCCATCCCCCCGGTCATGCCCGCGCCGAAGTTGGCACCGATCCGGCCAAGGATCACCGCCACACCACCGGTCATGTATTCGCACCCATTGGTGCCGCAACCCTCGACCACCACCGACGCGCCCGAGTTGCGCACGGCAAACCGCTCGCCCGCGCGGCCTGCGGCAAACAGATGCCCCGCGGTCGCGCCATAGAGCACGGTGTTGCCGATGATGGTGTTTTCCGATGCCACCAGCGGCGAAGACATTTGCGGCCGCACCACGATCAACCCGCCCGACAGCCCCTTGCCGACGTAATCGTTGGCGTCGCCCATCACCTCCAGCTTCAGCCCGCGCACCGCGAAGGCGCCAAGGCTCTGGCCACAGGAGCCTGACAGTTTCACCGTCAGGTGGTCGGGTTGCAGGCTGTTGCGCATGCCGAACTTGCGCACGATATGGCTGGAGGCCCGGGTGCCGATGGTGCGGTGGGTGTTGCGCACGGCGTAGGACAGTTGCATCTTCTCGCCGTCCTCGAAGAACCGCGCGCCGTCCTTGACGATCTCGGCATCCAGGGTGTCGGGCACCGCATTGCGCGGGCGCGAGCGGTCATAGGTGATGCGGTTGGAGGCATCGACCGAGATCAGCAGCGGGTTCAGGTCGAGATCGTCGAGGTTCTCGGAACCGCGGCTGATCTGGCTGAGCAGATCGGCACGGCCGATGATCTCGTCCATGCTGCGCGCACCGATGGAGGCCAGAATCTCCCGCACTTCCTGGGCGTAGAAGGTGATCAGGTTGACCACCTTGTCGGCAGAGCCTGCGAACTTGGCGCGCAGGGCCGGGTCTTGGGTACAGACCCCGACCGGGCAGGTGTTGGACTGGCACTGGCGCACCATGATGCAGCCCATGGCGATCAGCGCCGCGGTGCCGATGCCGTATTCCTCGGCCCCCATCATCGCCGCCATCACGATATCGCGGCCCGTGCGCAGCCCGCCATCGGTGCGCAGCGTCACCCGCTCGCGCAGGTTGTTCATCGCCAGCACCTGATGCGCCTCGGTCAGACCCATTTCCCAGGGCAGGCCAGCATACTTGATCGACGTCGCCGGAGAGGCCCCGGTGCCGCCATTGTGGCCGGAAATCAGAATGATATCGGCCTTGGCCTTGGCCACGCCCGCAGCAATGGTGCCGACACCGCTGGCCGCGACCAGCTTCACCGTTACCTTGGCGCGCGGGTTGATCTGCTTCAGGTCATAGATGAGCTGCGCCAGATCCTCGATCGAATAGATGTCGTGGTGCGGCGGCGGGCTGATCAGCGTCACCCCCTTGGTCGAATGGCGCAACCGCGCGATCAGTTCGGTGACTTTCATCCCCGGCAACTGGCCGCCCTCGCCGGGTTTTGCCCCCTGCGCCACCTTGATTTCCAGCTCTTCGCAGGCGTTCAGATATTCGGCAGTCACGCCAAACCGCCCCGAGGCGACCTGCTTGATCTTGGCCGACGGGTTGTCGCCATTCGGCTCCGGCAGGAAATGCGCCGGGTCTTCGCCGCCCTCGCCGCTGTCGGACTTGGCGCCGATGCGGTTCATCGCGATGTTCAGCGTCTTGTGCGCCTCCGGCCCCAACGCCCCCAGCGACATCCCCGGCGTCACGAAGCGTTTGCGGATCGAGGTGATGCTTTCCACCTCGTCAATCGGCACCGGACGGCCCAGCGATTTGATATCCAGCAGGTCGCGGATATGGATCGGCGGGTTGGCCCGCATGGTGGCGGAATACTGCTTCCACAGATCGAAACTGGCGCGTTCGCAGGCCGATTGCAAAAGATGCATGGTCTGCGCTTCCCAGGCGTGCTTTTCGCCCGAGCGCCGCGCCTTGTAGAAGCCGCCAACCGGCAGCACATCTTGCCCACCTTTCCAGCCCTTGGCATGCACGCCTTCCAGCTTTTGCTGGATGCCATGCAGACCGATGCCGGAGATGCGGCTTTGCATGCCGGGGAAATACTCGGCCACCATGGCGCGGCTCAGACCCACCGCCTCGAAGTTCAGACCACCGCGATAGCTGGAGATCACCGAGATCCCCATCTTCGACATGATCTTCAACAACCCCGCGTCAATCGCATCGCGGTAGCGGCGCATGGCGTCGGCAAGGCTGCCCTCGATCAGCCCGCGCGAAATGCGGTCAGCGATGCTGTCTTGCGCCAGATAGGGGTTCACCGTGGTGGCCCCGCTGCCGATCAGCACCGCAAAGTAATGCGGGTCGATGCACTCGGCGGCGCGCACGTTGATCGAACAGAAGGTGCGCAGGCCCTTGCGGGTCAGCCAGCTATGCACCGCAGAGGTCGCCAGAATCATCGGCATCGCCACGCGCGATTCGCTTTGGAAGCGGTCGGTCAGCACCAGATGGCTGGCACCCGAACGCACGGCATCCTCGGCCTCGGCGCGGATACGCTCCAGCCCCAGCCGCAAGGCTTCCTGATCGGCACCGGCCGCGAAAGTGCAGTCGATGGTGGCGACATGGGTGCCGAACTGCGCCACCATCACGTCGAATTCCGAGTTGGCCATGAACGGGCTTTCCAGCACCAGAATCTCGGTCTGGCTGGCGTTTTCATCAAGCACGTTGCGCAGGTTGCCAAAGCGGGTCTTCAGGCTCATCACCCGGCCTTCGCGCAAGGAGTCGATCGGCGGGTTGGTGACCTGGCTGAAGTTCTGGCGGAAGAAATGCGACAGCGGCCGGTATTGCCGCGACAGCACGGCGGCGGGCGTGTCGTCGCCCATGCTGGCGATCATTTCCTTGCCGTCCTCGGCCATCGGCGCCAGAACCTGCTCCAGCTCCTCCAGCGAATACCCGGCGGCGATCTGGCGTTTACGCAGTTCGGCGCCGGTGTGGATGGCGGCTTCCGGCACGTCGCGCAAGAGGCTGTTCAGGTCGATCACCTTGGCGATCCATTCCCCAAACGGCTGCGAGCCTGCCAGCCGGTTCTTGATGGCGGCGTCGTGGTAAAGCTTGCCGTCCTTCATATCGACGGCGATCATCTGACCCGGCCCCAGCGCGCCCTTTTCCACCACGGTGGATTCCTCGATCGGCACCATGCCCGCCTCGGAACCGGCAATCAGCATGCCGTCGCCGGTGACGACATAACGCATCGGCCGCAAGCCGTTGCGGTCAAGCCCGCCGCAGACCCAGCGGCCATCGGTCATCGCCAGCGCCGCCGGCCCGTCCCACGGCTCCATCACCGAGTTGCAATAGGCATACATGTCGGCCCAGGCTTTCGGCATATCGGTGGTGGCCTTGGACCAGGCTTCCGGCACCATCATGGTCTTGGTCATCGGCGCCGAGCGGCCCGAACGCACCAGAACCTCGAACACCGCATCCAGCGCGCCCGAATCCGAGGTGCCGCCGGGGATGATCGGCTTGATATCCTCGGCCATGTCGCCAAAGGCCGATGAAGCCATGCGAATCTCGTGGCTTTTCATCCAGTTGACGTTGCCGCGCAGGGTGTTGATCTCGCCGTTATGCGCCAGCATGCGGAACGGTTGCGCCAGCCACCATTGCGGGAAAGTGTTGGTGGAATAGCGTTGGTGGTAGATGGCGAAGGCGGATTCAAACCGTTCGTCCATCAGGTCGGGGTAGAACACCGCCACCTGTTCGGCCAGCATCATGCCCTTGTAGATGATGCTGCGGCAGGACAGGCTGCACAGATACAGCCCCTGAATCTGCGCCGCCAGTGCGGCTTTTTCGATGCGGCGGCGGATGATGTAAAGCTCGCGCTCGAACTGTTCCTGATCAATGTCCTTTTCGCAGCGGATCAGGATCTGCTCGATCTCGGGCCGGGTCGCATTGGCCTTTTCGCCCAGAACCGAGGTATCCACCGGCACATGCCGCCAGCCGTAGATGTAATGCCCCATCCGCAGCACTTCGGTTTCCACGATGGTGCGGCAGCGTTCCTGGGCGCCAAAATCGGTGCGCGGCAGGAACACCTGACCCACGGCGATCAGCTTGGCGCGGTCGGGCTCATGGCCGGTGCGGCGCACCTGATCATAGAAGAACCGCACTGGAATTTGCACATGGATGCCCGCGCCATCGCCGGTCTTGCCATCGGCATCCACCGCCCCACGGTGCCAGACCGCCTTCAGCGCGTTGATGCCGTTTTCCACCACCTTGCGGCTGGCCTTGCCGGTGATCGACACCACCAGACCGACGCCGCACGAGGCATGCTCATCCTCGGCCTTGTAAAGACCGTTGGCATCCAGCCAGGCGCGCTTGGCTTCTTCGGCCTTTACCCAGGCATCATCATAGGCGGTCATCGGCAGGGGCCTCCGTGGTATTCTGGTCAAGCGGGAGCGACGACATCACGGCGTCACATTCGAAAAGCGGTTGGGTCGCCATGAACCCCGGCTCGCCGGGGAAGATGAACTGCACCGGGCTGCCGTCATAGGGCTTGTAGCCGGTGCCATCGTCCCATTCGGAAGGGCCGGCAAAGAACAGCCGCCAGTCGGGGTTGATGTATTCGAACCCGCGCGAGCGGCGCATCACGTTGCCCGAGGGGTCGCGCTCGACATAGTCGAACTCGGTCTGTTGCAGGGTGATGCCATCGATCACAAAGCTTTTGCCGGTCAGCGCGTCATAGCCGGTGACGGCGCTGCGCTCGCCATTGTCCTTGGACAGGTTGAAGCGGTAATCGTCGCGGCCCTTCAGCAGATCGGTGAAGGATGCCGGGTCTTCGGCGCCGGGGTCCAGCGTCTGGCGCACGTCGGGAAACTTGTCCAGGCTTTCGATCCATTGGCCCTCGCGGTCGATCCGGCTTTGGAAATAGATGCCTTCCTGATCGAAATCCGCACGCCACTGGTCACCGGGCGCATCGGCTTCGCAGCGGTAGTGGTTCGACACCCGGCAGCCGCGCGATTGCACGGTCAGAAACGCCTCGCAGCCCGCGGGCGGGGTGAAGGTGCCTGCCTGCGCGGGCATGGTGGCCAGTGCCAGTGCCGCACCCAGGATGAATTGCCGTGCCATTCCAAAGCCCTCCGGTGTTTCAGGGCGCGCCAAAGGCCCGCGCTGCACTTACTCTGCCGCCACCGCCGACGGTTGCGCAAGATAGTCCAGGATCGCCTCGGCGGCCTCGCGCCCATCGCGGATCACCCAGACCACCAAGCTGGCGCCGCGCACGATGTCGCCTGCCGCATAGACGCCGGGCAGGTTGGTGGCGTGGCTGCGGAAATCGGCCTTTACCGTGCCCCAGCGGGTGACCGCCAGATCCGGCACGCCCCAGAGGCTTGGCAGCGGTTCGGGTTCAAACCCCAGCGCCATGATGGCGATATCGGCGGGTTCGACGTAATCCGAGCCTTCGATCAGTTCCGGGGTCTGGCGGCCCGAGGCGTCGGGGGCGGTCAGCCGCATCCGTTGCACCTGCACGCCTTCCAGCGCGTCGCCACCACCACTGAAGCCCACGGGGGCCGACAGCCAGACGAACTCGACGCCCTCTTCCTCGGCGTTCTGCACCTCGCGCTGGCTGCCCGGCATGTTGGCCCGGTCGCGGCGATACAGGCACTTCACCGAAATCGCCCCCTGCCGGATCGCGGTGCGCAGACAGTCCATCGCGGTATCGCCGCCGCCGATCACCACCACCCGCTTGCCCGCAGCGTTCAGCGCGCCGGAATCGAAGGCCGCAACCTCGTCGCCAAAGCTTTTGCGGTTGCTGGCGGTCAGATAGTCCAGCGCCGCCACCACGCCGCTGGCATCGGTGCCCGGCACCTCAAGGTCGCGGGATTTGTAGACGCCGGTGGCGATCAGCACCGCATCATGCCGCCCGCGGATGGCGTCAAAGCTGAGGTCCACGCCGACATAGCAATTCATCACGAATTGCACGCCCGCCTGTTCCAACTGCTCAACCCGCTGCATCACCACGTTTTTTTCCAGCTTGAAGCCGGGGATGCCGTAGGTCAGCAAGCCACCGGCGCGGTCGTAGCGGTCATAGACCGTGACCTGCACGCCGCGGCGGCGCAGCACATCCGCCGCCGCCAGCCCGCCCGGCCCGGCACCGATGATGCCCACCGATTCCGTGCGCTCGGCCTGCGGGCGGATCGGCAGCACCCAGCCCTTTTCCCAGGCCAGATCGGTCAGATATTTTTCCACCGAGCCGATGGTCACCGTGCCATGGCCCGACTGTTCGATCACGCAATTGCCCTCGCACAGCCGGTCTTGCGGGCAGATGCGACCGCAGATTTCCGGGAAGGTGTTGGTGGCTTGGCTAAGCTCGTAAGCCTCCTGCAACCGGCCCTCGGCGGTCAGGCGCAGCCAGTCGGGGATGTTGTTGTGCAGCGGGCAATGGCTTTGGCAATAGGGCACGCCACACTGGCTGCAACGCCCGGCCTGTTCGGCGGCCTTGGCATCGGCAAACTCGCGGTAGATTTCGTGGAAATCCTGCGCCCGCAGCTCGGCAGGCCGCTTTTCCGGCATCTGCCGGGCGACGGTCACGAATTTCAGCATCGGTTGCTTGGCCATCACGGCACCTCGCAGGCAGGTTTTCGGCTGCGCCTTGATAGCGCCGGTGTTTCGGGAATAAAAGTCAGTATGAGTTACCTATTTCCGGGTATTTTGCCGCATAGGTCAGTTTTTCTGCCGGATGCGCGGAATAATAGGTAAGCATTACTTACCCAACACCTCAATACCCCAGCAAAAGCCCCACCAGCGCCAGGCTGCCGACGATGATTCGCCACCAGCCGAACAGCGCATAGCCATGGCGGCTGATGTAGCCCAGCACCCATTTCACCACGATAAGCCCGGCCAGAAACGCCACGCCAAAGCCGACGGCGATCTGGTGCCAGGCGGTCCAGTCCAGCACGTCGCGGTTTTTCAACAGGTCATAGCCGACCGCCGCCGCCATGGTTGGCATCGACAGGAAGAACGAAAACTCGGCCGCCGCGCGTTTGGAAACCCCCAGCATCAGCGCGCCGACGATGGTGGCACCGGAACGCGACACGCCGGGCACCATCGCGAGGCACTGGAAGATGCCGATCAGCAGCGCCTTGCGGAACGGCAGTTGCATCGCCTCGTCATGCTGCACCACCGGCGCCAGCCGATCGACGAACAGCAGCACCACCCCGCCCAGGATCAGCATCACCGCAATCAGCATCGGGGTTTCGAACAGCACCGACTTGATGAAGTCATGCGCCAGCACGCCGACCACCACCGCGGGCAGAAACGCCAGCAGCACCGACACCACGAAGCGCAGCGCCGCCGGGTCGCGGTGGGCGGTGGAAAACACTTGCCACAACCGCCCGGCATACAGCGCCATCAGCGCCAGCACCGCGCCCATCTGAATGACGATCTCGAAGGTTTTGCCGGCACTTTCAAAGCCCAGGAAATGCCCGGCCAGAAGCAGGTGCCCGGTCGAGGATACCGGAATGAACTCGGTCAGCCCTTCCAGCAACCCCAGAAGGGCCGAAACCAGCGTCGTGTGTTCCATGGATCACCAGGGTTGGAGCGCAGCGCCTAGCGCTTGGGCAAATTCTTGGCCGAGTCCTTGATCGCTGCAAACTGCCCCGAGGGTCGGTTGGGCCACAGGTATTCGGGCAGCACTGCGGCGATGGCCGAAGGCGTGATGCCAAGCTCGGCAAAGCCGCGGGCACCCGGAGCCACCACATTGTCGCGCGCCAGATTGCGCACCTGATCGCGGGTCAGGATCTTGTTGTTGATCAGACCGCCGGTGACGATCTGAAGCAGATCGAAGCCGGTGCCCATCAGCTTGGCCGCGAAGAACGGCGTATTCACAATCACCCGCTTGCGCTGAATGACGGCCAGCATCTGCTGCATCAGCGCGCTGAATGTCGCCACATCGGGGCCGCCCAGTTCATAGATGCCCGGTGCCGCCAGGCCCTGTGCTGCCAGCGCCGCAGCCTGCGCCACGTCATCGACATAGACCGGCTGAAACCGGGTGTTGGCCCCGACCAAAGGCAGCACCGGCCCAATTTTGGCCATGCTGGCAAAGCGGTTGAAAAACTGATCCTCGGGGCCGAAGATCACCGACGGCCGCAGGATAACCGCATTGGGAAACGCCTTCAGCACCGCCGCTTCGCCCGCAGCCTTGCTTTTTGCGTAGATGCTGGGCGAGTTGGCATCCGCACCAATGGCCGACAGATGCACCAGGTTGGCCACGCCAAACTCGGTCGCGATCCGGGCGATGCGGCCTGCGCCATCGGACTGCACGGCGAAAAAGGTGTTGCGTCCATCCGGGTTCAGGATGCCGACGCAGTTCACCACCGCATCCGCCCCCTGCATCACCGCCCGCACCGAGGCATCGTCGCGGATGTTGCAGGCGACCGGCTCGACCTGACCCACATCGCCATAGGGCCGCACGAACAGCGCGTCGTTGGGGTGGCGCACCGCGACCCGAACCCGCCAGCCCTGCTGCGCCATCCGCCGCGCGATATAGCGGCCGACAAAACCCGAGCCGCCAAAGATCGTGACCAGTTTGCTCATTTGCGATGCCCCTTCGGGATGGCTTCCATACCCGGCGTACATAACTTTCCGCCGCCCCCCGAACAAGCGGCAATAACCGCGCAGGTTTTTTCGCTAAGGCCCGTTGACACTGCTGGCCCCGCTCTTTAAATCCCCCTCCACGACACCTGCCCAGGTGGCGGAATTGGTAGACGCGCACGGTTCAGGTCCGTGTGCCGCAAGGTGTGAAGGTTCGAGTCCTTTCCTGGGCACCACGTCGCTCCTGTAGCCTGGCAGGACTGGAAAGCGCGGCCACTGGCCGCGTTTTTGCGTTTCAGGGGGCAGCGTCAGCGGTTTTCGCGTTGAGTTCGCGGTCCCGCGCGCTTATCCCGATGCCGAAGAAAAGGCCGCCCCGGCGGCACATGCAAAGGGAAAGCCTGATGGCGGTGCATCTTTACAAGGGCGATCTGCCCGCCGGGCTGAACCTCGGCCCGGTGGTGGCCATCGACACCGAGACCATGGGTCTGGACCCGCGCCGCGACCGGCTATGTCTGGTCCAGCTTTCCTCGGGCGACGGCAACGCGCATCTGGTGCAGATCGCCCGCGGCCAGACATCGGCACCCAATCTGGAAAAGCTGCTGACCGACCCAAGCGTGTTGAAGCTGTTCCACTTTGGCCGCTTCGACATTGCGGCGATGAAGGCGGCATTTGGCGTGGTGACGGCGCCGGTGTGGTGCACCAAGATCGCCGCCAAGCTGGTGCGCACCTTCACCGACCGGCACGGGCTGAAATACCTGCTGCAGGAACTGGTCGGCGTCGATGTCTCCAAGCAGCAGCAGACCTCGGACTGGGGGTCGGAAACCCTGTCGGACGCGCAAAAGGATTATGCGGCGTCCGACGTGCTGTATCTGCACCGGCTGATGGCGGAACTGGAACGCTGCCTGATCCGGGAAAACCGGTTGGCACTGGCGCAACGCTGTTTCGACTTCCTGCCGACGCGGGCGGAACTGGACCTGATGGGTTGGGATGAACCGAATGACATCTTCCACCACTGATTTCCTGACCACCGGCCGCCGCGTGATAACCCGCGAGGCGGACGCGCTGGCGATGCTGTCGGCGCATCTGGGTGAAAGCTTCGGCAAGGCGGTCGAGATGATCCTGCAATCGCAGGGCCGGGTGATCGTTTGCGGCATGGGCAAATCGGGCCACATCGCCCGCAAGATCGCCGCCACCTTCGCCAGCACCGGCACACCGGCGCAATTCGTGCATCCGGCCGAGGCCAGCCATGGCGATCTGGGCATGGTGATGCGCGGCGACGTGGTTCTGCTGCTGTCGAACTCGGGCGAGACGCCGGAGCTTTCCGACATGATCGCCCATACCCGCCGCTTTGCGATTCCGATGATCGGGGTGGCGGGGCGCGAGGGGTCAACGCTGCTGCGGCAGGCCGATGTGGCGATCCTGCTGCCGCCCGCCGCCGAGGCTTGTGACCAGGGCATCGTGCCGACCACCTCGACCACGATGACGCTGGCCTTGGGCGACGCGCTGGCGATTGCGTTGATGGAGCATCGGCAGTTCACCCCCGATCAGTTCCGCATCTTCCACCCCGGCGGCAAGCTGGGGGCGCGGCTGACGCTGGTGCGCGATCTGATGCATGTTGACCTGCCGCTGGTGCCTTTGGCGGCACCGATGAGCGAAGCCTTGCTGACCATGAGCCGTCAGGGCTTCGGCGTGGTTGGCGTGACCGATGCCGATGGCTATCTTGCCGGTATAGTCACTGATGGTGACTTGCGTCGGCACATGGAGGGGTTGTTGTCGCTGACCGCCGAACAGGTGATGACGCGCGCGCCCCGCACCATCGGGCCGCAGGCGCTGGCAGAAAAGGCGGTGGCGGTGATGAACGAGAAGAAGATCACCTCGCTGTTCGTGGTGGACCCCGAAGGCAGCCGCGCCGCCGTTGGCCTTATCCATATCCACGACTGCCTGCGCGCCGGGATGGCCTGATGGCCCTGTCGCGCCACGACAACCTTCATTCGCGGTTGGTCGGCTGGCTGAAGGTGCTGTTGCCGCTGCTGGCGCTGGTGATCCTGTCCACGCTGTTCATGGTGTCGCGCAAGATCGACCCGCAGGATGCAATCCCCTATGCCGAGGTCGATGTGGCCGACCGTATCCGCGAACCGCGGATGACCGAACCGGCCTATGCCGGCGTCACCGAAGATGGCGCTTCGTTGACGGTGACCGCCGATGCCGCCCGCCCCGACGCAAGTGGCAAGGGTGGCACTGCCCAGACCCTGCGCGCCGAACTGGATACACCTGACGGCGCCCACACCTCGATCGTGGCGCAGAACGGCACATTCGACGACACGGCGCGGCAGATGCGGCTGAATGGCGGCGTGCAGATCACCACCTCGACCGGCTATCTGATGACCACCGAGGCGCTGGTATCGGAGCTGGACCGCACCGAGGTGACCAGTGCCGGGCCGGTTGCCGGAACCGGGCCGCTTGGCGTCCTTAGCGCCGGGCAGATGCGGATCACCGCAACAGAAGGTGTATCCGGCAGTTACGTTCTTGTTTTCAAGAACCGGGTGAAGCTGATATACCGTCCGCCGGAACCACCGCCGAACGATAAATGAACCGAGGCACGGCATGTCGAGACCCCTTCGCGCCATCATAGTGGCCAGCATGCTTGGCCTGCTGCCACTGGCCGCCGCAGCCCAGGGGGCAAACGTGGCCTTTGGCGGGTTGAAGGTGGACAGCAGCCTGCCCGTGGAAATCGAATCCGACCAGCTTGATGTCGATCAGGCGACTGGCGTTGCGGTGTTCACCGGCAATGTGCTTGTGGGGCAGGGCGAGCTGCGGTTGTCAGCGGCCACCGTGCGGGTGGAATACGATGCCGAGGGCAAGGCGATCTCGAAGCTGCACGCCAGCGGCGGGGTAACGCTGGCCAATGCGACCGAGGCCGCCGAATCCAGCGAGGCGGTCTATACCATCGCCTCCGGTTCGGTGGTGATGACCGGCAACGTGCTGCTGACCCAGGGCGAAAGCGCGATCACCGGCCAAAGGTTGGTGATCGACGTCAATGCGGGAACCGGCACCATGGAAGGCCGGGTGCAGACGGTGTTCGTGCCTGCCAAGAAACCCGCCAAGCAACCATGAGCGCCGCCCCCGAACTGACCGTAACCCCGGGCGATGCCGGTTTGCACATCCGCCACCTGCGCAAAAGCTACAAGCGGCGGCCGGTGATCCGCGATGTTTCGATGCACCTGAACCGCGGCGAGGTGGTGGCGCTGCTTGGCCCCAACGGCTCGGGCAAGACCACCTGCTTCTATGCCATCGCCGGCCTGGTCACGCCCGAAGGCGGGCAAGTGCTGATCGACGGCCGCGACGTGACGGCGCTGCCGATGTATCGCCGCGCCCGTCTTGGCATCGGCTATCTGCCGCAGGAGGTCAGCATCTTTCGCGGCCTTTCGGTCGAGGACAACATTCTGGCGGTGCTGGAGATTGCCCTGCCCGACCGCCACAAGCGCCGCGAACGGCTGGAAGAGTTGCTCAGCGAGTTTTCCATCACGCACCTGCGTCGCGCCCCGGCCCTGGCGCTTTCGGGCGGCGAGCGGCGGCGGGTGGAAATTGCCCGCTGCCTGGCCGCCGATCCGAAATATCTGCTGCTGGACGAGCCGTTTGCCGGGGTGGACCCGATTGCCGTGGGCGAGATACGGACCCTGGTGCACGACCTGAAAAGCCGCGGCATCGGTGTGCTGATCACCGACCACAACGTGCGCGAAACCCTTGAAATCGTTGACCGCGCCTATATCCTGCACGATGGCAAGGTGCTGATGAGCGGCACCACCGACGAGGTCGTGCGCGACGAAACCGTGCGCCGGGTCTATCTGGGGCAGAACTTCCGCATCGGCTAGGGGCAGAGGCATCTGTAACATTGCCACGACGAAGCTGTTGACAAATCAGGCGAGTAAGCCGCCAAATGCCCTTGATGCGTGCAACAACCACCCCGTCCCGTTTCACATTGGCGCAAGGCTTTGGCCGCGCCGCCGGATCGGTTGGATTTGCCGCACCACCTCAGAAAACTCATCAGCGGGTAAGCCTGTCTGTTGCAGGATGTGCCTCGCTGTCCATGCGAAGGAGAAGCCATGCGTTATCAGATCAGCGGCAAACAGATTGATGTCGGCGAGGCTCTTCAGACCCATGTGAAAGCCGAACTTGGCGAAGTGGTGGAGAAATACGCCCAACGCCCGACCGAAGCCGTGATCGTGTTTTCCCGCAAAGGCTATGAATCCTATTGCGATACCGTGCTGCATCTTTCGACCGGCCTGACCGCCCATGCCACCGGCCATGCCGCCGACATCTATGCCGCCTTCGAATCCTGCCGCGAGAAGCTGGACAAGCAGTTGCGCCGCTACAAGCGCCGTCTGCGCAGCCACTACATTGACCGCACGGCACCCGTTGAATTCGCCGGTGGTTCCGCCTATATCCTCGCCGCATCTGAGGAGCCCGAGGACGTTGAGCCCGATACGCTCCAGCCCGTCGTGATCGCCGAGATGGAGGCGCGTGTGCCCTCCATCACCGTTGGCGAAGCCGTGATGCAGCTGGAACTGGCCGGGGAACGTCTGCTGGTGTTTCGCAACGAGGGACATGGCGGCGTGAATGTCGTATACCGTCGGGATGACGGCAATATCGGCTGGATCGACCCGCGCAACAGCAAATAAGGCGCCACACGACAGGCGCAGGACAAACGGCAAGCGATGGAACTTTCCAAACTGCTAAGTGTCGGCGCCGTCAGGGTCGTTGGCCAGCTGACCAGCAAGAAGCGTCTCTTCCAGGAATTGGGAGAGATGGCGTCGCAGGCCTACCGGCTGAATGCCGCGGTGGCCACCGACGGGTTGCAGGAACGCGAAAGCCTTGGCCCGACCGGTGTGGGCCATGGCATCGCCCTGCCGCATGCCAGGCTGGAAGAATTGCCAGGCATCGTTGGCGTGTTCCTGCGGCTGGAAAAGCCGCTGGATTACGATTCGGTCGATCGTCAGCCGGTCGATCTGGTGTTCGGGCTGTTCGCGCCCAAGGATTCGGGCGTGGACCATCTGAAGGCCTTGGCGCTGGTGTCGCGCACCATGCGGGATCCGGCGATCTGCGCCAAGCTGCGCGCCAACACCGATCCGGCCAAGCTGCACGCCATCCTGACCGAGGCCCGCAGCACCCAGGCCGCCTGACGCCGCAAGCGAAAGCTTGCGTGACGGGCCGGTTGCGGGCATCTCTTGGCTTGGCCGCGGCATTTCCGGGCCGGTCAACCAGGAGCATTTGATGGACCCGACCGATTTCCCCAGCGATTTCTTCGGCGGCAATGCCGTCTATCTGGCCTTTGCCGCCTTCATCATCCTGTGCATCTTTCTGGGCGTGCGCATCGTGCCGCAATCGGAAAAGCATGTGGTCGAACGCTTTGGCCGGTTGCGGGCGGTGCTGGGGCCGGGGATCAACTTCGTGGTGCCGTTCCTGGACCGGGTGGCGCACAAGATCAGCATTCTGGAACGGCAGTTGCCCACCGCGCAGCAGGACGCCATCACCACCGACAACGTGCTGGTGAAGGTGGAAACCAGCGTGTTCTACCGCATCACCGAGCCGGAAAAGACCGTCTATCGCATCCGCGATGTTGACGCCGCCATTGCCACCACGGTGGCCGGGATCGTGCGCAGCGAAATCGGTAAGATGGAGCTGGATCAGGTGCAATCCAACCGCACCGCCCTGACCGCCAACATCCGCGAGCAGGTGCGGGCGATGGTCGATGACTGGGGCATCGAGGTGACCCGCGCCGAATTGCTGGATGTCAATCTGGACGAGGCGACCCGGGCGGCGATGCTGCAACAGTTGAACGCCGAACGGGCGCGGCGGGCGCAGGTGACCGAGGCCGAGGGCAACAAGCGTGCGGTGGAGTTGAACGCCGACGCGCAGCTTTACGCCGCCGAGCAGGAATCCAAGGCCCGCCGGGTGCTGGCCGATGCCGAAGCCTATGCGACATCGGTGATTGCGGTGGCGATCAAGGAAAGCGGCATCGAGGCAGCGCAATATCAGGTGGCGCTGAAACAGGTCGAGGCGCTGACCAAGGTCGGCGAAGGTCAGGGCAAGCAGATGATCATCGTGCCGGCGCAGGCGCTGGAAGCCTTTGGCGATGCTTTCAAGATGCTGAAAGGGCGTGGATGATGTGGGCGACGTGGTGGGTCTGGGTGGTGGCGGGTTTCGGCCTTGGCATCCTTGAGGTTGCGCTGCCGGGGTTCATCTTCCTTGGCTTTGCCATTGGCGCAATTGCCACCGGCGCGCTGATCTGGCTGGGCGCGCTGGGCGCCAACCTGCCGCTGCTGCTGCTGGTGTTCGCCTTCGCCTCGCTTCTGGCCTGGGCGGTGCTGCGCCGGGTGTTCGGCATCCGTGCGGGTCAGGTGAAACTGTGGGACCGCGATATCAACGACTGACGCTTCACCTTTGCACAAATATCCTCCGGGGGTCCGGGGGTGGAAAACCCCCGGCCTGTCCATCCGCTCGACGCTTCCTGTCGGGCGCTTCTCGCAACCAGCGATGAGGCCCCGTCAGGGGCGAAGAGCGGCGAGTTCGGCAACCACCGCCAGCGCCGCTGCACGCGGGTCGGCGGCTTGCCAGATCGGGCGGCCGATCACGATATGATCCGCACCATTGGCAACCGCCCGCGCCGGCGTTTCCACCCGCTTCTGATCGCCCAAAGCCGCTCCGGCAGGCCGCACGCCGGGGGTCACGATTAACCGACCCTGCGCCTGCGGCAAAGCCCGGATCGCCGCCGCCTCTTGCGGGCTGGCAATCACCCCGTCCGCCCCGGCCTCCAAAGCGCGCGCCGCGCGTTCCAGCGTGATCTCGGCAATATCGCCGGGCCGGATCAGGTTGGCGTCCAGATCGGCGCGGTCCAGCGAGGTCAGGATGGTCACCGCCAGAATCTTCAGCCCCGAACCGCGCTTGCCCTCTGCCGCCGCCCGCACCACCTGCGGATCGCCCTGCACCGTCAGGAAATCCAGATCATAGCTTGAGATACCGCGCACTGCCGCCTCGATCGTGGCACCGATATCGAACAGCTTCAGGTCCAGAAACACCCGCTTGCCGTGTTCCTGCTTCAACTCGTTGGCCAGCGCGAAACCACCGCCGGTCAGCATCCCCAGCCCGATCTTGTAGAACGACACCGCGTCGCCGATCCGGCCGGCAAGCTCCAGCCCCTGCACCACATTCGGCACATCCAGCGCCACGATCAGGCGGTCGTCAGACAGGGTTTGCGGCATGGGGTTTCCTTTACGCGGGGGATGCGACCGTTTCCCCTGCAAGCCGCGGTCTGTCAAGCGCCGCGGCATTGACTTTGCCCCCCCGCCGGATGACGCTTGGACCAAAACCGCGAGGATGGCGATGCAGATCAACCTGTCTTTTGACCGCCCCGAGGACGGCCCGAAATCCGGCCCGATCACGGTGGGCTGGTTTCTGACCACCGACAAGGGCGCCGTGCTTTATGACGCGCCCGAGCGGGTGATGTTTCGCCAGACCAACAAGGCCCATTCGAAATCCGCCAGCCGCTGCCCTGGGGTGATCCAGTTGGAAAGCCGGTATTTCTATGTGAAATGCCCGTTCGACATTCATGTGGGCTTCGGGCGCGACGACAAGGGCAAGCCGCATCTGATCAACCGCGCCGGGGTCGGCTCGTCGATCCGGGGCAATAAGCTGAACGAAGTGCTGATGCTGGTGAACGAGGCCGAGTGGCGCTATCCCGACCGGCCCACCGTGCAGATGGTGCTGCCCTATTGCATGATCGCCGACGAGACGGTGTATATCACCCAGCTTTCCCCGTTCATGCACTACCGCAGCAACCCGCTGCCCGGCACCATCTTCGGTGGTCGCTTTCCCCTGAACATCTGGCCGCGGCCCTTGATGTGGGCCTTCGAGTGGCACGAGCCGGAGAAGGACATCGTGCTGAAACGCGGCGAGCCGCTATTCTACTGCCAGTTCGAGGGCGACGGCCCGGATCGTCCGGTGCAGGTGATCGAGGCCGAGCGCACGCCGGAGCTGGTGAAATACATGGACCAGATCGGCGGCGTGGTGAATTACGTCAACCAGACCTTCGGGCTGTTCAAGGCCGCCGAGGAGTTGCGCCCGGCGAAGCTGCTGGTGCCCAAGACCAAGGGCTGACGCGAAATTTCCGCGGGCAGGCCTGTGACAATCTTGCATCAGCGGCGGGGCTTACCCATGTGAAGGACAAGGCCGGGGCGGGCATGCCATGACGGGTGCGCGAACACGGTGCTGATCAAAGGAGACTGCGATGAACCTTGAAAAGTTCACGGAACGCTCGCGTGGGTTCCTGCAAGCGGCGCAAACCATCGCCCTGCGCGAAAGCCACCAGCGGCTTGCCCCCGAACATCTGCTGAAAGCCCTGATGGATGACGATCAGGGGTTGGCCAGCAACCTGATCCGCCGTTCCGGTGGTGAACCTGCCCGCGTGGTCGAGGCGGTTGACCTGGCAATCTCCAAGCTGCCCAAGGTGACGGGCGACGCCCAGCCGTTCATGGACCCGGCAATGGTGCGGGTGCTGGACGAGGCGGAAACCGTGGCCAAGAAGGCGGGCGACAGTTTCGTTCCGGTCGAGCGCATTTTGATGGCGCTGTGCATGGTGAAAACCAAGGCCAAGGAGGCGCTGGATGCCGGTGCGGTGACGGCGCAAAAGCTGAATGCCGCGATCAACGACATCCGCAAGGGCCGCACCGCCGATACGGCAAGCGCCGAGGAAGGCTATGACGCCCTGAAGAAATACGCCCGAGACCTGACCGAAGCGGCACGCGAGGGCAAGATCGACCCGATCATCGGCCGCGATGATGAAATCCGCCGCACCATGCAGGTGCTGTCGCGGCGCACCAAGAACAACCCGGTGCTGATTGGCGAACCCGGTGTCGGCAAGACTGCGATTGCCGAGGGGCTGGCGCTGCGCATCGTCGATGGTGACGTGCCCGAAAGCCTGAAGAACAAGAAGCTGATGGCGCTGGACATGGGCGCGCTGATCGCCGGGGCCAAGTATCGCGGCGAGTTCGAGGAACGGCTGAAGGCGGTGCTGAACGAGGTGACGCAAGCCTCGGGCGAGATCATCCTGTTCATCGACGAGATGCACACGCTGGTCGGTGCCGGCAAATCCGAAGGCGCGATGGATGCGGCCAACCTGATCAAACCCGCCCTGGCGCGGGGCGAGTTGCATTGCGTCGGCGCCACCACGCTGGACGAATACCGCAAGTATGTGGAGAAGGACGCGGCCCTTGCCCGCCGGTTCCAGCCGGTGATGGTGAACGAGCCGACGGTGGAAGACACCATTTCCATCCTGCGCGGCATCAAGGAAAAGTATGAACTGCACCACGGCGTGCGGATCAGCGACTCGGCGCTGGTGGCGGCGGCGACGCTGTCGCACCGCTATATCACCGACCGTTTCCTGCCCGACAAGGCGATCGACCTGGTGGATGAGGCGGCTTCCCGTCTGCGGATGGAAGTGGACAGCAAGCCCGAGGAACTGGACGCGCTGGACCGCCAGATCCTGCAATTGCAGATCGAGGCCGAGGCGTTGAAGAAGGAAGAAGATGCCGCCAGCAAGGACCGGCTGGAGAAGTTGCAGAAGGAGCTTTCCGACCTCTTGGAACGCTCGTCCGAAATGACCGCCAAGTGGCAGTCGGAACGTGACAAGCTGGAAGTGGCGCGCGATCTGAAAGAGCAACTCGACAAGGCGCGCGCCGAACTGGATCAGGCCAAGCGCGACGGCAACCTTGGCCGCGCGGGCGAGCTTTCCTATGGCATCCTGCCGGGGCTGGAGAAGAAGCTGGCAGAGGCCGAGGCGCGCGAAGGCGTGTTGCTGGTGTCCGAAGCCGTCGGCCCGGAGCAGATTGCCGAAGTGGTGGAACGCTGGACCGGTATCCCAACCAGCCGGATGCTGGAAGGCGAGCGCGAGAAGCTGCTGCGCATGGAAGACGAGTTGGGCAAGCGGGTGATCGGCCAACGCCGGGCGCTGACTGCCGTTGCCAATGCGGTGCGCCGGGCACGGGCCGGGCTGAACGACGAGAAACGCCCGCTTGGGTCTTTCCTGTTCCTTGGCCCCACCGGCGTCGGCAAGACCGAACTGACCAAGGCGGTGGCGGAATACCTGTTCGACGACGACGCCGCGATGGTGCGGATCGACATGTCGGAATTCATGGAGAAGCACGCGGTGTCCCGCCTGATCGGCGCGCCGCCCGGCTATGTCGGCTATGACGAAGGCGGGGTGCTGACCGAAGCCGTGCGCCGCCGCCCCTATCAGGTGCTGCTGTTCGACGAGGTGGAAAAGGCGCATCCGGATGTGTTCAACATCCTGCTGCAGGTGCTGGATGATGGCGTGCTGACCGACGGCCATGGCCGCACGGTGGATTTCAAGCAGACGCTGATCATCCTGACCTCGAACCTTGGCGCCTATGCCCTTAGCCAGCTTCCCGATGGCGCCGACCCCACGGCGGCGCGGGCCGAGGTGATGGAGGCGGTGCGCCAGCACTTCCGCCCCGAGTTCCTGAACCGGCTGGATGACCAGATCATCTTCGACCGGCTGGGCCGCGACGACATGGGGGCGATTGTCGAGATTCAGCTCAAGCTGCTGGAGAAGCGTCTGGTGGGCCGCAAGATCACGCTGGAGCTGGACAAGGCGGCGAAAGACTGGCTGGCCGACGAAGGCTACGACCCGGTGTTCGGCGCGCGCCCGTTGAAGCGGGTGTTCCAGCGCCATCTGCAAGACCCGCTGGCCAGCATGATACTGGCGGGCGACGTAATGGACGGAAGCAATGTGGTGATCAGCGCCGGTGCGGATGGGCTGATCATCGGCGACCGCATCTCTGCCTCGCGCCGCGAACGGCCTAATGAGGCGGTGGTTCACTGAGCATCGGCGAAAGGCCCCCAGCGCGGGGGCCTTTCCAGTTCTGCCGGAACTTACATCGGCGGCATGATCACCGAATCGATCACGTGGATCACCCCGTTCGACGCCGCCACATCGGCAGCCGAAATCACCGCGCCATTGACCTTCGGCCCGCCGTCCAGCGTGATCGTCACTTCGCCGCCCTGCACCGTCGCGGCCTTCATGCCTTCGGTCAGGTCGGTCGACATCACCTTGCCGGGCACCACGTGATAGGTGAGGATCGCCACCAGTTGATCCTTGTTTTCCGGCTTCAGCAGGTCTTCCACCGTGCCCGCAGGCAGGGCGGCAAAGGCGGCGTCGGTCGGGGCAAACACCGTGAACGGGCCGGGGCCCTTCAGTGTTTCCACCAGACCGGCGGCGGTCAGGGCGGTGGCCAGCGTGGTGAAGTTGCCGGCAGCCACGGCGGTATCGACGATGTCGGCGGTCTGGCTGTGGGCCAGGGCGGGCATCATCAGCGCGGTGGCGGTGGTCAGCGCAAGAAAGGTTCTGCGGATCATCTGTGTCACTCCGGTTACGATTGTGCCGTCGTTGGCCAGCGGTATATGGGGCGGGCGCCGGTTCGGATCAGACCCACAACCGCGTGAGTTCGCCTTGCCGCAGCGGGCCCGCGCCCTAAGCTGCAGGCTTGGCGACGTTCAACGCAAAATGGTGTGAAGAATTGTCATCTTTTGTGAGCCGCTGACCGGCATTTTGCGGCGGTATCGGCCTCGAAACGGTTCGGGCGATGAAAGCCGAGTCGCGGGTTGGGTCCTGCGGGGTCGGCGCAGTATGGCCAGCCCCGGCCTTGCGGCAACACCCAAGCGGCCTGCGCAGCAATCTTGCGCTAACCCCCGGCACACTTGTGTCGAAAGTTGCGCCAGGCCCCACATATTGTGCAATAAAAAGCGGCGCTGAAAAAAAGCCGCTGAACGGCGTTTTTCCTCTTGCGGCCCGCGGCGGCTCTCCGTAAATACCGCCTCACCGAAACGGAAACGTGACGGTGCGAACGACGGAAGACGCGAAAGCGCCGAAGCCGTTCGGAAAAAACTCTGGAGGCAAGGCGGTTGGTTGCGCTGGAATGACA
>NZ_ACYY01000034.1 GCF_000176015.1 Rhodobacter ferrooxidans | reverse complement strand
ACGAACACCTTGCCATCCACATGCTGCTCGACCAGCTCGTTGCCGGTGGCGCGGCAGAAGGCTTCGAAATCCTTCACGGCACCGGGGTCGGTGGCCTGAACTTCCAGCGTGCCCCCGGTCGGCAATTCCTTCAGCGCCTTCTTGGCACGCAGGATCGGCAGCGGGCAATTCAGCCCTTTGGCATCAAGAACGGCGTCAGCCATGGAGTGTCCTTCCGTCAGATATAAAGATTGATGTCAGAGCGGGTGGCGACCTCGACCCACGAGGCGGCGCCGCCAATCGAAGGCCCGTCGATCATGTCTTCGGGTTTGTATTCGAAAAGGTCCATGGTCATCTGGCAGGCAATCATCTTGACGTCTGCTTCGATTGCCAGGTCGCGCAGTTCCTCGATCGAGGCGACGCCCTTCTGTTTCAGCATGTTCTTCATCATGGTGGTGGTCAGCGAGGTCGCCCCCGGCATCGCCGCCATGATGTTGGGCATCGCCATGTGCATGCCGCCCATCGGCATTTCCATCGCGGCATTGCCCAGCGGGTTCATCTTCAGATCAAGCTTCCGCTTCAGCAGCGTCAGGCCGTAGAAGGTGAAGAACATCGTCACCTCCAGCCCCATGGCCGCCGCCGTGGTGGCAAGAATGAACGGCGGATAGGCCCAATCGAGCGTGCCCTTGGTGACGATGATCGACATCGACTTGGCGTTGGTTTCGTCCAGCATTGCATCCTCCCCTTGGGCGCAGCCCCCGCCGACCTGCCCCCGCCACAGCCGGGGTATGGCCAGTCCGGGCATCAAACCCCGGTTTCAGCCCCCGCCCGACCCAGCGTCGGGCAGCAGGCAGCTTGTCATTCAGGCCGCACAGCCCGCGAAATTGTCGGCAGCCATCTTGGCCTCGTAAATCGGTGCCACCGCCGCTCCCGGCGTCAGCGCCGCCGCAGCAGCAGCATCCACCGGCTTGACCCGCACCATCCAGCCCTGTCCATAGGTGTCGGTATTGGCCAGCTTGGGGTTGGCGGTCAGATTGTCGTTGACGCCGACGATCTCGACATCAAAGCCGATCTTGGCCGGGCCGACCCATTTGCCGCTTTCCACCGTCGCAACCGATTTGCCGCCCTCGATGGTCTTGCCGACCTTCTTGGCGGTAAAGGCCACCAGCGCCCCGGCCATGCCGGTGGCGATCATGGTCATGCCGACGGTAAAGGTGCCGTCGGCTTCGGGGCGATACCACAGATTGTTGGGCACATCGTAAAGCAACTCGTCGGGCAGGTTGCAGCCTTTGACGACAGGCATGGCTTTCTCCTTTCAGGCAGCACCCGGTTGATGCAGCGGGCGCGCGGAACAACAAAAGTCACCAAGACCGGATTCGGTCATCTTGCCGCCGACGAACAGCGCCAGATGCCGCAGCACCATCGCCTGCAGGCGCAAGTGCTTTTCTGCCTCGGCAGCAGAATCATCATAAAGCGCAACCACGTTGCGGAGATAGACCAATTCGCGACAGGTTTCGCGACAGGCGTTGAAACTTGGCTCGCCCTTCGCGCCCTGACGGTGCAGCGCCAGCAGCCGAAAGCCTTCAACCGTCTCGTCGGTCGGGGTTTCGCCGCGCGCGGTGACCCAGGCCTCCAGCACGGTCTCGCCGTCGCGCAGGGCCTGTTCGGCCAATTCCACAGCGTCGGCCACCGCAATCGGGGCCGCCAGCATCTGGTCGAGCCGTGTCTGAATATCGGGGAAGGGTGCCGCCGGTGCCGTCATCCCAGCCCCTTGGACTTCAAAAGATCGGATGAATCCAGATAGTTCTCGTTCACGCCGACCTTTTTGGCCGAAAGCCCCATCGCCATGCCCAGAAGCTGGGTGAAATACAGGATCTTGATGTTGGTCTTGCGGCCCAGCGTTTTTTCGGCGCGCACCTTGTGCATTTCCAGACCAGTGTGGCAGGTCGGACATTCGGTGGCGATCACCTCGGCGCCGCAGGCCTCGGCGGTTTCCAGGATGTTCAGCACCAGCCGGGTCGATATGTCGCTGTCCGACAGCGCATGCGCCCCACCACAACAGGCGGTTTTCAGGGGAAATTCGACGTTCTCGGCCCCGGCGGCGGCCAGGATGTCATCCATGAAATGCGGCTTCAGGGTTGATTCGCTGCCCGGACCCTTGTCTTTCTCCGGGAAGATGTGGCGCGGCCGGGTGTACATGCAGCCATAGTAGTTGGCGACCTTCATGCCCTTCAGCCGACCCTGCGCACGGCGGGCCATTTCGTCCAGCCCCACCGCGTCAATCAGCCAGTCCAGCGCGTGGATGGTTTCCACCTTGCCCGGATGATAGGTCGCGTGACCGGCCTTCTGCGAAATCCGCTGGTTGGCGGCAATGGCCGTAGGGTTGTGCTCCAGATCGTATTCGGCCTTTTTCAGGTTGTGATAGCAGCCGTTGCAGGGCGCCATCACCGTGTCAAAGCCCATCTCCTCGGCAATCGCCAGGTTGCGCGCCGACAGATAGGTCTGCACCTGATTGTCGATGTTCTTCACTTCCATCGCGCCGCAGCAGTTCCAGTTCTTCAACTCGACCAGCTCCAGCCCCAGCTCCTTGCCCACCGCCTTGGTCGAGCGGTTGTAGGCATGCCCGGTGCCCTCCAGCGTGCAGCCGGGGTAATAGGCGACCCGCTTGCGATCCTTGTCAGCCATCAGTGATCCCCCTTGCCGGTCATCCCCAGCGCCGCGCGCTGTGCGGCCTTGCGTTCGTCAACATATTCCTGCAACGCCACGCGGTTCTTCGACCAGTTGCGCACCTTCGGGCGGAACACGGTCAGGAAGCCCAGCCGGAACAGGTAGCCCACCGGCATCTTCTTCAACAGGCTGGTGATCAGCGCGATCAGCCATGGCTGCGCCAAGGGCTGCTTGGTGCGCTTGAAGAAGGTCAGCAGCACGCGGGCTTCCTCGATCATGCCGGTGTCGATGATGCTTTCGGTAAAGTCGTCGTCGAAATGGCTCGACGGGCTCTTGCCGGTGTGACCCTTCAGTTCCAGCCAATGCGCCGTGGCCTTCATCACGCCTTCGGGGAACACGTCGCGCGGGCAGGCATAGGTGCATTTGTTGCAACTGACGCATTGCCAGATGATGTCCTTGTCGCGCAGCAGTTCCTCCTCCATCCCGGTGCGGATCAGGTAAATCCAGTAGCGCGGGTTGAATTCGGGGTTCACGGCGTTGACGGTGCAGGCATTGGTGCAGGAACCGCATTGCCAGCAGCGGTGGATGTTCTCGCCGCCCGGCATGGCGGCAATCTCTTCCTGCATCGCCTCGTTGTAGTCGGTGACGGTGCGGCTTTTGATGAAGGTGGACCAATGCCCCGAGACATCGACGCCGTCGATCACCAGATTGTCGTTGGTGACCAGGTTTTCCGGCCGGATCAGCGATTTTTCATGAATGGGCATGGCGGTCCTCGGCGGGCGGTTCCAGAACGGCAAGGCGGGCGGTGGCGCTGCCGCCGAATTCATGCGCCCGTCCGTCGATCAGCCGCAGGCGGGTGCGGCCGGTTTCGGTATCCACCGCATCCAGCCCCAGCATGCGGCGGGTGTGCAGCATCGGGTCGCCTTCCACCGTGAAATCGTTGCGCAGATACTGGCCGCCACGGTCGTTGATGTAGCCGGCATAGATGTGCGACAGCAGCAGGTCGCCATACCAGATCCGGTCGCGGAACACGCCCTCGGCAGCCAGAAAGCCGTCGATCTCGGCCCGCAGCGTGGCAAAGGTGGCCAGATCGTCGGGCACCTCGATCCGGGCGGCATCCACATCCTCGGCGTGCCAGATCTCGCGGATCACCCCGGTGCCGACGCGGGCATCCCAGACCCAGCGGGTCATCAGCGGCACCTCGGCGGGGGCGGTGAAATGCAACAGCTCGGCCCCAAGGTCGCGCACCCAGCGATGCGCCTTGTCCTGCGGAAAGGCGGCGATGAAACCGGCAAGCCGCTGTTCCAGATCGCCCGCGCCGGTCAGCAGCGGCGTGATCGCCGCGCGCATGCCGTCGATGCCGCGCGCTTCCAGCACCGGGCCGATCCGCCGCCGCACCGGGGCGATGAAGGCGGCAAGGTCCAGAAACTCGGTCTCGGTCATGGCGTCGGCGCCATTGCCCAGCACCTCGACAAACAGCGCCGATTTCAGCTCCAGCGCCGTGACATAGCGGGCGATGCCGCCGGTGGGGCGCGACGCCTCGGCCAGATCGGCAAAGGCCCGCCGCAGCCGGTCGCCCGACAGGTCCAGCACCGGACCAGCCGGGGGCAAAGGCAGGGTCTTGCGGCGAAATCCGAACATCACTCGGCAGCCTTCAGCGCGCCAAAGCCCGCCCGGGTCAGCGCCGCCAGCGCCGCCGCCTGACCCTGGGCAATGCTGTCGTCGATGGTTTCCGGCCCCGAGGCCGCCCCGGCGGTATAGACCCCCGGCCGGGTGGTTTCGGCCAGATGCGCATAGGTGCTGGCCTTGTCCAGATAGCCCCAGCGGTTCAGCCCGACGCCGAAGATCGCCGACAGAGTCATGTTGTCCACATTCGGGTCCATGCCGATGGCGTGCACCACCATGTCGAACGGGATGGTGATCGGCCGCTTGACCAGCGTATCCTCGCCCTTCACCACCAGCCGCTTGCCATCCGAGGTGACCTCGGCGATGCGGGCCTTGATATACTTGACCTTGGCCTCTTCCTGGCTCTTCCAGTAGAACTCGCCCTCCAGCAGGCCGAAGGTGCGGATGTCCATGTAATAGATGTAGACGTTGGTCTTGGGCGACATCTCGCGGATTTCCATCGCCATGTTGGCGGAAACCGTGCAGCAGATCTTGGAACACCATTCGCGGCCGATCTGACGGTCGCGCGAGCCCACACACAGCAGGATCGCCACCCGGTCGGGCACCCGGCCATCGGATGGGCAGCGGATGCCCTTGCCCGACGAGATCATCTGTTCCACCTGCACCGAGGTCACCACATCGGGGTAGGTGCCAAAGCCCCATTCCGGTTTGTTCAGGCTGTCGAAATGGGTGAAGCCGGTGGTCAGGATGGCGCTGTCGGCGGCGATCACCGTGCCGTCCTTCAGCGTGGCGGTGAAGGCGCCGGGTTCGCCGGTAAAGGTCTGCACCGAGGTGTTCAGATGCGTGGTGACATTGGCGTTCTGCTGCACCCGCGTGACCATGCCGCCGATGGCGTCCTTGGCCCATTCGTGGCTGGGCACCAGCTTGGCATAGCCCGACAGGATCGGCGCGCCGCCCAGACGGTCGGCCTTTTCCACCAGCACGGCCTTGCGCCCCGAGGCACCGACGGCATGTGCCGCCGCAAGACCCGCCGGGCCGCCGCCGACGATCAGGATGGGGTTGTCGCTCATCAGTTCACGCTCCCTGCAACGCCTTGGGGGGTTTCACATAGCCGGGGCCCGAGGTGATGGCCCGCTTGGGGTCATACAGCGTCTCGATCCGCCCGGCCTTGACCTCTTCCAGATAGGCCACGAATTCGTCCTTGGCCTTTTCCCAGTCGATGCCCATCTTTTCCAGCAACCCCTCGAAGGGGCTGGCGTGCCAGTGCAACTGCGCCAGCTTGTAGGGATGCGCGCCCATGGTCAGGGCGGCGAACTGGCAATCGGCCATCACCGGCAGCGCATAGATCTTGCCCACCGCCTTGCCGATCCACTGGTTCTTGTCCAGCGTGGTGATGCAGCCGGTGTCATGGCCCAGCATCACGTCCGAGCGCGCCTCTTCCACCGCCACCTTGATCTTGCGGTCGATGGCATAGCTGCGGGTGAATTCACGTTCACCGATGATGTGGCGGAAACCGAAGCCGCAGCAGTCATACCAGGTCGAATAGTCGATCACCTGCGCGCCCAGCGTCTGCAACAACCCGGTGGTCACCGCCACCCTGTCGCCGTTCAGCACGGTGTCGTCATAGATCACATCCTCGGGCACCATCTTGTAGACATGGCAGGCCGGATGCACCGTGGCGCGGATGTTCGACACGTCGATGGTCTGGCGTTCGGCGATCTTGTGGCGCATCACATGCAGCCATTCGCTGTAATGCACAATCTCCTCGGGGATCAGCAGCTTGCCATCGACCAGCCGCCCCAGCTTGCCCAGGATCGCCTTGACCTCTTCGCGCAACTGCGCCGAATGAAGCAGGAAGCCGCGGATTTCCTTGTAGTTGCCGAACGAGGTGCCGCAATGGATCAGCGGGTAATAGGTGCCTTCCGGCAACCCCTGCGCCTTGGCGCTGACATAGGCCTGATGGAAGTTGCGCAGGAACACCGCCGCCAGCGACACCACATTGCCGATGCCCGAACCATGGTAGTTCCAGGCGGTGCACGAGGTCTGGTCGGTCTCGTCCAGATACTGGATGTCCAGCTGGTTCTGGATCCACAGCACCGAGGACGGATAGCCCGGAATGTTGCCGCACTGGCCGCAGGACTTGTGATGCCACAGGTTGTTGGTGGGGATCTTCTTGTCCCAGCCATACAGCGTCTTGGCCATCACCGGATCGTTGTGGTCAGCGACACGGTGGACCTTGATCTCGCCGTCCTTTTCCAACTGCCACATGATGTCGCGCACATCTTCCTTGCGGTCCTTGCCGGTCAGCAGAAAGCGCTTGTCGATCTTCGCCTCGATCCAGCCGGTGGCGCGTTTGGCCTCGGTGTCGGTCAGCTTGGTGGCGGTCCAGTCGGCACCAAAGCCGTTGTAGGCACCCTTGGCACCCGGTCCTGTCGTCGTGGTCATCGTGTGCTCCTCCCAAAACGCAACGGCAAAGTCTGCTCAGGCGTCGTCATCCTCATCGGCGTTATCTTCCAGCCAGTCTTCCCATTCCTCGCGCTTCTCCTCCATCACGTCGGCGACCACGTCGAACAGGTTCTGATCCACCGACTCGAGCTGCTTCAGCACGCCGGTCGCTTCCCAGATCGTGTAAAGCTCGACCGAGGTTTTCAGATTGACCTCCCAGGCGGTATCCAGCGTGTGCATCGTCGGCATCGGGATCGCCTTGCGCAGGATCATCAGCGGCGCATCAACCTTGGCCACGTTGGGGCCCCAGTCGGGAAACGCCTCCTTGGTGATCATGTTCGGCGCCAGCTGGTTGCCGGTCGAGACCACCTTCAGCAGCACCCGGCTGAACGGCCGCAGCACCTCCTTGACCGAGGGCAGTTCGTGCTTGATCGCCACTTCGCGCATGATCATCACCAGCCCACCCGGCGAGTTTTCGAACGGGCAGCGGGCGGCGCAGGTATAGCACTGGGCGCAGGCCCAGATCTTTTCCTGCATGGCGTCATAGATGCCTTCCAGGTTTTCCGTCCAAAGAAGCTGCACGATCTCGCGCGGCGAATAGTCGTAATATTGCGCCGAGGGGCAGGTGGCGGTGCAGATGCCGCAGTTCAGACAGCCGTGAATCTCGTGGTCATAGACCGGGTGGCTGCGGATATCCTCGAAGATCTCTTCCAGCTTCTCATAGGCGACCACCGGCTTGTCGGAAACCGGATCGCTGATCGGCGGATGGGGCAATCTGGTATGGGCCGTCATTGCTGACCCCTCCTTCCGGGCTGGCTGGGTATCGGTGAAAAGCGTGCGGTCAGTAGGTCAGGACCCGGACATCATCATCTTCCATGATGTCCTCCATCACCTTGGCACCGCCGACGATGCCTTCACATTCCGGGATCAGGTCGTCGGCCGTCATGTCGAACAGATCAAGGTTGGGCGAGCAGCAGTAGAACTTTGCCCCGGCCTCGTGCGCGTCCTTGATGAAATCATAGACCGTCTTCGGGCTGCCCGGCTTGACCACCAGCTTTTCGGCAAAGCCCTTCTTCATCAACTGGCCCGAGGTCGCGGTGCAGACCACATCCACCTCGTAATCCATCGCCGCGGCAACCGTGGCCTGAAAGAACGGCGCGCCCAGTTCCTCGCCGTTGCGCGGATCGGTGTTCACCATGATGATGATCAGTTTCTTGGCCAAGCTGTTCTCTCCCCTGTCCCGAAGGCCGCTTCTGGCCCCAGACATTCCATATTCGTCATATGTATAAAGTTGAATGTCAAACTTATTCTCAGCCGCAGTGCAGCGTATTACATCCAGCCACAGTGCCGAACCAGCGTCACCATGAAGGGTCCAAGCGCTTCGGCGATTTCAAACTGCCGATCGCCCAGGGCGGTCAGGCCGGTCAGCGTGTCCTCCGGGGTTTCGGCAAATTCCATGATCAGATCCTCGGCCATGCCGCGCTTCATTCCGGCATGCCCTAGGATGCCAATACTTTTTTCACCGACGCTAAAGCCCAGCACCTCGCCACCCGGTCCGGTCATTACGACTTTCATCGCCGGGGTCAGCACCGGACGGTCGCGCAGATAGCAGGTCAGCGGCATCTGCTGCGGCGCAGCATCGCCCAGACCAAAAATTTCGGTGTTAAGCACCTCAAAGCGCAGCGGTGCCTCTGCCGCCCCGCCGCCGGCGGCCACCGACAGAATCAACGCACCCAGTTCAATGCCCAGCACCGGCAGCCCGGCATCCAGAAACGCCCGGGTCAGCCGCAACTCCGGCCCCAGCGACGGCAGGATATGGCCCGAGACGATGCCGTAAGGCCCGCCACCCAGCAAGATCAGCCCATCGGCATTGCCCGGCTCCAGCGGCACCATGCCACCGGCGGCAAAGGGGCGGAAATAGCGGAAGCGCAGGTTGCGCCCCTCCAGATGATCCTCGATCAGGCCCAGATATTCGGCCTCGGTATGTTGCAGAACCCAGATCGTCTTCATGGCGCACCCTCCGCGGCGGCAAGGATGGTGGCCGCAAGATCGGCCGCCGCCACCCCCGGCAAATCAAGCCCCAGCCGGGCAATGGCCGCCGTCGCTGCCGCCGTCAGCGCCGCCTCGTCCAGCGCCACGCCTTTCAGGCTGTCGCAAAGTCGGTCCACCCCATCCGGCGGCAGGCAGGTGAAATCGCCCGAGATCAGCAGATCGGCCACCCGCCCCTCGCGTGCCAGCAGGTTCACCCGCACCAGGCCGCCCGGCGCCTTGCGCGCGGCCTCGGTCAGATGGGTGTCGGCGGCGATCTTCACGCCCAGCGCCACGGTCTTGCGGTGCTGCACGTCGGTCCATTCCGGGTCCGACAGCATCGCCTCGGCCTGTTCGATGGCCACCCATTCGGCGCGCGTCGGCTGATCCGCCACCGGCTGCACCCCCAGCGCGTCTGCGCAGTGCCGCAGGAACCGCGCCTTCAGATCGGCACGGTCGGGCAGATGGCCCAGTTCCTTGACCATGGTTGTCATGTAGTCGTCCAGTGTCTGCCGCAGCTTGTCGCGGAACTTTTCCGACGGCACTTTCAGGCATTTCGCCATGGTGGCGGTGTCGAAATCCAGCAGGAAACTGCCCACCATCACCGTGGCCTGCCCGATCGAGGCCGCCCCGGTGCCGCCGATCTTGCGCCCATCGACCTGAATGTCGTTCACCGGCCGCCAGACCGCGTTGATCCCCATCTCGCGGTAGGTGCGCACCACCGGTTCGATGAACATCGGGTAAAGCTGGTCGGCACGGCTGGGGGCCTTCGCCTCGGGATAGATGAAATGGGTGAAAAGCTGGTTGTGGTCCAGATAGACCGCGCCACCGCCGACCTGCCGCCTCCAGACCGGCAGGCCATGGGCGGCGCAGAACGCAGTATCCACTTCCTTCTCGATGTCCTGATGCATGCCGACGCAGACATAAGGCGTCGCGGGCGAGGCCAGCGACAGGATCGGATCGCTGTCCGGGCCAAGGGTTTCCGCCAGCCCGTGATACACCGCCTGACTGCGCAAGCCCGGAACCAGCCCGAAATCAATGACCCGCAAACGCATGATTGCCCCTTTCGTCCCGGTCCCCCATCACATCACTGAAACGGCATGTGTCAAGCAGATGATCCGCCAGCGGACGCCACAGACCAATGTCTGATTGACAGGGCCGCGACTTCGGGCTTAAGTAAGTGAGTAATCACTTACTGGACACCATGCGCAAATCCGCCGACCTTCGCAAATCCGAGATCATCGCCTGCGCTTTGACGCTGGCCGACCGGCTTGGCCCCGACCGGGTGACCACCGGGGCGGTGGCGCAGGCGGTGGGGGTGACGCAGGCGGCGATTTTCCGGCATTTCCCCAGCAAGGCCGCGCTGTGGCAAGCGATTGCGGCTTTGGTTTCCGAAAGGCTGGCGCAGGCCTGGGATGCGGCGCTGGCGCAGGCCGATACGCCGCTGGGGCGGGTGACGGCGCTGGTTTCGGCGCAACTGGCGCAGATCGAGGCGATGCCGGCGATGCCAATGCTGCTGTTCTCGCGCGAGCTGAACGTCAAAAACGCCGAACTGCGGGCGATGTTCCGCGGCAGGTTGGCGGCGTTTCACGGCCATTTGCTGGTGCAAATCCGTGATGGTCAGGCGGCGGGGCTGATCCGCGCCGATCTGGCGCCGCAGGATGGCGCGGTTTTGCTGACCTCTCTGGTGCAGGGGCTGGCGATCCGCTGGGCGCTGGGGGCACGGGATTTCCCGCTGGCCGCCGAGGGCCGCCGCCTGCTTGCGGCACAACTGGCGCTGTTCGGGGTGCCTGCGGAACAACGAGGGGAATGATGCGCAAGCTTCTGACAAACAAGCTGGTTCTGGGTGGCCTGGTGCTGGCCTTGGCATTGGCGGGCTGGCTGTTCCTGACCGAACGGCCATTGAAGGTGCCGCTGGTGCAGGCGCAGGACAACGTGGCGCTGCGGATTTACGGCCTGGGCACCGTCGAGGCGCGCATCCTGTCGCGCGTCGGCTTCGAGGTCGGGGCGGCGCTGACCGACCTGACGGTCGATGCCGGTGACCGCGTGGCCAAGGGTCAGCCGCTGGCCCGGCTGAGCCCCACCGAGCAGCAGGCCCGCGTCGCCCGGTCCAAGGCTGCCGTCGATGCCTCGCAAGCCGCACTGGCCAAGGCCGAAGCCGCGGTGGAACGCGCCGCCGCCGTGCTCGCGCAGCGCGAGGCGGCCAATCGGCGGCAGGTGGAACTGGCGAAATCCTCCACCATCTCCAGCCAGGCCGCCGAGGAATCCGCCCGCGACGTGGCGGTGGCGCAGGCCGACCTGCGGGTGGCCGCGGCCGAGGTGGCGGTAAGCCGCGCCCAAAGCGGTGACGCGGCGGCGGCGCTGCTGCTGGAAGAAACCCTGCTGGCGCATCACACCTTGCTGGCACCCTATGACGCGCTGGTGGTGTCGCGGCAGGCCGAGGCGGGGATGGTGGTCAAGGCGGGCGAGCCGATCTTCACCCTGATCGACCCCGCCACCATCTGGGTGCTGGCCTTCATCGACGAAGAACGCGCCGGGCTGCTGGCCCTTGGGCAAGGCGCCGAAATCCGCCTGCGGTCGTTGCCGCATCAGGTGTTTACCGGGTCGGTGGCGCGGATCGGGCTGGAAAGCGACCGGGTGAACGAGGAACGCAAGGTCTGGCTGACCTGCACCGATTGCCCGCCGCAGATGTTCCTTGGCGAACAGGCCGAGGTGCGCATCACCACCGCCACCCGCGCCCGCGCCCTGATGGTGCCGGAAATTGCCATCAGCGGCTTTGACGGCCATCAGGGCAGCGTCTGGACCCTGCAAGGCGGCAAGCTGGTCCGGGCCACCCTGATCTTCGGCGCGCGCGACGAGGCGGGGCGGGTCGAACTGGCCGAGGGCCTGCCCGAAGGCGCGCAGATCGTGGCAGCGCCGGTCAAGGGGGCAGCCGAAGGTCGACTGGCCCGCGCCGAAAGCCCTGCGCCATGAACCTCGCGCTGAAAGACGTGCAGCACAATCTGTTCCGCTTCGTGCTGACCTGCGCCGGGCTGGGCCTGTTGATGACCGTGGTTCTGGCGATGATCGGCATCTACAACGGCCTGGTCGCCGATGCGCTGAACATCGTGAAGGCACCGCAGGCTGACCTGTGGGTGGTGGAAGCGGGCACTCAGGGGCCGTTTGCCGAAAGCTCGTCCATCCCCGCCGATACCAGCGATGCGGTGGCGCGGATGGCGGGGGTGGCGGCGGCGGGGGCGATCACCTACCAGACCATCGAGGCCGATCACGCCGGCCGCACCATGCGGCTTTACCTGATCGGCTATCAGCCGGGCCATATCGGCGGGCCGATCCACATTGCCGAAGGTCGCGGCATCCAGCAAAGCCATTTCGAGATCGTGGCCGACCGCAAATCCGGTCTGGTGCCGGGCGATGTGCTGCGGCTGGGGCGTGACCGCTACAGCGTGGTCGGGCTGGTGGAAGACACCATGAACTCGGGCGGCGATCCGGCGGTGTTCCTGACGCTGGCCGACGCGATGGACCTGCAGACCCGGCTGGCCCCGGCGGCGGCCCGGGTGCAGGCGGCGCGCGGGGGGGTGGCAGGTGCCGGCGCCAACGTCGCCGCGGTCATCGCACGGCTGGAACCGGGGGCGGATGTCGTGGCGCTGGCGGCAACCGTGCGGCAGTGGAAACACCTGCAGGCACTGACGCAAGCCGAGCAGGAAAACCTGCTGCTGGTCTCGGTGGTCGATCGGGCGCGGCGGCAGATCGGGCTGTTTCTGGGCATCCTCTTGACGGTGTCCGCCGTGGTGATCGCGCTGATCATCTACACCATGACCATGGAAAAGCTGAAGCAGATCGCCACCTTGAAGCTGATCGGCGCGCCCGACCGCACCATCATCGCGCTGATCGTGCAGCAGGCGCTGGTGCTGGGCATGACCGGCTGGGCCATCGGGCTGACGCTGATCCTGCTGGTGAAAGACGTCTTCCCGCGCCGGGTGCTGCTGGAGCCGTTCAACGTGGCGATGCTGGGCGCGATCATCTTCGTGGTCTGCCTCGCGGCCTCGGGTCTTGGGGTGCGGGCGGCGCTGAAGGTCGATCCGGCCACGGCACTGGGAAGCTGAACATGACCAGCGCGCGGATCATCGTCGATGTGCAGGGGGTGGCCAAGCATTACGGCGCGGGCGAAACCCGGGTCGATGCGCTGCGCTCGGTCGATCTGCGGGTGCATGCGGGCGAGGTGGTGGCGCTGCTTGGCCCCTCGGGCTCGGGCAAGACCACGCTCTTGAACGTCATCGGCTGCATCATCGACCCCTCGGCGGGCAAGCTGTCGCTGGATGGCGAGGCGGTGTTCGACGGCCACTGGCTGCGCCGCGACCTGCGGCGGCTGCGGCTGGAAAAGATCGGCTTCATCTTTCAGGCGCATAACCTGCTGCCCTTCCTGACCGCGCGGGAAAACGTGGCGGTGGCGCTGCATCTGGCCGGGATGAAGGCCGATGCCGCCAATGCCCGCGCACAGGAATTGCTGGATTATCTGGAGGTTGGCCACCGCGCCACCGTCAAGCCCGCGCTGCTGTCGGGCGGCGAGGCGCAGCGGGTGGCGATTGCCCGCGCATTGGCCAACAGCCCGCGCATCATCCTGGCCGACGAGCCGACTGCGGCGCTGGACAGCAAACGCGCGGGCATCGTGATGGACCTGTTGCGCAAGCTGGCGACCGAGCAGGACGCCTGCATCATCGCCGTGACCCATGACGAAAAGATCTTTGATCGGTTCGACAAGCTGTTCCACCTGCGCGACGGGGTGCTGGTGGACGATGCGGGCGGCTGAGATGCAGACCCTGGAAAGATCACGCGCCGTTACCATATCCGCCGTCATCGCCGTGGTGTTCGGCGCGCTGACGGTGGTTTCGGGTGGGCGGGTGCTGTTTGGCGGCGTTGACATGGGGGCGGTGGTGCCCTTCGTGCTGTGGTTCAACTTTCTGGCCGGGTTTGCCTATGTGCTGGCCGGGGTCGGGCTTTGGCGCGGATTGCCTTGGGCGCGCGGCCTTTGCTTCGGCATCCTTGCCGCCACCCTGCTGGTGCTGGTGGCCTTTGGCCTGCATGTGCTGCGCGGCGGGCCTTACGAGGCGCGCACGGTGGCTGCGATGACCCTGCGCACGCTGGTCTGGGCGGGCATTGGTCTGGCGGTCTGGCACCGGGCCTGAGCGCAGGCACACCCCCTGCCCCGCGCGCAACATGATCGGCGCCGAAGCCTGCACCTTGCCTGTCGGCGGTGGCGGCGGCGGCGGCGGTGGGGCGGTCAGGCGGCGTCGTCTGCCACCAGATGGCCTGCGCCGATATCCAGCAGTTTAACCCGCTGTGGCGCTGTGCCGACCGGATGGATGGGGCTTGGCACCTCGCCCGAGGGCCGGGGCGGATCGCTTCGCACATGGGCGGGGTCGGGCACCGGCACGGCGGCAATCAGGCGGCGGGTATAGGGATGGCGCGGGTTGCCGAAAATCTGCGCCCGGCTGCCCATCTCGACGATCTGGCCCAGATACATCACCGCCACCCGGTCCGCGATGTTTTCCACCACCGCCATGTCGTGACTGATGAACAGATACGACAGCCCGAATTCCCGCTTCAGCGCCGCCAGCAGGTCCAGCACCCGCGCCTGCACCGACACATCCAGCGCCGACACGCTTTCATCGCAGACGATCAGCCCAGGGTTCAGCGCCAATGCCCGCGCGATGCAGATGCGCTGGCGCTGCCCGCCCGAGAATTCATGCGGATAGCGGTCCAACTGATCCGCCGACAGCCCGACGCGGGCGAACAGGTCGGCGGCACGGGCGCGGCGTTCAGGGGGCGTGCCGATGCCGTGGATCAGCAGCGGTTCGGCCACCAGATCGCCCACCGTCATCCGCGGGTCCAGCGCCGCCATTGGGTCCTGAAACACCATCTGCACGCTGCGGCAGATCGCCTGCCGCCCGGCGCGGTTCAGGCCGCGCAGGGGCTGGCCTGCCACCTCCAGTTCGCCATCATGCGGCACCAGACCCGCCAGTGCCCGGGCGATGGTGGATTTGCCGCAACCGGATTCGCCCACCAAGGCAAAGGTTTCGCCGCGACGAATGTCGAAGCTGACGTGTTCCACCGCATGCACCCGATGGGTGATGCGACCCAGCATGCCGCCATGAATGTCGAACCGCACTGCCAAGTCGCGCAGCCGTGCCACCGGGGCCGCGGCATCCAGCGCCGGATCACCGGGGCGCGGCGCGCCGTTGCCCATGCGCGGCACGGCGGCCAGCAGGTCGCGGGTGTAGTCGGCCTGCGGGGCGGTGAAAATCTGCGCCACCGGCCCGTCCTCGACCACGCGGCCCTCGCGCATCACCACCACCCGGTCGGCCATTTCGGCCACCACGCCCATGTCATGCGTGATCAGGATGATGGCGGTGCCGGTCTCGCGCTGCAGATCGCGCAGCAGGTCTAGCACCTCGCGCTGCACCGTCACGTCCAGCGCCGTGGTCGGCTCGTCGGCGATCAGCACATCGGGCTTCAGCGCCAGCGCCATGGCGATCATCACCCGCTGCCGCATGCCGCCGGAAAGTTCATGCGGGTATTGCGACAGCCGCCGCTCGGGCTGCGAGATCCGCACCGATTGCAGCGCCGCCAATGCCCGCGCCCGCGCCTCGCCGCGCGACAGCGGCTGGTGCGTGCGCAGGGCCTCGGCCAGTTGCGCGCCGATGCTCATCACCGGGTTGAGGCTGGTCATCGGCTCCTGGAAGATCATCGCCACCCGGTCGCCCCGGATCGCCCGCAGCCGGGATTCGGGCAGCGCCAGCAGGTCGGTATCGCCCAGCAGCACCCGCCCGGCACTGGCCCGCACCGCAGGCGGCGGCAACAGCCCCATGATCGCCAGCGCGGTGATCGACTTGCCCGAGCCGCTTTCACCGGCAATCGCCAGCGTCTCGCCCCGGCCAAGGGTGAACGACAGGCCCTCGACCAAAGGCCGTTCCACGCCCTCGGCCCGCACGGAAACCGTCAGCCCCTGCACCGAAAGGACGGGGGCTTTGGTCGCCCCCATCCGGGTTTGCCCGCCTTGCGTCATTCGAAAACGCAGCGCGGGAAGTAGAAGCTGACCACCCAGTTCGGCATATCGACAATCTCGCTGATGCGAAGATCGCCGCAGGTCGAGACCAGCATATAGGCATCAACCGCCGCCATGCCGCGTTGGGCGCAGAGCAGGTCCACCATGCCCGCCACCGCATCGCGGGCGGCAGACATCAGGTCCGGGCCGATGCCGGTGGTCACCTCATAACCCTTGGCGTCCAGATGCCGCGTCACCGGCCCCGGCGTGGTGAAGCGCGGGGTTTTCAGATTGGCGCCCTTCACCAGATCGAGCGTCAGCACCACGTCCATCGGGCTTTCGATGGCCGTGCCGCACACCTCGCCGTCACCCTGCGCGGCATGGGTGTCGCCAACGCTGAACAGCGCCCCCGCCACCTCGACCGGCAGATACAGCGTCACCCCGGCGTTCAGGTCGCGGATGTCAAGGTTGCCGCCAACCCGCCGCGGTGGCACCACCGAGTGCAGCCCAGGCTCGGCCAAAGCATTGCCGATGGTGCCGGCAAACGGCTTCAGCGGCACCCGGCCATCGCGCCCCCAAAGTGCTGGCTCCATGCTGGCGGCGTCGTATTTCCAGACATGCAGGGCGGCTTCGGTGAACTGGTCGGCCAGCAGGCCAAAGCCCGGAATGTTGGCGGTCCAGCCAAACCCCGCGCCGCTGGTCAGCCGTGGCGCAAAGCTTTCGATGGTGATCTTCAGCGCGTCGCCCGGCGCCGCACCTTCGACATAGATCGGCCCCGACACCGGGTTGATCTTGCCGAAATCCAATGCCGTCACGTCGGCCACGGTAGACGACGGGCCAAGCTGGCCCGCCGAGGAATCATTGCAATGAAACAGGATCGTCGATCCCGGTTCGGCGCGCAGCACCGGGGCCAGGGAGTTATCCCAGCCGAAATGATGCTGCGCGCCATGGATGGTGTAGTTGCAGGCTTTGCACATGGCTTACTTCACATACACATAGTCAAAATTGACCGTGGCAATCGGATCGACATACAGCGCACCCTCGCCGCCCATCCGCGCGCCCCGCATGGTAAAGCGCTGGTCGTTGAACACCGGCGCCCAGGGTGCGTCTTCCATCACCTTCATGTAGATGTCCGACCAGGCCTTCAACCGCTCGGCCAGCTTGGCGGGATCGGACATGCTGTCGGCGGCGACGGCGGCTTTGTCCAGATCGGGGTTGCAATACTTGGCCCAGTTCCAGCCGCCGGGCTCGGCCCCGGCACAGCCGAGGATCGGGCCGAAGAAGTTCGACGGATCGGGGAAGTCGGCGACCCAGGCCAGACCACCCGACCACACCATCGGTGCGGTGCCAGCCCCACCCGCCTCGATCACGTTGGGGGCGGCCAGCGATTGCAGGTTCACCGTGATGCCGATGGCCGCCAGATCCTGCTGGATCGCCTGCGCAATCCGCGGGTTCGGGTCGGTGTTCACCACATAAAGATCGGTCTCGAAGCCATCGGGGAACCCGGCCTCGGCCAGCAGCTTTTTCGCGCCCTCCACGTCATAGGGATAGCCCGCGTAATCGGCGGTATAGCCGGGCATGGCGGGCGGCAGCGGCTGGGTGGCGGGGGCGGCGCGGTTGTTGATCACCTGCACGATGCGGGTCTTGTTGATCGCCATGTTCACCGCGCGGCGCACCTCGACCTTGTCGAACGGGGCTGCGGTGACGTTCATGGTGATGTAGCCGGTGTGCAGCACGTCGCCCTGCACCACCATCGCCTTCTGCGCCGGATCGTCCATCACTTCGGTGAACTTGGCGGGCGGGATGCCATCGCCGGGAATGTCGATCTCGCCGTTCTGCAGGCGCAGCAGCGACACCACCGGTTCCTGCCCGAACTCGAAGGTCACGCCGTCCAGGTAAGGCTCGCCCGCACGCCAGTAGTCGGGGTTGCGCGCGAAGACCAGCCGCTGCCCCAAAGTCCATTCGGTCATCTTGAAGGCGCCGGTGCCGACCGGCATCTTGCCGAAATCACCCGCCGCCGCCTCGACCGCCTCTTTCGGCACCACGGAAGAGAAGTTGATCGCCATGACATGCAGGAAGGTGGCGTCGGGGCGCGAAAGCTCGATCTTCACGGTCAGCGGATCGACCACGGTCACGCCTTCCAGGCTGGTGGCCGTGCCGCCGACCATGGCGTCATAGCCCTTGATCATGCTGAAGAACCCCGAGCCGGGCGACTGGGTGGCAGGCAGCGTCACCCGGTCCAGCGAGTATTTCACGTCTTCCGCCGTCATCTCGCGGCCATTGTGGAACTTGACGCCGGGACGCAGCTTGAAGACATAGCTCAACCCGTCGTCCGAGATCTCGAAGCTTTCGGCCAGGCCCAGCCGCAGGTCGGTGGTGCCCGGCACATAGTCCATCAGCCCGTCGAACAAGGACCGGATCATCGACCAGTTCTGCCAGTCGTAGCCGATGGCGGGATCGAGCGTTGCCACGTCGTCCTTGTAGGTCATCAGCATCACCCCGCCCTGCTTGGCGTTCGGGTCGGGGGTGTATTCCTCGGCCAGCGCCGGAAGCGTCAGGGCCAGCAGCAGGGCGGTCGAAGCAAGCAGTTTCTTCATTTTCTCTCTCCTGTTGTCTACTTCAGTCTTATTCTCGGGTCGATGAACGGCGCCACCAGGTCGGCCAGCAGGTTGCCCAGCACGATGGCGATGGCGGAAACCAGGGTAACGCCCATGATGATCGGGATGTCGACGCGCTGGATCGCCTGCCAGGCAAGCTGGCCGATGCCGGGCCAGCCGAACACCGATTCCACCACGACGATGCCGCCCATGAAGATGCCGATGTCGATGCCGATCATCGCGATCACCGGCAGGATGGCGTTGGGCAGGGCGTGGCGCAGCACCACGCGGGCACGGCCAAGCCCCTTGGCGCGGGCGGTGCGGATGTAGTCGGCGCGCAGCACGTCGATCATCGACGAGCGCATCATCCGCGAATACCAGCCCGAGCCGAGGATGCCCAAGGTCAGCGCGGGCAGCACCAGGTGCAGGAAGGTGCCGTAACCGCCGATCGGAAACCACCCCAGCTTGACCGCAAAGACATAAAGCATCAGCAGCCCGACCACGAATTGCGGTGCCGAGACGGTGACGAAAGACGCCATCATCAGCGCCTGATCCGCCACCCTGCCGCGCAGCAAGGCCGCGGCAATGCCCATGCTCAGCCCCAGCGCCAGTTCGCAGAAAATCGCGCCCACCATCAGCAGCAAGGTGGCGGGCAGGCGGCTGGCGATCAGCGTCGCCACCTCGGTCTTCTGCAGATAGCTGCGGCCAAGGTCGCCTTGCAGCAGGCCCGCAAGGTAGTGGCCGTATTGGATGAGAAAGGGCTGATCCAGCCCCAGCTCGCGCCGGATGCTTTCCACCGTGGCGGTGGTGGCCGAGCGGCCCGCGATCTGCCGCACCGGGTCTGCGGGCAGCACATACAGCAGGAAAAAGGTGATCAGGCTGACCCCCAGCAGGATCAGCGCCGACACCAGCAGGCGGCGCAGCACATAGGCGGGCATCAGGTGCGGCCCCCCCTCATTCGCGGCCTCGTTGCGTCGGGTCCAGTACGTCGCGCAGCGCGTCACCGACCAGATTGAACGCCAGCGCCAGCAGGATGATCGCCGCGCCGGGGATGAACACCAGCCAGGGGGCGGATTGGAAATAGGTCTGGTTCTCGAAGATGATGTTGCCCCAGCTTGGGGTGGGCGGTTGCACGCCGACGCCAAGGAAGGAAAGCGTCGCCTCCAGCAGCACGGTGGTCGAAATGCCCAGCGTGCCCCAGACGATGATGGTCGGCATCAGATGCGGCAGGATGTGGCGGAACAGGATGCGCCCGGTGCCCGCCCCCAGCGTGCGCTCGGCGGCGATGAAGTCGCGCGTGGCCAGCGAGGTGGTCTCGGTATAGATCACCCGCGCGGTCTGCACCCAGTTCACCAATGCAATCACCATGGCGACGATCCACAGCGACGGCGAAAAGATCGCGGCCAGGCAGATCGCCAGCAGCAGCGCCGGAAAGGCCATCATCAGGTCGGTAAAGCGCATCAGCACCGCCCCGATCCAGCCGCGAAAGAACCCGGCGGTGATGCCGATCAGCGTGCCGATCAGCAGTGCCGCTCCATTGGCCACCACCCCGATCACCAAGGACGTGCGCGCGCCATACAGCAACCGGCTGAACAGGTCGCGGCCCAAGAGGTCGGTGCCCAGCAGATAGGCACCCCCCGGCGGCATCGGCGCGCCTTGCAGGGTCAACCCGTCGAACAGTTGTTCCTCGGGTTTGTAAGGCGCCAGCCAAGGTGCCAGCACCGCCCCCGCCACCACCAGAATGATCAGCACGATGCCCAAGACCGCCATCGGCCGCCGCGCCAACCGGCGCAGCGCCGTTGCCGGGCGCGGGGACGCCAGTGCTGCGGTCATGGGCCAACCTTCCCGGCGGCAGGCCCGCGCCCGGCTTCGACGATGCGCAAAGCGGCGGCCTCGAAGCTGATGCGCCAGGCCATCGCCATCTGCCGCAACTGGGCATAGGCCTCGTCCTCGGTCCGCCCCAGCCCCATCAGCATGGTCACCGCCCGCACCACGGTTTGCCGCTGGTCCAGCCGCTGTTGCAGATCGGCAATCTGCGCCGACAGGGCTTGGCGCAGATCGAACGTCGCCCGCGCCGTCAGCAAGGCCGAGAACGCCCCGCCATCGCCCACCGGTTTCAGCAGTTGCGCATCAGCCCCGGCGTTCAGCGCCCATTCGATGCGGCCCGGTGCTTCCGACCCGATCAGCGCGATCATCGGCATCGGCGCCGCACCGGGAGCCCAGGGGAATTGCGCGTCATCGCCCTGATCGGCGTCGAAAAAGATGAAATCCGCCCCCAAGGCCGCCGCCGGAAGATCGGGCCAGCATTGCTCGACCATCAGCCCGATGGCCGCCAGTTGCCGCTGCAACGCTTGCACCGTGGGGTGCGGGCGGTGCAACAGCCAGGCCTGCGCCCCGGCAAGGTTCTGGCTGCGAACCCGGCGCTTCATGTCACCACCCGCAGCCGTGGCGCTGTCGGCATCGCGTCCACGCCCGCCGAGCGATAGGGGTCGCCGGCGATGCGGCCGAAATCCTGCACCACCCGGAATTGCCCGCCCCGCACCTGCGCGATCAGCACCGGCAGCGTGGTGTGATGGGTTTTCGCGTCGATCCCCAGCCCCGCCGCGGCAGGCAGCGCCAGCAACGCCGACAGCGGCAGGTTTTCCGCCCCCGGCCGCCCGGCCAGCAACCGCGCCAGCATCCACACCGCCGAATGTGCCGACGCCTCGTGCGACGAGCCGAAGCCCTGCCCAAATCCCTGACCGGCGCTGTCGCGGAAATACGGCCCCGCCGCGATCAGCCCTTCCGCCGCAGCCCCGATGGCGGGCAATTCACATTCCGTCAGGTTGCACGACAGCACCGGGCAGGTTTCGGCGCGGAAATGCGCGTCCTCAAGCCCCAACTGCCGATAGCGTTCCAGAAACGCATATTGCGACGGCCCGATCAGCGAGTTCAGCACGAAATCCGGCCGCGTCACGCGAATCTCCTCGATGATCCGGTCCACCTCCACCGACCCCAGCGGCAGATACCGCTCGCCCAGCGTCTCGCCGCCCGCCGCATCCAGCGTCTCGCGCGCCAGCCGGTTCATCTCCCAGCCCCAGATGTAGTTCGAGCCGGTCAGATAGCCGCGCCTGCCGAAATTGGCGAAAGTCCAGGCCAGCAGCGGCAACAGGTGCTGGTTCGGGCAGGCATGGGTGTAAACCACCCGGTCCGAGGCTTCGAAGCCTTCATAGGGCACGGCATACCACAAGGTGCCACTGGCGCGTTCCAGCGTCGGGATCACCTCCTTGCGGCTCCACGAGGTCACGCAGCCCACCACATGCCGGGCGGAACTGTCGCGCAGGATCTCTTCGCACAGCGGGCCGTAAAGGTCGATGTTGCCACCCGGATCACGCTCCACCGGGGTGAAACAGATGTCCAGCGACGGGTCGGCGTTCACCTCGGCCATCGCCGCCAGCGCGCCAACACGACAGGCCTGCGAGATCAGCGCATAAGTGCCCTGCCGCGAGTAAAGTAGCCCAAGGTCGATCTGCCGCTTCATGCACCGTTCCGCAACAAAAAAGCCCCGCTCCCGCTGCGGGCCGCAATGGGGCCAGACCAGGGAACGAGGCTCGGATGCCAGTATGTTGAGGCCCCACCTTTCCTGCCCGGACCGATTCCGTCAAGCCTTGTTGGGCAGGCCTTGTCGGGCAGAGGGACGGCCGGGCCTGCACATGATGAAAAAACGGGCGGAAAATCCGGCGCCGGCGGCACAAACGGCAGCAACCAGACCAGCAGCACCGGCAAGGGGCCGTCAGGCCGACAAGGCTGGCGCGGGTTCCGTCGCGGGTTCCGGCGCGGGTTCCGTCGCGGGTTCCGGCACGGGTTCGGCAAGCTCTGCCGGCCCGTCCGGGTCTGCAGCACCTTGCGCCACCATGGGCATGCGGATCACCGTGACACTGCACGAGGCTTCCGACACCACCTGACTGGACACCGACCCCAGGAAGCGCCGGGTCGAGGAATGGCTGCGCGCGCCCATCACGATGTGATCGACATGCAGGGTTTCGGCATGGTCGATCAGGATGCGCGCCGGGTCCGAGCCTTCGAGGATGGTAAAGGTCAGCCGGTCCTCGGTCAGATCCAGCGATTCCGCCCAGGTGCGCAACGCCACCAGGCGGGCCACATGCATATGGTCGCCCTCATCGGTGGTGGTGGTGTCGATGCCGATCCGGGCAGTCTTGATGACGTTGACGCAGGCCACCCGGGCGTCGGGGCGGTTGTTCAGCATCCGCTGCACCGCCAGCAGCAACTGGCCTGCCAGCCTTTCCATCTCGGGCGAAAGATCGACCGCCACCATGATGATCGCGGCGCGGTTGATCTGGGCGCTGGTCGTATGCGGCGCGGCAAAACCCTTGACCCGCCGCATCTGCCGCCAGCGCCGAAACCGCGTCAGCGCCCCATCGGCCTCGGTCTTGCGGCTGCGCTCGGTCAGCTTGACCTGACCGGGGTGGGTCAGATCGAACAGCATCTGCGCCGCCGACTGGTAACGGCGGGCCGGATCGACCTCCAGCGCATGCAGGATGATTTCCTGCAACCATTCGGGGATCGTCCGGTCGATCGCCCGCGGCGGCAGCGGCGCGCGCCACAACCGCTTGCGTGCGCCCTTCAGCTTTTCCGGCTGGCCGAACGGCAACCGCCCGGTGGCCAGCTCATAGATCATCGCCCCCAGCGCAAAGATGTCGCTGCGCAGATCGTCACGGCTGCGCAGAATCTGTTCGGGCGCGATATAGGGGAATGTGCCCATCGGAATGGTGAATTCCTCGGCCAGCAGATCGGGCAATTCGTCATGCCGCGACAGACCGAAGTCGATGCAGACCATCTCGCCGGTCACCCGCTGCACGAAATTGTCGGGCTTCAGGTCCAGGTGGATCACATGCTGCTTGTGCAGATCATGCACCGCGGCTGCCAGCCTCGCGGCGGTTTCGACCACCTCCGACAGCGGCCGCGGCTTGGTCTTGAAATACTCCAGCAGCGAGGCGCCGGGGATACGCTCGGTGACGATATAGGGCATCACCGAAAAATCGCCCTCGGCCACCACGCGCGGCACATGCAGCCCGGTCAGCCGCGGCATGATCATCTGCTCGACCTCGAAGCCGACGATGGTGGGGCCGTCATAGCCGTCAAGGATGGTGGGAACCTTCATCACCATCGGCGTGCGATACATCGGATGCGTCACATCCCAGATGGTGGCAAAACCGCCCTTGTGCAGACATTCACCCAGCTTGAAGCCGTCGATTTCCAGACCGGCATAGGGTCGCAGCATGATACTTATTCCCCTCGCATCAGCCGGGCCGCCAGCGATTCCGGCAGCCCCGCCTTGCGCAGTTTCTCGGCCGTGGCGGCATTGTCATAGCCGACCCGGCGAAAGGTCAACTCGTTCTTCCCCATATCATAAACCGCATAACTCGCACGCGGATTATGGTCGCGCGGCTGGCCGACCGAGCCGACCACCGCCAGCCAGCGCCGCGAGCGGATCAGCGGCATCGGCATGCCCATCACAAAGCGCTGCTCGGTCACACGGCCGCCGCCATCACAGCAGATCAGGGCCGGCACATGCACATGCCCGCAAAAGATCGCCCGCGACCCGCAGACCCGGAACGACGGCATCGCCTTGTGGGCGCTGGTCACATAGATCCAGTCGGTGGGATGGTTGGCGCTGGCATGCACGAACATGAGGTCATCCAGCACTTCGGTCATCGGCAGGCCTGCCAGAAACGCCTTCTGGCCGTCCGACAGCCGATCCCGGCTCCAGTCGATCACCCGGCGGGCATCGGCGTTCATCATCTCGTTCGTGTTGCCGATGGCGCTGTCGTGGTTGCCCATGACGCAGAACGCCCCGGCCTGAACCATCGCCATCACGGCATCGGTGCACCAGTCGGGGTCGGGGCCGTAGCCGACGATGTCGCCCAGAATCGCGATCTGGTCGATGTGGCGGTCGGCCAGATCGGCCAGCACCGCCGTCAACGCCTCGCGGTTGCCGTGGATGTCTGTCAGGATCGCAATCCGCATCACGCGCCCCTTCCGCCGATTTCGGCCTTTACCCTGCATCCGCCGCCGCCGCCCCGCAAGCAAAAGCTTGCACGCAGTGCATGGCGGCCGGTCGGAAATTGCATTGCGGGGCTGCTTGCGGTTTTGTCACGGCGAATCACGGCGCCGTGATTCCCGGTCGTGATTGCCGCGCACCCGGGCCACGGCTGGGCGCACCACCGGCTTTTCACAGGCTGTTACCGGACGACACCGGAAAACGCGACGCGATGGAACGCGATATGCTGTTGAATTTTATTGCGAATAGCATGAGCATTGCAAAGTTATTTACCGATTGACAAGCCAAACGGTAAATAGATTAACAAGAAAATATAATGAACAAAAAGACTTAACAGACACTTCACGGGTGTGTTAAGACCCCCTTGGGATAATCCTGCCCAGGCCGCCAAGCGGGGCAAGATCGGGCGGCGAAGGTGCCGCATGGAATTTTTCGGGGGGAGAACCGCAATGGCCGACCAGCACTCGTCAGGCACCGCACCGCAGATGCAGCCAATTCCGGCAGGGTTTGAAAAC
>NZ_ACYY01000035.1 GCF_000176015.1 Rhodobacter ferrooxidans | reverse complement strand
ATCTATAACGACCAATGGGTATGTCGCGATATGCAATATGTGTCGGTTGGCGCCTACTTGGCTACGGCGCACAGCCCGTTTTCAGGGGTTCCAGACGGAACCAACCTCGACATTCAGATTGGCGTGGAGTTCGCGCAGGACGGCAAGATGTGCACTCTTCATATGCGGGGCGACACAGCCGCAGGTACAGCTCTTGTCGGCTATCTTGCTGCTTTGCCCAATTGGGGACCGTTCGTGACGATTAATGTCAGTAATTGAGGTATAGACTCTCCGTCACCATTTCTACGGGGCCATTGAGCACCTTGGCAACGGCGCTGTAGCCACTCTTGAGAAGCTCTTTGCGTTTGTACAACTCAGCGGGAAGGCTGTAGTCGTATGCGGTCTCGCCTCGCGTCCCATCGAATGACAATGCCCATTTGACGCTGCGACGGTTCAGTTCGTCGAGTACGCTATAGAACCGGTCGACGTCGAGATCACCGATGTAGCGTTGCTTGTTTCCAGCATAAGGCGGGTCAAGATAGACGAAATCACCCGATTGGGCATCTGCAGTGGTTTGCTGGAAGTCGCCGTTGCGAAACTCAATTCCCTGCAGATGAGCGGACCATTCACGCACAATCTTTGCGAAACGCTGCGGAAGCATCCCTTTGCGCGACAGGTGAAACGAATTGTTGAACTGACCGCTCTTGCTGAACCGTACAATCCCATTAACGCATGTACGCATGAGGAAGTTGAGGTCTTCTGGCCGTTGATCCGCGTTGAAGCGATCACGCACGATGTAAAAGTAACCGGGCAGGTCAGCCTGCAACGCAGCCCATTGCGTGGTGTAATCGTCAATCAAACGCTCCGCATCATCGCGCACCAATTTCCAAAATGCGATCAAAGGAGCGTAAATGTCTGCGCCGACAGCACCAGGTTTGCCAAGCATGAATAGAAGCGCTCCACCCCCAATAAATGGCTCGTAATAGCGTTCGTGGCTGGGGGCGAAAGCCGCGATGCGTGCAGCTTGGCTGCGCTTACTTCCTGTCCATTTCAGAAGCGAAGGTACGTCGCCGTGCGATGTGTGGCTTTCCTTAGCCACCTCGAAGGTAGGCAGTTCGGCAGGTTCAAAAAGAAAGGCGTCAAATGATTTCATTTCGCACCTCTGCTGAGCCGCGCGCGAGCAATTTCCACGTAGGATTCATCGGTGTCAAAGCCAATGAAGTGCAGCCCCGCCTCCTGTGCCGCAACACATTCGCTTCCAGAACCGGCAAAGGGAACAAGGCAGAGATCGCCGGGCCCAGCAGAAAGCTCGATAAACCGCTTGGCGAGGCGAACCGGCTTCTGTGCAGGATGCTTGCCATGTGCTTGCTCATGTCGCGGTTTGTTGTTTGGTAGATCCCAGACCGTGCGCATCTGTTTGCCGGGTGATTTCAGGTCGTCATCAGAGAAATCACCGAACTTAGAGTGCTCGTAGTTGAAACGGTAGGCGCGCTTGCCGCCGCGATGAGCCCATAGAATTGTCTCATGGCTAGCAGTCAGCCGACGGCCAGCAAGGTTGGGAAAGCTATTTCGCTTGTACCAGACTATTTCGTTTATGATTTCGACTTCGAGCATCTGCATGGCAACGTTGGTAACCCCTGCACTGTGATATGTCCCGTGCACCCACATAGAGCCGGTTGGCTTCAAGACGCGTCGCGCTTCAGTCAGCCAGCTTAAGGTGAACGCCAAATAATCGTGCAAGCTCATGTCGTCCCAAACTTGCGCGATCTTGCGCCAACTGCCACCAAAGCCGGGCAACGTTCCATACTGCATTGTAAGCTCGTTGCCCTTGCTTGCGTTATAGGGCGGGTCGGCGATGATGATATCAACGCTCTGGTCGGGAAGCTGCGACACCATTTCGATGAAGTTGCCATGATAGACACGCTGGGTCTCAAGGCCTCCAATGCCTACCGTTTGCAGATTGCCGCTCTCATCACGATGCTGAGGCAAAGATTGTGTCGGCAGGTCGACAGAAGATTTCGAAGGACGTCCGCGACGCTTAACGGGTGCCGTCTGGAGATCCTGAGTTGCTTCTTTGGTCATTTGGCGGTCTCGGCCTTTCCTCGGCTCTTGAATAGCATGTTGACTGCTTCGATCATCAAAGCTTGGAGTGTTTGATCCTCGTCTAAGCCAAGGCTGCGCAGCTGCTTTACGGCGTCTGGCTCCAGGTAGAAGGTCACGCCCTTCTTTCCAACCCGGCTAGGTGCCCGTCCGCTGGTCCCAGCGGACTTAGCTGCTGATGACTGCATGTTTTCCTCGCTGTACGCACAATATGAATGCATGCCGTCATGCTGTCATACTCTCTCATGGGCCTCAAGCCACTTTTCGTAGGCAAGACCACTATATGTGGTAGACAAAGGGCGGTTCGCCGAAGAAATGCGACCAACCGTTTTGCAGGGCGAGCAACAACGGAAAACGTCCAAGGGTCGGGGATAGTGGTGGCGATCTGAAGGGATCATCCCTATCTCATCCATCCGGAGCGTATGACCCTTGGTGCCACTGGGACGCTCTTCGCCGTGCGTCCGCTGATCCCCTCCGCCTCCTCGTTCAGCCGCATCCCCATACTGATCAGGCCATGCAGAGCGGCGTGGGCGTAAACGAAGGTGTCCAGCGCCTCGTTGCGTTCGCCGTCGCGCTTGGGTTGCCAGGAGCGGATCGGGCGGCCCTTCTCAAAACGGGTGACGACGCGTTCGGCGGTCAACTGGCGGAAGTAGTCGGCGTCGAGGCGGCGGGGGAAGTGGATGGCACCGGGGCCGGGTTCGGTCAGTTTCAGGCGAGCGAAGACGGCATCCTTTACGGCATCGACGCCGATGATGAACAGCGGGATCTTTGCCTTGTTGCTGCGGGTGGGACGGCGCGGCCAGACCGGGATGCCGGGGCCGCCGCGCCCCTTGATTGCCCAAATGCGGCGGGCAAGGCGGGTGCGGCAGAACTCATAGGCCATCTTGGTGTGGTGGCCGCCTGTGTCTACCGCGGCGGCGCGCACGGGGAGATCGCCGTAACTGCCGTTCAGCACGCCATCCAGATCGGACCACAGGCGCGGGCCGGAAGGGTCGCCCCACAGGACCCGGTAGTCGATCACCCATGCTTCCTCGTCACGGCCCCAGCCGACGATTTGGACTTCGATCCGGTCGCCCTGGACATCGACGCCCGCCGTCAGCACGGCCACGCCGGGGGCAAGGTCGCTGCCCCAATCCTCGCGCCGGGCCATCAGTGGGTCGGCTGGAACGGTGTCGCCCGCCTGGTCCTCCCACGATTCGCCCAGCTTTGTGTTGACCCAGACCTGCAGGCGGGCGGGATCCTTGGAAACGCGGGCATGTTCCTGCGCGATCTCGGCCCAAGTCTCCCATGGGGAATAGAGCGATGACAGGTGGAACCCCGCCGTGCGGCCATCGCCCAGCGCGGTCGGCCGCCATTCACCGGCAGACATCAGGCGCGGCTTTTCGTGTTCATGATGCACGCCGCCGCAGGCATCGCAGACCAGATAGGCGGCGTCGCGCTGCCCTTCGGGCCAGCGGATGCGCGCCCAAGTGATCGGTGCCATGTTGCCACAATGCTGGCATGGCACATGGAAATACCTCTGATCGCTGTCAAGATAGGCCGCCTCGATACGCGAATGGCCTTTCAGGGTGGGCGTGGACACCATGTAGATCTTGCGCCGCCCCCTGAAGGTGGTGGTGCGCTGGATGGCCAGATCGACGGGATCACCTTCGCCATCGGCGTCGCCGGGATAACCGTCCACCTCGTCCAGAAACAGATATCGCACGGGCGTGGATCGCAGGCCCACCGCGCTGTTGGCGCCGGTCATCACCAGCTGGCCACCGGGGAAGGATTTGCGGAACAGGCTATTCCCGGCATCGCGCGACCGGGGTGCGGAGACCAGGTCACGAAGGGGAGGGGTGGCCTCGATCAGCGGATCGATCCGGACGGTCGTGTTGCGCCGCACCATGTCCAGTGACGGCATGACCAGCATGGCGATGCCTGGTGCGTTCTGGATGATGTAGCCGAGCCAGTTCAGCCCGGCTTCGGACCCGCCCGTCTGCGCCCCCTTCATCAGCACCACCCGTTCATAGGGGCTGGAGGTCGACAATGCATCCATCACCGCGCGCAGGTAGGGCGTGCGGTCCGTGCGCCAGCGCCCCGGTTCCGCCGAGGTCGGCGGCAGGATGCGATGGCGGTCGGCCCAGTCCGACACCGGGATGGGCGGTTCCGGTCGGATGCCGCGGCGCCAGGCGAGGTCGATCTCAGGCACCATCGCCAAAACTCCCCAGCGGCATGTCGGCCAGGTATTCGAGATGCTCGCGCATCATCCGGTCCAACGCGGCGAAGGTGGCACGCGGATCGGCCCCGACCTCGGCGGCCAGCAGGGGTGCCGTGCGCTGAACCCACGCCATGTGGGCGTCGCGTTCAGCCCGGGCGCGGGCGAAAACCGTGCGTGTGGCGGCGAGTGTTTCGACCAACTGACCCTGTTCGCGTTCGAACGCCAGCTTGGCCCGCTGGACCTTGACGATTTCATGCAGGCGTTTGGCCTCGGCCAGCGTGGTCGAGACACGGGCGGGCGATGTAGGGGCGGCGAAAGCACCACCCTTGTTGCGACGCGACGGATCGAGATTGTCCTCGATCCATGCCAGCCCCTCGGCCACATCGATCTGACCATCGGGTCGCACCGGCAGACCTTCGGCCACCAATTGCGAGATGCGGCCCTTGGTCAGGCCGACCCGTGTGGCGAAGGCAGTCTTGGTTTCGGAGGCGTTGAGTTTAGTCAATTCCACCCCCTGACGCTGGCGGGGTCATGCGCTGCGCTCCCCCACATACGGATCGGCCCAAAAGGAACCGCCGCTTTCCCGATCCTTCCCGATTGACGCCCCTCAAGCCCGCCCGTGGGGCGCTGTGGGTGACGCAACAATGACGCGGAAATGACGGGTTTTGGGGCGTAAGCCGTTGATAGTGTTGAGATGACGCACCTTCCCGAGCAACATTTTATATAAGGGGTGTAATGTGTATTCAGGGTTGTGTTGTTTTCCCCCTTATATGAAAAGGTTCGGGCCAAGTGCGTCATCTCAACACTTTCAATGGGTTGCAGGGAAAAGCCCGTCATTCTTGCGTCACCCTTGCGTCACTGTGATGCCGAGGAAGAACCGCCCCGTGCTGGTGCGCTTGTGCTGGATGCCCGCCACCTGGGCTTGCACGCGCTGCACGAAGCCGTTGATCGCAGGGATCTTCTCGGTCTTGAAGCCCTCGGCCAGCGCCCAGTTCTGAAACCGGAGGTGCGCGTCACGGGTGGCTAGCATCGGGCCACCGTTCACGATGGGCTGCACACGCACGCAGGCGTCGATCCAGGCCAGCACCGGGTCTTCGCCCAGCACCCAGTCGAGAAGGGCCCGGTGGCAGCTTTCGGGGATGGCGAAATTGCGTTGCCGGATCAGCCGCGCCGCGCCATGGACAGCCCATGCCAGCAGCAGGTCGGCTTCATCGGAGGCGATCCGCTTGCCGATATCCGCGACGCGTTCAGGGATGGGGATCGTGCGGGTGAAGGGGATCACCATCAGGCGGCGCTGAACGCCACGGTCCACGCCCCCCTTGAAGCTGGGCAGGGTGTTCGTGGCAAATAGGTTCTGTGCCACCGAGCGGAACTCGACCCTGCTCTTGTAGACATCGCGCCCCTGGACCGGATCGCCAGTGACGACGGCCTTGAATGCGTCCGACGCGATGGCTTCCGCCGACAACTCGTCGGATGCATTCAGAAGCTTGCCGACCAAGCCGAGGACATGCCTGTCGTCCCCCATTTGCGAGGCGGGAACAGAGCAGATGGCGCTGGGGGGTAGGAGACCGCGGGCGAGATTGAGAAACTGGCTTTTGCCGTTTTCGGCGGCCATGCCATGCAGCACTACGGCGCGGGGTTGCAGCAGGTGGGTCGCATAGCCCAGCGCGGCCGATCCGCAGATCTCGGCCAGAAGATCGCATTTTGCTTGGGCCTCTGGGTCGCCTTTGAAGCTGCCGGTTAGAAGGCGGTGCAGCAAGGAGCCTTCGGGCGGGGTGCCCGGCACGCCCGCATGCCAATGGCCCGGCAGGGTGTGGCGGCATCGGTGATTGCGGTGATGGGGTTCAAGGTGAGGTGTGCCAGCGGCGTCGAAACGGATGAAGCCCGAGGTGCAGTTGATCCCGGCGGGCGGGTTTTCGAAGAAGTGCGGTTCGGCGCAGAGGGCGGCACATTCGTTCAGCACGGAGTCCACGCGGGATCTGCTCAGCTTGACGCGCGAGGGTTCGCCCGCCGCCGTCATGAAATCCGCGCCGTCATAGGCATGGACCGGCAGCCGGATCAGATGGTCCTCGATGGCCTCCCATTCGGTGCCAGTGTAGCGCCAGAACGCGCCTTCGGCATGGACGATGCGCCCGTGACGGGCGGTCAGGTCTTCGCGGACGCGCTTGGCGATCTCGACGTCTGACCCGATGTAAAGATCCTTGCTGCGGGTATCGGCCTGGTCGGCGCGCAAGGGTTCGGCGCCTGCGATGCGGCTGCGGACGGCGTCTTCGCCCTCGCGCACCAGGATGTCGTTGAAATCCTCACCTTCAGGCGGGGTGGCCATGAGCACCGTAAACCCGCGTGCGACAAGACTGCTGGCGGTGCGCAGTATCTGGCCCTCGGCCTTGCTGCCGGGCGCGTCGCCATCGCGGGCGATGATCACCATTGCCTTTTCGGGGACGGGCGCGCGGGCAATGTTCGAGATGCCGAGGCAGGCCCAGACCTCCTGACCGGTCGCCTGCCAGATCGACAGGGCGGTTTCCACCCCCTCGCAGAGCACCAACGGTTCGCGCCCCGGCAGACGGACGGCGGAACGTTCGGCCCAGCCCTCGACCGCTTTGTTGGTGCGTTTGACGGGATTGACCGGAGCCTTCTTGCCTTCGGCGGTCAGATAGACCTGCTGGATGGCCAGAACCTCGCCCGTCGCATCGGTGGCCAGCGCGACCATCGCGCCATAGCTGCCATAGGCGTTCTGTCGAAATCGGATGCAGTAGGGTGGCTGAATGGCGATCCCTCGCCCGCGCAGATAGGCGTGGGCAGGTGTGCCGTTCGGGCTTTCGGTCTGACGTACGATGTCTGCGACCTTGGTGGCGCGTTCCGCATCGGTCATTTCGACGGGCTTCGCTGTGCCCGAGGCAGGCGTGGTGGCCGGTTTGGCGGTCCAGGACGCAGGCATTTCCGCCTCGCCCAGCCAGTTGCGCGCCCAATCCCAAGCAGGCTTCTCATCCAACCCGAGATGGTGCCGGATCAGTTCCAGCCCAGCGCCGCCGGTGCCTGCCTCGTGGTCATACCAGCGCCCGGCATCCTTGCCCGCGATTTCCACCGCGACGCTGCCCTTGGCCCCAAAGCGAAGCTGCTGCTGGCTGGACAGTTCGCGGTTAGGGGTGCCGAGCAAGGCAACGGCAAGATCGCCGATCCGGTCGTTCAGCAGTTCCGCCAGTCGGGCCGCCGAGATACGCTTAGAACCCCGCGCCTTGCGGGCAGGCGGTACGTCGTTGAAGTCGAGCGGATGGTCCTGCAAGGTCATGAGGGCGCTATGCTTCTGATGGAAGAAGGAGTCCGCGATTGGGTCGCGGACCTCAGGACATTTGCGATGGCCGTCATTCACCCGGGGTGAAACGCTCCTGCTGCACGATCCAGTTCAGCAGCGTGCTTTTGCGGGCGCAGATCACCGAACCCATCTTGAAGTGGGGCATGCCCTTCGGTGCCTCGCCAGTCAGGTAGTAAACCTTGCGGCGGTGCTTCACGTCGCCGAACATGAACTTGGCGATTTCATCCGCGCCGCGAAGCAGGTCATCGCCGAGCGTCACCTCAGTCGCTGTCTGTTGCATCTTTTGGGCGGGGCCGGGATGTTGGGTCATTGGAGGTTCCTTTCTGGGGCAGGGCGTCTTGGAGGAAGTGAGCGTCAAGGCCGTGAAGACGGCGCCATGTGGCGCGGATCTGCATGCTGATGTTGACGCTGGCGGTGCTCAGTGCGTTGGCGCGGGTCGCCATGGCCAGCTTGTAGATGCGTTCGCCGGTCGTGATCTGCGCCGCGGAGGTGATGGCCGCGAGCTTGGTGCGACCCTCCGGACTGCCAAGCAGCCACGGCACCATCTTGAACGTGTCCTTTGATGCTGCGTAGCCGAGGATCAGGTTGGTCTCGCGGGGCGGGGCATCGAGGAAAAAGGCGGCGACAACGGGTGGCACCCGCAGGAACAGATGCTGCCGGTTGATCAGGTCGAGATGCCAGTCGTCTTGCAATGATCGGATCAGCGCGCCCTCTTCGGGTGAAATGGTCCCGGCAATCGAGGCTGTCAGCGCGGCCCATGTGCCCGGTTTTGTCTTGGCCATCACCTCGGCCACGATCCGGATGTTCCAGGCGAAATGCTCGCTGATCGCGGCACCAATCGCAGCAATCAGCACGTCCTCCTCGCGCCACAACCGCCGGAAGCCGCCGTGATCCTTGGGAGTTTTCTGGGCCTGAATGGCTCCGGCTGCTTGCAGGACACGCAGGCTGGGCAGGGGCATCCCCGATGCCGCAACCGCGTCCGCGTCGCCATAGAAGAGCGGTTCGGGTGCTTCCGCACCGTTCCGTTCGCTGGCTGTCATTGATGAGGGCTCCGTTCATGAACAAGGGCTTTACACGTGCAACAATCCATTGCAAGTGCACTAGCGATGGTTCATATCACCAATTAACGGGCTTTGACAACTGGTCCCGTTTCTTACGCACACGGAGGGAAATCATGGCCACGATCCGCAAACGCACGCTGCCCTCGGGCTTGGTCCGATGGCAGGTGGACTTCACCGACCAGGCGGGCAAGCGACGGTCCAAGCTGTTCCCGCGCCGCAAGGATGCGGACGTCTATCTGGTCAAGGTCCGCTCACTGGTCGCCAATCATACCTATCTGGCCGACAGCGACAGCACGACGGTGGCCGGGGCTGCGCAAAGCTGGCTCGATCATTGCGAGGTGCGCTGCAAGACGGGGAGGCGGATGGAGCGGTCCACCCTTCGCGGCTACAGCGACTATGTGCGGCTGCACCTGACCGCGCCGGTGGTCGGGATCGGGGACAAGCTGATTGCCCAGCTGACCCGACGCCATGTGAACGAACTGCGCGACCGGCTGTTGCTGAATGGCCGCTCCGAACACCTGACCCGCCGCGCGCTGTCGGTGCTGAAGCTGATCCTCGACCATGCCATCGACAACGGCCAGTTGTTCACCAATGCCGCGCAGGGCGTGCGGGTGATCAAGTCCAGCCGGATCGAGCACAAGGCCCCGGTGCCGTCCAAGGAAGCGATCCGCGCGCTGATCGAGGCGGCTGACGAGGACTTCAAACCGCACCTGATCGTCTCGGCGCTGGGCGGCCTGCGCGCGTCAGAACTGCGCGGCCTGCGCTGGCAGGACGTCGATTTCGACAAGGGCTTCCTGCACATCCGCCAGCGCGCCGATGCCTACAACCAGATGGGCGAGCCGAAATCGCGGGCAGGGTTCCGCGACATCCCTGCCGGGCCCATGGTGCTGAACGCCCTGCGCCGCTGGAAACTGCGCTGCCCAAAAAGCGAGTTGGGGCTGGTGTTCCCCGCGCCGCAGGGCGGGATCCTGCAACACACCCGGACGCAGGACCGGTTCCGCAAGCTGCTGGAAAAGGTCGAGGTGACGATGCGCTGGCACGACCTGCGCCACTTCGCCGTGTCGCTGTGGATCGAGCAAGGCTTCTCGATCAAGGAGATCATGACCTTTGCGGGCCACTCCTCCATCCAGATGACCATGGAACGTTACGGGCATCTGTTCCCGTCACCCGACCACCAGAAAGCAATGGCCATGGTCGAGGCGAAGCTGTTGGGGTAGGCTGGCGGCATCATGGAAGATGTCGCAGATCCCTCATCTGTATCCGAGCGGTCATTCGAGCCACTCACCGCCGCTGATCTCCAGCGGCTTGCAGGATTGGCCTACGATGACTTGCAGGAGCTATTCGCGAGGCGAACCGAAACGGGCGAACTCTACCGTCATCGCCTTCTGATGATCTGCCTCTGCCAAGGCGGTGCCGAGCATTTCGTTCGGCAAAGGAGTGGCATCAAAGACCTCGACGTGTGGGCCTTCTTCTCCGAACATCCCGCGCGGCCATTTCCGTACCGCCGTCGCGGTGTCAAAGATTTCGGTCCCTCGCACCTTGGACGCCATCCCAACGATATCGGTTTTCAGGGGCGTCGCGTTGACATCATTGGCCGGTCAATCAAGCGCAACCTTGACCAGACCGCCCAGGACTCCGTTCTGGAGTGGCTTCGAGAAGGTCGGACCGACAGCGCCAAGCTTATCTCGCAGCGTCCGGTAATTGTTGTCTATCCCGAGGGCATTCGTGGAAGCGTCATCTGGGACCCAGGTGTGGCGATCAGTCCAACGTGATTGAATTCCCGTTCCGTTCCAACGATTTGCGGCTGTTCCGTGCGACACGACGCCGACGTTGCGAGCCTGAAAATCGGCTAACACGCGGAAATCACGTGGTTATTCCGGGCGCTGGGTTGGGCCTCATAACCTGAAGGTCACAGGTTCAAATCCTGTCCCCGCAACCAAAATTCTACAAGATATCAAAGACTTCAAAGCCGAGCGTAACGCTCGGCTTTTGTCATTCCAAATTCTTGTCAACACCTGGTCAACGTTTTACGAGGCCCCCCTACGCGGGCCAGATTAGTCGGGCAGGTCGTCCCGAAACCGATCCATCTGATGCATCCGCTCGTGCAGGACCGTCACGATGCCGATGTTGCCGTTCGACAGACGCCGCCAGTACACGAAATGATGCTCGTGCCGGAAGTAGAAGCCGTCGATGGCGAACTCTGCCGGGATCGGCCGCGACGCGACGCCGTGCACCTCGATCTTGCCGAACGCTGCAAAGAGATCGGTGATGTAGCGATCAGCCTGTTCAGCGCCCCAACGGTCGCGCGTGTACCGGTAGATCTCGTCAAGCCGCAGGGATGCGGCCTCCTGGACCAGGACGGCCATGAGGTCAGCCCCGGTTCCGGGCGATTACCTCGGCGGCGGTCAACGGGCGATAGCTTTCCTCCGGTGCCGCAAATGCGCGTGTCAGTTCGGCTTTCAACCGATTGAACGCTTCCGCCTCGGCCCGCTCCTTGTCGCGCCGGATCAGGTCGCGGACGTATTCGCTGATGTTCTCGTAGGACCCGTTCTCACCCACGTTCGAGGCCACGAACTCGCTCAGCGCGCCGCTGATGCGGACAGTCATCGTTGTGGTCTGGGACATGGCGGCCTCCGGTTTACGTCTTCAAGATAAGCAAAAATGAAGACGCGCGCAAGTTTCCTGGCTGTCGGAGTGCCCACCACTGTGCATGCCAAACATGGTTGCAGACGCCAGAGACCAAAGTGCAAGTTGCTTGGGATAAGTTAAGGTAAAAGGGCAGTCTACCTGATAAAATCGCTCCTGGTTTGCGTGCCATCCCGGCAGGGCGCACAGCCGTCATTGCCTTCGTTGTTGACGATGATGCTGCCGAAGTGCTTGTCTACGCAGTCACCTATGGCGGCGCAAATTGGGCCAAGCGCTGCAGCGCGCGCAGCCGATAATGGAGCAGAGGCCACTTGTTTGTTCGAAAGGGTCCTCTGATGGGGTTTGTCTTTTACGATCTTGAGACCACCGGGATATCGCCTGCCTTTGATCAGCCGCTGCAGTTTGCGGCGATCCGCACGGATGACAGTCTTGTCGAAATCGAGCGCGTCAACCTTCGCTGCCGGATCGCGCCGCACATCATCCCGTCCCCTCAAGCGCTGTTCGTCACCGGCGTGACGCCCGCGCAGCTGGTTGACCCCGAACTGCCGTCCTTGTTTGAGTTTACCCAAACCATCATGGAGCTAACTGAACGTTGGGCGCCTGCGACGTGGGTGGGCTTCAACACCATCCGGTTCGATGAGGAAGTGCTGCGCCAAGCCTTCTACCAGAACCTTCAGCCGAACATCTATGCAACGCAGCTCAACGGCAACAACCGGCTCGATATCCTGACCGCCGTCTATGCTGTGTGGTGCCGCAATCGCGGTCTCATGCATTGGCCCACCGATGATACTGACCGCACGACCTTCAAGCTGGACCGTCTGGCCCCGGCCAACGGCTTCAACGCGCACAATGCCCATGATGCGCTTGGTGATGTCGAGGCCACGATCCATATCGCCGGCCTCATTGCCAAGGGCGACCCTGCGCTCTGGTCGGCCATCCTGCACAACCGCGACAAGCAGAACGTCACGGCGATTCTGGAATCCTTCCGCCCGGTCGAGTTGGTGCTGCGCTTTGGCGGTGGGCCGCCCCGTGCTTATGTGGGGTGCTTCTGCGGCACTGCTGCTGGAAACCCGACAAATGCGGCTTTCTTCGATCTGGAGGCGGGCGATCCAGAAGTATTGATCAAGGCCGATGATACGGCGCTATTCGAGGCGGTCGATAGCTCGCCCCAGATCATCCGCAGCATCGCGACCAACAAGGTGCCGTCTCTCTTCCCGATAGCCAGTCCAGATCCCGACCACCTCCGCAAAGCAGCTTTTATCGCAGCGAACCCTGCTTTCCGCGCTCGTGTTGGCCAGGCTATGGCCGCGCGTTACGTCGAGGACCCCGATGCGCCGCCCCCACCGGTTGAAAAGCAGATCTATGGCGGCTTCTTTGCCAAGGCTGATCGTGATCTTCTGGCCGACTTCCAGCGGGCCGACTGGCGCCGCCGTCAGGAGATAGCTAACGTTCTAACCGACGTCCGTCTGCGCCAGCTCGGCCGCAGGCTCATCGCTTTCCACGCCCCCGAACTCATGTCCTCCGATGAGGCCAAGCAGTTTGACGCGTTCCTGCGCGACCGGTGGAATGCCGAAGAGGGGCCTAAGACAGAGTGGACGACTATCGCATCGGCAATGCGCGCCATTGCCGAACAGCGGGCGCTGCCTGGGACGGACGATGCGGCACTTGACGAAATTGCCGATTTCATTCGACAATTTTCGTTCAGATGACAGGTCTCCGATGGTTGGTCTCCACATCGACGATTGCCGTCATTGGCTTTGTGCGGGAAGACTGGGTAAGCAACCACTGATTTGGCGAGCGGGGCGCTAAGCAGAGAAAATGGCTATGTTGGCTGAACTGCTTGACCAGATGCTGAGACTGAACTGACTTTGTGAAGGGCGACGCGTGTCGGCCCATCTTTTGGGGGCGTAGGTGACATTTACTTCCTTGGTACCGACGATCGAGTGCTTGGCCGACGAAACCGTGCTTATTCAGGCATGGAAGAAGACCGCCAGCTACATACGATACCATAATTGGTTTTCCGATACCCTTGAGCTTGACCGAACGGCAGTCAACCTAAGGGAATTCATTTCGAAGATTTCAGCTGAGATCAAGTCCGAAGCCCCACTACTGTCTAATCCAATCCGAATGGTTCCAGCGCCGAAAAGCCAGAAATGGAGAATTGAAGGTGATGGTCAGTGGAAACCAGTCGACGGTAACGGTGACACGGCAAAGATTCGTCCGCTTGCTCATGTAAGCCTGCGTGACCAGGTCATTGCGACAGCGATCATGATGTGTCTGGCAGATCGTGTCGAGACGCGCCAAGGCGACCCAGCCATACCGCTAGACAGTGCTGAACTTCATACAGTTGTCTCATACGGAAATAGGCTGTTTAGCGATTTCAAGAACGGAAGCGCGAACCAGAGGTGGGGGTCAGGTACCCTCTATCGGGGCTTTTATGAGGACTATCAGACATTTTTAGCTAGGCCGGAAGACGTGGCTGAAAGGGTCCATAGGGACTATCCACGGACGCTGATCGTGCAGTCGGATCTTCGCCAATTCTATGATCGTGTCACATCCGAACTCTTGCATAAAGCCATACGCAACCTCCAAGGTGATGTTGGCGAGTCCGCCTTTTTCGAGCGGGCTACAGGCTTCCTGACGTGGAAATGGTCAGCTAACGATCTCAAAGAGATCGACATTTACGCCAAGCAGTCTGGCATTCCAGATTTCAGCATGATCGTTCTGCCGCAGGGGCTCGTTGCAGCTGGCTTTTTTGCGAATGTTGCCCTTGCGAAATTTGATCAACAGCTTCAAGAACAGATTGGTCGGGAAATTCTCCCGAACATCAAGCTGCACGACGTCGCCCGATACGTCGATGACCTCAGGTTTGTGCTGTCAGCTCCTTTGGCCGTGGATATAGAAGCGGTAAAGTCCGACATCTTTAAGTGGATCAAGAGCAGTCTAGATCGATCAGCACCTGGCCTAAGCCCAGCGGAAGAGAAGACGCAGGTGACCGCGTTCCGGGCGGATGAACGACCGCTGGTTCAGCAGAGCAAGCGAATGGGGCGGATCCAAGCAGCGATCTCAGGAGGCTTTGACCCTGTTGCTGGCGGAGAAATCCTAGATTCGGTGCTCGCTCTTGTCAGGGCGCAGGACCGGTTGGCGAGGGCCGAGGCGGTCAGCGAGCACGACCCATTTCGACCCATTCCTGACGTGCGCGACTCAACGGTCGACCGCTTCGTCGCTGGCCGATTTCGTTCGACTTATCGCTCTCTGCGCCCCCAGCTTTGGCAAACCCGCGAAGATCAAAAGGCGGAGGGTGATGGCGAAGAATACAGCCAATTTAAGGGTGTGCGCACCCGAAGTGAGCTCGATGATGAAATGCGAGCATTTGCATTAGAATTGATTTCGAAATGGGTCAGCGATCCTTCCAATGTCCGCTTGCTGCGGATTGCGCTCGACATGTGGCCAGATGCCGACGTCCTCACGCGAATTCTCAATCTTCTGAGGAGGTTTACTCAGAAAGGTGGCCCCCGGAATGCACCGCGGCGGATCGCTTGGTATTGCCTGTCTGAAATTCTTCGGGCTGGTGCCGTTGAGACAGGCTTCGTTGAGGATGACGAACAGCTTCCATCGGCAGTCAAGGTCCATGAATATAGACGAATTCTGCGAGATGAGGCGCTGAGGATTGTTAAGACCACGGAAACGCTCCTTCCATGGTACCTCAAACAGCAGGCGTACCTGATGCTTGCAACAGACCCTCCTGATATTCAGTTGCTGCCATCCCATGGAAAGGGTGATCTTTGGCCATACACCAGACTTCTTCGGTTTCTGAAAGGCGATGCACAAAAATTACTGCCTGATGAATATGCGACGTTCAGCATTCTTGCCCGGCGATCCTATTTGGACCGCCAACGGGCGGTAGACCTGGTCGGGCCTCAGTTGACGCCGTCTCGGCTGAACCGGATCGCCTCGCTTGATCCGAATTTTGGGGCTGAGCTCGTGAAGGCCACCGGCGAAGCATCTGCGCTTACCCCTCGAACCAGGGCAGATCTTGGCCTTTCAGATCATTCCGATGCCAAGAGCAGCACGTTGGCCAAAATCGTGCTCTCGCCGGGGACGCGGAATGAACTCCGTAACGAGCGTGCCTTGTTGAGCTTCGCTTCCAAGTTCCTGCTGGCAATTGATGGCGTTGCGGAGGGAGCAGCTATTTCCCCATCCGAGGTCACACTGAGTCTGGAAGCGGCGACGTCCGAGGTTGGATCGCTGCAGCTTCAGCGACGCAACTTGGCTGGCGATTCACTTTACGACCCGCCAAATTGGGTTCCTGCTGATGATCACTGGCGCTTTCAGCTTGGTTTTCTTTTGCGCTTTATCCTTACAGCCCAGCCTGACTTTACCAGACCAGCTCGCAGCCCGCACTGGAAAGAGGAGAAGCAGATTTATAGATCGCCAGGCGGTCATTGGCATGAGCGCATACATGGTTTCTTCAATGGTTACTCAGCGTTCGGTGATGATTGGTTGCCCATTTCTGACTGGGTGGAGAAGATACTCTTCGGTCTGTTGTGGTGGCCAGGCTGTGCCGGTCTGCGAGCCGATACTCCGGTAGCGGGCACGATAGATGAAGCTCGCGAAGCCATTGATGCGCGACTGAAATACATGCGCGAGTTGCAAGGGTCCAGCGTCGCGCTACTGCCCCTCAAAGTACCGGGTGCATTTAGGCGTGAGGGGAAGCCCCTGCGGGCGTGCGTTGTCCAGATGGCATTTCCCTCGGTGGACGACTTTCATGAGAACGATCTCACTATGTCAAATGCAACTCTACGGATACGTCATCGCCGCCATCTTTCTGCGGCCTTGGCTGCGGTCAAAAGCTCATTGGCCCTCCGCGAAACGCACAAGGGCATGGACCACAGACTCGACTGGCTTATTTTGCCAGAACTTGCGGTCCATCCCGACGACGTGCGGACGCACCTTGTTCCATTTGCAAGAGCGCACAAGACGATCATCCTTGCGGGCCTCACCTATGACGAGCTTTTTGCCGGCCAGCCACTCGTGAACTCCGCGCTCTGGATAATACCAACCCACCACCCCACACGCGGTGCGCAGATCCTGATTAGGCGGCAGGGTAAGAAACACTTGGCGCCGAGCGAGAAAGGCTTTGAGACCAAAGGGCTGATACAATCGTTCCGCCCATGTCAGTGGTTGATTGGATATGATTGGTCCAAAGATCCAGACAGCGATCCGCTTTGGCTGACTGCCGCCATTTGCTTCGACGCAACCGACCTTCATTTGGCGGCTGACCTAAAGGATAGGTCCGACATTTTTGCTATTCCAGCCCTAAATAGAGACGTAAAAACGTTCGACAATATGGCTCTCGCTTTGCACTACCACATGCATCAAATGGTCGTCGTGGCGAACAATGGCAACTATGGTGGAAGCAATGCTTATGCACCCTACGCAAAGGATTACAAACGGCAGATATTCCACATGCATGGACAGCCACAGGCTTCGATCGCATTTTTCGAACTGGAAAACATCGCTACGTTCAAGAACCGCAAGGCGACTGGGATAGTTTTTAAGCCGCCACCAGCAGGTTAGTCGAAACCCCTGCCGGTGGCAGATTGCTACGCGCTTCCGGCATTTTGGGAAGCACAGCGCCCTATCGCGCCCTTTTGTCTGCCACCGACCAAACGACCGATCCGATGGTCAGCAGTGCGCCGATCACCGGTTCGATGTCGGAGGCCTGCACGAAGCCTTTGGCGACGAGCGCGGTACCCGCGACGGTCAGGATTTGGCGGATGAGAGCGAGGATAGCAGGTTTCAGCATGGTGTTCTCCAGTTCAGATTTCATTGGTGGTTGCGAGGAATTCGCCCGGCTTCATGGTCGGCAGGCGTTGGGGGCGGGGCGGATAGGTTGCGGGCCAGCGGGCGCCCAGAAGGCGTGACTTGGCGATCCGTGCGATGGTGACGGCATCGGATTGGTTGCCGCCCAGCACGTAGAAATGCGTGTCATCTTGGCCGACTGCGAAGCCGACGTGGCCGCCAGAACCGCGTTCGAAAATCAGCACCGCACCCGTGACGGGTTTGGTCTCCTGCCCGAACAGCAGCCAGTTGCGCGCCCAATAGGGATTGGTGCCGAGCGCGCCGAGAAGCAGTTCATCGGGCAGGGCCACGCGGATGCAGGTCTCCACGAAGTCGCCGCACCAGGGGTTCTTGCTGGGATCGCCCAAGGAGCGGCCATCACGCTTCAGCCAGTCCATCAGCCAGGACCGGTCGCGCGCTTCATTGCGGCCAAGCGCGGTTTTCGCCTCGGTGATCCACGGCAGTGGGCCGGGTGGTGCCAAGGCGGCCGACCGTCCATTTGCAGACAGCAATTGCTTCAGCGCCCGTGCGGTGCGGACACCCCATTTGCCGTCGATGGCACCGGGGCTGTGGCCAAGTTTGTCCAAGCCGCTCTGGATCAGGCGGATGGCGTCAGTCTGGTCGGTGGACATGGAAGCGCTCCTTTTGCCCTGCTTCGGGCAACAAAAAAACCCGCCTCTGGGGCGGGTGGGGGACAGGTCAGTGCTGGTGGTGAGAGTGCTTCAGTCGGTGCGACCGCGCTGGAACGCCTCGAACATCACGTCCCGCATGGCGCGGATGTCGGTTTCGATCCGTTCCAGCCGGTCGGCATCGGCCTTGCGGTCATCTGCGCGCTGCTTGTCGGTTCGCTCGCGCTCGAGGTGCAGTTCCCGGTCGAGGCGCTCCAGCATTGCCTCGTTGGTGAATGCCTTGCGGGTGACGGTGGCGGCGATGGCAAGAGAGCCACCGACCAAAGCGGTGATTGCTGCGGTCAGGCCGTTTTCGCGGAAGGCTTGGCCGACCTCCTGGAGGATGGTGGTGCGTTCAGTCATGATGGTCCCTTCAATAGTCCGTTTCGAGATAGAGGCCCGCGCAGTCATAGGCGACGGCGGCGGCTGTCGCGCCGGTGTTGAGGTAAAGGCGCGGCGAGAGGAATTGCGTGTTGGCGGGAAGGTCGACGGTGATCTCCTGCTCAAAGACCGCACCAGAGACCTCATTGACCGCCCGGACCCAGACCGACGATCCGTTCGGTGGGGCCGCGATGAACAGCGTCAGCACACCGCCGGTGGCAATGGCAAAGGGCGCGCCCATGTCAGTCAGGGTCGGCGCGCCGGTGCCGTCATTGGTGACCATCTGCCAGTTGGCATGGGTGCCGCGCTGGAACCCGATGCCGACTGCGTTGATCACTGCAGCCAGCGTCAGGTTGACGGCCAGCGCAGCGATGGAGCCATAAAGGCCGAAGAACCCCATCCCGGTCGTCTGCAGCGTTGTCAGAGAAATCCGCGTCACGTAGGTCCAGCCGCCCAATCCAGCGGCATTGCCACGCCAGCACGCCCATCCGGCCGAGCGTTGTTCGGCGACTGAATCCACCACAGCCGCCGAGGTCAGACGCCAGCGCCGCATGGAGGCCGCGAGGTTGGTGGCGGCCAGCGTTGGATGAGAGACAGTGCCGACGTTGGTGATCGGCAGACCCTCGGTGGTGATCGTGGTCGTGATCGACGGTGACCAGTTGGCAATGCGGTTCACCCCGAAATGCGGCTGCAGTGGAAAATCTCGGCCAGAGGGACGCATGACATCGATCCACGGCGCCCCGGCACGATTGCGCGCATAGACCGAGGTCTTGCCCGAGGGTGGTGGGGTTGGCGCGGCGTTCAGCCCCGGCAGGACAGTTGGCTGGGGCAATTCGACTTGGCCATTGGTGCGGTCTATCAAGATGGCATCAAAGAACGTCGACCCGTTCGGGCTGACCTTGAAGCTGAAGTTGTCGTTCCCGAGGAGGCCGGTCAGGGCCCGAACCGAGAACCCGGTCTTGAAGGCAAAGGCCGCATCATTCCCGACCGCTGCCTTGTTGACGGTCGCCTCGATCCCAGCGCCTGCGTTGTTCAGCAGCACGGCTGGCGTGTTCATCGACAGGCGGTTGACCTGCGCCTGCTGCGAACGGTTCGTGCAAGCCCCGATGCCTTCGCGCCCGATCGAACGCGGCCGTCCCGGGCCGGGTCTCTTGGCCCATGTTCTGGTCAGCAAGTATGCCGACCATCTTCCGTTGTATCGTCAGAGCCAGATATTCGACCGTGAAGGCCTTGATCTGGATCGCTCCACCTTGGCGGACTGGGTCGGCAAGACGGCCGCCTTGCTGGAACCG
>NZ_ACYY01000036.1 GCF_000176015.1 Rhodobacter ferrooxidans | reverse complement strand
GACGTTTGCGCCGACGGGACCAGGTTCGGTCACCTCGTTGGCGCAATGGTGGATGATGGCGGTGCGGGGCAGGGCAACGCGCAGTGCCTGGACGACAGCACGCTGCAGATCGGCTTCGGGGGTATGGCGGCGGGTCATCGCGCCACCCCCTCGTGCTGATCCCTGCGTTGGGCTTGGCGGATCGGTTGTCGTGCATCGACTACCAGCAGCAGAACGCGGGCGTCCTTGCGTTCGGCGGCAGTGACGCCGTGGGCGACAAGGACATTGCAGGCGAGCCGGATCAGGTGGTCGCTATGATGGGCGACATCAGCGATGACGGCGCGGGCCTCGGCCAAGCGATCAGCGGGCCATGTGGATGGGCGACGGTCGGGCAAGTTCATGACCGCCCCCTCGATTTGCGCACCGGGTGCACCTGTTCTTGCGCGCGGATCCAGTCCTGGACCGATGCGCGCCGGTACAGCGTCTTTCGTCCTATGCGTGTGCAAGGTGGCCCCATGCGCCGCGCCTCCCAACGGGAAAGCGTGTCGGAGGTGAGGCCCAATTCCTGCGCCAGCTGCTCCCGGCTGATCCAGTCGGCCAGGAGGTTCAGCGGTTCACATTCCGCCTCCGGTTTTTGTTGTGTCATTGCCTGCTCCGTTTTGCCCAACACCCCCTGACGGAGGCAGGGCGAGGGAAGCAGATCGCGAGGGGCGGAATACAGGCGGAGGGTGGAATTGAAACATCCACCCCGATTCCACCCCTTGTTTCATTGACGTTTCCTGCCTCCGTTCCTGTCGACAGGGTCGGACGACCGCCCTGCGGCCTCTTGGAAATGGCCGAATGCGCCGTTGATCGCAGGGTGCTGCGAACCTCGTGTCATGGCGGGCGACTTTGACCGGCGTTCGGGGATGTTTCGCCGGTTTTGCGGGGGGTGGAATGGCCGGAATAGCCGTTTCCGGGCGGGTTCCGGCGGCGTTCGAAGATGTCCACAGAAACCCGCTTCGCGCAGGCAGAAGCTCACGGGATTGATGTTGCGGACACACCCTCTGGCTGCGTAATCTGACCCCGAGCAGTCAAATAAGAATCGAAAGAATAGGCGTCAGTTGCCTTCACCCAACGAGGTGGGGCTCTGGCTTACAGGCGGTTTCCCACAACGGCATGCTCTGCGTTGATTCCCACCCGCGTGCTTGGCACTGCGGGTTTGTAACCCGCTTCTGACGGCTTTTGGCCGCCGGATGCCTCATGTTTGATTGGAGTATGGTGATGCCTCTGCCGCCTGTCGCGTTCTATTCGATCTACGAGATTTCTGCGCGATGGGGGTGCCCTGCGGCCGATATCGCAGGATGGGCGGCGGCGGGGCATTTGCAGGTTTTGGCGGGGATTCCGCCGGTAAGCTGCGGGGCAGAGAGTATCGCAGGCATGGTCGAGGTTCCGATTGCGGAACTGATGCCGATGTTCCGCAGGTTCGGGCCGAGCGATGAGCAGGGCCGGTTGAAACGGGTCAAGCCCCTGGGAAGTGCGACGTGGTTGAACGTGACCGAACCGCCGGATGGTCTGCCCATCCGGTCGTCGGACCTGTTGCTGGCGGCCGGGCCGTTGCAACAGTTTGAAGAAGAGCGCGAGCTGTTACGGCGACCGACCAATAACATGGGCGCCAACGCGCGCTATGACTGGGAGTCCATGTACGCCTGGTTGACGTGGTATCTGTTTGAAAAAGGCGTGCCCACGACGCAATCGGCGCTGATTGCGCTGGTGCAGGACTGGTTCGTGCAAAACTCGCGGACAGGTGAGGTGCCGGATGAAAGCACGATCCGCAAGCGGCTGACCCCGCTCTGGCGCAAGCTGCGCGGCGAGGAACCTGTCGGATGATCAGGCCGATTTTGGCAGGGCCGTACCATCCTGATCGGTGTCGTGCACAAGGCGTGGACGCGGGCGCAGCAGGCTGGCCACCGTGTCAACGCCTGCCCGCAAGGGCGAATCCATCAGGTGGGCGTAACGCTGCGTGGTCTGCATCTGGCTGTGTCCCAGAAGCTTGCCGATCATTTCCAGCGATGCGCCACCGCTGACCAGCAGGGACGCAAAGGTGTGGCGCAGATCGTGGATATGCAGATCGGGCAAATCGGCGTCCTTTTGCACCTTGGCCCAGAACCGGCGGATTTCCCGTACCGGCTGGCCGACGGTTTCGCCTGGGAACAGCCACGGATTGCCCTTCGGGACGACCAGCTGGCGCTGGCGCACGATGGCCACGACCTCCTGCGAGATCGGGACGCGGTGGATCTTGCGCTGCTTGGTGGTCGAGGCGGGTTTGGACCAGACGACATAGTCGAGGTTGAACTGTTCGAATCGCGCCGTCCGCACCTCACCCACACGGGCACCGGTCAACATGCATATGCGGATGATGGATGCCGCGCGCTGATCTTCCGCGCTGTCGAGAACGGCTGCGATCCGGGCCAGCTCGTCAGGCCCAAGAAAGCGTTCGCGCGCCTCCTCAATGCGCCGGTGAAACCCCTGCGCCGGATTGTCGGCCCGCCATTCCCATTCCACGGCCAGCGTGAACATCTTGCGCAGCACCTCGCCGGTGCGGTTCGCCCGGATCGGGGTGGGCTTGTGCCCCTGCAGCTTGCGCGCCCGGTTGTTGGGCTTTTCCTTGCTGGGGCGAGGGCGGCCTTCCGCCACGAAATCAAGGAACTTTGCGACATCAGACTTGGTGATCTCGGTCACAAGCTTGTTGCCCCAGGCCGGTTCGACCATCTTCTTCAGCATCGAGGTTTGGTCTCCGGCGTTGTTCTTCGCCAGTTTCGGCAGATGCTCGGCGATGTAGCGGTCAATCATGTCCTTGACGCGCGGGGCGCCGCGAAACTCTTCCTTTGCCGCCAGTGGGTCGTGTCCTTCGTCGATGGCGCGGCGCAATTCCTTGGCGCGTTCGCGCGCGGCCGTCACGCTCCACTCCGGCCAGCGCCCGATGTTCATCCGCCGTTGCCGCCCCGCATGGCGGTAGTCGATTGTGAAGGTTCGCGCGCCCGAGGCCTGAACCCGCACGGCAAACCCGATCACCTCTGTGTCAAAGACCTGATAGCTGACGCCCGGCTTCGGCTCGGCATCGCGCAGGGCTTTCTCGTTCAGTTTCAATCGCTTGACCATGTGCCCGGCCTCCTTGCAACCCGACACAGGCGTAGACCCGCGCGGTTATCAAGTCAGATCACATGCCAGGAAGCGGAATACAGGCAGAGACCGGAATTGAAGTGGGGTTGGGAATTCCGGATAAGGAGATCAATGGGTTAGATGGGAATGCTCCGCGCCGCCGCAAGCTGTCGGGAAACGACTGCTGTCGGATGATCTGTGCTGGAGATCGTGATCCGGGCGCGGATCGCAGATATCGACGGCTAATTCGCTGTCAGGCTGGGCGGCGGCTTTGATGCCGATGTGCACATGCGTTACCACTAAGGGGAACCACAGCAAGTCTCCAAAGCCAAGAGTCCAATGCCATGCCGAACCCAAAGCCACCCAGAAACCTGACGCCCGTACTCTGCCAGCTCTTGTCGCAGGAGATGCTGAGGGCCTGCCAGAAAGTGGCAGCAGGCCATGGCTTGGTAGTCGATGCCAAGGAGATCGCAGCGATTGATCTGCGGTGGGGTTTCGATCTCGCGTTCCGAGTGTCCATCCCGCTTCCGGACGGGACCGCACTCGACCCGGAAAGGCTGCGTTTCGAAGCGCTGGCGGAAGCCTTCGGACTGTCTGCCGCCGACTACGGACGGCAGTTCAGCACCGGCCGCGATACATTTCGGATTGTCGGCATCGACCCCCGCAGGCCGAAGTATCCTGTTTCAGCCGAACGCATCCCGGACGGACAGGGGTTCAAGTTCACTGCGGACCAGGTGGCGCTCCTGCTGCAAAAGGGGATGCGTGACGTGACTCCGCGAGAATGACGACAAGGTTGAAAGCGGCCCGTTGCAGCCGTCCATCGCCGTCCCCGACGCTGCACTGCAACTGCACCAGACCGGACGGTCGTGCAGTCTGCAGCACTTTTGAGAGGTGAAAGGCGGCAGTGCGAGAGATCCGGGGTCAGCTCAATGGCACCTGGTCTGGACAATAAATGGCCAGGGAGCTCAGATGCAGCGTCGGCAGGGTTGGGATCGAGGTCGATTGGGCGAACCCTTCTATTCCGCCCCAAGGGCAAGCCCAATGCGCTCTCGATCAAGATCAACGGCAAGTCGGTTTTCCTCGAAAAAACGGATGCCCACGATGTGATGATCCAATCCCTCGGCAAACTCCACTTCAGGGCTGTAGCGGGTCTCGAACTCCCATTTCTTCAGTGAGATGACCTTGACGGGAACTCCCTTTTTCAGCGGCTTGCCGCCGGCCCCGGCAACGACGATCGTCGAGTTTCCGGTATCAAACAAAGTGGGTTTGCAACTCGTTGTCTCTCCGAAAGACAGGCAAGCTGTCAGTGTCGGAAAATTGAAACGGTTGTCGGCGCGCGCGGTCGCCGCGAATTTCCAGTCATCGCCCATGTCTGGCGCTAGCCCAATGGAAAGTGCGGGCACCTCCGGGCAGTTCCGATCCTCGATGGTGCAGGTGTCCCACGTGCCCCCCAACCCGCCGACCGTATAGCCGCGGTTCAACCCCGCCGGAGCGTCCACCTCGGCAAGTGGCGACCGGATACTGCCCGCATCGTCGATGGCACCGATGGGGGAAATGCCGATGATTCCCTTGGGCCACAGTCGGCCACCCACAATCTCTCCATCCGACCGCCGGACTTTCTTGGTGCGGATCAGGAATGCAATCGGTTTCTGCGTTACCGCCACAGCGTCAGAAGACCCCATCTGCACAACAGCATATGCAAGGTTTCCGTATTCATCATAGGTTCCGTAATGCGCCACCAATTCTTGGGTCGTCACCGTGATGCCGTCGATCTGGGTCACTTTGTCGATCTTTATCCCGTCGGATGAGCACATCTCGGCAGGTAGCACCACCGCACAATCCACCGTCATCCCAGCGGACCCAGTGTCCAGTAAAAGGGGTTGGTCTACAGTTCGCCCCCCCACCTTGGCCAGATTAAGATAAACTAGGCGGATGTTTTTCGGCTTACCGGGATACTCCTGTTTGATCACTGGCAACACGAGCGGGGACGCTTTCTCTGCGTGACCCAGACTTGCAGAAGTAAGAAGGGCCACAACCGCCACTGCCGCGACAGGTCTTGGATTGTGCAAATGCGAGAAAGCGGAAATAAGGCAGTCAATGATCTTCATGGCACATCCATTTTCTTGCATTGCGAAAGCAATCGCCCTTTTCGCACGGGATTGCGATTGTAGAACGCTCGTCTGATATCGCCTCACCGTCAAGTGCTTCGCGCTGTCGTTCAGGTCTCAAATTCAGCGCGCGGGTTGATCAGTTCTCGGACCTGAAGCACCTTTGCAGCACGGTGGGTTTGTGCGCAGTTCGCAGAAAAGTTCCAGCCCCATAAACATCATCGGCCCACTCACCGAGGCCACGGTGCCTCCCCGGTCAGTCATCATTGTCACAACTATCTGTGTTCTTGAATATCTGGGATGCGGACAACTCCCGGATGTGTCTAACCGCATATGCCGCCGTTCATCGAGGGCGGATCGGTTTGGCCACCTCCGCCGGCGCTGCGAAAGAAGGGCCGCTTGATCTGCATACCACAAGGAATTGCCGCGCCGCCGCAAGTCCGCTCCCCGCCCTGTGCGTCGATCTCAACGTGGCTGAGCGTTTGGTTGCCGCTATGCGAGTGATTATGATCGCGAGCGGTTCGTCGGCGCTCTTGTCAACGTCTGGTCAACCCGTGAATGCGGTTTGGCGAACCAACAGTGCGGTCGAATCACGACGAGAACGCACCGGTGCAGGCGAAAGAGGGCGTCGTATCAAAGGCTTACTCGACAAGGTACTGAAATCAAATAATGTATGAAAATCAAAGGCTTCGGCTCATAACCTGAAGGTCACAGGTTCAAATCCTGTCCCCGCAACCAAAAATATAAAAGATATCAATGGCTTAAATGTTGAGCGATTCGCTTGTGTATAGATACTCGCGTTTTACATCAACGCCACCTCAACGTTTGACGAGTCCCCCTGAAAAGCGGGGACTTTTTGACTCTGGCGGCTGCGGTAGATGCGCGATGATGATCGGCGTCATCCTAAAAACCGGTAGCCGATACCCGGCTCGGTTATGATGTAGCGAGGATTGGCTGCGTCGTCGCCCAGCTTTTGGCGCAGCTGCCGCACATAGACACGCAGATACTGGCTGTCCTCGGCATGGGCCGGACCCCAGAGCGATTTCAGGATCATGCCCTGCGTGACCAGCCGACCCGCGTGGCTGGCCAGCAGCCACAGCAGATCGAATTCGCGACGGGTCAGGTGCAGGGCGGCACCAGCCTTGGTCACCGTGTGGTTGCCAGGGTCGATGTGTAGATCGGCGATCTCGATCACGGTCGGGGGTGTGGACCCGGCCCTGCCGCGCAGCAGGCTGCGGATGCGAGCCAGCAGTTCCTTCATGCCGAAGGGCTTGACGACATAGTCTTGAGCGCCCGCGTCCAGTGCCGCCACCTTGCCCGCCTCGTCCGTACGCACCGACAGCACCAGCACTGGAACCTGGCTCCAGCCGCGGATTTCGCGCAGGACTGACAAGCCGTCGGCATCTGGCAGGCCAAGGTCGAGGATTACCAGCCCCGGCGCCTCGCGCGCCACGGCGAGGATGCCTTCGCGTGCGTTGGCCGCCTCGATGACGCTGTGCCCTTCGGCTTCCAGCGGCACGCGCAGGAACCGTCGGATCGGCGCCTCGTCGTCGATCACTAGAATGCGGGCAGGTTCGGTCATGCATCGGTCTTTCGGTCGAGGATCGGCAGGGTTATCACAATACGCGTTCCGGTGCCGTCCGGGAAAGCGGTTTCGGCGCGGATCGTCCCGCCCATCGCCTCGATCAGCCCCTTGCAGATCGCAAGGCCAAGGCCGGTGCCGGCGCGCTGACGGTCCCCACCGGCCACGCGGTAGAACATGTCGAACACCCGGGCCTGATCGGCGGGCGGGATGCCGGGGCCGCTGTCGGCAATGGACAGGTCAACCAAGGCCCCGTCGCGGCGCGCCACAACCGCGATGGTCGTATTGGCGGGAGCGTATTTCGCGGCGTTGTCCAGCACGTTCACCAGAACCTGTTCCAGCAGCACGGGATCGGCCAGCACCAGCGGAACCTGATCCGGCATGTCCGCCGCCACCCGATGCGCCCGCAACGGCGCGCGCAGACGATGCCGCGCTTGGCCCACCAGTTCGGCCAGATCGACCGGCGCCATCTGCGGCGTCAGCGCGCCATGCCCCAGCCGCGTCATGTCCAGCAGGTTCTGCACATAGCGGTCCAGCCGCTCGCCTTCCTCGCGGATGTTTTCGGCCAGGGCCTGCCGGGCGGCAGGGGCAAGGCCAGGGGTGTCGGCCAGACTGCCCGCAGCACCAATGATGGTGACCAGCGGCGTGCGCAGATCATGGCTGACCGAGTTCAGCAGCGCCGTGCGCAGCCGTTCGGTTTCCGAGGCAAGCTCGGTGGCGGCAAGGTCTTCGGTCAGCCGCAGCCGTTCCAGCGCCAGGGCGATCTGATCCACCAGCGCATCCAGCAGCCGCCGGTCGGTGCGGGCAAACAGCCGGTCGTCGGCATAAGCGATGCCCAGAACACCCAACCGCCGCTCGCCGGTTGCGAGGGGCAGAAAGAACCAGCGCGCCGTCGGCAGGGTGTCAGAGCCGCGACCGGCAGGTTCGCCCTTGTCCCAGGCGAATTGGGCGGCGGACTGGTCGCGCACCTCCAGCCGGTCTTCGGGCGGAAAGCCCCCCACCACCCGCAGGTCGCCCTGCACCGGCATCAGCAGCACCGCCTCGCAGCGCAGCGTGGTGGCGACATGGCTGACCGAGGCCCAGACCACATCGTCGGCGGTTGCCGCCGAGGCGATGCGGCGGCTGAAATCATAAAGCTTGTTGGTGCGGTCGGCGATGCTTGTCTGGGCGTCGATGCGGGCGCGCAGGCGGGCGGCCAGATTGCCGGTGATCAAGGATGCCACCAGAAACAGCCCCAGCGTCAGCAACTCGCCCTGCCGCGACACCCGAAAGGTAAAGCGCGGCTCGGTGAACAGGTAGTTGTAGGCCAGAAACCCCAGAACCGCCGTGGCCATGGCCGGGCCAAGGCCGCGGCGGCTGGCCACCACCACCACGGCGGTCATGTAGATCACCGACAGGCTGGCCACCGGAAACAGTTGTTCCGCCGCATAGGCGCAGCCAGAGGCCAGCGCCACCGCAAGCACCGCCTCGCCCCAGGCCAGCGGCTCGCCACCCAGTCGCGGCAGATGCCAGCCCGCCCGCGTGCCGCGCTCGTCCGGTTCGGCGGCCACGGTGATCTCGAACGGACCGGACTGGCGCAGCAGACCTGCGGCGACATCCTCGGTGGTCAGCCTTGCCCAGAACGGGCGCGGGCGCGGGCGGCCGATCACGATGCGTTTGGCGTTGCGGTCGGTGGCATAGGCCAGGATGGCCTGCGCCACATCGCGCTCGGCCTCCAGCGTTGCCAGTTCCGCCCCCAGCCGTTCGGCCAGCCGCAGGCTGCCTGCCAGCCGGTCCTTGTCGGCATCCGGCAGGCCTTCGGCGCGGGTCTGGGTGACGTTCAACGCGATCCAGTCGGCGCGGGCCCGGTCGGCGGAGCGTTTGGCGACCCGGATCGCCTCGCGCGCCGCCGGGCTTTCGTTGACGCAGACCAGAATGCGTTCCTGCGTCGGCCATGGCCCGGCAATCGCGTTCGCCGCCATGTGGTCGCGCAGTTGCGCATCGACCCGGTCGGCAGCGGCGCGCAGCGCCAGTTCGCGAAGCGCCGTCAGGTTGCCCTTGCCGAAGAACGAGGTCAGCGCTCGCGCCGCCTGATCCTGCGGATAGATCTTGCCCGCCTTCAGCCGGTCCACCAGCTCGTCGGGCGGCAGGTCGATCAGCTCGATCTCGTCGGCCAGTTCCAGCACCCGGTCGGGCACGGTTTCGCGCACCCGCACGCCGGTGATGCGGGCGACGGTTTCGTTCAGCGTCTCGATATGCTGGATGTTCAGCGTGGTGAACACGTCGATGCCCGCCGCCAGCACCTCTTCAACATCCTGCCAGCGTTTTTCGTGCCGCCCGCCGTCAGCATTGGTGTGAGCCAACTCGTCGATCAGCGCCAGCGCGGGCTTGCGGGCCAAGAGGCCGTCGAGGTCCATCTCGGTCAGCGCCCGGCCCTTGTAGATCACCGGCTTGCGCGGCAATTGCGGCAGGCCCGCCAGCTTGGCCTGCGTCTCGGCCCGGCCATGGGTCTCGATCAGGGCGGCCAGCACATCGACGCCCTCGGCGCGCTTGCGGTGCGCGTCTTCCAGCATCGCCCAGGTCTTGCCGACGCCCGGCGCCGCGCCGATGAAGATCTTCAGCCGCCCGCGCCCCTCGCGCGCGGCATGGGCCAGCAGCGCGTCGGGCGAGGGGCGAAGGTCGGCTTCGGCGGTCATTCGGTCGGGGTTCCTTTGCCGTCCGCGGGCGCGAAGGGGAAGCTTGCATCAAGGGCCAGGTTGGTCAGCAGCACATTCACCGAGGGTTCGCCATAAAGCCAGAGGCTTCGGCCCGCGACCGCGCTGTCGATCAGCGCCGCGATGGCGGCAGGGTCGGCACCACGGGCGGTGGCGATGCGGCCCGCCTGTGCTGCGGCGTTCTCCGGGCTGATGTGCGGGTCAAGGCCCGAGCCGGACGCGGTGACGGCATCAATCGGAGCGTCCGTGCCGTTTTCCGCCCGCCATGCCGCGCGGCGTTCAGCTACCGCGGCGATCAGCAAAGCCGAGGTCGGGCCGAGGTTCGACGCCCCGGTGCCCGCCTCATTCCAGCCGCTGGCCGAGGGGCGCGGGTGCAGGTAGCCCGGCGCGGCAAAGCCCTGCGCGACAAGCGCCGAGCCGATCACCCGGTCGCCTTGCGCAATCAGGCTGCCATTGGCGGCGTCGGGGAACAGCTTCTGCGCCACCGAGGTCATCGCCAGCGGATAGGCAAGTCCGGTCAGCAGCGTGAAGAACAGCGTCAAGGTGAGGGCGGGGCGCATCTGGGTCAGCATGGTGATTTCCTCAGGCCAGGTTCAGCGCGACAAGGCACAGGTCAATCGCCTTGATGCCGATGAATGGAACGATCAGCCCGCCCAGGCCGTAAATCAGCAGATTGCGGCGCAGCAGGGCGGCGGCACTGGCCGGGCGGTAGCGCACGCCGCGCAGAGCCAGCGGCACCAAGGCAATCAGGATCAGCGCGTTGAAGATCACCGCCGACAGGATCGCCGAGGTCGGCGAGGCCAGCCCCATGACGTTCAAGCTCGCCAGCCCCGGATAGGCCGCAACAAAGATCGCGGGCAGCACGGCGAAGTATTTCGCCACGTCATTGGCGATGCTGAAGGTGGTCAGCGCGCCGCGGCTGATCAAGAGTTGCTTGCCGACCAGCACCACCTCGATCAGCTTGGTGGGGTCGCTGTCCAGATCGATCAGGTTGGCGGCCTCCTTGGCCGCCGGGGTGCCCGCGTTCATCGCCACGCCGACATCGGCCTGCGCCAGTGCGGGCGCGTCGTTCGACCCATCGCCGCACATCGCCACCAGCCGCCCCCCCGCCTGTTCGCGGCGGATCAGGTCCAGCTTCATCTCGGGCGTGGCTTCGGCCAGAAAGTCGTCCACCCCGGCCTCGGCGGCGATGGCGGCGGCGGTCAAGGGGTTGTCGCCGGTGATCATCACCGTTCGGATGCCCATGGCGCGCAACTCGGCAAAGCGTTCGCGCACGCCGGGTTTCACGATGTCCTTCAGATGCACGACGCCCAGGATCACGTCGCCTTCCGCCACCAGCAGCGGCGTGCCGCCCGAGCGGGCGATGGCATCGACCTGCGCTGCCAGCGCGCCGGGCGGGGTCTGGCCGGTCAGCCGGATCACCGCATCAATGGCGCCCTTGCGCAGGCGGCGGCCATCCGCCAAATCCAGACCGGAAAGCCGGGTCTGCGCGGTAAAGGCCACCGGTTCGGCACCATGCGGCATGGCGGGGATCGCCCCCAGCATCTCGCGTGCCTTCTCGACGATGGATTTGCCCTCGGGCGTCTTGTCGGCCAGCGAGGCCAGTGCCGCCGCCTCGGCCAGCCTGCGCGCGTCCACCCCCGGCGCCGGGATCAGCGCATCGGCCATGCGGTTGCCGAAGGTGATGGTGCCGGTCTTGTCCAGCAAGAGCGTGTCCACATCGCCCGCGGCTTCCACGGCGCGGCCCGATTTGGCGATGACATTGGCCTTCACCAACCGGTCCATCCCGGCGATGCCGATGGCCGACAGCAGCCCGCCGATGGTGGTGGGGATCAGCGTCACGAACAGCGCGCCCAGCACGACCACCGGAATGGTGGTGCCGGAATAGCTGGCGAATGCGGGCAGCGTCACCACGACGAACAGGAAGATCAGCGTCAGCCCGACCAGCAGGATGTTCAGCGCGATCTCGTTCGGGGTCTTCTGGCGTTCCGCGCCTTCGACCAGCGCGATCATCCGGTCGAGGAAGCTTTTGCCCGGTTCGGCGGTGACTTTCATCACGATCCAGTCCGAGGCGATGGTGGTTCCGCCGGTCACCGACGAGCGGTCGCCCCCGGCCTCGCGGATCACCGGGGCGGATTCGCCGGTGATGGCGCTTTCGTTGACGCTCGCCATGCCGCGCAGCACCTCGCCATCGGTGGGCACGGTGTCGCCCGCGGTCAGGTAAACCAATTGCCCGGCGCGCAGGCTGGTCGAGAGCGCCATGCTTGCCGTGCCGGGGTCGGCATCTGGGCCGGTCAGCAGCCTGACCCGGGTTTCCGACTTGGTGGCGCGCAGCGTGTCGGCGCGGGCGCGGCCACGACCCTCGGCCAGAGCCTCGGCAAAGTCGGCAAAGATCACGCAAAGCCACAGCCAGAAGGCGATGTGCAAGGCGACCCCGGCGCCTGCCGTCGCGGTGAACAGATCGCGCAGGCCCAGCAGGGTGGTCATCGTCGCCACGATGGCGGTGACGAACATCACCGGGTTGCGCCACAACTGTCGCGGGTCAAGCTTGGTCACGCTGGCCCTGATCGCGGCGGGGTAGATACCCGACGCATTGGCCGATCGGTCATGTTTCGCCATGGGATGCCTCAGAAGCTCTGCCCGGCCGCCCGCGCGGTTTCTTCCGCGATCGGGCCAAGGGCGAGGACGGGAAAGAAGGTCAGCGCGCCGAGGATCAGCACGGTGAGGATCAGCAGCGTCACGAACAGCGGGCCATGCGTCGGGAAAGTGCCGCTGGTCACCGGCGCGCGGGTCTTGCGGATCATCGAGCCTGCGATGGCCAGCATCGGCACGATGATCGCATAGCGGCCCAGCAGCATGATCAGCCCCAGCGCCGTGGTGTGCCAGGTTCCGGCAGCCCCCCAGCCGCCGAAGGCCGAGCCGTTGTTGCCGGTGGCGCTGGAATAGGCATAAAGAATCTCGCTGAAGCCATGCGGCCCGGCGTCCTGCACCGCAGCCAAGGCTTGCGGCACCGTCGCGGCGATGGCCCCGCCCACCAGAATGCCCAGCGGCATCGACAGGAAGGCCAGCACCGCCAGCGTCACCTCGCGCGCCTCGACCTTGCGGCCAAGGTATTCCGGCGTGCGCCCGACCATCAGCCCGGCCAGAAACACCGCCAGCACGACATAAAGCAGCATGCCGTAAAGCCCCGCACCGACGCCGCCGAAAATCACCTCGCCAATCTGCATGAAAACCAGCATCACCAGCCCCGACAGTGGCATGAAACTGTCATGCATCGCGTTGACCGAGCCGTTGGAGGCGGCGGTGGTCGAGGCCGCCCAAAGCGATGACAGCAGCGCGCCAAAGCGTTGCTCCTTGCCCTCCATGTTGGCGCCAAGGCCCAGGGCCGGGTTGCCCGCGGCTTCGTAAAGATGGATCACCACAAGGCCCGCCACGAACATCACCGCCATGGCGGCAAAGATCGCCCGGCCCTCCCGCCGATCCCCGGCCATCCGGCCGAACAGGAAGCAGAAGGCCACCGGGATCAGCAGGATCGCCAGGCTTTGCGCCAGGTTCGAGGCAATGGTCGGATTCTCGAACGGATGCGCCGAGTTGACGCCAAAGAAGCCGCCACCATTGGTCCCCAACTGCTTGATGGCGATCTGCGCCGCCGCAGGACCACGGGCGATGACCTGCTCGGTGCCCTCCAGCCCGCTGGCGGTCACCGCCCCCAGCAGGGTCTGCGGCACGCCCTGCCAGGCCAGGAACAGTGCCAGCAGGATCGACAGCGGCAGCAGGATCCACAGCACCGACCGCACAAGATCCACCCAGAAATTGCCGATCGTCGTGCCCTTGGCGGCGGTAAAGCCGCGGATCACCGCCACGGCCACCGCCATGCCCGTGCCCGCGCTGACAAAGTTCTGCACCGTCAGCCCGGCCATCTGGCTGAGGTAGCTGAGTTGCGCCTCGCCCGAATAGGCCTGCCAGTTGGTGTTTGTCACGAAACTGACGGCGGTGTTGAAGGCGAGATCCGGGGCCATGCCGCCAATGCCGTCAGGGTTCAGCGGCAAGGCGCCCTGCCCCCGCAGGATCGCATATAGCACGATGAACCCGACTAGGTTGAAGGCCAGCACCGCCAGCGCATAGCCGGGCCAGGCCATGTCGCGCCCGGGGTTGACGCCCGCGCCGCGCAACAGCAACCGCTCGACCCCGGCAAGCGCCGGGATACCGGCATAGACCCGCGCCATCCAGGCGGCGAGCATCAGTGCCGCGCCAATCAGGGCGCCGAAGTAAAGGGCATAGGCCAGAAATGTCATCCTGCCCCCCTAGAACCGGTCGGGCCGCAGCAAGGCAGCCCCGAGGTAGATGAACAGGCCAACGGCAACAGTGGTGCCAAGGATCAAATCGAACAGCGGCATGTCACATTCGCTCCATGCTGCGGACGGCGAGTGCAAATAGGGCAAACCCGCCCAAACCCAAGCCGATGTAAATGAAGTCAAACATTGCGGATCCTCTATGCCAGATGACTTGAGTCTGGACCCGATGCCCGTAAGGATACCATTCGAGTCCTGGCCGAATGGCGTAAGGGCGGCGTAAAAATTTCGCGTCTGATGGCGTTTCCCGCAGATCTGTCCCTCGGTCCGGTCTTTAACGGCACGCCCGCGCCTGATCCCGCAACACAGCATAGTCCGCCAGCCATCCGCCGATCACGGCGCCCTCCGGCAGTGCCCCGATTTCATCCGCCGCCCGCGCCTGTTCTGACCGGCTGTACTCCACCACCGGCGGACAGACCCTGGCGCCGGGATCAGAACCGCCCATCGCGCATCCGCTGAGCCAGAGCATCAGCATCACGAGGACGGCGGCTGGCGGCCTCCAGCATCTGGCGTTGCGCGGCATGGGCGTTCTCCTTGGTTTGCAGACGTTCCGCCAGCCGCCCGGTTCTACGGCGCGGCGCAGGTTCAGCAGGAACAGGACGAGGGTAAGGGCCGCAGCGGCATAGATCGCCGCAGCCCGTGCCCAACGGCTGGTGGTGAGGGCAGACAGGATCCAGCCCATCAGCGCTGCCGGGATAATCGACGGTGGCGCTGATCACCTGACCTCATCCCATTCGCCAAGTTCGGTCAGCTTGTTGTCAGCGATGCGGTAAGCCCGGCGCTCGGCTTCGTCGAGGTGGCTGAGCCGGATTACCGGCACGTCCTTCAGCCCCAGCATCGCGGCAGCCAGCACCCGGCCATGCCCGGCGATCAGCTCACCATCGTCGGCTACCCAGGGGGATTTCCATTGGCGAAGGTCGTCCGTCGCGGCCATGCCCGCAGCTTTCAGGGGCCCTGAAGGTTGGGTCAATTCCGGCACAACCGGCTCCGGAGTTTGTCCCAGCATTCACCGCCGCTCGGTCTTCATCGAATGGCGGGATCATCAGGGTTCTTACGGCTTCGAGCAGGTGGACTACTAGCGCGCCTGTCCGATTGCCCTGATCCGCAACGTAATTCGGATACCAACTCCCAGAAACCGGAACGACGCCAGATCACGGAACGCACGGCGGTTCAGAAACTCTGCCATACGGGGTTTCTAGCCGAGCTTTCGACCCCGTTCAGCCACCAGATGTCTCTGGAGGCCGGGAAATTTCTGTCTGTCTGTCTGTCGCGTGTCCGTTCTCAGAAGGCCCCCGCAAAATGAACCTCACCACCGGTTCGATCCCGCGCCGCATCACCGAAACCGAGCTCTCAGTCTCAAAGCACAAGCTTGCCACCGTCATCCTCGACGGCATCGCCAAAAGACTCTCGTTATGAACGAGGGACGACAGGGGGGCAGGTCACCAGACAACGGCCCGGAATACATCAGTGGCAAGCTGCTGATATGGGCTGAGAAACGGGGGATAACCATTCAACACATCCAACCGGGTCAACCCCAGCAGAATGCCTACATCGAGCGCTACAACCGCACCGTCAGGCATGAATGGCTCGACCAATACATCATCGAAACCATAGAGGAGGCTCAGGACTTTGCCACGCAATGGCTATGGACTTACAACAACGACCGCCCGAACATGGGCATTGGCGGCATTACACCCGCCCAGAAACTGAAAATGGCCGCGTAAGTTCTACGAGTGCACCCCGTCAAAAATGGGGGGATTACCCGGGGGAAAACTTGTTCGTTGTCTTGCTCATGATGCTCCATACTAATCAAGAGTTGGAGCCTCCGGCAAACCCGGCGCGGCTCACGCG
>NZ_ACYY01000037.1 GCF_000176015.1 Rhodobacter ferrooxidans | reverse complement strand
GCCGAGGCCGCCCCCGGCGCCCGCGCGCCGCGAAAGGACCGCAAGACCCCATGACCCGCCTGCTGTTCCGCGACGACCCCTATCTGCAACAGGCCGAGGCGCAGGTGATCGGCCACACCGCCGAGGGCGGCATCGTGCTGGATGCCTCGATCTTCTACGCCACCGGCGGCGGCCAGCCCGGCGACAGCGGTCTGCTGCGCTGGCCGGGCGGGCGCCTTACCATCGCCACCGCGATCAAGGCCGAGGGCGACCATATCGCCCTGGTACCCGCCGAGCCGCTGGCGCTGCCGCCGGTCGGCACCGTGGTGATGCAGCACCTTGATTGGACAAGGCGTTACCGTCACATGCGGGTGCATACCGCGCTTCACCTTCTGTCGGTGGTGATCCCGCTGCCGGTGACGGGGGGCCAGATCGGTGCCGACCGTGGCCGGCTGGATTTCGACATGCCCGAGCCGCCCGAGGACATCGCCGCGCTTGATGCCGCCCTGAACGCGCTGATCGACCGCGATCTGCCGGTGACCGAAAGCTGGATCACCGATGCCGAACTCGCCGCCAATCCCGGTCTGGTGAAAACCCTGTCGGTGATGCCGCCGGTCGGGCAGGGCCGGGTGCGGCTGATCGGCATCGGCCAGGGTGGCGCGCGCATCGACCTGCAACCCTGCGGCGGCACCCATGTTGCCCGCACCGCCGAAATCGGCCGGGTCGAGATCGGCCGGATCGAGAAGAAAGGCCGCCAGAACCGCCGCGTCAGCCTGACGCTGGCGGACTGAATCGCCTGGCGGCGTTGGGAATTGGCGTTTTCATTGCAACCGTTTTTTCCCGTTCTGCCCCCCTTGCACCCCCGCCCCGATGCAGGCTACACACCGCGGCACGGAGAGGTGGCCGAGTGGTCGAAGGCGCACGCCTGGAAAGTGTGTAGGCGGGGAACCGTCTCAAGGGTTCGAATCCCTTTCTCTCCGCCACTTGCCCCAACGAAAGCGTTCTCCCGATCCGGCAGCGGCCGGATTTTTCCGTTGTTTTCGGGGGATATGCAGGTGGGGCTGAGCACTGGCACCATCGTCAGGAGGCCCGGAAGCCTTCTCTCTGGGCCGTTATTCTCCGGACCTGTTGCCTTTGCCGTTACGGTGAACAGCTTGTAAGCATCTGTCCATAAATGATTTTATCCCGCGCCAGTGCGCTATCCGATCCCGGTTCCCTTCGCTTCCTTTTGCCCCTCACGTCGAACTTTTTTTGGGCGCACCGCTATGATGCATTGGCATATGTCGCAGTGAAGATCGTTTCGGACAACCATTTCTTGAACGAGGGATTGTCGGAAAACTGCTTGAACAACTCGGTATGGTCGGAGAGCAGCTCTATAACCGCACGTTCGAGCGCCTTGTCGTGTTCGATCCGGGCGTTCTGCTTGTCCGAGTTCTTCATGGCGTTCTGATACGCTCTGTCCGCCGAGACTTTCGCGGGCAGCTCCTCGGCAATCACCTTCCCGATCTTATCCTTGTCCTTCCACTCGATATTGCCGAACATCTCGTTGAAAATCTTGAGAATGTTGCTCAGCAGATCGAGTTCTGGCTCTGGTCTGCCACCGCCCCCGGTTGTAGGCACGGGGCCAATTTCAGCATCAGCATCCCGCAGCACGATGGCCATGGTTGCCTGAGCTTCGACCCGATAGCTGTCCATGTCGATTGCTTCAAGAATGCCCTTCGACAGGTCCTGCTCCTCGGGGGCCGGCAGCTTCGGCGTCAGAAAGTTCAGGAAGATTGACAGCTTCTCCCAATCGGCATTGCTGTAAGGAAGGATCGCGGCCAAGAAGCCGTAGGTCCTGGTGAACGCCTTCGCCTTGCCCTTGAAGTTGACCTGTCCGTCCTCGTCCAGGTCTGCCTTGTACACGGCAACGCAAGCGTCGAGTATCGGGTCGAGCTTATCCCGGTCCGCGCCGCCGAGGTAAAGCGCCACCAAGTCCGCAACCTGTTCCCAGGAATAGACTTGGTAACTGTCCAGTGAGGCCTTCAGATCGTGCAACTTGTTGGGATCTGTCTCTTCGCTGAGAATCGTGGTCCTGTAGTACGGCTCGAAAGATGCCTTGATCGCCTCGAAGTCATTCATGAAATCGAGAACGAAGGTGTCGTGCTTCTGTGGATGGGCCCGGTTCAACCGCGATAGGGTCTGCACCGCTTTCACCCCGGACAGGGTTTTATCCACGTACATCGTGTGCAGCAGGGGCTCGTCGTAGCCCGTCTGGAATTTGTCCGCGACAATTAGGAAACGATATGGATCCCTCTGGATCAACTCTTCAATCTGGCTGCTCGGGAATGCGCGGCAGCAATTCGCCCGCATCGGTCGCTTGCAGGATCCGCACACCGCGATCCGACATGCGCTGCGCAAGATCGGCATCGAAGGGCACCTGCTCATGGTGCATCTCGGCCGTGTCCTTGTTGATCGCGGTGAACACGGCAGGCGCGGCGCTGATGCCGGGCACACTGGCTTCCATGTAGGCCTGATAGACGACGATCTGGGCGGCGTAGACGGGCTTCGATTTCGTGACACCGTCCTTGACGCAGGCGCGCCAGTTCTTGGCGTTCATGGTCTTGCATTCCCAGAGCGCGGGAACGGCGAGGCCGAAGCCTTCAGGCCCAGCGGCAATGATGCCATCGACATGGCCACGGATGCGCCCGCCCGCGACCGAAAAGCCGAACTGGCCGCCATCGGGCTGGTTGCCCTTCCGGGTGTAGAGATCAAACCCCGCGCCGCGCAGCCACGCCACGGCCAAATCCTCCAGAGCATGGCCGATGGCAAAGATGCGCAGCGACTGGCCGCTGAAGTCCTGGCCCTCGTCTTTCGGCGTGGCCGTGAATTCAAACTGCAAGGCACGCTCGCAGGCGTGGCCAAGGCGCGACCCGCCCAGATAGTCACGGGGCGTGCGTGTCGCCTGATCGGCAGTCAGGGCAAGGTCAACGGCGGCATTGACCTGGTCGGCAAAGCTCGGGCGGTGATTGAAGTCCAGCGTCAAAACGGCACCTCTGGCGCATTGGCTTTGGCGATGTCGGACATGGCCTCGCGGAAGCCCTCGACGGACTCCTCGATCAGGGCACGCACTTGCGCCTCGGTCAGACCACCCAGAGGGGTGGCCCAGCCGATCTCGTCCATCAGCAAGGCGACGCGCTTCATGGTGGCGGCGATGGCCGCGCGCTCTTCATCGGTCAGGTCAACCATGGCCACACGCTCCCGCGCCAAACGCGTCCAGTAGCCTTGGCAGGACATCGAGCAGAACCAGACCGATGGCCGGGGCCGCTTCGAGCGGTGCGGATCGAACCAGCCAAAGCCATGGCTGGGTTGCCGGCAGACAGCACAGAGTGTTCCACGCGGATGCCACATCCGGGCATCGCGCTTGCGGCTCTATCCCGACGAGTTCCTCGACATCGCGTTTCCTTGTCCGCCGCGCGAGGAACAGGAACGCATGGTTGCCTTCCTTCACGCCAAGGAAGTGCAGCTCCGACGCCTAATCCGCAACAAGCGGCGGCTAATCGGGCTTTTGAACGAGCAGAAACAGGCGATCATCAACCGGGCGGTCACGCGCGGCCTGAACTCCGACGCCCCAATGAAGCCCACCGGCATCGATTGGATGCCCGAGGTTCCGGCCCATTGGGAGGTCCGGCCGATTAAGACATTGGCCCGACAGGGCTACAAAACATTCGTGGACGGCGATTGGATCGAGTCGCCCTACATCGAGGATTCAGGAGTTCGCTTAGTCCAAACGGGCAACATCGGTCGCGGTTATTTTAAGGAACAAGGATACCGCTACATATCTGAGCAAACATTTGAACGTCTCAACTGCACAGAGTTCGTGCCAGGTGACATATTGATATGCCGGCTCGGGGATCCAGTCAGCAGAGCATGTCTAGCACCTGATCTTGGCGTGCGAATGATTACATCAGTAGATGTCTGTATCTTAAAGCCTGACCCGGCATTTTCTCCTGCGCTAGTCGTCCACATATTGAACTGTCGCGGATATCTCGATTGGGTTAATTCACTCGTCCGTGGCAGCACAAGAGATCGAGTTAGCCGCTCAATGCTTGGCAGCTTCAAAGTGCCAATTTCGCCGGACGCGTCTGAGCAAGAAATGATTGTGCAGTACATCCATGAGGAAACGAAGGACCTAGATAAGGCGGTTGAAGAAACCACTTCGGAAATCAACCTTATCCGCGAATACCGCGAGCGCCTGATTGCCGACGTCGCCACCGGCAGGCTGGACGTGCGCCATATCGAGATCGCCGCGCCTGCGGACGAGCCGATCTCGGATGAGGACGACGCGCTAGAGGATCTGGAAAGCGACGACGCCGAGGTGATGGAGGGGGCCGATGCCGACGAATAGGCCCTCAATCCCCATCGAAATAAAGCGCGATGTGCTCTTCGAGGCTCGTCATCATTGCGCTGTCTGCTGCACATCGCTGCCGCTCGAGTATGCGCACGTGATTCCATGGAGCAAGTCGCAAGACCATTCGCTCGAAAACCTCATTGCCCTGTGCGCAAACTGTCACGAGCGGGCTGACAACGAAAAATGGGGCATGAGCTACCTCCAACGATACAAGAAGTCACCGTGCATCATTGCACGCGGTGATCCGCCGCCGATGACGGCAGAGCAGAAAATGCTGGTTGATCTGATCGTGGCGCGCGATCCGGATGAGATGAACCAGAAAGAGCGGCAGCGCCTGGTGTCGATGGTAGCTGCTTATGTAGGTGTTCCATTCGGCCAAATAGGGATTTCATCCGTAACGGTGCACCTGCCGGACTGGGCCGACAGCGAGTGGCTGAAGCAACTGACTGCCGAACAGTTGGTGACGGTCAAAAGCAGGCGCGGGTTTTCGAAGCTGGAATGGCAGAAACTGCGCGAACGCAACGAGGCCCTCGATATCCGCATCTACGCGCGGGCAGCAGCGTGGATCCTTGGCGCGGACCGCTGGCCGGAAGCACGGTGGCTAGAGCTGGAAGGGCAATTCAAGGTCATCGAACAGAGTGGCAGAGGGTCTGAAGGGCAAAGCGGGAACCGGCGCACGCCCCGAAGTTCAGCGCGGCGAAAGACCGTGCGGTCGAGTTACATGGGGTGACATCGGACGGCGATCAGCGTTGCCGCATTTTGCGGCTGCGCTTGAAGGCTTCGAGCGAGACCTTGCGGCGCTCTGCAATCGCGCGGAGGCCTGCCGCGATGTCCGCCGCGGCGAAATCGGTGGGGTGGAAGGGGCCGCCATACCAGCGGACCATGTCCTTATGCTGCGGGTGGCTGCGTTTCGCGACGGCTTCGATAAAGTCCATGAAGCCGGGCGGACCGCCGACGTCTTCGGGCGGCGCGCGTCGCTCGCCATCGATGAAAACGGGGTAGTCGAGCGCCGGATCGGCAACGCCGACGCTCTCCACCGTGATCCGGTGCTGCCAGTCGTCACCGAAATCGTAGGTATAGACGAATTTCGTGACCCCACGGCCGATCAGCGTGCCAAGGCGCATGCCTTTGGCCTGATATATCTTGCGGCCCCACGCTGCGTCCTCGGGGCTGGGTTCTCCATAAACCCGATCACCGATGGTGAACTGATAGAGGTGGGTGTTTTCCCACGGCATCACGGCCTGGATCACCTCATGCAGCGAACGCAGATTGGTTGTGAGGCTGACCTCGACACGCCGCCAGATGCGCGGCTCGAGATGCTCGAGGTCGATACGAATACGGGCAATCTGCTGGGTCATGGGCTCGGAAGGATTTGGGCGTGATCGCCTCAGAATAGGAGGCAGACGGCATGGCGACAATCACAGAACTCCGCGCGAGGCGCGATGCGCTTGCCGCGCAACGGTCTTCGGGCGTGGCCCGCGTGAGCTACGACGGCAAGACCGTGGACTACCGCAGCCTGGCCGAGATCGACCGGGCCATCGAGATGCTGGACCGTGACATCGCGACTGCCGAGGGCCGCAAGATCATCCGGCAGGTGCGCGTGATCACCGCCAAGGGGTTGTGACGCATGAGTTGGCTGAATGCCTTTCGCCGCAGGGGCACCGGCGGTCCTGTCGCTGTGCGCGCGCGGCTGGAAGGGGCGATGTCGCAGCGCCGGTTGCGGGGTTGGCAGCCGCCGCTGGAAAACATCAACTCGCTGATTGCCTCTGGCGGGCCGCGTCTGTTGGCGCGGTCGCGCGAGTTGGTGGTGACCAATGGTTATGCCGCCAATGCCTGCGAAGCATTTGCCTCGAACCTGGTGGGCGACGGGATCAAGCCGTCGTCGCTGATCGAGGATCCGGCTCTGCGCGACCAGGTGCAGCGGCTCTGGCTCGCCTGGACGGATGAGGCCGATGCGGACGGGCTGACCGATTTCTACGGTCTGCAGGCGATGGTGGCGCGCGAGATGTTCGTTGCCGGTGAATGCTTTGTGCGGCTGCGACCGCGCCGGGCCGAGGATGCCTGCGCGCAGGCTGTCGTCGGCATTGCCGATGGTGGCCTGCACGCGCAGGGTGCGGCTGGTCTCGTCCACCCGGTTGTCCACCGCAATGATCCGTCCTTCGCCGGCCTGTCCGGGGGTCGCGATCGGGGCGGCCGAGACGATGTCGCCCGGCGCCACTCGGGCCGCCACGCGCTCGGGCACCCGGAAATCGACGATCAGGCTGGAGCGGTCTTCGATCCGGGTGATGACGGTGGTGGGCGTGACCAGATCGCCGACCTGCGGCTCGATCAGGCCAACATAACCCGCGATGGGCGCGGTCAATTCGTGGTCGGCCAGATCGCGTTCGGCCGATTGCAGCGCCAGATCCGCCGTCCGCAGCGCCAGTTCTGCATCCTGCCGTTGCAGGTTGGTGGTGGCGCCGGACTGGGTCAGTTGGTCCAACCGGTCGAGGGTCTTCTGCGCATCCTCCAGCACCAGCCGGGCCCGCTCGACCATCAGTCTCGCCGCTTCGGCATCCAGCTCGGCGATCACCTCGCCCGCCGCGACCCGCTGGCCCGGCGCCACCGCCAAGGCAGTCAGCCGCCCGGTGACCCCGAAGGACAGGTCGACCGATTGCACCCCACGGGCCGAGCCGATGGCGGCCACCACGTCGCGCAGCACCTGATGGCGAACCTCGCCGGCAACAACCGGCACACCCGGCCCACCCCCGCGACCGTCTGGCTCGGCCGCCTCTTCGGCCGGCACGAAGCCCAGCGTTGCCAGCGGCTGCAGAAGCCCGATCTGGTCAAGCCAGGGCCTTGTTCCCGGCACAAACCGCGCCGAAAGCGGGATTGCCACCGCGCCGATCACCGCGATCATCAGAATCTGGTGGATCACCTTCATCCGGTTTTCCTTTTGCCTGTCCGGAGCCAGACCAGTCTTGCCCTGTTGCTTGTGCATTCCCCCGGACATCCGGGTCCAGAGAAGACCGGCTCCGGTCGGCCTATCATAGGTCTTGCGCGGCAAAGGGGAAGCGATCTCTCCCATTCTTGAACGAGCGCGCCCGGACGCGGGCGGTGTCCTCGCCTTTCCCGAACGTCGGCTTTCGGCTCCTCGCGCCGGCTACCGCCGATCTGGTGGGGCAGGCCGAGCATGGCTACAATTCGCCAGTCTGGCTGGTGACCTCGGACCGCGGGCTGGCTGCGCGGGTGACGGCGCTGGTGCCCGAGCTGATCGTGGCCCTGCCCGAACCGAACCGCGCCAGCGCCGCCGCTGCCTGGGCCGATCTGGCCGAAGTCATCCTGTGCGAGGATGCCGAGGAAATGGCGCGGGTCTTCGATGTGACGGTGGGCGATTGGGTGTCCGAGGGTGATCGACTTGCGGTCGTCCTGCCAGTCGCTGGAACAGAACCCCACGAGATAGTTTCGCCCTTCGATGGCTTGGTCATGACGCGCCGAGACCGGCGCTTCACCCGTCGAGGAGAGAACGTGATCAAGGTTCTGCGGCAAGGAAGCCACCCGAACCGAAGCTGAAACATGTCACCGAGGCGGCCGTTGTCGCCGTGGGTGATACCTTGCGCGAACCGCGGCTGGCGGTGCCAATTGTTGGTGGCGGCACGACCCACCGCCTGCGGAAAAGTTGGCCGTTTATGCCCGCGATTGCGCGGGGGCCGGGTGGCTGGGCGTTCAGCGCCCCTCGGGCCGGGAATACCCGCTGCAGCCGCATTTCGGGGTCAACCGGATTGCCAACTGGTCGCCGTCCGTTACCACCACGATCACTACCGAAGGCCTGCCCATCACCTCGGTCGGGACCGTCTCGCACCCAACGCTCGCCGCGACGAACCTGGCCGCCAGCTTGCGGCGCTGGCGCTTGACCTCGGCGGCAGTGGTGGATTCGGCCGCCGAACAGCGTTCCGCCGGTTGGGCCTGCTGGCGCGGCAACGCAGCCGGTCTAGGCGGCTGGACCTTCGTCACGCGGATTTCGCTGACGACCTTGCAAGTCACCGGCATGGGGTTCTTCGGCCTTTACGGATCAACCGCCGCGCTGGCCACCACCCTGACGCTGGCCGCCGCCATCAACTGCATCGGCATCGGATTCCAGCGCGGCACCCACACCCGCTGGCAGCTGGTCACGAACGACGGCACCGGCGCGCCGACGCTGACCGACATGGGGGCGAGTTTCGGTATAGCGACGGGTGGGGTGCTGACCCTCTACATCGCGGCACCGCCCAATGGTGGTTCCGTGTGTGTGAGGGTGGGGGTCAGCCGATCGCCGGTCTCGTCGAACAGTTTGCTATGGGCGGGAAGCGGGCGTTCGTTGCGACGAAAACTTAGACCGGGAGGCGCAGATTCCGGACGTTGCGAAGTCCGGAGCGCCGCGCAGGCGTTGAACCAAAGGAGTTGACCTATCTGGGAAACACGCTAATTTTCGCGGAAAATTTAAAAGATTGCGTTCACTAGTGCCTCTATTGCGGGTGCAGGGTAATGTTACCCGTCGAATCGTGGATCAGAGGTCCGGAATGCCTGCCAGATACAAAATCTTGAAATCCGTCAATCTCAAGCATGTCGTCATCGAAGGTTCAACAAACTACGAGGAACTTGAGAGACTATTTCTTGACTACTTGCGCGACCCTGCGTTCGCACCAGACCTTCGCATTCTTGCTGACCTTCGCGGCATGACCGATGCGCTTGCGGGGCTATGGGAAATTCGGAAGCTGAAGGCGTTGTACCAATTCGCCTATCATGATGCAGTTGGGGTCGTGGACGTCGTCATTGTCACGGGCAGGGGCATGGCATTTCGTGCCGCTCGCGCGTTTCAGTTGATCATGCATGACAAAAAGCCACTTGTCATCCGCATCACGGATAGCATGGCAGCGGCCCAAAGTATGTTAAACCTAAGCAATAATGTGTTGGCTCAGCTGGATCGAGGTGGTCAGTCCTCCAAGGTTGTTTCTTTCCCAATCCATTGAACGATTGTACCAAATGGCATGCCGGATTGGGTGCTTGTCGACATGTGTGAAATCAATCTTGTCACTTTCAACACGAGCGGGGATTTCTCTCCCATATCGGACGCGCAGATTTACTGTCGCTCGACTCACCTGTAGCGATGGATGGGAAACATTAGCAAGCCGCTGAAATAGTCGGTTCTCGACGCGATTTGAGGAAAATGGTTTACTCTCTGCACGACAGCGGTGGGGTTTGTGATGCGTGGTGTGGAAGAGACGAGCGGGTCGTTGTTCAGCTATGTGGACCTTGAGGCTCGCATCCCTGCACGGCATCCTCTGCGCAAGATCAGGCAGGTGGTGAATGAGGCACTTGCCAGCCTAAATGCCGAGTTCGAGGCGATCTACGTTGTCAATGGCTTACAAGACATCCGGGGGGGATTATCAGGCGGCGAACAGGATCAGAATCAGGTTAAGTGCGGCGCTCACGCGCGCATTGCTTTGACTTCGCGACAGGGCTTATATTTGTAGGGCTTCCCCAGAAAACCGCCAAACCCTTCAGGCCGCAGCTACAAAGATACACTGAAACCCTGACCTTTCACATGATTGGGAACTATTCAAAGCCGACAACTTATTTGGCCCCTCACTTTGGTGGCACTTTGAGACAAATCGAACCATCCCTACTTCCTGCTATCAAGCCGGATTAACAAGACTAATCCTCTCAGGCCATATGCGAAACAGAGCCAAGCGCGCTGACAAACTCTTCAAATTGGTCCAACGGCATTGGAACTCCAAAGAGGTATCCTTGGAACTGGTCGCATCCGATGCCTTCGAGAAAGCCCTTCTGTTCTTCAGTCTCAACACCTTCGGCGATGACGTGCAGCCCGAGCGTTCGCCCAAGGGCAACGATCATTTCGGCAATCGCCGCATCGTTCTTGTTCTGCGGGAGATCGCTAACAAAGCTCCGATCAATCTTGAGCTGATCTAGCGGCAGTTGCTTCAAGTATGACAGAGACGAATAGCCTGTTCCAAAATCGTCGAGCGAAAAGAGGATTTCGTGCTGCTGGAGTGCAGTCATTTTCCGGATGGCATCATCTAAGTTGTTGACCAGCAAACTTTCGGTGATCTCCAGTTTCAATCGTCTGGGCCGCGCACCGTGCCTTTCAATTGCGCCCAGAACAGTTTCGACGAAATCCTCACTATGCAACTGGTTGGCGCTGACATTGATCGAAAGGTTGATGTCAGAAAACAGTTCCTTGGCGGCCCAATTCGACAGCACCTTAGCCGCACAATCCAAGACCCAGTTGCCTAAGGGTACGATCAAACCGGACTTTTCGGCAATTGGGATGAAGACTCCGGGGGATACTAGGCCGCGCACAGGGTGCGGCCAGCGAAGCAGCACTTCGGCACCCACCACCGTGCCGAACCTGTTGATCTGAGGTTGCAGGTGAAACTCAAACTCGCCCCGGTCGACGGCAGTCCGAAGATCGGCGTCCAACGAAACTTCCTCGCGCACTACCCGCTGCATTTCTGGATCGAAGAAGCGAATGACGTTGCCGCCGGCGCCTTTCGCTTCGTACATGGCGATGTCTGCCCTCTTGAGGATATCGTCGAAGGTTTCCAGCGGCGCAGAAAAGAGAGCAATGCCGATGCTCGTCGAGCAGTTGTGTTCATAGCCTTCGAGTTGGAAGGGTTGCTTGAAAATCCTCAGGACCAGCTCCGCCGCATGTTCCGCCAATAGGGCCGCATCGCGCTCGATGACCGTCTTGAGGGTGGGCAAGAGCACGACGAATTCGTCTCCACCAAAGCGGGCGACTGTGCTGTCTCCGCCCAGGCGCCGCGAAATGCGGTCTGCCACAGCCTTAAGAAGTTTGTCACCCACATCGTGGCCGAGTGTGTCGTTCAATCGCTTGAACTGGTCTAGGTCGATGAAAAGAAGAGCCCCGAATTCGCCTGACTGCGCATTCGTGCGCATGGCCTGAATGGTGCGGTCCGTCGCTAGATGGCGGTTCGGCAATCCTGTCAACTGGTCGTAGAACGCCAGGCGTTTAATCTGGCGTTCGGCCTTGCGCCGATCGGATACGTCGTAGAAAGTTCCGATCATGCTCGTTGGTAGCCCCTTGTCGCTCATGACTGGCGATAGGGTAAACCACAACGATGCTCCCGCCGCTGAGACCGCCTTGGTGCGGACATCGCCCTTCCAAGGGCATCCTTCGCGAAGAGCCGTGTTAAGCCCGAGGCCGCCGGCCTCCTCGTCGACGATCATCTCCTCGAACAAGCGACCGAGCAAGCTATTCGGTTCGCATCCCATAAGGCGTGCCAACGCCGCGTTGACACGCAGGATTCGCCCGCCCATGTCCAGAACTGCCATGCCTTCCTGAGATTCGAAGGCTGTCGCTGCGATCTTGAGGTTCTCGTTTGTGCGGTCAAGTTCTTCCGATTTGGTCTTCAGGTCGTGCTCTACGATCTGTCGGTGCGAGATTTCGGCCGATAGTTCGACATTCTTATGCTGAAGGGCCGCCTGATGCTTGCGCGCCATCTCATAGATGGTTTGCAGCCGCTCGGCCCGCAGGCCCATCCTGAAAACGACAAATGTCGCCGCAAGAATGACAAGTGCCAGCACTCCGAGGAACGCAGCCGTGTGGTCCCTGTTTATATCCGAAAATAACTCAGTCTTCTCTTTCAGGGTCAAAAGCGAAAACGGCGAATCGGGGATATCGACGGCCACGAGAAACATGTCGCTGAACTGGCCGTTCTGTGGGAGAGTGGAGAAGATCGATGGGCGCTGGTCCGGCAATTCCGATAACAGCGTCCGCAAATCCAAGCTGTTTACGGCATTCCCCGTGGCAATCTGGATCAATTCTCCAGACTTGAAGACGACGAACCGCAGGTCGTGGTCCATTGTCAAAACCGGCCTCAACGGGACGGAAAGCCGACTCAGGTCGGCGGTCGCCACAAGCGTTCCGCGTGACCTACCCTTCACCAGGACATCGACAGAAGTACGGAGCGTGCGGTTCGCGGTATCGATCTCAGTTGTGTCACCTTGAGAGTTGGCACGCACTGGGACCCAGGCGGCCGACGGGTTGGTCGAAGCCAGAATTTCGCCCTTTTCATCGTACAGAGCGATACTTCGAAAGGCGGTGTCTGTCCGCTCGCCTCTCCTGCCAACGTGGGCCCTCAGAAAGGAATCGATGAACTCGAGATTTAGGTTCAGTCCGTAGGTGCGCGACATTCCGAGATCGAGGTTCACAAAATAGTTCTCGATTTCCCGTGCTCTTGCGAGCAACTCGGCGTCCTTCCGGTAACGACCGAAAACCTGTGAGACATTGGACGCAAGGTCTCTCTCCCGTTCAATGACTCGCTCCTTTGAAACCGCGGCTAAGCGAGCGTTTGTGCTCGCCACTTGCCAGGCAGCAATGAGCAGGACGGCGGCAAGGGCACAGGCGATTACGCTTGGCCAATGTCGTAAGAACATTGAGGTGGCGGATCGCTGTAGCATGGCGTTTCAGAAGAAGTCCGAAAAGAAGGATCGGACTCCCGGATAATACTTATCCACCAATGCGTCGTAAGTTCCGTCTTGCTTGATTTGGCGAAGATAGTTGTTGAACGCATCGCGAAGATTTTCGGCATCTTTCGGAAAAGCTGTTGCAAGGACCTGAGGTTCGGAGATTGGGCCGAGAATCTTGATCTGTCCCGACCATTGGTCGAGGTCGCGGATTACATCTGGAACGTCGAGCAGGGCGATGTCAGCTGTCCCGTCCAGCATCGCGGGCACCATTTCGTTGAGATTGGTGCTGGAGGTTAATTTTCTCAAATCGACAACATTGCCGACGATGCCATACCCGGAGGGGTCGAGGCACGTTTTTTCCATCACGAGAAGGCTGTGCGTTCCAATCAATGCCTTGGTGGCAGCGATATCGCTCGCGAGGTTTCCGCTGGGTTGAATCGGCGACAGCCTGGAATTAGCCGGCGCCACCAAAAGGACCTGAGAGGGAAATGTCGGCTCTGAGAAAAGCAAGAATTTCTCGCGCCAAGGGAGATGCGTGAAGCCGGCCGATATTACATCTCCCCGGACAGGAAAATTCCCCTGTAGCGCGAGGCCGTCCGGCGTATTCACGATGTCCTTGCCGAGAGTATCCCGGATGACCGAGTAGAAATCGGAATAGACAAGTTCATAGTCGACACCGATGTAGCGTGCGAAACCCTTCATCAAGTCGACGTCAAAGCCGTCCCCCGCGCCGGTAACGAAGTTGGCGTATCTAATGCCAATGTGCCGAATCTTTCCTATGTGCCGGATTTCGTCGAGATCTGCCCCGAAGGCTGGAAGAAAGGCAAAGAGGGCCAGCAACGCAGACAGCGTCCCCTGCCGAAAAAAGGTGGCTAGTCTCATACGTGCTCTCCAGCGAGACAAGGTGATTCGCCAACACCCTATCCTTCTATGACATTTGCAAGCAGCGGATTTGGTCGCCCCCTCCATTTACGCCTCGACACCAGCCGTCTGAGTCGACCTTGTGTCGCCGTGCGTGCAGCCAAACGAGTAACCACTCGGTTGACATAATGTGCTAACCTCTATTCGGGACCAATATCCACCGTTTGGCTGTGGTTATTCACGAGAATGCGCCCCCTGATATCACCTTCGAGCGATAAAGGGAGAGAAACTTCGATCTGGATGCTCGCAGCCAGTGGCACAAAGGCCCGAGCCGTTGCAATGAAGCCGTATCGCTCGGCAACTGAAGTGGCTGCAAGTGCCGGATGAGTGAGTTCACGCGGATGCACGTGTGAGCCTTTATCTGCTTCTCGGACTTGTATCGATCCGACTGATTAACAATTCATTAATGATGGTTGTCAATTGCTTAGGTTTAGTTAATGCGGTAAGAACTCGCCTCCCGCGGGAAAATTCGCACCTATGTCTTGAACGCTCGGGCGCGCACATTCGCCAAGGTTGCGCGTCGCGTCAACGATGGCGAATAGCCAACTGTGGTTGAAGGTTGCCAGGCTGCCATAGAGCCGAATCGACTTGCATCTGTGTTGCTGATTTATGAACTTTTCTCGGTGAGTTGATGACCGTTCACGATCTGGCGCTCGCGACCAAAGGTTCTGGCCCTCGTCGCGGCGCAACAATCAATTGACGGTGCTGGACTGTTAATTTCATTTGCATTGGATTCCGGCGAAATGCAACTCGGACGACCGGGAAGTAGGCGTCCGGACCTTGATGGCGTTGGACGAGGCGTTCGAGTTTTCAAGTCAGGGTATTCCGTCGGTGTTCCGCGGAACCACTTCCAGGTCACCTCACCAGTGCGGCAGCCGCCAACGCCGCCGCCGAGGATCGATCTGCAGGCTTGGTCTGCTGGCGCGGCAACGCCGATGGTCTGGGCGGGTGAAACTACGTCAACCGCTTGTCGCCGACCACAAGCACAGGCGAACGGCGTCGGCTTCCAGCGCTCAGCCCATGCTTGCGGCACAGCTCGGCCGTCGGCAGCCCAGCCTCTTGCTCTTTGATCATCCCGACAATCTGCGCCTCGGTGAAACGGCTTTTCCTCATGTCGTCTGCTCCTTCAGGTTGGGCAGACTCTACATCAGACTAAGGGAACTTCTGGGGGGCAGGTCACTTTGAATGAGGCAAATTTGTGCGCTTCGGACGGTCGATCGGCACGATGTGGATCCGCCCTTCTTGTGGAACATTGAGAAACCGCGCACCTCGACAACCCATAGTTGTCTCTTGACGAGCTGTGTGGAGAAAATGGTGTCTTTAAC
>NZ_ACYY01000038.1 GCF_000176015.1 Rhodobacter ferrooxidans | reverse complement strand
GGGAGAACCGCCGGTTGAAGCGGATGTATGCGGACCTGGCCGTGCCCGATGCACCCAACGTGACCTGGTCCATGGACTTCATGGCAGATAGCCTCGGTGATGGCCGTGCATTTCGGCTGCTGAACGTGCTGGGTGACTTCAACCGCGAGGGACTGGGTATCGAGGTCGACTTCTCGCTGCCAGCCGAACGGGTCATCCGCAGTTTGGACAGGATCATCGAATGGCGTGGCAAACCCGGGACGATAAGGGTCGACAACGGCCCGGAATACATCAGTGGCAAGCTGCTGATCTGGGCTGAGAAACTGGGCATCTCGATCCAGCACATCCAGCCCGGTCAGCCGCAGCAGAACGCCTACATCGAGCGCTACAACCGCACGGTCCGGCACGAATGGCTCGACCAATATATCATCGAAACCATCGAGGAGGCACAGGATCACGCCACGCAATGGCTATGGACTTACAACAACAACCGCCCGAACTTGGGCATCGGCGGCATCACACCCGCCCAGAAACTGAAAATGGCCGCGTAAGTTCTACGAATGCACCCCGTTAAGAATGGGGGGATTACCCCGGCCACCCAATCGCGGAAGGTCGAGCGCAAGCCATGGGGAACGGCGGGGCGTTTCGACACCCTGTCCAGAAAGCCCGAGCGTTTTGCCTGGATTTCGCCCTCGTGGATCCGGCGCATAACTGCGGACAGTGCCATATCGGAGAAAATGCCGCCTCTCGGCGCAGGAAATCTGTCGCGAGTTCATTCGTGTTCCGACCTCTGCGCGCAAAGATCACGTATAAACCGACAGCCCGGCCGGAAGGCGCGCCGCATCCGGCAGAGGCCGTGGAAAAGCCGGCCCGGCCTGAAATTCCGCTTGAAACTTTACAAAAAATGCGTATTTTGTGAAGTAAGGGGAGAATCTACATGCTCGGACATCGCTTTGCTACGCGAATCAATTCCTTTGCGTCGGGGGCCTCGGACTATTGGCCCAGTCTGACCGGCAAGCCCTCCCTGGCGCAGATGCTGCAGCGGGCGGCGACGGTCAAGGGGTTGACCGAGCTTGATCTGAACTACCCCGATCATGTCGGCGATGACCCCGCCGCGGTGGCCCGCATGGTGCATGACTGCGGCTTGCAGGTCAGCGGTCTGGCGATGCGCTACTACACCAATCCGGCCTACAAGCTGGGGGCTTTCACCAATCCCGACCGGGCGGTGCGGCAAGAGGCGATCGATCTGACCAAGCGTGGCATCGACGCCGCCCGCGCCATGGATGCGCCGATGATGACGCTGTGGCTGGGCCAGGACGGCTATGACTATGCCTTCCAGTGCGACTATGCCGCCCTTTGGCAGGACGAGATCGACGGCATTGCCGAAGTCGCGGCGCATGACCCCGACTGCATGATCTCGATTGAATACAAGCCAAATGAACCAAGGGCTTACAGTATCCTGTGCGATGCGGCCACCACGTTGCTGGCGATTGCCGAAGTGGGGGCTGCCAACCTTGGCGTCACCATCGACTTTGCCCATTCACTGTATGCCGACGAACAGCCGGCCTTTGCCGCGGCCTTGGTGCAGCGGCGCAGCAAGCTGCTGGGGCTGCACCTGAACGACGGCTACGCCAAGCGCGACGACGGGTTGATGGTGGCCTCGGTGCATGAACAGGCGACGCTGGAACTGCTGCGCGAAGTGCATCGCGGCGGCTTTGACGGCGCGATCTACTTCGACACGTTCCCTGATGCCTCGGGTCTGGACCCGGTGGCGGAATGTGCCGCCAACATCCGCACGGTGCGGCGGATGCTGGGGGCGGTGACGCAGATGGCGGGCGACAATCGTCTGGCCGATGCGCAAAGCCGTCACGACCCGGTGCAAGCGCAGGAAGTGGCCCGCAAGGCGCTGGCGGCGGCCACCACGACCGACTGAACTTTACGAACGACTATGAAACCGTGTTGATAATGGGAGGAAACCAATGCAACACTTTCTGAAAGGGGCACTTGCCCTTGGCGCCTTCGCGCTGACCTTCGGCGTGGCTCAGGCGCAAGACCTCGCGCCCTTGAACTCCGACAGCGAACCCGACCGGATGGACTGGTCTGAACTGGACGCCAAGTTCGGCCAGATGCCGGTGCCTGCCGCCGGAACCAAGGTCGGCGGCGTGTCGAAAACCCTGACCAACGAATACTGGCGCTCGCTGGGCGAAGGCTATGCCAATGTGGCGACAAAGCTGGGCATCGAATTCGTCTATCAGGCGGCGCAAAGCGAGGGCGACCAATTGGGTCAGTTGGCGATTGCCGAAAACCTGATCAGCCAGGGCTTCAACGCGCTGCTGTTCTCGCCGCAGACCGACGCCAACCTGATCCCGGCGGTCGAGGCGGCAACGGCGGCCGGTGTGCCGGTGCTGAACGTCAATGACGCGGTGATCCCGTCGGCGGCGAACTATGTCGGCAACGTGCAGAAGGGCAACGGCGTCAACGTCGCCAACTGGTTCATCGCCAACCGCCCGGATGGCGGCAAGGTGGCGGTGATCGAAGGCCAGCCGGGGGTTTACGCCGCAGGCCAACGCACCGCCGGTTTCACCGAAACCATCACCGCCGGTGGCAAGTTCGAAGTCGTCGCCTCGGTTCCCGCCAACTGGAGCCGCGAGGAGGCCTTCAACGCCGCGTCCACCATCCTGCAGCAATACCCCGACCTGATCGGCTTCTATGCCAACAACGACGGCATGGCGCTGGGTGTGGTCGAGGCCGTCAAGGCCGCGGGCAAGGCTGAACAGGTGGCGGTGTTCGGCACCGATGGCATCTCGGACGCCTATGCCGCGGTGCGGGCGGGCGATCTGACCGGCACGGTGGACAGCTTCCCGGTGCTGACCGGCGAGATCGCCATGGAAGTGGCGCTGCGGCTGATGGCCGGGCAGGATCTGCCGCGCGTGGTGGCAACGCCGCAGGCGCTGATCACCAAGGACAACGTCGAGACCTATGCCACCAGCGACATGGCCGCCCTGCGTGCCGCCCTGCTGGCGAACTAAGTCTCCCTGCGGCCTGCCCGTTCTCCCTGTCGGGCGGGCCGCTCTTTCATACGGGATATTCCGATGACACCCCGTCTTGCCCTTCATGCCATGACCAAGACCTATTCCGGCAATACCGTGCTGCACGGCGTTGACCTGACGGTGCTGCCCGGCGAGGTGCATGGCCTCTTGGGCGAAAACGGCGCCGGAAAATCGACGCTCTTGAACATCCTGTGCGGCGTCATCGCCTCGGACGGCGGCAGCATCGAGATTGACGGCAAGCTCGTCAGCATCTCCTCGCCGCGCGAGGCGGCGCAGGCCGGGGTGGCGATGATCCACCAGGAATTGCAGCAGGTGCCGGAACTGACGGTGGCGCAGAACATCTTTCTGGGTGCCGCCAAACGCCGGGCCGGTGGGCTGTTCGTTGACCGTGCGGCGCAAGAGGCCGAGGCGCGGCGGCTGTTGCAGCCGCTGGACCCGGCAATCGATGTCACCGCCCCGGTGCGCGATCTGCGGGTGGCGCAGCGCCAGATCGTCGAGATCGCCAAGGCCCTGCGCGCCAATGCCCGGATCATCGCCATGGACGAGCCGACTTCCAGCCTGACGCCGAAGGAATTCGAGCGGCTGGTGCAGGTGATCGGCGGGCTGGCCGCCAGCGGCGTGTCGATCATCTATGTCTCGCACAAGATGGACGAAGTGTTCCGGCTGTGCCAGACCGCCACCATCCTGCGCGACGGCAAGCTGATTTCGCAGGTGCCGATCCCGGCGACGCCGGTGCGCGGGGTGATCGAGCTGATGGTGGGGCGCGAACTGGCGACCGCCACGCATCAAAGCTTTGCCACCGACAAGGTGCTGCTGCGCGTCAAGGGCCTGACCCGCGGCACCGCGGTGCTCGATGCCGGGTTCGATCTGCACGCGGGCGAGGTGCTGGGCATTGCCGGGCTTGTCGGCTCGGGCCGCACCGAGTTGATGCGGCTGATCGCCGGGGTGGACCGCGCTGATGCGGGCGTGGTCGAGGTGGCGGGCAAGCCGGTTCCGGGCCACAGCCCGCGGGCGCGGATCAAGGCCGGTCTGGGTCTGGTGCCCGAGGAGCGCAAGCGCGACGGCATCATCCGCCAGCGCCCGGTATCTTCCAACATCGGCCTGCCGTCGATGCGCGAATTCTCCCGGTTGGGCATCATCCGCAGCGCCCGTCTGAAGGCGCGGTCCGAAGAACTGATGCGTGAGGTCAACCTGCGGCCCTTGGATGTCACCCGCCCGATCGGCAGCTTTTCAGGGGGCAACCAGCAGAAGGTCATCATCGGCCGCTGGCTGGCCTCGGACACAAGGATCTTCCTGTTCGACGAGCCGACCCGCGGCATCGACGTCGGTGCCAAGGCCGAGATTTATGACCTGATCGAGGGGCTGGCCCGCGAGGGCAGGGCGGTGATCGTGGTGTCGTCGGAACTGCCCGAGGTGATGCGGGTCTCCGACCGGGTGCTGGTGATGCGCGAAGGCCGCATCAGCGCCGACCTTGGCCCCGGCCAGATCACCGAATCCGCCATCGCCCGCGCCGCCATTCCCGCCTGACCCAGAGGATACCATGACACCTTCCCCCTCGCCGTTGCCTTTGCTGTCGCGCATCCGGTTTCGCGATGCCGGAACCCTGCTGGGCCTGATCCTGATTTCCGTGGTGTTCGCCAGCCTGACCCCGGTGTTTCTGACCGCGCCCAACCTGGTGAACATCCTGCAGCAAAGCTCGATCAACGCCTGTATCGCGCTGGGGATGACGCTGGTGATCATCTCGGGCGGGATCGACCTGTCCGTGGGGCCGGTGGCGGCGCTGTCGGGGGTGCTGGGGGCGGCGATGCTGGTGGCGGGGGTGCCGATCCCGCTGGCGGTGGCGGGGGCGCTGGTGGTGGGGCTGTTCTGCGGCTTCCTGTCCGGCGCGCTGATCGCCTGGGGCGGCTTGCAGCCCTTCATCGTCACGTTGGGCGGGCTGTCGCTGTTCCGGGCCCTCGCCTTGATCTTCACCGGCGGCACCCCGATCTTCGGCCTGCCGGACGGCTTTCGCGCCGTTACCAACGGCAGCCTGCTGGGCGTCCCGAACCCGGTGATCATCGTGGCGGTGCTGGCGCTGCTGGCCTGGGTGATCCTGAACAAGACCCCCTTGGGCGAGTATTTCATGGCCGTCGGTGGCAACCCCGAGGCCGCCCGCATCGCCGGGGTGCCGGTGACGATGACCAAGCTTGCCGCCTACATGATTTCCGGCCTGATGGCCGCCGTCGCCTCGATGATCCTGATCGGGCGGCTGGGGGCGGCAGAGCCGACGCTGGGCAGCCTGTGGGAGCTTGACGCCATCGCCGCCGCCGCCATCGGTGGTGCCAGTCTGATGGGCGGGCGCGGCTCGATCATCGGCACCCTGATCGGCTGCATCATTCTTGGCACCCTGCGCAACGGTCTGACCTTGATGAATGTTCAGGCTTTCTATCAACTGCTGGCCACCGGTATCATCATCATCGTGGCGATGCTGATCGACAAGGCCACCAGTGGAAAGCAGGGGTAGCATATGGGTGATCCAAGGGCTGTGGGTGCGCAGATCAGAATGCGGCTGCCAAGCCTGACGCCGTTGGAGGGCAAGGTCGCCGCCGACATCCTGGCGCGCAAGGACATCGACGAGGCGATGCCGCTGCGGGCGATTGCCGAAGGCTCCGGCGTGTCCGAGGCGATGGTGGTCAAGGTGGCCAAGAAGCTGGGCTTTGCCGGGTTTCGCGAATTCCGCCAGGGGCTTGTCGATTACTACCGCTCCGATACCGCGGCCCTGCATTCCGAGATTTCCGCCGAGGATACCGCGGGCGAGATCGTGCAGAAGGTGTTCCGCACTGCCATGCAGGCGCTGGAGGAAACCTTTGCCATTCTGGACCTTCAGGCGTTCGAGCGGGCGGCGGACTACCTGCACCGCGCCAGGCAGCGCGATTTCTACGGGCTGGGCGGCTCGGCGCAGATCGCCCGTGATGTCAGCCACAAGTTCCTGCGCATCGGCCTGCGGTCCTCGGTGTTCGACGACGCCCACATGATGATGATGTCGGCCTCGCTGCTGGGGCCGGAGGATGTGGCGGTGGCGTTCTCGCATTCCGGCAGCACCTCGGCGGTAATCGACGCGGTGGAACTGGCCCGCAGGAACGGCGCGCGCACTATCGCCGTGACCAATTACCCCGACAGCCCGGTGGCGCGGATCGTCGATGTGGTGCTGTGCTCGACGGCGCAGAACTCGCCGCTCTTGGGCGAAAACGCCACGGCGCGGATTGCGCAGTTGAACCTGCTGGATGCGCTGTTCGTGGCGATTGCCCAACGCGACCGCAAGGCCGCCGACCTGAACCTTGGCCGCACCATGCGCGCGGTGCAATCCAAACGCAGACTGTGAGGACACTGTGCCCGACCCCCGCAACATCGTCCTGACCGTCGGCAGCCTGCATTACGACATCATGGTCGAGGCCGACCACCTGCCGCGGCGCGACGAAACCGCGGTGGGGTCGCGCTGGTATCCGAAATTCGGCGGCAAGGGCGGCAATCAGGCGGTGGCGGCGCGGCGGGCCGGGGCGGTCAGCCGGATGGTCGGCGCGGTGGGGGCGGATGATTTCGGCCGTTTCCTGCGGGAACATCTGGTGCGCGGCGGTGTCGAGGACCGCTTTGTGCAGCAGGTGGCCGCGGTCGGATCAGGCATGAGCGTGGCGATCATGGACGCGGCAGGCGACTATGCCGCCACCATCGTTTCCGGCGCCAACCTGCTGATCCCGCCCGCGGCCCTGGCCGATCCGGCGATCTGGAACGGCATCGGCCTGCTGGTGCTGCAAAACGAGATCCCCGAAGCGGTCAACCTTGCCGCCGCCAGCGAGGCCCGCGCCCGTGGCATTCGCGTGGTGCTGAACGCCGCCCCATACCGGGAAATGTCCCGCGATTTCCGGGTCTTGGTGGACATTCTTGTGGTGAATTCGGTCGAGGCCGAGATGATGGGGGCAGGTGCCGTCTGCTGCCTGCATTCGGCCTCGGAAGCCGCCGAAAACCTGGCTGGCCAGTTCGAGACGGTGATCGTCACCGCAGGCGCCCAAGGCCTTGCCGCCTGGACCGCCAGCGACGAACGTCTGGCGCTGCCCGCCGAAAAGGTGACGGTGGTCAGCTCGCACGGCGCCGGTGATGCTTTCATCGGCGCGCTGGCAGCCTCTCTGGTCGCCGGGGCCGACCTGCAGACCGCCTGCAAGGCCGCCGCCCATGCCGCGGCGATGCATGTTGCGGGCAAGGCAATCTACGCCACTCCGCCGAGGTGAACCCAGGCGGCAGCAATGGCTTATCGCCCAGGTAACGGCGCAACGCGACGCCGCGCGCATATCCCGCACGGCAATGACCAAGTGATGCCCGGGCAAAAAACCCGCCGAAGCGGGTTCTGCGTAGATCACTGACTATTTTGCATTCATTGGCTCCGGCGGTAGGGTCCGCAGCAAATCCTGAAAAATTTCCATGAAAACAAGGGTCCGCCCTTGACGATAAGACCCTAGGATCTGCATAGGGCCCATCGAAGTGCGACAGTCAAGGGCAGGGAACTCTTTTCCAAGAAACTTCAAGGCAGCGTCTTTCCCTTGATTCGGAGTGGGCTTCCGTCGCCGCATAGCTTCATGTGCGTCTTCAAGGTCGAATGCATATTCACGGCCCCGATGGCTGAACCGGTTGATACGCATCAGTGTCTCGGCAAGAGCATCGTCGAGCACGACGTTGCGCGGCCGCCCGCCGCACAGGCTTAGGGCACCAAGGATGGCGGCCACGAGGGGGCGGTGCTGTGACAGCGGCCGATCCCGACAGGGTCATCACCGTCGCACGGTCTTGGCTGGGCACCCCATACCACGATCAGGCCAGCCTGAAGGGCGTCGGCTGCGATGGCCTTGGCCTTGCGCGGGGTGTTTGGCGCGAGGTTGTCGGGCCCGAACTGTTCCCGATCCCGCCCTACAGCCGCGATTGGGGCGAAAGCGGCCCGCACGAGGTTTTGGCCGAAGGTGCCCGCCGCATGATGCCGGAGGTCGCACATGGCGATGCCCCGCCCGGTGCGCTGATCCTGTTTCGCATGATACTCCGCGCCATCGCCAAGCATGTCGGCATCCTCACCGACCCCGACACCTTTCTGCACGCTTACGAGCGGCTCGGCGTGATCGAGGAACCGCTCACCCCGACCTGGCGACGGCCGCATCGCCTTCGCCTTCCGCTTTCCCCAACGCTGAGAGTTTTCCATGGCCACGCTTGTCCTCGGCGCTGTCGGAACTGCTATCGGCGGGGCCTTTGGCGGCGCGATCCTTGGCTTCTCCGGTGCTGCCATCGGCGGGTTCATCGGCTCGACCGTGGGTTCGGTGGTCGACAGCTGGATCGTGTCGTCGCTGGCACCGGCCCAGCGGATCGAGGGTGCACGGCTCGACACGCTGCGCATCACCTCGGCGACCGAAGGCGCGGTGATCCCGCCACTTGCCCTCGCCAAAGCGTTCTCCCGATCCGGCTGCGGCCGGATTTTTCCGTTGTTTTCGGGGGTTATGCGGGAAGGGCTGAGCACTGGGCCTGTCGCCAGAACGCCTGAAAGCGGTCTCTGGGCCCAAGTATTCTCTGAACCTCATGACTGGCACATTCCAGTGTTCAGCTTGTATGCGCCTGATATCGCTGAGTTTTCTGGACTTTTGGCTGAGCACTTCGATTTCGGTGGCATTCGCAAGATGGGACCGAGATCGAAACTAGCCTGGCCATCTTCAGCTTTGAGGTTACGGAAGTCTGGGACCGAGAGCTTCAGGCTTTCGACGGGTTGCTCGCCCGCATAGTCGTATTCCACGGCAGGGGCCGGGGGCACGACCGTGGTGAACACGCCGACAGTCACTTTCGCCAATGCGGTCACGCAGGTCGGCATGCCCCAGGCCAACCTGACCGCGCAGCTTCTCGGCCTCCGTGGGGCGACATCGGAATCGTGACAATCCTGCATGAACGGATGCACCAGATTGACCGGTTACGAGAGGATTTCACCTGATTTATCAATGATATTATGGCGTTGCGTGCTGTGCGATCCATAACCTCCCGGTGCACGTCGCAGGTCGCTTGCCAGAGAAGGTCCGACCCCAGTCGCGTTCCCTCCGCCACTTGCCCCCACGAAAGTGTTCTCCCGATCCGGCTGCGGCCGGATTTTTCCGTTGTTTTCGGGGGTTATGCGGGTGGGGCTGTGAACCGGCTCCGGCGCCAGGAGGTTCGGAAGCGGTCTCTCAGGGCCGGTATTCTCCGGACCTGTTAACCGCGCACGATACTGTAAACAGGTGTAAGGCGTTGCTTTGGCTGTGTTTTGCTCGCCCGCGCCTTCATCTCATTTCGCCTGTTCAACTGGATTCCGGGCGAGACACAGACCAAACAACTGGGCTGAAATGGCTGCCTTGGCGCGCTGGTGTTCATAATCCCATGGCGTCGCTGTTCGTCCTTTGTACCGAGTCATTCGCGTGCTAAGATTTCGGAAAAGTGTGAGGCGAGCAGTTGGCCCAAAAGTCAGACATCGAATGGACGGACGCGACGTGGAACCCGGTTACGGGCTGCACCAAGGTTGGCCCCGGTTGTGACAATTGCTATGCCGAGCGGTTCGCAGAGCGTTGGCGCGGGATTGCTGGACACCCTTACGAGCAGGGCTTCGACCTGACACTCTGGCCCTCGAGGCTGAAGCAGCCCGTGCTTTGGAAAAAGCCGCGGATGATCTTCGTCAACTCGATGAGCGACCTCTTCCACAAAGACATCGAACGAAAGTTTATCGACGCGGTGTTCGATGCCATGGAGCAGGCCGACTGGCACGTCTACCAGGTGCTGACCAAGCGAAGCTCGCTCATGCGCAACTACGTTCGGAAGCGGTATGATGGAGGGCCGGTCCCTCGCCACATCTGGCTCGGCGTTTCGGTTGAGGACGCCGCGCACACGAGTCGGATCGAGCACCTGAAGCAGATCAATTCCGACGCACGCTTCATTTCGTTCGAGCCGCTGCTCGGGCCGATCGGGGATGTTGATCTGCGGGGTATCGCGTGGGCCATCGTCGGGGGGGAAAGCGGGCCTCGGGCTCGGCCCATGGACGAAAGCTGGGCACGCCATCTTCGTGACATTTGCGACCGTGACGACGTGGCGTTCTTCTTCAAGCAGTGGGGTGGCGCACGGCCGAAGTCGGGTGGGCGTCTGCTCGACGGCGAAGAGTGGAACGGCTTTCCTTGGCAGATCGTCCCCGAACCAATCATTCGCGCCCTGCAGCCAGAGGAAGCTTGATGCCGCCTCGGATCGAAAACT
>NZ_ACYY01000039.1:2500-5621 GCF_000176015.1 Rhodobacter ferrooxidans | reverse complement strand
TTATTTTGGTTGCGGGGACAGGATTTGAACCTGTGACCTTCAGGTTATGAGCCTGACGAGCTACCGGGCTGCTCTACCCCGCGACGGTGCCCAAGGCTGTTGTCTTGGGGGTTATTGGTATCGTTCAGAGTCAGCTTCTTTCTAGGTTTGGCGGTGACCTACTCTCCCACGTCTTGAGACGCAGTACCATTGGCGCGACGGCACTTAACGGCCGAGTTCGGGATGGGATCGGGTGTTTTGCTCGTGCTATGACCACCAAACCGAGGAAGAAGCTGCAACATCAGGGGTTGTTCTGTCCTGTCGCGGTTGCGTCAGGTTTCAGGACAACGGTTGTTCCAAGTCATTGGTGCTTTTGACGATCTTTATGAGCGAGGTTTTGAGCCTTGCTGTTTCTGGATCAAATCAAGCCTATCGGGCAATTAGTACCGGTCAACTGAATGCATTGCTGCACTTACATCTCCGGCCTATCGACGTGGTGGTCTTCCACGGCCCTCAGGGAGACCTTGTTTTGAAGGGGGCTTCCCGCTTAGATGCCTTCAGCGGTTATCCTGTCCGAACATAGCTACCCAGCACTACCGTTGGCACGATAACTGGTCCACCAGTGGTTCGTTCACCCCGGTCCTCTCGTACTAGGGGCAACTCTTCTCAAGTCTCCTACACCCACGGCAGATAGGGACCGAACTGTCTCACGACGTTCTAAACCCAGCTCACGTACCTCTTTAAATGGCGAACAGCCATACCCTTGGGACCTGCTCCAGCCCCAGGATGAGATGAGCCGACATCGAGGTGCCAAACGATGCCGTCGATATGGACTCTTGGGCATCATCAGCCTGTTATCCCCAGCGTACCTTTTATCCGTTGAGCGATGGCCCTCCCACTTGGGACCACCGGATCACTATGACCGACTTTCGTCTCTGCTCGACTTGTCAGTCTTGCAGTCAGGCAGGCTTATGCCATTGCACTCAACGACCGATTTCCGACCGGTCTGAGCCTACCTTCGCGCGCCTCCGTTACGATTTGGGAGGCGACCGCCCCAGTCAAACTCCCCACCACGCAGGGTCCCGGACCCGGATAACGGGCCGCGGTTAGACATCAAGAATGCGAAGGGTGGTATCTCAAGGGAGGCTCCACGAGGACTAGCGTCCCCGCTTCGATGCCTACCACCTATCCTGCACATCACATTCCTGATGCCAGTGCGAAGCTGGAGTAAAGGTGCATGGGGTCTTTCCGTCTAACCGCGGGAAGTGTGCATCTTGACACACAGTTCAATTTCGCTGAGTCCACATCAGAGACAGCGGGGAGATCGTTACGCCATTCGTGCAGGTCGGAACTTACCCGACAAGGAATTTCGCTACCTTAGGACCGTTATAGTTACGGCCGCCGTTTACTGGGGCTTCAATTCAGAGCTTGCACCCCTCCTTTTAACCTTCCAGCACCGGGCAGGCGTCAGACCCTATACGTCGTCTTACGACTTCGCAGAGCCCTGTGTTTTAAGTAAACAGTCGCCACCCCCTAGTTTGTGCCCCCCACCCATACTTGCGTACAAGTGGGGCCTCCTTCTCGCGAACTTACGGAGGCATTTTGCCGAGTTCCTTTGATGTGGTTCTCTCAAGCGCCTTGGTATACTCTACCAGTCCACCTGTGTCGGTTTAGGGTACGGTCTCATGAAGGGCTATTTCCAGGAACCTCTGAGCAGCCCACCCAATCCGATAAGGGCAAACTACCTTTGAGATCCGTCACATCCTTCTGGCCCAGGAATATTAACCTGGTTCCCATCGACTACGCCTTTCGGCCTCGCCTTAGGGGCCGGCTTACCCTGCTCAGATTAGCTTTAAGCAGGAACCCTTGGACTTACGGCGACAGGGTCTCTCACCCTGTTTGTCGCTACTCATGTCAACATTCTCGCTTCTGATCTCTCCACCGGATGCCTTACAGCCCGGCTTCACAGAAAGCTTCGCGTGTTCATCCCCGCCTTGCGGCGGTTAAAACACATGAAGCTATATCACAGAACGCTCCGCTACCACGTGCATTGCTGCACATCCTGAGCTTCGGCTCGTGGTTTGAGCCCCGTTACATCTTCGCCGCAGGACAGCTTATCTAGACCAGTGAGCTGTTACGCTATCTTTAAAGGATGGCTGCTTCTAAGCCAACCTCCTGGTTGTTTTGGCCGTCCCACATGCTTTCCCACTTAACCACGAATTAGGGGCCTTAGCTGCAGGTCAGGGTTGTTTCCCTCTTCACGACGGACGTTAGCACCCGCCGTGTGTCTCCCGGATAGTACTCATCGGTATTCGGAGTTTGCTTAGGTTCAGTAAGGCTGTGGGCCCCCATCACCCATGCAGTGCTCTACCCCCGATGGTATTCGTCCGAGGCGCTACCTAAATAGCTTTCGCGGAGAACCAGCTATCTCCAGGTTTGATTGGCCTTTCACCCCTAGCCACACGTCATCCAGACCCTTTTCAACGGGTGTTGGTTCGGACCTCCAGCACGTGTTACCGTGCCTTCATCCTGCACATGGCTAGATCACCTGGTTTCGGGTCTGATCCCAGTAACTCATTCGCCCATTTAAGACTCGGTTTCCCTGCGCCTACACCTAGCGGCTTAAGCTTGCTACTGAGACCAAGTCGTTGACCCATTATACAAAAGGTACGCCGTCAGGACTGATGTCCCTCCGACTGCTTGTAGGCGTCCGGTTTCAGGTACTGTTTCACTCCCCTCGTCGGGGTGCTTTTCACCTTTCCCTCACGGTACTGGTTCGCTATCGGTCAGTAAGGAGTACTTAGCCTTCGGGGGTGGTCCCCCGATCTTCAGACAGGATTTCACGTGTCCCGCCCTACTTGATATGTCTTCTTGAGCTTCCTGTACGGGGCTGTCACCCTGTATCGCTGGCCTTTCCAGGCCATTCCAGTCACTTTCCGAAGATCGGCTGGTCCGCGTTCGCTCGCCACTACTAACGGAGTCTCTCTTGATTTCCTTTCCTCCGGGTACTTAGATGTTTCAGTTCCCCGGGTTTGCTCTTATTCCCCTATGTATTCAGGGATAAGTACCTGTTTCACCCCATTGTTGATACCCGCAAAGGTAACAACAACAGAATGTCAGGTGGGTTTCCCCATTCGGACAT
>NZ_ACYY01000040.1 GCF_000176015.1 Rhodobacter ferrooxidans | reverse complement strand
AAAGACGCGCCGGATCTCGGGCCGAAGCGCCTCATCGCTTCTGGCACGATCAGACAGCCGCGCTGGGTCGGCCCGCCTTGCAAAATGATCGTAATAGGTGGACGGGGCGATCGGCAGAACTGCGCAGATCGGCTCGACCCCGTGCGCATTCCGATGCGCATCGATGAAACCCACCATCACTTCGACCGGCGGTCGAGCTCCGCCATCGCAAAATACGCTGACGCCTTGCGCAATATCTCGTTCGCCTGGCGCAGTTCGCGGTTCTCGCGTTCCAAAGCCTTCATCCGCTCGGCCATCTCGCTGGAGACGCCCGGGCGCTTGCCACTATCGACCTCGGCCTTCTTGACCCAGTCGTTCAGAGTCTGAGGCACGCAGCCGATCTTCGCCGCGATCGACATGACCGCCTGCCATCGCGATCCATGCTGACCCTCATTGTCGAGGACCAAACGCACCGCACGTTCGCGCACTTCGGGGGAAAACTTGTTCGTTGTCTTGCTCATGATGCTCTATCCTACTCAGGAGTTGGAGCCTCCGGCAAACCCGGCGCGGTTCAGTTTCGACATGTCTGTTCTCCTCGTTCTCGGAGACCAGCAGACCTCAGATCGTAGCTTCCGTCACTGTCCGGTTTTCAGGGGGTAGCTCAGGAGTAGCTCACAAGGCATTGATACGAAGTCATCTTCTGCGCCGAATGTGCCGCAGATGGTTTCGGGTTCGCTGTGTGCTGTCGGTGCTTTGAGGCTAGTTCAGGTTTCGCTTCGGATTGCATATCCACGCGAGGTCTTTGATAACATCGGAATTCGCCGGAAACGCCACGATGTTCATCGGCGCCATGTTCACGGGGCCGATCTCGCGCTCCATCATCACACAAGCGGCACCGATCAGGGGTAACAGCTGCGGCAGTCCATTCGCTTGCGCATAATCCCGGATGTCCCGCAAGACATCGACGAGCCAGTCGTGGTTTTGCATTCCAGTTCCTCAGTGTTCGAGCCACCCCAAGGAATCGGATAAGTTGCTAACCTTAATCAGTGGTTAATTCCCACAGTTGAACGATGGGAATTTGACAGAATGCGCTCTTTGAGTTCGTCTTCGCCCATTGTTGCGACACGTTCTTCAGTCTGGATTGCTTCCACCAGGGCCTTGAAGGCCCGAGCCGTCTCCATAAATCCTTCTCGCTCGGCAACCGAAGCTGCTGCGAGGGCCTGGTTCAAGAGTTCGCGCGGATGCATGGTAAAACCTTTTACTGTTCCATAACCTTGTATCCGCCGGAGTCCTTAACAAGTTGCTAATGATGGTTCGTTGGCCCATAGGTAGAGTGGACGAGGCGTAAACTCGCCTATAGAGAGCAAGAACTTGCTCATTCCTTGCGTGCCGAAGTGTGCACTTTCGGCAGGGTTGCGCGGCTTATAGGGTCAACGACTCGTCATCGCGTGCTCCTTGCGGCGCTCGGCTGTTCGTGACGAATCACCCCATTTTTGGCTGCTCGAAGTTGCTGGAGTTTGCGGTATCCGACGGTCCTCGCACGAACCGGCGATCTCAACTGCTGAACGTCGGTCTTAGCCTTCTTCGCGGACCGGGAATGGTATGACGGTGCTGGCGAGTTTTGGATGATCCCAATGACTGGCGGCACTGGTCAGCGCCAGCAGCAGGTAGAGCCGTGTCTTGGTCAGGTTTTCCTTTTCCGTGTAATCGATCAGTTCGCGGATGGCATCGGTGAATCGCTGTTGCCGCGCCACCTGCTTGCTGGCGCATGGCGGAGTGCCGACTTCTTCGACGGCCGCGTCGTAGGCCAACTGACAACTGTCGTGGAGGTCGTTCAAGTCGAACTCCTCCGCATATTGCAGAATGTCGTGCAACACCTCCACCACCCAGGCATGTTGCGACACAGCCATTTCAGAATACTCCCGGTGGGGAATCAGCTGAATCGGTGTCGCCGAAATAGCTGGACTGACCGGCAAAGCCGTTCACGTGAAGCGCCGCCGCGACGTTGATGAGCGCCTGGGCGGATTCAACATGACCGTCGTGCTCAGCGAACATTGCAGCGATCATGATCTTGTGGATTTGGTCATCAGTGTGCATCGGTAACCTTCTGACAACTCGATCATCTTCGCGCGGGGTCCGCGAGTCGGCACCGACGATGTGCCAACGGCCAAGATGACGAACCTGGCATGGATTGCGTCTGGCGCTGCTGCCTGACGTTAGCGATCAAACAAGAAGCGGGAGCGCGCTCGACGCGAAGACGAATCCGGCAGAAAAGTGCGAACACGCTGCCAGGCTTCTTAGGCGAGTCACCGGACGCTGTCGTGGTGGCGTCGTGCTCTCTCGGGATATTGGCAGAGTGGAATGATGCCCGTGAAAGTCTCTGACGTGTCTCTGGATGACGGAGGCACGCTGTCAGGCACGAAGTGGACGCGATCGGCGACTATTGGAATCTGCGTCGCGGGTCGTGCCGCTCGGGCGGGCCGGGGTTTTCACCCGGTCCCGGATCCTAGACATGAGGGTTCCAGTAAGTTGATAAGTTTATTGGCAAGCACCGTCGTCAGTGCCGCGAGGTCACCCTTTCACGACGTGATTAACGGAGCATGAACCAAGAGCGGCATCATTGAGGCGGCAGCTTCAACATCCGCGACAATCTGTTGCGACGCGTCGGATCGCATCGTAAGAGCTGTTCTGACCCCACCTTTCCGCTGAATCCGTAAGCTGCGATGCGCCCTCGTGTGGAGATTTGCACGGGAGGTGTCATTGGGAGTCCATCGGGAGCGCAGTTTGGAGGCCGTTGGGTTTGTAGAGCTTCTGGCGGCACCGGCAGTCAAGCGGCGGTGGTCTGACGCGGCGAAGGGCCGGGTGGTGGCGGAGACGCTGGTGCCAGGTGTCACGGTGAATGAGGTGGCGTGTCGGCATGGGGTGAAGGCGAACCACCTGTCTTCGTGGCGGACGCTCGCCCGGCAGGGCAAGCTTGTTGTGCCTGAGGTTGCGGGGGCCGAGTTCGCAGCACCGGTGACGACGGCACAGTCGGCGGCGGCATCGCTCGCGACGGCGTCGATTGATCTGATCATTGGGCCGGTGACGGTGCGTCTGGATGGGGCCACACCTGCGGCACGGGTCGCGGAACTGGCCATGGCGCTGCAGGCCTGCCCATGATCTTCCCGTCGAACCGGGTGCGGATCATGGTGGCGACCAAGCCCATCGACTTCCGGAAGGGCCATGACAGCCTGGCCGCGATGGTGAAGAACGAGCTGCGCAAAGACCCGTTCACCGGAACGGTCTTCGTGTTCCGGGCCAAGAAGGCGGATCGGCTGAAGCTGCTCTACTGGGACGGCACCGGTCTGGTGATGGCCTACAAGCGGCTAGAGGAGCACAGCTTCACCTGGCCTGCCGTGAAGGATGGGCTGATGCTGATGAACCATGCGCAATTCGAGGCGCTGTTTGCAGGGCTCGATTGGCGGCGGGTGCGGGCCATTGAGGCAAAGGCTCCCGAAGCCGTGGAATGACCCGTTCAAGGCTGCGGCAGGATGACTCAGTCGGCTCTTTACAGAGGCAGAGCCCATGGTGGTTTGGTAAAAACCGGCGATGTCGAAGACCGCTGATCTGCTTGAAGAAATTGCTGCGCTGAAGGCGATGCTGATCGTCGCGGATGCGCGCGACAAGCACAAGGACGAGCGCATTGCACGGCTGGAAAAGCTGGTCGCGGCCTTCAAACAGGCGGTCTTCGGTCGGAAATCGGAGAAGAGCGATCCGGACCAGTTCGAACTGGCGCTGGAAGATCTGGAAACGGCCATGGCTGTGATCCATGCTGAAGAGGATGCAGAGGATCGCGCCGCCAAGCGCCCTGCCAAACCGCGTGCCTCCAACCGTGGAGCATTGCCCAAGCACCTGCCGCGCATCGAAGAGGTCATCGAGCCGGACAGCCTGACCTGCTCCTGCGGCGGCTGCCTGCATTGCATTGGTGAGGATATCTCGGAAAGGCTCGACATCGTGCCCGCCCAGTTCCGTGTCATCGTCACCCACCGCCCCAAATATGCCTGCCGGACCTGCACTGACGGCGTTGTTCAGGCCCCCGCACCGGCACGGCTGATCCCTGGCGGCATGCCGACCGAGGCGACTGTCGCACATGTTCTGATAAGCAAATACGCTGACCATCTGCCGCTCTACCGGCAGGCCCAGATCTACAGCCGCCAGGGCGTCGATCTCGACCGCTCCACCCTTGCGGATTGGGTGGGCCGCGCCGCCTTCGAACTCCGCCCCGTCCATGAGGCGCTGATGGCGGACCTGAAGCGGTCCACCAAGCTCTTCATGGACGAGACCCGCGCCCCGGTCCTCGACCCGGGGGCAAGAAAGACCAAAACCGGATACTTCTGGGCCTTGGCCCGCGATGACCGACCGTGGGGCGGCACGTCGCCACCAGGTGTGGTCTTCACCTATGCCCCCGGTCGCGGCGGACAACATGCTGAACGGATATTGCAGGGCTTCGGCGGCATTCTGCAGGTCGACGGCTATGCCGGATACAACTGCCTGATTGCAGCGGACCGGATCGGTCCGGGCATACAGCTCGCATATTGCTGGGCGCACGCGCGCCGCAAGCTGATCGAGATCACCCGCACCGGACCTGCGCCGATTGCCGAGGAAGGCGTCGGCCTTATCCGCAAAGCGATGATGTTCAGGGGAGGATCCTGCGAAAGCTCGTCGGCGGCGATTGACCGTGCCGCTTCGATTGCGAACGCGATGCGATCCAAGCCGTTCAGCTTGGAATAATTCGCCATTTCCTGCAGCATGTCGCCGAGCCAGTCATGTGCAGCCATGTCACCAATCCTGCGTTCAGTTCAGCTTCCGGCGCAGATGGAATGCCACGACGTCGCCAGAAGGCTGTCCGTTCGATGCTTCAACGACACCAATCTCAGGGCGGTGAAACGCCAGGACGCGACCGGGGATTCGCTTGTTCGTATTGAGCTCGCGGGCTGCGGCTTCGAAAGCGTTTTCCAGGAGAGGGAAGAGATGGGAAAGACCGTTTTCAGAAGCATGGGCCTCGATCGCGGTCAGCACATCAACAAGCCAGTCGTCAGTCACAATTCCCTCTCCCGAAAAAGCGAACTCACACAGAACACACTACGAAGTTTGACCTAGGGGAGGAAGGTTAAGTGATCCTTAACATGTTACCCTTGTGACGCTACGTCGCTTTGCATTC
>NZ_ACYY01000041.1 GCF_000176015.1 Rhodobacter ferrooxidans | reverse complement strand
CCCCGAACAGCGCGTCGGGCGGGCCTTGTTCTTCGATCTTGCCCAGATGCAGGAAAATCACATGGTCCGACACGTCGGCCGCCAGCCGCATGTCGTGGGTGACAAGGATCATGGTGCGCCCCTCTTCGGCCAGCGCCTTGATGACCTTGATGACCTCCTGTTCCAGTTCCGGGTCCAGCGCGCTGGTCGGCTCGTCGAACAGCAGCGCCCGCGGCTCCATGCACAGCGCGCGGGCAATCGCCGCCCGCTGCTGCTGGCCGCCCGACAGCATCGCGGGATAGGCATCGGCCTTTTCGGCAATGCCCACTTTCGCCAGATACTTGCGGGCCGAGGCTTCCACCTCGTCGCGGTCGCGTTTCAGCACCGTGACCGGCGCTTCCATGACGTTTTGCAGGATGGTCAGGTGCGACCACAGGTTGAACTGCTGGAACACCATCGACAGGTTGGTGCGGATGCGGATCACCTGATTGCGGTCGGCAGGGTGGCGGCCGAGGCCCGTGCCTTTCCAATGCACCGCCTCGCCCTCGAACAGGATCTCGCCCTGCTGGCTGTCCTCCAGCAGGTTGCAGCAGCGCAACAACGTCGATTTGCCGGACCCCGACGAGCCGATCAGCGACACCACATGGCCGCGCGGCGCCACCAGATCGACGCCCTTGAGCACTTCAAGACTGCCATAGCTTTTGTGCAGGTCACGGATGCTGATGACCGGCAGATCGTCTTGTGGCTGTGCGGGGGCGATTTTGGCGGTCACGTTGGCTTGCGATTCTTTCAGGTCAAGGTCTTGGCGTCAAAGTAGGACCGATAATTTGCCCCATTGCAACGGACTTTGTGCCAAAGCGGGTAGGCAAGCTGGCCGCAATGCTCAGGCGATTGGCGCAAAATGCGCAGGTGGCGGCGGCGTGGGCACCGCAAGATACTGCGCCGCCGGCAGGGCAATCAGGCCGTGCAGCCCCAGGGTTGCACGGTCCGGCCCGGCCAGCCCGGCGATGGCCGCGGCCAAGGCCGCAAACACCGTCTTGGCATCCCGGGTGCGAGCGGTGATGCAGGGCAGGCCGGGGGTCGGATCGGTCAGCGCCACCACCCGAAGCTGCGCCGCAAGGCCGGGGTCGTGGCGTTGGATCAGCCGCCAGCTTACGGCATCCAGCGCCGCCAGATCAGCGTGACCTGCGGCCACCGTCTGCGCCGAAAGCCGATGCGCGCCGCTGCATGGGCCTTGCGAAAACCGCAAGCCCAGCCTGGCCGCATGGGTCTGCGGTGCCGCCCAGCCCGATTGCGACAGCGGGTCGTTATAGGCGAGGCTGGCACCGTCGAAATCCGCCAGAGCCTCGCGCGCATCCCCTGCCCGCGCCACGAAAACGCTGCGGTAATAGCCGGGAGGGCAGCCCTCGACGCCATAATCCGGCGTGCCGACCAGCGTCACTTGGCCGTGCAACCGGCTGCGATAGGGAAAGCCGCAGGCCTGCGACAGCAAAAGGTCTGGCGACAGCCAATGCGGCAGCAAATCGTCAATGCCGCGGGTCAGACCGTCGGGTGCCGCGATCCCCGCCGCCCGCAGGTTGTCACGGGCCGCCGCCCACAGCCGGTCATTGGCCGCGGCGGTTTCCGCCCGGTCATACATCGGCAGCGATGCGATCACAGGCCGCCCCGCTGCACCGCCTGCCGGGCCAGGGCCGAGTCGCGGTCGGTCAGCCCCAGCAGGTTGGCCACCAGCCGCAGCACCTGTTCTTCCTCGGCAGCCCGATTGCCATCGGCCAGCGCCACCGCCCAGAGCGATTGCATCAGCCCGGCGCGATCCTCATGTGCCACGGCCTCCTTCAGCGCCCGGGTAAAGCGCACGGTGTCGGGGGCCTCGGCCTCCAGCACCTCGGCCTCGGCGCGCAGCTTGGCGGCGGCAAAGGGCGACAGCGTGTAGTGGCTGGAAAGCACCCGGTCGATCCGGGCCATTTCGGCCACCGAATAGTCGTTGTCGGCGCGGGCGATGCGCACCAGAAGCGCCGCCAGCGCCAGATGCGCTTCGGGGTCGGGCAGACGGTTGGGGGCGGGGGCCATCATGCGGCGCAGCAGGGCTTCGAACATGGCGCAGATATAGGCCAGCCGCCCGCAGCCCGCCAGCCCCGACAATCAGCCGCCCCAGCCCTCGACGATCACCACATCCGCCTCGGAAACCGGGTCGCGCAGGGCTTTCGCCGCCTGATATTCCGGGCTGTCATAACAGGCCTGCGCGAGGGCAAGGCTGTCGAACTCCAGCACCACGCTGCGGCTGCGGGCAGCACCTTCGACCACCTGCTGTGCCCCGCCCCGCACCAGAAACCGCGCGCCGTATCTGGCGAAAGCCACGGCATTGGCGGTGCGATAGGCCTCGTAGGCCTGCGGGTCGCGGATATCGACATGCGCCAGCCAATAGCCCTTTGCCACCGCTACACCTCGCGCGGCACGGCAATCCGGCCTTCCGAGATTGCCACCGCCGCGCCCTGCACCCGCACCGCCTCGATGCCGTCGGGGCCAAGCTCGATGCTCAGCCGCAACCGGCTGGGGCGGCCCATCCTGTTGCCCTGTTGCAGCGTGAAACTTTGGCTGCCGTGCCGCAGCACCCGCGAGGCCCGCAGCTGCGCCGCAAGGATTGCGGTGGCCGAGCCGGTGGCCGGATCTTCCGGGATACCCGCGCCGGGCGAGAACATCCGCGCCTCGAAATCGCAGCCGACGCCCGGCGTGTAAAGATAGGCGCTATCGACCCCGGCGCGGTCCATCAGGTCGGACCAATGCGGCTCGATCGGCCTTGCGGCATCCAGCGCCGCCCGGCTGGCCAGCGGCACAAAAAGGAACGCCGGACCGCCCTGCCAGATCCCCGGCGCATGGCTGGCAAAGCCGACATCGGCCTGTGCCAGCCCCAAAGCGGCGGCCACAAGCGGCAAGGGCGCCTCGCCCGGCACTGCATGCGGGATCACCGGGGCGGTGTATTCGGCCAGCATCCGGCCCGACCGGCGGCTGACGGAAACCGGCACCAGACCGGCCTCCTCCTCCAGCACCAGCTTGGTGTCGAAATCGCCTTCGGGCCGCGCCAGACTGGCCAGCAGGATGGCGCAGCCGAGGGTGGGGTGGCCGGCAAAGGGGATCTCGGCGGTGGGAAAGAATATCCGCACACGGGCGGCATGGGCGGGGTTGGCGGGGGCCTGCACGAAGATGGTCTCTGACAGGTTGAACTCGCGCGCCAGGGTCTGCATCTGCGCCACGCTCAGGTCATCGGCGCCCAGCACCACCGCCAGCGGGTTGCCGACAAAGGCGGTGTCGGTAAAGACATCCAGCGTGTGAAAGGTCAGCATCCGCCCTCCAGTCCCTTGAAAATGGCGGATATTCTTGCGGCTTCCTCGGTCAGCCCCCAGGGCGGGTTGACCACGAAAAGCCCCGAGCCGACCATGCGGTGCCCCTCGCGCGCCGGGGGAAACTCGACCTCGTGGCGCAGGGCGTCGGGGAAGGCCTGGCGCAGCGCGTCCAGCATCGCAAGGTGCGGCTCGGCGGTCAGGATCGGATACCACAGCATCAGGATGCCGACATTCCACTTGCGGGCAATCGCCGCCATGTGGCGCGGGATCGCCTCGTAATCGGCCTTCACCTCGTAGGACGGGTCGATCAGCATCATCCCGCGTCGCGGCGTCGGCGGGCAGATGGCAAGGGCCATCTGAAAGCCGTCGGCCTGATGCACATGCGCGCCCCATGGCCCCAGAGTGTCGGTCAGGACGCGAAATTCCTGCGGGTGCAACTCGGCCAGATGCAGGGTGTCGGTCTCGCGCAGGCACATCGCCGCCAGCAGGGGCGAGCCGGGATAGGCCGCCGCCCCATGCCCGGCGCGCAGTTCGGACAGCCGTTGGCGGTAGGGGTGATCGGCGGGGAAACGCTGCTCCAGCACCGCCACCCCCTGCGCCGCCTCGCCGGTTTTCAGCGCCTCGTCGGCGTCAAGCTGGTAGATGCCGCGCCCGGCGTGGGTTTCGATGTAGGTCAGCGGCTTGTCTTTTTGCACAAGGTAATCAAGCACATGGCACAGCATCGCGTGCTTGTGGACATCGGCAAGATTTCCAGCGTGATAGAGGTGCTGATAGCTGAGCATGGGGATTAGCTAAAGCGATTTGCACCTGTCTGCAATGGCAGACCGCCAACAGGCCGGCTGGCATCCCTGCCGCCGACGGGCTAGGCTGGAGCCGCAAGTCAGCAAGCGGGGACGGGATGGATCGGGACACCGGGCAGCGGCTGGTTCTGGCGGGGCTGGGGGCGGCGGCGGGCGGCTGTCTTTACCTGCTGAGCGAGGTTTTCGCGCGCGATCTGCTGTCGGACCGCCTCGCCCTGGCGCTGACCGCCTTTGCTGCGGCGTATTTCTTGGCACTACTGGCGTTGACCGGGCCATTGCGGCTGATGCAGGCCAACGCCGCCGCCCTTGGCGTTGCGGTGCCGGTGGCTGGGCTTTTGACCTGGGCCAGCCTGCGCTACGCCGCGATGCCCGATCTGTTCGAGCGCCCTGCCCCGGTGCTGGCGGCGGTGCTGCTGGGGCTGCTGCCGCTGCCCTTCGTCATTGCCGCCAATGGCCCGGGCTGGCGCGATTATCCGGCGCTGTTCAGTGCAAGCTGGACCATCGTGGTGCGCTTTGCCGCGGCCTGGCTGTTTGTCGGCGTGGTCTGGGCGCTGATCCTGCTGTCGGACAAGGTGCTGGGCATTGTGGGCGTGACGGTGATCCAGGACCTGCTGAAGCTGGATGCCGTGCCCTGGCTGATCTGCGGCACAACGCTGGGGCTGGCGCTGGCGGTGGTGACGGAAATGGCCGATCTGGTCTCGCCCTACCTGATCCTGCGGCTGCTGCGGCTTTTGTTGCCCGCGGTGCTGGTGGTGATGCTGGTGTTCATCGCAGCATTGCCGTTCCGCGGCCTGTCGGGGCTGTTTGGCGAGTTGTCGGCGGCAGGGACGCTGCTGGCGATGGCGCTGGTGGCGGCAACACTGGTGACCACGGCGATCGACCAAAGCGATGCCGAGGCCAGCCAGGGCCCGGCAATGCGGCGGGCGGCGCAGGGGCTGGCGCTGATCCTGCCGCTGCCCTCGGGTCTGGCGCTTTATGCGGTGGGGCTGCGGGTGGCGCAATATGGCTG
>NZ_ACYY01000042.1 GCF_000176015.1 Rhodobacter ferrooxidans | reverse complement strand
GACCGCCAGAACGCCGAAATCCAGATCCGCATCGCACTAATGAACCGCTTCTTGGCCCTCGAAACGGCCTAGATCGTTCGCGTCGCCTGACGCCGAAAGGGGAAGGGGCAATCATGCCTCAGGCCTGAATTACGCAACAACGCCGATGCCGACGGTCAGGTCGTCGGTTCCCGGCATAACAAAGGCGAGGAATTAGACGCCATTGTCGTGCAAGGCGCGAAACTGACGAGGGTCAGCCTTCGGCAGGCCCAGCGCGGTTCCGGGAGATCAAAGTTCCTGATCCAATACGGATGCAAACTCGACATCGTGTGGGAAAAACCGAGGTGCCTTAATCCTTCATTAACCAGTTCGCATAAGACTCCGTCACGGTTAGGTATTGAAGGGTATCGGGGGAAGGCATGGGCCGAGTGCATTTTGCAGGAATTCGTTTGGGCGCAGTCATCCTTGTGACTGCCGCGTGTCTAATTATGGCTTGGGGCTTCGGGCCTGGACCTGTCGCAATCCACCTCGCTCGGCAGGCGGCTCGGGTGGAGAGCCAAAACTATGTACACCGTCTGGTTTCCGGCTTTCAGAACGGGGCCACAAGCTTCATCGACGGTCAGATCACAGATGACGACGTCAGGATGTTGCTGACGATTACAAACTCCGAGAAGATTTATCGTCTTCATCTAATTGATGGAAATGGCCGCGTGTTCTGGTCTAACATCCCAGATGGGCTTGGCCAGATCAACACGCCCTCCGATCTGCACGCCGCGTTGCAGACCGGACAGAGTTTTTTCGAGCGCGTCAGCGTCAGTGAGGCTGAAGTATCGGGCATTCCTGCCGTCGCCCACAAAACCGATGACGGTGTTGATCGGGTGGATCGTGAGGTCAACCATGAGATTTTGCCTCTGACTTTGGACGGCAAGATCGTTGGCGCCATTGAGCGCTATCAGGACGTGACCACGATCAACACCGCCTGGATTGACACGATCCGCTGGACTTTCGCCGTTATCGGTGGGCTGGTCAGTGTCGCGGCCCTTTTTGGCCTTTTACGGATTCACTGGGCCTCGAAGGAACGGATGGCAACGTTGAAGTTGCATGCTGAGACGGAACGCGCATTTCTGGCCGAGCAGTTGCGGGTTGGCCGCGAGGTGCGGCTGTTGGGCGAACTCAACGAATGGCTGCAATCCTCGAAATCGCTGGAGGAGTTGTATGCCATGGTCACCCGCTTCATGGGCCATCTTCTGCCAGAGGTGGCAGGCTCGATCTATGTCTACTCCAACGCGCGCGACGTGCTGGATGGTGGGTGCAGTTGGAATGGCGGTGCACTCCAGCCGCAGATCCACCCTGACGATTGCTGGGGTTTGCGCAGGGGCCGGACTTATGTAAACGCCGCGGGCGAGATGACATTCAAATGCACCCATGCCCGTGATGAGGCGGCCACGGATTCCATCTGCATTCCGTTTCTCGCCCATGGCGAAACAGTTGGGATGATGCATCTTCGCCTGCCGGATGGGCTTGGCGCCGAAGCCTTTACCAACCAGCGCAAGCTGGCCCAGATGTGCGCCGAGCAGATCAGCCTGGCCATCGCCAACGTGCGGATGCGCGACGAACTCCACCATCAAGCAACACGCGATGTGCTGACCGGATTGTTCAACCGACGTTACCTGATGGACCGGCTGCACCGCCGCATCGAACGTCAGGCCGATGAGTCCTTTGCCATCATGTCGATCGACGTGGATCATTTTAAGGCGTTCAACGACGCTTACGGCCATGAGGCTGGCGATGAAGTCCTGCGCGTTTTGGGCGAGATGTTGTCAGCCTCGTGCAACGCCCCCGAAATTGCCTGTCGTATGGGCGGGGAGGAGTTCATTCTGGTCTTGCCGAACCTTGCTAAGGATCAGGCCGTGGAGCGGGCAGAGGCGTTGCGGATCGCGGTCAACGAACTCTGTGTGCACCATGCGGGCAACACCTTGCCACCAATCTCGGTCTCTGTCGGTGTCGCGCTGTATTCGGGTATTGGCGATGCATCTCTCGACGTGCTGCGTCAGGCCGATGAGGCGCTGTATGCTGCTAAGTCTGCGGGCAGAAACCACGTCGTGGTGGCTGAGTTAACGCCAGCTGCCACAAAGTCCCACGTCGGACTGTCAAGCAATACTGTAACTCTGAAACCCAACCGCCGTCCGATGGCTGCTGAATAGATCTGTGCGGCCGTAACAACGTGTGCTCGTCCTTGAAGGAAGCACTGTCCGTGATCTCGCGCAGCTTGGCGCGGCAGTTGTCCAAGGAGCCGACCTGGCCCTAGGTGTTTGATCCCAGGGTTTGATGGTGAGAGAGGTGGTTCGGGTGATCTGAACAGTTTCAGGCATTTTTAAGTGGTTTTCCGCCTTGGTTACGCCGCCACCGCCTCGGGTATCGGCTGGTTGAAGTAGGCCTGATCGGGGGTTTTCCCGACGACTGGAATGCGGGCGGCGGCCGTTATAGAAGGTCAGATACCGGCCAATCCGTAAGCGATGTGCCGATCACACAGTGACAGCGTAATTCCACGGGAGCAGGCCGTCGATCTGGCTTTGCTTATGGCCTTGGACGATTGCGGTGAGTGTGGCCGCCAGCCACGCATGGGGATCGACGCCGTTCATTTTGCAGGTTTCGATTAGCGAGGCGATGACGGCCCAGTTTTCGGCTCCGGCGTCGTGGCCTGCAAAGAGGGCGTTCTTGCGGTTCAGGGCGATGGGGCGGATGGTGCGTTCGACGGTGTTGTTGTCGATCTCCACGCGGCCATCGGTGAGGAAGCGGCCAAGGCCGTTGCGGTATTTGGCGATATAGGCAAGCGCTTCGCCCAAGGGTGACTTTGCCGAGGCGCGGGTGCGGTGGTGGACCAGCCAATCGTCGATGCGGGCACCGTGACCGCTGATGGGGCGTATGACACCCGCCGTAGCCACACGGCCATCATTGACCGGCTGGCCACTGCGATCATCCCGATTTGCAAGAACGGGCGGCCGTGGACAGAGGACTGCCCGGCCGCAATCGCTAGAAACGAAACCCTGCGTGCCACCCGGCACTATGGCAGGGCATTCTGGAAGCGCTGGACCGGATACGACGTCCGAAGCCGGATCGAGGCGAAGATGCGGTGCCTCAAAGCCTTCGGTGAGCGCATCGCCGCCAGAGACCCCGACCGCCAAACTGCAGAAATCCAGATACGCGTCGCCCTGATGAACCGCTTCTCGGCCCTCGGAACGGCCGAGATCGTCCGCGTGGCCTGATGCCGAAGGGGAAAGGGGCAATCATGCCTCAGGCCTGAGTTACGCAACAACGCCCCTATTACATGATAAAGAGGTTCGACCAAAGACTATTTAAGTCAGGAACTCCTGAAATGGTCAATGAATTACCGCCGCCAAATTCGAAAACCACGTCCGCGCCCCTATCCAGAGCGTACAATTCGATGACCTGCTGGGTGGTCATGCCCCGCACAGAACTCAAAACGGTAGAATCTAGAATAATCTGATCATTCTGCGTGAAACCAAAATCTGTGATCCGATCTGCTCCAAAGGAAAACACAAAGCAATCTGCATCAAAGCCTCCGGTAAGAGTATCATTTCCAAGTTCACCATCTAAGGTGTCGCGTCCATCGCCGCCAGAGATTGAATCTCTTCCCGCTTCGCCAAGTAACCAGTCGTTGCCCAAGTCTCCCGCCAAAATATCATTGTCTTCACCGCCGCGAAGAAAATCATTTCCATCTCCTCCGGTCAAAGTATCAAGCCCTACGCCACCGCTCATGCTGTCGTCACCCAAACCACCATTCAGAATGTCGTCGCCAGCGTCACCGATAAGTTGATCTTGGCCAACGCCACCAAACAAGCGGTCATCGCCTTCCCCTCCCTGCAAGATATCATTTCCAGCTTCACCAAGGATGGAATCATTTCCTGCACCTGCATTTAGCGTGTTGTCGAACCAATTACCAACAAGCAGATCATTTCCGGCACCAGAGACAACGTTTTCAATTTGGATGAGACAATCCAGGCCATGCCCGGTGTTCTGCTTTGTCGTGTAACCAAGATTCACTGTGACGGAAATAGACCCGAGAAACTGGGCGAGATCCCGGCCGGCCCCGCCATAAAAACTATCGTCGCCGAGGCCGCCTACCAAAATGTCGTTGCCAGCCCCGCCCAACAGAAAATCATTTCCCAAGCCCCCAAGCAGGGAATCGTTTCCTGCATCGCCCAGCAACGAGTCCGCGCCATCG
>NZ_ACYY01000043.1 GCF_000176015.1 Rhodobacter ferrooxidans | reverse complement strand
GTAAGCGTCCGGTCTGACCGCACTGCCGCGGGGTGAGAGTGCGGGATAGTGTCCACCATCGCTAGTGGGCACTATGGTGATTGCGTGGCGCGTCGGACGAAGCGGCTTTGGACGGACGAGGAGAAGCGGTCGATCTGTTTCCAGACGGCGGCAGCGGGTGTGTCGGTTGCGCAGGTGGCACAGCGCTACGCCTTGAATGCCAATCTGATCTTCAAATGGCGGCGCGATCCGCGCTATGCGCCGGACCCGGCGGCAGCGCCCGGTTTGTCGGAGGGGTCGCGCTTTCTGCCGGTGGAGATCGTCGCGGAGGCGACGAAGCCTCTGGCCGCACCTGTGGCCGACAATCACATCGAGATCGACCTGGCTGGCGGGCACCGGATGCGGATCAGCGGCGGCTACGATCCTGATGCCTTGGCTCGTCTGATCCGGGGGCTGACAGTTTGATCCCGGTTCCGGCCAACACGCGGGTCTGGCTTGCGGCTGGCGTCACCGACATGCGCAAAGGGTTTGCGGCGCTGGCGGCGCAGGCCGAGGCGGTGCTGAAGCAGGATCCGTTTGAGGGGCATCTCTTTGTCTTCCGTGGCCGCCGGGGTGACCTGGTAAAGATCATCTGGTGGGACGGCCAAGGGGCTTGCATGTTCATGAAGCGGCTGGAGAAGGGCCGGTTCGTCTGGCCATCGGCCAAGGACGGCAAGGTGGCTCTGACGCCTGCGCAGTTGTCGATGCTCTTGGAGGGGATCGACTGGCGGGCACCGCAGCGGACGTGGCGGCCTCTAGCGGCGGGATAATCTGCTCACCCTGCAATCAATGATTCCCACAAGGAATACAGTGGGATAAACTTCCAGCATGCTCGATCAGACCCTGACCTTGCCGGAAGACCCTGAGGAGCTGCGCAGTTTCACCGCGCGGCTTTTGGCCGAGGTGAAGGCGCAGGCGATCCTGATCGAGAAGCTGCGGCACCAGTTGGCCGGGCACCGCGCGCACCGGTTTGGCGCGTCGTCGGAGACGGCAGAACAGCTGCAGTTGGCACTTGAGACGAGCGAGATCGCCGCCGCCGCAATGACAGCACGGATGAAGCTGCCGGACATCGAGGAGAAGGACAAACCAAAGCGCCGCCCGATCCCGGACCACATTCCCCGGATGGAGGTGGAACTGACGCCCGGCTCCGACGCCTGTGCCGATTGCGGCGGGCGCCTGCGCCGGATTGGCGAAGATGTGACCGAGGAGCTGGAATACGTCCCCGGCCGATTTATCGTGAACCGGATTGTCCGCCCTCGGCTGACCTGCGCCTGCTGCGAACGGTTCGTGCAAGCCCCGATGCCTTCGCGCCCGATCGAACGCGGCCGTCCCGGGCCGGGTCTCTTGGCCCATGTTCTGGTCAGCAAGTATGCCGACCATCTTCCGTTGTATCGTCAGAGCCAGATATTCGACCGTGAAGGCCTTGATCTGGATCGCTCCACCTTGGCGGACTGGGTCGGCAAGACGGCCGCCTTGCTGGAACCGCTGGCCAATGCCATCGGCCGCCATGTCCTGTCGGCTGAGGCGATCTTTGCCGATGACACACCCATCAGCATGCTGGCTCCCGGCACTGGCAAGACCCAGACCGCCCGGCTCTGGACCTATGCCCGTGACGAACGCCCCTGGGGCGGCGGGGCACCGCCCGCAGCCTGGTATCGGTTCTCGGGAGACCGCAAAGGCCAGCACCCGAAGGAACATCTCGCCCGCTTCCGTGGCTGGATGCATGCCGACGGATATGCCGGGTTTGAGGATCTCTACCGTTCCGGTGCCATCCGCGAGGTCGCCTGCATGGCCCATGTCAGGCGCAAGTTCGTCGACATCCACCGATCGCAGGGCTCACCCATTGCCGAAGAGGCCATCGGTCGGATCGCGCAGCTCTATGCTGTCGAGAAAGAGGCCCGAGGGTCGTCG
>NZ_ACYY01000044.1 GCF_000176015.1 Rhodobacter ferrooxidans | reverse complement strand
GCCCACGCCGACACGGCGAAATACAATGCGATGTATGCGGAATCGGTTTCCGATCCGGATGCGTTCTGGGGCCGGGAAGGCAAGCGGCTGGACTGGATCAAGCCGTATACCAAGGTGCAGAACACCGATTTCACCTTTGGCAAGGTCGGCATCAAGTGGTTCGAGGATGGGGTGCTGAACGTCTCGGTCAACTGCATCGACCGGCATCTGCGTGACCGTTCGCTGCAGACCGCGATCATCTGGGAGCCGGATGATCCGGCGACGCCGGCGCTGCACATCACCTACAAGATGCTGTCGGAAAAAGTGAACCGGATGGCCAACGTGCTGCTGTCGCAGGGCGTCATGCGCGGCGACCGGGTGGTGATCTATCTGCCGATGATCCCCGAGGCGGCCTATGCCATGCTGGCCTGCGCCCGGATCGGTGCCATCCATTCCATCGTTTTCGCCGGCTTCTCGCCCGATGCGCTGGCCAACCGGATCAACGATTGCGGCGCCAAGCTGGTGATCACCGCTGACAGCGCCCCGCGGGGCGGCCGCCGCACCCAGTTGAAATCCAACACCGATGCCGCGCTTTTGCACTGTTCGGACAAGGTGCGCTGCCTGGTGGTCAAGCACACCGGCGACCAGACCCACTGGACCCAGGGCCGCGATGTCGATCTGAAGGCGCTGATGGAACAGGTCAGCCCGGAATGTCCGCCGCGCCCGATGGGGGCCGAGGATCCGCTGTTCATCCTTTACACCTCGGGCAGCACCGGCAAGCCCAAGGGGGTGGTGCACACCTCGGGCGGCTATCTGGTCTATGCCTCGATGACGCATCAATACACCTTCGACTATCAGGACGGCGATGTGTTCTGGTGCACGGCAGATGTGGGTTGGGTCACCGGCCACAGCTACATCATCTATGGTCCGCTGGCCAATGGCGGCACCACGGTGATGTTCGAAGGTGTTCCGACCTTCCCCGATGCCGGCCGGTTCTGGGAGGTTTGCGCCAAGCACAAGGTGACGCAGTTCTACACCGCCCCCACCGCGATCCGCAGCCTGATGGGCCAGGGCCCGGAATGGGTGGAAAAGCACGACCTGTCGTCCTTGCGCGTGCTGGGTTCGGTGGGCGAGCCGATCAACCCCGAGGCGTGGAACTGGTACAACCAGCATGTCGGCAAGGGCAAATGCCCGATCGTCGATACCTTCTGGCAGACCGAAACCGGCGGCCACATGCTGACGCCGCTGCCGGGTGCGACGCCCACCAAGCCCGGCTCTGCCACCAACCCGTTCTTCGGCGTCAAGCCGGTGGTGCTGAACCCGCAGAACGGCCGCCGCATCTCCGAGGTGGAATGTGAGGGGGTGCTGTGCATCGCCGACAGCTGGCCGGGGCAGATGCGCACGCTGTGGGGCGACCATGACCGCTTCCAGGAGGCCTACTTCGGCCAGTATCGCGGCTATTACTTCACCGGCGACGGCTGCCGGCGCGACGAGGACGGCTATTACTGGATCACCGGCCGGGTCGATGACGTGATCAACGTCTCGGGTCACCGGATGGGCACGGCGGAAGTCGAATCCGCACTGGTGGCGCATCCGCAGGTGGCCGAGGCGGCGGTGGTGGGTTACCCGCACGACATCAAGGGCCAGGGCATCTATGCCTATGTCACCCTGATGAACGGCGAGGAGCCTTCGGACGAACTGCGCAAGGACCTGGTGAAATGGGTCCGCACCGAGATCGGCCCGATCGCCAGCCCCGACCTGATCCAATGGGCGCCCGGCCTGCCGAAAACCCGTTCCGGCAAGATCATGCGCCGCATCCTGCGCAAGATCGCCGAAAACGACTACGGCGCGCTGGGAGACATCTCCACCCTCGCAGACCCCTCGGTGGTGGAACAGCTGATCG
>NZ_ACYY01000045.1 GCF_000176015.1 Rhodobacter ferrooxidans | reverse complement strand
AGTCCAAGAGATGGGGAGTAGCTCACTCCTCGTGATTGGAGACCAGCAGACTTCAGATCGTAGCTTCCGTCACTGTCCGATTTTCGGGGAGGAGCTCAGAGTTCCATAGATTGTTTTTACCAGGAGCGTGGTTTCCATGGCTGACACCACAGACCGAGCTTTCCCCTCCGGCAATAACTTCCGCCAGTGGCGCGATACCAGCCATTGTGGCTTCTGCGAACGCCCGTCTTGGGCGCCGCCGATGCCTTAGAAAGAAGCTTAAAATGATCTGAATTCGCCTTCCAGAGGTCAAATGCAGACTCGGAATCCACCTTGAGTCGATCAAGCTGCGGGCCATCAAGATAGCCAGTGCTAGGGATACCTGCAGATGTCTGCCAAAGCCCCAACGCCGAACGAAACCCGGCACCGGTCAAGCCGTCAATTCCTTCGGGATCGTAGCTCATGGCCATGAGGCGCGCTTGGATCTCGGCGATGTCCGGACGCTTTAAATTCAAGGTATCCTGTGTCTGACTAGTGGCCGGCGCCCAATCGAGGGACGGCTGGCTCGCATTGACCGCCGGGTCAGTGCTGGATACGGTTGACGACGGCGCTGTGTTCGGCTGAGGCGGTGCGACTTCTGTCCGAAGAACGGAACCGTCGATGACGCCCTGTGCCGATACGGAAAACTCGACAATGCTGTTGTGCTGCGAGGCGATCAGTTCGATACAGGCGCCGAGCCCAAGCAGCGAACGGTTGAACAACTGCCGCTCGGGCGCATTGGGTGATACGGGTTCGATTAGGCCGGGCATTCCGCTGATGGCGCCGTCCGCCCCGGTCTGAAGGCGCAACTTGACTTTGGCATCTCCCACCGCCACGGCAGGAAGGTTCGGAGCAGTCAGACATTGGTTGATGCGCTTAAATAGTGGATCGGCGAGAGGGGCCGCAGCAGGCGCCGTGGTGCCCGTGGCGGTAGCGGCGTTCGACCCAAGCGCGGTCAACTCAGCATCCAGCGCCATAGGGTCGACAGTGCCGACCTTCTTACCCAGTAAGATGGCAAGCGCTGCGTGGCTAGCCGGATAGTGGGTGGCGATCTTATCGATCATTGCCTTGACTTTCAACAGGCCTTGCCGCTTGTCCGCACCGCTTAGGTCGGCCGCTGCGGCATAGGCTGCATCTGCCTCGGCCACCAGAGCCGTCACGGCGGGGTCCTCGGGCAAGGCTGTTGCCGCAGCGTTCTGGTCGGCCAAAGCGGGTACCATCAGCGTGAGTCCGGCCAGACTGCCCAGCACGACGAAAAGGGCTTGGCGCAGCAACTTCCGGCTGCTCCAAACGGTCGGGGCGTGCCGTGTGGCCTGGCCGACCGACCAACATCCGGCTCGGACAAAATCGGCTGTGGGCGAGTTTCCTTCCGGAACTATCAACAACGACGCCGTTCCCATTCCCGCTCCTCCATCAAAGTCTTTCATATTGTTCTGCTGCCTGTCTCGTAAAGCAGCCTGTCTCGTGAAATGGTAGACCAACTTAGACCGCCTTGCCAGTCTAGGTGTTTGTCCCGGCATCATGGCGCTGGTGCCCCAAGCCTAGCGCGAGGCGATCTCGCGGCACACCAAGGAAGT
>NZ_ACYY01000046.1 GCF_000176015.1 Rhodobacter ferrooxidans | reverse complement strand
TGAGCTACCCCCCGAAAATCGGACAGTGACGGAAGCTACGATCTGAGGTCTGCTGGTCTCCAAGAACGAGGAGAACAGAGATGTCGAAACGCAGGAACCACGACGCGGCATTCAAGGCGCGTGTGGCGTTGGAGGCGTTGAAGGGTGAGCGCACGGTGTCGGAATTGGCGGCCGCTTATGAGGTGCACCCGACGATGATCCATCAGTGGAAGAAGGCCCTTCTGGAAGGTGCTGCGGGCATCTTCGAGCGTGGCGGTCAGGCGGCAGCCACGGCTGAGATTGCCGAGGAAACGGTTCGCGACCTGCATGCCAAGATCGGAGAGCTGGCTGTGGCCAACGATTTTTTGTCACGAAAGCTCAAGCCCTGGATCGGGAAGTGAGGCGGGGCATGATCGAAAGAACTCATCCCAAGCTGTCGGTAGGGGCGCAGTGCCAGTTGCTGTCGATCTCGCTGTCGTCGTTCTATTACACGCCGCAGGGCGAGACCGCGATGAACCTCGACCTGATGTTGAAGGTCGACAAGCAGTTCCTGGACACGCCGTTTTACGGCGTCCGGCAAATGACGTGGCATCTGCAGAACGAAGGCCATGCCGTGAACGAAAAGCGCATTCGGCGGCTAATGCGCCTTATGCGATTGATGCCGATCTACCAAAAACCCAATACCAGCAAGCCCGCGAAGGGTCACAAGACTTACCCCTATCTGCTCGGTGGGCTGCGGATCGACCGGCCCAACCAAGTCTGGTGCGCCGACATCACTTACCTGCCCATGCGCAAGGGCTTTCTCTATCTGGTGGCCATCATGGACTGGTTCACCCGCAAGGTGCTGGCCTGGCGGATATCCAACACGCTGGAGGCCGGGTTCTGCCTCGAGGCTTTGAACGAGGCGATCCACAAGTTCGGCGCGCCCGAGATCATGAATACCGACCAAGGCAGCCAGTTCACATCCTTCGACTGGACCGATCGGCTGAAGCGGGCAAAGACGAGAATCTCAATGGACGGCAAAGCCCGGTATCTGGACAACATCTTCATCGAGCGGCTCTGGCGGTCGCTGAAGTATGAATGCGTCTATCTGCACGCCTGGGAAACCGGATCACAGGCCCGGGCTGGCGTCGGACGCTGGATCACCTTCTACAACCACCAGCGGCCTCACGCCGCCCATGGCGGTCAACCGCCCGCCGTGGTCTACTTCAACGCAACCCAAACCGATCAGCAGGTGCAGGCAGTAGCTTAAATCACCCGGAAATCTGTCCAAGAGATGGGGAGTAGCTCA
>NZ_ACYY01000047.1 GCF_000176015.1 Rhodobacter ferrooxidans | reverse complement strand
AAAGTCCTTGCCGTTTCCAAGGCGCGCTTATTGAAGCTGGGCAACATGAAAGCCGAAGCTCTGCGCAGGGCCGGAAAGGGCAGCGCGGCGCGGCGCGACGTGGTCGCCCTGAACCTCGCCGGGTTTGCCGGAGGCTGATTTCGGTTAGTTACGCGGCCATGGGTTCAGTTTCCAGAGCGGCGTAGAAGTTTGCTTCGGCTTCGGCGGGCGGGATGTTTCCGATTGGCTCGAGCAGGCGACGGTTGTTGAACCAGTCGACCCATTCGAGGGTGGCGTATTCCACCGCCTCGAAGCTGCGCCAAGGGCCGCGACGGTGGATGACCTCGGCCTTGAACAGGCCGTTGATCGTCTCGGCAAGTGCGTTGTCATAGCTGTCACCGACGCTTCCGACCGAGGGTTCGATGCCTGCTTCGGCCAGCCGTTCGGTATACTTGATCGACAGATACTGGCTGCCGCGGTCACTGTGATGCACGAGCCCCATGCCCTTTACCGGGCGGCGGTCATGGACTGCCTGTTCGAGGGCATCGAGAACGAACCCGGCATGAGGGGAGGTGCTGACACGCCAACCAACGATCTTGCGGGCATAGGCATCGATTACGAACGCCACATAAGCGAACCCCTTCCAGGTGGCGACATAGGTGAAATTCGACACCCAGAGCATGTTCGGCGCAGGCACGCGGAACTGGCGGCTCACCTTGTCCAGCGGGCACGGCAGCTTTTTGTCCGGGATCGTAGTCTTCTGCGGCTTGCCGCGGATAATGCCCTGAATATCCATGTCCTTCATCAACCTCGCGACCGTGCAGCGCGCGACGTCAAAGCCCTCACGGCGCAGCTGGTGCCAAACTTTGCGCACGCCGTAGACCCGCCAGTTCGCATCGAAGTGAACCGCCCCGGGTTTACCGGAGGGTGATTTGTTCATTTTTAGGCGACCATATCGAGTGAGTTCAGGTTTGCATAGAACGCCTCCTCTGCTTCTGCGGGTGGGATGTATCCGATTGGGCCGAGAAGTCGGCGGTTGTTATACCAATCGACCCATTTGAGGGTTTCCCACTCGACCTCTCGCATTGATTTCCACGGGCCGATCTGGTTGATGACCTCGGTTTTGAACAGGCCAATGACGCATTCGGCCAAGGCATTATCATAGGCATCGCCGACCGTTCCGACTGAAAGATCGATCTCCGCCTCGGCCAGGCGCTCGGTATACTTGATAGACAAGTATTGGGAGCCGCGGTCCGAATGGTGTAT
>NZ_ACYY01000048.1 GCF_000176015.1 Rhodobacter ferrooxidans | reverse complement strand
TGACCTGCCCCCCGGAAGTTCCCTCAGTCTGATGTAGAGTCTGCCCAACCTGACGGAGCAGACGAGATGAGGAAAAGCCGTTTCACCGAAGCGCAGATTATCGGGATGATCAAAGAGCAAGAGGCGGGTTTGCCGACGGCCGAGTTGTGCCGGAAGCATGGGCTGAGCCCCGCGACGTTCTACAAGCTGAAGGCCAAGTATGGCGGGATGGACCTGTCCGATGCCAAACGCCTCAAGCAGCTTGAGGACGAGAACGCCAAGCTGAAACGCCTGGTGGCAGATGTCATGCTGGACAATGTCGTGCTGAAGGACCTGCTGGGAAAGCCCTGACGACGCCGGTTCAACGGCGGGACGCGGTGCTGCGGGCGATGAAGGGTCATCCGATCTCTCAGCGCCGGGCCTGCGTCCTGATCGGTGTCGATCCGAAGACCGTGCGGCGCGAGCGGCCGCCCGACAACCCGGAGATCCGTGTGGAAATGAACAAGATCGCCGAGAAGCGGCGCCGGTTTGGCTATCGGCGCATTGGTGTCATGCTGGAGCGCAAGGGCATGGTGATGAACGAAAAGAAGCTTTACCGGATTTACCGTGAAGAGGGTCTTTCGGTACGCCGTCGTCGTGGCCGCAAGCGGGCGCGTGGCAGCCGCACGCCAATGCCAGTGCCCCTGCAGCCGAACCAGCGCTGGTCGCTGGACTTCCTGTCGGACACATTCGGGGCCTGCCGCAAGTTCCGCATCCTGGCAGTGAACGACGATTGCTGCCGCGAAAACCTCGGTCTGATTGCCGATACCAGCATCTCAGGCGCACGGGTCGCGCGGGAACTGGATGCGCTCGTCAGGATCTACGGAAAACCGGCGTGTATTGTCTCTGACAATGGCACCGAGTTCACCAGCAAGGCCATCCTCAAATGGGCGAACGAAAACAAAGTCGAGTGGCATTACATCGACCCCGGCAAACCGCAGCAGAACGGCTACATCGAATCCTTCAATGGCAGCCTGCGCGATGAATGCCTCAACGAAGAGATCTTCGACAGCCTCGCTGATGCCCGCCGAACGCTGGCCCTCTGGCGCTACGACTACAACAACGTCAGGCCGCATTCATCGCTGGGGAACCAGACCCCGGCAGAAGCGCGCCGGACGCTTGAGCAATTTGATGGCACCGCGCCCGGCGCGCTTGCCACACCCGAAACCGACCACTATCAACCCCAAGGACTCTCGTCATGAACGAGGGACGACCGGGGGGCAGGTC
>NZ_ACYY01000049.1 GCF_000176015.1 Rhodobacter ferrooxidans | reverse complement strand
TCGCCATTCAGCGTATCGTTCCCGTCGCTGCCCAGCAGCGTGTCATCCCCCGCGCCACCGTTCAGCCGGTCATTCCCGGCCCCGGCAGACAAGACGTTGGCCAACGTGCTGCCGGTCAGCACATCGTTCCCGGCCCCGGTCGTCAGGTTCTCGACGCCCAGAAACCGGTCAAGACCCTGCCCGGTGTTCTGCGCCGTGGTCAGGTTCAGGTTGATCACGGTTGCCAGGCTTGCGGTAAAGACCGCCGTATCACTTCCGGTGCCACCCGACAGCAGATCGTCGCCAAGACCGCCCAGCAGCAGGTCGTTGCCATCGTCGCCCTGCAACTGATCGTTGCCCGCGCCGCCATCCAGCGTGTCGTTGCCCGAGCGCCCGAACAGCGTGTCGTTGCCCGCAACCCCCTCCAGCAGGTTGGCGCTGGTCGAGCCTGACAGCAGATCGGCACCGCTGCCCGCGCGAAGGTTCTCGATCCCGCGCAGTGTGTCGATGCCATGGCCGGTATCCTGCGCCGCAAGGCTGGCAAGATCGACCTGGATGGCCTGCACACCCAGAAACAGCGCGGTATCAACGCCAACCCCGCCGTCGATCAGGTCATTTCCCAGATCGCCACTCAGCGTATCATTGCCCGCAATGCCGTAAAGCGTGTCATTGCCCGCACCGGCGGTCAGGCCGTTGTCAAGCACACTTCCCACCAGCATGTCGGCACCGGCGCCAGTCAGCAGATCCTCGATGTCGATCAGCCAGTCCAGGCCATAGCCCGTGTTCTGCTGCACCGCGAGGCCCAGATTGACCCGCACCGCCAGGCCATCGACATACACTGCCCGGTCGCGCCCGGCACCGCCCTCCAGCCGGTCGGCCCCGGTGCCGCCGCTCAGCACGTCGTCGCCGTCGCCGCCCAGCAGCGTGTCATCCCCCGCCCGCCCGAACAACTGGTCGTTGCCGGACAGCCCGTGCAGCAGATTGGCGGCGTTATCGGCAATCAGCACATCGCCCAACTGGCTGCCGCACAGGTTCTCGATCTCCACCAGCACATCGCCCACTGCCTCGCCGGTGTTGATCGCGCCGTTCAGCATGTCCACCAGAACCCCGGCCGTGGCCTGGCTATAGTCGGCCCGGTCGCGCCCGGCCCCGCCCTCCAGCCGGTCGGCCCCAAGCCCG
>NZ_ACYY01000050.1 GCF_000176015.1 Rhodobacter ferrooxidans | reverse complement strand
CGTGTGAGCAGTATTGGCTACCGCGATCCGTATGGTGAATGCAGCCCCTGGGTGGGCGTCTCAGGGCGATGGCCATGTTGAGGGCGCGGATCGCCAGGTCTTTCTTCATCCGGTTGCTGATGGCCCAGCCGATCACCCGACGGGAATGCAGGTCCAGGATGACGGCCAGATAAATCCAGCCCTCGCGTGTCCAGACATAGGTTATGTCGCCAGCCCATTTTTGGTTGGGTTGGCTCGCAGCGAAATCCTGCTGCAAGAGATTCGGCGCGATGTTGAATGTGTGGTCACTGTCGGTAGTTGCTTTGAATTTATGGGTTCTGACCACACAAATCGCATTCTGTCGCATCAAACGCCCTACCCGGCGGTGCCCGACGCGCAAGCCCAACTCATTCAACTCTTCAGTCATTCGGGGGCGACCGTAGCTGCCCTGGCTTGCTCTGTGCTGATCGCGGATATGCGCAAGAAGCACCATGTCACGCCGCTGCCGGTGTGATGTGGGGCGATGCTTCCAGGCCCGAAGGCCACGATCCGTGACCCCCATGACTTGGCAGGCATGGGCCTTGGAAAGGCCGCCGCGATAGTCGTCAAGGAAGGCGAACTTCACGGCTTTTGAGCCGCGAAGAACTGCGTGGCCATTTTTAGCAGCTCCCTCTCCTCCTTAAGAATCCGGTTCTCACGCCGAAGCCGCTCATTCTCGCGCAGAAGGTTCTGGTCTGGATCGGGGGGACCTGCCTCATCAGAAACCATCTTCACCCATTTGTTCAGGGTCGAAAGACCAACCCCCAAATCTGAACCGCCCCGGGTTTACCGGAGGGTGATTTGTTCATTTTTAGGCGACCATATCGAGTGAGTTCAGGTTTGCATAGAACGCCTCCTCTGCTTCTGCGGGTGGGATGTATCCGATTGGGCCGAGAAGTCGGCGGTTGTTATACCAATCGACCCATTTGAGGGTTTTCCACTCGACCTCTCGCATTGATTTCCACGGGCCGATCTGGTTGATGACCTCGGTTTTGAACAGGCCAATGACGCATTCGGCCAAGGCATTATCATAGGCATCGCCGACCGTTCCGACTGAAAGATCGATCTCCGCCTCGGCCAGGCGCTCGGTATACTTGATCGACAGGTATTGTGATCCGCGGTCCGAATGGTGGA
>NZ_ACYY01000051.1 GCF_000176015.1 Rhodobacter ferrooxidans | reverse complement strand
CGGCGCGCTGGGCGTCGGCCATCGGGGTCCAATGGCGTCCTGGGCTTTGAAACCCAGCTCTGGAAATCGTCGAACTGCGCCAGAACCGTATTGTCGATCCTTGCCGGATGTGTCGCCAGAAACCGCTGGCCCTTTTCGGTGATGACATGCTGGTTGCGTCTGGGTGAACTTAGCAATCCGGCTTTGGAAAGATAGGTTCTGGCCCAATGCGCGCGGTTTGACAGATAGGTCATGGTGCCGCTGGGAAGCAGCTCGTCAGCTTCCTGATCGGAAATGCCGAACTGGGCCTTTAGTGCCGGAAGGCAGGCGCTGACATTGGTGGCCCCTTCGGCAAAAAGCCGAAGAACCGGCAGCATCATCGTTTCATAATCGGGAACGGGCACCGCCTACGCCCGTTTCCCCACCACCGCCACGCCCAGGGTTTGCAGCACTTTCGCCTCGATATCGGCGGCGTTCATGCCGGCGACGGCATACATCGCCTCGGGGCTGGCCTGGTCGATGAAGGTGTCGGGCAGCACCATGGAACGATACTTCAGCCCGGTGTCGAACACGCCCTCCTCGGCCAGAAGCTGCGCCACATGGCTGCCGAAACCGCCAACGGCACCGTTCCTCGATGGTGATCAGCGCCTCGTGCTCTGCCGCCAGCCGCAGGATCAGGTCGCGGTCCAAGGGCTTGGCAAAGCGGGCGTCGGCGACCGTTGGCGCGATGCCGCGGGCGGCCAGCGCTTCGGCGGCCACCAGCACTTCGGACAGGCGGGTGCCGAAGGACAGGATCGCCGCGCGCGACCCCTGCGGATCATCCGGCCCTTGCCGATCTCCAGCGGGATGCCGCGTTCGGGCATCTCGACGCCGGTGCCGTCGCCGCGCGGAAAGCGGAAAGCGATGGGGCCAGAGTCATGTGCGGCGGCGGTGGCGACC
>NZ_ACYY01000052.1 GCF_000176015.1 Rhodobacter ferrooxidans | reverse complement strand
GATCGCGCCCGAGCCGCGGGTGGTGCTGGAAAAGCGCCTCGTCTCGGTGGCCGACACCAACGGCGACGGCTTGCGCAATGCGGGCGACACGGCGACCTACGGCTTCACGGTGACCAACACCGGCACCACGGCGCTGATCAATCTGGTGGTCAGCGACCTGCCGGTGACCATGGCGGGCGGGCCGATTGCGCTTCTGGCGGTGGGGGCCTCGGACACGACGAGCTTCAGCGCCACCTATGTGATCGGGCAGGGCGACGTCGATCTGGGGCACTTTGACAACACCGCCACGGTGACGGGCGACGCGGCCACCACGAGCGGCACGCCGATCCTGGATGCGGGCGGCAACCGGATTCCGGCAACCGACGTGTCCGACACCGGCACGGCGCCGGATGGCACGGCTGTGCCGACGCCGGCCACGACCGAGACCCCCAATGGGGCGGGCGGCAGCGATGCCGATCCGGGCAACGACCCGACCTCGCTGCTGCTGGGGCCTGACCCGCGGATCGAGCTGATCAAGTCCTTGTCTTCGCTGGTGGATACCACGGGTGACGGGCAGATCGGGGCGGGGGATACGGCGAACTATGGCTTCACGGTGACCAATACCGGCAACGTGGCGCTGGCAGGCGTGACGGTCAGCGATCTGCTGGTGTCGGTCTCGGGCGGGCCGGTCAGCCTGGCCATTGGCGCCACCGACAGCACCAGCTTCACCGCGGCCTATGTGCTGACGCAAGCCGACGTGGACCGCGGCTATGTGCAGAACACGGCGACGGCCACGGGGGCTGCGGTCACCTCGACCGGCGATCCGATCCTGGAT
>NZ_ACYY01000053.1 GCF_000176015.1 Rhodobacter ferrooxidans | reverse complement strand
GCACCACCAAAGGCCGTGCCTTTCCACACCCGCCCCGTCACCAACTGGAACGGCCGCGTCTCGATCACCGCGCCCGCAGGCGCCACGCCGATGATGATGCTTTGGCCCCAGCCGCGGTGGGTGCACTCCAGCGCATCGCGCATCACCTTCACATTGCCGGTGCAGTCAAAGCTGTAATCCGCGCCGCCGATCTGGTCGAACGCGGTCTTGGTCATGTTGACGATGTGCTGGGCAACCGGGCCGTCGATTTCCTTCGGGTTGACGAAATGCGTCATGCCGAACCGCTCGCCCCAGGCCTTGCGGTCGTTGTTGATATCGACGCCGATGATCATGTCGGCCCCGGCCAGCCGCAGCCCCTGCAGCACGTTGAGGCCAATGCCGCCCAGCCCGAACACCACCGCCTTGGCGCCGATCTCGACCTTGGCGGTGTTGATCACGGCCCCAATTCCGGTGGTCACGCCACAGCCGATGTAGCAGATCTTGTCGAACGGCGCGTCGGGGCGCACCTTGGCCAGAGCGATTTCCGGCAGCACGGTGTGGTTGGCGAAGGTCGAGCAGCCCATGTAGTGAAAGATCGGCGTGCCATCCAGCATGGAAAAGCGCGTGGTGCCGTCGGGCATCAGGCCCTGGCCTTGGGTGGCACGAATGGCGGTGCAGAGGTTGGTTTTCTGGGAAAGGCAACTGGGGCATTGCCGACATTCGGGCGTGTAAAGCGGAATGACGT
>NZ_ACYY01000054.1 GCF_000176015.1 Rhodobacter ferrooxidans | reverse complement strand
GCTTGAACGCGAGGTGCGGGAGCTTCGTCAGGCCAATGAGATCCTGAAGAAGGCGTCGGCGTATTTTGCCCAGGCGGAGCTCGACCGCCCGTTTCGCAAATGACTGCTTTCATTGAAGAACACCGCGGGGAGTTCGGGGTCGAGCCGATGTGTAGAATTCTACAGATCGCTCCTTCGACCTATTATGACCGGCGGGCCATCGTGCGTGATCCTGACCGGGCATCAGCCCGGGCCAAATCGGACGCCGCCCTGAGCGTCAAGATCGACGCGGCCTGGGATGCCAACCGCAAGCTCTATGGCGCGCGGAAGATCTGGCATGTGCTGCGACGGCAGGGTGAAGACGCCGACCGCTGCACCGTGGAACGGTTGATGCGCAGTTTAGGCTTCAGGGGCGTGGTTCGCGGCAAAAAGGTCATCACCACAAATCCCGACACGTCTCTGCCGTGCCCGGATGACAAGGTGAACCGCCTGTTCATGGCAGATCGGCCGAACAAGCTATGGGTTTCGGACTTTACTTACGTACCCACATGGTCCGGGACGGTCTATGTAGCGTTCGTGATTGATGTGTTTGCCCGACGGATCGTGGGATGGCGCGCATCAACTTCGATGAAGACGCAGTTCGTGCTCGACGCGTTGGAACAAGCGATCTGGCAAAGAAAGACGCAAGATAACAAGAGCTTG
>NZ_ACYY01000055.1 GCF_000176015.1 Rhodobacter ferrooxidans | reverse complement strand
CGGCGTCGGGCCCAGCAATGCCAAGACCGCCACCGACCATATCGCCGTGCTGCGCCCGCATGCCTGGCTGATGGTCGGCCACTGTGCGGGCCTGCGCAACAGCCAGAGCCTTGGCGATTTCGTGCTGGCCCACGCCTATCTGCGCGAGGATCATGTGCTGGACGCCGATCTGCCGGTCTGGGTGCCGATCCCGGCACTGGCCGAGATTCAGATCGCCCTTGAAGACGCGGTCGAGGAGGTGACCCAGCTTGAAGGCTACGAGCTGAAACGCATCATGCGCACCGGCACTGTCGCCACCATCGACAACCGCAACTGGGAGCTGCGCGACCAGTCCGGCCCGGTGCAGCGGCTGTCGCAATCCCGTGCCATCGCGCTGGATATGGAAAGCGCCACCATCGCCGCCAACGGCTTCCGCTTTCGCGTGCCCTATGGCACCTTGCTGTGCGTGTCCGACAAGCCCTTGCATGGCGAGTTGAAACTGCCCGGCATGGCCTCGGATTTCTACCGCACCCAGGTGTCGCGGCATCTGCAGATCGGCATCCGCGCCATGGAGATGCTGCGCGAAATGCCGCTGGAACGCATTCACAGCCGCAAGTTGCGCAGCTTCGAGG
>NZ_ACYY01000056.1 GCF_000176015.1 Rhodobacter ferrooxidans | reverse complement strand
TGTTCACCCTGATCTGCGTCCTGCACTGGGGTTAGCGGGTGGCGGGCACATTCCCCTCGTCGGTGCTGTTCTGCTGCGACCACAACGCGGTGCGCTCGCCCATGGCCGAGGCGATGATGAAGAAATTCTACGGCCAGCGCGCCTATGTGCAGTCGGCCGGCGTGCGCAATGACATGGAGGTGGACGGCTTTTCGATTGCCGTCTGTCAGGAACTCGGGCTGGAATTGCACCGCCATCGCGCCCGCAGTTTCGAGGACATGCAGCAATGGGGCGATGACCTTTCCGGTTATGACATGATCGTGGCGTTGTCGCCGGCCAGTCTGCGGCTGGCGCAGGAGCTGACCCGCTATTATCATCTGGATGTGGAGTACTGGCCGGTGCTCGATCCGACCGGGCTGGGCGAGGGGCGCGAGGCCAAGCTGGCCGCCTATCGCCAGACCCGTGATCAGATCAGGGCGCGGATGCTGGCGCGCTTTGGCCCGCCAACCGAGGGAGAGAGCGATGCGGAACCTGAGTGAACGCCCGGCAATGGTGGCGGCATGATCGAATTGCGCCCGCTTGCCGGTGATGCC
>NZ_ACYY01000057.1 GCF_000176015.1 Rhodobacter ferrooxidans | reverse complement strand
TGTCGGCCTCGTCGCTGATCAGCAATTCATGGCTTTCCGCCACCGTCATCTTGCGCTTCTGGCTGCGCCCGCCCAGCTTGCCGAACAGATCGCCCAGATTCATCATGCCCATCTGGCCCTGACCGGTCGGATCAAACGCCCCGAACGGGTTCGAGGTGTCGGCCACTTCCAGCTCGATCACCGTATCGTCCAGCTCACCACGCTTCAGCTTGCCGCGGAACATCTCGCGGGTCTGCTCGCGGGCGTCCTTGCCGGCGATGGCCTCGATCACCCGGTCCTCGGCGGCCTTGAAGGCGCGGGCCTTCACGTCCTCGCGCATCCGGGCGCGGGTTTCCACCATGGCGGCATCCACCAGATCGCGGATGATGCTGTCCACATCGCGGCCGACGTAACCGACTTCGGTGAACTTGGTCGCCTCGACCTTCAGGAACGGCGCGCGGGCCAGCTTCGCCAGACGGCGGCTGATCTCGGTCTTGCCAACACCGGTCGGCCCGATCATCAGGATGTTCTTGGGATACACCTCGTCGCGCAGGTCATCGGCCAGTTGCTTGCGCCGCC
>NZ_ACYY01000058.1 GCF_000176015.1 Rhodobacter ferrooxidans | reverse complement strand
GATGCACGTTGATGCCGCAGCGGCAGGCGCACATGTAACAGGTCGTGCGGCGGATCTCGTCGGACACCGGCGGCGAGGTGTTCAGGCGCGGCGCGCTCATTGCAACACCGCGCGGGCGCGGCAAACGGACCCTTGTGCGGCGGCCCCATTCCGGGCATCAAACTTGTTCATGGCATGACATCTGCGAAAGATTGTCGATATGGAACCGCAACTTCTGCTTGAAATTGGAACGGCGGCCCGGATGCTGGAACAGGCCGAGGTCACGACTGCGTTTCTGAGGGCCATTTCACATCCTGCACGACTGGTCATCCTTTGCCGGCTTGCCGAAGGGCCGGCCAATGTGGGCGATCTTGAGGCGTTCACCGGGTTGCCGCAGGCCGAGGTTTCCAAACACCTGGCCCGGCTGCGCGCCGACGGGCTGGTGGCCGCCGAGCGCCTGGGCCGGGCCCGCACCTACGCGCTGACCGATATGCGGGCATCGCGGATCATGCGGACGCTCTACTGCGAATTCTGCGCGCCCGAGTCCGATCAACTGGTGTGACGGATGGTGAAGG
>NZ_ACYY01000059.1 GCF_000176015.1 Rhodobacter ferrooxidans | reverse complement strand
CGCAGGCCGATCATCGCCTGGTGGGCCGAGCCCTTGATGATCGGAATGTCGTCGCCGGGGTATTCGTAGGAGGACAAGAGCTCGCGGATTTCCATCTCCACCAGCTCGATCAGCTCCTCGTCATCCACCAGGTCGATCTTGTTCATGTAGACGACCATGTAGGGGATGCCGACCTGACGGCCGAGCAGGATGTGCTCGCGGGTCTGCGGCATCGGGCCGTCCGAGGCCGCAACCACCAGGATCGCGCCGTCCATCTGCGCCGCACCGGTGATCATGTTCTTCACATAGTCGGCGTGGCCGGGGCAATCGACGTGGGCGTAGTGGCGGTTCTCGGTCTCGTATTCCACGTGGGCGGTCGAGATGGTGATGCCACGCGCGCGCTCTTCCGGCGCACCGTCGATCTGGTCATAGGCGCGGAATTCGCCGAAATACTTGGTGATCGCCGCCGTCAGCGTCGTCTTGCCATGGTCAACGTGGCCGATCGTGCCGATGTTGACGTGCGGTTTGTTGCGTTC